>NZ_FMZJ01000003.1 GCF_900101455.1 Sphingomonas sp. YR710 | reverse complement strand
TCCCCCCGCTCAAAGCCAGGGACGTGTTCAAACATGGGTCAATTCTCGGTGGAAATTACTGGCCTTCCCGGGTCACTTCTCAGCGGCAATCAACACGTCCAGATTGTCCAGCGCCATTGCGTTCCCCGTGATGTATGACTTGGCCGGAACCAAGTTGATCGTCCCGCACGTCGCTCCCCGGCATGTAATCGCAATGGTCTCGCTCTCATGGGTAAATTGTGAGTAGAGACCGATCTGGCCGTTTGCCCCATAGACCGGATAGCCGTTTTCGGTGAACTGCTCGCGAGAGATCGTTGGCCACTGCCGGGGCCGACAGATGTCCAGCAAGCGGCGGCTTGTCCAGCCATCCGGCAAGTGGTCAACTGCTCGTTCAAGTTCGGCGACCTCAGTCGACATAGCCGAGCCTCTGGAGATGGCTGAACATCACCGCCTCGGCGTCATTGCGCCGGGCAATCAGGTCTTGGAGCTTGGCAACTTCTCCCGCGACATCGACCGCCTCGGCATCCGCGCCGGTCTGGGCATAGCGGCTGATATTGAGGTTGAAGGCGTTGGCGGCGATCTCGGCCACCGGCACCACGCGCGCGAGCTTGTCGATGTCGGCGAAGCCATGCACAGCGTCGGCCAGCGCCTTCACATGCTCGTCGGTCAGGAAGTTCTGCGCCTTGCCGGACTGATAGGTGGCATCGCCGTTGACGACCAGCACCTTACCACGGCGCTCGGCAGGCTTCTTTTTCCGGCAGATCAGCAGCGCGGCGGGGATGCCTGCTCCATAGAACAGATTAGGCGCAAGGCCGACAACCGCCTCGATCACGTCTGCGGCCAGCATAGCCTCCCTGATGCGGCCCTCGGCCCCGCCACGGAACAACACGCCATGCGGCACGACCACCGCCAGCATCCCGTCATCCTTGAGGCTGGCGAGCATATGCTGAACGAAGGCAAGGTCGCCATAGCCCTTGGGCGGGCAGCCATAATCATCGCGCCCGAACGGATCGCCGTTCTGCCAAACCTCGTAGCCCCACACCTTTTCCGAAAACGGCGGGTTGGCCAGCACCCGGTCATAGGCCCCGACGCCCTCGACAAACTCGCGGGCCTTGGGGTCATACCGCTTGGGTGAAAGGATCGTGTCCCCCTTGGCAATGAAGGCGTCGTCCACGTCGTGCAGAAACAGATTGATCTCGGCGATGCCCCACGTCGCGAAGTTCTTCTCCTGCCCATAGAGTGACAGGCTGCGCGCATCCTCGCCGCGATCTTTGAGATACTGCACCGCCTCCAGCAACATACCCGCCGATCCGCAGGTGGGATCGTAAACCGACATGCCGGGGCGCGGGTCAATGATCTCGACCATGAGCCGGACGATGGACCGGGGCGTGTAAAACTCCCCGCCCTTCTTGCCCGCGCCTTCCGCGAACATCTTGATCAGGTAGAGGTAGGCGTCGCCCAGCATGTCGGCTGGTGCGTCAGCGTTGCGCAGGCGGTGCTTCTCGAAATGCGCCAGCAGTTTTTCCAGCAAGGCGTCGGAGAAGCGATCCTGATTGGCAAAGTCCACCGAGTTGAACACGCCGCGCAACCGCAAGTTGGCATCTTCGATAGCGGCCAACGCATTGTTGAGCCGCTGGCCGATCTGCGTGGACTGCTGCCGCATGGCATCCCAGCGGTGTTCGGGCGGGATGTGGAAGCGGTGCTCGTCAGGGTCGGCAGCTTCGTTGCGGTCGCCGGTCTCGGCAAGGAGCTTTTCATACTCCTCGTCCCACACGTCGCACAGGCGCTTATAGAACAGCAGGCCGAAGATATATTGCTTGTAATCCCCGGCATCGACGGTGCCACGCAAGATATCCGCCGCGCCCCAGAGATGCCGTTCCAGTTCCTGCTGGCTGAGCTTCGCCATAATCCCCCGTCAAAACGCCAGTGCCCGCGCACGACGCGTGAAGTCGGGACAGTGGTCCCGGCCTTCTAGGTCAGGTAAGGATGCCGATCAATGACTGGGAGCGGGATGCAACGGGTTGCAAGGGGCGATGCGGTGATAATCGTCGCGCCAAGCCGACCTTTTGAGGGGAAGCCTATGAAGAAGGTTCGGGACACTTACGGAAACTCTGCGGCCTCAGGATATACGATCGACTTCTTCACTTTGAACGCGCCCGGCGCGAGCCAAGCTTTCCTAGCCAGCCCCTTCTTTTCGACCTTTGAACCGATAGGAGCCCTGACCGTGAGGGGCTGCAAGGTCCGTTTGCTGGTCCGGCTATGCTCGATCACACTCCCAACTGTCCTGCGACAGGCATTCAACGATCCTCATGTCGCGGTGCGCTATTACACAAGCCGGAGCTTTCACGCGAAACTCTATATCATTGACGATGTGGCGCTTGTCGGATCGGCCAACCTCACCGACGCGGGATTGAAGACCAATCGTGAAGTCTCTGTCGTTTTGCGGAAGGGCCGAGATACTGGTTTCGACGCCCTGCCTGCAATGTTCAACCTGTTCTGGGATTATGCGGACGTGCTCGATGAGGAAATCTGCGCTCGCTATGAGCAAGCGTTCAAAATGATCGGGAAGGCGAAAGAGGAGCAGGAGTTTCAAGACTTCCTAGAAAAACTGGTGCCCGCCGGCCGCGCCGCCCAGTGCCAAGGTTGGCAGCGAGATCGTTTCGAAAAAGCGATCATTTCTTCAGGGATTGCGCCGAAAATATGACGAAGAGCTAATTCCGGCCTTTTACGAAGTTGCTACAGTATTCGAGGGGCTAGGGCAGCGCCGCCCGGAATACGTAGACGGAGACCCCGAGATCGAGTTGGGTAGGTTTCTCGGCTGGATGCGCATAGCACGAGCGCCGGGGGATAGCTGGTCGGCGACGTCGCTTGCGGATCAGCCCGAACGACGGAAGCGGATCATCCATTTTCTCGGCGATTGGGGGGCGGTCGAGAATACGACCGCTGGCGACATGTTTGATGCGGAGAAGGAGGTTTCCAAAATCGAGCGGCTTCGCACCACATTCGCCTCGTCACAGGCCATCGAACAGCTTAGTTACGACGAACTGTTCGACGCGCTGATCGGCGTCCACGCGTTCTATGACCGCTTGCGGTTTGTCTCCGGCGGCCTTCCCGGTCTGCGCGCGGATTTTGCCCAACGGAACTCATTGCGAGCAATCAAGGACACGTTGACGTACCTCCTGCACGGTTCCGGAACCGCGCTCGAACGGGCATATGATTGTCTGTACGACGAAAAGCGGAGGCTCGACGGTTTCGCAGAAGCGTGCGTAATGGAGCTTTTAGGGTGGATGGATGCTGCCCGACCGCCCATCAATGGGCGTACGATCAAGGCCCTCCGCTTCTTGGGATTTGATGTAAAAGACTAGCCGCCGCGCGTCAGAATGCAGCACGAGTTAGCGTTGACGACCGCCCAGTGGGATGCTTTTGGCTCACGATGATGAGCGAGCCGAGCCGTACCGTGAGGTGCAGCGTCTGATGATCGATCGCCATGCTCAGGTCCGTCTTGGTGACAAGCTCAGTCATAATCAAATTCCTAGCGGCCTCCGCGTGTTCATGCCGCGGCAAGCCAGCCCTTGGTCTTGAGCGTATTGAAGGCGATGGCGACCTGTCGCGGGGTGAAGGCTCGTTTGCGCTCGTTCCAGCCGTGAACGAGGGGCAATGCCTTATCGGGAGTGTCCGCGCCTTCGCGGGTCGCAACCCAATGGACCGTCGCCAGCAGTTCGAGGCCGTAGGGCGTCTCGAAGCCGTCAACCAGATCGGCGACCCGGTTAAAATTATAGTGGGTCTGCGGCTCGTTATCCAATGCCGCTTCGGCCTCGGCAATGGCACCGGGCACGATCATTAGTTCCTTGTCGGGTTGGTCGCCGCCATCCTGATAGCCAGCCACAAAGTGGCCTTCAATCTTGTGTAACACATGCGACAGGTTGGTCGCATAGGGACCATAGTGATGCTTGACGTAGTTTAGCTTTAGCGGCTGGCCGGTCGCTTGCATGAAATACATCAGCTTTTGCACTTCGATCAGGGTTACAAACGGGTCCATCAGCCCCTGCAGGTAGCGGTGCATCAAAGTGACGAGCGCGGCGCGGCCCGGCGTCATGTTCGGCACGTCGCTCGATTTGACGATCTCAGGTGCACCCTTGGGTTCGTAGATCAGCACATCGAGGTTGGGCATGTTGCACAGCGCCGCTTCGATGCGCGGGCGGACATCGGCCCATTCCAGACCGCCTAGGCCCGCGCCTAGCGGCGGAATAGCAATTGACTTGATATGCCGCTCGCGCACTTCCTGCGCTAGCGCGACCAGCCCGCTTTCGATATCCTCGATCCGGCTCTTACCCTTCCAGTGCCGCTTGGTCGGGAAGTTGACGATATAACGCGGGTTGGTGAATGCCCCGGTGTCATACACGAACATCTTACCGGGCTGGACTTCGCCCTCGTCGCAGGCGCGTGCATAGGCTCGGAAGTTTGCCGGGAATGCCTTTTTGAATTGCAGAGCGATGCCGCGTCCCATGATCCCGACACAGTTCACCGTGTTGACGATAGCTTCCGCATCCGCCTTCAAAATGTCTCCGGTTCTGAGTTCGATATGTGCCATGGCTATCCCTCAGTAATACCATTGCGGTCGAATGTGAACGACCGGCCTATGCGCCGCACCGGCAATGGCCTGCCCGGCTCGCTGGCCAGTGCCTTGGTTCAACACCGCTATTTCTTCGACCAAATGCCACGGGTATTTATTTTCCACTAGAAACTCCGCCTGCTTCTGATCTCGGACACTGGACCAATAGTGAGCATTGATCGCGTCCCAATCAATTTCGTTCAACCTGCTGAGATCGTTGCGATCCTCGAAATGGTGAGTGGCCGCGCTTGATAGGGTGAAGGCCCAGCGCAAATTGTTCTGCTGCGCCCAGCTTACGGTTTGATGGAGATCGGCAACAAGGTGCACGATTGGCCCTTGGCCGTCCTTGTACTCAAGGTCGGAACTCCCCCGTGAGATGATGTTGAGCATCACCGAACGGGGGCAGAAATAGAAGGGCACGCACTGACCTACGAACAGGTTTGGATGGCTGTTTAACCTCAGCGACTGCAATCGCCGCTGCTTAATATGGTTCATGCCGATGACCGTGCCGATGGCCGGGCGCTGAGCAATGATTGCATCGGAATACAGGAACCCATCCGCCGTGATGGATGCCAGCTTATTCACATGCACGATGTGATAGATTTTAGGGCTGGCAGGCACGGGCGCGGGCATGGTTAAGGCGTCTTCCTCCTCGGCGGCGAAGGCGACTGTGTCCTCGTCGTCTGCTTCGTACAGCCTATCGCCTAACGGTTCGGCTTCGGCAAGTTCGGTCAGGCTGGCCGCGATGGCGTCGTAGCGGATTTGGCAGGCCAGCTTGGTCTGAGCAACCACGGAGCAATAACGAGCAGAGCTACCTGCGACTTGAACGAACATAGAACATGAGGCATCGTGCGCGAGTGATTATGTCGGATACGGTAGGTCAGCGCCGGAGCATGAATGGCTAAGAATTCGCGGATTGAATGGACCAATCACACGTTCAACCCGTGGTGGGGGTGCGTGAAGGTCTCCCCAGCTTGTAAGCACTGCTATGCCGAGGCGTGGTCCAAGCGGGTTGGTCAAAACGTGTGGGGACCGAAGTCTGAACGCCGTTTCTTTGGCGACAAACATTGGGCTGAACCGCTGAAATGGAACCTTGAGGCGGCAAAAAATGGCGAACGTCTCCGTGTATTTTGCGCTTCAATGGCCGATATTTTCGAGGATCGTGACGGGCTTGAAGAATGGCGCATCAAGCTATGGGCGTTGATAGAAGCCACTCCTCATTTGGACTGGCTGCTGCTAACAAAGCGACCCGAGCGAATAGCGGAAAACGTGCCGTGGACGATCAACTGGCCGGGCAACGTCTGGATCGGCACAACCGTTGAAAGTCAGGAATGGGCTGACGAGCGCCTCCCATATCTTGCTCGTTTGCCCGCCGCCGTGCGTTTCATATCGGCCGAGCCGATGCTGGGGCCGCTAGATTTGCGTCCTTGGCTCGGGACCACTCTCGATTGGGTGATCGCCGGGGGCGAGAGCGGTCCGAAAGCCCGCCCATCAAGCCCGGCGTGGTTCCGCGACGTGATGAACCAGTGCATGGAGGCGGACGTCGCTTTCCATTTCAAGCAGTGGGGCGATTGGGCACCCGGTCAAGGGATTAACTTGGCGAAAGCCCGAGCAGATCACGCCGCTGATGGGACACTGATGTTGCGCCTTGGCAAGAAGGTGGCCGGGAGAATGCTTGACGGCGAAGTCTGGGACGGACTTCCCAGCGCACGGAGGGCATAATAACAGCGCCACTGCTCTTTGCTCCCGCCGATCTTCCGGTGATGGCGGCGGCTCCGCCGGAACGAAATTTTCGGTCGTTGCGCCATCCTCTATGGACGCAGAACAAAGCTCATCTCATTCGCGACTATCTGAAGTTGTTTACGATGGTGACGCGGCACGGCACTTACATTGACGGTTTCGCGGCTCCCCAAGAAAGCGACCATCCCGAGATGTGGTCCGCGAAACTCGTTCTGGAGAACAATCCCAAGTGGATGCGTGATTTTTGGTTATGTGATCTGAGCGCGGCTGGAGCGACCCGGCTGGAGGCACTCGCCGTCGAGCATCGCACGTCGCAACGTCGGATTTCTGTCCTACCCGGTGACTTCAATACGACGATTGATGAGGTGCTGGCCTCGCCGCGCATCAAGGAGACGACGGCCACATTTGCTTTACTCGACCAGCGCACATTCGAGTGCTCATGGGAAACCGTCCGGAAGCTCGCGCTACGGAAGACGGGGCGAAAGATCGAGTTGTTTTACTTCTTCGCGACGGGCTGGGTTGATCGCTCGATTGCGGCGGTCGGTCGCGATGAAACCGCTGCCAAGGTTGAACGGTGGTGGGGCCGTTCGGACTGGAGGTCACTTCAGGGGATGGAAAGCGTCATTCGGGCAAAAATGGTCGCTGCGCGGTTCAAGGATGAGCTTGGCTACGGCTATGCTTACCCCTATGCGATACACAACGCGAGGCGTGGCGGCAGGACGATGTATCACATGATCCACGCTACCGATCATCCCGACGCACCACCATTGATGATCCGCGCATACAGGCGCGTTTCAGGTCGGCCCGAAATCGAAGGTTCGCAACTCCAAGGGTCACTGGACGATCATTGGGGCGCACTCGAAGAGTGATCCCTGCAACCCGTTGCACCATCAGGGTTGCTTACTGAATGGCGTATTTTCGGTTTACACCTGAATTTCAAGCCATTGAAATTACAGGGGCGATTTTGCGCTGGTTTACAGTGGAAATGGCAGAAAAACGCCAAATCTGAGAGCTTGGGAAGCTTCTGCTCTGCCATTGAGCTACACCCGCATTTCAGGCATCTGGGGGCTAGGATGCGGCTTCCTGGCCCTTTTCTGGTGTTGAACTTCACACGCGGTCAACGCGACTCGCGGGTTGCTTCTATCAAGTTCCTTGGTGATGTGAAGGTTGCAATTTTTCGCGACCCGCAGGGGCATGCATCCCGGGGACGAGCCGAACGTCCGACCTGCTGGATGGGCTATCGCCGGGCCGGAACTTCTGCAGTTGAGCTCGGGACATTGTCGCACCGCGAGGGCGCTGCTAAGCAATCCGCCATGGCTGAATGGTTTATCGCAAGCGAGCCGGGTGACAGGATTGCCGGTGGAATGATGCAAAGCTTGCGGTACGGCCCTGCCGTGACTGTTCGTGCCGTATCGTCCGCCGCCGGCGAGGGGACGATGGCCACTGGGCAGCACCGGCGAGCTCCGCGGCGTCGGTAGAAGAGATTGGCATTGCAGAGCGCTCCACCGCGAGGGCCGACCAAGGTCGGGCAGGGCTCGACATCCGAGCAGCAGCATCCCTTCGAACTCGTCGAACTGGAAGGCCGCGCTCGTCGCTTCGATACGCCGCATGCTGGCGGCTCGATGGCCTGGCGCGCCTGGGGTAGCGGAGAGCCGCTTGTGCTGGTGCACGGCAGTCATGGTTGCTGGACGCACTGGGTGCGCAATATCCAGGCGCTTTCGCAAAATCGGATGGTCATCGCGGCGGACCTGCCGGGCCACGGCGATTCTTCTTCACCGTCGGAAGAGAGCCATGAGGCCATATCCGCCGCACTGGCAACCGGGCTGACGGAGGTTCTGAAGCAGGCCGGGCATGCCGGCGGCAAGGCCGATGTTGCGGGCTTTTCGTTCGGCGGTGTGATTGCCGGCTATTTCGCACGCTGGCACCCTGAACTGGTGCGCCGCCTGATTTTGATCGGCGTGGGGGGAATCGGGACGCCGCATGGCAAGGTCAGCCTGGGTCGGGTCGGGGGCCTCGTCGGCGATGAGCGCCGCAATGCGATGAAGGCCAATTTGCTCGGGCTGATGCTGCATCATCCTGAAACGGTGGACGATCTGGCCATGCACCTGCTTATCGCGAATGCTACAAAGGCGCGCTTCAAGAAGATCGGCGAATTGGTCGTGCCCGACAAATTGCTGATCGTTCTTCCTCAGCTAAAAATGCCGATTGATGCATTGTGGGGCGAGTTCGACCGTCCCCACCCTTTCGCGCATGAACAGGAAGAGGTGCTGCGGCGCTATCAGCCGGATATGGATTTCCGCGTCATCGAAGGCGCCGGCCACTGGGCGATGTATGAACGGCCGGAAGCGTTCAATCGCGCGTTGCTGGCCATGCTCGCCGCCCCCGTTCGCGCGATGCGGAAGCACTCGTAGCGAAATTTCGCGTATGCGGGGCAGAGCGACCCCCGCCTTGCCGATCAAAAGGTGCCCCCTGGCAACTGACCGGACCATGATCGCACGAAGGGAGAGAAAAAATGGCCGCGCATGAGAAAGCCGCACGCGTCGCGATGGTGACCGGCGCCAGCCGCGGGATCGGAAAGGCGATCGCCATCGAACTGGCAGACGCAGGGTTTGACGTGGCTGTCACCGCGCGCACGATGAACGAGGGAGAGCGTCGCGAGCATTCGTCGACTCTCCGCAAGACGGACACCTCTCCGCTGCCCGGAAGCCTCGATCGCACGATCGCGGAGATCGAAGGGCTTGGCGGACGGGCGATGGCCGTTGCGGCCGATCTGCTCGAACATGGAACGCTCGGCGCGGCGATTGCGAAAGTCATCGAACATTATGGGCGGCTCGATGTGCTGGTGCATTGCGGGCGTTATGTCGGCCCCGGACATATGGACCTGTTCATGGACACGCCGGTCGATATCCTGCGCAAGCATATCGAAGCCAACTGCCTTGGGCCCCTGGTGATGAACCAGATCGCCATTCCGCAAATGCTGCGGCAAGGCAGCGGAACGATCGTGCATATTACGTCATCGGCGGGGTTCGATACGCCGCGCAAGCCGGCCGGAAAAGGCGGCTGGGGCATTGGCTATGGGATATCCAAGGCCGCGTTCCACCGCACCGTCGGAATTCTCCACACCGAACTGTCTGCTCAGGGGCTTAGCTTCTTCAATATCCAGCCCGGTTTCGTGGTGACCGAACGGATGAAGCAGGACATGGGGGAATTCGGCTTCGGCGGCGATGGCGCATCGCCGATCGTACCCGCCAAGGTCGTGCGATGGGTCTGTACGGAAGCCGAGGCGGCAATGCTTTCCGGAAAGACGATCGCGGCCCAGCATTTCTGTCACGAGCGGGGGCTGCTGCCGAACTGGGCCGGACCGGGCGTTGCCAGTCCCAGCGTGATCGAACCGTAATTTGCAGGGTGCTATCGGCCAGCTGTGCTGCACCCCCAACAGACGAACCTACTCAGATTCGCAGGCTGCGATGTGATTCGCGCTCATTACATGCGGCTGGTCGATAAGTATCGTAGGCTTGAGGTGCAATTCGTGAACCACGCCCCTGAATCGTGATACCTGTTCGCAGAATCACTGGAAGTTGGAAGAACGCAGGTCGAGTGCAATAGGAAATGCTGGAATTTTAACGACTCTGCCTTCACTGATCATCAGTAAAGTTTATACCGGCGGCGGACCGGGCCGTTTAGAATCCGCGTGGCCACGTGCCGCCGACGACTTGAGGAACCTGATGTGAGCTCATCTGATACCGACAATAAGCCTGGTGAAGGCGTACGCTTTCTGGAGGACGTTCGTGTTCTGGAGATCGCAAGCCTGTCGCCTACGCAGCTCGGCATGTACATGGCGGATCTCGGCGCCGAAGTGATCAAGGTCGAGCCGGTTCGTGGCGACACCACCCGGCTGATGGGAACGCGCCCCGGCTTCACCGATTCGGGGCTTCATCGCCGTTGGAATCGCGGCAAGCACAGTATCGCGCTCGATACCCGCACCCCGGCAGGGCTGGAGGTCATCAAGCGGCTGATCCCCACGGTCGATATTCTGGTCGAGGGGCTGCGCCCTGGCGCGCTGGCAAAGATGGGGCTGACCTGGGACGTCATCACCGAACTGAATCCGCGCATCGTCATGCTGGCGCTCTCGGGCTATGGCCAGACCGGACCGTACCGCGACTTGCCCAGCCACGGCGTCGGCTTCGATGCCATTTCCGGGCTGGCAGGCGTGGAGGAGGACGAGCAGGGACGGCCGCGCGTGCCATCGCGGCATGTCTATCACGGCGCAGTCATTGCGCCGCTGATCGGGGTTTCGTCCGCGCTCGCCGCGCTTGCGTGGAGCCGCCGCACCGGTAAGCCGGTGTTCCTCGACGTCGCCCAGGCCGATGCCGCGGCTTTCGCCAATTACGAGGTCGAGGAGCGCGTTGCCTCGCGGCGTGCGATCGAAGCCGGTGTGGCCGAGGCGCCGTCCCCTACGACGGCCGCAGCGCCCGCCCATGCACCGACGATCCAGGCCTATCGTACGCGTGACGGCAAGCCGCTCATGCTGATGGCGCTCGAACGCAAGTTCTTCGAGCGGCTGGCCGAAGCGACGGGCCGCAAGGATCTTTTGGCCCATGCTGGCGAGGGCCACCTGGTGCGCGGCTCGAAGGAGATCGACGACGTGCTCGTCGAAGCGATCGCGACCAAGGATCTTGACGATTGGATGACGATCCTCGCCCGCGCCGACGTGCCGGTCGTGCCCGTCATCGAGAGTGCTGACGTTGCCGACAATCCGCAGATGAAAGCGCGGATCCAGTGGCTGGATGCCGATCAGTCGACCGTCACCATGAAGATTCCCGTGCGCAGCGATCCGCCGCTTGCCGCGCCGCGTATCGCGCCCGCCATCGGCCAGGACACCGCCGAAATTCTCGCGCGGGTCGACCTCAGCCCGGCGGATCAGGCCCAGCTCGAGAAGGATGGCGTCATTCGTATCGACCGGCCCAAGCCGAAAGTCAGTTCATCGAGTTCAAACCGTCTGGAGAGTGTTCCCATGAAGTTTTTCGAAGCGAAGCCGCAGGGCGAGGCCAAGGGTGCGGTGATCGTCATCCAGGAAGCTTTCGGTATCACCGACCATATCAAGACGATTTGCCATCGCCTGGCGGCCGAAGGCTATTTCGCGGTCGCTCCACACCTGTTCCACCGCACCGGCGACCCGGTGATCGGTTATGACAAGATGCAGGAGGTGATGCCGCACATCTCGAAGCTCAATCGCGCGGATATCGAAGCCGATCTCAAGACTACGCTCGGTCACCTGTCGGTGGCTGGCTTCTCGGGCAAGCAGGTCGCGATCATCGGCTTCTGCATGGGTGGCACGATCGCATTCCACGCAGGCGCGGAATGGGAGCTCGGCGCGGCGATAACCTTCTACGGCGGGGGTATCGCGCAAGGCCGGTTCGGCTTGCCGGCGATGGCCGAGCAGGCGCCGTCACTCAAGACACCCTGGCTTGGCGAGTTCGGCGATCTCGATCAGAGCATCCCGGTCGCGGAAGTCAAGACGCTTCGGGAAGCTGCGGCGAAGGCCGGTGTCCCGACCGATGTTGACCGCTATCCAGAGGCCGACCATGGCTTCCACTGCAATGACCGTAGCTCCTATCATGAGGCTTCCTCGAAGGTCGCATGGGCCAGGGCGGTGCAGTTCCTTAACGAACATGTCGGGAAGTGACGGGCTGAACCCCGGACAGGAGGTGGCGCTGAACATGTCGGCGTCGCCACCACGTGAAGGACCAACCGTACGGAAAGTGATGTAACGAGACCGGGAGGGAGGTGACGGCGCCGATTGAAGCCATCGGCATTGCTGCGATCCGGCACTCTCTCACCGAAGCGACAGCTCCGGAAAGCCGGCCCGGTGCGCGCTTAGGCGTCGTGTCGTTTCTCATCGCTCGGCCGCTTCGCTCCATGGATAGCTGCCGGGATAACCTTTGCATAACGATTGGGTGATAATCGACGTCCCAAGGTAGCGAGCGCAAGCCATTCTTGTCATCGCTTTTTGGAGTGCCGGGATGCCGCTGCCGTCCGCCGATCCAGATATTGCTCCCTTCGTCGATCGGCGCGGCGAGAAGCGATTCAAGATTTTCCTGCGCATTCAAATGAGCTGCGAGGGATCGGTTGTCCCGGTCCATCTTCTAAATATCTCGCGGGGGGGCGGGCTCGGTCATGCCGTATCCGGGCTGCAAGCCAACACCCCGATTGCGATCCATTGGCGTGACGGACTTTTCTTTGCCAAGGTCAGGTGGGTGCGCAACAGCATGTTCGGCCTGTCTTTCGTGAGCCGGCTGTCAGATCATGAACTTGATCTCATCGTAAACAGTCCGCTGGCTGAATGATATCGTGACCAAAATCACCAGACGCTGTACGTGAAAACGGTGCTGGTTGGCCTGAACCGCTGATCGGGGATGCTCCGCTTCTGTGGGATCGTAATCGAGGACCTTGCTTCCGGCATATTGACGGACGCTGCAGGGTGCAGCACAGGATCGCGCTCCGGAAGGGCCACGGATGTGGCGAGTTCGCCCAAATGCGGCTATCACGATGCCGGGAGATTGGAAGCGAGCCGATGACAGGCGAAGACAAGCAGCAGTCTCAAACCGACCGGTCGTTGCAATATACGTTACGGCGCGGCCGGCCGACGCCATCTCAGGCGGCGGAGATCGACAGGAGCATCCTGTCCGTCGCGCGCGCGCTGTTCCTGTCGCAAGGCTATGCAATCACCTCGATGGAGGCGGTCGCAGCTGCTGCGGGAGTCTCGAAAGGTACGCTCTATGCGCGCTATTCGAGCAAGGGCGATCTGTTCAAGGCGATCGTGGCGGAGAGGCTCAAGGCATGGGCGGCGTCATCGTCAGACGTGACGTTCGATCCCGCGTTCAATCTCGAACAGCGATTGCTGCAGCGGGCGAATGCAATTCTCGACGCTACGGGAATAACAGAGGTCCGCGCTTTTGATCGATTGATAAGCGCCGAGGCCGGGCGCTTCCCCGAACTTGCCAAAGATTTTTACGATCACGGGTTCGCCGCTGTGGTGAACAGTGTGAAGAATGATTTTGAAACGGTCGGTGGCGATAGCGCCGGAGCAATACTGGACTCCACGGCCGTCGCGCGAATATTCACGGCCGGGTTGATCGGCTGGTTCCGGATCGAATCCACGGTGGGCGAAGTGGATGAGGCCCAGCGTCGTGCCTTTGCCGGTGAGATGGTGGCCTTGTGTATGGGAAGCCTTGCGCGACATCCGTCGGCGGTATCCTGATCCTGCTGCAAAAATGCAGATCGATCAGTTCCTGATGGCCCCAGGCGGATCCCCTGTCTCACAGGGAGATGCCGGTGCGCCGCTCGCACTCGTTGATCTGGATCGCTGGCCGGAGGGGCTGGCGATCGACCGGATGACCGCCGCCCCGCTGATAGGCTTCGGTAATTCCGACCATCCGCAGGCAGGCATGCTTGATGCGATGGTCGAGCCGCCGATCACGGCAGATATGCTGATCCGCGGAATATCGCGCGCGCCGCACGCGGCGGCGGTCTTGGTGCAGTTGCTGCGCAGCATCGGCACCCTGTCGGACGAAGCGGCATTTACCGCCGAATCGCTCGCCTATGGCCTGCTGCAAGGCAGCGCCGAGCATGTTCACTGGCTCGCCTCGCGGGCACCGGCCGAGCTATCGCCGCCGGGGCGGGTGATAGTCGAGCGCGTCGGCGCGCATTTGCATATCACGCTCGATCGGCCATGGGCGCGCAACGCGATCGACCGGGAGACGCGTGATCGGCTGGTCGAGGCTTTCACGGTCGCCAGCCTCGATCCTGATGTGCAGTCGATCATGTTACGCAGCGTCGGGCCAATCTTCAGCATCGGTGGCGACCTTGAAGAGTTCGGTACGACCCGCGATCCGGCGGTGGCGCACCTCATCCGCAGCCAGACCTTGCCGGCACGGGCGCTGGCGCCGCGTGCGGGCATTCTCGATGTTCATGTCCAGGGCGGGTGCGTGGGGGCCGGGCTCGAGATCGCGGCCTTTGCAAGCCGCCTTACCGCCGCGCGCACGGCCTGGTTTCAGCTTCCCGAACTGGCGATGGGGCTCATTCCGGGTGCGGGCGGCTGTGTTTCGGTGCCGCGAAGGATAGGGCGGCAGCGCGCCGCTTTGATGATATTGTCAGGCCGGCGGATAAACGCGGCCACCGCGCTGCGCTGGGGGCTGATCGATGCGATTGAAGACCAGCCGGCCGCCGATGAAGGTGGCGCGAACCAGATCGGAGGATAAAGCGCTGCGCGCGCTGGCCCATGGGCGGTCGAGCAGGCAGAGATCGGCGGGCGCGCCGATCGCCACCCGCCGGCGCTGGCCGAGTTTTTCCGGATCTCTCAGGTAAAGATCGAGTGCTCTCTCGGGTGTTAGCGCTTCCGATGGGCCGATCGTGGCACCCGCCCGTGTGCGGCGGGAAGTCGCCGCAGCCATCGCCATCCACGGGTCCGCGCTGCCGAATGGCGCGTCGCTCCCCGCCGCAAGGGTGATGCCCGCGTCGAGAAAGGCGCGCAGGCGATAGAGAAACGGCTGGTCGCGGCTTTCGACATCGGTGCGGTAGATGTCGCCGCGTTCGAATATGAAATGCGGTTGTGTCACGACGATCAGACCGAGCCGGGCGATGTCCGCCAGCGCGGTGTCGGGGGTGACGGACGCATGTTCGATGCGATCGCCCGGCGCCACGCCGGCTTCCGCAAATGCCGCCAGCGTATAGATCAGTTCGACTTCGGTTGCGCAATGAACCGCGACCACCCGCCCCAGAGCATGGGCCCGATGGATGAAGGCGATGACGTCGTCGAAGGGCGGCAGATCGGCTTCATGGAGGTGGAGCTTGGCGGCGCCCAGAGAAATGCCGTCGGGCGTCGCCGTATCGACCAGATCGAAGCCGCCGGCGAGCAGAACATGCTGCGGCAGCGATCCCGATGCTCTTTCGGCCGCGAAGTGGCGGGCTATGAGCGGGCCGTTGCCCGGCGACATGTCGGTCAGGCCCGTCACGCCCGAGCGTGCGAGCTGCGTGCCGATCGCGGCAAAAGCCGGCGGTGCGCTGCCGAGTGTTGCCCTCAGCCAGTCATCCTCGTCGAAAAGACGGCCGGTATAGCCTCCGTCCACACGTTCGAGACCGGGTGGCGCTGATCGATTTGCGAGGATTGCGTCGAGGCCCGGCGAGTTGAAGAACCACATCCGGCCCGAGCGATGCTGCACGCGGACGGGGCGATCCACGGTGATCCGGTCGAGCGCATTGGCATCAAGCAGGCCGGCCACGCTTTCATGATATCCCGTGGCGCGCAGCCAGCCGCTGCCAGCCGTGCGCAGCGCCGCTGCGAAGTCATCGGGACCGTTCACCTCGGGCGGGCCGCATTTGACGGAAGCCTGCGCGGCCGCCAGTGCCGCGACATGGATGTGATGATCGTGCAGGCCGGGCAGCAGCAGGCCGCCGTCGCCATCGAAGACAGGTTCCCCGTCGCACGCGGCGATCTGCCCGATCGCAACGATCCCCTCGCGGTCGATCCGAACGTCGCAGATCGCACCGCCTTCTAGTTCGGCATTTCGGATCAGCATGATGCGACCGCCGCGAGCCGGAAGTGCGTATCGGCTCCGAATGGACGGGCAGGGCGGGCGGGCCGGCGTACGACCTCCGGAAAAGGCTGTCCCTGGGCCGCGTTCCATGCCGAGAGGGTGGTGGCCAATTCTATTGGGTCGGAAGCTTGCGCATCGGCGAGGTGGCCGGCGACAACATGACGCATCGCCACGCCGTAACGGCCGCCATCGCCCTTGCTCCATGCTTCCCATGCGAACTCCGCAGCGGCAATGCCGGTCAGCGGGTCGGCGATCGCGTCGCCGACGAAGCCCGTCTGCCCGCAGGCCGAATGCAATGCAGCACTCAACCCGGCCGCGACACCGCAATCGTCGCCAAAGCCCACCCAATCGGCGGCTTCGCCCGTCGCGCCATGGCCTGTGATCGTGATCCAGACGAGGCCAGGTGTCGCGCGGACGATCGCAGCCGCATCGATACCGAGCTGCGCCAACGCGCGCGGCCGCGCGGCTTCGATCACGATATCCGCAGCGGCGATCATCGCGCGCAGCGCCGCGCGGTCGCGGGGATCCCCCAGATCGATCGCGACGCTGGCTTTGCCTTGGTTCAGCAGCGCAAAAAAGGCCGCGTCGCCGTCACGCATCGCGTCTGGCCGTGTCCGGCTTTCGACCTTCACGACGTCGGCGCCGGCCAGCCACAGCAGATGTGCTGCAAGCGGGCCGGCCCACAACGCCGACAAATCGATGATGCGAGGCTGTCGAGACGCTGGCACTGCGCGCACGCCGTCCGCCAGCCTGGAGATGGGGCAGGCGGGGGCGTTGGTTTCATATTCGAACGCCATGGCAAGTCCCATCGACCGGCCCCGTTCTACGAGCGCAGCGCCGTCACAGCGGCCGACATGAGCCGCTATAGCTGTCTCATCCTCCGGGTCGAGCGCGTCGCTGGCGAAGAGCGCGGGCAGCAATTCGCGATCGGCGGGGCGGGCGAGGTTGAGAGCCACCGCTCCCCCGATCGCGTCGAACAGCGTGCATCCGCCACCTGCGGAACGGCGTCCGGCGATCGTCATTCCTGCCAATACTGCCCGTTCGCCGATCAGGGTGTTCCCATCGAGCGCCGCAAGCGCCGACGCGCCGGTCGCTCCTGCCAGTCGGCGGATGCCCTTGTCCGCAGATGCGGCAAGCGGAATGTCGAAGAGGGGCATTCTAATTCCGCTTTCATTACTCCGGCAGCCTTCAGACATTCATGCGGAGCCGCATTCGGTGCGGTCGCACTCCTGTCTGGCGCCCGGTCCGCATATTGGGGCGCGAGCGCGCTCTGCGCAATATGCCCGATCGGGCTGCTGCCCGGAGCGGCACCATTCGCCGACCGCAATCAATACCTTGCCTGCTCTGGCGGATTTCCGCGATTTGGCGAAATATGTTGCGGCACAGCAAAGCGCTTGACAAGCTTTTTCATCAATACTAACGTAGCTTAGTATTAACTGCGGATCGGCGGGGTTTCCCGAATCCGCCTGAGGAGAAGCGTAGTGAAGAAGTTCTATTTGGCCGCCATGTTGTCCGTTCTCGTCGCGGCCCCCGCGCTTGCCGACCAGACCGCAGCGACGGCGGTGGTGCCGGTTCGCGGCAAGGTCTTGATCGCTGCCGGCGGCGCGCGGCTTGGCCCGGTATATAGCGTTGGTGCGGACGGTTCGGCACAGTTGATCATCGATGGCCGTCTTATCTCGATTCCGGCCAGCACGCTGACGATGGCCGATGGCAAGCTGACGACGAGCCTGACCAAGAAGGAAGTTGCCTCGATCCAGTAATTGGATCGCAGCGGGGCGGGGAGCGTTGCCTTTCCGCCGCGCGACAGGTGATTTACATTGGAGGCGGTGCGCTGGCCTGTCCACGCTGGGGGGGGAATCCCGGCGGCAGGTAAGGGTAGCCGCCTCTACTGGATTCTCGCCCGGGACTTCACTTCAGCGCGGGTGAGCCACGGAGCTGTTCCGGTTCGCTGTTCGCGCTTTCGCGAACAGCCCGCGCATTCTTCTGATTCATGCGCTGATTGAACATGGCGATGTTCTTCGACATGATTTCGAGAATATCCTCCAGCTTGGCCAGATCTTCTTCCTCCAGGCCGGCAAACGCCGCGTTCGTATGGATCGTCGCGGTTTGACTCATCTGGTCCAGCACGGGCCTTGCCGCTGGTGTCAGGTGGACCCGGTAGGCCCGGCGATCCTGCGGATCTTCCCTGCGTTCGAGATAGCCATCGGCGCAGAGGCGATCGATCATCCGGCCAGCGGTGACTTCGGTGACCTGCAACATCGTCGCGATCACGCGCTGGGTCGTGCCCGGCGCGCGGGCAACCGCTGCGATCAGACTCCATTTTGCGCGGGTCAGTCCGGCGCGCTCGACGCCCTGATCGAAATTTAACCAGAGCTGACGGGACAGCACTGTCAGTTTCGCGCCCAATAGCCGCTTCCGGTCATCACGTTCAGCGATGGTCTGCCTCCCCAACTTTCCAGCAATTGATCAGCGCAGTATCTGCGTAACCGCATATGCGGCACGCGGTCTTATAGGAATACCGCGCCCATATTCCGGCAGCACATGATCTGCGCGTTCATCATAAGCACGGTCGCGGAGATTTCATACCCGGCCGATGCCCCATTTGCGCACCGAATATGGATGGATTGCCATCCGCGTTAAGATTTCCCGTCAGGGGGAAGGGATTATGATCACCGGCACGGACTAACGGCCGGATATCGTCGAGGAACATCATGTGTATCGGATCGCCTGCTATGCGCGTCGCGCATGGGTGACCGACATTCACGCCTGCGCACATGGGGAAGCTCCATGGGAAACATTGGTGATGCGGACGCCAGGAGCGGTCAGCTGGGGCGGCCGCAGCGGAACGGGACGGAATGCCCGGTTTGAATATGATCGATCGTTTGGGTTAAGGTTCCGGGCGCCGCGTCAAAGCAGAAGATTATTGAGAGGGTGGCAGGATTCGATGGCTCTTTACACAACAATTCATCTTCACAACGTGCCGGCCGGTCGCGAAGACGAATATGCCGCGTGGTTCGATGGGTCGCATCGCGACGATCTCGATCGTCTACGCGGTTTTATCGATGCTGATCGTTATGAAGTAGCGCCGGCGCAGGTCATGCCCGATATCCCGCAGCCATGGCGTTTCGCCAGCATCTATGATTTCGATCTGCCGAATCCGGCGATCGACGTTCCGGCGCTCGGCCCGTTGCTGGCCGAAGCCCGTGACGCCGGGATGATCGCCGATGATGACGAAAGCGAGCGCATCTATAGCTATCGGTTGTACAGTGACTGGAAAGGCAGCCTGAATTGGCGGCGAGACAAGCCCTTGTCCGGGGTCAGCATCATCCTCGGCAATTATGTGGCGGGCCGACAGGCCGAATATGAAACATGGTATGAAAATGTGCACAGCGTGGAGGTCACCAACGTTCCCGGCCATGTCGCGATGAAGCGGGGTGAGCTTTCGGCGGTCCAGATCGAGCCGAAGCGCTATTGCCCCGGCGACCAGTTGGTGATGTGCGCGCAGCAGACCGATGATCTCCTGTTCACGATTACCGATTTCGGCGCGCGGGCGCGCGGGCTGAGCCCCAGCGGCATCGCGATGGAGCCGCGATCCAAGGCAGGATCATTTGCCCGCACGGTTCATTATTTCGAGAAGATCAGCGGAACGCGCTTTTGGGACGGTGGCATAGCCTATGCCGGCGATCTCTCGGTCTATCCCGGCAAGGGCTGAGCGAGGGCTGGTCGCGGTGCGCCATTGACGGAGAGTGTTTGTGGTGATGGCAGCTATCGACGATCAGCCCGGATTTCGGCGGCGATTCATCGTCACGCCGGAGCCGGGCCGTGTGCGGACAGATCTCGAGGATGATTATCACTGCATGAGCGTTACCGTGCATCATGACGGCACGGTCGCCAATCTCATAGAACCCGCGATGACGCGCGTTCCCTGGACGACCTGCCCCGGTGCGGAGGTGCAGCTGGTGCAAACCTTTACCGGGGTGGCGTTGGCCGATTTCGCGGCGCGGGGTGAAAAAAAGGCCAATTGCACGCATCTGCACGACCTTGCGGTGCTCGCGGCGGCACATGCCACGGACGATGCGCCAATCGTGTTCGATGTCCTCGCATCCGACCCGGTCGATGGCGTGCGGTGTGCGGAGGTACGTCGGAACGGCGAGACGCTGTTTGCCTGGTCCCTCAGAGGGTTTACGATCCTCGCCCCACCGGAACAGGCAGGGATGCGGCTCGACGATTTGCAGCCGTGGCTGGAGACACTCGATCCCAAATTGCGTGAGGCCGCCAGGTTGCTGCGCTGGGGGGCCAGAATGGCGAACGGGCGTATCATTCCGATGGCAAGGCAATCCGATGCCACCAAGATGCTGGCGGGCAGGTGCTATACGTTCCAGCCGGATATCGCCCCCAAGGCGATCCGTTTTGACAATATACGCGAATTCAGCGACGGAACGGCCGAGCCGCTGGCGGAACGGATCGCAGTACTCAACAAGTGATGGATGCGCGTTCGGGGGCAGCCGGGGTTTTTATCGCGAGAATGCGCTGTCTGCCAATGCAATGGCACCCAATATGCCGGCTTTGTCGCCAAGGGTAGGCAGTACGATAATCGCCTCCAGTGCACGGGCATCGAGGCCGGCGAGATAGCCCGCGAGCCGATCGGCCGTTGCCTTATGAACGCGCGACAGCAGAGCCGAATGCCCCTGTGCGACACCTCCGCCGATCACGATCCGCTGCGGAGAGAGCGTGAGGATCAGCATGGCCATGAGTTCCGCCAGATCATCGGCGACATTCTGCCAAACCGGATCCGTGTCCGCCAGGGCTTCCGCCCGCAAACCGGCGCGGGCGGCTATCGCCGGCCCCGATGCCAGGCCTTCGAGACAGTCGCCGTGGAAAGGGCATGTTCCGGGAAAGCTGTCCGAGGCAAGGCGCCTGATCCGGATATGGCCGATTTCGGGATGCAGCAGTCCGTGGAGTGGCTTGCCGTCGACGACGACGCCACCACCGATGCCGGTGCCGATCGTCAGATAGATGTGGACCGAACAGCCGATCGATGCGCCCCATCGACCCTCGGCGAGGGCCGCGCCGGCGACGTCGGTGTCAAAGCCAGCGGGAATATTGCGTCCGCCCGCCAAAATGCCCAGCACGTCGACCCCGGCCCAGCCCGGCTTGGGCGTGTTGACGATCCTGCCATAGTCGCTGCTGGCGGGATCGAGGCAGAGCGGGCCGAAACTGGCGATGCCGATGCTGGCAATCGGCTCGGGACAGGGCGCAGAATCGAGCCAGTCGTTGATCCGCGACAAGGTCGCCTGTGCGTCATCGCCCGTTGGCCAGCGCTCGCTCTGCAGAATGACGCCGTCGCGCGCCAGAGCCGCGATGCATTTCGTGCCGCCGAGTTCGACCCCGGCGAGCAATGGCCCGCGTGCGTTCATGCGAGCATGGCTTTCGCGTGGTCCAGCCGCAGCTGGATCGGCGTTGCCGGCGTGCCGGCGAAATGGCGGCGCGTGACTGCGACGTCGGCTGCCTCGGCGGGAAGGCCCGGTCGATCGACGAAGCTCAGCACGCTGAGATCATCCAGGACGAGCCAGCTATAGGCCTGGATCGGCGCCGCCGGCGGATTGGCGAGCACCAGTCCGCTGCCGTTGATCGGTCGCCACGGGCCGTCGATCCGCTCCGCGACCATGCCATAGAGGCCGTTGGGGCCGGTTGGTCCATCCTGTGCGAACACCTTCTGCTGGGTCGACCAGAAGCAATAATAATGCCGTCGGTGATAAACAATGTGCGGGCGTTCGAGTTCATTATTGACGCCATCGGCGCTGATCAGCGGAACGTCGAGCAACCATTTGCCCTGTTCCCGCCGAGCGATCCCGATTGCCCCGTTCCAGGGCGAGGTCGATCCGGCGAGCGATGCGGTGAACAGCAGATATTCGCGGCCATCGGCGGGGTCGCGAAACCAGGCGGGATCGCGAAAGGCCTTGATCGTCCCGATAGCTCCGCCGCCTGCCATGTCGCGCGTGTAGATGACGCCGTCGGCGGCGACGGACTCGACCGGTGTCGACCAGTTGTGCAGCGATGGCCGGCCGTCGACGATCGAGAGCGTGGCGCTGGTCTCGAACAATCGCTGTTCGAAACTGGTTGTGGTCTCTCCGCGACGGCCGGCCGCCGTGAAATATAATGTTACGCGATCAAGTGCCGCATTGACGATCGCGGAACCAGCCCATTCGCGACTGCCGGGCGCGAGCCCATCGGGTAGCAGATTGCCGAGATCGCTCCAACCGGCCGAGCCGCGATGCATCAGCCTGATCCGGGCGATCGCATGGCGTGCGTCCGGGTCATCCAGCCGGGGTGCCGATAGCAGCATCACCAGCGATCCGCCGGCAATCGTGGCGACGCGCCCGACACTGTCCTGCACCAGCCAGAGATCCCACAGGTCGAAACCCGGCAGGATCGACCGGACCGTCGCAGGATCGATCAGCGGAGCGGCTGGCAGCGGCTGCCCGGCAATCGCCGATACAGCTTCGGGGGGCCATGAGCTTGTCATTGATTCTTCACTCGGCGAATGGCCCGGATGAGACACATCGTATCCGGGCCAGGTTCCATCAGAGGTCGAACTTGATCGATGCTGAAACTGTCCGTCCGTTGATCGAGCGCGCCCGCACGATGCCGTTGGCGGGAATGGCTGGCTCTTCAGCCTCGGTGAAGCCCGTGACATTGAACAGATTGTTCGCGTTGACGGAAAGCTGGATCCGGTCGATCGGCCGCACGATCACAAAGGCGTTGATCTGGGTGAAGGCGGGCAGCTTGAGCTGATCGGTATCCTGCGCATAGCTTGACGTCGTCCCGATCGCGCTCGCGCCGATTGTGAAGAAGCGTGCGCTATATTGCGGGGTGATCCGATAGACGAATTCGGCCTGGCGGCGCGGCCGGTTGCCGACCACCGCCGGGCTGATCGTGTCGCTGACGATCTTCGCTTTCGTCCAGGTGCCGCTTGCCGACAGGTCGAAGCCGCCGATATGATAGCTGCCTTCGAGTTCGAGGCCGTAAGCGCGATATTTGCGATCGAAGAATTTTTGGCTGGTCGCTTCGAAATTCTGCTCGGCGGTCTTCGCCCAGAAAGCGGTGCCATAGAGTGCCAGGCGCTGATGGCTGTATTTCACGCCAGCCTCCGCCTGCCGCACGAAATCGACGGGTCGCGCACCGGGCTGCAACCGGCCCGACGTCGCGCTGATCGTGTTCGGGTTGAACAGGAAGCGATCGGCATTGGCGCGGCCGCCGCGGCTGTAGCGCGCGAAGGCCGAAAGATCGCTGGCGAAGCGGTAGTTCGCGCCGAACGAATAGGATGTGTAGTGGAAATTGTAATTGATCGGCTGCGGGCTGTTCAGCGGGATCACCGTCGTCTGCGTCTCGGGATAGGAAATCGTGCCGTTGCCATCGACATCGAAACTCGTCACCGGGCCGTCGCCGACGATGAAGCCGCGGACCTTGCCGCTGTCGTAGCGGATACTGGCGTCGATCGTCAGCGCGCCGCGATTGAAGCTCAGCGACGCGAAGGGGGCATTGGTATCATAATCGACATCGTAGCTTCGGCGGCAGCAATTGCCGAAATAGGATGCGCCATAGGCAACCAGCCCGTTGTCGGTACGCAGCGCGCCGCCAGCGGTGCGGACGTTGAGCAAGGCGGCATTATCGCCCTTCGCCTCCAGCAGATAGGAGGACCAGGTCCAGTCAGTGTCGATCGTCTGGCGCGACTTGTAGAAGCCGACAGACGCATCGAACGTGCCCATCCCGCTATCGAACTTGCGGCTCAGCCGCAGGTCGTTGGTGATGTCGTTCAGGCTGTTGAGCCTGGTGTTGAACAATACCACCCCGATCGCCTGGCCATTGCCGTTGAGCGCGGCCGGATTGGCGATCACCTGGCCGGCATGGGGGCCGTTGGCATAAGACAGGATGGCCCCTGCACCGCCAATCGCATTGGCGAGGGTCTGAGCATTGTCGACTGTGGCGGGGAAGGGCGAGATGAAGCGACCCGAAATGTCCGAATAGCGAAATTTGTCGTTGATGGTCCAGCCATCGGCCACGTCGAACCTGGTTTCGAACCCGATTGCCTTGACGATCGGATGCATGCCGTCGCGAATATCGTCGACCTCGCGAACGTTGGAACCGTTCAGCGTCACGGCCTGGGTGAAATAGACGCTGTGGATCGTGTCGTTGTTGGCGCTGAGGCTGGGCAGTGACGTATAGGTCGGGTTGCCGTTGCTGCCGGTCACGCGGACCGGGCTGGGCAGATAGGCGATCGCGCGGTCGTCGAGATATTTGAAGTTGAGGCGGACGAAGCCGCCATCGAAGGTTTTGGTGATGTTGCCGCGGATTTGGCCGCCCTTGTTGCCGTCATAGCCGGCGCGGCGCGGGCCTTCGCCGACCCGGTAGAAGCCGCCGATATGATATTTCAGGCTGTCGCTCAGTTTGCCGCCATAATCGGCATCGAGGCGATATTCGCCATAATCGAGGCCGGCCGTGCCCTGAATTGCACCACCATCCTTGTCGCCGGTTTTCGAGATCAGGTTAATGACGCCGCCCGGTGAATTGGATGCGAAGGTGGATGCCGAGCCGCCACGGACCGCTTCCACACGCTGGACGTTGAAATCGCTGCGCAGGAAGATGTCGGCATTGCCAAAGGCGATGTCGCCATATTCGAGGATCGGCAGGCCGTCTTCCTGCAACTGCAGGAACTTGGCGCCACCCGATGCGACCGGAAGCCCGCGTACCGCGATATTGGCATTGCCTTCGCCGCCTGACGATTCGGAT
Organism: Sphingomonas sp. YR710; assembly: GCF_900101455.1. Taxonomy (GTDB): domain Bacteria; phylum Pseudomonadota; class Alphaproteobacteria; order Sphingomonadales; family Sphingomonadaceae; genus Rhizorhabdus. The sequence goes on along the minus strand of NZ_FMZJ01000003.1, from coordinate 296,528 downwards.
CGAATGCCCGGCAGGTTGCGGAAAATCTCTGCCACCGAGCGGGGAGCCGCGGCGGCGATTGTCTCGGCATTCAGCGAACTGACCGACACCGAGCTATCAAGCCGGTTCTGGCCGCGCGCGACGGCGGTAACGATGATGTCGTTCTTCGCATCTGGCGCATCGGCGCCCTGCTGCGCATGAGCCGGCACGGCGACGAAAACCGCCGCTGACGCCAATAATATGGATTGCCCCTTCATCATGCCTCTCCCCTGTCGTGACCGTGTCTCCGGTTCGAGTCGCGTTTAACAACGTCATGCAATCGATTGCAAGTATTTTCCGCAATCGATTGCATGACGCCTCGGGTCGAGTTACGCTTTCATCCGCAGGAAGGAAACCATAGTCCTTCAGTGGGGAGAGCCAAGCATGTCGATCGTTCCCGTGCCGGATCGCGCCAGATCGAGACCACATCTGTCCCTCGGTCGTATATTGCAGATGAATCTGGGATTCCTCGGCCTTCAGTTCAGCTTCGGGCTCCAGCAAAGCAATATGGGACCGATTTACAGCTATCTGGGTGCCGATGAAGCGAGCCTGCCATTGCTGTGGCTTGCCGGCCCGATGACAGGGTTGCTGATCCAGCCGATTATCGGCGCGATGAGCGACCGGACGGTTTCCCGTTTCGGCCGGCGCACGCCCTATTTCCTGGTCGGCGCGGTGTTGTGCAGCCTCTGTCTGTTCGCAATGCCCTATAGTCGCGCCTTATGGATCGCTGCGAGTCTGTTGTGGGTGCTCGATGCCGCGAACAACGTCACGATGGAGCCGTATCGCGCTTATGTGAGCGACCGGCTGGACGAGCGGCAGCGTTCGTTCGGCTTTCTCACACAAGCTGCGTTCACCGGCCTCGCCCAGACGCTCTCCTACCTCGCCCCGTCGCTGCTGGTGTGGTCTGGGGTGGACGGCAATCTTGTCGATGCCAACGGAATCCCGGTGATCACGCGGATCGCGTTCGTAGTGGGGGCGGTCCTGTCGCTGAGTACGATATTGTGGTCGATCGTCCGCGTTCCCGAATTGCCGCTGACCGAAGCCGAACGGGCGGAGATCGCGCGCGAACCGATGTCGTTCGGCCAGACGGTGCGCGATCTGCGCGCGGCCGTCGTCGAAATGCCGCAGCCGATGCGACAGCTTGCGGTGGCGATGCTGTTCCAATGGTATGGCATGTTCGCTTACTGGCAGTTCGTATCGTTCGCGCTGGCACGTTCCTTGTTCGACGCATCTGATGCCAGGAGCACGGGCTTTCGGGAGGCCGTGCTCGTCAACGGGCAGATCGGGAGCTTCTACAATTTCATCGCCTTCGTCACCGCCTTCGCGATGGTGCCCTTTGCGCGGCGTTATGGTGCGCGGCCCCTGCACGCCTTCTGCCTGGTGGCATCGGGTGCCGCGATGGTCGCGATCCCGATGCTGGGCAGCGAACGGCTGCTGTTCGTGCCGATGATCGGCATAGGGCTGGGCTGGGCGAGCATGATGGGCAACCCCTATATCATGCTGGCAAACAGCATCCCGCCGGCGCGGACCGGCATCTATATGGGCATCTTCAACATGTTCATCGTGATCCCGATGATCATCGAAAGCCTGACGATGCCGCTGATCTACAGGCCGGTGTTGGCCGGCGATCCACGCCACGTGCTGATATTCGCTGGTGCATTGATGCTTGCGGCGGCGGCGGCGACGATGCGGATCGTGGCGCCTCGCACGCCGGCGGTGATCGCGGCGGCGTGATCAGGCAGAGGCGCGCAGCACCAGTTCTGGCGGCATGGTCACCGAGGTCACCTCCTTGCCCTCCATCCGACGGAAAAGCATGTCCACCATCAGTTCTGCGCCGCGCGCCACCTCCTGCCGGATCGTGGTAAGCGGTGGCGTGGTGTGCATCGCCAACAGCACATCGTCATAGCCGACGACACCGACGTCCTGGGGAACCCGCTTGCCGCGGGCGGCCAGCGCCCGCATCGCGCTCATGGCAATGACGTCGGATGCCGCAACGATGCCGTCGGGCGCGGGATTGTTGGCAAGATATTGTTCGATTTCGCTGAACGATGTGTCGCTCGTCAGATGCAACGGCACAAGCATGCCCGGTCCGGCGCCGGCGGCGGCCAGCGCCTGTTCGAATCCGGCGTGGCGCGCTGCGAATTCGGGGACGTCGATATTGCCGAAAAAGGCCAATTGGCGGCGGCCGTGCGCGAGCAGATGTTCGGCCGCCATCCGCCCGCCGGCGACATTGTCCGATCCGACTGTGATCTGCGCCATGCCCGGCATCGCAGCACCCCAGACGATCATCGGGTGGTAGCGAAGCGCAACCCGTTCGATCACGCCGGCCTGGTTCGACTGGCCGATGATGATCACGCCGTCCACCCGGCCGGCATCGACGATGGCGTCCAGCCAGCGGTCGTCGCGCGGGATCACCCGCGAGAGCAGCAGATCCCGGCCACGCTCCGCGATCGCATCGGCCAGGCTGCCAATCATCCCCATGAAGAAGGGGTCGGAAAGGTGCTGATCCTTTTCATGGCCCAGTGGCAGCACGACACCGATCGCGCCGGTACGTTTCAGCCGCAGATTGCGGGCCGCCTGATTGATCTGAAAGCCATGTTCACGGGCAAGTGCCGTGACGCGCTCGCGCGTCGCCACGGCGATGGCCGGATTTCCGGAGAGGGATCGGGATACGGTGGCCACCGAAACGCCGGCGAGCTTTGCGAGTTCGGCGAGTGTTGTGACAGAGAGTTTTGCCATAAGCCTCATTTGCACGAGCCGCTACGCACGACAATGTCATGCACGGCGCAAAAGTCCAGGTGGTGCATTTTCCCAAGATTTGGCGCGAGGCGACACATGACAATGCTCTCGCAGCGATGCGAGTTTGGCAAAACCTCTGAGGATCGGGCGTCGACCAATTTTGGCATGGCTTGTGCAGCCTGGCTGGCAACAGAGGGGCACAGCGCTCCGCTCGCCAGAGGAAAGTTCGATGCAAAGCTCTCAGCCGTCACTTTTCGCCCGTCCGGACACCTTTCTGGGTGTGTGCGAGGCGATCGGGCAGGATTTCGGATTCCATCCCAATTATCTGCGGATACTGCTCGGCGGATCGCTGCTGCTGAGTCCGGTCATCGTCCTGTCGACCTATCTGGCGCTTGGTGCGCTCGTCCTGCTCTCGCATCGGCTGTTCCCGGCGCGGCCTGCCAGCGTGGCGCGGTGTGCAGGAGCGCAGGAATCCGAGCTGCGGGCCGAAAATGACGAGGTCGTGATCGACTTCGCCGCAGCCGCCTGATGGGCATGGCGGTCGGTCTGGCGATGCGGACCTATTCCGGGGGGGCGGATGTCGCGATCAGCTCGACGATATCGAGATCATAGGATTCCCATCCGCGCTGGCGCGATGCCTCGATCGCAGCGGTGCGCTTCTTTTTCGCTTCGGCCAGCGATTTGGCATGGCCCCAGAAGACTTCTGTCTTCGCGGGGCCAAGATGGGCGACGATTCGCCAATAATGGCTGAACGCGATCGCGGTCGGGCCGATCGTCTTGACATAACCATCCGGCAGGACCGCCGTCAGGTAAAATTTCTTCCTGGCCATCGCGGCATCCCATAGGGAAAATCGATCGTTCGCGGCGCGCTTCGAATCTCGCTGAATGTGGGCGCGCTGTTAGGCATGTCAGCCAAGCCATGCGAAATCAAACGATCGATTGCGGCCAAGCGGGCTTGGCAAGGCGTACATACTCCTTAAAGATGAAGCGCATAAAGCGAGCCTGGCAGCACCGGCTGCCGCCTGTAAGCGGGCGGTGGCGCGGCCTTGAACGGACGGAAGGCACGAAATGGCGGATTCGGAAAGCGCGCCGGTAAGACGTTTGGGCGCGCTTGAGCCGCTTCGCGAACGGACGTTTCGGACGATCTGGTCGGCAAGCCTGCTGGCGAATTTCGGGCAGCTCACCCTCGGCGTCGGCGCGGCCTGGGAAATGACGCGATTGACGTCTTCGGCCGGTATGGTCGCGCTTGTCCAGTCGGCGATGATGCTGCCCCTGATGCTGGTATCGGTGCCCGCCGGCGCGATCGCCGACATGTTCGATCGGCGCAAGATCGCGATAGCAGGGCTCTGCTTTGCGATGATCTGCGCGATCGCGCTGACGATGCTGGCGATGGCCGGCCTGACCACTCCCTGGGTAATTTTGGCTTTTTGCTCGCTGATTGGCGGCGGCGTCGCGCTTTACGGTCCGGCCTGGCAGGCGTCGGTGCGCGAGCAGGTGTCGCCTGAAATTCTTCCGGCGGCGGTGGCGCTGGGCGCGGTCAGTTATAATCTCGCCCGCAGCTTCGGGCCCGCACTGGGGGGGCTGATCGTCGCAATGGCAGGCGCCAAGGCGGCGTTCGGCGTCAATGCCATACTTTACGCTCCGCTGCTGCTGGCCTTCTTTTTCTGGAATCGGGTGCAATTGCCGGGCCGGTTTTCCCCCGAGCGGCTTGATCGCGCGATCGTTTCGGGCGCGCGTTACGCGATACATTCGCCGCCGATCCGCATCGTCGTGATCCGGTCCTTCGCTTTCGGCGTGAGCGGATCGGCGATGGGCGCGCTGACGCCGCTGATCGCGCGCGACCTGTTGCATGGCAACGCTTCGACTTATGGGCTGCTACTGGGCTCGATGGGTGTCGGTGCGGTTGTCGGCGCGCTGATGATCAGCTGGATTCGCGAGCGGCTGAAGGCTGAGCCTGCGGTCCAGTTTTGCGCCGTCCTGACCGGTGCGATGACGGTGGCAACTGGTCTCAGCCATAATATCGCGCTTACCTGCCTTGCCATGGTGGGCATGGGTGCCGCGTGGATGGCGCTGGTTTCGTTGCTGAATGTCGGCGTGCAACTTTCGGCACCACGCTGGGTGACGGCGCGCGCGCTGGCCTGGTTCCAGGCAGGTCTGACCGGTGGCATGGCGCTGGGCGCATGGATGTGGGGATATCTGGCGGGTGCATGGCTGGGAATTGGCGGCGCACTCGTCGCGTCCGGTATTGCGATCGTGGTCATGCTATTGATCGGCCTGGTCCTGCCGATGCCCGGCGTCTCGGAGGCAGAGACGGAAATGGTGGATATCGGCAATGATCCGGAGGTTGGGCTGGCGATTACGCATCGCAGCGGGCCGATCATTATCGAAGTCGATTATTGGGTCGATCCCGCCGAAGCCCGCAACTTCTACGATGTGGCGCTAAAGCTGCAGAGCGTGCGCAAGCGCAATGGCGGATTCGACTGGTCGATCGCGCGGGATCTGGAAGTGCCGGAGCTGTGGACCGAACGCTTCCACTGCCCGACATGGGGCGATTACCTGCGGCAGCGCAACCGCATGACCCAGTCCGACGTCGATCTGCAGGCCAAGGCGGACAGCTTTCACGCAACCGGCATGACGGGCAAGCGCGTTCGGCGCAGGCTTGAACGGCCGATCGGATCGGTGCGGTGGCGCGCCGAGACGCCCGACCCGCGGGACATGCCGATCAGCATATACGCACCTTGAGCTTGCGCCTTTTCGCCCGTTCCATGATGGTCATGCCGAAGCGGCACTGCGCCGCGCGCGGCACAATCTGAAGCAGAGGAGCATCGCATGCTTTACCGCACACTCGGTCAGGATCTGAAGGTTTCCGCGATCGGCCTGGGCTGCATGGCGATGGTGGACAAGGGCGTCGGCGTTTACGGCAAGTCCGACGAGAAGGAGGCGCTTGCCGTCGTGCATCGCGCGATCGAACTTGGCGTCACCTTTTTCGATACGGCGGAGGTCTATGGCCCTCATATCAATGAGGAATTTGTCGGCCGGGCGATTGCCGGGCACCGCCACAAGCTGGTGATCGCCACCAAATTCGGTTTCAGGATCGGCGAGGGCACCAGCGGCACCGACAGCAGTCCCGAGAACGTTCGTCGCGCATGCGAAGGATCGCTGCGGCGGCTCGGCACCGATTATATCGACCTATTCTATCAGCACCGTGTGGATCCCAACGTGCCGATCGAGGAGACTGTGGGCGCGATGGCCGAACTGGTGGCGGCCGGCAAGGTCCGGCATATCGGTTTGTCGGAGCCATCGGCCGCGACGATTGCGCGGGCGCATGCCGTCCACCCGCTCACCGCGGTCCAATCCGAATATTCGTTGTGGGAACGCGGGATCGAGCCGGAGATCCTCCCGGCTATGGTCGCGCGGGGAATCGGGCTCGTGCCTTATTCGCCGCTTGGCCGTGGTTTCCTTGCCGGCGCGATCCGATCCCGCGCGGAACTCGCGGAAGGCGATTATCGTTTGCACGATCCACGCTATTCCGAGGAAAATTTCGACAAGAATATGGGTATCGTGCAGGCGGTCCGGCAGATCGCCGGGCGTCATGGTGCATCGGCGGCGCAGGTCGCGCTCGCCTGGCTGCTCGCGCAGGGCGACCATATCGTGCCGATCCCCGGGGTGAAGCGCCTCGCCACGATGGAGGATAGCATAGGTGCCGCCGGCCTGGCGCTGACGGTCGACGATCTCGCAGATCTTGCCGCCGCAATTCCGCCCGATGCGGTTTCGGGGCCGCGTTACGGCGAGCGGGCGATGTCGATGGTGAGGCTATAGAACGGGGCCCTTCTGTCCTCCGGCGCGTTGGTTTAACAACACACCCTTAAACAAGGGGATCTGCCATGCGCCGCCTTTTCATTGCCGCCTTGCTCTTGTCTGTCGCCATGCCGGCGGCGGCCGCGCCCGTGGATGATCTGCAGGGTGTGGTCCGGGATCATTGGGCATGGTTCCTGAAGAACAATCCGATCTACGCGACCATCGTCGGCGTGCACGATTATGATGATCAGATCGGCGACTATAGCCTCGCCGAGGCTGATCGCGAGGCCGCGCAGGCGGCGGTGTTCATCAAGCGGCTCGATGCGATTCCGTCAGCCCGGCTTGCGCCCGACGAACAGACCAACAAGGCGATTCTGCGCCGGCTGCTTTCCGAACAGGTCGAAGCGAACGGTTTCGGTGAGCGGATGATGACGTTTTCGACGCTGGGGAGTTGGTTCCAGAATTTTGCCGGCCTTGCCGACAATGTGCCGATGCGCACGAAGGCCGATTTTCGCTCTTACCTGACCCGACTTGCGCTGTTTCCCAAGATCAACGCGCAGGAACTGGAGATCACCCGGCAGGCGGTTGCGGGCGGTTATATGCAGCCGTGCGTTTCGCTCGACGGGTTCGAGAAGACGATCACGGGTGTGATTGCCGCCAATCCTGAAGAATCGCGCTTTTACGCGCCGTTCAAGGCCGCCAGGCCGTTCGACGTCAGTGATGCCGAATGGGCCGAGATGAAGGTCCAGGCGAAAACCCTGATCAGCGGGACGCTAAACCCCGAATATCGCAAGATCGGCGATTATTATCGCACATTCTATTATCCCAAATGCCGCCAGACCTTCGGTGCGGCGGCACTGCCCGACGGTGCGCGATATTACGACTTCCAGATCCGGCAGCAGACCACGACCACGCTGACGGCCGATCAGATCCACAAGATCGGGCTCGACGAGGTGACGCGTATCCGGGCCGAAATGGACGGGCTGGCAAAGAAGGCTGGTTATGCCAGCCGGCAGGACTTCATCCACACGCTGCGCACCGATCCCAGATATTACCCGAAAAGCGCGACCGAACTGATGGGCGCGGCTGCGCTGCAGGCCAAGATCAACGACGGCAAGATGCCAGGGCTGTTCGCCACTCTGCCGCGCCTGCCTTATGGCGTGCGCGCCATTCCGGCTGAGACCGCAGAGGGCAGTACGACGGCTTATTATTTGCCGGGCTCACCGCCTGCCGGCATTGCGGGGACATATTATGTCAATATATCGAAACTCGATCAGCGCCCGCTTTACGAACTGCCGGCACTTACTGCCCATGAAGCGGTGCCGGGCCACCACAACCAGATCGCCCTCCAGCAGGAACTGAACCTGCCCGAATTCCGCAAATATATCGCCTCCTTCACCGCGTTCGTCGAAGGCTGGGGCCTTTATTCGGAACATCTCGGCATCGAAATGGGCATCTACGACACGCCCGAGAAGGATATGGGCCGGCTCTCCTACGAGATGTGGCGTGCTTGCCGATTGGTCGTCGATACCGGCCTGCACGCGCAAGGCTGGACGAAGGCGCAGGCGGTTTCCTTCATGAAGGAGAATACCGCGCTCACCGATGCCAATATCGACGCCGAGGTGAATCGGTACATCAGCAATCCGGGCCAGGCGCTCGCCTACAAGCTTGGCGAACTCCGGATATTGTCGCTGCGTCACAAGGCGGAGTCGGCATTGGGGCCGCGGTTCGATGTGCGCCGCTTCCACGATGCGGTGCTGGGGCAGGGGCCGGTGCCGCTCGATGTGCTCGAGGCGCAGATCGATTCGTGGATCGCGCAGCAGTTGCGCACGGCCGGCTGAATGGTCTGAGGCGCACATTCGCTGTCGGTCCGGCGCGCATGCGGGGCGCCTCGCGGATCGCCGGCTTGCGCCCGTACACGCTCTGTTAGAGCAGGATAACCGATGATACGATCGGCCTTCCTGTTGGCGCTAATGGCCGAAATCAGCGGCACCGCGCTGCATGCCGAGCCGCTGCAATTCGTCTATAAGGGCAATGGCTGTGATGGGCGTGGCCGGATCGCACGCTATGAGGGCGTCATCGGCCGCAAGCTCGATGGCATCAGCGATTTCTTCGCCAAGGATAGCTGGAAATCGATGCTGAGCGATGCCGATTGGGCGCTCGGCTGCTGGCAGGCGATGCCGCGCCCGATGGCGATCGGCGTGCCATTGATCGTCAACGGCGGGTCGCTGCGGGCGGCGGCCAATGGCGATTATGATGATCAGTTTCGCAAACTCGGCGCCCTGCTGGTCGCGAAGGGGCAAGCCAGTGCCATCCTTCGGCTGGGTTGGGAGTTCAACGGCGGCTGGTATCCCTGGAAGGCCGATCGCGATCCCGAGGCGTTCGGGGGAGCATTTCGCCGCGTCGTGGGCGTGCTGCGATCGACTCCGGGCCAGCATTTCCGGATCGTCTGGAATCCCACCGCCAATGCCGGATCGGTGGCGCCGCAGGATCTCTGGCCTGGCGACGATGTCGTCGATCTGATCGGCCTCGATTTCTACAATCAGAGCTGGCGCCGGCAGGATGCCGATCCGCAGGTGCGCTGGCAGAATTATCTGACGGGCAATTATGGCCTGAACTGGCTGGCGCGTTTCGCGGCTGCCCATCGCAAGCCGATCGCGATCCCCGAATGGGGCACCGGCACCCGGCCCGACAAACATGGTTTCGGCGACGACCCGCTGTTTATCCATAATATGGCGGCATGGATGCGCGCGCATGACGTGCTCTTCCACAGCTATTGGGATTATACTGCGCCCGATTATGATTCCACCATGTCGGCCGGCAAGTTCCCGCAGACACTGGCCGCGTACAAGGCCGAGTTCGGCGGGGGCGTGCGGCCGCCGCGTCGCGGGGAGGGGCGTCGCCACCGATCGTCCGACGGGCCCTTCTGATGTATTGCGGCGTTCAACCGGTGACGGGATGAACGATGATCGATGCGATGCGGGCAGGTTTTCAAGACAGGCTGATTGGCGCGGCGGGTACTGCCGTGATGATCGGCTTGCTTGGTTGCGCCCTTTTATTTGGTCTGTCTGTCAAGATGGGCGCGCGGGGCGACCAGCCGATGACTATGCTGAATCTCCATATGCAACCGCCGCTGCACCCCAAAGTACATGCCGAACGAGCCTCACGCCATAAGGCTTCCGGCCGCGCGTCGCCACGCAATTTGAGGAACAAGCCGGCCGAGATCGTCGCGCCGCCGACGCCGGTGATCCTGCCTGCCCCGATTCCGGTGGTGTCGGCGCCAAAGGCCGGGCCCGGCATGGCCGCGGCTGCAGGTGCCTCCGATCGGCTGGGGCCGGGCTCGGGGGCCGGGGGGCAGGGGGATGGCACGGGCAGCGGCGGATATGGAGATGGCGAGGGCGGCGGCGAGAGGCCACCGCGGCAGATCAAGGGCCGGCTGAAATTCGGCGACCTGCCGGCCGACCTGCGCGAGCGCCGGATCGGCGGCACCGTATCGGTGCACTATAGCGTCGAAGTCGACGGCAGTGTCGGCGATTGCGCCATCATTGGCTCAAGCGGAAACACCGAACTGGACCGGCTCACCTGCGAGCTGATCCGCCAGCGTTTCCGCTTCAGGCCGTCGCGCGATCATGATGGCCGACCCGTACGATCGGCCATCGAGGAAGAGCATAGCTGGACCTATGACGGGTCCGAGGAACCCCGTCCCTGAACGCTCAGTCGATCAGCAGCCGTTGCGATGCCGCGTATTCGACTTGTCGAGGTGCCGCCCGAGCAGCGCACCGCCGACGCCGCCGGCTACCGTGCCGAGAGCGCCGCCGCCCAGCGCATTACCGATCACCGCACCACCGACGCCGCCAGCCACCGTTCCGACCGCACCATTACCGCCGCCGCACTTGCGGTGATAATAACGGTGCCGCTTGTGATAAACATGGCGGCCGTTGCTGCTGTAGGCCGAACTCTGCGCGGACGCCGCCGCCGGCACGACGACGGGGGTAGAGACCAAAGCCGCCAGGGCAACCATCGCAATCTTCATCTTCATCATATTCTCCTTCTTCTCGGCGAGTAACGTTCGAAGGGGGCGAATGGTTGCGTCGCCGAAATATCGGTATTTCGGCCATTTTCGGCAGGTATATTTCAGGGGCGTAATACTTAATTCTGCCTGTCAGCGATGCCGCTCAACCACCGACGATGCATCCGCCTTGGGCATTTCCTACGATGCAGCGGCGCTTCGGCTTATCGGCCTCGTGTTTCCCGGCGGGCTGGGTGATGACTGTCGGCTGCGGCCTATCCGGCATCGCGCTCGTGTTCTGGAAGGACAGGATGAGCCATCGGTCGTCGACCTTCTTCAGCACCTGCGTCTGGATGCCGCTGCGCGCGACGTCTGCAGCCGACCCGATCCCGGTTATCGTCCAGTTGACATAAGCAAGCGCCAGGTCCGGCGACAGGCTGCGTATATTCACGGCATCGATCCGCAGGTGGCTCTTGGCAAAAACTGAAGCAAAGGCCTGGGCGATCATCAGTTCGGTGGCATCCCGGCCGTGCCACTGGCTCGCGCGCACATCGATGACGTCGGCATCGGGCGCGAACAATTGCGCGAGGCCATGGGCATCATGGGCATTCCATGTGGTGGCCTGCGCGGCCTCGACATCGCGAATGGCGGTGTCGTCAGCCGGTGTCGCGTCAGCAGTACTGGCCAGCGCCAATAGCGCGCCGGCAAACACCCATTTCACAAAGCCCATGGTCCAGCTCCCTCGAAATCCACATCGATGCTATGCGGCAGCCGGCGTGAGCGCCAGTCCCGATCGAGGGATCTAGACTGGCGCTCGAATGACTACGATTGGTAGATTGCAGATTGGCGGCGTTGAAGGGAAACATGTCCATAACGGCCATTGACCGGCCCCAAAAACGCGCAGATTTATAACGGATGCTTCCACACCTAACCGTGCAAGCGTGGTGGTCCCAGTCAGCAGTCGGGATCGTTTCACAGACCACGTCCGAGAGTGAGATAGCTGCCCTTGAAACCCGATACAGCATTTTAATTCCCGATGATTTCCGCACCTATCTCGGAGAGGGCGCTCCAAAGAAGGAAAACTGGGATGCCGAAGACGGCAATTGGTGGCCTATCGGCCGCATAAAAAACATTCCGGACGAGTATGAACACGCCGTCAGCGAACCAATCGCGTCGAACGCATCAAAGCACCTGATCTTCCTCGATTACAGCATCTGGTGTTGGGCGTGGGCTATTTCATGTGCGGATGATGAAACATGGGGAAAGGTAGCTCTCATCGGGGGCCTACCGGATGGGTATGTTGCCGACACTTTCGAGGAGTTCGTCGAGCGATATACCAATAACTGGGCCTCGATCAGCCAGGTCCAGAAAAAGGCTGCTACTCCCGGTAGGTTTCGGAGATGGCTGCGGCGCAGTAACCGCTCGCACATGACTCGTTAAACGCGTTGGCGCATTTGCTAAATAATGCCGCTGAAAATGGGAGAAAATCGCCTCGAAAAGCCCCAATAAAGCATCGTTTCATGCGCATTGCTGCGAAACCCTGTTGTGCGGTAGCTTGTTGCAAGAACGATCGATCTTTTTTTTGGGGGGGGAGCGATGAGCGGCACATCTGCGAAAGCACCTTGGCATCTTTGGCTGGTCGCCGTGATCGCCATCCTCTTCAACGCGATCGGCGTGTTTGACTTCGTGATGTATAGGTTGAAGGGCCGGGCCTATCTCGCCGGCGCGGGCATGACGCCGGACCAGATCGTTTATTATCAAGGCATGCCGGCCTGGGTGACGATCGTCTGGGCGGTTGGCGTCTTTGCGGCTTTGCTGGCGTCGATCCTGTTGCTGTTGCGGAACCGCCACGCATTTCCCGTCTTCGCGTTGTCGCTGGCGGCATTCCTGATCAATCTCCTCCACAGCTATGTCCTCACGGATGGTGGCGCGATCATGGGACGGCAAATGGCGATCACGAATGGCATCATCGCCGGGCTGCTGCTGCTCTTCAGTTGGTACGCGCGGGCAATGGCCGCAAGGCATGTGTTGCGCTGACGGCGCACCGCATCAGCCTTTCCTATCTGACGAGAATATCCGGCCCTATCTGCTCGATACGGGTAATGCCGGTCAGCGCCATGGCGACGCGCATTTCGGCCTCGACGAGCTGCAGCATATGCGCGACCCCCGCCTGTCCGCCACCCGCCAGCGCATAGGCCCAGGCCCGGCCGAGCAGAACGCCGCGCGCGCCCAGCGCCAGCATGCGAACGACGTCGAGCCCGGATCGCACGCCCCCATCCGCGAGCACGGTCAGTTTGTCGCCGACGGCTGCCGCAATGGGCGGCAACATGTGCGCGGTGGAAGGTACGCCGTCGAGCTGCCGGCCGCCGTGGTTCGACACGACAATCCCGTCGGCGCCGATCGCGGCCGCCTCGCGTGCGTCTTCGGGGTCGAATATGCCCTTGAGGATCAGTGGCCCGTCCCAGATGCTGCGCACGAACGCCAGGTCCGCCCAGGAGACGGTCGGATCGAAATTGGCGCGCATCCAGCCGAAGAAATCCTCGATACCGCTTTTGCCGCCCAGCACCGGAGCGACATTGCCCAGATTATGGGGTCGCCCCAGCAGCCCGACGTCCCAAGCCCAGCGCGGGTGGCAGGCGGCCTGCCACAGTCGCCGCATATTCCCCAATATCCCCGGCGCGCCGGCCAGCCCCGAACGATAATCGCGATAGCGCGATCCGGGCACGGGCATGTCGACGGTGAAGATCAGCGCCGAGCAGCGTGCCGCTTTGGCACGCTCCAGCAGATCGCGCATGAAGGCCCGATCGCGGATCATATAGAGCTGAAACCAGATCGGCGCCTTCACGCCGGCGATGACCTCCTCGATCGGGCAGGCGGACACCGTCGACAGGGTGAACGGAATGCCGGCGGTCTCCGCCGCGCGCGCCGCCTGCACTTCGCCCCGCCGCGCACTCATGCCGGCGAGGCCGATCGGCGCGAGCGCCACCGGCATCGCCGTGCTGTGGCCGAACAATGTGGTTCCCAGGTCTATCGTCGAGACGTCGCGCAACACCCGCTGGCGCAGCGCAACCTGTTCCAGATCCGCGATGTTCCGCCGCACCGTTACCTCGGCATAGGATCCGCCGTCGATATAGTCGAACAGGAAACGGGGCAGACGCCGCCGCGCAAGTTCCCGATAATCTGTCGCCGATGCTGCCTTCATGCGCCCTTTCTATCGGTTCTCCCGTCCGCCGCCACCCCGCTATCGGCCAGACTTCGCCACGGCTGAAAACGTCGCGAAAATCTGTTAAACCAGCCTTCCTTCGACTCGACAGTCCCGCTGTCGGAACGACGACCACGATGATGGCCTGCCCATGCGGGTGCTGCGTGCCGATCGACGATCCCGGAAGCCGCAGCGGCGCGGACCGGGCAGGAGGAGGATATCATGATCGCGATCACTGAAAGATCATTGCAGCCTGCGCCCGAAACGATTGAAATCCGCCGGATCGGCGCTGCCGATCTCGGCTGGGCATTGCGGAGGGGCTGGGACGATTTCCGCGAGAAGCGCGGTGATATCATCGTCATTGCCATCATCTACCCGATCGTCGGACTATTCACCGCCGCGATCGCCGTGCAGGGCAAATTATTGCCGTTGATATTTCCACTGTTCGCGGGTCTCTCGCTGATGGGGCCGGCGATGGCGGCGGGCTTCTACGAATTGGCAAAGCGCCGCGAGCAGGGTGAAGACGCCCATTGGCGGCATTTCCTCGATGCCTATCGCGGGGCGACACTGGGGGCGATCCTGCCGGTGACGATATTCCTGGCACTGCTGTTCATGGCATGGCTGGGTGCGGCCTGGTTGTTGTACGTCGCCAGTTTCGGGCCGAATATTGCTTCGGCACCTGATGGCTTCATCGCGATGATGCTGGGAACGGCGGCGGGCTGGCGTGTGATATTGACTGGCAATCTGGTCGGCCTCGGCTTCGCGGCCGTCGTGCTGGCCACCAGCGTGATCTCACTGCCGATGCTGGTCGACAGGCACGGCGATCCGATGGCGGCGGTGATACTTTCCGTGAGGGCATGCTGGCACAATGCCGGCATGATGGCCGTGTGGGGTTTGATCGTCGCTGCGCTGCTGGCGATCGGGACGATGGTGATGCTGGTCGGACTGGCGGTGGTGCTGCCCGTGCTCGGCTATGCGACCTGGCATCTCTATACGCGGATAATCCCATCTTCCCGGGATGGCCGCCCATCCTCATGAAGGTAGCCACTTGATCGCACGGATATGGTGACGTCAATCCAGGGCGAGCTGGCGCAATCGGGCGATCGTATCGAGATGCATTGCGTCGTACAACTTAATGACGTTGTTCAGCGGATAGTCGTCCGGCTGGCGCATCCACCAGGCGAAGATTTCGAACGTGCAACTGGCGTAGAAGCGGATCGAGAGATCCAGCGGCAATGCAGGATTGGCGCGCTGGTAGGTGTCCGCCATCGCCCGTGCGGCCAGCGCAAACTCCTCGCGCATGGCCGAGGCGGCGCCTCCTATCAGCAGCGATTTCCACAGCCTTCGGCGTTGCTGTATATATTCACATGCGTCCCTGCCGCGCTCAGCCCGCCCGGTGTCGAACGCGCGCTTCGTCAACGACAATAATGTGTGGACCTCGCTCCGGGCGATATCGACCAGCAGTTCTTCCTTGCTGGCGAAGCGGCGGAAGAAGGTGGGATAGCTCAACCCTGCGACTTCGGTGATCTCCCGTAGAAGAATCTGGTCGAGCGGCTTGAGTTCGAGGAGTTCGAGAAACGCCGCGTGCAACGCGTCGATCGAACGCTGCGCGCGCGCGTCGATCGGCTTCGTCGGCGTGTTCGTGCGCTTTCTCGCCAAAAAATCCGATCTCCGTGTTGAGGCTATGGTCCGAAATTCCTTGGGACAAGAAACTCCGCTGACCAACATTCATTCTGAGAAAATTCGGGGCTTGGTGCAATTCTTGTTCACGCGCTTCTTCAATTGACGCTGTCCTGCAAGCTTCTTCTAGCCGCAAGCAGGTAGTGGAACGCGGCCCATGGCAGGAACAGGCTGGCGATCAATATGCCGTACCGCAGGCTCTCGGTGCCGAAAGCGGGCGCAAGAAGGTCGCTCGCGAGGCCGATGATATAGGGACCGAACCCCAGGCCAAGTGCCGAGTGGAAGAAGAGCACCAGCGAAACGGCGGTCGCGCGCCGATGGGGCTCGACGAACGCCTGCAGCGCGGCGATGGCTACTCCGGACGCGACCGACGAACCTACCGCCATGACGATCTTGAACGTCAGCGCCATCCACACGACGGGGCTGAGCGCGAGTAGGACAGCGCAGGGAAAGGCGAACAACGTCGCGATTGCAGGAATCCATAGCTCCCAGCGCGTGTCACGGCGTGCCGCCCATGTCGCGACATAACCGCCCGCCAGCAGGCCGAGAATGCTGCCGACCGCCGTCGCCAATCCTGCCCAGGCGCCGACCTGCGCCATGCTTAGCCCAAAGCTGCGCATCAGGTAGGACGGATTCCATTGCCCGATACCGAGCGATGTGATCCCCGCGAGCGTATAGGCGATCATGATATGGATGAATGCCCGCCGGCCGAGCAGCGCCCCGAAAACCCGGCGGATCGGCTCGTTCCCGGCCTCCTTGCGTTGCGGCCGGAGCGACTCCGGCACGGTGAACAGCACCAGCAGCGCAAATGGGAGCCCTGCGAGCCCAATCAGCTGCAAACAGGCGCGCCAACCGAGATAATGCCCGAACACGCCGACGATGAAGGTCCCAACGCTGATTCCGATCGTCCCGCCGCATTGGAATATGGCGATCGTCAAGGTTCGGCGCGTGCGCGGAAAGGTGTCGGCAATCAGCGAATAGGAAGCAGGCAGGCTGCCCGCTTCTCCGATGCCAACGCCGACGCGCGCAAGGAACAATTGTGGAAATGTGCGTGCGAAACCGCTCAGCGTCGTCATGACTGTCCATAACGCCAAGCAGGCGGACAACAGGCGCGTGCGTGAGGCGCGATCGGCATAGCGCGCCAAGGGTAAGCCCAGCGCAGCATAAAGCAGCGCAAAGGCCAGCCCGGAAAGAAGGCCCAATTGCTGATCGCTCAGGTGAAGCTCGCTCTTGATAGGCTGCAGCAACACCGCCAACGCGATTCGATCCATCTGGGCGAGACTGTTGATCGCCGTCAGCACGGCGAGACCGTACCACGCCCTCCAGGGCACCGGAGCCGAAGCCTCGCTCATTTTCTGCTTTCCCTTTGACCAGCAGCTCCACAGAAGCCGACTTTGAACCGGGCACCAATTTATGCGGGTACTCGTAATGCTAACGACACATTCCACATATCGATACGAGAAGGGCGCGGCACCGCCTGAAGGCGGCGCCGCGATAAGGCATCAATTTCCGAAGTTGTAGCGAAGACGGGCGCCCCAAATGCGCGGTTGGCCCAGCAGGAGATTGTCGTAAGCGGCGCTCGACGTTGTGGCGACAGCATAGATCTTGTTGGTGACGTTGGTGCCGAAAATTGCGGCATCGAAAGCGCTGCCCAACACACTGTTCCAGGTGAGATTGAGGTTGAGCAGGTCGGTCGCCGGGAGAACGCCGAACAGCGCGGTCGCATTGGCGACCTGTTTGTCGGTGTGGGTGAACGTTGCCGACACGGTCATGTCGCCGCTCCTGGCCGGCAGGGGCACCGTATAAGTCGCGGTTGCCGTCACCCGATTTTTCGGTGCGAAGGTCAGGCCTGACCCGTTGATGACCGTCGGCGTGATCGAGGTTATGGCGCCTCCGGTCACGGGGACGGACGCCGGAATCCCTGTAATCCTGGTGGTGAGATAGGTATAGCCGACATCGATCCGCAGGCTATTGAAGAATAGCGCCGAACCATCCAGCTCCAGACCCTTGATCGTCCCCACGCCGGCATTGAGGATGGCGATGCTCGAAGTCAGTCCCGATGAGGGGAGCGGTACAGTGGTGCCCGCGACCTGCGCGTCGTGGATTTTGTTGTAGAAGGCTGCGACGTTCAGATAACCGCTGATCTGGCCGTGAAACGTCGTTTTAGTGCCGATCTCGTATGAATCGACGGTTTCCGGTTTCCAGGTTTCCGCGGCGACCGGCGTCGTGTTGATGCCGCCTTGCCGATAGCCGCGCGCATAGCGGCCGTAGAGCATGATACCACCGGTTGGCTTGTAGGTCAGGTTGGCATTCCAGGTCGGTTTGCGTGAGTTCTCGTTGAATTCGGCATGGCATTGGGCAGGGCTGGTTACGGTAAGGGCGTTGGGCCTGCCCGCGGCGTTGAATCCCGAGTTGAAGCGAAATGTGTCGGTGCAGACACGCGCCTGGGTAGCGGTGCCGACGCGTACAATCCGGGAATTCTCGGCCTCCGCGTGTGATTTATCCCAAGTATATCGCGCGCCCAGAGTCAGTGCGAGCTTTTCGGTGAAGTCATAGGTGCCTTCGCCGAACAGGCCCTTGCTGTCATAGTCGTACTTGTTGCGGGATTCCGAGATGGAGCCGATCCCGAATGGGTCGGTGCATTGCTGCGTGTCGTAATTTGTGCAGCTCAGCGAAACAAAATTACGGCGCGGATCGATTTTCGGCTCGCGATTTTTCTCGTAATAGCCGCCCAGCACCCAGTTGAACTTTTCACCTTTGCCCTGAATCTGGAATTCGTCGGTCAAGGCGAATTTTTCGACGCCATCCTGCCCCGGAATGACGCTGGAGACGTTGAGGTTGAACGGCGTGCCGGGGACGAGCGAAATAATAGCTGCGCCCGCCGCCACCTGTAGTCTCGGTGTCCGGGCCGATACGACCGGATTGTCGCTGAACGAACTGATCCGCGAATTCTCGCGGTACTGGCCGTAGCTCGCGATATTCTTGACCTTGATGCTGTCGCTGGCGTCCCAGGTTGTGGTGTTGATGGCCTGCCACTGCTCGATATCGAGAAACGCGCCCGGCGTGTTGACGTCGACATCCAGCAGCCCGTCGCCGCGCGCAGCCTGCCGGTCGATCTGATCGCAGGCTGCCGCCGCCTGGATACCATTGAAGTTGGTGGGGTTGGTTGGTGTGGCTCGGTTGCACGAAATCAGCCGTGCCGCATAGCCGTTGGTCATCGACTTGCTGTAGTGGACGATCGTGACACTCTCGAGGTTGGGCGTCAGCTCCGCGAGGACTGTGCCGCGCAGCGCGATATAGTCGGTGTCGTTGAACGTGTCCGGGCCTATGCCCGAGCGATTGCGCAGATAGCCGTCGCGCTTGTTGCGATCGACCGCGAAGCGCACCTTGAACGTGTCGGCAAGGGGGATGTTTATGACCGCCTGGACGCGGCGCGCAGAATAGTTGCCAAGCTGACCCTCGACCCATCCTTCGAACTTGTCGGTCGGCCGGTTGGGCACGAGCAGGATGGCGCCGCCGGTTGTATTGCGGCCGAACAACGTACCCTGCGGCCCCTTCAGCACCTGCACGTTTTGAAGATCCATGAAGACGCCCGGCCCGACCGTGTTGCCGGAGAGTGAACCGCCCTGGACCCGGATGCCGGGAACTTCGGCGAAATAGACGCCGACCGAGGGCGAGGTGCCGGGGTCCTGGCTGAAGCCGCGAATGGCGAAAGTCGCCCGTTCGGGGCCAAAGCGCTGGTTTACGGAGAGGCCGGGGGTGTAGGAGGCCAGATCCGCGAGCTGGACGACGTTGCGGTTGGTCAGCGCCTGCTGGCTCAGGACCGAGATCGAGATCGGCACGTCGCTGAGTTTTTCTTCGATGCGGCGCGCGGTGACGATGATGTCGCCTTCAGGCTTCTCCTGCGCATATGCTGGTAGCGTCGGAGTCATTCCGATGGCTGTGGTCAGAAGAAGCGCGATTCTGTGATGCTGCTTTTTCATGTCTCTCTCCCAATTTTCATGTTTTTGATTGTTTTGTCGTCGGATCAGCTGTGGCGCAATTCCTCCCGAATAAGAGCGGCGATATGCTTCGCGCCGGTTTCTCCTAGCAGGATCGTATAGTGATTTTCGCCGGAGACTAGCCTGTCGTGCAGGCTGGCGACACGATCGCACCATTGGCGGACGACCGCGTCGGAATATTGCGGATGCTCTTCGTCCGCCATGTTGCGCGCTGCACGGATCAGTGTTGCGCGATGCCGCAGTTGGACCATCGCCCGTTCGGCGAGACCGCTCTGCGCATAGGTGCTGGCAATATCAGCCGTGAATGCTTCGGGTTTCAGATTGCAACGCAACGAAGGTGCCGTTCCGGCCAGATCCGTCGCGAAGGCGCGCTTGATATGTTCGTTCCAGTGGTGGCCGAGACCCGGCTGCCCGCGCCAGATATCGAGATAGGTATCGACCGAGGCGAAGGTCGATGCCAGCCGCGCCAGCACGCGTTGGCTCGCGCGGTCGGTCGATTGGTCGCTAGCAACCCCTGCCGCCGGCGGCAGTCCCCCATCGACCAGCAATATGCTTCGAACCAGATCGGGATGAAGGTGGGCGACAGCAAGCGCCACGACGGCACCCCAGGAGTGCCCGACAAGCACCACGGGAGGGCCGCCCAGATGCGCCAGCACTGCCGCAACATCCTCTACATGGGCTTCAAGCCCATAAGGCGGGGGGAGTTCAGCGCTCGCACCGCGGCCCCTGAGGTCGGGGGCGATCATGCGTGCAGAGCCGGCGAGGCTTTCGCCGAGCAAATGGAATTCGGCGTGGTTGAGAGTCAGTCCATGGAGAGCCAGAACCGACACATCACCCTCGCCCCATGAACCGATATGGAGATCGCCGCCGGCAACCGGGACTTCCAGGCTCTGGAAGTGCGCCATATGCTGTGTCGCCCCAAGCGTTGCCATGTCAGCCGATCTGGAGGCTGGAGGCGCTTGCCGGTGTGAACGAATAGACGCGACAGGCATTGTCCCGGAGGATCTTCGCGCGCTGATCGGTGGTCCGATCGGCCAGATCCCGCTGTGCAGCGGCGGCAGAATGCGGAAATTCCGCGTCGGGATGAGGGAAATCGGTTTCGATCATGACATTGTCGAAACCGAGATAGTCGAGCGCTTCCCACCCAGTATCGCCCGCAATGGCACTGATGAAGATCGATTGGCGAAACAATTCAAGCGGATCGAATCCATCGGGGATGTCGCCAAATACGGAGCGCTCACCGCGCGAAGCGGTATCGCCCGTCAGGATATCGCCTTCGAAGTCGGTCTTCGCCGTCCGTGCCCAGCGCCAGCGGTGGAGATCGCGGCGCATACGTTGGAGTATGGGCGGAACCCAGCCGATGCCGCTCTCCGAAAGCACGATCTTGAGATCGGGATGGCGCAACAGATTGCCGCTCCACATCCAGTCGACAAATGCGTCGACCGCGCCGAGCGCCATGAATGAGGCACCTTCGATCAACGGAGCATCGGGGGCCATCATGCGCCGGACCGAGGTTCCGAGATGGATCGACAGCGGAAGCCCGTTATCGGCACAGGCCTTGAACAAGGGATCCCAATAGCGATTCTTGTCATGGAGCGAGGGTAGTCCGATCGACGAAGGATTCTCTGTGAAGGAAATCGACTTTGCGCCCTTCGCCGCGGCGCGGCGGGCTTCCTCTGCCGCCAGCCCAGCGTCCCATAGCGGCACCAACGCGAGCGGAATGAAACGGTCGGGCGCACTGGCTGCCCACTCATCGATCATCCAGTCGTTATAGGCGCGGATGCAGGCTAGCCCGAGGTCTTTGTCTTGTGTCTCCAGGAATGTCTGCCCGCAGCTGTTCGCATATGTCGGGAAGATCAGCGAAGCGATGATGTGATCCTCATCCATCGCCGCAAGGCGTACTTTAGGATCGCCCGAGCCTGCCGACGGCGGCGCATTCAAATTCATTGGCATCGGGTCCCATTCGGTGCTGGGCGTTCCCGCAACAGCGACGAGGCCTGTAATTACCTTTCGCTTACCCTCCAGCTCCCACTTCCAAACGCCGTCATCGCAGACGACCTTGGGGGCTCGGTCGCGATATTTCGGCGACATATGGCGCTGCCATACATGCGGTGGTTCGACGACGTGATCGTCGACCGAAATCATCCAGTCTTTGTAATTGCTCACGCGTCTGCTCTCCCGGGTGGCCGGTCTATTATTTATCTTTGTTGATTGTCACTTGCGTGGCCATAGGGGTGACCCCGCACGCGGATGCTGTCAATCTGTGGGAGAGTGGCTGCAGGGAAGCGGTAGCTCGAAGATGTGGTCACAGTGGCCCGATCAACCTTTCACCGGGATCATTTCTTGTGAACGTGCAAGTCTGATTATTTTTATATAAATTATTGATATATAATAATATTATTAGAATAAGCGCGTCGCGCCGGTGGCGCTCAGAAATGGTGACTTCCTCATGTATATTCAACATGACTGCAGGCTATTTTAGCAAGTGAAATTGCATTTCATCACAATAGTGTTATATGAGATATACGATCATTGGTTGGGAATTGCCCGTTGGGCGTCGTTGGCCGCGTGCTTGTGATGGCAGTGTCCGGTCACGAGCCCCGCGTTATTCGTCGCGGTGCGAGGTCCTGGAAATCGAAGCTGAAATCGGCGATCGGCGAGATCGCCCGAAGTCTGAGCTGCATCGGCACGCCATTCTCGATCAGGAAGGTCACCACCGCATCTTCGCCGCTCCCCTGGCCGAAGCGGGTGCGGAACGTATCCGGGCCGAATGGTTCGAGGGCGCATTTGAACACGGGCGTGTGGGTGAAATCAATCATCAGCCGGCCGCGCTGCGCGCTGACCACGATATCGCCATACCAGGGATCACGATATCGGCCTGCATAATGATCGAGCGCGAGCGATGGACCGCCGGCTGGAATCGCGAAATCGCCGCCCGAAATCCGGGAGCGTACCTTGTCTTCCTCGGCCGTCATCTGGTGGCGGGTGACGGCGATCCAGTCAGTGCCGCCTGTGCCGAGCAGATAATCAAGCAGGGCGTTGCGCAGGCCGAGGCCCGGCAGGCGGTTTTCGATATTGGTGAACACCGCGAGGCCGACGCCCATTTCGGGGAGCATGGCGATATTGGTAATCTGTCCGCTCAACGCGCCACCGTGCGACAGCAGCCATTGCTTGCGATAATCCGCGACCTTCCAGCCCAGCGCATAAGCGCTGAGCACCGGCCGTGTCGGATCGTCGGGGGTAGGGCCTGTGCTGCTCGCGGTGATCACCTGCGGCGTCCACATCGTGTCGGCGCTGGCCTCGCTCCACAGCCGTCCGCCGTCCGCCAACCGGCCGCGCGCGAGCTGAACGGCCAGCCAAGGGACGATATCGGTCACGCTGGCATGGATGCCGCCCGCCGGACTCGCCGCCACCGACTCGTCGGGCTCCACCACTTCCTGTTCGCCGAAACCGCGTGTCGGCGGGCCGAGCCGGGCGTGGCGCGCGGCGATATTGGTGGTCTTCAGCAGCGCGCGACTGGCGACCGCGGTGCGCATCCCCAGCCGCACGAACAGCCGGGCGGTGACGAACGCCTCCCAGCTCATGCCCGAAATCCGCTCGATCAGGATACCGGCAACGACATAAAGGATATTGTCATAATCATAGCCGGTGCGAAAACCGCGTGCGGGCTTGAGGAAGCGCAGCGCGTGCAGCATGTCGGTGCGGTCATGATCGGTTTGCGGGAATTGGAGGAGATCGCCGGCGCCGAGCGGCAGGCCGCTGCGATGGCACAACAGGTCCCGCACCGTCATCATTCGCGTAACGACCGGATCATACATCGCAAAATCGGCCATATAGTCGACGACCGGATCATCCCAGCCAAGCTTGCCGACCTCGACCAGCATTGCAATTGAGGCGGTGACAAATGCCTTGCTGTTCGATGCGATCGCGAACAGCGTGTTCGTATCAACGGGATCGGGCGCGCCGAGCTTGCATACGCCATAGCCGCGCATAATCGGCGGCTGATCGCTGCGCACAATCGCCACCGCCGCGCCTGGTATCTCGAAGGCCGCGAGGAAGCTACGTATCAGGGCATCGAATATATCGTCGGGCAGCGGCGCCTTTGCCGCGAGGTTTGTGGCGGCTGCTGGCATGGTCGCTGCGAACAGTCCCGCCAAACCCGCAGACAGCGCCATACGGCGGCTGATCGCCATGTCGAGCGTCATCGGTTCGTTCCCCCTGCGTCACGAGGTTGACGGGTGACGGACGCACGTGCAATCGAATTCGCGATTGGTTAGGCCGGCATTTTACGCCCGTCCGAGCTTCTGCGCCATCAACCGTTCGATCTGACGCCGCGACACCTTGTTGCTGAGCAGCATTGGCACCTCTGCGCGTGTGATCGCCACATAAGCGCGCGGCACCTTGTAGCTCGACAAACGCTGACGCAGCTTGCCTTCTATGTCGGCGAAGTCGAGTTCAGCGCCTTCACGAGGGACTACCGCTGCCACTACCAATTGTCCTCTTTGCGTATCCGGCAGGCCCACCACATAGGCCGAGTGGATGCCGTCCAGCTGTTGCATTTCCTGTTCGACCTCGGCCGGCGATACGTTCGCGCTGGCCGTCTTGATCATGTCGCCATCGCGGCCGGTAAAGAGGATGCGGCTGCCCTGAACGAGGCCGAGATCGCCGGTGTGATAGAAGCCGTCCGGCGTGAAATACAGATCGCGTTCGACCTTGTGGAGTCCGGGCGTCAGCGCATAGCCGCGTATCTGGATCTCGCCGATCTCGCCTTCGGCAACCGGCCGCCCCGCTGTGTCGGCTACCCGCACCTCATAGCGATCGGCGATATGGTCCAACGGTGCGCACAGCGGATATCCGGGCACGCGCCGTTCATCGGCGTAGGAATAAGGGCCGATCGTCTCGGTCATGCCGAGCCCCCATATGGTCGCCATCTTCGGGACAGCTTTCAGATCTTCATCGGCCAGCACGCTGCCCAACGCATGGCTGCTGCTGGTGGACGTTCCTTCGGTGCATATCGTCGTCGCGCCGACTTCCCAATGCGGCATCAGGAACATCATCAGTCCGCCGATCCAGAACATCGGCAGCGGTGCGCCGAGTTCCGTGCCGCGCTCGGGCACGATCATCGACCGGATATAATGGGTGCGGAACAGAATCGGGCCGTGATTGTGCCGAACGCCCTTGGGCAATGCCATCGATCCCGACGTATAGATCTCGATCATCTGGTCGGTCGTGTGCACTTCGGATTCGATTTCGCGCAGCATGTCTTCGCTCACCGATGGCGCGGCATCGGTCAGGAACCGCATGTCGTGAAAGGTCGGCGGCAGGTCGTCGCCCGCGGAGATGATCCAGCGAAGATAGGGCGTCTGGGCGATCCGCAGTTCCGGGCTGGCGCCCTTGCGCAGATCGGGGAGTGCTTCGCAGAGGCGATCGACATAGTCATGGCCCAGCAATCTGCGCTGCACGATCAGGCCGCACACGTCGGACTGCCGCAGCATGCGCACCAACTCGTTGGATTTGATCAGCGTGCTGAACGGGATGGCGATTGCGCCGATGCGCGCGATTGCGGCGAGCATCAAAGCGAATGAGGGGCCGTTCCCCTGAATGAAGCCGATCCTTGAGCCCTTGCCCGCGCCGCGCGCGATCAGGCCGCGGGCCAGTTCGGCCGATCGATCGTCAAGCTCGCGGAACGTCAGTGCATCGTCCGGGATCGTATCGCCCTTCAGCCTGATGGCGATATCGTCGCCATAAGCCGCGGCGGTGGCGCGGATGAATTGCGGAAAAGTGGTCGCCAGCTTCGGATCGCCCAATATGTCGTCTTCCCTGCTCACCGAACCATCACTCCCCGCTTCCGCGATCTGGAGAATGCGCTACCATCCATTGTCAGCCCGGCGCCAGCGCGGTTGCGACATATCATCATGGCGCCTGCTCATGCGGAATTGGCCGGGCCATCATCATGCTTACATCCGGCTGCCCCGCCAGATCACCCGCCCGACGATCTCGAACGAACCTTCGCCGACCATTATTTCCTTGTGCACGGGGTTGGTGGAGCAGGGGCTCAGTCGTGCCGGTTCCTCCAGATATTGCTTGAACGTCGTTTCGCCGTCGCCGTTGCGGACGATATAAAAGCGCTTGGGGTAAAGCGCGCGATCGTCGGGATCGACGATGATCGTGCCACCATCTTCGATGATCCGATCCATCGAATCCCCATCCACCCGCACCGCAAACGCATTGCGCGGTGTGCCGGGATCGAACAGCGGCATCCGCTCGCCGGCCAGCGCGATCGCTTCCTTCCAGCGGCCGGCAGAAACCATGCCCAGCACCGGGATGGTACGCGCGGGCGTATCGCCATCGGCCGGCGGGTTGAGCCGCAGCACTTCGCGGATGCGATCGACCTCGTCGGCCTTGAATGCGCGAATGCCCTTCAGCGACTTGGAAACCTTGTCCGGGCTGATGCCGATCCATTCGGCAAGATCCTTGCTCTTCAGACCGATGCTATCCATCCGCGCCCTGATGATGTCGATGTCCATGGTCCTGCCGTGTTGAAGCTTCGATAAAATGCCAATATCGCATTTTTCCGCTTGCGTCAAAAATGCGATTATCGCATCTTTATGGTCATGCTTCGTGATGCGGATTCGCCTCCGCCGATCGTAGCCATTCCGCCGACATTGTCCCGTTCATATTGACAAGAAAACAGTCATATAAACAAATATATAAGGTGAAAATTGGTGACAGATACCTTTGATGAGTCGTTGCGCATTGGGGCTGTGTCGTGGCTTCTGGCCAAGTACCGGTCATGGCATATGCGCCTATCCGATACAGGCAATGCGAAATTCGCAAAATATGTACACTGCCGTCGCACGGGCAGGATGCGACGTGCGGCGAAGGGAGGCCGCTGATGGCGGTAAGGTCTTCGCTGTCGTCGGTGGCGCCGCTCGCCCGTGATGCCGATCCGGCAAAAGCCCGCGCGGCGGCGCGCGAGGCATGGCTTCGGCACGGGCTGATCCTGATCAACCCGGACTGGCTGACGAGTTGGGCCGACCGCAAACAGGCCGAAATCCTTGCCGAATTGCTGCACGGGCGGCGCCGGACCTGATCGCATATATTGAACGGGAGACGATATGGACATGATGCAACAATTCGATCGTTGTGCCGATGCGGTCGAACGGCTCGCGCGGCTGGCCGAGCGGGCGGAACGCGAGGCGGATCGGGTCGCACAGCTGATCGCCGCCGATCGGGTGGCCCGGCCGGCGCGCAAGAGCAAGGCCGGACGCAAGGCGCGGGCGGCGCCGCGTGTCGAGATCGTAGCGCCCACGCCGGAGGCGGCCGCGCAGGCACCCTATGTGCTGCAACCCGTGCATACTGAACAGGGGCAATTGCTGGGCCGGGCGTGGCGCCGGCAGCCATGGTTCGAAAGCCTCGCCAAACGCGAGGCCGGAGAGGCCGAGCGCGCCGGGCGGGTGCCGCTGATCGGCGGTGACGAACTGGCCGCGCTGCGCTTCTATCGCAACGCCTTCGAGATGGCCGAACGATCAGCGATGAAGAGTTCGCTCGACATATTGCCGGGCGGCGCCGGGCCCGGGCAGGCACGCGATCTGCCGCCAGCGGTGCTGACAGCGCGCGCCGACGTCGCCTTGTGTGAAAGCCTGATGGGCGAATGGCGGCCGACGATGCGCGCGGTGGCGATTGAGGATCGCACCTATGCGGCCGTCGCCATGGCGCGGTTCGGATCGCGCAATCAGGACTGGTACGATGGGGCGAGGGGGGCGTTCGTCGCAAAACCGGTTCCGCGATCGAACCGCCATCCGCAGATCATTCGCGCCGAATTCCTGGCCGGATTACAGGCGCTGGCCGAGGCGGTGCGCGGGCGAGTGCGGACAGGGTAGAGCCCTTCCGCTTCAGGCCTCTCCAGGGGAGGGGAAGGTGTGTGAGCGCCATCACATGCTGAACTGTTGGTTTTCGCTAACAGTCGGTGCGTAACAAGCATAGCGGTGAAGAAGATCGAAGATGGGCAGCAAGATAAGAACCCTGGACGAGATTGCCCGTCATCTGGCCGCTGACCGGGGCGTGAGCTGGGAATCGCTGAACGACCACCCCGGCTACGCCAAGAATATATGGCGCGGCGAAGCGCAGTTGATGATTTGCGCGGTGAAGCCCGACGTCATCATCATTCCTGGCAAGACCCGCTGGGACGGAAGTATGTCCGACACGCTCGTGCTCGGCTACGAGCCGTAATCCACTATTTCGGACGGCGACGGCAATCTCCGCAGGCCGATCATCTTCGCTTGTAATATTGCTCGCGCGTGTTGCTCCAGATGATCTGGCACACGCCCACCACTGCCAGCATCGCGCCATAGACGGCCCAATGCTTGTCGCCGACCATGAAGCCGACGCGAAAGGCGAGGTTGAAGCCCTGGAGGATCCAGATGCCGCCCATACACACCATGCCCACGCCGAGCAGGCTGCTCACCCCCCGCATGATCCCGTTGAAGATTTCGCCCATGGCTTTGCCTTTCCTCTCTTCGTGATGTCATGCGGTGGCATGCTGAAACGCCATCGCTGCCCCGTTCATACAATAGCGCAATCCCGTCGGTTGTGGCCCATCGGTGAATACATGACCGAGATGACCACCGCATCGCGCGCAGCGGACCTCGGTGCGCGACATGCCGATCGAACTGTCGTCACGCTTTATGATGGCCTGCGGAAGCACGTCCCAGAAGCTGGGCCAGCCAGTATGGCTGTCATATTTGGTGCGCGCGTCGAACAAGTGCTGGTCGCAGCCGAGGCAGGCGAAAAGGCCAGGGCGATGCTCGCCCAGCAACGGGCTTGAGAAGGGCGCTTCGGTGCCCGCCTGCCGCAGGATCTTGTAGCCGGAGGGAGGCAGCAATGCGCGCCATTCGGCGTCGCTATGCTGGACTGGGAATGTCTCGCCGGACACTTCAGGCAATTTTGCCGTAAAGGCGACCCGCGCGGCAATGGCGACCGCCACCGCGCCGACGCTCGCCATGCCGATGAACTCCCGCCGAGTCATTGTGATGTCCTTTGCGAAATCGTCATCGGTAGCCACCCCGCGGCCCGGCAGATGACGCTAGGCCTGGGGACAAGAGCCTGTCCAGCATCTTTGGCATTCGATCCGATGCGCTGTGATAACACGCTAAGGCGGCTCTGGCGCACCGCGAAATGACGCGCTAGCCTGTGGCCATGCGCGGTCGCTTCGGGCGCCGCACCACCATCTGATCGAAGGTAACCTCCCGATATGAATCTCAACCGTCGCTCCTTCCTGCTGTCTGCTGCGGCTGCCACCGGCCTGGCCGCGATCGGCCGGCCGGCTTTTGCCGCGATCGAACCCAAATTCGCAAAACTGCTCGACGATATAGCGATGCAGAACCTCAAGGATTCGCCCGAGGGCTTCAGCTATCTCGGTCTTGATACCGGCGCCAACGCTTGGGCGCGTGCGCAGCTCGGCGATCGATCGGCGGCGGCACGGGCGAAGACGATTGCGGACATACCGCGCTTCCAGAACATGCTCGCCAGCATCGATCGCGCTTCGCTCGCGGGCCATGACAAGCTGATCTATGATAGCGTTGCCTATGAACTGGCCAGTGGCGCTGCAGGCTCGCGCTTTGCCTATGGCGGAATCGGCACCTTTGGCGGCGGCAACCCTTATGTCATCAGCCAGCAGGACGGCGCCTATCAGGGCATTCCCGAATTCCTGGACTCGGTCCACCGCGTCGAGAACAAGGCGGACGCCGAGGCCTATCTGTCGCGCCTTGCCGCGCTCGCGACCGCACTCGATCAGGAGACCGAGCAGGCGAAGCATGATGCCGGGCTCGGCGTGATCGCGCCCGATTTCGTGCTCGATACCACGCTGGAGGGGCTGCGCGGCCTGCGGGCGACACCGGCGAAGCAGGCGCGGATGGTGACGTCGCTCGTCAGGCGCACCGACACGAAGATCCCAGGCGACTGGGCGCCGCGCGCGACGAAAATCGTCGAGACGATGGTCTATCCGGCGCTCGATCGGCAGATTGTGGCGATGGCGGCACTGCGGGCTAAGGCCACCCATGATGCGGGTGCGTGGAAGCTGCCCGACGGCGATGCTTATTATCGCTGGCTGCTGCAATATTCGACGAGCACCGATCTTTCGCCGGAGGCTGTCCATCAGATGGGGCTCGATCAGGGCCGCGATCTCGATGCGCGGATGGATGCCGTGCTCAAATCGCAAGGAATGACGCAGGGCACGGTCGGCGAGCGGATGTCGGCGCTCAGCCGCGATCCGAAGCAATTGTTCGCCAACACCGATGCAGGCAAGATCGAGGCGGTCGCTTATGTGAAGACCAAGATGAACGAACTGCGTGCGATGCTGCCGCTTGTGTCGCGGATGAAGATGAAGGCCGACGTGACCGTCAAGCGCGTGCCGGTCGATATCGAGGCGGGCGCTGCGCTCGGCTATATGAACTTTGCGTCGCTCGATGGTTCGCGCCCAGCGATCTATTATATCAACCTGAAGGATACGGGTAACTGGCCGAAGTTCACGATCCCGTCGCTTTCGGCGCATGAGGGACTGCCCGGCCATACCTGGCAGGGCGCCTATGTTGCCGAGCATCGCGACGACGTACCGTTGATTGCCTCGCTGATGGGCTTTAACGCCTATACCGAGGGCTGGGCGCTCTATTCGGAGCAACTCGTCGACGAACTGGGTTTCTACAAGGAGGATCCGTTCGGCCAGCTGGGCATGTATCAGGCGCTGCGCTTCCGCGCGTCGCGGCTCGTTACCGATACCGGCCTCCACGCCAAGAAATGGAGCCGTGAACAGGCGATCGATTATCTCACCAGCAGCACAGGCCGTGCGCGCGCGGCCTGCACCAGCGAAGTCGATCGCTATTGTGCGTCGCCAGGGCAGGCATGCGGCTACAAGGTCGGCCACACTCAGATCGTTACCCTGCGCGACAAGGCGAAGGCGGCGCTGGGCACGCGTTTCGACGTGCGCGACTTCAACGACGCGGTGATCCAGGCCGGCGCGGTGCCGCTTGCGGTGCTGGCGACCGCGATCGACGACTATGTGGCGAAAGCGAAAGTTGCGTGACCGGTTTGGGGGGAAGGCGGCTGTGGCCGCCTTTCCGCTTCCGTCTAATAGCGGCGATCATTGCGATCGTCGCCACACTGGCAATCGTACTGCTGGTGATGGGAAGGGCGCCAATCTGCACCTGCGGGACGGTCAGGCTTTGGGAAGGGGCGGTGAATTCGCCGGGCAACAGCCAGCATCTCACCGACTGGTACAGTTTCAGCCATATCGTCCATGGCTTGATTTTCTACGGCGCGACCTGGTGGCTGCTGCGTGGGCGCTTGGCAACTGACATGCGGCTGCTCGTCGCGGTGCTGGTGGAATCGGCCTGGGAAATGCTGGAGAATTCGCCGCTCATCATCGAGCGCTATCGATCGGCTACGATCGCACTCGGCTATACGGGCGATTCCGTCATCAATTCGCTCAGCGATGTGACGATGATGGTACTGGGTTTTCTGTTCGCCGCACGAGCGCCGATCCGGATATCCGTACTGCTCGGCCTGGCACTGGAACTGCTGATGCTTTTTGCCATCCGCGACAATCTGACGCTGAATATCGTGATGCTGATATGGCCCGTCGATGCTATCCGGGCTTGGCAAGCGGGACTATCGTGATGGACAACATATCGAGATCCGACATCGGGATTTTGCCCGTGCGGGCCTGCTCTTGCGGTCGATGAAGGAGAGATTGCCGATGGAACCTGCCGGTCGCCGCGAACATGCCCGGCTCATCCGCCGATCGGATCATGGCACCGAGGATGTGGTGCAAGACGGCACGCTGGCCGATATGGCCAAGGTGTTGTTCGCTCTGCCGCCCGAATTGCGCAGCTTTCATTATGTCGAGACGATCGACGGGCAATATGAGGAACAGGATCTCATCGAGCGGTTGCGATCGGGCGAACTGGAGGGATGAAAGCGGCCGGAGACGATCGGGCAAGCATATGATGATCGATCTGTCCGGAGTGCACATCCATTATCAGGCGCAAGGGGCCGGGCACTGCGCGATATTGGTGCACGGTATGGGCGGAGATCTCCACGGATGGGATCGGCTTTGGCCGCTTCTGGATGCAGGACGACGCTGGCTTCGATATGATCTGCGCGATTTCGGGCGCTCGACGGCGCGTTCCGATGCGGCCTTCACCCATGTCGACGATCTTGCGGAACTGCTCGATGCGCTGGCGATCGATCGGTGCGATCTCGTTGGTGCGTCGATGGGCGGCGGCGTCGCGCTCCGATTTGCGCTCGATCATCCGGATCGGGTGGGGCGGCTGGTCCTGATCAGTCCGCAGATCGCCGGATGGGAATGGTCGGAGGGTTGGCAAGCGCGCTGGGAGCCCATGCTCGAAGCGGCGCGAGCAGGGCGGATGGAGGAGGCGAAGCGGCTCTGGTGGCTGCATCCGATGTTCGACACGATCCGCGAAAGGGATGCTGCCGATGACTTGCGACGGGAGATCGCGCGCTTCGCCGGCCGGCAATGGCTGCGCGACAATCATGCGCTGGTGATGCCCGATATCGAGCGCCTTCACACGTTAAGGCCGGCGACGCTGCTGCTTACCGGTGAAGCCGACATGGCGGAGTTTCAGCTGATGGCCGATATCATCGAATCGAGTTCATCTCAGGTGCGGCGCATCGTCATACCGGGGCGTGGCCACCTGCTTCATCTGGAGGCGCCAGAGCGGTGCGCAGAGGAGTTTGCCACTTTCCTGAACGCGGCTGCAGCGGTGTGAATCTGATGTCGGCGGTGAACGTCAGTTATGGCGCGCGTCGTCGATCTATCGCCCAACCAACCACAATGCCGGTCAAGATCAGCGCCATGCCGATCATGTGGTAGCCAGCGAGATTCTCGCCGAGCAGCGCTGTCGCCAGCAACGCGCCGAACAAGGGCATCAGGCTGATCGTCTGCCCTGCGGCGCCAGGGCCGATCCGGGCGACGGCGGCGTTGTAGAGGAAATAGGCAAATATCGAGGGGAAGATTGCGACGTAAGCGAATGCCGCGAATGTGGCTGGTTGCCACCGCATGGCGGCGATGGCCTGGGCTTCGCCGAGGGCGAAGGGCACCATAGCCAGCGCACTGATCGCGAATGTGACAAAGACGAAGGTTATCGGTTGAATGGCGGGGCGCAGGCGCAGGCAGGCGGTGTACAGAGCCCAACACACGCACCCGCACAGGATGAACATATCGCCAGTTCCGAAATGGAGCGCCAGGATCACCGCGATGTCACCGCGAAAGACGATCAGCCCGACGCCGATCGTCGACAAGGCAATGCCGATGATCTGGCCGACACGCGCGCGATCCCGAAACCCGATCGCACCGACCAGCAGCACCAGCGAGGGGATCAATGCCTGCAGCAGCAGTCCGTTGGTCGCCGTCGTGTAGCGCAGGCCCGAATAGAGCAGCCCGTTGAACGCCGCACCGCCAACGATTCCCAGGAACAGGCTCGATCGCCAGTGCCGCCTCACGACCGGCCACTCGGCGATCAGAGGCCGCAGCGCGAAGGGCGCAAGCAGGATAAGTGCACCCGTCCAGCGGACCAGCGCCAAGGTGATCGGAGGAATGTCGTCGCGAACCGCGCGACCGACGATCGAGTTACCGGCCCAGAAGAGCATGGTGAAGCCAAGCATGACATAAGCGCGCAGCTGCGGGGATTTCGTGAGCATGGTCCTCCTTAGGGGAGAGGTTTGCCGATGGACAGAAGGTGGAAGGTCGTCGGGTGCGGGCGCTGGCTATGGGCGCGATCGTCGGTCGGAGGCGGCTCCGGTGTGCGTGATGCCGCCGGTGGCTGCCACTCGCCTGTGCGGGTTCACCTATGGTAGGTTTGGCAGCATAAACAATTGGAGCGGTGCGATCATGGCTACGGTTATCCTATTCTGGCTTCTCGTCCTGCTCGCCGTGACATTCGTCTGGCGCGCGGTCGTCGTCGTGCGGCAGGGCTATGAATATACGATAGAGCGCTTCGGCCGCTACACCGCCACGGCGCGCCCGGGCTTCACGTTGATCATGCCATTCGTCGATCGGGTCGGCCGGAAGATCAACATGATGGAGCAGGTGCTCGATATTCCTGGGCAGGAGATCATCACCAAGGATAATGCGATGGTCGCGGTCGACGGTGTCGTCTTCTTCCAGGTGCTCGATCCGGTGAAGGCGGCTTATGAGGTGTTCGACCTCTATCGCGCGCTGCTGCAGCTCACGACCACCAATTTGCGCACGGTGATGGGATCGATGGATCTCGACGAGACCTTGTCCAAGCGCGACGAGATCAATGCGCGGCTGCTGAGCGTGGTCGATCATGCGACCGGCGCCTGGGGTGTGAAACTCACCCGCGTCGAACTGAAGGATATCAGGCCGCCACAGGATATCGTCACCGCGATGGGCAGGCAGATGAAGGCCGAGCGCGAGAAACGTGCGCTGATCCTCGAATCCGAAGGACAGCGCGCCTCCGAAATCCTCAAAGCCGAAGGGCAGAAGGCCAGCCAGATCCTACAGGCCGAAGGCCGCCGCGAAAGCGCCTATCGCGACGCGGAGGCGCGCGAACGCGCGGCGCAGGCCGAGGCAACCGCGACCAAGCTCGTCTCCGATGCCATCGCCAGCGGCGAGGCGCTGGCCATCAACTATTTCATCGCGCAGAAATATGTCGAGGCGGTCGGCAAGTTCGCGACCTCGCCCAATGCCAAGACGATCCTGTTCCCGATCGAAGCCACGCAGCTCATCGGTACGCTGGGCGGGATCGGCGCACTTGCCAAGGCGGCGCTGGGCGAAGATGCGCCGGCACCGCCGGCGCGCGGGCGGGCTGCCAGCGGATCGGGCGTGCCGATCCCGCCCGTCGAACGGCCATGAGCACCTTCCTTGCCATGATAGACGGGCGGCTGGTGTGGTGGATCGCCGCTGCCGCCTTGGCGGTGGCGGAGATCGCGATACCGGGGGTCTTTCTGATCTGGCTGGCATTGGCCGCCGCGATTACCGGCGCGATCATGCTGCTGTTGGATCCGCCGACACTGGCGGGATTTGCGATCTTCGTGATTGCCGCGATTGCATCGGTCTATGTCGGTCGCAACGTCTATCGTCGCAATGCCGCCGAGCCCGATCCTCTGCTCAATGATCGCGCGGCCCGTATGGTTGGTGCCCGCGTGACGATTTGCGAGTCGATCGTCGCCGGTCGTGGTCGCGCCGCGGCGGGCGACGGTTCATGGCTCGCGCAGGGGCCGGATATGGCCGCGGGGGCGGTCGCGACGGTCGTCGCGGTCGAGGGGAATGTGCTGACGGTGGAGCCGGTAAGCCGTTAGGGAATTATCCCTTGGCGGAAAGCGCTACATGTCGATGGCGTAACAAACCTGAAATCCTAAAGCTATAGAAGGAGGCAACACGATCTTGCCCGGCCGAGCCCGGGTGGCGGACGTTGCGATCGGCCTGTCGCGCGTGGCGGGGTGTGGCCCCACTGGCCGCCGGATTGCCCCCGGCGCCCCGCCAGGCTCAGGCGCTGGTATTGACGAGCGCCGAGGTGAGGCCGCTCGTCTGCGTGCCGTTGCTGTTATAGGCGCTCGTCGAGGAGAGAGTGGTCTCCAATTTCTGCAGGAAGTCGATCAGCTTCGACAAAGGATTACTGCCGCTGCCAGAGGTCGACGCGGTCTGCGCCGAACCGGTGTTGCCATCGCCGTCGCAATCGCCCCCACCGCTCTTCGCGGACGATTCGCTGTCGGCGCCTTGGGCTTGATGGTGGTGGCCCATCGCCCGCGATGCATCGGCGAACACCTGTTTCAGTTCGCTTGCCTGATCAGCGCTGAGCTTACCGTCCTTGACTTCCTGATCGATCAGACTGTCGACCTTGTCCTTCATCGAAGTTGGCGCTGTCGATTGCGCGGGCGGCCCCGATGCCTTCAACGCCGAGCCGATATCATCGATCGCGCTCGACAGCGCGGTCTGGTCGGCTTGCTTGACGGTGCCAGCCGTTACCGCCGATTGTAATTGGGTGAGCAGCCGATCTCTCGGCGAATGGGACGCATAGGATGCGCCGGTCGAAATGGAGGTCATCTTTCTGTCTCCAGGGCGGAATGGCCCGCGTGTGGAGCTAGAGGAATATGGTTAGCGAGAGGTTTACCATGTTTGTCTCAACCTGAGTGATGCTGCTGCAGACCGGCACCGTGGCGGTTTACGGCCTGATAACGATTAATGGTTAATCGGGCGCGATGACCGATGATCACTACAAGTGCTGTGCAAAACCGTTGCTGGTCGGGCAAATTCTCGGTGCGATGATCGTCTTGGTGGGCCTCGGTCTTTTGGCGCCTCAGGGCAACATGCTCTTGATGCCCCTTAATTCCGGTGGTCGGGTGGCCGCGCTGGCGACCATGAGCGGAGCGCGTATTGTCTCTTCGGCATCGGTTCGAGGGTCGCTGTTAAGTGTCGTCCAGCGCGATCAGATGTTTCTCCCAACGTTGAAGGCGGGAATATTGTTCATGGTGGCGCCGGTCGCAGAATGCGGCGAACGGCAGGTGGCGCGGTCATGATGCGCGAGCTTGACGATCTGCGCCTCCGTGGCGCGCGGATCCTTACGGTGGCAGGGTGGATCGGTGCGGCCGCGATTGTGGCAATCGGCTATCTGCGTGGAGTCGACGGGGCGTGGGGTGCCTTCACCGTTGCCGTTCTCGCCAATATCGTGCCGACGATGGTCGTGCTCCGCAATCGATCCGATAGCGGGGCGCGGATGGCAGTTGGGACGCTCGCGGCGATCATACCGGCGCTGCTTGTTTTCGTCCTGTCCGGCAGCCCCTGGCAGATGGACGCCCATTTGTATTTCCTCGTCACGCTCGCAGGGCTCACGATATTGTGCGACTGGCGACCGATCGCGATCGCCGCCGCCCTGACCTGCTTTCATCATTTGATCTTGGCTTATGTAGCTCCGGCATCGGTTTTCATAGACGGTGGCAATCTGGGCCGGGTTCTGTTGCATGCGTTAGCTGTGCTGATGGAGTTTGCGACCCTGGCTTTCGTGACCAGCCGGTTGAGTGCGCTCATGCTGGAGCAAGGTGCTGCGCGCGTGGACAGTGAGCAGCTTGCCGAGAAAGCCGAGGCTGAACGATGTCGGGCGGATGCCGAGCGGGAAAAAGCTGTTGAGGCGCTGCGGCTTGCACATGCGGCGCAGGCGGAGGCGACCCGCGAGCGTCATCGCCGCGAAGCGATCGAGAGCCAGGCATCGAGGAAACGTCGGGAGGATTTCCTGCAGATTGCGGCCGGTGTGAAGCGATCAGTTTCCGATGTTGCGGTCTCGTTGGAGCGGGCGTCGAGCGCGCTGCTCGGGTCGGCCGCGCGGCTCCACGGTATTGCCCAGGAGACCGCGACTCAGGCGGATGAGGCGGCGGCAGGTGCCGTCCAGGCTTCTCATGCTGCGCGCGGTGTGGCGGATTCGATCGGGTCACTGACCCGTTCGATTGCCGACGTTTCACTCAGTGCGGAG
This sequence comes from Sphingomonas sp. YR710, assembly GCF_900101455.1. GTDB lineage: Bacteria > Pseudomonadota > Alphaproteobacteria > Sphingomonadales > Sphingomonadaceae > Rhizorhabdus. Next base: position 259,577 of record NZ_FMZJ01000003.1, on the reverse strand, counting down.
CAGCAGGGGGCTTTGACGCTGGCAGCCCGCACCAATACGGATGCTACGGACGCAGCTGTGCGGGCGCTCGATGAGCGCGCGCGGGACATCGGGAATTTTACCGACGACATCCGGCAGATATCTTCCCAGACCCGCCTGCTGGCGCTCAACGCTTCGATCGAGGCGGCGCGGGCGGGGGAGGGCGGTAGTGGCTTTGCGGTCGTCGCAAGCGAGATCAAAGCGCTGGCGGCACAGACGACGGGCACCACAGGCAAGATTGAGGCGCTGATCGCTTATGTTCAGCAGGGCGTGAATGTCGCGGTCGGGAACCTCGATCAGGCTACGGTTGCTGTTGGCGAAGTCGCAGATGCTGCCGGTGCGATCCGGGTCTCGGTTGATGCGCAGCGTGCGGCCGCCGTCGAAATTGGACATAATGCCACCCGGGCTGCGTCGGGCGCGGATTTGATCGAGCGTCGGATCGAAAGCGTCGCGATCGCCATCAATATGATTGGCGCCCTGTCATCGGATGTGCGTGAAGCCGCGGCGGGATTGTCCGAACTTGCCGGGCGGTTACGCCAGTCAACGGACAGCCTGGTGGATCACCTCCGCCAAGATACCGGTATGCAGGAGGTGGCGGCCGCCTGATTCCGGGTTCGGCGCGTGCGGCGATCGGGCCGCGACCACACCTCCATAGCATATCTGTGTCGCCTTGTCGCAGCTGCCGAAACCAGCGCCCCTCAGTCGCGTTGTGATCTTGCGGGCCTTCGGGGAAACCGCCTGCCTGCTTTCTCATTAAAGTCCCGCCAACCGTGCCGTTACTTGGGGCAGGTGTGCGGGAGCGACAATGTCCGTCTGTGCGATCAGAACTGACAACAGGCTGTCAAACCCGCACGAAGCGCGTGCGGCGACACACAGTGCAGAGCATGTTGCCAGCGATTTCGTGACGCTTCTGGATGCCATGTGTGGCGGAGAAAAGACCAGGCCATCGCTCGCAGCCGCACCCGCGGCGAAAGCGGAAGTATCGAGGACAACTTCGATTGCTGGTGGCGTGCGTCGGATAGTCATCACCTACGCCGATGGTACGTCGGAAACCCAGGTTAGCGCTGCAAGCAGCGAGCAAAGCCATTCGCCGGTGGCTGCGCCGGACAGCGGCAGCGCGTGGGTTCTCGTCATGAAGGGCGACAGCGATCTCGCGCCGGAAATCGGCACGCTCCATGCCGCGACAGCGCGTATCAGCTGGCGCATTCTGCCGAATGGGCGGGCAACGGCCGGAGCCACCGGCGGGGTGGAGCCGCGAAACGAGCGCCGCCGGGATGACCTAGTGCCGGCCGACCTCGATACGGCCAAGACCGGCATGGGCCGGCTCGTCGATATACTTCTCTGAAGGAAGCATACTGGCAAAGTGCTTGCAACCACTGCGTGTTGAAAGCTGCGCTTCCGCCCCGTATGGCAAGCTATGGAGAGCGCAGCACCACTTCCGTCGCCGATCCGGCGATGGCTGATCATCGGTACGGTGATGATGGCGACTTTGGTGCAGGTTCTCGACATGACGATCGCCAACGTTGCTTTGCCGCATATGCAGGCGGCGCTCGGTGCGAATGTCGAAAGCATCAACTGGGTGCTGACGTCTTATATCATCATGGCGGCCATTCTGACGCCCGCCACGGGTTGGCTCGAGGCTCGGCTCGGGCGGCGCAATCTGCTGATGGCCGCGGTTATCGGATTCACGTTGAGCTCGGCGCTCTGTGGCTCGGCCAATTCGCTGCCGGTGATGGTCGCAGCCCGCATCTTGCAAGGCTCGTTCGGCGCGCTGATCTCGCCACTTTCGCAGGCGGTCATGCTCGATTCGTCATCGCGTGCACAGAGGGCTCAGACCCTGACGATCTTTTCGATGGGAATCACGCTGGGGCCGATCATGGGCCCGGTTGTCGGCGGTTTGCTGACCGCCAGCTTCAATTGGCGCTGGGTATTCTTCATCAACATTCCGATGGGTGTGGTTGCCGCAATCGGCGTCTTCCTGTTGATCCCCAAGGTCGATCTGCCGCGGCGCAAGTTCGATCTGTTTGGCTTTTCCTTGTTGGCGACCGGGCTTGCGAGCTTTCAACTCCTTCTCGATCGTGGCAGCCAGCAGGGCTGGTTCGAATCGACCGAAATCATCATCGAGGCGGGGGTGATGATCGCGACGTTCTGGATGTTCGCGATTCATGTCATGGTCAACAAATCGAACTTGCTGCCCATAGCGCTGCTCAAGAATCGCAACTTCGTTATTTCGATGACCTACGTCTTGCTGTTGACGGGGAGCGCAGTGGCCGGGCCGGCGCTGATGGCGCCGATGCTTCAGACGTTGATGGGATATGATACGGTGACGGCGGGGCTGACAATGGCCCCGCGCGGGTTGGGCGGTTTCATCGCCATGCCGCTCGCGGCGATCATGGTGCGTTATTTCGATCCCAGGCTAGTGGTAGGGATCGGGCTTGGCATCACCTTTTGGTCGTTCTGGCTGTTTACCGGTTATAATATCCAGGTCGGACACGGCGAGTGGCTGATTTACGCGTTCATCCAGGGAATCGGTCCGGGAATGGCATATATGCCGGCGAGCATCTTCGCATTCGCCACAATTCCGGCCTATCTCAACACCGAGGCTGCGGCGTTTTCCACCCTGCTGCGCAATCTGGGAGGATCGGTAACGGTCGCCGTGATGGGGGCGATGCTCGCGCACAACGTCCAGGTGAACCATGCCGAACTGGCGGGAAATATCACACCAGCCAAGGTTCCGCTGCTCCAGCCCGGGATCATGAATTCGCTCGGTAGCTATGGTCCCGCAGTGTTTCGCATGCTGGATGGGGAGATCAATCGACAGGCGCTCATGATCGCCTACATCGATGATTTCTGGCTGATGATGTGGGCGACTGCGCTCGTTTTCCCGTTACTGTTTTTCCTGCGCAGGCCTCGTATCGAGGGCGTAGAGCATACGGTCGTCATGGAATAGCGCGCGCAAATTCTACCGTTAGGAACTGTTAAAGCGATTGCCTGCTAGATCAGCGCAATCGTTTTACAACCAGAGGCTCCCTTATGCGCATCACCAAATCCTGCGAGCGCGCCGGCCATGTGGAGAAAGCTGACGCGACCGTACATACGGGCGGCCTACTGCGTTCGGTTTGCGCTCGCTGTGGCGCGCCGCTGGCGCTCAAGATCGGCGGCTGGAAAGTCGTCGCGCCGCAAGAGGCCAGCGCGACGGCTTTCCCGAACGATCGGCGCAAGGGGAAACGCGGCACCGTGTTCAATCGCACGATCAGCCCTTGACGGCTCGGCCGCGCGTTCCCCGCAAGATCACCGGCAGCGAATGCTGTTATTCTGGTCGATCGACTTGCCGATGATCGCACCCAGCGCGCCGCCGATCAGCGTTCCGGCCACACGCGAATGGCCGCCGTCAATGACATTGCCAAGGATGCCACCGCTGGCAGCACCGATGATCAGCCCGGTGGTTCCGTCGCTGCGCTTGCAGTAATAGCGTCCGTCGGACCCGCGATAGACACGGTCGTCGGCAGCCAGCGCGCGCTCTTGGTAGTGCGCATCATCGCGATAATATTTGGCAGCGTCATAGCCATGCTCATCGCGCTCATCGAGCGGGCGAGGCGGCGCATAATCATGGCGCCGCGCAGCATCGCGGATCGCGAAATAGCGGTCGCGCTCGGCCTGGTAGCGCTCCATTTCGGCCTGGTAGCGCCGCTGGGCATAATCCCAGCGCTGTTGATCGTCGACACTTTGAGCGGCGATCGGCACCGCTGCGCACCCCAGACCCGCGACAACCAGCGACAAGATCAAACGACGCATATACTATCCCCTCCGACCACGGCGCCATCATGGCTCCGAAACTGCCATGTTATCATGCTATCGCGCAACTGAATCGGTGATGAACCCGCCTGTCCGAGGGGCAGCGCAAGCCTCGCGGAATGCTTATCCGGCTCCTTCGCCCGACATGCCTGTCATGATGGCTGATATCGGTTGACGAAAAGGTGAGGGGGCAGGAAGCTCCGTCAATCGACCTTCAAGGGAAAACCATGTCTTCACTTGCCTATCACAGACCCGATACAATTCCGCAGGCTGTAAGTTTGCTGGCCGCGGATCCGTCCGCGCGGGTGCTGGCGGGGGGGACTGATCTGTTGATTCAGATTCGCTCCGGCCGGATTGCGCCTGCCAACGTTATCGATATCAAGCGCATCCGTGGACTCATCGGCGTGCGCGTCGAGCGAGACGCTTTCATCATCGGCGCTGCAACGCCCTGCACCGCACTGAAGGCAGATAGCGGGCTCATGAGCGCATGGCCCGGCGTGGTCGAGGCGGCAAATTTGATCGGATCGGTGCAGGTGCGGAACCGTGCGACGATAGCTGGGAATATCTGCAACGCATCGCCGGCCGCGGACGCCGTGCCGGCATTGATTGCCGCAGGGGCGACCTGCCGTATCGCAGGGCCGGACGGCGAGCGCATCGCGGCCATAGAGGATGTTGCGACAGGCCCGGGCCGCACCTCGCTAAAGCCGGGCGAATTCGTCGTCGACATTCGCCTGGCTGCGCGGCCCGCGGGTGGCGGGGATGCTTACCTTCGGCTGATTCCGCGCACCGAAATGGATATCGCGGTGGTTGGTGCCGGGGCCGCGCTGGTGCTGGCGGCGGACGGGATCTGCACCGCCGCACGCATTGCGCTGGGCGCTGTCGCTCCCACGGCTTTACTGGTGCCAGCGGCGGGCGCGGCTCTGATCGGTACGAAGCTCGACGCGGCGGCACTTGATGCCATGGCGGCGGCGGTTCGTTCGGCTGCGAGGCCGATCGATGACAAGCGCGGGCAGGCGGCCTATCGCATCGAAATGACCGGCGTGCTGGCGAAGCGCGTCGTGGCGATGGCCCGCCAGCGGGCCGAGGAGCGGGCATGAGCAAGTTTCGGGTTTCAACCATCATCAACGGCGATACGCAGGAGTTTCTGTGCAATCCCGGTGCGACTTTGCTCGATGTCTTGCGCGACGAGTTACGGCTTACCGGGACCAAGGAAGGTTGCGGTTCGGGCGACTGCGGCGCCTGCACGGTGTTGCTGGACGGGCATATGGTCTGCTCCTGCCTTGTGCTGGCTGCCGAAGCGGAAGGCCGGCAGGTCGGCACGATCGAAGGTGTGGCCGAAGGCTCCGCGCTTCATCCGGTGCAGGCCAAGTTTCTCGAGCACGGCGCGCTGCAGTGCGGATTCTGTACACCGGGTTTCATCGTCGCGTCGAAGACCTTGCTCGATCATAATCCGGCACCGACCGAAAGCGAGGTGCGCTACTGGCTGGCCGGCAATTTGTGCCGCTGCACCGGCTACGACAAGATCGTGCGCGCCGTGATGGATGCGGCCGCCGATTTGCGGCAGGAAAGGGCGATGGCATGAACGCCCCGTTCGACAAGCAGGTTTTTCGCCTCGTCGGTACCCGGCCGGTCCGCCCGGATGGCGCCGAAAAGGTCACCGGCAAGGCCGTTTACGGCCCCGATTTCGCGGTCGCGGGCATGCTTCACGGCGCGATCCTGCGCAGCCCGCATCCGCACGCGCGCATCCGCCGCATCGACACGCGCAGGGCGGAAGCTTTGGCCGGCGTCAAGGCCGTGATCACGGGCGCTGATTTCCCGAGCTTCGCCTCACCGTCAGGGGCCGGCGGCGAATCGCCGCTCGGGATCGTCAAGGTCGCACGCAACTGCATGGCACTCGAAAAGGTGCTGTATGACGGCCATGCGGTTGCCGCGGTTGCCGCGACCAGCATGGCGATCGCCGAGGCTGCGCTGAAGCTGATCGAGGTCGATTATGAGGTGTTGCCGCACGTCATCACGATCGAGGACGCGATCCGGCCTGACGCGCCGCTGCTGCACGATAATCTGTTCACCAAAGGGCTCGAGACGAAACCGGAAAAGCCGTCCAACATTGCGCTGCGCTTCGTGCTCGCCAGAGGCGATGCCGCGAACGGCCTGGCGGGCGCAGCGGCGGTGGCTTCGGGGCGCTACACCACCCAGCCGGTGCATCAGGGCTATATCGAGCCGCATGCGTGCGTCGCATCGTGGAACGCCGATGGACAGGCACAGATCTGGGCAAGCAGCCAGGGCGCCTTCATGATCCGGTCGCTGACCGCAGCGTCATTGGGCATCAGCCTGGCGGACATCCGTGTGATGCCATTGGAAATTGGCGGCGGCTTCGGCGGTAAGACCACCATCTATCTCGAACCCGTCGCGATGCTGCTGTCGCGCAAGTCGGGCCGGCCGGTGCGGCTGGTGATGAACCGCGGCGACGTGTTTCGCGCGACGGGCCCGGCGCCCGGCGCAATCGTCGACGTTCGTATCGGCGCGGCTGCCGACGGTACGCTGGTTGGTGCGGAGATCGAGTTTCATTATTGCGGCGGCGCCTATCCCGGTTCGGATACGCATAGCGGCGCGACGACGGCGCTCGGCCACTACCGGCTCGCCGATTATCGCATCACCGGCTGGGATGTGCTCGCCAACATGCCGAGTACCGCCGCCTATCGCGCGCCTGGCGCGCCGCAGGTGAATTTCGCGGTGGAGTCCTGTCTCGACGAACTCGCGCAGATACTCGGCATCGATCCGATCGACCTGCGGCTGAAAAATGCGGCGCGACCTGGTGATCCCGGCGTCATGGGGCTTCCGCGCGGCGCGATTGGCTATGTCGAATGCCTTGAGGCGGCGAAGGCGCATCCGCATTATGCGGCGCCGCTCGGCCCCCATCAGGGGCGCGGTATCGCTGGCGGAACCTGGGGCAATTATGGCGGCGCTTCGACGGCCACGCTGAGTGTCACGGAAGATGGTTCGGTGCTGGTGACGACCGGTAGCCCCGACATCGGCGGCAGCCGTGCCGCAATGGCGATCATGGCAGCGGAAACGCTCGGCATCGCCTATGAGCGGGTGCGGGTAACGATCGCCGATACGTCGTCGATCGGCTTTTCGATGCTGACAGGCGGCAGCCGCACGACCTTCGCCACGGGCGCAGCCGTGGTCGATGCAGCCCATCAGGTGATCGCGGCGATGAAGCAACGCGCTGCTGCAATGTGGAACGTCGATGTCAGCGAGGTCGAATGGCGCGACGGCGCAGCGCTGTGCCTGGCTGGAGACAAGAGGGGCGAAAGCCTGACGATCGGCGCGATTGCCGCAAAAGCCGATAATTCCGGCGGGCCGATTGCCGCACAGGCTGTGGTCGACCCTGCGGGTTATCTGCCGGGTTTCGGCGTGCATATCTGCGATGTCGAACTCGATCCCGAAACGGGCCATCTTCGGGTCACGCGCTATACGGCGGTGCAGGACGTCGGACGGGCCATCCATCCCGATTATGTCGAAGGCCAGATGCAGGGGGGCGCCGTCCAGGGGATCGGCTGGGCGCTCAACGAGGCCTATATGTTCGATCGCGACGGCCGGATGGAAAATGCCGGTTTCCTCGATTATCGCATGCCGGTCGCATCGGACATGCCGATGATCGATACGGTGATGATCGAGGTGCCGAACCCGGGCCATCCTTATGGGGTGAAGGGCGTCGGCGAAACCCCGATCGTCCCGCCGCTCGCCGCTGTCGCCAATGCCGCCAGCGCGGCGGCCGGGGTGCGCTTGCGCGATCTGCCCCTCGCCCCGGACCGGGTCTATGCCGCGCTGAAGGCGAAGATCTAGCTTTGGCGCGCATCGTCGCGATGCCGCCGTTCGCGGCGGAATTTTTCGGTGGGCAGACGGAATGGGATGTGCCCGCCAGCAACATCTTTGAACTCATTCGTGCGCTGGATGCGCGCGCGCCGGGCTTCTCCGAAAGCGCCGACAGCCGGTTGACGGTGGCCGTCGATGGCGTCGTCACCAACGACTGGTCGGCGCGGCTGTCGGATGGCGCGGAGGTGCTGCTTGTGCCGCGGATTGCGGGCGGAGTGTAGCACCGCCACCCCGCCGGGGGGTGACGGTGCCACGAAAAGAAGGGCCGTCAGGTCGAGATGACGGCGGTCTTCTCGACGGTGAACTCCATGATGTCATCATGGCCGTAGCCGCTGTCCTTGATGCCGCCAAACGGCAGCTCGTAGCGGGTCTGCAGATAGGTGTTCACCCAGACATTCCCCGATCGAATGTCGCGGATGAAGCGGTTCACGCGGGCCAGATTGGTCGTCCACAGACCTGCGGCAAGGCCGAAACGGCTGTCGTTGGCGATCGCGATCGCCTCTTCTTCGGTGTCGAAGGGGATGACGGCGGCAACGGGGCCGAAGATCTCCTCCTGGCAGATCCGCGGTGTATTGTCCTTGGCGATGAATAAGGTCGGTTCCACCCAGAATCCGCCCGGACGTGACGGTACCAGTTCGGGACCATAACGTCCGCCGAAGACGAGTTCGGCCTCGCGCTTGCCGATTTCGATATAGCCGGTGACCTTGTCGAACTGCGCCTGCGAAATCAGCGGGCCCATGGTCGTTTCGGGGTCGAATGGATCGCCGAGCTTGATCTGTTCGGCGATGGCTTTCATCCGCTTCAGCATCTCGGCGAGGATCGACCGCTGGATCAGGATGCGCGATCCGCCCACGCAGGCCTGGCCCGCATTGGTCGTGTAGATCGCCTGCGTGGTCACGCCATAAGCGGCCTTGTCGAGATCGGCGTCGGCGAAGACGATGTTCGGCGATTTGCCGCCAAGCTCGAAGATGCATGAGGTCAGATTGTCAGCGGCAGCGCGCTGGATCGCCCGCGCGGTATCGGGAGCGCCGGTCATCGTGATCTTGCGGACATCGGGGTGGCGGACCAGCGGATCGCCGACGTCGGCGCCGCGCCCGGAAACCATGTTGACGACGCCCGGCGGCAGGACTTCGGCGAGCAGCTCGCCGAAGCGCAGGATCGCCGGGGAAGCCTGTTCCGGCGGCTTGAGGACGACGGTGTTACCCGCGGCGATCGCCAGCGAGGCCTTGGACGAGGCCATGCCCTGCGGCGAGTTGTACGGCACGATCGCGGCGACCACGCCATAAGGTTCGCGCCGCGTGATGCCGAGCGTGTTGGCGTCGAGCGGTACGCTGCGGCCGGTGACGGCATCGAGCGTCAGCCCGGCGGCGCGATCCCAGAGGAAGGCAAGCCCGCCAGCAGGCGACGGTACGTTGCTCTTGCGGGCCTGGCAGCCGATGCCCAGCAGTTCGAGCCGGGTCAGTTCCTCGCTATGCTGGCGGAATATGTCGCCGACTTTGCGCAGATAATGTGCACGGCCTGCCGCCGGCAGCGCCGACCATGCGGGAAAGGCGTCGCTTGCAGCCTTGACCGCGGCTTCCACATCCGTCCGGTCGCTTGCGGGTATGCGTGCCCAGACTTCGCCGGTCGAAGGATTGATCGAATCGAGGCATTTCCCGGACGCGGCCGCCCGATATTCCCCTCCGATGAGATTCTTATATTCTGGCAGTTCGGCCACCTGGCATCTCCTCTGATCGCGATCCGTCTTCTTGATCCTTGATGGCTTCGCACATCATTCCGCAGATCACGACGAACAGCGTAAGCGCATGGCGGGTAGCTAAACAAGTCATCGCGGTGCCAATGGGAGAAAGGCAGCGTGAATTCCTGATTGGCATGAGACGCAATATATATATGAATATATAACGGATCGAATCGGTTCGACCGCCTGTGGTTATGGACGCTGACAGTCTGCCTGGGTGCGGTCAGGCGACGTCGAACTCTCGAGTGGGCGCTTACTGAGGCGCGGTCGGCGAGGCGGCGGCCCGTGGAAAGAAGATGGTGACACGGACTCCCCTGGTGGGAACGGACGTCACCACGAATTCGGCCTTGGCGTTCTGACGCAATGACTGCGCGATCGCGGCCCCCAGCTTGCCGGCCTTGGGCCATGTGACGCCTTCGGGAAAGCCTACGCCATCGTCGGCGATGGTTACGCGGCACCCCGTTTCGTCGATCAGGCTGTGCAGCGTGATCGTGCCGCCCTCTTCGGTGAACGCATGTTTGAGCGCATTGGTCAGCAGTTCGTTCACGACCAGCCCCGCCGGCATCGCGACGTTGATCGAGACCGGCCAGGTGTCGACCTTCAGATCGAGGCGGATGCCCTCGACGGCGTGGGCCTGCATCACCGACGAGGCGATCTGGCTGAGATAGATGCCGAGATCGACGCTTTGCGCGAGCCCGCTGGCCGCCAGCATATCGTACAGAAGCGCCAGCGAATGAACCCGACCCGCGAGGCGATCGAAGCGCTCGCCGGTCTCGTCATCGGCGACGTTGCGCGCCTCCAGACGGATCAGCGCGGTGATCATCTGAAGGTTATTCTTTACGCGGTGCTGCAGTTCGAGCAGCTGAACGTCCTTGTCGCCGAGCGCGCGGATGGCTTCGGCAACGTCGCCGTTCGTGCGGGCGCCGACTTTGGCAAGCGCAACCAATCGAAATAGTTCGGTGCCCTCTTCATCCTCGATGGTGTTGGACCAGGCATCGACCTCAACCGTGGTCCCATCCTGGACGATGGTGAAGGTGCCGACATATTCCTGATCTGTCGCGACCGCCTCGCTGAGGCGCCGGTCATCGCCCTGCGCGGTGGCGATGCCCGGGAGCGAACGCCAGCTCTTGCCCTCGATTTCCGCCGCGGAGAGGCTTGTGATCCGCTCGAACTCCAGATTGGCGTAGGTGATACGTTCGGACGGGCCAAGCTGCGACACGGCGATCGCGACGGGGACATGGTCCAGAAATTGCTTGAAACGATCGCTTTCCAGCGCATCCGCCAGGTGGGGCGTTCCGAGCAGATGCTTAACCTGTTCTGCGTCTTCGTCGGAAGGTTCGTTCATCGCGCAAAAGCCATCCGCGGGCCTATAACATGGCTGGCGGCCGTTTCACCTGGTTTTGGGTGCGGTGTAAAAATTATTTCCGGATTTCCGATCATTACGGGTACGGTTTGCAGATCGCTCGGCTCGGTGTGCCATGGTCCCGGAACCGGCTGTCGACCGCTTCGATGGCATCATGGCATGTTCCGACGCGCAGCACATATTCTCGCCTCGTTCCTCGCGCGATCGTGCGCTGATCTTTTGTGAATGTCGTTTCTGCGGCTCAGATCGGGCCGAGGCGGTCCGCCTTGATCTGGAGAAATTCGTGCGGATAGCCAAGCTCAATAGCACTGGCGGCTTCGAGCCGCCTTATGACATCATCCGTCAAAGTTATCTCCGCTGCGCCCAGACTTTCCTTGAGCTGCTCCGCCCGCGTCGCGCCCACCACGGGGATAACGCCTCGCTGCAGTGACCAAGCCAACGCGATCTGCGCCGGTGGCACCTCCATCTCGCGTGCAATCTCGACCACGACCTTGCCGATCTCTACGGCACGGGGCTTCGCGTAGCTGCGCTCGACGCCCATCAGAACGCCTCGGGCCAAGGGCGCCCATCCCGTTACGGCCAGGCCATGGGCCTTTGCCATCGGCAGCATTTCGCGATCGGCGGTGCGCGCGGCGAGCGAATATTCGACCTGGAGCGCACAGAAAGGTGTCCAGCCGCGGAGTTGCGAAAGGGTCACCGCGCTCGACACAACCCAGGCGGGCGTATTGCTGACGCCAATCGCGATCACCTTGCCGGCCGCCACCAGATCGTCCAGCGCGCGCACGGTTTCTTCCATCGGGGTGCGCTGATCCCAGGCATGGATCCAGAGCAGATCGATATAGTCGGTCCCCAAACGCCGCAGGCTTGTCTCGATGCTGGCGCGCAGGCTCTTGCGGTTGCTGCCGCCGGAATTGGGGTTCGCCGCGTCGGTTTCGAGCGTGAACTTGGTCGCCAGCACGATCGCATCGCGATCCTTTGCGATCATCGGGCCGATGATCTCCTCGCTCCGCCCGTAGATATTGGCGGTATCGATGAAATTGCCCCCAGCCTCCCGATAAAGATCATAGATGCGCTGGCTTTCCGATCGGCCTGCACTCGATCGCCAGTTCATGTCGTTGTCGAACATCATTGTGCCGAGGCACATTTCACTGATGCGGACGCCCGAGCGTCCGAGGAGATGTTCACGCATAATCGTCGTTCACCGAGTTCACCCTGCGATGCAGTGGATATGAGTCATCCTGCGGCCCGCCGATGGTGGCGCGCTTCTCCCCACACGACCTTGCCGCGCACGCAATGGGTTGCACGGATTTTAGCTATCACACTGGCCATGCCCAACATCCTTTCCGGCCATTTATAAATATGCTGCCGGTTAATGCCGAGAAGATCATGAACCCGCGGAGCGAGCAAGAGGCCATTCTGTGGACCAATCCCCTCAGGCCGGAGCCGGTGCCTCTGAATTGAGATGAGTCAATCTGGCAACGGCGTGCCGTGCGAGCAATCTATCGTTGCCCGCAAAGGGAACCTCGTTACGATCTGCGGGTTGAACTCGGATCGCAGGAGAAAGGATTGCCGAGATGGGTAAGGGTTTGATTTTATGGATGCTTGGCGTACCTGGCGTCGTTGTTATCGGTCTCCTCCTGTTCCACGTCATTTAGCCGGGAATTCCTGAATCGCGCAGGGTTCGAGTCAGCATCTGAAGTGACCATGCCGACTTATTTGCAGCAAACGGGCCCCTCACTGCTTCTTATTGGTTAGCGCGCGCATGAGACTTAAGATCCAAGCCCAACTCGATTATCAGTTTGCCGAAACGACCGACGTGCTCCTTCAGTTCGAAACGGCCGCCATCCCCGAACAGACGATCGAGGCATGTCACCTCGACATCACGCAGTGCGAGCATTTTGCGCGCGTCGACGCGCATGATCAAATCGGTCAGCGTATCTGGGTGCGTGTTAAGGGGCGGCTTCTGCTTGACTATAGGGCAACTGTCTCGATCGAACGGTTGTTGACCGACTGCCTCGAACTTCCGAAAGTGCCGCCACATCAATTGCCCGGCGAGACCGTCCAGTATCTGATGGCATCGCGTTATTGTCTGTCGGACCAGTTCCAAACCTTCGTCGAAGCCGAGTTCGGTCACCTCGAAGGAGGTACGCAGGTTATTGCAATGCGCGATTGGGTCATGCGTCACTTCCGCTATGTACCGGGGTCGAGCGATGCCGAGACCACCGCGCTTGACACCTTCGTCAAGCGCCAGGGCATTTGCCGCGACTATGCCCATGTCATGATCACGTTGGTACGGGCAGCAGGCATACCGGCCCGAATGGCAAGCGTTTATGCGTTGGGTGTCGAACCGCAGGATTTTCACGCCGTTGCTGAGGTCTTCCTTGGCGGCGAATGGCATCTGATCGATGCAACCGGTATGGCCCGGGAAGGGGCGATGGCCAAGATCGGGGTTGGCCGCGATGCCGCCGATATTGCCTTCCTTACGGCCTATGGCCCGGCCGAGATGAACAGTCAGAGTGTTCGCGTCGAACCGGCGTGAAGATCATCTCGGTAATGCAGTAAGCGCCAGCCATTTTTTCCGCGTCGCGCCAATTTGATGCCGATGCGGCGGGTGATTTCTCAGTTTCGTCAATAGCCTTGGCGACCGTATGCGCGATGTCGAGTGCCATTGTCGCACTTGCCAGTCGTGCCGGCTATTCCCCGATCCGAAACCGCTTCACTCTTTCTTCCACTTGAGGATTGATTGCCAGCGCCGCGGCGCGGTCGGCGTCGGCCTGAGCGGTTTTGCCGGTGCGGCGTTCGATGATGCTGCGGACGTAGAGCGACCAGGCGTTGCGCGGCTGTGCTGCCACGGCGGCATCATAATCGGCAAGTGCCTTGCCAAGATCGCCGCGCCGGAACCACACCAGTCCGCGGCTGTCCAAAAAAAAAGCGGCCTCGCCGGGCCGCAGCCGGAGCGCCGCGTTGCAATCGTCGAGCGCCTTGTGGAGATCGCCGTTTAGCAGCGCCCGCGCCCAGCAGCGGCCGTTATACGCGGTCGCGCGGCCATTGTCCTCGGGGTGGCTTTTGAGCCATTGGTCTAAGCTGGCAATCGCGGGCGCATAATCGCCGGTTCCGTCATTCCCCGGCGATCGGCACGCTGCTGATCGGCGGCGTGGGGATCGCCTGCTGCTTCCTGCCGCTGCGGTTCCTGCTGGTGCTCAGCGGGGCGGGGCTGATCGCCATCTATGCGGGGATCAGCCTGGCGGTGGTGGTGGGCCGGCACAAGGGAAGCTCGGCCCATGCTTGTTATCGTATGCCGCTCAATCCGCTGGCCCCGCTCACCACCTTCGTCGCTCTCGGTTATGTGATCTGGACAAGTTGGGAGGACGTGGCGGAGGGGCGGCCGGGGCTGATCGTTACGGCCGGGCAGATCCTGCTGTCGGCGCTCTATTACGGGCTGGTGCTGCGGCGGCGCGGCACGTGGCTGCCGCATATTCCCGAAGCCGCACCCGTGCCGTGAAGCGGCGGCGCTGGCGTCGCGCGTCAGGTCCGCTATGAAACCCGCCGCGGCGCATCTGCGTCCTTCAAGCAGGAGTGGTTGAGTGACCGACCGGGAACGCCAGCGCGCGGAGGCGCGCGAAGCGCGCGCGCAGGAGCGCAGCGCAATGGCGCAAGCGCGCGTCGATCGCCGTGCGGCCGAACGCGATCAGGCTTCGCAGGTGCGCCAGCAGTCGCGCGAAGCCCGGCAGCGCGAGGTGGACGAGCGGATGGCGGCGCTGCGGCCCACTCCGGCCGGCACCGACGACGGCGCCGAATCCGCACCGAGGCGTCGCGCGTCGGGCGCGATACGGCGTACCGGCGATGTGCGGATCGAGCGCGACACCCGCCATTATGCGACGCGCGTCGATATTCGCCGTATCCGTGAACTATCCCGCCGCGGGGCGAGCGTCTCTGGCCTGGCCACTGTGTTCGGCATAACAGCTGAAGAGGTTGAAGCGGCGCTCGCCGATCCGCAGGTGGCGGGCGAATGAGCGGCGTGCCGGACGGCGAAATCTGAGGTTTCGATCTTCCGATATTTGAAGCTCGCGTGATGGCAATCACGGACGGCTTCGTGCGATTTGCCGATCATGTCGGGCAAGATCCATCGATCGGTACGTGATCGGGGCAGGGGAGATCGGCGATGATGAACCGGGGCGGGCTGCGTGGCATTGCGGCGCTGGCTGGCGGGGTCGCGGCGTTGATCGCGATCGGCGGCATCGCGTCTCGCGGAACAGCGCAGGCGGGCCTGCATTATCTGGACCAGGGGAACGACTGGACCGAGGCGGCCCGGACGGAGTTCTATTCCAAGGATCAGGGATCGCAGATCATCAAGCTGGCCTGGCTGCAGGCACTCAGGCAAGAGGACGGCCAGCCCTTTCTTGCCGACGGGTTGGCGCGTTATGGTTATCTCCATAACCCTGACGCGTCGTTCAACTTGCCGGTCGGCTTCACGGTGGCGGATACGGCGTCGGACAAAATCGTCGGCATGACCTGTGCCGCTTGCCACACACGGCAGATCAATATCGGCGGTGCTGCCTACCGGGTCGATGGCGGCCCGGCGATCAGCGACTTCCAGGCCTTCCTGACCGATCTCGATCGCGCGGTCAGCCGTGTGATTGCCAGCGATATTGCGTTCGACGCTTTCGCCCGTGCGGTGCTCGGTTCGGGTGCGACGCCGGGCAGGGTCGCCACGCTGAAGGGCGAAGTATCGCTCTGGCATGATCGCCAGCACACGTTGTTTTCGCGTGCGCTGCCAGCGCAAAGCTGGGGCGTCGGCCGGCTGGATGCGGTCAGCATGATCTTCAATCGGGTGTCCGGACTCGATATCGGGCCGGCGGCCGATGGCATCATCGCCGGGAACATCCAGCCGGCCGATGCGCCGGTGCGCTATCCGTTCATCTGGGACGCGCCGAAGCAGGACAAGACCCAGTGGCCGGGCTTTGCCGAGAATGGCGACGTGATCCTGGGAATGGCGCGTAATCTGGGCGAGGTTTACGGCGTGTTCGCCGAGTTCCGACCGGCCCATCGCGGCGGGTTGATCCCTTATGATTTCCGCAGCGTCAATTCGGCGAACTTCAAGGGGCTCAATCGGCTCGAGGCGCTGGTCCGGCTGATGGGGCCGCCGCGCTGGCCCGAACAGGGCGACGCCGCGGAAACGGCGCGCGGGGCGGTGTTGTTTCAGCAGAACTGCGCGAGCTGCCATGGCATTACACCGGGCAAACCGCGTTTCTTCCCGATTTCGACGACCTGGCATACGCCGCTGGTCGATGTCGGTACCGATACACGGCAATATGATGTCCTGGGCCGCATTGCCAGCAGCGGCGTATTGGCGGGCGCGCCATATGGACTGGGCAAAAATCTGCAGCCGACGGACAAGCAGTTCAATATCCTTGCGGCATCGGTGATCGGATCGCTCGCCGAGCGCTTTCTGCATGATGGCTTGCCCAAGGGCAGCATATTCGGCCGGCTGCCCGCATGGCCGGTCTCGGGCACGGCGCCGATCGGTTCGGCGAAGCGGGAACTGCTGACGACATATGACAGCGATGCTGCCAACCGATCGCCGCGCGAGGCCGCACATCCTTATGAAGCGCGCGTGCTGCGTGGGATATGGGCGACGGCGCCCTATCTGCATAACGGATCGGTGCCCACTTTGGCGCAGCTGCTGACTCCGTCCGACCAGCGGGTGCGGGTGTTCGAGGTGGGTGCGGATTATGACATGGACAAGATCGGCCTCGCCGAGCGCCAGTCGGGGTGGCGCGAAATCCGGACAACTACCGGTTGTGAGGATCGGCATTCGGGCAACAGCCATTGCGGGCATGATTACGGGACGCAGCTTGGCGATGCCGAAAAACGGGATCTGCTGGCCTACATCAGAACGCTTTGAGTCATTCGCTTTTCTGCAGGCACAGTTTAACGCGACTCATCCAACGCCGAGCGAACGAACCGGGCAAGTTCGGCAACGCTGAACGGCTTGCGCAGGATTGGCCGATCATCCTGTTCATTCTCATCGCGCTCGAACCCGGAAACGAAAAACGTGCGAATGGCGGGTTGAAGCCGGGCAATCCGTTTCGCCAGTTCGCGCCCGCTCATACCGGGCATGACGATGTCGGTCAGCACGATCCTGATGCCGGGCCATCGTTGGACGATGATGAGCGCGTCTTCGCCGTCCGCCGCATGGAGCACCGTGAAGCCGATGCTGCGCAATGCTTCGACCGTGGTGGTGCGTACCTGATCCTCGTCCTCGACGACCAATATGATCTCTTCGGGCTTTCCTTCGGGCGTTTGACCATCCTTCAGGGAAGTCTGGGTCTGGATCAGCTCGCCTGTGCGGAGGCGATGGCGAGGCAGGAGAATGGTGACGGCGGTTCCCTTGCCCGGTTGGCTCGATATTAGGGCTTCGCCGCCCGACTGAACCGCAAAGCCGTGAATCTGCGACAGGCCGAGCCCGGTTCCGCGGCCGACATCCTTCGTGGTGAAAAAGGGTTCGAATGCCCGGGAGACAACGTCCGGCGTCATGCCGGTTCCGGTGTCGGTCACGGTGATCGCGACATGATCGGCCTTCTCCCCCGGTCGCCGGTCGACATTCGCGGTTGTGATCGTCAGCGTGCCGCCGTCGGGCATGGCATCGCGTGCATTGATAGCGAGATTGAGAATGGCATTTTCAAGCTCGGCAGCGTCGACGAAGGTTGGCCACAGATCGGCGGCCAGCCGGGTCGCGATCGTGATATCGGCGGCGAGCGTACGATGCAGCAGTTCGCCCATTGTCGAAATGAGTTGGTTGGTATCGACGGGGGCCGGAGTCAGCGATTGGCGGCGCGAAAATGCCAGCAGCCGGCGGGTGAGATCGGCGGCGCGGTGGGCGCCGCCCATTGCATTGTCCAGATAGCGTCCAATGTCGGTATCGCCTTTGGTAAACCGGCGCTGAGCCAGATCGAGACTGCCGATGATGATGGCCAGCATATTGTTGAAATCATGAGCGATCCCGCCGGTAAGCTGGCCGACGGCTTCGAGGCGGCCCATCTGCTGCGCGCGCTGGTCAGCCGCCCGCCGCTGTGCGACGAGGTTCAGGATGACGAAGGTCAGCAGAACGGCAAGAGCAAGGCTGGCGAGTGCCGCGAGTATTGATGCAAGCCGCCCGCTGGTTTGGGGCGTATCGATCAGCGCGGACGATACCGCGACGTGCGAGCTCCAGCCCGTCAGAGGTGAGGTCGTGAAGGCCGTATAATTGGGAAACCCCTCCCAAGTAACGCCCTTGTAAAGTCCGCTCCGGCCGTGGGCGATGGCATTTTGCACATAGATGGTGCCGGGTGTGCCCAGCCGTTCGGGCCATCCCTTGCTGCGCGCTATGAACAGGCCATTCCGATCGACCACGGCGCTGACACCTTCATGCGGAGCTGACGCGAGCAATATCCGCTGAACAAGTTGCGGATTGAGGCTGACCTTCAAGAGATAGGTGGACCCAGGAGCCGCGCCGATCGCCAGAAAGGCCTGGATTTCAAATTGGCGATCGGGGCCGGCAACAACGCCGCTGAAGGTCGGCACCGTGCGGCTGCGGACGGCGAGTGCGCGCGCGGTCGTTCCATCGATGTGCCGGCTCTGGCCTTTGGGGCGTCGCAGATCAAACAGCTCGGTGTCCTCTTTGAGGTCGATCAGCGCAACGCTCTTCCAGTCGGGATCAAGCGCCGCGATTTCAGCCGAGCGATCATAGGCCTCGCTCCAGTTCCGGGCCTTGATCGACCTGATCGTGCTCAGGGCACGCATCGTTGCGGCTGTGGCTTCCAGCCGGGTGTCCACCCGATCGCCGATTTGCCGGGCACGGGCGAGTGTGGCCGTCTCGGTCGTTACACGATCGTCGCGATAGTCCAGGCTGATCGTGATGAACGCGTAGATTGCCAGGGGCAGCATCGTTGCCGCGATCAACGCGAACAGCATCCGCCAGCCGAGGCCAAACCGTTGACTGGTGTCGATCACCTGCATGGTCTGAAAGCTAGCACGCAGGGCCGACCGCTAACAACGGCGTTCGGCACGTCGCCGTATCGACCGGTGACGACATTCGCGGTCAGGCCGGCCAGGCAAAGGCTATCGCTGTTTCGCCAGCGGTGTTGCCATCGGGCGTGAAGCGTCGCTCGATCATGATCCCTTTGCCATCTGTGTCGATTGCGATCACGGTGCTGCAACGTGTCCCATAGACGGCATTGCGGATGAAGATCGGCGTGATGGGCGGCCCCTGCGCGGCATCGGAAGGCTGACCCGGATCGAGCCCGAAATCGGGCAGGGTTTCGATGCGGAGCGGCTCGAACAGGTCCTCGGGATGTTGTGCGCCAGAGACGATCCATGCGAGCATGTGCGCTTTGAGCTGTATCGTCTTGGGCCATGGTTCATCGAGCGAACCGTTGGACAAGCCATAAACACCGGGGCCCAGCTGGCTGCAGATTGGTTCGGGCCGGTTCGATAGGAAGCAAGCGTGGCGGTTGTCCGCGACGATCAGATTGAAAGGGTTGAAATCGGTCAGATCGGCCTGCGCCGGATCGGCATGAAGTCCGTGGCCGGTCAGAAGATCGGCGACCAGCGCTCCGCGCGATGCCCGGCGCGGATCGGGATCGCCATAGCCCCGAATATTGGTGACGACGGCAAAGCGCCCCTGCTCGGAAACGCCCATCCAGGTTCCGCCTGATTGCAGATCTCTGCCGGCGATCACATGATCGGGCTGCACCCACCGTGCGAGCGGAGCCGCCGGCCGAATATGTCGCTCGTCACGATTGCCGGCGGCGACGAGGCGCCAGCGAGGATGAGCCCGCCACGCGAGCACCAGGATGCACATCGGCGTCTTATCGCCGAACAATTGCGGCAGGCGAAGGGAAATCCGCCAAGGCGGCCAGCGTTCGTATTCGATCTGTTTCTATATAGATCCGATTCGGTCCTAAATTGTCGGTGCCGCAACGACAAATATGCTATTCTCAAAAGATACCCGGCTGTGGCCGATGAAGAACGGAATGAACCGCATGCGGCGGGCGATGGTGCCGCGCGAAATTCGGATCAGGGGCGGGCCATTTTTTCTCGCCAATATCTTGGTGCGCCGGGGGGAGATAAGTGATGAGGCTGCTTGCGATCGTCCACGGGTTGAAGCGCAAGGCTGAAAGAGTCCGGCCGTTCGAAGTGGCCGCGGCGACTGCCCAAAAGCTCGATGAACGGCGCCTCGCGCTGGAGAAGAGCGGCTATGTTGCCGATGGTGAGCCGATCGAAAAGGGCGCGATGGGACTTGCCTTTTCGGGTGGGGGCATCCGTAGCGCCACGATTTCGCTGGGCGTTGCGCAGGCGCTCGCGCGATATCGGCGGTTGCTCGATTTCGATTATCTCTCCACCGTGTCCGGCGGCGGCTATACCGGGAGCTTCCTGACCAGCCTGTTCCTGCCCGACTCCGCGCGCGGCGCGGCGAATCACGATCCCGCACCGCCAACCGCTGCCGAACTCGCCGAAAAGCGGGCCTTTGCCGAGCAGGTGTTGACCGAGGCGCCGGATGTTCACGAAATGGGAGATCGCGGGCATCGCCAGCCGATATGGTGGCTACGCGAGCATAGCCGCTATCTGGCACCCAACGGTGCCACCGATTTCGCGCGGGCGGCTTTCTATATGGTGCGCAACTGGGTGGCGATGCTCTACGTCTTCACCCTGCCACTGATGTTGTTCTTCCTCGCGATGACGGTCGGCGGGTGGTGGGCGCTGCATCATCTTCCGCATATCGCGGGCGATCCGCTGCACTGGCTGGCCAAAATCCATGTCGGAGGCGGCGTTATCGTCGACGATGACTGCGCCTGCGTACGGGACGTTGGCAAGGCGGCCGCGATCTACGTGATCAGCCCTGTGCTGCTGCTGGTTCCTTTATCTGCTTTTGTCTGCCTGTGTTGTGGCATCGCCTATTGGCTGACCGAGAATCTCAAGCTTGGGCTGATCTGGCGGAAAGGAACGAGTTCGTCGCCGCGGGTGCCTCCGCAACTGAAGGTGTTCGGGTTGATCGGCACGGCAGCGCTCGGCGCAATCGGCCTCTATCTGTTCATCGCGGCAAAGCCCTTCGATACCAACCTCTTCACCCAGGCCTTCCTGCGCTTCGGCGAAGCCCTTGCGCTGGGGGCCGCGGTGATCGCCACCCTCGGCGTCATCATCACGATGTGGAAGGCTTGGCGCCAGGCGCGCGACAGGCGTGGGCAACCGGAAGATGCGTTCACGATCAGCATAAGATCGACGCTAACTGGCATCGGCACATGGTGGATGATGTGCACGTTGATCCTGTTGATGCTGGGCGTTGTCGATACGCTGGCATTGGCGATCCACGATCATTGGGAGGAATGGATCGCGCCGCGTAAGTTCAAATCGATCTTTTCGACCGCGCTGATTCCGGCGGCGGCATGGCTGATCAACAAGATCTCGGCGGCGATGTCGGACAGCGAAGGCAAGTGGACAAAGGCGCTGTCGGTTTATGCTCCGGCGCTGTCCGCTGTGGCGGGCGTGTTGCTGTTCGGCGCGCTCGCGGTGGCGGCCGATGTAATCATCCAGCTGGCAATCTGGCGGGGTGATGTGAGCTGGCCGATCGATCGGTTTCATGGCGGCGCGACCTATCGCGAAACCATCTCCCTGATGGCGGGCGCGGTGACATTGCTTGCCGGGATTACGGGCTATTCGACAGGCTTCATCAACCTGTCGTCGATGCATAGCCTCTATGCGTCACGCCTGACCCGTGCCTATCTCGGCGCTACCAATATCCAGCGTCTCAAAAGCCGCAAGCCGATCACTGATACCGACAGCGGCGATTATATCGATATCGCCCGCTATCAGCGTCATGCGACGGCCGCGCCGCTCCACCTGATCAACGTCACGCTGAACGAAACGCTTCACCGTGGAGGCTCGACGCTGGTGGTGCGCGATCGCAAGGGGGTGCCGCTGGTCTTCGCGCCGGAAGGAATATTCGTCGATGCCGCACATGATGATGCGCCGGGCGTCGAGCGCAGGCATATGCCGCCGACGGTGCATTCGTGGGAATGCCTGCGTGAGGCCGGCGTGGAGTCGCTGAACGTTGGGCAGCTCTGCGCGATTTCCGGGGCGGCGGCATCGCCCGGCATGGGCGCACGGACTTCACTCGGCACATCGCTTGCACTGACGTTCGCGAATATCAGGCTCGGATATTGGTGGGATGTCGGCAATTTGCTGCGCGTTCCATGCCAGCAGCGCCGCATGCGCCGCTGGCTCGCCCGGGGCGCTACCTTGCTGCACACCTATTTCTATCTCGGCAATGAAATGCTCGGCCGATATTCGCGCGACTATAAGCGCGTCTATTTGAGCGATGGCGGCCATTTCGAAAATAGCGGCGCCTATGAACTGTTGCGGCGCGGCGTGAAGCTGATCCTGGTGTGCGACAATGGTGCCGACCCGGCCTATCGCTTCGAGGATTTCGAGCAATTGGTGCGGAAGGCACGGATCGATCTTGGCCTCGAGCTGCGCGTTGCGCCAGGGGAGAGCGTTGCGGCGATATTCGGAGATCTTGGCGCGAAACTGTTCCTGAACCGGTCTGGCGACAGTTGGCGCCCGGCAGATGGCGAACATCCGACGCGGGCGTTCGTGCTGCTGGTCGAGGTCTTCGACGAAGAGGGCAACCATAAGGGATGGATGTTCTGGATGAAGCCAACCGTAACCCCCGACATGCCCGAGGACGTCGTCGGCTATGCGAAGGCGCATCCCGATTTCCCGCAACAGACGACCGGGGATCAGTTTTTCGACGAAGCACAATGGGAAAGCTATCGCATGCTCGGCTACGGCATGATGGAGCGACTGCTGACCGGGACGGCAGCCGGAACCGATTGCCTGAGGGCGGTGGTGAGTTGACACACTGAGATTCTGAAGGCCAGCTCGCCGCGCTTGAGGGCCAGCTTCTTGTGTCGGCAGAAAAAAAAGTACCGGATTGTTTTTCCGCGACATCAGGTTTCTGGAGGACCATATGCAACGCGGTGACAAGGATGCTTATACCGGTAAAAAGAAGCGCAAAGCCGAGCATGTCGAGGCATGCTATGGGGGCGCGGCGTGCCGAAGGCGGAGGCCGGACGGCGAGTTCGGGCGACGGTTAACAGCGACTCCGGTGGCGGTAATCAATCCGGTTCCGGTCGCGGCGAGGACTCCATTCATATGTCGTCCTCACGCGGTCGCGTGCACAAGTCGGGTTCGTCCGAGCAGTGCTCCCCCGCGGCACGCAAGGGATGAGGAACGCGTAAGCATTCGGCCGGCCGAACCGATAGGCTGAGCGGTTGGGGCTGCAGCGTCGCTTGGCTTTGACGCGGAATTATCGGTTACGGCATGTTAAGCGCCATTCCTCTCACCATGTTAATAAGAAAGAGGAATAAGCGAGGCATAGCCAGGCAGGGGTTCTTGAATGTGGAAATTTTCAGGCATGTTGCGCGAACAACGCGGCGCCACTGCCATCGAGTATGGGCTCATCGCAGCCCTGATCGCTGTTGCAGCGATCGGCGCGATGTCGACATTGGGTGGGCAGATCTCGACGACGTTCAATAACGTCAGTGCCAATATGAAGGCGTCGTAGCCCCCGACTTGAGGTTCCCGCGCGAGCCGGCAATCAGCCGCCGTTGTGGGCGATATCAAGATTATCCTGTTTGGCGCGAACCAGCGCTTCCTGCGCACAGCGGAGGAAATGTTCAAGGTCAGCGCCGTGGCGCGGGCCGAAATGATAACCGATCTTCGCACCGACTTCGATCGCCTGTCCCTCAATCGAGTAGGGCCGGATGATCGTCGAGACGATGCGGCGCGCGAGCATTTCGGATTCATGGGAATTGGCGGTTTCCATCTGAACAATTGCAAACTCATCGCCACCGAGGCGTACCGCGAAGTCGCCGGCCCGCAGGATCCGGTTCAGCCTTTCGGCGACCGCCTTCAACACGGCATCCCCGGTGGGATGGCCGTAATGATCGTTGAGCGGCTTGAACCGATCGAGATCGAGGCAATGAAGCGCAATCGACGAGCCATCGTCGGTCGCGTCAAGCATCGCATCGAACCGTTCGCTGAGCAGCAGTCGATTGGGCAGGCCGGTCAGTTGATCGTGCCGCGCCAATGTCGAGAGAAGGCGACGCATCGTGACTTGCGCAGCCGTGGTGCGATAACGGTTAGTCATACTGACGATCCCGCCTGCAAGAAACATCGCCATCAACAGCGCGGTCATCCAATAGGCCGGACCGGGGCCGAATGGCATGACCAGGATCGTGGGGACGATCGCTATCAATATGCTTGGCACGCTGATCCAGGGGCGGAGCGATACGCCAGCGGCAACACCCGCGCCATAACCGACGAGAAGGCAGACGATCATCATATGCGCTTGCGGCGTCGCTATGAGGAAGGCACGTACGGAAAAGACTGAGAAAATCGCCGCAAACGCGAAATAAGCGCCCGCGAATCTCAGTTCGAGTGTGCGGGCTGCCTCCGGATCAAGATCGTCCGCCGTGGCGCGTTTGCGGTGGGCGATCAGCACGGAAACGCGCGTTATTCCCGCAAGTGCGCATAATGATACAATCAGGGCCAGCGGTGTATCCGGCGTCTCCTGAAGAATCAGCAGCCCGGCTGCGACCAGACCGGCAGACATTATCGATGCCGGAAGCAGTGTGATGAACAGGCTTCGCACCAGTTCGACATAGGTGCCGTCAGGCAGGGATCGATTACCTTCGTCCGCCTCAAATGCCAGTTGTCGAGCCATCTATCGCGTTTCAGCCTCTCCGCCCGCGGCAAGGTGCCGCGCAAACGCCATGCCACCGCAGCTGTTGCCAAGCAGATTATCGCTCGGTTATCGACGCTGGCCCGCTATAAAACGGATCGAAACGGTTTCACGACGGTAGCACCATAATCGGTCAAAACTGATCCGAACAGCGCCACTTGAAGGAGCATTTGTACCGTTGTGGAACGAACGATCGTCGTACAACGCGGGCGGTAGCCATTTGTCCAATATGGGGAGGCCGAAATTGAGCCGCCGATTGGCGTTGCCGGCAATCCAGTGAGAGCAAGCGCTGGTGGTTTCGATCAATCTGCTGCTGCCGGTAGTCACCGAATTTTCGACCGGGATGGCGCTCGATCACCAATCGCTGACGTTGATCATCTGATCCATCTTCGCAGCCGCCTTGGGATTGGCGGGCGTCAGCGCGGGCTCGGGCAGGATGCGATCGATATAGCGGAGGATCGCCTGCGTTTCGTACAGGCTGAATCCCTCATGTTCGATCACCGGCACCCGCGCGAACGGATGGCGCGCAAGATGGGCCGGATCGCGCGGGCTGGTCGGCTGCAACCGCCAGCTCGCGCCTTTTTCTTCCAGCGCGATCAGCACCGATCGGCCGAAGGGGCTTCCGGGCACGCTATAGACGGTGAATTCGGTCATGCATCCTCCTTCGATCGATCGCCGGCGCGACTGGCGATTCCGTCAGCCATCAGATCGGGGGATGATAAATCAACGCTGGCCTTTGTCGATCAGGCAACAGCTTGACAGCTCATTATTCGTTATTTATCTAATTAGTAGATATCCGAAGGATGGGTATGGACGTCTTCGCCGCACTCTCCAACCCCGTACGCCGCGACATCCTGGCATTGTTGCGCGATGGCGAGCGTTCGGCGGGCGAACTCGCCGAGCAGTTTTCGCTGAGCAAGCCGACTCTGTCAGGCCATTTCACCGCGTTGAAGGAGGCGGGACTGATCCTTTCGGAACGGCGCGGCACGCAGATCATCTACAGTATCAACCTCAGCCTCCTCGAAGAGACTTTACTCGGATTGATGCGAAGGGTGTCCAAAGGGAGCGGAGAGGAGGGCGCATGGTCGTTCGGCAAACGCGGATAGTCGCAACGCTGATGCTGGCGACGATCCTGGCGATAGCGCTGGGATCGGTGCTGTGGCTCGGCACCAGCTATCCGTTCCTCGTGAAACGCAACGCGGATGGCAATGTCCTCTCGGTGACGACGGCAGGGCATGCCGCGCTGATGTGCGGCGGCAATGCGTTGCTGTGGCACGGGCTTTGCGAATGGGCGCTGCGGGTGAGGCGCTGGCGCCGGAATATCATTCGCGCGGGCGGCATCTTTGCAACCAGCTGGATTGGATCACTGACGCTGGTGCTGGCGATGCAGATGATGGCGCTGGCCGATGTGATCGGGCAGCCGTTCGATCATCACCGCGCCTTTGCGATCGTGGTTGCGGTGTTGCTGCTGTTCAAGGCCAATCTGCTACCCAAGTCGCGGCCGGGCTGGTTCAACGGCGTAACATTTCCATTGTTCGTGCGAGATCCCGATGTCTGGCGGCGAGTGCATCGCGCTTCGGCGATCAGGATTGCCGTGGTGGCGGTTGCGACCTTGCTGATGGCGGTGGCATCGGGGCCGGATCCGCTGCCGATCGTTATGCGATTGCTGATGGCCGAACTCTGCGGAGCCACGTTGCATGGCCTGTGGCTCGGCAGGCGGCCGGGCCGTAAGCGAGTGGCACGCAGCTAACCAGATCATCCGTCCAGAATCGACCCCGTCATCCTTCGCGCGGCGGAGGCTGGGTGAGCCTTGCCGCGCGATCGACATGGAGACCGGAATGGGACACCCAATAGCGGAAATCTATCGGCGGGGCTTCGGGTTGGTGGTGGCGCTGCCGTGGCTGTTGGCGATGCCGGCGGCGGCTGAGTTCGCGCAGCATGGCGCCGAAATCTTGCTTGGCATGTATGGGCCTGGCGGAATGCCGTCGGGTGGCGAGACGGTTCGCCTGAAGTTCGGTATCGTAAAGATCGTGTCGATCTTTGTCGTGCTGCTGGTCGCGCTTCGCTGGTGGCGGTTCGATGGCGACATGCATCGCGCGATCCGGCCGACATGGGCGATGGCGCGCGGGCTGGTGATAGTGCTCACCGTCCAGCTTGGCGGCGAGGCGCTGACTTTGCTGACGGGGACGGAGCTGGCCGCCATGGTGGGGGCGTTCGGGCCGAGGGCACGGTTCGCAACGCTGATCACCCCGCTGCTGGTGTGGCTGTTTGCCGCGGGCTTGCTCTTTCCCTGGTATGTCGGACTTCTCACCGAGGATCGGACGATGGGCCTGCGCCGATCGGTGCGTGCGACGCGATCGCAGCTACCGGCGGTGTTCGGGTGCCTGTTGGGTGGGGTCTTGCCGCTGATGATCGCTCATTATGCGATCGGCTATGGTTCGATGGGCCGGGCGGCTCCCCTTGTCTGGTCGCTGATGGCAATTGATGCCGCGATCGTCGCCTTGCTGGCGGCGATGCTTGCGGCAAGCTATTTCACGATTTACCGCCGGGCGGCGGAGCGCCAGCCGTTCTGACGCGCCAGCCTCTCCGTTTTGTGCGAGAGGGGGCCGCTGGTGTCCTCCAGCTATGCCGCCGTCGGCAGGCCCGTGCCGCCCACCGGTGCCGTCTCGAAGCGGCTGCCGAAGCCTGCGATCATCGGGCGGCCTTCGGCGATGGCGGCCTGAACGGCCGGGAGCTTGAGCGACGCCATATGGCTTTCCTTGCTGTCCCAGACTTCGGTGATCCAGATCGCGTCGTCGCGGGCGAGATCGGCGGCAACGATATAGGAGAGGCAGCCGGGCATTGCTGCCGATGCGCGTGTCAATATGGCGATCAGCGCATCGCGCTTTGCCGCGATGCACAGCATCTGGCCGATCAATCCGTACATGGGTTTCGCTTTCATTGGGGCCGCGATCGCGGGAAGCACGGCCGTCAGTGCGAAGGCGGCGCCGGCCAGGGTGAAATCGCGGCGGTTCTTATCCATTCCCGGAGGTTAGGGCGGCGTTTGCCGGGCGGCAATCGATCAATGCTTCGTTCACGAGCGGATGCTCCAGAAGCCCATTTCGCCGATATGAGGCTGGAAGCAAAGCGACCCGTTTAATCATCAAGCATTCCCGAGTTAGAATCTTTCTATTTTTTAGGTTCAGGACGATTGAAAATTACGGTCCATCGGAAAAATTCCGATTGCGATGCCGTTCGTTGTCCGATGGGCTTGTCGTCACCTCGAAATTTCCGCATCTCCGTTGGCACAGAAGGAAGGCGCGTCGGAAGGCCGCCGAGGAAAGGACAAATATGCATCCGAAAACCCGCCTGAAGGCCGCTGCTGCGATGGCCGTAATGGTTGCCGCCTTGCCGGCCGTGGCCGCCGCGCCGAAATCACATCACCTCAATCCGTTCGCCGTCGCCAGCACCTTGCCGTTGCAGGCACCGCCCTTCGACAGGATCAAGGATAGCGATTACCAGCCGGCGATGGAGCAGGGCATGGCCCAGCAGATCGCCGAGATCCAGCATATCGCGACCAACCCGGCCGCGCCGACGTTCGACAATACCATTGCTGCGATGGAGCGTTCCGGCCGGATGCTCGAACGGACGAGCCAAGCGTTCAACGGCGTGGTGCAGGCCAATACCAACGATGCGTTGCAGAAGGTGCAGACGATCGAGGCGCCCAAGCTCGCCGCGCATCAGGATGCGATCTTCCTCAATCCGAAGCTGTTCGCGCGGGTGAAGGCGATCTGGGACAAGAGCAAGACGTCGAAGCTTGATGCCGAGCAGCGCAAGGTGCTCGACGTCTATTATCAGCAGTTCATCCATGCCGGGGCGCAGCTTTCGGACCCCGATAAGGTGAAGCTGCGCGGGCTCAACAACCAGCTTTCGAAACTGGAAACAGCGTTCCAGCAGAAATTGCTCGCCGGCACGAAGGCTGGAGCCTTGGTGGTCGACGACAAGGCCAAGCTAGCGGGCTTCGACGATGCGCAGATCACCAATGCAGCGAACGCGGCCAAGGACCGAAAGCTCGACGGAAAATATGTGATCCCGTTGCAGAATACGACGCAGCAGCCATCGCTTCAGTCGCTCCAGGATCGGGCGACCCGCGAAGCGCTGTTCAATGCGAGCTGGACGCGCACCGAGAAGGGTGACGCCAACGATACACGCGATACGATCGCGACGATCGCGCAGTTGCGTGCTCAGAAGGCGAAGCTGCTCGGCTATCCGACCTATGCCCATTATGTGCTGTACGACCAGATGGCAAAGACCCCCGAGGCGGCCGAGAAGTTCATGGCACAGCTCGGGCCGGTGACGGCTGCCGAACAGCGGGCCGAAGCCGCGGAAATCCAGAAGATGATTGCCAGCGAGGGCGGCAATTTTGAATTGAAACCGTGGGATTGGAACCATTATTCGGAAAAGGTCCGCAAGGCGAAGTACGATCTCGATGAAAGCGCCGTGAAGCCCTATTTCGAGTTGAACCGGGTGTTGCAAGATGGCGTCTTTTTCGCGGCGAACCAGCTTTATGGAATCAGTTTCAAGGAGCGGAAGGACATTCCGGTCTATCATCCCGACGTCCGCGTGTTCGACGTGATCGACAAGGATGGATCGCAGCTGGGGATGATCTATTTCGATTATTTCAAGCGCGACAACAAATCGGGCGGTGCGTGGATGAGCAACTTCGTCAACCAGTCGAAGCTGCTCGGCACCAGGCCGGTGGTCTATAATGTCGCCAACCTGCCCAAGCCCGCGGCCGGACAGCCTGCCTTGATCAGTTTCGATGACGTGACGACGATGTTCCACGAATTCGGCCATGCGCTGCACGGCCTGTTCGCGGCGCAGACCTATCCGACGATCTCCGGCACGAATACGGCGCGCGACTTCGTCGAATTCCCGTCGCAGTTCAACGAGCATTGGGCGCTCGATCCGAAGGTGCTGGCCAATTATGCCAAGCATTACAAAACCGGCGAACCAATGCCGCAGGAACTGGTCGACAAGATCCAGAATGCCGCGAAGTTCAATCAGGGCTATGCGCTGGGCGAACTGGTCGAGGCGGCAGAACTCGATATGCAGTGGCATGCGCTGGCCGCGAACAGCCCCAAACAGGATGTCGACGCTTTCGAGGCAAAGGCATTGGCCAAGACCGGGCTCGATACAGTCGACGTGCCACCGCGTTATCGATCGAGCTATTTCCTGCACATCTGGGCGAACGGCTATTCGGCCGGCTATTATGCCTATCTGTGGACGCAGATGCTCGAGAATGACGCATTCAGCTGGTTCAAGAAGCATGGCGGGCTGACCCGCGAAAATGGTCAGCGCTTCCGCGACATGATCCTCTCGCGCGGGAATACGATGGATTATGGCGCCATGTTCAAGGCGTTCTACGGCAAGGATCCGGATATCGGACCGATGCTCGAGGATCGCGGACTGATCAAGAAAGCGGACTGAATTGCCGCGGCGTGTCACCCCCTTGCCGGGGTGACACAACCTTCCGGGCGATCACGACGCGATCTGCAAGGGCGTGCGCGAACTTCTGTGCTATCAGCCTTCCGATGGGCCGTGCGGGGGCATCCGGGCGGCATAAGGGAGGGGCGTCGTGACTCATCTGCAACCGCTTTTGCGCGACGATGTTCTGAGCGTATCGGCGCCTGATTCCACGCCGATCGACAAATTTCGACTCATCATGCGGCTGACCATCGGCTTTAAGATATTGGGGATCGCGATCGGCCTGCTGGTGCTGACGATGGCGGCGGCGCTGACCGTGCTGCGGATGACCCAGAAGGTTGACGATCAGCTTGCGTTGGTCAGCAGTAATTATCTGCCGGCTTATGCGAACCTCGCCCTGGCGAACAATCGCTCGCTTGCGGAATCCGCTTATATCCGGCGCGAGATGCTGGCCCTGGGCGAAGACCCGCGCGACGATGCGAAGGTCTCCGATCTGCAGCGGCGCGCGGCGGCTGCCGCAGCCGACAGCGACCGGGAGACGGCGCAGGCGCGCCGGCGGATCAACGAGCAGATCGACGATGCGCTCGACTTCGACGACAATGTCGCGCTCGCGCGGCTCGACACCCGCATCGAGTTTTTGCAGGATGAGCGTCGGCAATATGAAGGTCTGCACGCCCAAGTGCTCGATGCGGCCCGTAACCGGCGTCCCGAGGTGCTTTCCTTGCTGACCGATCTCGATCGCATCCGCGACGATTACGATCAGCGGATCGGCGCTGCGCAGGGCGAAATGCGCCGGCTCGCTGACCAGGCGATCGCCGACACGCGTGCCTATCAGCGGCATGTCATTCAGATCGGACTGGGGCTGCTCATCGTGGCGGGGCTGCTCGGCATCACCATCGCCGCAGCGGTGACCAAAGGGCTTGTCCGCCCGGTGCACCGGCTGCTCGCGGGTACGGTCGCAGTGCAAGGGGGCGCACTCGACACGGTGGTGGCGATCACGTCGAGTGACGAGATCGGGCGGCTGACCCAGGCGTTCAACCATATGGTCGGCGAGTTGCGCACCAAGGCGCAGATTCGCGAGACGTTCGGTAAATATGTCGATCCGCGCATTGTCGCCGGGCTGCTCGACCGGCCCGAACTGACCGATCCGCAGGGTGCGCGGCGCGAGATGACGATCCTGTTCTGCGACATGGCCGGGTTCACGAGCTTCAGCGAGCGGATGACGCCGGTCGGGCTCGTCAATGTGATGAACCGCTATCTGACGATGCTGTCGGATCCGGTGCGCCGCAACAGCGGCATCATCGACAAATATATCGGCGACGCGATCATGGCGTTCTGGGGCCCGCCCTTCGTCAGTGCTGAAGACGAGGCGCGGCTCGCCTGTTTTGCGGCGATCGAGCAGCTCGCCGTGCTGCCTTTCTTCCAGGCCGAGTTGCCCGATCTGACCGGGGTGCGGCACGGCTTTCCACAGATCGGCGCGCGCATCGGCATCGCCACCGGCGATGTCGTGGTCGGCAATATCGGCTCCGAGCAGACGCGCAACTATACCGTGCTCGGGGACACCGTAAACGTCGCCTCGCGGCTCGAAGGCGTCAACAAGGTCTATGGTACGCGCATCCTGATCAGCCAGCGCACCCATGAGTTGGCCGGTGATGCGGTGGAAACACGCGAGATCGATTCGGTGCTGGTGGTTGGCAAGAACGAGCCCGAACGCATCTTCGAAGTGCTAGGCCGTCGAGGGGAGGTCGCTCCCGAGCGACTGGAGCTGCGCGATACATTTGCCGCCGCTCTCGCCGACTATCGCGCGCAAAAATGGGACATATCGGCCAAGGGCTTCCGTGCCTGCCTGTCAATCGTGCCCGACGATCCGGCGAGCCAGCTGTTCCTCGATCGCATCGGGCGGCTGCGCATCGACCCACCGCCGGGTGACTGGGGCGGGGTGTGGACGCTGAAACTGAAGTAAGGTGCGATCTTCTGTCGCAGGCCGTCAATGTAAAGGTGAGAAAAATATTGGCCTTGCCAAAATTGGAAAAATAATTTGTGTCGTTGCCGTTTGATGTGATCTGACGAATATTGGCGATGTCGGGCAGGATGAGGCTAATTTCGATGATATTCGTGATTCTTGCTCAAGTCGGGTCAACGCTGCCCGCCATCGACTTCGACCTGGCAAAGGTCGTGGCGGATGGGCCCGCTTGCGGGACGGCGCCGGGCGGCGGCGATATCGTGGTCTGCGCGGGCAGGAGGCATGACCGCCTGACGCCGCTGGATCCCATGGCGACAAATGTCATGCCTATGGCCGATTTTGGTCTGGTCGGGCAGCTTCGCGGCAAGGTTCAGTCAGAACAGGCTGATGTCGGTGGATTTGCGAGTAATCGCGTCAAGCTCACGCTCGGTGTGCCATTCTAGGAGCAGCCGCGACCTGCTGCGTGCAGCTGCGGCGCGAATGTAAATTTTGATCGCAAAACAAAGGAAACGGCCTTCGCGGCCGCACAAAAATTCTCCTTGCTGCAATTGCGCTGCTCAGTCATCCTGCGGGCGTTCGATTGTATCGGCCAAGGGGGCTATGGCGGCAGGAGCCAAGACCTATCCATATCCAACCGTCCTCGTCGCGATCGCGGCGGGGGTTCTGGTGCAGATCGCGGCCTATTGGCCGGGCATCATGATCTGGGATTCGACGTACCAATATACGCAAGCGCTTAGCGGCCATTATGACGACTGGCACCCGCCCGCGATGAACTGGTTGTGGCACCAATTGGTGCGGATTCATCCAGGCCCGGCGCCGTTCTTCATACTGCAAATGCTGCTATATTGGGGTGGCTTCGCGTCGTGGAGCGCCTGGGCACTGCGGCAGCGGCGGCCGCTGCTGGCGATCGGGATTGTTGGTTGCGCACTGATTCCGGTGGGCTTCGCGCTGATCGGCGCGATGATCAAGGACAGCCTGATGGCGGGCGCGTTGTTGACAGCGTCGAGCCTGCTGGCTTGGGTTCACGCCACGGACGGCCGATATGTGCGCCGGATCTGGATTCTGCGGATCGTGGCGGCTTTTCTGGTGCTGTTCTCGGCAACGTTACGATTCAATGCTTTCGTTGCGGGTGTGCCGCTGTTGGTCGCGTTGATGCCGGGGGTGTGGCAGTCGACACGACTGCGAATGGCAACCATGTCTCTGCTGGCGGCGGTCCCGTTGTTTCTTGCGGTGCCGGTGGCCAACCGCCTGCTTCATGCCGAACGCAGCGGGGTGGAATATTCGCTGATCATCTTCGATCTGGCCGGGATCACCGAATATAGCGGCGTCGATGTTTTTCCGAAGGTGGCGGTTGCCGATCCTGTGGAGGTCAACGACAATTGCTATATTCCCGAAAAATGGGATCCCTATGCGTGGTGGGACAAGGATCATTGCCCGATCGATTTTGGTAAGGTGCGCGCCGCACTGAAGGCGAGCGGGCAAAGTCCCTATCGCTTCTGGATGTCGGCTATCGTCGCGCACCCGCTGGCTTATGCCGAACATCGCATCATGCACTTCAACAGCAACACCTATTTCCTGGTGCGCGACGAGGATTATGACGAGGATGATTCCCCGGCGTTCAGCCAGTCAGATCCCAATCCGTGGAATTACCAGATCCGGCAGAACGATATCGAGCCGGTGATCGAACAGGTCGTGCTCACGACGCTCGAGACCCCGCTCGGCTGGCCGATTTGGTGGATGGCGATGACGGTCGGCGTGCTGATCCTGAGTCCGCGCCTGCCGTCGCGCGCGATCCTTCTGCCGATCGGGCTGTCGGCCTTGTTCTATGGGCTGGCCTATATCGTCGTGAGCGTGGCATCCGAGATGCGCTATCATTTCTGGACGATGACGGGGGCGGCGATCGTGATCGTGATCGCGGCGAGCGATCTGCGCAAGGATGTACGGGTTTCGCGTCGACGGGTGGCGTTGGCGGTGGCGCCAGCGGTGCTGGTCGCGTTGTTGGGGACGGCCTGGCGGCTGGCACCATTGATGGGGTGATGTAAGCTCACCCCAGCGGCGCGTCTGCCTTCTTGCCCACCTTCCGTGCTGCATCTGCAGGCGGGATCGTGCGGATTGTCGCCGCATATTCGGCGAAGAGCACCAGCACCCAGATTTCGACGCCCTTCCAATGGCCGGCATGCAGGCCGTGCGCGACATCGAATGCAAGGAATGCCAGCGACATCATGCGGAACCACATCATGCTGAACGCGGGAAGATCCGCCCGCAGCGAAGCGCTCAACATCATCATGAGGCAGAACAGGCCGGCGAAGATCTTACCGCCGAGCGTTTCGGCGATGCGCAGCTGATCGAGCGCCACGAAGAACCAGAACAGCCGCGACACAGCATATTGCGTCTGCCGCGTGATCTGACAGAGTTTGATGACCGGCGGTATGAACAGGGTCTTGCCGATCCACAGGTCGATTTTGGTCAAATCCATGGCAGATCTGTAATGCCAGAGGGGTCTCCCCTGCCAGTGCCAATTCGATCGATCTCGCTTCAGCCACACCACGTTGCAGGCTTAAAACCGTGGTCCGACGATGAATAGCCGCTGACAGAGCCGTTCAGCGTTGCGGCATGGCGAATCACCTAAAAGGCGATCGTGGCCGGATGGATCGGCCTGTGAAAGGATCATGTGATGTTGCGTAAGATAATCATGTCCACGGCGCTTGCGGCATCGGCTGCAATGGCGATCGCGCCGACCGTTGCCAATGCCCATGACTATGACGGTCGCGGCTATTATCGCGAGCATCGCGACGACGACGATCGTGGCTATCGCCGGCATGGCGAGTGGCGCGGTGATCGCGGCTACCGCGGTTATGGCTATGCGGCGCCCTATGGCGGCTATTATGCCGGCAACGAAGGCTATCGCGATCGCGGCTATTATCGCCGCGAATCCTACCGCTGCCGCAATGACGGCACCGCCGGTACGGTTATCGGCGCGATTGCGGGCGGCCTGATCGGCAACAACGTCGCCGGCCGTGGCGATCGTGCAGCCGGCACGATCATCGGCGGCGGGCTGGGTGCGCTGGCCGGTAATGCGATCGGTCGCGATTGCTGATAGCGTTTGAAGAGATGAAGGCCGCCGCCGGCAATCCTCCGGCGGCGGCATTTGATGATATCGTTTCGAACCCAATTCCCGATTGAGATAGCGATAGGGTTGGTCAACGAGATGGGTGGGCGTTTGCGCCAATCGGATGCCACCATACCATAAGCGTGGATCAAGGTAGGCACGGGGCCGCGGCTTCCGGCCTTCGAACCAGGAAATAGGGAATTTCGTGCCGTCCTTCGACGTCGCCAAACGCTGCTTCACGGTCATGGCCCACGCATCGAAGCGGGCGGGAAGCGCCAGTACCATCATGGGCGGCGTATTCGGTCGCACGACATAAAGCATCGGCAGCGCCGCGGCCGCCATGATCAACAAGGCAGTGCAGGCGAGCGGTGAGATCGGGCGGTGCGTCATCGCTTCCCCTGAATTGCGCGGACTGGCCGGAAATATGCGGCGGTGCCCCCGGGCGTTCGCAACCCTTGTCGGTCCGGCACCCTGTTGCGAAAAGACAGCCTGGGCGCCATTTCGTTTTCGCGAATGCGGAATCGGGATAGTCTGTGCCGCATGCCGACTCGGCATGCGTGTATCGGGCGGATATTGGGGGCATCGATCTTCTTGGGATGACCAGCGACAGAGCGTTGAAGGCGCGATCTGGGATTGCGGTGATCATCGTCATGATCGCCGCCGCGACCCTGATCGGCGGGGCGCTGAATATTGCGATTCTCAAATCGTTCCTGCCCGGCCTGGCGACGATGAAGGTCAATACGGCTATGGCCCTTGTTGCGGCGGCGGGTTCGGTCGCCGCGATCGGGCGGCCATCCCGCTCCACCCGGATCGTAGCGGTGGCGGGGGCATCAATCGCGGGTCTGATCGGCCTCGCCACTTTGATCGAATATGCGGCGGGGCTGGATCTGGGAATCGATCAACTGCTGGTGCGCGACCCGGATCTAGCGTCGCTAACTTATAGCGGGCAAATGTCGCCGGCGACGGCGCTCAGCTTTGTCGGGATCGCGACCAGTCTTGCGCTGCTGGCGCTGAATACATCTCGTCCCGCCGCGATGGCGGCCCATCGTATTGCATTGGTTCCCGCTACCGTCGGTTTTCTGTCGCTGTCGGGCTATGCCTATGGCGTCGAGCATTTCTATAATTTCGGGCGCTTCATATCGATAGCGCTGCACACCGGAATATGCCTGCTGCTAATGGCCGCCGCCTTATTGCTGGTGCGGCCGGGCGAAGGCTGGGCGAGGGCGATCCAGGGGCGGCCGATCGCGCGGGCGGCCTTCCTGCAGATTGCCTCGCTGGCGCTGATCCTGCCATTTGCCACGGGCTTGCTGGTGGTGTGGGGCAATCGCGCCGGCTTCTATCAGGCGCAGTTCGCACCGGCATTGTTCGCGGACGCCGCCGCGATGTCGCTGCTCCTGATGGCATTCCGTTCCGCCAGCATATTGGGACGCGCCGAATGGGACGTGCAGGTCGCACGTCAGGATGCGCAGGAAAAGGCGGACGCTCTGGAGCAGAGCGAGAGCCGTCATCGCGCCCTGGTTGAGAAATTACCGCAATTGGTCTGGACGGCGCGCCCCGATGGATGGTGCGATTATCTGAGCCCGCAATGGGTGGCCTATACCGGCATTCCGATGGACGAGCAGCTCGGCCAGCAATGGTTTGCGCAGATCCACCCCGACGATCGCGAACGCACGCTGGTCCATTGGCACGGCGCGCTCGCGGGTGAACATTCATATGATATCGAATATCGAATTCGCGGTGCCGATGGCAGCTATCGCTGGTTCAAGACCCGCGGGACGCCGATCGGCGATGCCAATGGCACCGTTACCTATTGGTTCGGCACCAGCACCGACATCCAGGAAATCGTCGAGGCGCGTGACGTGCTGCGCGGTTCGCAGATCGAGTTGGAAACGCGGATCCATGAACGTACCGCCGAACTGATGGCTGTTGAGGAGCAATTGCGCCAATCGCAGAAGATGGAGGCAATCGGCCAGCTGACCGGCGGGGTCGCGCACGATTTCAACAATTTGCTGACGGTGATCCGCGGTTCGGTGGATCTGCTGCAATTGCCGAACCTGCGTGATGACCGGCGGAAGCGCGCGATCGATGCGATCGCCGATTCGACGGACATTGCCGCCAATCTCACCAGCCAGTTGCTGGCCTTCGCGCGGCGCCAGGCGCTGCGGCCCGAAATCTTCGACGTACGGCAGAATGTGCTCGCGCTTCGGGATATGCTGGGCACGTTGACGGGCGCGCGGATCGACGTGGTGATTGATGCCGGCGACCAGCCGCTCTTCGTCAAGGCCGACCCATCGCAGCTCGGAACGTCGCTGATCAACATGGCGCTGAACGCTCGCGATGCCATGAACGGCCAGGGCACGCTGACGATCACGGTCCGCGCGATGAGCGATATTCCGGCGGTACGATCGCGGCCGGCGATTTCGGGTCAGCACGTGGCGATTTCGCTGAAGGATACCGGCACGGGCATTCCCCCGGACAAGCTCGATCAGATCTTCGAGCCCTTTTACACCACCAAGACGGTGGGATCGGGAACCGGGCTCGGCCTGTCGCAGGTGTTCGGCTTCGCGAAGCAATCGGGCGGGGAGGTGCATGCGACGAGCAGCGACAAAGGTGCGACGTTAACGCTCTATCTGCCGCAGGTGGCGCAGCCCCCGATTGAGGCCGGCGAAGCGCGCAGCCCGCTTTCGCGCGTACGGCGCGGCGTGCGGGTGCTGGTGGTCGAGGACAATGTCGACGTCGGCGCTTTTGCGATCCGCACACTGGAGGATATGGGGCACAGCGCCGTATTGGCCGCCGACGCCGAATATGCGCTGAGCACGCTGGCGGAGGACGGCCGGCATTTCGACATCGTATTTTCGGACGTGATGATGCCGGGAATGAACGGCATCGAACTGGGCAATGAGATTCGCCGGCTCTATCCGGGCCTGCCGGTGGTGCTGGCGAGCGGCTACAGCTCTGCGCTCGTTCAGGATGGTGCCCGGCAGTTCGAACTGCTGCGCAAGCCCTATTCGATCGCGCAGCTTTCCGGCGTTCTGGAGAGCGTGCACTGACGGGGAGATTATTTCAGGGACGCAATGCTGATTACTGATGCGGCTTGCTTGGCGAACGCTGGAGCACGCAATTGCATTGCGTCCCCGAAATATACGACGCCGGAAAATTATGTTCTTGATATGTTCTTTTTTCTTGACGTCGGGGGAGATCCGGTGTAGCTTTATTACAAGCTTAGAAATCCGCCCGGGACGAACGATCGTCGCCGGGCTTTTTCATGTCCAAGGGAGGCTGCGATGGCGCGAGGAGCAGGTGGGGCCGGCGCTCGTTCGCGCGGACCAGTGCTGGTGCATCCGGCGCCTGCCGCAGCGCCTCGCAATGCGACGACCGAAGCGACGCTCGCGGAGCTTGCGCGGGAGCACTGTGCGTTATGCCTCAATGTCCTCGCCCAGATAGCCGGGAATGCCGATGTCGTCGCGTCAACGCGAGTGTCGGCGGCGGTAGCCTTGCTCGATCGCGGCTGGGGGAAGCCGGCGCAGGTGGCGTCCGCAGAGGCACAGGCGCCAGTGATCAAATATGATCTGACGCTGGACGATGTGATCGCGGCCCGTGCCGAAATCCTCGATGAATGCTAGGCGTGCTGCGGCTTCGCTCGCGCGGCAGGCGGAAGCGCGGGCATCGCTCTACTGGTTCACTCGCTACGGCTTTCTCCAGCAGAGGCGACAAAAATGGCTGCATAACTGGCATCACCGGGCGGTTTGCAAGAAGTTGGAGGCGGTGTTCGAAGGGCGTTGCCGGCGGCTGATCATCAACATCCCGCCACGTTATTCGAAGACCGAGATCGCGGTCGTCAACTTCATGGCCTGGGCGCTGGGCAAGGCGCCCGATGCGGAGTTCATCCATACGAGCTATTCTGCCCAACTGGCGGTCAGCAACAGTTGGCGGTGCCGGGAGATCGTGCGGACCGAATGGTATAGGGTGCTGTTCCCTGATGTCGAAGTCGCGGTCGGCGCGAGTGCGAAGGATGACTGGCGGACGACGCGGGGCGGGGTGGTCTATGCAACCGGTGCGGGCGGCAGCCTTACGGGCTATGGCGCGGGGCGAAAGCGCGAGGTGCCGGGGTTCGGTGGTGCGATCATCATTGACGATCCGCACAAGGCCGACGAGGCGACGTCGGACGCAATGCGCGGGCATGTGATCGACTGGTTTCGCAATACGCTCGAAAGCCGGGTCAACAGCCCCGAAACGCCGATCGTGGTGATCATGCAGCGGCTGCATGAACATGATCTGGCGGGGTGGCTGCTCGGTGGCGGCAATGGCGAGCCATGGGAGCATTTGAGCATCCCGGCGATCGGCAAGGACGGCCGGGCTTTATGGCCGGCGATGCACGATGCCGAGGCGCTGCGGCGCATGGAGCAATCGAAGCCCTACGAATTTGCGGGTCAATATCTGCAGCGGCCCGCACCTTTGGGTGGCGGCATCTTCCGCACCGGCTGGTGGCGCTATTATGATCCGGCGGCTTTGCCGCAGGTGCGGCGGATCGTGCAGAGCTGGGATACCGCGTTCAAGACGGGAGCGCAGAACGATTATTCGGTGTGCATGAGTTGGGCCGAGTGCGTCGATGGCAATGTCTATGCGCTCGATCGCTGGAAGGCGAAGGTCGAATATCCCGAGCTCAAGCGGATGGCGGTGGCGCTGGCGGCGCGACATCGCCCGCATGCGATCCTGGTCGAGGACAAGGCTTCGGGGCAGTCGCTGATCCAGGAGTTGCGGCGCGACAGTGCGGGTCTCGCGATCGTGCCGATCAGGGTGGACACGGATAAGATCGCACGGGCCTTTGCCGTGACGCCGCTGATCGAGAGCGGCCGCGTGTTGCTGCCCGAAGGCGCGGACTGGATCGCCGATTATGTGATGGCGATGGGGATGTTCCCGAACGGCGCGCATGACGACGATGTCGATTCGACGACGCAGGCGCTCGGCTATCTGTCGCGCGGCGGCGGGGCGACAGGGTTTCTCGATTTTATAAGGGGCGAGGCGGAGGCTGTGCGGGGGGAGTGAGCCTGCGTGCTGCCATCGTCATGAAAGCGAAATCCCATAGGCCGTAACATTAGCGATTACGGCGTTGTTTCAGTGTGATGCGATCTCACATCCTAATCGTCATTCCCCCGAAGGCGGGAACCTATAATCTCCGAACCGCAAGAGGTTCGAACTCCAGAGCATATGGGTTCCCGCCTTCGCGGGAATGACGATTGGCAGACGGGGAGTTTTTGAATGCCCGATCACCAGTCCACCGCGACGCGTACCGTAATCGCCCCCGGCCTCATCGCCCGCATCTCGCGCGCAATCGAGGTTGTGCGCGGCGGTGATGCGGCGTGGTTCGGCCCGTCGCAACCGATAGCGCCGGTCGCCGACGCGCCCGCCGACGCAACCCAGGGGCGCCGCTTCGACTATCCGTTCGGATGGAACCAGCAGACGGCCAAGCGCGGTGGGGCGCCGGTCACCTTCGATCAGATGCGGGC
Source organism: Sphingomonas sp. YR710 (assembly GCF_900101455.1). Taxonomy (GTDB): domain Bacteria; phylum Pseudomonadota; class Alphaproteobacteria; order Sphingomonadales; family Sphingomonadaceae; genus Rhizorhabdus. The sequence goes on along the minus strand of NZ_FMZJ01000003.1, from coordinate 218,956 downwards.
GCTCGCCGATGGCTATGATCTGCTGCGGATCGTGCTGGAGACCCGCAAGGATCAGATCGCGAAGCTCAAATGGCGGATCGTGCCGATCGATCCGGCGGTGAAGCCCGGCGATGCCGCGAAGGCAGCAACCGATTTCTTAGCCTGCCCGGATCGCGAGCATGATTTCGCGACCTGGGTGCGGATGCTGGTCGAGGAAATGTACGTCACCGACGCCGCCTGCATCTATCCGCGGCGGACGCGCGGCGGGAATGTCTGGTCGCTCGACCTGATCGACGGGACGACGATCAACCGGCTGCTCGACGGCACCGGCCGCACGCCGACCGCGCCCGATCCGGCCTATCAGCAGATTTTGCACGGGCTACCGGCGATCAACTATGCGGCCGCCGAACTGATCTACCGCCCGCGCAACGGGCGGGTGTGGAAGGCCTATGGCTATAGCGCCGTCGAGCAGATCATCACGACGGTGAACATCGCGCTGCGGCGGCAGGTGAACCAGTTGTCGTTCTTCACCAACGGCAATGTCCCGTCCTTGATCTTCAACGTGCCCGAGGCGTGGGGGCCGGACCAGATCCGTCAGATGCAGAGCTGGTGGGACGAACTGACCCTCAAGGGCCGTGACTATAGCGCGCGCTTCATTCCCGGCGGGGTGAAGCCGTACGATACGCGCGAGCAGTTGCTGAAGGACGACTTCGACGAATGGCTGGCGCGGATCGTCTGCTTCGCTTTCTCGATCGAGCCGACCCCGTTCGTTAAGCAGGCCAATCGCGCCACCGCCGAAACCGCGCGCCAGCAATCGCTAGAGGAGGGCGTGGCGCCGATCCAGTTGTGGATCAAATCGGTGGTCGACCAGTGCCTTCGGGCGATGGGGCTCGGCGATCATCATTTCACGTGGGACGACGAGCGTTCGATCGATCCGCTGGTGCGGGCGCAGATTGCGGAGATCTATGTGCGGGTGGGGATATTGAGTGTCGATGAGGCACGGGTGGCGATGGGGCGGGATGCGGTGGGGGCAGCAGATGGCGCGCCAAAATCCACCCTCGACACTGCGCAGCCGCAATCCTAGCCTGCCCCAGGACCATATCGTCAGGGACACCCCATGCGCCACGCTCTCGCATCGATCACGCTCGCCTGTTCGCTCCTGTTCTCCACCGCCCCCAGCTACGCCGACGATCCCGCGCCCGCTGCCAAAGACGGCGCCGACGCGAAGAAATCCGCCATCGAACTACCGCCGATGTCGGCCGACAAGTCGATCGACCAGATCGCGATGATCGGTGGGCGGCCGGTCAAATATAAGGCGACGGTCGGCCATATCAGCGTGCGCGATGCCAAGGGCAAGGAGATCGGGCAGGTCGTCTATACCGCTTATGTCGTCGGCACGGGGGCCGCGCGGCCGGTGACGTTCGCGTTCAATGGCGGACCGGGTGCGTCGTCGGTATTCCTCAACATGGGCGCGGTCGGGCCGAAGAGGGTCGGGTTCGGGCAGCAGGGCGATAGCCCGTCGGACAGCGCGGTGGTGCGCGACAATCCGCAGAGCTGGCTCGATTTCACCGACCTGGTGTTTATCGATCCGATCGGCACCGGCTTCTCGCGCAGCCTGGTCGACGAGGCAGAGACCAAGAAGGCGTTCTATGGCGCCAAGCCCGATATCGAATATCTGAGCCGGGTCGTCTATGACTGGCTGGTCAAATATGGCCGGCTGACGAGCCGCAAATATCTGATGGGCGAAAGCTATGGCGGCTTTCGCGTGCCGCGCATGGCCTATTATCTGCAGAGCCAGCTCGGCGTCGGGATGAGCGGGCTGGTGATGGTGTCGCCCTATCTCGATCCCGCGGCGATCGGCAATGAAACGAGCCTGTCGCCGCTGCCGTGGATGATCAACCTGCCGGCGATGGCGGCCGGCAATTTCGAGCGGCAGGGCAAGCTGAACGCGGCGAATATGGCCGAGGTTGAGCAATATGTGCGCACCGATTTCGTCACCGATTATCTGAAAGGGCCGGCCGACAAGGCCGCGACCGATCGGCTGTCGGCGAAGGTGGCGACCTATAGCGGCATCGATCCGGCGCTGGTGCGCAGGCTCGACGGGCGGCTCGATATCGGGACCTATCTGCGCGAGATCCGCCGCGCGACCGGGCAGGTGGGGAGCGTCTATGACAGCAATGTCACGGCTTATGATCCGTTTCCGTCATCGGCCGAGGCGCGGTATAACGACCCCCTGCTCGACGGGCTGATCGCGCCGACGACGAGTGCGATGGTCGATTTTGTGACCAACCAGGTCGGTTGGAAGAGCGAGGCGCGGTACAACACCTTGTCCTATGACGTGAACCGGGTCTGGGACCGCGACAATAGCGACAGCCCGGTCACCGATCTGCGCAAGGCGATCGCGGTCGATCCGAAGATGGGGGCGATCATCGTCCATGGCTGGGATGATCTGTCCTGCCCCTATTTCGGATCGCGGCTGATCGTCGATCAGATGCCGAAGTTCGGTGCGGACGAGCGGATCAAACTGCGCGTCTATCCGGGCGGGCATATGTTCTATGCACGGCCGGACAGTTCGGCTGCGCTGAAACGGGATGTGATGGGGATGTATGGGGTGGCGGGGTAGTCCGAGCTGCAATTTGCACCCCTCTCCAACCGCCTTCCTCGCGAAAGCGGGGACCCATGGACGGCGGTGGCTATTGGTTCAAGCATCCCGTGACCGTGAGTTCCCGCTTTCGCGGGCATGACGATTGAGGTGTTCGCGCCCGGAAAGTCGGATCACTCCGGCTCGTCGTCCCTCATCCAGCCATAGACGTTGCGCGCGGTCATCGAGCTCAGGAAGGCGATGATGCCGATCACGATGCCGGACCCATAGCCATAGCCGTCTGCCAGCCAGAATAGTCCGACGAATACCAGAACCGCCGCCAGCCCCGCCATCATCAGCGGTAGCGCACGGCCTTGGGCTTTCTCGGTCATGCGTCGCCTTTCGGAACAGCGAAGGCCGCGCGGCCCCTTTTTAATGTTTCAAGGAGAATTCCATGAAGATCTTTGCCCCTTTCCGCAAGGTTGTGGCACAGGATGACGGGACGATCGTCGTCGCCGGCATTGCCTCGACCGAGGCCGTCGACGCCGATGGCGAGATCATCAAGGCGTCGGCGATCGCGGCCGCCTTGCCCGATTTCATGCGCCACGGAACGGGGGCGCTGCGCGAGATGCACCAGTTGAGCGCAGCCGGCACAGTGACGAGCCTTGATGTACAAGGGAGCGAGACGCTGATTGAGGCGCATGTCGTCGATCCCGTAGCCGTGAAGAAGGTACAGGCCGGGGTCTACAAGGGGTTTTCGGTCGGCGGGAAGGTGACCGCCCGCGATACCGAGATGCAGAAGATGATCACCGGCGTGAAACTGGTCGAGATCAGCTTGGTCGACCGGCCGAACAATCCCGACGCGGTGCTGACCTTCTGGAAGGTCGACGGCGAGGATCCGGCGATGGTGCCCATGAATGCGTCGCCCGAGCTGCCGGCCGCGCCGATGTGGCAGGTCGAGCGGCTGGCGCGGATACTGGCCGAGCTGAGTTGCTTGCAGCAGGATGCCGCCTGGGAGGCGCGCGAAGGCGAGGCGGCGGCGGTTCCCGTAGAATTGAAGACGGCTGTCGGCGGTCTGGCGACGTTGTTGAGTGCGATGCTGGTGTCCGCGCCCGAAGCGCCCGTGCCGTCCGAAGGCGAGACGATTGCGGCGAGAGCCGGCGTCGATCTGGCGAAGGTGGAGACGATGATCGCCCGCGCGCTGGCACCGCTGGCGGGGCAGAATGAATTGCTCAAGGCCGAGATCGCCGCGCTCAGGGCCGAACCGCTGCCGGCGAAGGCGGTACTGCGGGTTGTCGGTAAGACGGGCGATGGCGGTGTAGTGGACGACGGGTTCGAACCCGTACGCAACGCCGACGGATCGATCAACGAGCCCGCGACCGAGATGAAAAAGGTGCATGCTGCCGGGCCGGTAAGGCGCGGCTGAGCGCAGTACTTAATTCCTCCCCGAGCTCGCTCGGGGAGGGGGACCGCCGCAGGCGGTGGTGGGGCAATTCCGAACTCGCATCCCCATCGTCTTCGCCTGTTCAATCGTCGCGCTGACCCCTCCACCATGCTGCGCATGGTCCCCCTCCCGAGCAAGCTCGGTGAGGAATTTAGAGAGTTCCCCCAAGCCGCGCGGTCTCCACCGGCGGCTTTTTTCATGGCCACAGGAGACTGCATTATGTCCACCACCGACGACACCATCGCGCTGATCAAGGGCGCGCAGACGAGCCCCGACGATCTGATCAAATCCTTCGTCCAGCCGTCGACCGCGACCACGGGGTTGCAGGCCTATAATCTCGAAGGGCCGTCGAAGAAATTGTTCCCGGTGCTGACGCCGTTACGCAACCGCATTGCGCGGGTGAGCGGCGGTTTTGCGATCCAGGCGAACTGGAAGGCGATCACCAATATCAACGTCGGCAATGTCCGCGCCGGCGTCTCCGAAGGACGGCGCGGCGGCGTGATCGCGCACAGCCAGTCCGAATATTTCGCGGCCTTCCGGGCGTTCGGGCTCGAGAATAATGTCACGTTCGAGGCCGGTTACGCCGCAAAGGGCTATGAGGATGTGAAGGCGCTGGCGGTGCAGGCGACCCTGCAGGCAACGATGATCCAGGAAGAAAAACTGATCCTGGGCGGCAATACCTCCTTCCCGCTCGGCACCACGCCGACGCCGACGGTGACGCCGTCGAACAGCGGCGGATCGCTGAGTGCGGCGACCTGGTCGGTGATTTGCGTGGCGCTGGGCTTGCAGGCCTATGCCGATGTCGTCGGCATCAACAATGGCGGGATCGGGCAGGGGCTCGATCCGACCACCGCGATCGTGCCAGGCGTCGTCACCCGCGCCAATGCCGACGGCACGACCGAGACGTTCGGCGGCGGTTCCGCGCAGAAATCGGCAAACGCCACCGGCGCTACCACCGGCAGCAGCGGCTCGCTGACCGCGAGCGTGACACCGGTGCGCGGCGCGGTTGGGTACGCCTGGTATGTCGGCACGGCGGGTTCGGAGAAGCTGGCAGCCGTGACATCGATTTCGAGCGTGCTGATCACCACGGCGCCGGCCGGTGGCGCGCAGAGCGCGGCGTCGCTCGCGGTGTCGGACAACAGCACGTCGTCGCTTGACTTCGACGGCCTGCTGACGATGGCGTTCAACCCAGCGCTCAACGCTTATTATTATCAGATGCCGGCGGGGACGGCGGGGGTTGGTACCGGCCTTACCGCCGACGGCGCGGGCGGGATCGCCGAATTCGAGGTGGCATTCGCGAGTTTCTACAACAAATACCGCTTGTCGCCGACGGTGATGTTCGTGTCGGCGCAGGAGCTGACCAATATCACGAAGAAGATCGTGGCGAATAGCGGGGCACCCTTGCTGCGGCTCAATACCGATGCGGCAAATCCCGGCGTGATCCAGGCAAGCGTGAAGCTGGGCAGCTATCTCAACAAGGTGACCGGCGATGAGGTCGCGGTGGTCGTCCATCCCAATATGCCCGCGGGTACGATCTTCTTCTGGACCGATATGCTGCCTTATGATGCCTCGGGTGTCGGCCAGGTCGCGCGGATGCTGATGCGGCAGGATTATTATCAGCTCGAATGGCCGTTGAAGACCCGGCGCTACGAATATGGTGTCTATGCCGACGGCGTGCTGCAGCATTATGCGCCGTTCAGCATGGGCGTGATCAGCGGGATCGCGAACGCCTGAGGGGCAAAAGCCCTCTCCCTTCGGGAGAGGCGCAAAAGCATGCTTTTGCGGGTGAGGGTTTTCGCGGTCTGAAGTGGCCACAACTGGCCGACCACGCTCTGCCTTCGGCCTCGCTCCCCCTCACCCCAACCCTCTCCCCGCTGGGGAGAGGGGGCAAGCCGGCCCCGCCTTCCAGCGAAATCTCTTCACCCAAGGAGGCCCGATATGGCCCAGTATCGCGCGCCTGCGCATGTGCATTCGATCGCCTTGTCCTCCGGCCACCACGCCGTGCGCAATGGAATGGTCGAACTCCCCGAAACTCTGAACGAGAGCGACCGCGCCGGCCTTTCCGCAAGCGGCTTCGTGGCGGTCGCCAGCCCCGAGCCCGATCTCAAGAAGAAAGCCTGAACGATGCCCGACCTCACGACGCTCGACAGCGTCCGCGCTTATATGGGCGGGGCGAGTACCGTCGACGATGCGCTGATCGGCCAGCTGATCGGTGCTTATTCGGCGGCGGTGCTCGCGTTCCTCAACCGGCAGGTCGTCAGCGGCCCGGTCGAGACATGGCGCGACGGGCATGGCGGGCGGACGCTCACTTTGCCCGAATATCCGGTGCGGGCGATCGACCTGCTCGAAATCGACGGCTGCGCGGTTCCGCCGCAGCCTTTGATCGGGCAGGCCGGCTTTCGCTTCACGACCACGCAGATCATCCTTGATGGCTACATTTTCACGGCCGGCGCGGGCAATATCCATATCCGCTACACTGCGGGCTATGATGCGGTGCCGGCTGATATCGAGCAGGCGGTGAACGAACTGGTTGCGCTGCGTTACCGCGAGCGCGACCGGATCGGCCACCGCTCCAAATCACTGGCGGGCGAGACGGTGACCTTCGTCACCGCCGCTCTGCCTGAAAGCGCGCGGGCGATGCTCGCGCCCTGGCAGCAGGTGGCGCCGTTATGATCGAACTTTCGATGGTCGGCGCCGATGCGCTGACCGATCGGCTCGATGCGATCGCGGGGCGATTGCAGACCGAGGTGCAAGCCGGCCTGGCCGAGGCGGCCGAACGGTTGCGGCGCGAGATCGTCGACAATCGTTTGTCGGGCCAGGTGCTGAACGCTCACAGTGGCCGCTTGCGCGGATCGATCATGGTCGCGACGGGAAACCAGTCGGTCAGCGTGACGAGCGACCTGCCTTATGCGGCCGCGCAGGAATATGGCTTCGACGGTGTCGAGACGGTCCGTGCGCATGTCCGGCGGATTCGCGAGGCGTTCGGCCGGCCGATCGCCGAAAAGGCCGTCAATGTCCGATCGTTTGCGCGCCCGGCGCATCTGCCCGCGCGGTCGTTCATGCGATCGGCGCTCGCCGATCTTGAGGCCGGCGGCGTGATCCGGGGTGCTATCGAGGATGCGGTGGGGAGGGCGCTGGCATGAACCGCGAGGCGATCTTTTCCACTCTGTTCGCGATGATCGCGCCGATGCCGGCACTGGTGACAACATCGCGCCGCCTCAAGCACTGGACCGATATACCATCGTCCGAAATGCCGGCGATGATCCTGGCGCAGGGCCGCCAGATCGTCGAGGCGCCGGCCGCGCGCGGGCTGCCGACCAAGTGGCAGATCGAGGCGATGATCTACCTATACGTGCACACTATCGATCAGGCGCCGGGCACCGTGATCAACCCGATCTTGGACACGATCACGTCGATCCTCGATCCTGATCCGGCGGGCCATCCGCAGACCCTGAACGGGCTCGTCGAATATGCGCGGATCGAGGGCGCGATCGAGACGAGCGAAGGGGCGCTCGGCGATATCGAAGTCGCGATCATCCCGGTGCGGATGCTCGCATTTTAGGGCGATATGTCACCCCAAGCCGTCATTCCCGCGAAGGCGGGAACCTATAACCTCCGAACCGCGAGAGTCGGGAGCTTCAGAGCATATGGGGTCCCGTCTTCGCGGGAATGACGGCTGAGGCGCGCGACGTCGCGCCGCTATTTTCTGACGATTACCGGCCGTTTCGGCCATTCTTCTGGGAGACAGATGATGTACACATTTGGAACGGGGGCCATGTGGGGCACCCCGCTGACCGACGCGTCGGGCACGGCGATCAGCAATCCGACGCCGGTATTGCTCGGCGTATTGCAGGACGTGTCGGTCGATATCTCGTTCGACAACAAGCCGCTCCATGGCACCCGCCAGTTCGCGGTGGCGATGGGGCGCGGCAAGGGCAAGATCGGCGGCAAGGCGAAGTTCGCGCAGATCAACGGTGCGACGCTCAACTCGCTGTTCTTCGGCCAGACGGTGACGACCAGCCTGCTCGCCGATGTGCACGACATCACCGGTGCCGCGATCCCGACTACGCCGTTCACGATTACACCGACCGTGCCCAATGCGGGCACATGGAGCGTCGATCTGGGCGCGCGCGACAGCAATGGTGTGCCGATGACACGCGTGGCATCCGCGCCGACAACCGGCCAATATTCGGTAAGCGCCGGCGTCTATACCTTCGCTGCCGCGGATACCGGCAAAACGGTCTATATCTCCTACCAATATACGGCGACATCGACGACCGCGAAGACCTCGACCGTGACCAACCTGACGATGGGCGATGCACCTTCGTTCCGCTGCGATTTGTTCAGCAGCTTCGGCGGCAAGGGGCTGACGCTGAGCCTGTTCAACTGCTTCACCAACAAGCTGCAGGTTTCGACCAAGCAGGAGGATTTCCTGATCCCCGAATTCGATTTCGATGCGATCGCCGACGGTGCGGGCCGCGTCCTCCAGTGGGGGATGGGCGAATAATGGCGCGGGTCATCATAGCCGGGCGCGGCTTCGATCTCGCGCCCTACAAGCTCGCGCAGCTCAAGACGGCGGCGCCGTTCATCGACCGGATCAACGCTACGCAGGGCGCGCTGACCAGTGTCGAGGGCATGGCGGCCTCGGCCTCCGATTTCCTGGGCGTGCTCGCGGTCGGGCTGGCGCGGATCGATCCGTCGTTGAACCTGGAGGCGCTCGAGGAGATGGTGGGGCTGGCGGATATCCCCGCGCTGCGGGATGGCTTCATGGCCGTGCTGGTGGAATCGGGCATGATCGCGGGGGAAGCGGAGGCTCCCGTGCCGGCGGAGCCGACGGGAGCCTTGCCGCCAGCCTCCGCACCGTCGTCTGCGAACTGATCGCCGCCGGCATCGAAGGCGGATCGAAGCGTGCGATCGAGGACGCGTGGGATCTCCACGATGTCGCCGCGATGCGCGAGCATTGGCGGACGAACGGGCCGCCGCTCAACGTGGCTGCGGTGGCGATCGCAGCGGCGCTCGGTGTGGATCTGATGGCCGAGGAGTACACGCCATTGGGTGCGGGAGGCGGGGATAATATGGTCTTTGGTCCGTCTATTCCCGAACTATATGCAGTGGCGAGCGTGGGGGCAGGGCAGGATACGCGGTTGGCGTCGTCGATCGTCGTAAAGCGATGGTCATGTGCTGAATAAGACTTGGCAAATGGCCAGATATCGTGCTTTCTATTAACTCATTTCTTTTCGGATGGGGCGCGTATGAGGAGGATCGTTGTTATCGCGGTGTTGTTACTTGCCGTTCAGACGGGCAGCGCGTTCGCGCGTAAGGCGCCGCGTCGAGCAACTGCTCCGCTCACCGCAGCAGAGGCGATCATCAGAGATGCCGGCCCAGCTACTGACGACGATATCCTTCGAGATGCGGCTCCGGGGTTGCCCCAGCCAGCCAGCCAGGGTGCCGACCAATGTTGGATGGATTATTGTCCTTGCGCAGAGGATGGACCAATGGATCTCGGCATTTGTCGAGACATGAGGGCAGGTTTGCCCGTTGATGCTACCGTGCTTTCAGCGGCCGCAAAACTTCGCGATACGAGGCGATATATGGAGAAATGGCACCGGGATCATCCGGATAACCAAATTCCCGTCCAGCATTGATCTGGGCCTGACGCGATTGGTTCGCTGCATAGCCTAGCATAGCATAGGCGCAGCCTCACAGCCGGACGGGCTTGATCCCGTGCGCCGAACGCTCGTGCGACTGAACGTAGTAATATCAGTTCTATACCAGGTTGATGGTTCCTAAAGCCGGCATTGACGGAGCCGGGAAGGGGATCTTCGGCGCATCGTTCCCATGATGTTGGCGATGATCGAGCGATGGAGAGGGTGATGGGGAATCAGCAAGTCGGTGTTGATGTCAGCGCCAACGTCAGCGGTCTGGTAGCGGGCCTTAACGATGGCAAAAATAGCGTAGCTGATCTGGTGATGCAGGTTAGCGATATGACAAAGAAAATTGTTGAAGGGAGCAAGCCCGCTGAGGTTTTTGGAGATCATTTGAAGGACCTATTCTCGGCAATTTCGAAGATTTCTGGCGGCACGTCCGTCTTCCTGGAGATGATGGGTGGCCCATGGGGTGCTGCCATCGGCGCAGGGATTTCACTGGCAGCAGCACTGGCCGAAAAACTGTTCGCGGCCGGAGACGGAAGTGAGGCACTGGCGAAGCGCCAGGAAGCGCTGGCCCCGTATTTGGATCGCACCACCGGAAAAATGCGCGAGCAGGTCGGATTACTTGCGTTGCTCGCAACGAAGCGGGACATTGGGGAAAAGGGAACGAGTCTTCATCAGGACTATGATCAGAAGCGTCAGGATATGGTGCAATGGCTTTCACACGCCAGCCTTGTCGATCGCACCAGGAATCCCAAGTTTCCCGTAGAGGAAAAATACAACATACAGAACCTTCTGGCGAAATATGCCTCGGGAAAAATAAACGTAACAGGCCTCTATAAAGCGATCAATCAGCTGTCCGCGGCCGATCCAGCTAATGCCCAATTGAAGAGCATAGCGGAGCGTACGCTGACTCTAGCGGCCGGTGTGCAAGAATCGGCCCAAGCATTTGAGAGGAATGCTCTTGAGGCCGCGCGATACGCAGTTGCGGCTGGAACGGCGACGGAAGCTGATAAGAAGCTAGTGGCAGCCAATAGGGAGGTAACCGCTTCGCTGCCACTCGCAGTTGCGCCGCCGTCAGGAGGTCGGCATCCGTCCAAGCGGACTGGCAGCCCCGTCCCAGCCAAATTCGTGCCAGGACCGGAGCCCAAAGTAGAAGAAGCGGCTGCCTTCCAGGGCATTGCGGATACGCCGCTGCCTATCACACCAGCGATGCGTGCCGATTTCATTGCCAGCACGCAAGCGATGTACAAGCAAATCGGTAAGATCGGTGACACGACGCTCGATGAGCAAAAGGCCAAGTGGAAGGGCGTTGCCGATTCCATCGCCGGTGCGTGGGCGACCTCGCTGGCGGGCATGATCAAGGGCACGCAGAATTTCCGCGGCATGATGCTGAGCATCGGTAATGCCATATTGGGTGAAGCGACCAAGTGGATCGAGAAGAAGGCATCGGCCTTCATCTCCAACGAACTGACGCAGACCGCCGCAGTGCTCAGCGGTACGGCCTCGCGCAATGCGATCGAGGCTTCCGGTGCAGCGACGTCGATCGGCATCTCGGCTACGACATCGCTTACCGAAATCGCCCATTCTGCCGCAGTGGCCGCGTCACGCGCCTATAAGGTTATCGCGGGTATTCAGCCATATGGCCCTTTTATCGCGCCCGTCGTTGCGGCTGCCGCGCTTGCGGGCGTGATGGCGTTTGGCAAAAGCATCTTCTCCGCAGAGGGCGGGATGGGGCAGGTTCCTTACGATGGGGCGATGTTCGAACTGCACAAGGACGAAATGGTGCTACCGGCCAGCCTGGCGACACCGATGCGATCGATGCTTGCCAAGGATGGCACGAGTGGTGTCGGCTTCGCGGCAAATGATACTGGCACGACGCACAACCATTATTACAATATCAGCGCGATGGACGGGCAGGATGTGCATCGTGTGCTCATGCGGCACCACGGCTCGGTCGCGCGGGCTGCCGAGCGGGCATATCGAAACGGCTACGCCGTCAGATGACCATCAATCCGATCCTAACGACATCGAACGGGATCGCCCCATAGCCCTTTGATCAAGAGGGAGTCGTCATGTCCCTCTTCAATATCGGTATTACTGCTTCTATTGCCATTGGCCTAATATTGCCCATTTCTAGGCTGTGGTTTCTGTATCGAATAGTGCGATCGATGCCAAAGTGGTTCAGATGTTCTAAAGACAGCAAGCGCGTACGATCTCACGCGAACGGGAGATCGAGCGAATGCCACCGCTGTTTCATCGACCTCGCCTCGTTTTGCGAGCGAGGCCGGAGGGTGAAGCGTTCCCATTCCGCCGACGGGCCGTTCAGCGTCGCTGGCCCATCATCTGCTCGATCTTCCTGTCCGTCTTATACTGGCTGAGCGCGTAAACTGACCAGATTGCGGCAATAGGCCATGCTATGATCGTTAGCTGAAGAAGCAGGCAGGCCAGCCCCGCGATCGGGCGACCGATGGTAAAAAACTGCAGCCAGGGAACGAAAATAGCCAGTAAAAGTCGCACCGATGATCTCCCTTTGCCGAGTGAGGTTGAATATTTGCGTCAGAATTCCGCTACCAGTTCATGTATTTTACGGCCTCTGAGCGCCTTGTAGGGGCTTTTCGTTCCGGGCTTCTCCGTCATAAGTTGTGCTTGAAGATCTGCCGCTGAAGAGACGATATGCCCATCCCATTCGATGATTGTATCGGCCCAGTGGAGCCCCGATCGGGCCGCGACCGATCCGTTTTTGATCCATCCGACCAGCGCGCCACCGGGCAGGCCCCACATCGGCTTTGTTGTCTTGAATTCGATCCCGAAGTCGGGCGCTACGGGTGACACGATGGCGGGTGCAATGACGGTTGGCCCGTTGCGATAGTCGGCGATCGCCTGGAGCTGGGCGGCGATCTCATCGCGCGGGATGTCGAGGATCAACGTGTCGCCGCTGCGCGCGTAGAGTTTTATCTGGAATCCGGTTGTGGCCTTGGCCTCCAGCAGCGCCTCCGGCAGGTCGATCCCGATCGCCTCGCTATAGTCGCACAGTCCCTTGCAGCCGCGGGTGCCCTTGTCGAAGACCAATCGTGTGACGGCCATGTCCTGCGCATCGTCATTGGCGGCGCGCCAATAGCCGCGCGCGCCATCGACATAATCGATTGCGACATAGAGCTGATGCTCGGCCAAAGTGGTGCGGCGATCGACCCAGCTGCGGATATGCCAGGTGCGGTTCGTGCCCAGGAAGGAATCATGGCCGAACTCGGGCCCGTGAAAGGTGACGAGTGGGCTGAATCGGTCGCCTTCGATCCGGACGGCCAGATCGGGCCGTGCGGCGGCGGGGGCCGCAAGAGTCAACAGGAGCAGAACCAGCGATGCACTTGCCGTTCGCAACATGCCGTGTCCTTTCCTGGTCATCTCCGGCCGAGCCCGTCAGCTCGCCAGGAGGCTGATCAGCACCGACAGGGCGAAGATTCCGAATACCACGAAAAGCCAGGTTTGCGGATTGTTGGTGGCTTTGATCACCTCGAGATCGGGCGGCGCTATTGCAGATGAAGGCGCAGCGGCGGGCTTTTCAGATGCAGCGCCGGCAGTGGCGGGCAAATCCGTATTGCCGCAAAAGCGGCATTTCCTGGCGACCCGCTTGATCGATTCGCCGCATGATGGACACACTATCTCGTCGGATTCACGAAGAACGGCTATCCCTGTCGCCTTCATGGATCGCCAGGATGTCATCGATACGCCAGTATCATAAGCGACATTGATAACCGCGTTGGCTCCGATCTTCGACGCCATTTCTCGGAGTTTGGAATTGGCTTCATCGATCGTCGGTGCCTTCTGAAAGACAGTGGCAGCTTCGACTTTCGCCTCGAGTGCCTTGAGGGGCTTATAGGCAAAACCCACGTCGCCCACGTGAATCTGAATATCTGTCACTTCCATGGTGATGCTCCCCGATTCAACGAGGGAAGCTATGGATATGTTCTTGTTTTGTTCAGTGTGGGCGCCGTGATTTTTCCGGCAAATTTGATCCGCTTTGGTCGTTTCTGGAGGCCCCTATGGCGCTCGACCTGTTTCCCACCCTCATCGGCCAGGGCTTTTTCGCCGAAAAGGCGCCGGTCTGGTTGACCGCGATCGCCGAGGCCGCGTCGGGGCGCGAGCGGCGGCGCAGGCTCTGGTCCTATCCGCGCTGGCGGTTCAAAATCGGTTATGAGGTGCTGCGCGATGTCTCCGGCGGGCGCGATCTGACCGATCTGACGACCTTCTTCAACGCGCATGCCGGGCGCTATGCGGAGTGGGGCTTCCTCGATCCCACCGACAATCTGGTGACGGCGCAGGCGTTCGGGACGGGCGACGGCGCGACGCGCAGCTTCCAGCTGCTGCGTACGGTGACGGGGGCTTCGCTGTCGTTCACCGAGCCGGTGCGCGGTGTTTATGGGACGCCTTCGATTTATGTGAATGGCACGCTGACCACGGCGTGGTCGATCGACGACAATGGCGTGCTGACCTTCACATCAGCGCCGGCGGCATCGGCGGTGCTGAGTTGGACCGGGCAGTTCCTGTTCCACTGCCGCTTCGATCAGGACGATCTCTCGCCGGCGCAGATGATGGCGCGGCTATGGTCATTGTCCGGCCTGACATTCATGACGGTGAAACGATGAAGGCCGCGCCCGGGCCGTTGGCCGCTTTGCTCGATTCGGGCGAGGACTTCGTTATGGCCGATCTGTGGACGCTGACCTTGAGCGGCGGATCGGTGGTGCGCTGGTCGGGCGCCGATGTCGCGCTGAGCGCCAACGGCAATGTCTATGCGCTGGGGCCGGCGATCGAGCGCGGATCCGTGAGCGAGAAGCGCGGGCTCGAAGTGGCGACGCTGGAAGTGCGGATCAGCGCCAATGCCGGTGACCTGATCAACGGCGTTCCCTTGATCCCGTTCATCACGCGGCACGGGCTGGATGGCGCAGTGGTGCGGCTCGATCGCGGCTTCGGCACCGACTGGGCATCGCCGCTGTCCGGCACGATCCTGCGCTTTGCCGGCAAGGTAACGGCGATCGGCGAGATTTCGGGATCGACCGCGAAGCTGACCGTCTCGTCCTGGGCGATATTGCTCAACGTCAACATGCCGCCGAACCTGTATCAGGCGGGGTGCCTGCATGCCGTCTATGACGCCGGCTGCGGGCTTTCGGCGGCGGCCTTCGCTGTGTCGGGCGCGGTGAGTGGTGCGTCGACGGCGCTGGCATTCGGCAGTGGGCTGAGCGTTGCCGCCGGCGATTATGCGCAGGGGCGGGTGGTGTTCACCTCCGGCGCGAACAACGGCGTGGCGCGGGCGATCAAATCCAACACGGCGAGCGCCTTCACCCTGATCCAGCCTTTGCCGGCGGTGCCCGTGGTGGGCGACGGCTTCACCGTCTATCCGGGTTGCGATCGCACGATGGGGCGATGCGCCACCCGCTTCAACAATCTCGGCCGGTTCAAGGGCACGCCGTTCGTGCCACCACCGGAGACCAGCCTGTGACGGGGATTGACCAATGCCGCCCTTTGATCCTCCCCCGCCAGGGGGAGGTGTCGCCGAAGGCGACGGAGGGGGCGGGTGGCGGCCAACGGGTGCTGCGGGACCCACCTCATTCTTCCAGACGCAAGCTGTCCTCCCCCTCCGTCAGCGCTGCGCGCTGCCACCTCCCCCTGGCGGGGAAGGATTTTAGGGCGACGCGCGCGGATGTCGTGCGCGAGGCCTTGTCGTGGGAGGGGACGCCCTATCATCCGCACGCGCGGATCAAGGGCGTGGGATGCGATTGCGCGCAGTTTCCCGCAGCGGTCTATCATGCGGTCGGGCTGATCCCCGATCTGCGGCCCGATTATTCGCCGCAATGGATGATGCACCGCGACGAGGAGCACTTCCTGGAATGGGTGACGCCTTATGCGCGCGAGATCGGACGGGAGGAGCTGGGATCGGGCGATTTCGCGATCTGGAAATTCGGGCGGACCTATTCGCACGGGGGCATCGTGATCGATCCGTCGGTGGTGATCCATGCGGTGATTGCCGGTGGTGCGGTGGTGCGCGGGGATATGGATCGGGACGGCGAATTGCAGCGGCCGGCGCGGTTTTTCACATTGTTCGGAGGTGATTATGGGCGGTAAATCGACCTCCACCACCGCGCCGAAGATCAACCAGCTTGCGGTCCAGTCCTCGTCGCTGGGCCTGCCGATTACGCTGGGCTGGGGGCGCGGGCGGATCAAGGCGAATATCATCTGGTATAATGGCTTCAAAGCCATGCCGCATACGACCAAGCAGAGCGGCGGCAAGGGGATGGGCGGGGGATCGAAGAGTACGACCTTCAGCTATAGCGCCAGCATCATCATGGGGCTGTGCGAGGGGCCGGTGCAGGGTGTTCGCACAGTCTATCGCGACAAGGATGTCTATGCCGATCATGTCGTGCCGCTGACATGGGACGGTTTCACTTATGGCACGACCACCGAAACCGCGTTGCAGCAGGCGGGGCTGAGCCTCGCCACCGGCTCGTCCTCGCAGGCGCCATGGGGGTATGTGACGTCGCTCTATCCGGCGCAGGCGCTCGGCTATAGCGGGGTCGCTTATGTCTATGCGCAGGATTATGCGCTGACGGACAATGCATCACTGTCGAACCATTCGTTCGAGGTGGATTTCGGGGTGCAGCTTGCCGGCATGGCGGATGCCGATCCGGCCGATATCGTCAGCGATTTCCTGACCAATGCCGCACATGGCGTACCCGGCTGGGCAAGCGGGCTTCTGGGCGATCTTTCCGACTGGTCGCTTTATGCCCGCGCCAACAATCTGCTGCTGTCGCCGACGCTGGAGGAGCAGCGCACCGCATCCGATTGCATCACCGAATGGACCGATGCCACCAACAGCGCGGCCTTTTGGTCCGAAGGCGTGCTCAAGATCGCGACCTTCGGCGATGCCGCGGCGACCGGCAATGGCGTCACCTGGACGCCGAACCTGTCGCCCGAATATGACCTGACCGAGGACGATTTCATCGCGGCCGATGGCGGACCGGTGCAACTCGAAATCGTCGACCAGTCGGACGCCTATAATGTCGTTCAGGTCGAATTTCTCGATCGCGCGAACCAATATGGAGTCGGCATCGCGCTGGCCGACGATAATGCCAACATCACCGAATTTCGCGAGCGCAAGAAGGATCCGACGCAATATCACTGCATCTGCGATGCCGATATCGCGCGGCATTCGGCGCAGCTGCTGCTGCAGCGGACGCTCTATCGGCGCGATCTCTACAAGTTTCGGCTGCCGTGGAATTTCGTCCGGCTCGAGCCGATGGACTATGTGACGCTGACCACCACCAGCGACGAATTGCAGCTTTATCGCCAGCTCGTCCAGATCGTCGATATCGAGGAGGATGAGGAGGGCGTGCTGGCCTTCTCGGCCGAGGGCATCGATGTCGGCACGGCATCGGCAGCCTTGTACAATGCGCATTCGGGATCGGCCGTCACCGTTAACACGTCGGTCGCGCCGGGCTCGATCGCGACGCCGATCCTGATCAACGCGCCAGCGGCGCTGACCGGGCTCGATCCCGAAGTGTGGGTGGCCGTCTCGTCGCCCTCGGCGGCGTGGGGCGGGTGCGAGGTGTGGGCGAGCGCCGACAATGTGCATTTCCAGAAGGTTGGGCGGATCAGCGGGCCATCGCGGGTCGGCGTTTCGACCGCGGGACTGGCTGATCATGTCGACCCGGACACGACGAACATGCTGTCGGTGGATCTGACCGCGAGCGGCAAGACACTCGATAGCAGCACGGCGGCGAACGCGGACGCGGGCGCGACCTTGATCTGGCTGGCCGGCGAATTGATGACCTATCAGACGGCGACCCTGACCAGCGCGTTTCACTACGACCTGACGACGCTGCGCCGCGGGCTGTATGGGACCGCGCACGCTACGCACGGAGCGGGTGCGCCGTTCGCCCGGCTCGACGATGCGGTGTTCAAATTTCCGTACACGTCGCTCAATGTCGGCAGCACGATCTATCTGAAATTCCCGAGCTTCAACATCTTCGGCGCGGCGCTCGAGGACATGTCGACGGTGACGGCCTATAACCTGGCGCTGCTGGATTCGGCGCATGTGACCGACTGGCGCGTGATTGCGGATGCTGGCGTTGCCGCCGCCGCGGATGCCGTGGTCGATGCCGCGGCGGCGCAGGCCGATGCGAATGCGGCCCTTGCCGATCTGGCAGATATCGCCAGCGACAGCCTGCTGACCCCCGATGAGAAGCCGCGCGTGATCTACGATCGCGATGTCATCATCGCCGAGCAGTCCGGGATCGACACGCAGGCGGCATCGTTCGGGATCACGACCGAGAAGACCGGCTATGACAATGCCGTCGCTGCGCTGAGCAGCTATCTGGCGGCGCTGACGACGCCGGTTCCGTGGTCGAACCTGTCGGGGAATACGGCGATCGTCGGCGCGACCTTCCGATCGAAATTTTCGGATGTCTATTCCGCGCGCCAGACCCTGCTGAACAGGATCGCGGCCGTCGCGAAGGCGCAGGCCGATCAGGGCGTGACGGATGCGGCGACCGCGCAGGCCGCCGCCAATGCCGCGCAACTGACGGCCAACGGGGCGGCGGCCAGTGCGTCGACCGCGCTCGGCGAGATTGGCACGATCGTTGCGGACAATGTGCTCGATCGTTCCGAAAAGCCGGCGGTGACGGCGGATTGGAATGTCCTCTATGCCGAACAAGGCGGCATCGACGCGCAGGCGACGGCCTATTCGATCACGACCGAGAAGATCACGTATGACTCCGCAATCTCAAATCTGGCGAGCTACCTGCTCAGCCTTTCGCCGACGTGGAACGACTTCACGGTGGACACGCCGATTACACGATCGACGTTCATTTCGAAATTTCAAGATGCGTACACCGCGCGAACCGCGCTGCTCAACAAGATCGCAGCAGTGGCGGGAACGCTCGCGTCATGGGCTGGGGTCTCCGGCTCCGGGAAGCCTGCCGATAATGCCACGGTCGGCGCGGACTGGTCCAGCAATCTCGCGTCGCGGCCGACCGAGTTGACCGACGGGCGTGTATCGGCCGGGCTGGATAGCGGGGGCAACGTCAACAATGACAAGGTTTCGACGCCGGCGCTGCAGGATTTTTCGGTCACGAACTCCAATCAGGCCTATAACGCTTCGACCATCTACGGTGCAGGCGCCTTCTATTATCAGACCATCGTGAGCTTCGATGTGACGATGGCGCATGATGGCGACATCATCCTGATGCTTGCCTGCAAACAGAGCTATCATGGCAGCACGCCATCGTGGGACGGGCATATCACCATCGATGGCACCCAGGTCTTTTCCTCTGGTGGTTCGGCGACCTCCGACAGTGTCGTGATGAGCGGCAGGTTGGCCGTTTCGGCGGGCACCCGCACCGTGAGCTTCGAATGGTCGGCGAGCTCCAGTGGTATCAGCATCGATGCCGGCAATGCTTCTCTGGTCGCCTTCGTGAGGTACAAATGAGCCTGTATGCCATCACCAGGGCCGGCGAGCGCCCGCGGCTGTTCGCCGAATGCGCATCGGCCGAGGAAGCACAGCGCCGATGCGGTGACGGCGAAGTGGCTATTCCCACCACAGAGGCTGGCGATTTCGTAGCTTCGGCAGACGGCCGGGCGCTGATCCCTTATGATTTTCCCCTGGCCATCCAGAAAGTGGCACGGTGGAACGCAGTGAAGGTCCGCCGTGCGGCCGTGGCGGGCGGTGGCGTGCCGACACCGTTCGGGACCGTCGATAGTGACGACGGCAGCCTGGCGAAGATATCGGGAGCGTCGCTGGCGGCGATGATGGCGCAGGCCACCGCAGCGCCCTTCTCGATCGACTGGACGATGGCGGATAACGCGGTCGCGCGCCTGGACGCGGCGGGAATGATCACGATGGGTCAGTCGGTGATGGCCCATGTCGGCGCCGCTTATGCGCGGGCGCGGGTTTTGCGCGATGCGGTTGAGGCCGCGGCGGATGCAGAAGCGCTGGCCGCGATCGACATCGGGACGGGCTGGCCGCCGAACTGAAAGGATCGACATGACCGATACGAACGGAACCTCGCCGGGGGAACTCGGCGGGATGATCGCTGGCGTCCTGGCATTGCTGGGTACGGCGGGGGCGGGGCTCAAATGGCTCGCGGGCTGGATGAGCGGGCGCGAGGAGACGCGCGCGGCGCGCAATGCGCGCTGGGAAGCCGATCTCGATCAGCGCGAACGCGAAATGGAGAACAAGCTCTCCTCCAGCCTGGCGCGCTGCGAGGAGCATTGCGCGGCGGTCGAGGCGAAATTCGAGAAAATGCGGATCGCGATCCTGCTGGTGCTGCCGGAATTGCAGCGGGTGGCGCCCTATTCGCCTGCGCTTAAACATGCCCGCGATCTGCTGCGCGATACCTTCCCGATCCCGATCGACCTGCCGGGCGACATGGCCGGGATGATCGACGAGATCGAGCGGATAACGGTCTGATTTTGCGAGAAAAATATTCCCACCGTGCACGTCAGAAGAGACTCGCTGGCGGGGCGGGGGGGGGCAGTGCCAGCGGGTCTCAACTGATTGAATGAAGCCGGTGGGCGGGGGGGGATTGCCATCCGGCTTCGCAGTTTAAAACCCTCTTGCGGGAAAGTGGTTCCATGATCGATTGGCAAAAGGTCCAAAATGTTCTGATCGAATGCGGGTTCGATCCCGGGCCGGCGGATGGCGTCGCAGGCCCCCGCACCTTCACCGCGCTTTATGCCTGTGCCGCCGGCCGCAAGGCCGACGCTGCGATCGCATTGCGCGGCCGGATCGCGGCCGAACGCTTTGCTGATTACGGCCTGACGACGGCTCCGCGCATCGCCGAGTTCATCGCGCAATGCTGCAACGAGACCGGGGGCTTCCGGCGGTTCGTCGAGAATATGCACTATAGCGCGCTGGCGCTGCGGGCGCTGTGGCCGGCGCATTTCACACCGGAGCAGGCGAAGGCGGCGGTCGGCGACCCGATCGAGATCGCCGCGCGTGCCTATGGCGGCCGCATGGGCAATGATCCCTATCCGAGTATCGACGGATATACCTATCGCGGCCGTTATGACCTGCAGCTCACCGGCAAGGCCAATTATCGCTATTATGGCGCGCTGATCGGCGTGGATCTGATCGGCGATCCCGATGCCGCGCCGCCCGAGGTCGGGCCGCTGATCGCGCTCGAATATTTCCGCCAGGGCAAGGTGAACGATGCCGTCGACGCCGGCGATTTCGTCGAGGCGCGGCGCATCACCAACGGCGGGCGCATCGGGCTGCAGAATGTGGCGGCTATCCGGGGGCGGATTTTGGCGATTTTCGAGAGTTAGCCTCCGCTCCTTTTCCGTCATCCCCGCGAAAGCGGGGACCCATGGACGGGCGAACCGGAGCGATTCGAGTGTCTCGTAACCGTGGGTTCCCGCTTTCGCGGGAATGACGGTTTTTGATGAAAGGAAAACCATGAGCTTCGATCCCTTCACGGCACTGCTCGATATCGGCGGCAAGGTCATCGATCGGGTGCTGCCCGATCCGGCCGCGAAACAGGCCGCGCAGATCGAGTTGCTGAAACTTGCGCAGACCGGCGAACTCGCCCGGCTCACTGCCGAAACCGATCTCGCCAGGGGCCAGATCGCGGTCAACCAGGCCGAGGCGGCCAACGGCGCGACCTTCGTATCGGGGTGGCGGCCGTTCGTCGGCTGGGTGTGCGGATCGGGGCTGGGGCTCCAGTTCCTGATTGCGCCGTTGCTGAGCTGGGGCGCGGCGATGGCCGGCCATCCGGTCGCGGTGCCATCGCTCGACATGTCGACCTTGCTGACCCTGCTCGCCGGCATGCTCGGCCTCGGCGGGCTGCGCACCGTGGAGAAATTGAGCGGCGTCGCGGCGAAATAGGCGGCAAGCGCCGGCCACAACCCCAACGAAAGGAGAATCCCGCATGCGATACGTTTCGCTGATCCTTGCGCTTGCCGCGGCATCGGCCGGCGCCCAGACCGTCCGCCTGCCGCAAAGCTTCGCGCCGTCCACGGCGATCGGCTATGGTGCGGTCGACGGGCTCTATACGCCGGTGACCGCCGGCTCGCCATTGCCGGTGACGACGGGCGGGGCGGTGCTGCCGGTGCAGATCGCCCCCGACACCATGGTCGGGCCGAGCAGCGGCCTTTCCGCGCTCAACACCGATCTGCTGACCGGGGCGGTATCCGGCTGGTATGACGCCGCCAATTTTCACAGCGGATCGATCAATATCTTTACGAGTGCCGGTATTTCGGCGGGTGTGATCAGCTTCGAGCAGACCAATGACCTGACCAACGCGTCGGCCGGCGGCCTGTTCTTCGCTTATGACGCGACCGTCGTCACCGCCAACCCGATCTCGTCGCTGACCCTGGCCGCGTCGACCGTCCGCACGATCGATTTCCCGATCACGGCGCGGTACATCCGCTTTCGGATTTCCACGGCGGTGGCAGGCGGTACGGTCGGCGCCACCGCGACCTTCTCGCAATTGCCATTTGCGTCGACCCGCACCGATATCGTGCAGACATCGGCGACCAATCTTAACGCCACGGTGATTTCGGGCGCGGCGGCGGAAGACGGGGCCGCGACCTCCAGCTCCAGCACGCCTTTCATGATCGGCGGCTTCGTCCGCACCGCCAACGGCCTCACCACGCTGGTTGCCAATGATATGGCCAAGCTGACGATGACGACGGGTGCCGCGCTGGTGCAGAAGCCCTATTCGGTGCCCGATGCCGACTGGCAATATAGCGGCGCTCTGACGACGACGAGCGCCGCCGCCGCAAAGGCCGCGGGCGCCGCGAGCATCCGCAACTATGTGACGGCGTTCCAATATCAGAACATGTCCGCGACGGCGACGACGGTGATCATCCTGGATGGCGCGACCGCGATCCACACGCTCTATGCGCCCGCCAATATGGCGGCGCCCGCAGTGATGGACTTCCCCACCCCGCTGCGCGGCACCGCCGCGACCGCGCTCAACGTCAATTGCGGGACGACGGGCGCGAATGTGCTGGTCAACCTGCAAGGCTATCAGGCGCCGTAACAAATTCCTCCCCGGAACGGGGAGGGGGCGTAGCGGCGTGGCATGCCGGGGGCATGCCAAATACGCGAAGCCGGCTGCGCAGCAGCCGCGGGGCGTAGCATGGTGGAGGGGCGCCGCGCAGCGGCGTCTTCGCCGCCGCCCCCTCCACCGCTCTTCGAGCGGTCCCCCTCCCCGTTCCGGGGAGGAATTTTCACTATCTTCCCAAAGGAAATCCCATGGCCGGAACCCCGATCTCGGGAGCGCTTGCCCTGCGCTCCGGCGAGCCGTTCGTGCTGCATATAGTCCTGCTCGATGCGGCAGGGGCGCCGCAATTGTTGAGCGGGCGGCAATTTTCGCTGGTGATCGCAGCGGTCGGTGCAGCCAGTGCGGCGTTGCGTGTGCCGGCCGCGCTGTCGGGCGATGCGCTCTATGCCATGGTGGCGATCAATGGCGCGCAAACCGCGGCGTTGTTCGCCGATTTCGGTCCGCGCGATGCCGTCTATGCGATCGTCGAGACGATCGGCGACGCACAGGTGACGCGCGGCAGCGATCGGCTGCATGTGGAGGCATCGGCGGCGATTCCGTCGGGCGGGGATCCGGTGACGATCGACCTGCCTTTCATCATCGCGATCCCGAGTCCATCCGGCCTGCTGATCCGCGAGACCGGTGCGCGCGGGCTTTCCGCCGCCGAGCAGTTCGCGATCGGCGGGCTGGAAGCGGGCGATCCTGTGAGCAATGCGATGTTCGCGGCGCTGGGCGATGGCATCCGTGCCGAGGTGCAGGGCAGCGCCGATCTGGCGGTGGCCAGTATGGCGGCGGCGGCCGACAGCGCCGAGGCCGCCGCCGCATCCGCCGGGGCGGCCGATCTGGCGAAGGCGACCGCGGGCGGCTATCGCGATCAGGCGCTGGCCGCGCAGACCGCGGCCACCGATGCCGCGGCTGCGGCGATCACCGCGCTCGGCACCTTCCCCGATGTCGCGACCGGCCTCGCCGCCGCCGCGGAGGGCGGCTATTTCCTCGTCGCCGGCACGGGCGATGTCTATGCCTCGCGCTATCGCAAGCTCGGCGGGGTGGCGACCGGGCAGAGCGACTACGCGAGCAAGGCCGCGCTTGACGCGATGGCCGCGACGCTCCGGATCGATGGCAGCGCCACCGAATATCTGTGGTCGGTCGCCAATCTGAACGGCGACATATTGTTCGCCTTCCGCAATTCGCTGGGCGGGCTTGATGTGCCCAATCTGCGCGCGATGGCGATCAGCGCCGCCAGCCTCTCCGCACCCAGCCTGACGGCAACCGATCTGCTGACGATCGGCGGGGCCGCGATATCCGGCACGGTCAATCCCGGCAATCTGTGGGAATTGCGCACGCCCGTTGGCGATATCGTCGCCAAATTGGACATGACCGGCACGTTCACGATGGCGGCGGGCGCCGTCGCGGGATCGCTTTCCGTGGGTGGGGTGCTATCGGTCGGCGGCGCGCTCAACGCCGGCAGCTTCAGCGTGCCGGGCACGATCGCCGCCGGAAGCATTGCGATCGGCGATGCCAGCATCGTCGCGACATCCGCGAACCTCGTCGAATGGCGCACCCCGATCGGCGATATCGTCGCGCGGATCGACAATGAAGCCCAGGCGCATTTCGCGAGCGCGACTGTGCATGGCGATCTGGTGGTGACGGGCAGCATCTACGGCAGTTCCGCAACGCTATCGTTGCCGCCGGCGCCGTTCGCACGCGTCACCGATGCGCAGATCGCCACTCTTAACGGCTGGCCGGTCCCCTCCGTCCCTTCGGATGCCGCGCGGCCGCCCGTCCTTGCCGCCGACAGCACCAAATATGGCGCGCGCGCATCGATCATCTCGGGATCGGCGCGCTGCATCAACGGGCGCGTCTGGGCGGGCTTCATCGCCAAACTCGGCGTGACGAACTTCACCGGCTACGTCAGCGGAACCAGCCTGACGGTGCTTTCGATCGCCAATCTGGGCGCGCTTTCGATCAATGCCGGCGCGACCAACCAATTCCCCACCTTGAGCGGGGCCGGCGTCGTCACGGGCACTTTGATCAATGCGCCGCCCGATACGCAGACGGGCCCGCAGACATGGCCGGTCAGCGTGCCGCAATATGCCGGCAGCTTCCATGCGCCGATCGCGATGAGCATATCGGGCGGCTCCGGCGTCGCGGCGATCACCGGCTATATCATCGGCGCGAAGCTCTATGTCGCGACGGCCGACCATTATGACCGGCTGGTCCCGGGCGCCACGGTGGGTGGAACCGGTGTCACCGCCTGCACGATCACCGGCGCGGCATCGGGCGGGGTCTATGGGCTCGATACGAATAATGGCACGATCGGATCGCTGGCCGCGCCCATATCCCTCACGGCCACCGATGAGCCATCGGACGGCGCGGAAGGATCGGCCGCTTATGCCGTGCTCAAATATACCGACGATCTCGATACCGGCGTCTGGCAGGAGGCGCTCTATTCGCTGCCGCGCGAGCCGAGCACCGATTCCGCCGCGATCGGCCTGGCCGAACTCGATGACGGGCGGCTGGCGGTGCTGCTCCAGACCACGGGGGCCAGCCCTTATGTACCGGCCACTTATGGGCTGATCATCAACAATCCCACGGCGATATCCGGCGCCTTCGATATCGGCCGGCCGACCTTTCTGGCCTATGGCACGGCGATTTTCGGCGGGCTGATCGTGTCGCGCGAAACCTATCTGACGATCGATCTGACCGGCGCGAGCACAATCTTTGGCCGGCTGACCCATGAAGGCCGCGACGGCCTGGCTTTTTCGCCGGCATCGACCGTGCCGCAGGTGCCATCCATCGATCGCAGCTTCAACGAAAGCAGCGCGGTGCCGATCACGGGCGGCAAATGGGCCGTCTATATGCGATCCAATTCGGGCATGTATCAGGTGACCTCGGACTATGACGCGGCGAACTGGGGCACGCCGACGCTCTGGTCCCCTTCATCCGGCTATCCGACCACCACGAGCCGATCCAAATTCGTCGTCAGCCCATCGGGGCGCATGATCGCGGTGTTCAACAACAGCACGGCCGGTCGCAAGCTGATGACGCTGGCGCTGTCCGAGGATGGCGGGGTGACATGGCCATGGGCGGTGCCGATCGAGAGCCGGGGCTATACGCAGCAGCCGCCATCCTATCCTGACGTGACGTTCGATGGCGACGATATCCTGATCCTCTACGATTTCGGCCGCAATACCGGGGCCGGCCTCTATGGCGGCATCGGCAAGCGGCTGTACCTCGCGAGGATCAGCGAGAAACTGGTGCGCAACGGCGCCTCCTTCACCGCCTCGATCGGCGGGACGACATTGCATGTGACGGCGATCGACGCTGGCAGCGCGGCCATCCGGATCGGATCGTTCGTGCATGGTGGCGGCGTCGACGGCACCTCGATCATCCAGGGCCAGTCGACCGGCACGCCGGGCGGCGCGGGCGACTACACGATCGCCACCGCATCGGGCGGAAGCCAGACGGTCGGGATCTCCACCATGACGACGAGCGGCGCGGCCGAAAGCGACGTCACCAAATATGTCGTGACTTTGTAAGGGATTGAAACAATGGGCGGACTTGCGAACATCATTGCGGATAGCAGCTATAACGGCCCGAACGTGGGCTATTCCCTGCCGGTGAGTCGCGGCGCGCGGACCGTGCTGTTCCCGAGGGTGGATGGGCCTACGTCGATCGCGAATAAGGTGGATGTGTTGGCGGGGGGCGTGGGGAACGCCACGGTGGTGGGGACGCCGGGATATGGGGCAGGGTATGCGAGCTTTACGACGGCATCGAACTACTTCAATAGCGGGTCGCTCGATGCTTCGACGACGACGATCATGGCGGTTGTGCGCGCGTCGCAGTCTTTCATCAATGGGCCAACGCAGCCTATAATAGGTGGTAATTTTACGCTCGGCGTGTCTGGGTTGCATCTCGCTTTCGATGACAATATCGGTGCAAAAGGCTTCGTAGCTCGTAGAGTGACAACTGTGTCCGGCGTTCCCACTAATTCTAGCCCGCTTCGCCTTCAATATGGCGCATCTTTCACCGCCTCGATCAGCGGTAGCACAATGACTGTCACTGGGGCACCGGTAGGCGTAATTGCAATTGGAAATACGATATTCGGATCGAATGTGACCTCCGGTACAATGGTCGTTTCGGGCGGCACCGGTACGGGCGGCGTTGGAACATATAATCTCAACGTGTCGTCAAATGCCAGCGGAGCTATGGCAGCTATAGGCGACTGGGCTTTTGTCGCATGCTCGTTTCAAAACGGTGGTAACATCACCATATACAATAAAACACTAGGCATTTCGAATTTTTTGGCAGTAACAACTTCTCATATTGCGGGGGCGGGCAATTTCAAGGTTGGAACGTCATTCAGTAACACCGTAGGAGGTCTCTGCGATATTGCTTATTGGGCCGAGCACAATGTCGCTCTGACGACTTTTGAGATCGATTCTATTTATCAAGCTGTCAAATCGAAATTGTCATCATATTCTACCCCGATAATAATTTAATCATTTAATAATAATGGTTTAGCGGATAACGTTCTGGGTTCAGGGGGTAAGCCAGGGCATCGGTCGATGGTTGCACCTTGCCCAGCCAAATCGCGAGTGTTTCCCCAAAGTTGTCGAGGATCGACTGGGTTGGCTTCGTCGAAATGGGCTCGAAGGTGTCCGTGAGCGAGGGCCTTGTTCGGATCGGCGACCGCCACGATCTCATCATCCGGCGCATTCATGAGATTGCCAAACCGCGCTCGATCCTGAGCGAGATCTCGCGACTGCTTTCCCGGTGGCGGTACAATCTGCGCTGACCGTCCGACTGTAGCTGGGGATCAGAAGCGCAGATTGGCTCGGTCCGACTATCAGATGGATGCGCCTTGCCATACCCCAATGTGGCGTGGCACTAATGCGCGAGCAAACAGGAGGTGTGTCATGGCAGGGTTGGTGCGACGCATTCTTTCCGCGCGAGGGAGGCAGATCCTAGGCGAGGGCAATTTATCGCATATTCCGCCAGCGAGTGTTTCACTCAAAAACTTGCAAAAAAACCTCACCGCAGCAATTTTTCCGTCAGATTTTGATGCATAAAGGGTTCGTGCTCACGCTTTGATTGTAATGGTAATTACGACAGAAGTCATAAAAAGCTACGAAAATCCTGGAAAAAAATCTTAATGATGAGGTCTCAAAAGGAACGACGGTCAGGAGTCTAAGTGACTTATGAAAATCGAAACTACGTAAAAGTTAATTCACGACATTATAATTACGATATTATAATATAGTAGGTATCTCATTGGTGAAGCGTGTAAACAGACTGGATAAAGAAAACCTGATTGATTTTGATCAGGTCGTCGATTGGCCCAAGTTGCTTGGTTCGCTTGATGATTCTCTGCTGATCCTGCCAGAGCGCCCGCTTGCGAACTTATCGAAACCTCGAAATTGGTCAGATGTAAAGGAATGGTTAGGGCGCGACGCATTTACCTCCAAACTTGACCCCTATTGCGATGCGTTGGGGCGGGATCGTTCATACTGTCTATCGCTAAAAAATGCGATCCTGCTTCCCCCAGCCATTCTGCTTACCGAGCGCGAAGCAATTATTCCTGATACCCTGTTAAGATACGCATCACTTCCGCACGGTATTATTGAGGATGATAAATGCGAACTCAAATTGGTCTCGGAAATGAGCGATCCGATCGTGATCGATCGACCTGCCATTTATGTAGAAATGCTCTGGGGTCATTTTGGTCACGCTTTGGTTGAGGGTTTGGCGCGTCTTTGGCCACTTGCTGCTGAATGCCCGATTGATCCAAAGGACTATTTATTCGTTGGTTTTGGTAGAGGGATTCGGCATTCGCATGCACCAAAATGGTTGGTAAGCATGTTTGCTGAGCTGGGCATTGATTTTGATAAGCAAGTCATTTTTGTTGATCGGCCTATGCAATTTAAGCAGTTAATTGTTCCAAAGAGACTGTCTCCAATTTTGTCACGACCGGGTATCGAAGCGGATGATTTATTTATTCATTTGGGTAGGAAAATCGGATCGCGTTCTAAAATTGAAGATGGACCCAAAAAAATATTTTTGAGCCGGTCAGCTCTACCCTTGGAGATGCGGGGGTTGCCTAGTTCCCAAGGTGAGCGATTGGATCGCTTATTTGAGAGTATGCAATATACTGTTGTTCATCCACAAAAATTATCGTTACCCGATCAAGTTGCTTTGGTTCGCGGCGCGCAATATATTGTAGGATGTGCAGGATCGCAGTTACATCTTTCGGTTTTTTGCGAGCGCGCAACGCCTTTGTTAAAAATTGCTACGACGAAATTCAATTTGGTAACTGATTCTCGACTTTACTGGGTTAAGGGAGGTACCATAGATGAATATGTGGTTCCTTCGCCGCCGTTGATAAAGGGTAACAAAGGCAGCAAAGAGGGTTGGGTTTTGCGTGAAAGTGATTTCGATGCGCTTCCAGAAGCTATCGTGGCTTGGGAAAGTTTAAATGCTGCTCGCACTTTGGATTAATTTGCATGTGAATTGCCCGGTGTTCTCGCTTTGGTGCACTGCGGTAACGATGGCGTGAGGTGACAATGGACGGGAATAAAACAGTTGCACGCAGTACTGGGGCTGTCGGAGAAAAATCGGCAGTCCGAAATAGACCTGATATGGTGTTTTCAGACAGCAATGATGTTCTGTACTTATGTGGCGACCGTAACAAAACTCAAGAGCAACATCTTGGTCATTTGGTTATGCCCCCGGAGCTGATTGCTGAGTGGCAAAATGTGATGCGTTCCCGTGCAAGATGGTTTGAAGAGTTGGGTACAGAATTTCTTTTTATGATAGGTCCTGACAAGCAATCGGTTTATTGGTCAGCGCTAAATATCCCTCAACCGGATCATCGTAACAGTTTATTAGTTTTCAATGAGCTTTCTGATGTGCCTTGGGTTGATCCAGTGCCGGCCTTATCTGCTGCTCCTTCGTCGCCCGCGGTATATCCAGCTATTGACAGTCACTACGACGCGGTGGGTGCCTATGTAGCCTACCGCGCGTTGATGGAGCGCTCAGCGACCCATCGAAGCAGAATCTTGCAGCCAGAAGAAGACTTCGAGTATGTGGAGGTTGAATCGACGGGTGACCTTGGTAACAAGCTTATTCCGCCGAGGTTGGGAAAGTATACGAAACTAAAAAAAACTAGAATGTACGCTAAGCCGATTTATTTAAATGGTGTGGGGGGTAATGGCGGATTCAGAGTTCATCACAACCGGAAGGGTGCGGGAATAGGTTTTTTATGTGGTGATAGCTATTCGCAGACAATATTCCCTTATATTGCCGAGCATTTTAAATTTTTGATCCACCTTAGGGCGCCAATTGATAGGGGGTTTGTGCGATCTGTTGGACCAGAAATGGTAATTGGCATGGTCGCTGAGCGCTTTATGATGCAACCGCCCGTTCTATCAGACGACATCCCCTTCGAGATGCTTTTCATTGAGAAGCTAGCGCGAGGCCGAATTCGCCGTGAGGAGATTTCGAAAGGTCGGCGCGAATACGATGGATCGATTTCATTGCCTGCTCCCGTTTTGGCGGCGATCAAACGGCATGATGCATTGGCCCACGTTCTTTTGTATCCGGGACAGGTTACCGAAGAACAGCAGCTCTTCGTTGGCGCTCCATTTGACGTGGCCACTACTGCAGACGTGATTGTGGCCGCCTATCTGTCATGGGCGCTAGGATCGGGCTTCCACTCTGACTGGGCCTCGCTCTATGCGCAGCTTCCAGAGCTTATTCGTCACAAATTCGAAGAGATTTGTCCGGCGTAGTGCGATGAAGCATATGACGAATAACGAAGACCTTATCGGAGATTTGGCGATGGAATCTAAAAGACAGGTTGCGCTTTTTCGATAGCGTCTCGGCAATGTATCGGAAAAGGGAGTTGTCTCGCCACTGCGAATTCGTAATGCAATTATCTCCACGCTGGGCCTCAATAGGTTTGGCGGCACGTTGGCTGACAAGGTATTGTTGCTCTGGGGAGGTGGCGCGTCCCGCCGGCGGAAGATCTTTACGATGCCAGAGCGGAAGCGGTCGCTATTCTGCGCGAAGAAGCCTTATATTACTGATCGCACAGCAGCCTCCGTCCAAATCGCTTGCCATCCACAGCGCGCCTAGCTTTAAGTCGGGGGGATCATGACGGGGGATGAAATGGACGAACAGGTAATTCTTCTTACGAGCATTCGTGACATCCTGACCCGCATCGAGCGCGTCCTGGAAAAGATCGAAGCGAATGGCGGCGCCGCTGCCGCGCCCCAGACGGCTGCTGCACCCGCGCCGTCGGCGCCCGCCGCCGGCGGCACGCCGGCCGGCGGATCGAAATGGCGGTCGCGCTGACGATCCGGCTCCGGCCCGATGGGGCTTGAGGCCAACTGCACTTGCCGGATGGCAGATGGCTCCGCCGAGGTTCGCGCGCTGCTCGAATCACGCGAACTGATCCTGCGCGGCGGTATCCGGCGGACGATCCCGATTGCGGCGATCGCCGATCTGCGCGCCGAGGGCGGGGCGCTCTCCTTCCGCGTCGGCGGTGAGGCGATTGTGCTGGAGCTTGGCGAGAATGTCGCGGCGCGATGGGCGAAGAAGATCGCGACTCCGCCGCCGTCGCTCGCGCACAAGCTGGGTCTCGGGGCGGCGGCGAAGGTCTGGGTGATCGGCGCGGTCGACGATCCCGCGCTGATCGCGGCGCTGGGCGGAAATCGGGCGGACGGGCCGGCGGATGCGGCGCTCGCGCTCGCGGTGGTCGGCGATAGCGGGGCGCTCGATCGCGCGCTGGCGGCTTATGAAGCGGCGCGTATTTCCGGGCCGGTCTGGATCGTCCATGGCAAGGGGCCGCGCGCATCGATCGGCGACGGCGCGGTGCGCGCGTATATGCGGGCGGCGGGCTTCAAGGACAACAAGGTATCCGCCGTTTCCGATGCGCTGTCGGCGACGCGTTATGCCCGCGCGAAGGCGGTTGGCTGAGCGGTCCGCCGCGCCGGTCGGCGGGGATCTGAATCGCGCCGTTTGAAATCGCGCCGTTTGAACATCCGCGAAAATCGGCTATCGACCCGCCAATGTCATCGGTTCCGATATTTCGCCGCTCGAGCCCGTCATCTTCTGGCGAGGGCAGGGCGGGCATCATCGATATCGGCTCCAATTCGATCCGCCTCGTCATTTATGATGGCCCGGCGCGGATTCCGGCGATCCTGTTCAACGAAAAGGTGATGGCGGGCCTGGGCAAGGGCGTTTCGCGCGACGGGATGATCGATCCGCAGGCGATCGAACGCGCGCTGGTGTCGCTCGCCCGCTTTCAGCGACTGTCCGAGCAGATGGGGGTGCCGCATCCACGCACCGTGGCCACCGCGGCCGTGCGCGAGGCCTCCAATGGCCGCATGTTCCTCGATCGCGTGCTCGATCTGGGGCTGCAACCCGAATTGCTGTCCGGCGAGGATGAGGCGCGGAGCGCGGGCCTCGGCGTGCTCGCGGCGATTCCCGAAGCGGATGGCATCGTCGGCGATCTGGGCGGCGGCAGCCTGGAACTGGTGCGGATCGGCCAGGGCGTGGTGCACGAGACGAGCTCGTTTCCGCTCGGCGTGCTGCGGCTCGATGCGATGAAGGCGAAGGGGCCGCGCGCGATGGGCGCGGTGGTGGCCAAGGCGCTGAAGAAAAGCGGCTGGGTAGGGCGCGGCAAGGGCCTGCCCTTCTATATGGTCGGCGGATCGTGGCGATCGCTCGCGCGTGTCGATATGCACCTCAACGATTATCCGCTGCCGATCCTCCACCATTATCGGATGGAGCAGGCCAATGCCCAGCATCTGGTGCGGGTGCTCGCGCAGCTCGATCGCAAAAGGCTGCGCGACGTGGCGGGGCTTTCGGGTTCGCGCATTCCGATGCTCAAGCATGGCGCGGCCCTGCTCTCGCACGTTACCCGCCATCTGGGGGCGAGCGAGCTGATCATATCGGCTTATGGGCTGCGCGAAGGGCTGCTCTATGGCGGGCTGACCGAATTCCTGCGCGCGCAGCATCCGCTGATCGCCGCCACGCGCGAGGAAGGGCGCCGGCAGGGGCGGTTCGTCGAACATGGCGATCTGCTCGATCGCTGGATCGCGCCGTTGTTCGCGGGGGAGAGTGCGGCCGATGCGCTGCTGCGGCATGCGTCCTGCCTGCTTGCCGATGTCGGCTGGCGTGCCCATCCCGAATTTCGCGCCGAACGCGGGCTCGATACCGCGCTCCACGGCAATTGGGTCGGGGTCGATGCGCGCGGCCGCGCGATGATGGCGCATGCGCTCTATGTCAGTTTCGCCGGGCCGGGCGTGGACCCGATCGTCGAGCGGCTCTGCTCGCCCGAGGATCGCGCGATGGCCGAACGCTGGGGGCTGGCGATTCGCCTCGGCCAGCGGTTGAGCGGCGGCGTGGCGGATGCGCTGGTCGCCAGCCATGTCGCGATCGATGCGGCGAACCTCACGCTCGGGCTGGAGCCCGACAATCTCACGCTTTATGGCGAGGCGGTCGAGCGGCGGCTGAAGATCCTGGCTGCGGCCTTCGGCCGGGCGCCGAAGCTGACGACGCGGGGGTAGGGGGCGACCCTCCAATTCCTCCCCGGAACGGGGAGGGGGACCGCCGAAGGCGGTGGAGGGGGCGGTGGCGCAGCCGCCGCTGTTGCGGCGCCCCTCCACCATCCTGCGGATGGTCCCCCTCCCCGAGCAAGCTCGAGGAGGAATTGAGGTAGATCGAATGCGTAAATGCCGCAGTCTTATGGCGGCTTTTCACGCCACCGATCGTTCGGCCTCGGAAACCGAGCGCAGCCGCGCGGCATCGCGGACCGGCGGCTCGCCGAACAGCCGGCGATATTCGCGGCTGAATTGGGACGGGCTTTCATATCCCACGCTGAAGCCCGCGGTGGCGGCATCGGCATGGCTGGCCAGGATCAGGCGGCGTGCCTCCTGCAACCGGATCTGCTTTTGATATTGCAGCGGGCTCATCGATGTCACCGCGCGGAAATGGTGGTGGAGCGATGACGGGCTCATCCGCGCCGCCTCGGCCACGCTTTCGATGCGGAATGGCGCCTTGTAATGGCGCTTGATCCAGCCGATCGCGCGGTTGATCTGCGACAGCCGGCTGTCGGCCATCGCGATCTGGCGGAGCATTCCGCTCTGCGGCCCCTGTAGCAGCCGATAGAGGATTTCGCGTTCGGCCAGCGGCGCGAGCATCGCGATATCGTCGGGCCGCGCAACCAGCCGCACCATCCGCAGGATCGGATCGATCAGCTCGGTCGTCAGCGGGCTCAGCGTCAGCCCGGC
Source organism: Sphingomonas sp. YR710 (assembly GCF_900101455.1). Lineage (GTDB taxonomy): Bacteria > Pseudomonadota > Alphaproteobacteria > Sphingomonadales > Sphingomonadaceae > Rhizorhabdus. Next base: position 184,970 of record NZ_FMZJ01000003.1, on the reverse strand, counting down.
CGCGGGTGGCCCCGCGGCCAACGCCGGCATCTCCAGCAGCATCGCCGACAGCATCGCGGGATCCAGCGTCAGCCGGAAGCCGAGAAAGGGCTTGTCCGCGCTGGCTTCGATCACCCCGCCCAGGATCGGCAGGTCGACCGAGACGATCAGATATTGGGCGCCATCATAAATATAGCGCTGATTGCCGAGCATCGCCTGTTTGCGGCCCTGCACAACGACGCAGAGCGCCGGTTCATAGACCGTGCGGATCGGCGTGGTGGGGGCCGTGACGCGCGACAGCGAGACGCGCGGAATGATGGTGGGCGTATTGCCCTCCCCGCTGAATCGTCCAATCAGCGACTGCAGCTCGGCCAGCGAGGATTCGGCACTTTCCATGGCAATATGATGAAAGCTGGGCACCGCCTGCGCAAGTCGATTGGGTGCGGATTCGTGGCGACTTGCAGGATCGTGCAAGGACTGCGGAGCATCGGGCTATCGGGTTCGCGACCATAGCCGGCATATTCGAAGCTCAGCCACATCCCCGAACAGGAGAATGATCATGCCGCACAGCACCGTGATCGCCATTTTTCGCGCTCGCCCCGGTTGCGCCGACGCGCTGGGGGCGCAGCTCGATCGCCTGGGTGCGATCGGTCGTGCCGGGCCGGGGTGCCAGAATTGTGCCGTGCGCCGGGCCGACGGGGATCCGGCGACCTGGCTGCTCCATGCGCGCTGGCGCAGCCCCGATGATGCCGCCGCTTTCTTCCGCGCGCCGGCGGTGGGCGATGTCGTCGACGATCTCGCTCCGCTGATCGCGGGCGATATCGGGCTGGCGAGCTTCGTCGAGGAGGGGGCCTATCCCCGGCTGGCCGCCTGAGCCGGGTTTTGCGGGAGGCGCGCGAAAAGATCGCGGGCTCCCTTCAAATGCTTGACGCAATCTGGCCGCTGGGCAACCCTGCGGCCGAAGGAGAGCAGCAAGCATGTTCAGTCACATCACGATCGGCAGCAACGACATCGCCCGATCCAAAATCTTTTATGACGCGCTATTGGGTGCGATGGGCGGCAAGCCCGCGATCGAGGATGGCAAAGGCCGCCTGATCTATCTGCACAAGGGCGGCATGCTGTTGGTCACCAAGCCGATCGACGGCAATCCGGCGACGATCAGCAATGGCGGCACGATCGGCTTCGCGGTGGAGAGCCCGCAGCAGGCCGATGCCTGGCATAAGGCGGGCGTCGAAAGCGGCGGCACGGCGATCGAGGATGCCCCCGGCGTGCGCCCTGGCCCTCCCGCGCTGTACCTAGCCTATCTGCGCGATCCGGACGGCCATAAGCTGTGTGCGCTGTACGCGATGCCGAAGGGATAAGGCTGGATCGCCGCACGGTTGACGCGGATTGCGTGCGCCACAGCCATTCCCTGCTTTAGAATTGACCAGCCAGATGACATCATCTGGCTGGTCATCCTCCCGCCAAAGCGCCGATCCGTCTCACGTCAGATAGGCGTGGACGATGGCGACAAGCTCTTCGGCTGCCTGGGTGCGCGGATCGTCGCGCGGGGCATCCGGATCGAGCATATGCTCGCGGATATGATCCTCGATCACCTCGGCGATAAATCCGTCCAGCGCCCCCCTGCACGATGTCGCCTGCTGCAATACGCGCGCGCATTCGGTGTCGGCTTCCACAGCACGTTCGATCGCTTCTAGTTGCCCGCGCAGCCTTTTCAACCGGTTGAGCAGCTTCTGCTTTTCCTTCGCGACGTGGCTCATCTTCCCGCTCATCTGATACCTTGATAATATACCCCCCTAGGGTATATGGCGCGATGTGTCGAGTCGCCGGTGGCGGCCCGATAAGACCCTCGACCCGCGTCTGGAAAAACAATGAACAGCCGATCTAGCCCCCCGACCGACGAAGGCGACAGTAGAGGCATAGCCTCGCTGCCGATCATCGCCGGTCTATGCCGGGCCCGGAAGAGGCCGTTGTTCGAAGGTCGGCCGGCAGGCTGATTGCGGGCGGCACCTTCGGGGTTCGGTTCAACCGAGTTCCGATAAGGATTCCGCCATGCCCCTGATCCCGAACGCACTTCTTTGTCCGAGCCAGCCTGTTGTCAGGGGCTCGTGCATGCCCAGCATCGATATTCGCTTTGTCATGGTTCGGCGCTAGGGCGACGAAAAAGGGGCATTCGATGCGCATCTGGATATTTTCCGGCCTGGCGGTGCTTGGCCTGGCAGCCGCCATGGCTCCCGCATTTGCGCAGGAAGCCGCTCAGCCGAAAGACGCGGCACAGGATTGGGCGCTGCATGCGCAGGCGACATTCGTCACACAGGGCGTGTTCGGTTTCCGCTCGCCTTATGCGGGGCCGAACAGCCTGACGCCGCGCCAGACGAAAGAGACGTTCGATACGACGCTCTATGTAGGTGTCCGGCCATGGGCGGGCGCGGAACTATGGGCAAATCCCGAGGTCGATCAGGGCTTCGGGCTGTCGAACACGCTGGGCGCCGCCGGCTTTCCGAGCGCGGAAGCCTATAAGGTCGGCAAGTCCAGCCCCTATGTCCGGCTCCAGCGGCTGTTCTTTCGCCAGACGATCGACCTCGACGGCGAGGATCAGGAGGTTGCGGCGGCCGCCAACCAGCTCGCCGGTCATCAGGCCGCCGATCGGCTGGTGCTGACTGTCGGCAAGCTCGGCATCGGCGATGTTTTCGACACCAATCGTTTTGCGCATGATCCGCGCGGCGATTTCCTCAACTGGTCGATCGTCGATGCGGGCAGCTTCGATTATGCCGCCGATGCCTGGGGCTATTCCTATGGCGTCGCAGCCGAATGGTATCGGGGGCCATGGGCGCTGCGGCTGGGTGGGTTCAATCTTTCCAAAGTGCCTAATGGCGAGACGCTGGAGACGGATTTCCGCCAGTATCAACTCGTCGGCGAGATCGAGCATCGCCACAGGATCGGCGGCCGGCAGGGGGCGGTGCGACTCACGGTGTTCCGCAATCGTGGCAATTTCGGGCGGTTCGACGATGCCATCGCGCTGGCCGGGGTAACGGGTGCGCCGGCCGATACGGGCCTCGTCCGACGCCGGACGACGCGGTTGGGCGGCGATATCAACATCGAACAGGATGTGAGCGACACAGTCGGCGTGTTCGCACGCGCCGGCATCGTCGACGGCGCGATCGAACCTTATGATTTCACCGACATCGATCGCACGGTGGCGGTTGGCGGCGCGATCAAGGGCAAAGGCTGGGGCCGTGCCGACGATAGCATCGGCTTCGCTGCGGTCGCCAACGCGATTTCCCGGTCGCACGAGCGTTATCTGGACGCGGGCGGGATCGGCGTGCTGGTCGGCGACGGCAAGCTTCCCCATCCCGGTGCCGAAATGATCGCCGAGGCCTATTATGACTGGCAGCCGCTGCGCGGCATCAACGTGACGGCCGATTACCAGTTCATCGCCCACCCTGCTTACAATCGCGATCGCGGGCCCGCGAATGTGCTGGCGCTGCGTCTGCACGGCGCCTTTTGAGCATGATCCGGGTACTGTTTCATTCGCATGCTGCCACGTCCCGCGCAGGAGGCGCGCGATGAGCCCGGAGAAACATCCGATCCGCGTCTTGCCGGCATTCTCACGGATGATGCGGTTGACCCGGCCCAATCGGGCCGATGCGATTGCCTTCATCATCCTGGCCGGCCTGGCTTTGCTGGTGTTCCGCGGCGCGGAGGGCGCGGTCGAGCCGCTGGCGCGGCCGCATCTCGAGCCGGTGACGCTCGATCCGATGCTGCTGCCTTATTATGCGCTGCGCACTGTACTGCGGATGTTCGCGGCGCTTGCGGCCTCGACGGTCTTCACCCTCGTGGTGGCAACGCTGGCCGCGCGGAGCCGCCATGCCGGGCAGATCATCGTGCCCGCGCTCGATATTCTCCAGTCGGTGCCGATTCTGGGCTTTCTGACGTTCACGGTCACCTTCTTCATGGGGCTGTTTCCGGGCAATATCCTCGGTGTCGAACTGGCGGCGGTGTTTGCGATCTTTACCAGCCAGGCTTGGAACATGGCGTTCAGCTTCTATCAGTCGCTGCGGTCGATCCCGAGCGATCTCGAGGAAGTGAGTCAAAGCTTCGCGCTGTCGCCGATCCGGCGTTTCCTGCGTCTCGACCTGCCGTTCGCGACCCCGGCGCTGGTGTGGAACGCGATGATGTCGATGTCGGGGGGATGGTTCTTCGTCGTCGCCTCCGAAGCGATCACGGTCGGCAATACCACGGTTACCCTGCCGGGCATCGGATCATGGCTGGCGCTGGCGATCGAGCGGCAGGATTTTCGGGCGATCGGCCTGGCGGTGGCGATGATGGCGGCGGTGATCCTCCTTTATGATCAGCTCTTCTTCCGGCCGGTCGTCGCCTGGGCCGATCGCTTCCGTTTCGAACAGACCGCCAGCAGCGATCGGCCGGGCTCCTGGGTCTATGATCTGCTGCGCGGGACCCGCCTGCTGCCGGTGCTGTTCGCGCCGATCGCCGGGATCGGTCGGGTGCTGCTCGCGCTCGATCCGGGCGCGCGGCGGGTGCGGGCTGTGCGCGGCACGAAGGCGAATCCGCTCGTCGAGCGGTTGTGGCAGGTCGCCGTCGTGCTGGCTGTCGGGGCCGCGTTCTGGTGGTCGGCGCGCTATGTCCTGGCGGCATTGGGCTTCGGCGATATCGTTCAGGTGTTCGGCCTCGCCGGGCTGACGATGGTGCGCGTGATCGTGCTGATCGCGCTGGCAAGCCTGATCTGGGTACCGGTCGGCGTGTGGATCGGGCTCAACCCGGTCTGGGCCCAGCGGTTGCAGCCGGTGGCGCAGTTTCTCGCTGCTTTTCCGGCCAATGTGCTGTTTCCCTTCGCGGTGATCCTGATCGTCCGCTGGAATCTGAACCCCGATATCTGGTTGTCGCCGCTGATGATCCTCGGCACGCAATGGTATATCCTGTTCAACGTCATCGCCGGCGCCAGCGCGATTCCCAACGATCTGCGCGAGGCGGCCGGCATGTTCGGGGTCACCGGCTGGCAATGGTGGCGGCAGGTCGCGCTTCCGGGGGTCTTTCCTTATTATGTCACTGGCGCGCTCACCGCGAGCGGCGGTTCGTGGAACGCCGCGATCGTGGCGGAGGCGGTATCCTGGGGTGACCGCCATCTCGAGGCGCACGGCCTTGGCACCTATATCGCGCGGGCAACGACGGCCGGCGATTATCCGCGCGTCGCGCTGGGCATCGCGGTCATGTCGCTGTTCGTGCTCGGTTTCAACCGGCTGGTGTGGCGACCGATGTACGCCTTCGCCGAACGCCGCCTTCGCCTCGCCTGATCCACCTCGTCCGGGACACATCTGATATGGCCACCATCCTTGCCCCCCGTCCGCTCGTCGAGGTCGAAGCGCTGCGTCATTATTATGGCGCGGCGGCCGGTGGCCATCTGGTGCTCGACGACGTCAATCTGACGCTCAACGAGAATGAGATTGTCGGCCTGCTCGGCCGTTCCGGTTCGGGCAAGTCGACCCTGCTGCGTTCGATCGCCGGCCTCATCCATCCGCGCGAGGGCGATATCCGCTTCACCCCGGACAAGGCCGGGACGGCGCCGACGGTCAGCATGGTGTTTCAGACCTTCGCACTCTTTCCGTGGCTCACCGTGCTGCAAAATGTCGAACTGGGGCTGGAGGCGCAGAAGGTCCCCGCCGAGGAACGGCGCGTCCGCGCGCTGGCCGCGATCGATCTGATCGGGCTCGACGGTTTTGAAAATGCCTATCCCAAGGAATTGTCCGGCGGGATGCGGCAACGTGTGGGTCTTGCCCGCGCGATCGTAGTCAATCCGTCGCTGCTGCTGATGGATGAACCTTTCTCCGCGCTCGACGTGCTCACGGCCGAAACCTTGCGGACCGATCTGCTCGATCTGTGGTCGGAGGGGCGGATGCCGATCCGGTCGATCCTGATCGTCACGCACAATATCGAGGAAGCGGTGCTGATGTGCGACCGCATCCTCGTTTTCTCGTCGAACCCGGGCCGTGTGGTGGCGGAAATCAAGGTTGATCTGCCGCAGCCGCGTGACCGCCTCGATCCGCCGTTTCGCGCGCTCGTCGACGATATCTATGCCCGCATGACCGCCCGGCCGGCGCCGGCACTGCCCACGCGCGACGGCTTGTTCCCGGGAACCGGGATCGCGATGGTGCTCCCGCGCGTTTCGACCAACACCCTCGCCGGCCTGATCGAAGAGGTGGACGCAGCCCCGTTCGAGGGCCGCGCGAGCATGGCTGAACTGGCCGATTCGCTTCAGCTCGAGATCGATGATCTGTTTCCGATGGCGGAAACGCTGCAACTGTTGCGCTTCGCCGAGTTGCAGGGCGCCGATATCCAACTGACCCAGGCCGCGCGCCATTATGCCGTGGCCGATGTCGATCAGCGCAAGGCGATGTTCGCGCAGGCCTTGCTTGCTTATGTTCCATTGGTCCAGCACATCCGCCGCATCCTCGACGAACGGGCGAACCACATGGCCCCCGCGCGTCGTTTCCGCGACGAGTTGGAAGATCATATGTCGCCGGAATATGCCGATGAGACGTTGCGCACTGTGACGCTCTGGGGCCGCTATGCCGAAATCTTCGCTTATGACGAAGATAGCGACAAATTCAGTCTTGAAGACCCCGAATGATCCGCGATGTGGTGATCACAGGCGCGCTATGGCTGGCGGCGCTGTGGCTGCTGTACCGGCTTCATGGCGGGGGCCGCCGGCGCCGATAAACATCGGCATTAAGGGGTTGGCAGGTCCTCCCGATAGGTGCCCGCTTTCATCGCGATTGGCCTGGCGGTCGGATAGAATTGCACGAAGGTGGTATCGACCGTGCCGTGCGCCTGATGGCAGGCATAGCATTGCGCATCATAGGGGACCAGCTTGGCAGGCTTGCTCCCCTCCGCCTGGAAGAACCCCCATCCGCCCTTGAAGCGGGCTTCGTCGCGGACATGAATTTCGAGGCCCATCACATCCCCGGTCTGATATTGGCCATGCTTGTTGATCGACCCGTGGCTGTTCGCGCCGCGGACTTCGAGCACCAGCATCGTCTTGTCGGGCCAGTGCCCCGTCTTCTTGAACGATGCCCATGATGCCGGATCGACGAACACATTGTCGAACATCGAATGGCCAGCCATCAATGCCTTCTCATTATAGCTCATGTCGATGCCGGCTTCGAGGAATACCCACTCGCGATAGTCGGCGGGCGGAACCAGTTCATTCCGGTCGGTAAAGAGCGGGCCGCCGGCCGCACCCGCCGCCCCGAGCAAGAACAGCAGGCACGGCGCGAGCAATTTAAGCCGTTGCGATATGGGCATGACTGTCTCCCTGATCTTGGTGGATCGCCGAGAAGCGACGGCGGTAATCTCCTGGCGACAGGCCGAAGCGTCGTTCGAAAGCGCGGCGGAACACGTCGCTGCTTGCGAAGCCGATGCTGTGGGCGACGCGCTCGATCGGCGCGTCTGATCCGGTCAGATGGTCGCGCGCCGCATCGAGCCGCAGCGCTTCCACCTTCTGCGCCGGACTGGTCCCGAATTGCTGCCGGAAGCGTCGGTTGAACTGACGCGCGCCGAGCCCGGCGCGGGCGGCGAGCGCCTCGACACCCAGATCCGCTTGCAGATGGGTGACCATCCATGCCGCCAGTTCGGCGAAGCGATCGCCGGCCTGCGCCTGGAACTGCAGTGGCTCCGAATATTGCTGCTGCCCGCCCGGCCGCTTGAGATAGACGACCAGATCGCGCGCGACCGCCAGCGCCAGCTTCGGGCCATAATCCTCCTCGATCAGCGCCAGCGCCAGATCGATCGCAGCGGTGATCCCGGCCGAACTGTAGATCGGCCCGTCCTTGATGAAGATCGCGTCGGGATCGACCGTCAGCGCCGGGAAACGCTTCGCGATATCGGTGGCAAAGCGCCAGTGCGTGGTGATGCGGCGGCCATCGGCCAGTCCCGAGGGGGCGAGCCCATAGCTTCCCGTGCAGATCGAGACGATCCGCCGCAGCGACGGTGCGTGCCGGCACAGCGCGCTTGCCACCGCGTCTGCAACGCCGTCACGCCGCAAGCCTTCGCCCCCCGGCAAGATCAAGGTGTCGATCGGTCCCGCATCGTCGAGCGCGCAATTGGGCACGATCCGCAGGCCGGCCTCGCTCGCGAAGCCGCGTCCGTCGAGGCTGGTCACGATCGTGCGATAGCTGCCCGGCCGAATGCCATTGGCCGACCCGAACGCATCCAGCGGGCCGGTCAGGTCGAGCGTCTGCACCCCGTGATATCCGAGCAGCGCAATCGTGACGGCAGATTCGGCCATGAATTCCTCCCTGCGGCTGTCTTACGCCGAGGGATGGGTGTCTGATATGCCATTCATCCGATGATTTCGGACGGCGGCGGCCGCTCTAGCGTTCGAGCAAATCGCGATACTGGCGTGGCTGCGACCGCAAATATTGCGGCGGAGCCTTCACCCTTGCCCCGAGATGGGCGGCGGCGTGCCATGGCCAGCGGGGATTGTAGAGCATGGCGCGGGCCAGAGCGATCAGATCGGCATCGCCGGTGCCGACGATCGCTTCGGCCTGTTCATATTCGGTGATCAGCCCGACGGCGATCACGGGCTTGGTCGTGGCCTGCTTCACCGCGCGGGCGAGCGGAACCTGGTAATTGGGGCCGATAGGGATCGCCTGATTAGCGGCCAGGCCACCACTCGACACATGGACGGCATCGCAACCGCGCGCCTCGAGGGCCTGTGCGAACGCGACGGTCTGTTCGATGTCCCAGCCGCCCGGCACCCAGTCAGTGCCCGAGACGCGCATGGTGACCGGCCGATCGGCGGGAAAGGCGGCGCGCACCGCATCAAAGATCTCCAGCGGAAAGCGCATCCGGTTCTCCAGGCTCCCGCCATAATCGTCGTCGCGGTGGTTGGAGAGCGGCGACAGAAATTCGTGGAGCAGATAGCCATGCGCGCCATGAACCTCGATCAGGTCCAGTCCCATGCGCGCCGCCCGGTGCGCGGCGGCGGCAAAGGCGTCGCGGATCGTGGCAAGGCCGGCGACATCGAGCGCGATCGGCGGATTTTCGGTCGGCAGGAACGGGACGGAGGACGGCGCTACCGTCTGCCAGCCATTGGCGGCATTGGGCGCGATCTGGCCGCCCCCGTTCCACGGTAAGCCGCAAGATGCCTTGCGGCCGGCATGGGCAAGTTGGAGCCCGATCTTGATATCCGAATAGCGCCGTACGATTTCGATCGCACGGGCCATGGCGCCCTCATTTGCGTCCGAATAGAGGCCCGAATCGGCGTAGCTGATCCGCCCTTCGGGAAGCACTGCGGTGGCCTCGATTATCAACATCGCAGCGCCGGACAGTCCAAGCTGTCCCAGATGGACGTGATGCCAGTCGGTCAGGCAGCCGTCCTCGGCCGAATATTGGCACATCGGCGCGATGACGATGCGGTTGCGCAGTTCGAGTTCGCCGATCCTGAATGGGCTGAACAGTATCGGTCCGGTGCTCATCGCAATTCCTTCGGGTTCGGTGTCGTGCGGAACGGCGGCTTTCTGCCAGCGTGGCGATGATCGGGCAATCCGGCACCCGCATATTGCCGATGCGATTTGATTTTTGCCGTCCGGCGTGGAAGGCAAAGCCCATGAGCGAATTTATCCAGCAGCGATTCATCGCACCCGATGGCCTGATCCTGGTTGGCGATGTCGGCGGTCCGCCCGATGCTCCCGCCGTCATTTTGCTCCACGGCGGTGGCCAGACGCGGCATAGCTGGGCGGGCGCGATGCGCCGCCTGGTGGCGGACGGCTATCATGTCGTCAATTATGATGCACGGGGCCATGGCGAGAGTGGCTGGTCGCCTGACGGAAACTATAGCTCCGGCGCAATGGCGGGGGATCTCCGCGCGGTGTTGGCATCGGTGAAGGGACCCGTGGCGTTGGTCGGCGCGTCGATGGGCGGCATGACCAGCTTCTATACGATCGGCAGTAGCGATCACCCGATCGCACAGGCGCTGGTGATGGTCGATATTGTCCTTCACCCCAGCCTGGAGGGCAGCAAGCATATCCAGGCGTTTATGACCGCGCATGATCATGGATTTGCGACGTTGGAGGAGGCTGCCGATGCCGTCGCCGCATACAATCCGGACCGACCGCGGCCCAAGGATCCCATTGGTCTGATGAAGAATCTGCGCCGGCGCGATGATGGACGGCTATACTGGCATTGGGATCCCCGCCTGCTGCAGACCCGGCCGAGCGCGGAGCCGCCGTCGTTCACGTCCGAGCTGGTGGCGGTCAGCCATAATGTCACGCTCCCAACCCTGTTGGTGCGCGGCGCCAAGAGCGATATCGTCGACGATGCCGGCGTCGCCGAAATGTGCCGGCTCGTACCGCAGACCGAGGTTTACGACGTTGCCGGTGCCGGGCACATGGTAGCAGGTGATCGCAACGACGCCTTCAATGAAGGGGTGATTGCCTTCCTCCACCGCCATCTGCCGCCGCGATGATCGTATTTGCATATTCGGACTCGCGATCCGATATGGCATGCTATGAACACCCTTGATGGCCCTCGCCTGTCGCCCGCCTCTGGCGGGGACGCCCGGCAGCTTGTTATCCTGCTCCATGGTTATGGATCGGATGGCGCCGATCTGATCGGTCTCGCTCCGTCGTTTCAGAGTATCCTGCCCGATGCGGCTTTCGTCGCACCTAATGCGCCGATGCGCTGCCCCGGTGCGGGCTACCAATGGTGGCCGCTGGCGACGTTCAGCATGGCCGAAAGGCTTGCCGGGGTGATGTCGGCCGCTCCTGTGCTCGACGCGTTCATCGATGCTGAACTGGCGCGATTTGGGTTGGATGAGGCCGATCTGCTGCTGGTCGGATTCAGCCAGGGCACGATGATGGCGCTGCACGTCGGCGTGCGGCGGGAAAAAGCGGTAGCCGGCATCATCGGCTTTTCGGGTGTGCTGATCGCACCGGAACGGCTGGCGGCGGAGGCGCGAAGCCATCCGCCGGTGCTGCTCGTCCATGGCGATGCGGATCCGGTCATACCGGTGCAGGCTTTGCAAAGCGCCAAAACGGCGCTGACAGCCGCCGGCTTTGCGGTCGAGAGCCACGTATCACCTGGTCTCGGGCACGGTATCGATCCAGCGGGACTGGCGCTGGCGAGTGGCTTTGCCCGGCGCGTGCTTGTTCGACAGGTCTGAAAAGGTCCGAATTTCTCGGCGTTTGCCGTTTTCCAAATTCTTCACCGAGCATCCCAAAAAAAATTTCGGCGTGATGGACCCAAGCTGCGATCGGAGCGTTTCCGGCGGGGGATAAGCTAACGCGCTGCTACGTTCTCATGACGAAAAGCGCTTCGGTTTGGGGGGATGGTGTGAACATCGAGACCAGGCAGTCGGATTCTCTTGATCGACGTCGATTGCTAAATGCGCTGAGGGGGTTTCGGCGCGGGGACTTCTCGGTGCGCTTGCCGGACGATCTGGGTGGCGTCGATGGCGAGATCGCATCAGCTTTCAACGATATCGTCGATATCAACGAACAAATGACCCACGAATTCGAACGCCTGTCCAAGGTGGTCGGCAAGGAAGGGAAGATCACCCAGCGTGGCCGCGTACGCGGCGCGACCGGGGGCTGGGAGCTGGCGATACGATCGGTCAACGACCTGATCGAGGATATGGTGCAGCCTACCGCGGAGGTCGCGCGCGTGATCGGCGCGGTCGCGAAGGGCGATCTTTCGCAATCGATGGCGGTCGAGATCGACGGACGGGCGCTGCGCGGCGAATTTCTGCGCATCGGCAAGGTCGTGAATACGATGGTCGAGCAGCTCGCCTCATTTGCTTCCGAAGTGACGCGCGTGGCGCGCGAGGTGGGCACCGAGGGAAAGCTCGGCGGTCAGGCGCGCGTGGTCGGTGTCGCCGGTACGTGGAAGGATCTCACCGATAACGTCAACGCGATGGCGACCAATCTCACCGGTCAGGTCCGCAACATCGCCGAAGTGACGACCGCAGTGGCCTCGGGCGATCTGTCCAAGAAGATCACGGTCGAGGTGCAGGGCGAGATCCTCGAACTGAAGAATACCATCAACGTGATGGTCGATCAGCTGAACTCGTTCGCGTCGGAAGTGACGCGCGTGGCACGCGAAGTCGGCACGGAAGGCAAGCTTGGCGGACAGGCACAGGTGCCCGGCGTCGGTGGTACGTGGAAGGATCTGACCGACAACGTCAATCTTATGGCGGACAACCTAACCGGTCAGGTTCGCAATATCGCCGAAGTGACGACCGCAGTGGCATCGGGCGATCTTTCCAAGAAGATTACCGTCGACGTGAAGGGCGAAATTCTGGAGCTGAAGAACACCATCAACACGATGGTCGATCAGCTCAACGGTTTCGCGTCCGAAGTGACGCGCGTCGCGCGCGAGGTCGGCACCGAGGGAAAGCTGGGCGGGCAGGCGCAGGTGCCCGGTGTTGGCGGAACATGGAAGGATCTGACCGATAACGTCAACCTGATGGCCGACAATCTCACTGGTCAGGTGCGGAACATTGCCGAGGTGACGACCGCGGTGGCGTCGGGAGATCTTTCCAAGAAGATCACCGTCGACGTGAAGGGTGAAATTCTGGAGTTGAAGAACACCATCAACACGATGGTGGACCAGCTTAATTCGTTCGCATCCGAAGTGACGCGCGTGGCACGTGAAGTCGGGACCGAGGGCAAGCTTGGCGGTCAGGCCGAGGTGCGCGGTGTTGGTGGCACGTGGAAGGATCTGACCGATAACGTCAACCTGATGGCGGCGAATCTCACTGGCCAGGTGCGCAATATCGCCGAGGTGACCACAGCCGTGGCGCGTGGCGATTTGTCCAAGAAGATCACCGTCGACGTGAAGGGCGAAATTCTGGAGTTGAAGGACACCATCAACGTGATGGTTGATCAGCTCAATGGTTTCGCCTCCGAAGTGACGCGCGTGGCGCGCGAAGTGGGTTCGGAAGGCAAGCTCGGCGGACAGGCGCGGGTCGAGGGTGTAGCCGGCACCTGGAAGGACCTCACCGACAATGTGAACGCGATGGCAACCAACCTGACGGGCCAGGTTCGCAACATTGCTGAGGTAACGACAGCGGTGGCGCTCGGAGATCTTTCCAAGAAGATCACCGTCGATGTGCAGGGCGAAATCCTCGAACTGAAGAACACCATCAACACGATGGTGGACCAGCTCAACTCCTTCGCGTCTGAAGTGACGCGCGTGGCGCGTGAGGTGGGGTCTGACGGCAAACTCGGCGGTCAGGCCGAAGTGCGGGGTGTCGGCGGCACATGGAAGGATCTGACCGATAACGTCAACGCGATGGCGGCGAATCTCACCGGGCAGGTTCGAAATATTGCCGAGGTTACGACTGCTGTGGCGCTCGGAGATCTTTCCAAGAAGATCACCGTCGACGTGAAGGGCGAAATCCTCGAATTGAAGAACACCATCAATACGATGGTGGACCAGCTCAACTCGTTCGCATCGGAAGTGACCCGCGTGGCCCGCGAGGTCGGTACCGAAGGCAAACTCGGCGGGCAGGCGCAGGTGCGCGGCGTGGCCGGCACGTGGAAGGACCTGACCGACAACGTCAATCTGATGGCCGATAATTTGACGGGTCAGGTTCGGAATATTGCGGACGTGACGACGGCCGTTGCCCGCGGCGACCTTTCCAAGAAGATCACCGTCGACGTGAAGGGGGAAATCCTCGAGCTGAAAAACACGATCAACACCATGGTCGATCAGCTCAACGGCTTCGCCTCCGAAGTGACCCGTGTGGCGCGTGAAGTCGGCACGGAGGGCAAGTTGGGCGGTCAGGCGCAGGTGCCCGGCGTGGGCGGTACCTGGAAGGACCTGACCGACAACGTCAACCTGATGGCGACGAACCTGACCAATCAGGTGCGCGGCATCGCCGATGTGGTGACCGCGGTGGCGCAAGGCAATCTCAAGCGCAAGCTAGCGGTCGATGCCAAGGGCGAGATCGCGGCGCTCGCCGACACGATCAACGGTATGATCGATACCTTGTCGACCTTCGGCGATCAGGTCACCAACATGGCGCGCGAGGTCGGTATCGAAGGCAAGCTGGGCGGGCAGGCGAGGGTGCCGGGCGCGGCCGGCCTGTGGCGCGACCTGACCGACAACGTGAACCAGCTCGCCGCCAACCTGACCAATCAGGTGCGATCGATCGCCGATGTGGCAACCGCTGTGACCAAGGGCGATCTCACCCGGTCGATCGCGGTCGAGGCCTCGGGCGAAATGGCCGCGCTCAAGGACAATATCAACGAGATGATCCGCAACCTCAAGGAACAGACCTTGAAGAATGCGGAGCAGGATTGGTTGAAGACCAATCTCGCGCGTTTTTCGCGCATGTTGCAGGGCGAGCGCGATCTGACGACTGTGTCAAACCTGATCATGTCGGAACTCGCACCGCTGGTGAATGCGCAATATGGCGTCTTCTACGTCACGGCGCGCGAGGAGAGTGAGACCGTCCTTGAGCTGGCTGCGAGCTACGGCGCCGAAGCTCGCGAAAATCTGAAGCAGCGCTTCAAGCTGCGGGAAGGCTTGGTAGGGCAGGCGGCCGCTGACAAGCGCCCCATCCTGCTGCAGAATGTTCCAGGCGACTTCATCCGCATCGGCTCGGGGCTGGGCCATGCCGCACCGGCAAATGTCAATATCCTCCCCGCCTTGTTCGAAGATGATGTGAAGGCGGTGATCGAACTCGCATCGTTCAGCGAGTTCAACGAGACCCACCAGAGTTTTCTCGATCAGTTGATGGAATCGGTCGGCATCGTGCTCAACACGATAGCGGCGACGATGCGGACCGAAGGGCTGCTCAAACAATCGCAATTGCTGACGCAAGAGCTGCAGGCACGGCAAACTGAACTTACCACCAAGCAGGAAGAATTACACGCAACTAACGAAGAACTACAAGAAAAAGCACAACTTCTGGAAAATGAGAAGAGGCAGGTTGAGAACAAGAACCTTGAGATCGAGCATGCCCGCCGCGCCGTGGAAGAGAAAGCCGAACAGCTGGCGCTCACCTCCAAATACAAGTCCGAATTCCTGGCCAATATGAGCCATGAGCTGCGCACGCCGCTCAATTCCCTGCTCATTCTGTCGAAGCTCCTGGCGGACAATCCCCAGGGCAATCTCAACGAAAAGCAGATCGAGTTCGCCCGCACGATCAACTCAGCCGGCACCGATCTGCTCAGCCTGATCAACGATATTCTCGATCTGTCAAAGATCGAATCCGGAACGGTCTCGATCGAAATTGGCGAAATGCCGCTGGAGACGTTGCGCAAGCATATGGAGCGCACCTTCCGTCAGCTCGCGTCGGACAAGGGGTTGGCCTTTACCATCGACTTCGATCAGGATTTGCCGTCGGCCATTCGCACCGACGAAAAGCGGCTCCAGCAGGTCGTGCTCAACCTGTTGTCGAACGCGTTCAAATTCACGTCAAACGGGGGTGTCACGCTGCGGGTGCACAGCGCGACCAGCGGCTGGAGCACAAATCATCCTGTACTCAAGGCCGTCGACCACGCGCTGGCGATTGCGGTCGTCGATACCGGCATCGGCATCCCCGAAGACAAGCAGAAACTGATTTTCGAAGCCTTCCAGCAGGCCGACGGCACCACCAGCCGCAAATATGGCGGCACCGGACTGGGCCTGTCTATCAGCCGCGAAATTGCGCGATTGCTCGGCGGTGAACTGCAGGTGCGGTCAATACCGGGCGAGGGTTCGACGTTCACACTCTACGTGCCCCTTGCGTCGCAACCCGCTCTTGAGGTTCCGTTGCAGGCGACGCCGGCGCGCTTCGTGAATAGCGGTGCTGATGTGGTGCCCTTCGCCGCCTCGCTTGAAATCAGCGACGATCGGGAGATCCTGGGCGAGGATCCGTTCGTGTTGATCGTCGAGGATGATGTCGCCTTCGCGTCGATCCTGCTCGATCTCGCGCGTGAGGCCGGGTTGAAAGGGGTTGTCTCGACGGCCGGGGCAGGCACACTTGCCATGGCACGCAAGCTTCAGCCCCATGCGATCACCCTGGATCTCGGCCTGTCGGACATCGATGGATGGGTGCTGCTCGATCTTCTGAAGCATGATCCGCAGACACGCCATATGCCGATCCATGTCATCACCGGGGCGGCAGAAGCTCGGTCGGTGATCGATTTCGGCGCGTTCGGCGTGACCGAAAAACCCGCCAGCCATGAACAATTGACTGGTGTTTTTGCTGGCCTCGCGCGGCATGCGCAGAGCCGTGCGCATCACTTTCTGGTGGTTGGCGGTAGCCGGCTCGAGCGCCAGGCAATCGAAAGCACGATTGCCGGGAGCGGCCGGCGCGTCACCTGCCTCGCGACGATTGGCGATGTGGAAGACCAGCTTGTCCATGACGTTCATGCGGTCGTCCTGCTGGCAGGACGCGGCGCAGCCGGTCAGGCCGCGTTGCTGGCGAAGGACGGGCGACGGCTGGGTGACGCACCGGTGATACTCTACGGCCCCGATCGTCCGTCGTTGAACAAGCTCGCCCTTCCGCTCGAAAAGACACATGATCTGGCCTTTGCTGCGAACCCGGAAGCATTGGATGCGGCGCTGCTCGATGCCATTAAGTTATCGCGCATTGACGGACGGCAAAGCGCCATGACTATCAGCGTTCCGGAACTGGCGGGTGCGAAGATCCTGATTGTCGACGATGACATCCGCAACATCTACTCCCTCACCAGCGTGCTCGAAGGGTATGATGTCGAAGTACTCCACGCGGAGCGAGGCCGCGACGGGATATTGATTCTCGAGCAGACGCCCGGGGTCGATATCGGTCTGATCGATATCATGATGCCCGAAATGGATGGCTATGAAACGATGCGCGAAATCCGCATGCGCCCGGAATTGAGCGGGCTGCCGTTGATCGCCGTCACGGCCAAGGCGATGAAGGGCGATCGCCAGAAATGCCTGGATGCCGGTGCGTCCGATTATATCGCCAAGCCGGTCGATATCGATCTGTTGCTGGCCTTGCTGCGGGTGTGGATAGGCCGCTCGCGGGACGGACAGGCGGGGGGCCTGGCGGCCGTTGCGGCGCAATGACGGTCGCAATCGCGCCGCGCAAGACAGCAAGGGTGTCCCGTTCGCCTTCGTCTGTCATGACGCGGCGCGCGCGTGTACTGCTTGTCGATGATGACCCTCATAACCTGCTGGCTATTCGCACGGTCATCGAGGAAGTAGCGGATATCTTCGTCGCCGCCTCGGGAGAAGAAGCGCTGCGGCAATTGCTGAAAAGCGAGTTTGCGGTCATCCTGCTCGATGTCTTCATGCCGGGTATGGACGGATATGAAACGGCTCAACTGATCCGCCAACGCCCGAACAGCCGACATACGCCGATCATTTTCCTCTCAGCCGTGAACAAGGAGGATGCGCATCTGCTGCGCGGGTACGCGATGGGCGCGGTCGATTATGTGTTCAAGCCGGTCGAACCGATCGTCTTACGATCAAAAGTAAGCGTTTTTGTCGATCTCTATGAAAAAACACAGGAAATAAAGCAGAAGGCAGTCGAGGAACAACGACTGCTTGACGAAAATCTGCGGATACAGGGCGAGCGCCTGGCGGCCGAACAGACTTTGCGGCAGCTGGAGCAGCGTCAGGCGCTGATCGTCCAGTCGCTGCCCATCATACTGTATCTTGAGCCGATCGATGCGCGGCCGCGCGTGCCGCAGTTCGTGGGCGGGAACTTCCAGGCATTGACGGGATTCCCGTTCGGACTTTTGCAGGAGCAGCCCGATCTTTGGGCCGAGCGCCTTCACCCCGAGGATCGCGATCGCGTGCTGCAAGCCTATGCCGATCGCGCCAGTGCCGGAGGAATGGCAATCGAATATCGTTGGCGTTGCGCCGACGGGCGTTACAAACATTTTTCGGAACAGGCGGTGCTGCTGCGTGACTCGGAGGGACGAGCTGCCGAGTTCGCGGGATCGTTGCTCGACGTCAGCGAGCGGCGAGCGCTCGAAGCGCAGTTGACGCAGTCGCTGCGACTTGATGCTATTGGCAAGCTTACGGGTGGTATCGCCCATGATTTCAATAATTTGCTGGCCGCTGTTCTCGGCGGCTTGCGGTTGATAGAGCGACGGGGCGGCCTCAATGAAAAGGGGCAGCAGTTGCTCGACATGGCCCGCCACGCAGCGGAACAGGGGGCGGACCTGATTGGCAGGCTGCTAGCCTTTGCCCGTCGGCAGCAATTGACACCCGCGCCTGTTGCGATCGATCGGCTGTCCGCGTCGCTCAAGGCGCTGATGGAACATACGCTTGGCGGGTTGGTCGATCTGATATGGGATCCTGATCCGCAGGCGTGGCTGGTGATGGCAGATGAAGGGCAGCTTGAACTCGCGCTGATGAACCTCGTGATCAACGCTCGAGATGCGATGCCCAATGGCGGCACGATACGGATCGAGACCGAGAATGTGACGTTGGGTGGCGGAAACGGGGTGCAACTCAAGCCGGGCGATTATGTTTCGATCAGCGTGATCGACAGCGGCACGGGAATGGCGCCGGAAATCGTCGATCGTATTTTCGAGCCATTCTTTACAACCAAAGATATTGGCAAAGGCACCGGGCTGGGTTTGTCGATGGTCTATGGCTTTGCCCAGCAAAGTGAGGGAATCGCTACGGCAGAAAGCATTTTGGGGCAGGGAAGCCGTATTTGCCTTTTTATTCCGCGCGCGACAGGCCTCATTCGGAATGAACAACCCGATCGATCAACGGCGGTGAACGAGCATGCCCGATCACTTCGGATATTGCTTGTGGACGATCATCCGCAAGTGCGGACGATGACGGCCGCCTGGCTTGAGGACATGGGTCATGAAGTCGTTGTTGCCAGTCGTGCGAGCGAGGGGCTGGAGCGGATAAGCACGGACCGGGGCATCGACCTTTTGATGACCGATTATGCGATGCCATTGATATCGGGGACGGACATGATCCATCGGGTGCGGCGTCTGTACCCCAATTTACCGGTCGTCCTGCTGACGGGCTATGCTGATGCCAGCATGATCGCGAACAAACCTGATGATATCATCCTTTTGGGCAAGCCATTTCGCCATGAGCAACTGGTGAAAGCGATCACTGCGGCTGTCCGACCGGCAGAAGACATCCAGTAACACGTCGCCGACGCGCGTATCGCCTTCAGCCCATCATGCCGGTGCGAAACCAGCGTCGCGCGCCGGTCATTCGCATCAACTGACAGCCGCAAAAGCGGCATCGCGCGTGGGTTATGTCGTCGATTTCGGTCTTGCTGCTTGCAAGCGGCGCATGATGGCCGACGGTGCATCCGCGCCGCGATGGGCCCGGCTTGCCAATGGCGCTAGCAAAGGCGGGACGCAGGATCGAGCGGGGTGTGGGATCGCTATGCATGGCTGTCTGTCCTTGCCGTGTCGGTAGCGATCCAATCAGCCCGGCAATTTGCCAGCGTATTTCATGCCTGCAATTTCGCGATATGTGGGGCGGTTTTTGTTGTTGCCCCTGTGATCAGTGGCAGGCGCAGGCGGGCAATTAGCCCGTCGGCACAACGGAGGATCGAGACATCGCCGCCATGTGCGCGGGCGATCGACCGGCAGACCGACAGGCCGAGCCCTATTCCTGCCTTGCCCGAGGCGCGCGAGGCATCGGTGCGATAAAATGGCTGGAAGATGCGCTCCATGTCGTCGTCGGACAGGCCGGGGCCGCGATCGCGAATGTCGACGATCGCATCGTCTCCATCAATCGTCAGCGATATGCGTGCCTGTCGACCATATTTGACGGCATTGTCGATCAGATTGGCCAATGTCCGCTTGATCGCAAGCGCATCGACCGCCACCGGAGCCCGTATTGCCTCGCCAAGCTCGACATCCTTTCCGACGAATGCGGCGTCGTCGACAGCGGTTTCCACCAGCGATCGCAGATCAATGCGTTGGCGTTCGCCCGGATCGGCGGCATCGCGCAGGAAATCGAGCACCGATCCGATCATCGTTTCCATCTCGGCCACTTCGCCGATCATGCCGTCGCGCAGTGCGTCGTCCACTTCTTCGATTCGGAAGCGCAGGCGGGTCAGCGGGTTGCGCAGATCGTGCGAAATCGCACCCATCATCGCCGTACGATCGGCGACAAAGCTTTTCAGCCGTCCCTGCATGCGGTTGAAGGCATCGGCGGCTCGCCCGATTTCGGCCGGCCCCTCGAGTGTGATGACGGGACTGGACGGATCGAGACCGAGCTGTTCGGCCGCATCGGCAAAACTGGCCAACGGCCGGGCGAGCCGGCGAGCGAAGAACAGCCCCAGCGGTACGACCACCGCCAGGGAGACGAGGAACCACAGGAATACGCGGCGCTGCCATGCGTTGGGAAAGGGCTCAGCCGCCGGTTGAACGATGGCCCAGCGCGCCGGACCGAGCCGCAGCGCAGCCACGAAATCACCCTGAATATAGGGCTGTGTCCCGAGGCCGAACAATCCGACTTGCGGCACGCGCGCGATCGGAACGCCGTCGCGATCGATCGTCGGAGTCTGGGCAGGCGTTGGCAGCTGCGTAATCGGTGCGACGGGTTTCGCGGGTTCGGTGGCGATGGGCGGGGGCGATGCGATGGCGGTGGGCGTGTCCGCATCATCCGGATCGTTGGCCGGGACGGGTATCGGCTCTGGCTTCGGTGCTGCAGCGACGGGCAGCCGGAAGGTGTCGCCCGGGAATCTCTGCAGCGGTGCATCGTCGAAACGCGGTAGGGGGGCGGGCAGCCGGGCGATCCGCGGCGCGGGGAAGTGGCCTTCGCCCGGGCGTCCACCCTCGATCACTGGCATCGGCGCTGGCGACCTGGCAATGCCGCGGGGCGCCAGGCTCTGTGAAAAAGCGGGCGCTGTGTCGCCGGGCTGGGCATAGCGAGACGGGGGCAGGATCACTCCCGACTGGCTGAAGCGGCCGCCACCGGGCGACATCGTCGTTCCGTCGCCGATGCGTCCGGCGCCTTGGCGGCGTGCGGCCGGACTGCCGCCTGGAAAGCTGATCGCGCCGCCGTCGCGCAGGCCGGTGGTACCCGTGCCGGGCATGGCGGCCGCCGCCAGTCCGCCGGGTGCGCCGCCAGGCATGGCCGGGCCGCCGCCGCCGGAGCCGCCCGGGCCCTCGTCGAACATCAACATTGATGCGACGCGCGGCTTCGGCGGCTCGGGCATCAGGATTGCGCCTTCGAACGGCAGTGGTGTGTAGAAATAGAGCCGCACATCGTTTGGCGAACGGCGCATCAACCGGGCGAGGTTGACGCGTGAACGATCGGACTGCAACCAGCCACCGCCCTGCGGCACTGGCGGGCCGGGCTGAATACGCAGCACAAGCGCGCGGGGTTGTGCGATTCCGGGCTCGCCGGATCGCAATACCCGCGCGATATCACTCAATTCATAGGTTGGTGGAGGAGCCGGAGGCAGCAGGATGGTCAGCAGCAGAATGACGAACTGGGCAATGAGCAGCCCGCCAACCAGCAGCGCGATGATCTGCATCGCGAGAGGCGGGTTCCGCCAGGCTTCAAGGTGTATTTTCGGGACCATGATGGTTGGTCATGCACCCCGATCGATGAGCCGGATCATGTCGTCATTATCATGCTGCTTGATGAAGCGGGCAAGCCGTGATGGCATCGCCGCACGGACAGGGGAGCGGGCCGGGTACTGAAAGCCTTCGATGGCGAAGCGCGAAGGTGGAGACCGGCATGGTGCGTCTGGGAGATGACGGCCCGCACGATCGATCCATCGCCATCAAGCCAGATGGCATATCTGCCCCGGCCCGCCTGGAGATGCTGTCGCCGTCGCAATGGGGTGCGGCACCCGCCTTTGCCGGAAGGGAACCCGGGAGGGACCAGGCGGTAGCGAACAGAGACATCTCCATGATCGCGATGTTCGCCGGCAAAGGTTGCGGGCGGATTTCAACATGTGACAATCGTATAACAATGCTTGTCGCGAAAATCGGTCGGAATGGGCGATGCTGCAATCTGCCTGCATCATCGGGCTGGCAAATGGTCCGAATGAACGCCATTATTCCCGTCGTGGACCATCAGACACATATCCTTGTCGTCGATGACGATCCGGGCATCCGGACGTTGATTTCGGGCTTTCTCGAACGGCATGGCTATCATGTCGACACAGCCGAGAATGCGGCGAAGATGCGCATTCTGCTTGAACAATCTGCCTATGATCTGATTGTACTCGATGTGATGATGCCGGGCGAAGACGGTTTGAGCGTGCTTCGCCGCATGGATCGGGAGGGTGGCCCGCCCATCATCATGCTTTCGGCGGTAGGCACCGACGTGGATCGTATCATCGGGCTCGAACTGGGAGCCGAGGATTATCTGCCAAAGCCGTGCAATCCGCGTGAGCTTCTGGCGCGTATCCGTACCGTGCTGCGTCGCCGGGCGCCAGTGGAGGAAGGAAGCGCACGGCCAGCCGCTGCGGAGCCGGCCGATGGCAGCGGCGATACGATGCTGCGTTTTGCGGGCTGGCGACTCGATCTGGTATCACGGTTACTCCATGATCCCGATGATATCGTCATCAGCCTGTCTGACGGCGAGTTCCGCCTTTTGAGGGCCTTCGTGGAGCGACCGCGGCGCGTGCTGACCCGCGATCAATTGCTCGATTATGCGCGTGGTGCCGACAGCGATCATTATGACCGGACCATCGATGTCCAGATCAGCCGCCTGCGCCGCAAGCTTGGTCCGGCCGAAGGTAGCGGCGCTCTGATCCGCACCGTGCGGAACGAAGGCTATATGTTCGTCCCGAAGGTAAGCATGGGATAGCCGGAGGCGGGCGGCACGCCTGTCAACAGTTGCGGGTGCATCCACACGCCACGGTGGGCATGGCCTTCACGAACCTCAAGCAGTCTCGAGATCTATCCGGCTTTATTTTCAATATCCTGGCAATATCAGACGAGTTGCTCGATTCGGTCTATGACGATCGAATCGATGTGTGGCGTCGCTGCGGAAAGCGCCTGTGCTGCGCGAAGCAGGAGATCTCGATGCGCGAGCGTATATGCCTCGAGCTCCGGCGCGCTCATCGGGCGGCGCAGTGCGTGCTCCTCCAGAAGATCTGCGGTAACCAGGATTTTCTTCGCGCTACCATCGACAACCGCCCCGAAACTGACGATTCCGTCCGAATATAGCGGGGAGAATCCGATAGTGGTGACTTGCGCCACCCGTTTTCTTTGGTTGTTAAGCATAAACTACATCTCCGAGCATAGCCCGTTACGGATATCCGGTCACCGCTACTATGAGGCGCCGGATCATTGGAGATATGTAACGCCGCCAACATGAACCCTATATTGCCCGGTGGGGGCCGTCGGAGCAGGGCGCCGCGATCGTCGTCAAGGAAGCCGGAAACTACCTGCTTATGGCACAGAATCGATCTCTCCGCGTGGACGAGAGGGAAGTGTGCTTTTTACATTTCAACGTGGATCGGCGGCGAGGATGTGCGCAAATTCCTCCACCACCGCCGCATAGAGTTCGCGTTTGAAGGGGACGATCAATGAGACCAGCTCGTCGGCATCGACCCAACGCCAGGCGTTGAATTCCGGATGCTTGGTCTCGAGGTTTACGTCCTCATCGCTCCCCAGGAAGCGCGCGGCATACCAATGCTGTCGCTGGCCGCGATATCGGCCCTTCCACAATTTCCCGACCAGTTCCGGCGGCAACTCGTACAACAATTCGCGGCTTGCCTTTCCAAGGATTTCTACGAGATGCGGGGGAATCCCGGTTTCTTCCTCCAGCTCGCGCAGCGCGCCGGTCAGCGGTTCCTCATCCGGGTCGAGTCCGCCCTGTGGCATCTGCCACGCGTCGAGCGCGGTATCGATCCGCTGCGCCACGAAGACCTTGTTCCGGTCGTTCAGCAGCATCACCGCGGCCGCGGGGCGATAGGGAAGATCCTGGGTCATGGCCGATATTCTGCGATGATGGTCCGAAGTGCAGTCGTGCAGCCGGCGAGATCGGCCTCGCCTGACGGAATGGCTTTGCGCAAGGTTAGCCAGCCGTGGATCGTGCCCTTTGCCTCGCGATAGACCGTCGGGATGCCGGCTTCGATGCACGACATCGCAAAAGCCCGGCCCTGATCGAGCAATGGATCGAGTGAGGCCGTCACTACCAGGCAAGGCGGCATCCCCGTCTGGCTGCCCGCGCGTGGCGAGGCGCGCCAATCGCTGAAATCCGGGTTATACGCCTCGTTGAACCAGCGCAGCGTGTTAAGGTCGAGCATATAGCCTTCGCCGAGGCGCTCGGTCGACGGATAACGGCGGCGCAGATCAACCGCCGGATAGATCGGCCAGATCGCGATCAATGGCAGCGCGGCGCCCTGATCGCGCAGCGCCATGGCGGTGACGATCGTCAGCGTGCCGCCCGCGCTGTCGCCGGCCAATACCATCGAGTCGAAACGCCGGTCGAACAGCACGCCCTGATCTGCGATCCAGCGCGTCGCCGCCTCGCAATCGTCGGGCGCCGCCGGCCACGGATGCTCGGGCGCAAGCCGATAGTCGATCGACAACAAGGGTAAATCCATCGCAATCGCGATATCGGCACAGGCGGCATCATAGATGTCGAGATCGCCGAAGACGAAACCGCCCCCGTGAATATAGACGATCAGCGGACCGGCATCGCGCGCCTCGCGGGCATCGTAGAAGCGCGCGGCAATCGTCCGGCCGTCGGGCGCAGGAATCACGAGATCGCGGCGGCAGGCGATCGTCGCGCTTTCGACATCGGCAAAGGCACGCATCTTCTGCGACATCACTCGCGCGGTCGGTGCGTCAACCTCCCAGGTCCGCGGCCCCGGGCGCGAATAGACATAGTCGAGGAAGGCGCGCACATCAGGGCGGATAAATTCTTCGGTCATCGCTGCCTTCCATCCAGAAATTCGGTTAGCGTGGCAAGGTGCTGCACATCGTACATCATCCATATTACGTTTCGCCGGCGGCGCCTGGCAGCAGCTTCTCGTTCGATAAATATGGGCTGGTGATGCAGGCCTTTGCCGAACATGCGGTGCCGCATCAGATCCATTTGCCTGATCCCATGGTGCGCGCGTGGATCGAGGCTGTCCACGATCCGCTCTATGTCGAACAGGTGGCGAGTTGCGCGGTTCCCGCCGACAAGGAGCGCCGGATCGGTTTCCCGGTCACCGAACGGGTATCGCGTCGCGCCTTTCTGGCACCGGGGGGCACCTGGCTGGCGGCCCGGCTGGCGCTCCAGCATGGCTTTGCCGCCAACAGTGCCGGAGGGAGCCATCACGCGCTGGCAGATAGCGGTGCCGGTTATTGCGTCTTCAACGATCTGGCGATCGCCGCCAACCGGCTGATCGCAGAGGGCGACGCGAAGCGGGTGATGATCGTCGATCTTGACGTCCATCAGGGCGATGGCACCGCAGCATTGATGGCGGGCAGGGCAGATGTCTTCACTTTCTCGATCCATGCCGAGAAGAATTTTCCGGTGCGAAAGGCGCGATCTTCCTTCGATCTCGGCCTGTCCGACGATACCGGTGACGAGGACTATCTGGCGGCACTGGCCCGGCATCTTCCGCAGGCGATCGATATGTTCGGCCCCGATCTGATCCTCTATCAGGCGGGAGTCGATCCGCACGCCGAGGATCGGCTCGGCCGGCTGGCGCTCAGTGACGCCGGGCTGGCGGCGCGCGACCGCTTCGTCATGCATGCGGCGCGGCAGCGCGGTCTTTCGATCGCGAGCGCGCTGGGCGGGGGGTATGGCGACGATCGCATGGCGGTCGCGCGGCGCCATGTCCGTTCGATGCTGGCCTTGCACGAGGCGTTCATGGCGTGCGGCGAATAGCTTTGTCAGCTTCGGAGAGGCGGGGTACCAAGGTGCGGAAAATTTGGAGTGTGTGATCGTGATCCTGACTTTGATGTTGGTCGCTGCCGTCGCGTCCCCCGCCGTGACGACCAAGGCCCCGCCCGTACAGCTTGTCGAAAGCGCGAAGCGGATTCCCATGTCCGATGAGGGCCGGGCGATTGCAGCAAAGATGTACAGCACGCCGGATTCCCGAACGGCCCAGATTACCAGCGATCTCGTCGCGCTTCGCACCGAACGCGCGCAGATGATCGTTACGCCGCCCGTCGATATTGACCGGCTGGAGGCGCTGCTGCGCAAGGAAGAGGCGCTCACGGCTGAGGCGCGCGTCCGCGCCGATGATCGCCTACTGGTCCTGCTGCGGGCGCTTCCCGAGGCGGATCGCGCGATCATGCTCCAGAATTTGCTGAACGCGCAGAAAGTGCCGGTTGCCAAGCCTGGGTCGATGCCGACGCGCTGAGGACATTCAGTAATGACGTCGATCGTCTGGTTTCGGCAGGATCTGCGGCTTGCCGATCAGCGAGCGGTGGCGGCGGCCACATCGGAAGGCCCGTGGGTCGGCGTCTATGTCCTTGACGATGGCGCGCCGGGCCGATGGGCGACGGGCGGCGCGCAACGCTGGTGGCTGCATCACAGCCTTTCGATCCTGGCGGCAGAGATCTCCGCCAAGGGGGGGCGCCTCATCCTGCGCCAGGGCGATGCCGTTGACGTTTTATGCGAACTGGCCAGCACGATCGGTGCTGCCCGCATCCACGCCATCCGTCATTATGAACCATGGTGGCAGCGCGCGGAGGCTGCGCTCGCGAAGCGGACCGATCTGCAGCTTCATGACGGCGGTCGCCTCGTGCCACCCGCTCGGGTGCTGACGGGCACGGGCGGGCGATATCGGATTTTCACGCCGTATTGGCGTGCACTGAAAGAGCAGATGCCGCCAGCGCTGCCGTTGCGCGCGCCCGAGCGGATCGATGCTCCACATATCCGGATCGCGGCCGACGAGTTAGCCGATTTAGGCCTGCTACCCACCAGCCCAGACTGGTCGACGGGCTTCGATATATGGACGCCCGGTGAGGCGGGGGCCCGCGCCCGGTTGAAGAACTTCTTGCCGAAACTCGCCGCTTATGATGCGGATCGCAACCTGCCGGCGATCGATGGCACCTCGGGCCTCTCGCCGCACCTCCATTTCGGTGAAATCTCGCCTGCGACCGTTTGGCACCATGCGGCCAAGGTGGCGCGGGCAGGGGCCGAGCCATGGCTGCGGCAGGTCGGCTGGCGCGACTTCGCTGCCAACGTGGTCGATATTCTGCCCGGCTACGGCGGCGAGAATGGCCGCGACAGTTATGATCGATTCGCCTGGCGGACCGGCCCGGCGGCGGAACGCGATTTCCGTGCATGGACCAAGGGCCGGACTGGTTACCCGATCGTCGATGCCGGCATGCGCGAACTTTGGGCCACCGGTGTGATGCACAATCGCGTGCGGATGATCGCTGCCTCCTTCCTGATCAAGCATCTGTTGATCGACTGGCGGCGCGGAGAGCGCTGGTTCTGGGATACGTTGCTCGATGCCGATTATGGCAGCAACGCCGTCAACTGGCAGTGGGTCGCCGGCACCGGTATCGATTCCAATCCGTTCGGCAGGATCATGGCGCCTCTGCTCCAGTCGCGCAAATTCGACGCGGGCGATTATATCCGACGTTGGGTGCCCGAACTGGCGCAGGTGGAGGGCGATGCGATCCACGATCCCCATGAGGCTGGCATGGCTATCGCGGGCTATCCTGCGCCTTTGATCGGGCATCGCGAGGCGCGCGCGCGGGCGCTGGCGGCAATTGCCGGAAATTGATCGGGAAAACTTTGTCTCAGGCTTGCAACAAACCGTCTTTGCGTGCCGTATAGGCCAATATAGAGGCGTTGCTCGCGCCGTAACGAACAGGGACAGGACAGCCTTTGATGAATGCCCAGCCGCAACCTCGTGGACGACATCTCATCAGGGCCGACAAGCGTTTCGCGACGGGATCGAGCTGGATGGCGCGCCTGCTCGCACCAGGATTCCAGCGCCTGCTCGATACGATCGATCAAGGCCTCGAGGAAGGCGCGATCGAGGCGACTTTGCCCGATGGCAGCTACCGTGTCCTCGGCGGCCGCAATCCGGGGCCGGTGGCGATCGTCGAGCTCAAGAGCTGGCGACCGCTCGTGCGGCTGGTGACGACCGGATCGGTCGGCTGGTACCGGAGCTGGGCCGAAGGCGAATGGACGAGCCCCGATCCGGTGCCGATCTTCGATCTGTTCATGCGCAACCGCCATCCATTGGGCGAGCTGGGCCGCGCGCAGGGGCCGCTGCGGTTCTTCAACCTGATCTGGCATGCATTCCGCCGCAACAGCCGCGCCAATTCGCGCAAGAACATCTCGTTCCATTACGATCTGGGCAACGATTTCTACGAAACCTGGCTCGACAAGACGATGAGTTACTCGTCGGCCTTGTTCGCGGAGCCGATTTCGGACGCCGAAACCCTCGAATCGGCGCAGCACCGCAAGATCACGGCATTGCTCGACCGGCTTGACCTCAAGCCGGGATCGAAAGTGCTCGAAATTGGCTGCGGCTGGGGTGGCCTCGCCGAGGTGGCGGCGGCCGAATATCAGGCGGATATTACCGGGATTACACTATCGGTCGAGCAGAAGGCTTGGGCCGACGATCGTATCGCCAAGGCGGGACTTGCGAGCCGCGCCCGCTTCGAGATCTGTGATTATCGCGACGTTCCGGGCAAATATGATGCCGTCGCCAGCGTCGAGATGGTCGAGGCCGTCGGCGAGAAATATTGGCCGACCTATATGGAGGCCATCGCACGCGCGCTGAAGCCGGGCGGCAAAGCGGCGATCCAATATATCGAGATCGACGACGCGGTGTTCGAAAGCTATCGCACCGACGCGGATTTCATCCAGACCTATATCTTCCCCGGCGGCATGCTGATCTCCGAAAGCCGTTTTCGCGCGGCAGCAGAGAAGGCGGGGCTGCGCTGGGAAAACCGGGTGGGCTTCGGCCTGCATTATTCGGAGACGCTCAAGCGCTGGCGGCAGACATTCGACGCGGCGATCGCCGCGGACGAACTGCCAAAAGGCTTCGATCCGGAGTTCGTCAAGCTGTGGCGGTTTTACCTGATGTATTGCGAGGGCGGGTTTGCTGGCGGCGGTATCGACGTCGCGCAGGTGACGCTGGTGAAGGTTTAGGCGGGCCTTTTGGCTCGGAGGTTATAGGTTCCAGCCTTCACGGGAATGACGAACTGGGAGGGCTGACACAGTGCCTACCGTTTCGTCGCCAGCCAGATCACATGCTGCGGTCCCTTGCCGTTTTGGCGCGCGCGCACCGAAATTTCCTCGATCGAGAATCCCGCATCGGTCAGCCGCTGGGTGAACGCCTTGTCCGGGGCCGCGGACCAGATCGCGAGCACGCCGCCGGGCGTGAGCGCTGCCCTGGCTGCGGCCAGTCCGCGCATCGAATATAGCTGGTTGTTACCGCGACGGACCAAACCGTCCGGGCCATTATCGACATCGAGCAGGATCGCATCGAACGTGCCGAAGCTTGTGCCGATCAGCGGGGTGACATCGCCTTCGATCAGCCGCACCCGTGGATCGTCGAGGCAGCCGGCGGCAAGATCCATCATCGGCCCGCGCGCCCATGCGATGATTTCGGGTACGAGTTCGGCGACGGTGAGCTTGGCATCGTTGCCGAGTACCGCGAGCGCGGCGCGCAGCGTGAAACCCATGCCATAGCCGCCGATCAGCAGATGCGGGGTCTTGCGGTCGCGCAGGCGTGCGCAGGTGAGGGTGGCAAGCGCTTCTTCCGAACCGCTCATCCGGCTGCTCATCAATTCGTTGCGATCGAGCACGATCATGTAATCGGCACCGTGCCGGACGAGGCGCAACTCGCCGCCGCCGGGAATTTGCGCCGTATCGATCAGTTCACGCGGGATCATTGACGGCTCCGATATCGATACGCGCCCGACCGCGCTTCGGTTTGAGTTCGCTGACCACCACGCCCAGCACGATCGATGCGCCGCCGAGCAGTGCCAGTGGCGGCAGATGTTCGCCTGCCATCCGGCCGATGATCCCGGCCCAGACCGGCTCGGCGGCATAGATGACCGAGGCGCGGGTGGGGGAAATCTGCTTCTGTGCCCAGTTCATCGTAAGCTGAATCACCGCGCTGGCGATACCGAGCCCGACACCAGCGAGCAGAAGGTGCCAGGAGAAGGGCGGCAAGGCCTCGCCCGCGAGCGGCATCGTCGCGAAGGACATCAGGCTGGCAACCCCCACCTGGATCACCGTCACCCGCCGGGCATCGACCTGATCGGCATAGCCGCCGATCAGCAATATTTCCGCGGCGATCGCGACCGTGCTGATCACCGTCAGCCATTCCCCGAGCCCGAGGCCACCCGCGACGGCATCACCCGGATCGGACATCAGCAGCATGCCGATGAACGCCAGCCCAACGCCGGTCCATGCCATCACCGATGGCATCCGGCGCAGCACAAGCCATTGCAGCAGCGGTACGATCGGCACGTAGAGCGAAGTGATGAAAGCCGATTTGCTGCTGAGGATCGTCTGTAGCCCCCAGGTCTGCAGCGCATAGCCGAGATAGATGGTGAGACCGATCAGGATACCCGACTTGAGCTCCAGCCGGGTCAGGCCGCACATCACCGGCCAGGCGAGGGCGCCCGTCACGATCGCCGCGCAGCCGAATCGCAGCCCCACGAAGAATAGCGGGCCGCTCACGGCCATCGCCAAATGGACGATCAGGAAGGTGCCACCCCAGAAGACGGTGATCAGGAGCAAAGACAGCTCCTGCCGGGTGAGGCGAAGCGCGCGCCGCGAGGGCGCGGTCATCCCGCGACGCGGATGCGGTGGCCGGTCGGGAAATCCTGGCTGATGAGGTTGAGAATCGCGTCGGCCACCACCGACGGCGACTTCAGCGTGGATTCGTCCTCGCCGGGAAAGGCCTTCGCCCGCATCTTTGTCGCGGTCGCGCCCGGATCGACGATCGCAGTGCGGATGTTGCTGATCCTGGCGACTTCCTCACCATAGACCAGCAGCAGCATGTCGAGCGCGGCCTTCGACGCGCCATAGGCACCCCAATAGGGCCGCGGCTTGGCCCCGACTGACGAGGTAATGGCGATCACTTTCGCATCGGCCGAGGCGCGGAGCATCGGATCGAACATCGCGATCAATTGCTGCTGCGCCATCACGTTCAAGGTCAGCAGCGAGGCAAATTCCTTGCTGTCCCATGCCGGCACCGGCGCGAGCGTGCCGAGCATTGCGGCGTTGAGCACGAGGATATCGAGCGCGTCCCAGCGCCCGGATATCGCGGTCGCGAGCCTCGCAATGCTGTCATTCTCGGCAAGATCCATCGGTGCGATCGTCGCGCTGCCGCCGGCGGCATGAATCCGCTCCTCGACTTCTTCGAGCCCGCCCGCCGTCCGCGCCGTGAGGATCACGTGGGCGCCGGCCTTGCCCAGAGCCTCGGCCGTGGCCGCGCCAATACCGCGCGACGCACCGGTGACGAGCGCCAGCTTGCCGGAAAGAGATAAGGTCATCGAAAAGCCTCGCTGGGGCGTGGATCAGGCGACCACGCGCTCGCCATGGAGGGCGAGCTGGTCGGTGGGGATCAGCTCTTCCTGATCGGTGAGGTGGGTCGGATAGTCGCCGGTGAAGCAGGCGTCGCAATAACGCGGTTGCCGGGCATCGCGATCGGGTTCGCCCAACGCCTTGTACATGCCGTTGATCGACACGAAGGCCAGGCTGTCCGCGCCGATGAACTTGGACATCTCCGCGATATTCATCTGCGCCGCCAGCAGCTTGGCGCGCTCGGGCGTGTCGACGCCGTAGAAGCAGCTGTGCCGGGTCGGCGGACTGGCGATACGGAGGTGGACCTCGGCGGCGCCGGCATCGCGCAGCATCTGCAAGATCTTGACGCTGGTGGTACCGCGCACGATCGAATCGTCGATCAGCACCACCCGCTGGCCGTCGATCAGCGCGCGATTGGCATTGTGCTTCAGCTTGACGCCGAGATGGCGGACCTGATCGCCGGGCGAGATGAAGGTGCGGCCGACATAATGCGACCGGATGATGCCGAGCTCGAACGGAATCCCCGATTGCTGGGCATAGCCGATCGCCGCCGGTGTGCCCGAATCGGGCACGGGCACGACCAGATCGGCTTCGACGCCGCTTTCGATCGCGAGCTGCGCACCGATCGCCTTGCGGACCGAATAGACCGACGATCCATCGACGATCGAATCGGGGCGCGAGAAATAGACATGCTCGAAGATGCACGGGCGCGGCCGCACATCGGCGAATGGCCGGATCGAACGCAGGCCGCTCTCCGATACGATCACCAGCTCGCCCGGATCGACCTGGCGGATGAAAGTGGCGCCGATCACGTCGAGCGCTACGGTTTCGGAGGCGAAGATATAGGCTTCGCCGATGCGGCCGAGGACCAGCGGGCGGATGCCGAGCGGATCGCGGCAGGCGATCATGCCTTCCGGCGTCATGCACACCAGCGAATAAGCGCCCTCGACCTGCTTGAGCGCATCGATGAAGCGATCGAGCAGGGTGCGATATTTGGACATCGCCACGAGATGGATGATCGTCTCGGTATCGCTGGTCGACTGGAAGATCGATCCGCCGCGCACCAGTTCGCGCCGCAGCTTCATCGCGTTCGAAATATTGCCGTTATGCGAGATCGCGAAGCCGCCCGAGGACAGTTCGGCAAAGAGCGGCTGGACGTTGCGTAGCGCGGTTTCGCCGGTCGTCGAGTAACGGACATGGCCGCAGGCGACATGGCCGGGCAGGCCACGGATCACGTCGTCGCGGTCGAAATTGCCGGCGACATGGCCCATAGCCCGATGAGTGTGGAAGGCTTGGCCATCCCAACTCGTGATGCCGGCCGCTTCCTGGCCGCGGTGCTGTAGCGCATGGAGACCCAGAGCAACCATCGCTGCTGCTGTTTCGGCGCCCCATATGCCAAAAATGCCGCACTCTTCGCGCAGCTTGTCGTCGTCGAACGGATGCGTTGTGAGCATCGCGAATCCTATCGCGGTGGCTGATGGGGGGCATATAGGGTGAGGTATCGGCTTTGTCGCCCCCCAACATTTCACATCTTTGTCACATGGTTGCCTGCTTGCCTCCCGCTATGGTTTCGCGCAATCCGGCGTTATGGATCAGGATCGCGAACAGGGCAGCCAATTGCTGCCGAAATTTGATGCCAACGGCCTCGTCACCGGGGTCGTCACCGATCATGCGACCGGTGATCTGCTGATGGTCGCGCATATGAATGAAGAAGCAATCGCGGCGACGATCGCGAGCGGGGAGGCCACGTTCTTCTCGCGTTCGCGGGGCCGCCTTTGGAAAAAGGGCGAGACCAGCGGCCATGTGATGCGCGTGATCGAGATGCGGATCGACTGCGATCAGGACGCGATCTGGCTGCGGTGCGAGCCGGCCGGGCCCGCCTGCCACACGGGCGAGGCGAGCTGCTTCTACCGGCGGATTGAGGGCGGGGCGCTGGTTCGGGATGATGGATCGAGCGGTATCTGCGGCGTTAACCACGACCATTAGGACTCAATTATCGGTTTCGCCCGTAGGTTAACCCTCAATTACCATTTTCGCGAGGGAGCGGCTGTGTCATCGTGCCGATCATGGACGATGTGGCAAAAAATGTTCCGCTACGCGGACGATTGATCGACTCGCTCTACACCGAGGCGATGGTGCTGGCCGACGAGGCCCGATCCTATTTCGATCAGGGCGGACTCGCCGACCGCGAGGCACTGAGCCCGCTCAAGCGGGTAGTTCTGTCATGCGAATCGCTCCGGGTGACGACGCGATTGATGCATGTCCTGTCGTGGCTGCTCACCCAGCGCGCGATCGATGCCGGGCAGATAGCCACTGCCGATCCCACCCCGGCCGAGCAATGGGCGGGCCTCGAGGCGCAGGCCGCCTCGCTGGAAGGGATGCCGCTGGCGGCGATCGCGATCATCGAGGCGAGCCGGGATCTGTGCGCCCGCGTGGCCCGACTGGACGGCGAGGAGATCGCCGACATGCCGCAAAGCCCCGCGCTGGGCCTGCTCAACCGGCTCGAACAGGCGTTTTAGCACCGCCGATCTGCTGCGACTTCGTACTTTTTGCCGCTGCCGCGGTTGCATAATCGCTATTGCGACGCATAACCTCGCTCCTGAAAGGGAGCTTTATGGTCAAGGCGTTACTTTCTGGGCTGGGGGGCGTGGTCCTTGCCTCCGGCGCCATCGCGGCCGAACCCGTCGCATCGAACGGGCCTCGACAGGAAGCCGATGATCAGATCATCATCGTCACCGCCTTGGCGCGTAGCCAGAACCGCCTCGACACGAGCGTCTCGGTCAGCACTCTGAGCGCCGCCCAACTGGCGATCGTCGTGCCCCGGTCGACAGCAGAGATTTTTCGCGATTTGCCGGGCGTGCGCTCCGAAAGCTCGGGCGGCGAGGGTAATGCCAATATCGCTGTTCGCGGTCTTCCGATCGCGTCGGGCGGCGCCAAATATTTGCAGCTGCAGGAGGATGGCCTGCCCGTCCTGCAGTTTGGCGACATCACCTTCGCCAATGCCGATATCTTTCTGCGTACCGATATGAACGTGCAGAAGATCGAGGCGGTGCGCGGCGGATCGGCGTCGACCTTCGCATCCAATTCGCCGGGCGGCGTGATCAACCTGATCTCGAAGACCGGCGATCGCGAGGGCGGAGCGATCCAGTTCGGAGCCGGCCTCGATTATGACGAATATCGCGTCGATATGGATTATGGCGCGCCGCTGCCCGGCGACTGGACCTTCCATGTCGGCGGCTTCTATCGGCGCGGCGAGGGGCCGCGGGATGCCGGATTCGCGGCCAATCGCGGCGGGCAGATCAAGGCGAACGTAACGAAAAAAATCGCCAACGGCTTCGTCCGGCTCTACGCAAAATTTCTCGACGACCGCGCGATCGCCTATCTGCCCGCGCCGGTGCGGGTGACCGGCCGCAACGGCGATCCGCATTATGCCAGCCTGCCCGGGTTCTCGACCGCTGACGGCACCTTCGCCTCGCGTTATCTGCGCCAGCATTTGACGCTCGATGGCAATAACACGCCCGTCACCGACGATATCGGCGACGGCATGCATCCTCTCGTGAAATCGATCGGGTTGGAGGCGCGCCTCGAGCCCGGCGATGGCTGGACGATCAGCGAACGGTTTCGCTTCGCAGCGATTTCCGGAAATTTCGCGGGGCTGTTTCCGGCGGCAGTGGACAGTGCGTCGGCGGTCGCGACCTCGCTCGGCGGGGCGGGTGCCACGATCGCTTATGCGACGGGACCGCAGGCGGGCACCGTGATCGCCAATCCGGCCGCGCTCAACGGCAATGGTTTGCTCGCGAAGCTGACGGTGTTCGACACGCGCCTCAACAATCTCGACAATATCGCCAACGACCTGCGAGCCACGCGCGATCTCGATCTCGGCGGCGGCAGGTTGAGCCTTACGGGTGGGCTGTTCCTGACCCGGCAGACGATCGGTACCGACTGGTTGTGGACAAGCCTCGTGTCCGAGGTGCGTGGCGATGGGTCGGCGGCTTTGGTCGATATCCGCGATGGCAATGGCCGCCCGGTCACCGAAAAGGGTGTTTACGCTTATAGCGCAGCGTTCTTCGACAATTGCTGCCGGCGCAGCTACGATGTCACCTATACGATCGCGGCGCCGTTCGCGGCGCTGAACTTCACGCATGATCGCTGGACGTTCGCGGGGAGCCTGCGCTGGGACAAGGGCTGGGTGCGCGGCAGCGTGGCGGGCGCGGATCTCGGAAATACCGGGACTGGGCTGGCGATGATCGATGTCAATGGCAACGGAACGATCTCGGCCCCCGAGCGGCAGACCGCGATCCTGCCAGCGGTGCGTTCACCGGTCCATTATGACTATGATTATGTCTCTTGGTCGGCCGGCCTGACCTACAAGGTCAAGCCCGAGCTGGCTTTGTTTGCGCGCTACAGCCGCGGTGCGCGCGCCAATGCCGATCGCATCCTGTTCGGCCCGGCGGTCAATCCCGTGACGGGCGGGCTCGTCGATGCCGACGCTGCCGTCGATGTCGTGCGGCAGACCGAGGCCGGCTTCAAATATCGCGATCGCGGCGTCGGCCTCTACGGCACCTTTTTCTACACGACGACCGAGGAGCAGAATTTCGAGGCGACCACCCAGCGCTTCCTCGATCGCCGCTACCGCGCCTACGGCATCGAGCTGGAGGGCAGCTATCGCAACGGCGGTTTCGGCCTGACAGGGGGCGTGACCTGGACCGATGCGAAGATAATATCCGACCAGCTTATCCCGGCTGTCGTCGGCAACGTCCCGCGGCGGCAGGCGCGCTTCATCTATCAGATGACCCCGCAATATCAGCACGGCTGGTTCACGGTCGGCGCGAACCTGATCGGCACCACCGGCAGCTATGCGCAGGACAATGACGGGCTGCGGCTGCCGGGCTATCGCGAGGTTAACACGTTCGTGCAGGTGCAGCCGCTGCCGCGGGTGGCGGTGTCGCTGAGCGTGAACAACCTGTTCGACGTGGCCGGCTTCACCGAGGCGGAGGACGCGACGATCCCGGCCAACGGGATCGTGCGGGCGCGATCGATCAACGGGCGCACGGTATCGGCCGCGGTGAAGTTCACGCTCTGAAAATTCCTCCCCGTTCCGGGGGGATTTCAGACCTTCGCCTCGATCGCGTCCCAGATCATCGCCGGCGTATCGGTGCCGTTGAAATTGTCGATCGCGACGATGCCGGTGGGCGAGGTGACGTTGATCTCGGTCAGGTGACCGGCGATCACGTCGATACCGACGAACAGCAGCCCGCGCGCCGCCAGATCGGGGCCGAGCGCATCGCATATCTCGATCTCACGCGGGGAAAGTTCGGTCGCGTCGGCGCGGCCGCCGGCGGCGAGGTTGGAGCGGATCTCACCGGCCTTGGGCAGGCGGTTGATCGCGCCCGCCACCTTGCCGTCGATCAGCACGATACGCTTGTCGCCCTTCGATACGTCGGGCAGGAAGGCCTGCACCATGAACG
The DNA here is from genome assembly GCF_900101455.1 of Sphingomonas sp. YR710. GTDB lineage: Bacteria > Pseudomonadota > Alphaproteobacteria > Sphingomonadales > Sphingomonadaceae > Rhizorhabdus. Next base: position 148,113 of record NZ_FMZJ01000003.1, on the reverse strand, counting down.
GCTCGCGCCACACTTGCCCGAACAATTCGGTGAGCGCGGCGAGATTGGCATCCTTGCGGCCGACATGGAACACCGCCGAGCCGGCATTGCCGTAGAGCGGCTTCACCACCACTTCGCCGTGCAGTTCGTGGAACGAGCGGGCATCCTCGAGCCGGCGGGTGATCATCGTCGGCGGCATGAAGCGCGCATAATCGAGAACGAACAGTTTCTCGGGCGCGTTGCGCACGGCGGCGGGGTCGTTGACCACCAGTGTCTGCCCCTGGATGCGCTCCAGAAGGTGGGTAGCGGTGATATAAGCGAGGTCGAACGGCGGATCCTGGCGCATCAGCACGACATCGATATCGTCGGCCAGATCGATCACCTTGACCTCGCCGGCTGCGAAATGGTCGCCGGCCACACGCTGCAGTTTCAGGATCGGCCGGGCCGGGGCGGTCAGCCGCCCGTCGCGATAGCACAGATCCCCTGCGCGATAATGCCAGAGCTTATGCCCGCGGGCGAGCGCGGACAACATCACCGCAAAGGTCGAATCGCCGCCGATGTTGAGCGTTTCGAGCGGGTCCATCTGGACGGCGACATTCAAACTCATGGACAGGCGCTCCGGCGACAGGGAAGTGGTGCGTTACCTAGGGATGGCTGACCGGAATGTCACCCGTGCCACACGTTCTTCATGTGAATCGGCAGCCGCCACGGCCGAATCAGCATCACGTCGATCCGGATATCGGTCGCGCCGGCGCCATAGCGCGGCAGCACAGCCTCGGCCGCGGCGATTACCCGGCGCAGGCGGAAATCGTCGATCGCCATCGCCAGCGCGGCCTCGTTCGTCCGCATCTTGACCTCGACGAATGCCAAAGTCCGCCCGCGCCGTGCGATCAGGTCGATCTCGCCGCGCGGCGTCTTCACGCGCTCGCCAAGGATGCGCCAGCCGTGGAAGCGCATCCACCAGGCGGCGATGCGCTCGCCGGCGCGGCCCTGCTGCTCGGCGCGCCTGCGGGTCAATCTTCGCCTTTGAGCGCGGTCGCGCGGACATAGAGGTCGCGGCGGGGCAGGCCGGTCGCCTTGGCTACCTCACCGGCGGCCTTGGCGGCGGGCAGGCGCTTGAGCGCTTCGATCAGCAGCGCATCGGCATCGGCGGCGCTGGCGACCGGCGCCTCGCCCGGGGGGCCGACGACGACGACGATCTCGCCTTTCGGGCCCTGCTCGGCATAACGCTCCGCCAGTGCGGAGAGGGTGCCGGTCACCGCCTCCTCATAGGTCTTGGTGATCTCGCGGACGACGGCGGCGTCACGGTTCCCCAAGCTGTCGTGCAAAGCCGCGAGCATCGCGCCGAGCCGCGGGCCGGATTCGTAGAAGATCAGGGTCGCGCGGATCGCGGCGACCTCGGCGATGGCATCGGCGCGGGCCTTCTCCTTCGATGGCAGGAAGCCCAGGAAGAAGAAGCGGTCGGTTGGCAGCCCCGCCAAGGTCAAAGCGGCGATGGCGGCGCAGGGGCCAGGGATGGTCGTCACGTCATGGCCGGCCGCGCGCGCATCGCGCACCAGCTTATAACCGGGATCGGAAATCAGCGGCGTGCCGGCATCGGACACCAATGCCACCGCGCTGCGGCCCATCCGCTCGATCAGCCCGGGGCGAACCTTGTCGGCATTATGATCGTGATAGGGGGTCATCGCACGCTTGACGCCGATCCGGTTGAGGAGCTTCGCGGTGACGCGGCTATCCTCGACCGCAATCGTTTCGGCGCGCGAAAGGATCGATGCGGCGCGCGGGGAGAGGTCGCCCAAGTTGCCGATTGGCGTGGCCACGATATACAGGCCCGGGGGCAACGGTGCATCGGACGGGATATCGTCGGGCGTGTCGGTTTCGATCAGATCGTTCATAGGATGATGTTCATGGCAGAGGCTTCCCGGCGCAGGCAACCGGTTCGACACATATTCCGGCACGCGGCGCTCATGGCCACGATGCTGTTGGCGAGCTGTTCGATGGTGCCGAAGGGCGGACGTCCCGGGCCGAGCATGCCCGCCAAGCCCGTGGCCGAGGCCCCGGTTGGCGGTCTCCCGCAGGATCAGGCGCGGCATCGCATCGCTTTGCTCGTGCCGCTGACCGGCCCGAACGCGGCGGTTGGTCAGTCGATCGCCAATGCCGCGACAATGGCTTTGCTCGATACCGGCAACAAATCGATCCGCATGACGACTTATGATACCGCGCCCGGCGCGGCGGCGGCGGCGCAGCGCGCGCTGACCGACGGTAACAAATTGTTCCTGGGGCCCTTGCTGTCCGAAGATGCGGCGGCGGTGACGCCGGCGGCACGCAAGGCGCAGGTGGCCGTCATCTCCTTCTCGAACGATGCCGCGATCGCGGGTGACGGCGTGTTTGTGATGGGCTTCTCACCCACCCAGTCGATCGACCGAGTGGTGCGCTTCGCCAGGTCCAAGGGCGTGACGCGTTTCGCGGCCCTGGTGCCGGGCGGTGCTTACGGCCGCAACGCCTCCAACGCGGTGATCAAGGCGGTGGAGAGCGCGGGCGGCAATCTCGTCGCGATGAAGAGCTATGAGCGCAACCCGAAATCGCTCGGCCTCGCGGTCGCGCAGCTCGGCCAGAATCAGGATTATGACGGTGTCCTGCTCGCCGACAATGCCCGCATCGCCGCGACGGCAGTGCCGCTGATCCGCAAGGGATCGAGCCCGCAGGCGCGGATCCTAGGCACAGAACTCTGGGCGGCCGAGCCGACTTTGCTCGCTTCGCCGATGCTGGGCGGCGCCTGGTATGCGAGCGTCTCCGACGGCCGCTACCGGCAACTCGCTTCTGCCTATCGCCGCCAGTTCGGCAAGGCGCCGTTCCGGATCGCCAGTCTCGGCTATGATTCGATGCTGCTGGTGGTGAAGATCGCCGGCGGCTGGAAACCCGGCGAGCGCTTCCCTGTCGCCAAGCTGCGCGATGATGGCGGCTTCGTGGGGGTGGACGGTGCCTTCCGCTTCTCCGGCAGCGGCGTGGCGGAGCGGGCGCTGGAGGTGGATGAGCTGAGCCCCTCGGGAGAGAAGGTGGTTTCGCCGGCGCCCAACGGGTTTTGAGGGGGGAGTTGCGTAATTCCTCCCCGAGCTTGCTCGGGGAGGAATTAGAATGGTTCGATTTTGACGCGTTTTTGCTAGTTTTCGGGCTCCCATCCTTAAGCCTATTACAAAATAACTTATATTAAGATATTGTAATTAATAGATAATTACAAAAAATCTCGAAAAGTCGGCTGGACGCACAGCCGCAATATCGTCACCCTATGATCTGGCGGGATCAATCGAGGAGCCCCCCCCAATGCCGAAGATGATCGCCATGGCCGTGCTGAATGCTGGCGGCCAGCTCGAGCGGATAGAGCGCGATATCCCCGCGCCGGGCGGGGACGAATTGCTGATCGAGGTCCATGCCTGCGGCGTCTGCCACAGCGATTCGCTCACCGTCGAAGGATATATACCCATCCAATATCCGCGCGTGCCCGGCCATGAGGTTATCGGCACCGTCGCGGCGGTGGGCGCCAATGTCAGCGGCTGGCAGATCGGCGACCGGGCCGGGGTCGGCTGGTTCGGCGGCTCGTGCGGCTATTGCGCGCGCTGCCGGCGCGGCGATGCCTTTGCCTGCGAGACCGTCCAGGCGGTGACCGGCGTCACCCGCGACGGCGGCTATGCCACACATATGATCGCGGCCGTATCGGCGGTGGCGCATGTCCCCGCCGATCTCGACGCGATCGAATCCGCGCCCTTGCTCTGCGCGGGCATCACCACCTTCAATGCGCTCAGAAATTGCGGCGCGGGGGCGGGCGATCTGGTGGCGGTCCACGGCGTCGGCGGGCTCGGCCATCTCGGCATCCAGTTCGCCCGCCGGCTCGGCTTCCGCACCGTCGCGGTCAACCGCGGCCGCGACAAGGAGGCGCTGGCCCGATCGCTCGGCGCGCATGATTATATCGACAGCGACGCGGGCGACGTCGCCGAAGCGCTCCAGCGGCTCGGCGGCGCGCGGGCGATCATCGCGACCGTCACCAGCGCCGATGCGATGCAGGCGATCGTCGGCGGCCTCGGCCCCAACGGCATGATGATGGTGATCGGCGCGGTGGGGGCGTTTCCGGTCGACACGCTCGGTCTGCTCGGCAAGCGCGCGGCGGTGAAGGGCTGGTATTCGGGCGTGGCGGCGGATTCGGAGGATACGCTGGCATTCAGCCAGTTGAATGACGTGACCTCGATGAACGAGGTCTATCCGTTCGAGGAGGCGCAAGTGGCCTATGAGCGGATGATGAGTGGGAAGGCGCGGTTTCGGGTGGTGCTCAAGATGCGGTGAGGGGAGTAACCGGGTGAATGTGCCGGTCAATGCTGGAATTTTGAGGGTCTAGTATTTAAGCGCAACGCGACCATCATTTGTTTTATCCAGGGAATCTCTCGGCTTACTGCTGTCAATGCCATCAATTTCGCTTCGATGAAAATGTTGGCCTTTTTCTAGATTCGATGCGGCGATAGCATTGCAAGGGGAAGGAAGCTTGCGATGGTGATCATTGAAGGATCGGCGCTCCCGGGGCTGGCAGCGATTATCTCGGCACTATTGTTGGGGTCGGCAAGCCTCGTTTGGGCGATTAGGCGTAAGCCTTGAGGGGAGTATCGGTAGGTTACCGTAAAGTGATGCGCTTCTGAAGCGTGTCATGGTGAATCTCAATAGAATCTAGATTAAATTCCTATCGGTCGACTTGTTCGGCGTTTCGGGGCATGTGCGCAATTGCAGGTCGAAACAGCTTTTCCGCAGTGGTAACCGCCTCAGCGATTTGATCTGCAAGAGGGTCGGGATCGATGCTGCCCTCCCATATCGCATATTCGAGGTTCTGGCGCGTTTGGAATTGTTGTTCATGGAGCAGCGGGCCAGAGTCGCGGACAAGCATGCTTGCGGCAACATTCACCCGGTGCAAAACTCGCCAGATCTCCTGATAGGGTACTTCGGCTTCTGGACCGAACAAGGCGGTCGCACGATAGCGTCGAGCATAGAAATCGTCGAAGAAGTTGGAATGGGTGCGGACCCTTCGGAGGTACGGATAGTAAGCGTCGCGCGAGCTGCGGATGGCCTCGACCTCGGCATCGCGACCCACACGATCGTCATTCTCGGCTCCGAAAGATCCGGGCGAACGAATGGCCTGCATCCTGCTGCGAGCTTCGTAGAAATCGCTGAGGGCTCTTTCGGCGAACTCGGCGTTACGTTTCCAATCGGTGAGCGCTCGATCAAGCGCCATCTTACGTTCGGCGAGGGCCTTGTCGAACTCAAAGCGCTCTGTCGCCAAAGCGCGGTCTGCGGTAATTTTAGATTGGTGCAGAATCGAGCTTATGACGGCGTTGCCGATCATGACGAATAGTGCGACCAGCCCGGCGACGATTGCTGCATCGACCACCGGTTGGTTTAGCCAGTGGTTGTCGGCAACAGTCTGCACGATCGCCTGCTTAACGCCGGACATCATAACGAAACCGCCGTTAATATTTTGTGGAAACCCTCGGCAGGCGAGGTCATTGGGCGAACAAAAAGCATATTTCTCTAAACCACTGGCCTATCAAGTATAGCACTCTCTGCATTACAATATCAGTACTACCGAATGCGCCAAATGTCGAATTCGGGCGGGCAATGGAGAACCGGATCCGGTCAAACCAGCAACCGCGTGGCGCCGTGACAGTCGGCCCTGCCGTTGCAAGTCGCTGGTCGAATGCATGCACCGCGGCGCCACGTTCCGAATCCACCGCAACGTGCAGAGCGTCCCCGCGCGAGGCCGAGCATATACTGGCCGACTCTATGCGCCGCCATACCATTTGCGCGACGCAAAGATAATGCGCTTGCCGATGCGTGAGGCATAAATGCGAGATTTATACCTCAAATTATGATGCATATTGAGCTATAAACCGCTATCTTATGCCTCATGAAATGGAATTGGCAGCAACCGGACTGGCCGGAGTTTCGCTGGGACCGCACCGCAATCGCCGCGCTCGAAACCCGGTTCCTGCAGCAGGCGGGAGTCCTGATCGGATCGGTGAAGCATCTAGCCGATGGCGATCGTGCCACGATCACTATCGATATCATGACCGGCGAGGCGCTGAAAACCTCCGAGATTGAAGGCGAATTGCTCAACCGCGATAGCGTGCAATCCTCGCTGCGCCGACAGTTCGGGCTGGAAACGGGGCATCGCCATGTCCCGCCCGCGGAGCGCGGCATCGCCGAAATGATGATGGCGCTCTATCGCGACTTTGCCGCTCCGCTGACCCACGAGAGTCTGTGGGCGTGGCACGAGATGGTCATGAGCGGCAGGCAGGATGTCAGCGCGATTGGCCGCTACCGTGACCATGACGATCCGATGCAGGTCGTTTCCGGCCCGTTGCACAAACCCAGGGTGCATTTCGAGGCGCCGCCGTCGAAGGTGATGGCGGACGAAATGGCGCGCTTCTTCACATGGTTTGCCGCGACGGCCCCCGGCGGCGGGCAACCGCCGGGCGCGCTGGCGCGTGCCGGGATTGCACATCTCCATTTCGTCAGCATCCATCCGTTCGAGGATGGCAACGGCCGCATCGGGCGGGCGATTGCGGAGAAGGCGCTGTCGCAGGCAATCGGCCAGCCGAGCCTGATCGCCTTGTCGCACATCATCCAGCGCAGGCGTGCCGCTTATTATGATGCGCTGGAGGCCGCCAACAAGCGCGACGAGATTACGAACTGGCTGATCTATTTCGCCGAGACGGTGATCGATGCGCAGGCGCACAGCCTGGCCGAGATCGATTTCCTGCTCGCCAAGACAAGATATTATGACCGCTATCGCGATCGGATGAACGCGCGGCAGGCGCGGGTGGTGGCGCGCATGTTCCGCGAGGGACTCGACGGATTCAAAGGCGGTCTCAGTGCCGCCAATTATATCGCGATAGCGGACACTTCGCGCGCCACGGCGACCCGCGATTTGCAGGAACTGGTGGCGATCGGGGCGCTTACACAGAAGGGGCAGCTCAAATCGACGCGATACCATCTGAATATCGGCGGCTGATCGAGCAGAAATTGCGGGTTTTTTGGGCAGGACGTCGCTTCGCCGTTTGAGAGGCCACTCTTCAAAAAGTGCGGCTCTACCTGTGGCTCGGTGGATGCTGAAACAAGTTCAGCTGACGATAGAAGAAGCGCGTAGTCAGCCCGTGGACTATCCTATGGCAACGATCTCGGCCAGGATCGCATCGAGCAACAACATCCCCGCCTCGGTCAACGCGATCCGGTAGCCGTCGTGGGTAAGGAGGCTATGCCCTTCGAGGCTCTCCACCTTCGGCCAATGCAACAGATCCTCGGCCGCCACGCCGGTACGCTCGGCGATATCGGCCACGTCGACGCCCTCGGCCAGCCGCAGCCCCATTAGCAGCGCCTCCTGCGCGCGCATTTCCGGGCTGAGATCGTCCTCGCTCTCCATGCCGTGCCCGTTGGCCGTCACTCGCGTGATCCAGTTCTCCGGCTTCTTGCGGCGGACGGTGGCGAGGCGGTTGCGGCGGCCGTGGGCGCCGGGGCCGATGCCGGCATAGTCGCCATAGCGCCAGTAAGTGAGGTTGTGGCGGCTTTCGGCGCCGGGGCGGGCGTGGTTGGAGATTTCGTAGGCGGGGATGCCGGCGGCGGCGGTTTGGGCGCGGGTCTGTTCGAACAATAGGGCCGCGCGGTCGGTGTCGAGCGTCGGGAGGTCGCCTTTGGCCTGGCGGGCGGCGAACTGGGTGCCGGGTTCGATCGTCAACTGGTAGAGCGAGAGATGTTCGGTGCCGAAGCTCAGCGCGCGGGCGAGTTCGGCTTCCCAGCTTTCGGGACTCTGATCAGGGCGGGCGTAGATCAGGTCGAAGCTCACCCGTTTGAACGCGCGCTGCGCGGTGTCGAGGCCGGCGAGGCCTTCGGTGATGTCGTGGGCCCGGCCGAGATAGCGCAAGGCATCGTTGTCGAGCGCCTGCAGGCCGAGCGAGACGCGGTTGACTCCGGCGGCGGCGATGTCGCCGAAGCGGGTGGCTTCGATCGAATTGGGGTTGGCCTCCAGTGTGATCTCGATGTCGGGGGCGAATTGCCAGTGGCCGGCCGCCGCGTCGATCAAAGCGGCGACGGTTTCGGGGGGCATCAAAGAGGGGGTGCCGCCCCCGAAGAAGATTGAGGTCAGCGTGCGGCCGGGGAGTAAAGCGGCTTCATAAGCGAGGTCGGTAAGCAGCGCGGTACGCCAGGCGGACTGATCGACGGACTCGCGGACGTGGCTGTTGAAGTCGCAATAGGGGCATTTCGAGACGCAGAACGGCCAGTGGATGTAGAGGGCGAAACTCCCCTCCCTGCCAAGGGAGGGGCCGGGGGTGGGTTGCGCTGAGGGAAGTGGCAAAACGGTTTGCCGCCCCTGCCAGACTGACCCACCCCCGGCCCCTCCCTGAACAGGGAGGGGAGAAGTCAAGGAAACACCGCCGCGACGAGCTTGGCGAAGGCGTCCGCCCGGTGGCTCATCGCATGCTTGGCGGCGGGGTCCATTTCGCCGAAGGTGATGTCGTGGCCATAAGGCTGGAACATCGGATCATAGCCGAAGCCCTGGTCGCCGCGCGGCGGCCAGACGAGGGTGCCGTCGACCCGGCCTTCGAAGCTCTCGATATGGCCATCGGGCCAGCAGAGCGAGAGCGCGCAGACGAAATGCGCGTCGCGGCCGGCATCGGGGCCGGCTTCCTCGACATGCTGGTTGACCAGCCGCATCGCGAGACCGAAATCCTTGTCTTTGCCGGCCCAGCGCGCCGAGAAGATGCCGGGATCGCCGCGCAGGGCATCGACGCAGAGGCCGCTATCATCGGCGAGCGCGGGCAGGCCCGACAGGTCGGCCGCCGCCCGCGCCTTGAGTTCGGCATTGGCGATGAAGGTGACGCCGGTCTCTTCGGGTTCGGGCAGGCCGAGCGTCGCGGCGGAGACCGGCTCGATGCCGTAGGGGCTGAGCAGTTCGCGGATTTCGCGCACCTTGCCGGCGTTGTGGCTGGCGATCACCAGCTTTCCCGGCGCCAGCTTGCGGTGCGGGATCTCCGCGACGCTCACCGGCCGACGGCCTTGCGCTGAGCGGCGAAGATCTCCGAACAGCCGATGCGGGCGAGCCGCAGCAGACGGAGCAAAGCCTCCTCGTCATAGGTAGCACCCTCGGCAGTCGCCTGCACTTCGGCCATGTTGCCATTGTCGAGCAGAACGAAATTGGCGTCGGCATGCGCGTTCGAATCCTCGATATAATCGAGGTCGAGCACCGGGGTGCCTTCGTAGATGCCGCACGAGATGCCGGCGACCTGCGCGGTGATCGGATCCTCGGTGATCGCGCCCGATGCCATCAATTTGTCGACACAGAGCCGCAGAGCGACCCACGCGCCCGAGATCGATGCGGTGCGGGTGCCGCCATCGGCCTGCAGCACGTCGCAATCGATCGTGATTTGGCGCTCGCCGAGCTTGGCCATATCGACGACAGAGCGGAGCGAGCGGCCGATCAGCCGCTGGATTTCCTGGGTGCGGCCCGATTGCTTGCCCTTGGCGGCTTCGCGGCTGCCGCGGGTGTGGGTGGCGCGGGGCAGCATGCCATATTCGGCGGTGACCCAGCCCTGGCCCTTGCCGCGCAGGAAGGGAGGAAGCTTTTCCTCGAGCGACGCCGTCACCAGCACGCGGGTTTCGCCGAAGCTGATCAGCACCGAACCCTCGGCATGCTTGGTGAAGCCGGTTTCGATGTCGATCGCCCGCATTTGATCGGGGGCACGGCCGGATGGGCGCATGAATAATCCTTCTTGTCGTTCGTCGATGGGGCCGCAATGGGCGGCCGATCGGCGGTTCCTTATGGGAGTGCGGCCGAAGTTGGAAGCCGGGAAACGCCCGAGGCCGGATCGGCGCGGTCCTCCGCGATCCTGCTGCCACGATATGCGCTGTTGAGCATCCGTCATTCTCTCCCTATCTCTCATAGGGTGAGCAGCCAAGCCGTTTCCGAATTGTCGAGCCGGGCCCGCGATGTATTTCGCGTCGTGGTGGAAAGCTATCTCGGGTCGGGCACGCCGGTGGGATCGCGGACGATATCGAAGCTCGCGGGGCTCAACCTGTCGCCGGCGTCGATCCGCAACGTCATGCAAGATCTCGAAGAGCTGGGCCTGCTCGAATCCCCGCACACCTCGGCGGGCCGGATGCCGACCCAGAGCGGGCTGCGGCTGTTTGTCGACGGCATGATGCAGACCGCCGAGCCATCGTTCGAGGAACGCGCCGCGATCGAATCGCGCGCCGCGCGCGGCAGGCCGATCGAGGAGGCATTGGCGGCGACCAGCGCGGTCCTCTCCGGCCTGTCGGCCTGCGCGGGCATCGTGCTGGTGCCGCGCAACGAGCCGGTACTGCGCCAGTTCAGCTTCATCCCGATCTCCCGCGAGCAGGCGGTGGCGGTGATGGTGGGCGGCGATGGCAGCGTCGAGAACCGCGTCGTCGATCTGCCGCCCGGGATTCCGCCGTCGGCCTTGGTCGAGGCCGGCAATTTCATCAGCGAGCGGCTGGCGGGGCTGACGCTGAGCCAGGCGCGCGCGCGGCTTGAAACCGAGATCGGGCGCGAGCGCGCCGCGCTGAATGCCGCCGCGAGCACATTGGTGGAGCGCGGGCTCGCGGTCTGGTCGCACGATGGCAGCGATCGCCCGGTGCTGATCGTGCGGGGACAGGCCAATCTGATCGATCAGGCCGCCGCCGCCGATCTCGAGCGGGTGCGCCAGTTGCTCGATCAGATCGAGGACAAGGAAGAGATTGTCAGCCTGCTTGATCGCGCGCGCGCGGGGCAGGGGATGAAGATCTTTATCGGATCGGAGAACAAGCTGTTCTCGCTGTCGGGTTCATCGGTGATCGCGGCGCCTTATCGCAATGGCGAGGGCCGGATCGTCGGGGTGGTCGGGGTGATCGGACCGACCCGGCTCAATTATGCGCGGATCGTGCCGATGGTCGATTTCACCGCACAGGCGCTGACGCGGATGATGGCGTAGGCCGGCGCTCCGCGCTAATGCGCGTTCTTATATGCGCTCTTCGTCACCAGCGCATCGACCAGTTCGGCCGGGATCGGTTCATCGAACTGCACGCCGAAACGATTGCCCTCGACCCAGCGGACGGTGCCGGGCACCTCGAAATTCTGGCGCTCGAGCAACAATTTACACCCCGGTGGAAGCGGTGGCGAAGCGTTTAACAAGGCGCCACCCTCGGATACGTCGAGCAACACGCCGCCCGTCTCGCCATGCACCGAATGGAGCGTGGCGGCGAGCATGATGCGATGGCGCCCATGGCGCCGGGCTTCGGTGACCGGGATTTTTTCCGATGCTGCCATGCAGGAAATGCCTCGAATATCGTGTCGTTGCGAAGGAGCAATGATCGTCGATCGTTCCTAAGATCCGTTTAACGTCGTTTCGCCTTCAGCAAAAAATCGCAAAACTTGTTGCGGCCAGTGTAACCTGACATGCTCGGGCCACGAATAATGATCGGGGACGCGGGAGGACTCGATGATGGCCGAGGCTGATCATTTTTCAAAGGATGAACCCGAGCCGCAGGGCGGTGCGCTGGTCAGGCGGCATCGCCTGTCGACGCGGATCTGGCACTGGATCAACGCCTTCACCATTTTCGCGATGCTGATGAGCGGCATGATGATCTTCAACGCGCATCCGCGGCTCTATTGGGGGCAATATGGTGCCAATTTTGATCGGCCCTGGCTAACGATCGGAGCGGTTGGCGACAGCGGCAGGCTGACCGTTGGCCCGGTGGTGATCCCGACGACGGGCGTGCTCGGTGTCTGGAAGGATCCGAACGGCGCGGTCCAGCGGCACGCCTTCCCATGGTGGGCGACGATCCCGTCGAGCTACAATCTGGCCGATGCGCGGATCTGGCATTTCTTTTTCGCCTGGGTGCTCGTGATCGGCGGACTGGGCTACTGGCTGGTGAGTTTCATCAACCGTCACGTCCAGCGCGACCTGCTGCCAAAGCGCGACGAGCTTTCGCCGCGCCATATCTGGCACGATATCAAGGATCATGCGCGCCTGCGCTTTCCAAAGGGCGCGGCCGCGCTTCGCTACAATATCCTCCAGAAATTCGCCTATCTGTCGGTACTGTTCGGCGTGCTGCCATTGATCGTGCTGACCGGGCTGACGATGTCCCCGGCGGTCGATGCCGCATGGCCGTGGCTGCTCGATTTGTTCGGCGGACGGCAATCGGCGCGGTCGATCCATTTCCTGTGCGCGTTCGGTTTCGCGCTGTTCATTGTCGTCCATCTGCTGATGGTCGTGCTCGCCGGTCCTCTCAATGAAGTACGATCGATGATCACCGGCCGCTATCGCTTGCCGAAGGAGGCCGAATGATGATCACGCGCAGGGGGCTGGTCGGATCGATCGGCGCGGCGGCCGGCGGGCTGTTGCTGTCCGGTTGCAACCGGATCAACGCCAATCCCGCGGTGCGCGGCGTGCTGGGCAGCGCCGAGGGGCTGACGATGCGCGCGCAGCGGATCATCAGCGATCGATCGGCGATGGCCCCCGAATATGGCGCGGCCGATATGTCGCCGATCTTTCGCGCGAATGGGACGCGCCAGCCGACCAGCGCGGATTATGCGGCGCATATGCAGGCGGGGTTCGCCGCTTGGCGGCTGGGCGTGGATGGACTGGTGGCGCGTCCGCAAAGTTTCACACTCGCGCAGATCCGCGCGATGCCGCGCCGGACCCAGATCACCCGTCACGACTGTGTCGAGGGCTGGAGCGCGATCGGCAAATGGACCGGCGTGCCGCTGAAGCTGCTGCTCGATCAGGCGGGCCTGCGCACATCGGCGCGGTACCTGATCTTCCATTGCGCCGATCTCTATGGCGGGGCGCCTTATTATGAGAGCATCGACCTGATCGACGGCTTTCACCCCCAGACGATCCTGGCCTGGGCGCTCAACGACGCGATCCTGCCCGTCGCCAATGGCGCGCCGTTGCGGCTGCGGGTGGAACGACAACTGGGTTACAAGCACGCCAAATATGTCCAGCGGATCGAGGCCGTCGCCAGCCTGGCCGGCACGCATGGCGGCAAGGGCGGCTATTGGGAGGATAGCCACGATTATGAATGGTATGCTGGGATCTGATGGGCTGATCGTCAGGCGGCGCGGCGCCGGGCATCGAACGGAGCGGGGGCCTTCTGCTCGTCGACCCTATAGCGCGCAACATGATCGACCAACTGATCAGTGCGCTGGCAAAGACGGCTGATTGCAGCGTCGCTTTCCTCTGCCATAGCCGCGTGATGCTGGCTCGACCGGGAGACCTCCTCGACAGCCGCGCTAATCGACTTGACGCTGTCCGATTGGTTGGCCGTGGCGCCCAAAATCTGCTGCATCAACGTGCCGATGCCGTTGATCGACTTCGCAAGTCCGTCGAGCATTTCCGCAGAACCCTGGACATAGGTGACGCCGACGTCGAGCCGCTGTTGCGTCTGGTTGATCAGCGCACGGACTTCCTTCGCAGCAGTCCCCGTACGTTCGGACAAGGCGCGAACCTCATGTGCGACTACCGCGAAACCATGGCCGGCGTCGCCGGCGCGCGCAGCTTCTACACCGGCATTCAGCGCCAGGAGATTGGTCTGGAACGAAATCTGGTCGATCACTTCGACAATCGCTGCGATCTCTGTGGTGGCAGACACGACATCGGACATGGCCTGGCGCATACCGGTTGCCAGCTCCTCGCCGCGAGATGAATCGGCTTCCATCTTCTCCATGCGGCCCGAGGTCTGGCGCGCGCGATCGACGATCGAAGATACTTCGGCGGCAAGGTTGGCGAGCGCGGCGGTCGCCTCCTCAATCGTAGAAGCCTGTGCCTCGCTATGGCGTGCGAGTCGTTCCGAACCGCTGCTGATGACTGTGGTCTCCTCGCCGACATCACGGGTTGTCTCGGCGACCAGACAGATCATCTGCGAGAGGCTGGCAACGCTGCGGTTGAAGTCGGTCTTGAGATCGACGAACTCCATAGGCATCTTGACGATCCGATAGCGTAGATCGCCCTGCGCAATTGCGGCAAGCGCATGTTGTAGTTCGCCAGTAGCGGCCCGTTGCAGCGCGAGGTCAGCCTCTCGCGCCTCAAGCAGGGCGGCTTCAGCATGACGGCGGGCTTCGTCGGCGGCACGCACCTCTGCACCCCGAGCGACGACTGCATCGACGAGGATAGCAATCCGGTGCGCAAGCGACATCAGCACACCGGCCTCGATCAACAGGATAGTCGCGTGGAGAAGAATGCGGCCAAGTTCGCCCTCCGAATTGAAGACGAAATTGGGAGCAATATAGGACAAGGCGAGGTGATGGACGGCAGTAACCAATGTCCCGGCCAGGATCGGCCGCCAGTCGCACAGGATCAGCAGCATCGCCACGGCCGCGAAGAAGGTCATGTGCATATCCATCTGCCAGGGATGGCCGCGCATGATGAAAAGCAGCAAAGCAGGAAACAGCGGGAGTGACACGCCGATAACGATACGCGAGGCCGCATCCTGCCGACCGCGAATCGCGAGAAGGATGGGAAGGGCGGATATACCCACGCCGGTAATCGCCGCAGGAACCAGATCGCCGGGCGAGATCGCCAATGTGATCACAACGACTGCAATCAGGGCGAGGGAGAGTATGCCGGCTGCAATGCGGACCCCCGCGCGGCGAAGTTGGTCGAGAGATTGAATTTCCACGTCAGAGTTCCTCGCGGGATGGCTGTGCCGCACTGCAAAGTGCCGGAACAGCCGGAAGCAGAAGTGCCCGATGCGCGATGGCGACTGGCCAAAGTGCGTTACGGTCGCCGATGATGATCAGCGATCCTGGCAGTTTTCCGACGCCTAGCAACGTCACGCCGGAGAGATGGTCGAGCCACGGTTTGGCGGGTGTGCTGGAAACGGGCCACACGATCATTGTCCCGCGCCGCACCGGGGTGAGAGCGAGCACCATGATCACCAGCAATGCTATGGCAATCTGCGCATAAACACCCCCGGTCATTGCGCGGGGCAGCACAGTTGCGCTTGTCCGTAAAGAAATGGGTTCGCCTCCTTGCAGGAGCGAATTCCATAAACCGACAGCGGTTAACGCGAATTTTATCGTGAGATCAGTAATTCTACGATCAGGGTTCACCGCATTAGCGCTCCCTTATGGCACCAATGCGCGATGCTTGGCTCGTTCGCCAGACGGACCTTTGTGCCCAGTCCGTCGTTAGGCCGACGCGGAGACGCCCCCCCGACTCCGCGCGCTACCAAGGAGACGTTATGAAATACATCCTCATTGCCGCGGCGCTGATTGTCGGCACGCCCGCACTTGCCCAGGATACGCCCTCGGGTCCGCAAAGCACACCGCCCGCCGCTGCCCCAACCATGGGTTCCGATATGCCGGCCACTCCGGCCTCACCGACGCCGCCCGCAGCGACAGCGCCTGCAGCTAATGCAGCGCCTGCCTTCTCCCCAACACCGGTGGATTCTGCCAGCCTGCCGAAATGTTCGCGGACCGTGACTGACAAATGCATTCAATCCGGAGCGGCACACAAGCGTAAGAAATGATTCTGCAAGCAGGGGCAGCCGAGATGCGCTGCCCCTGCTCAGGGGGAATATCCGAAGCGTTCGATCCACGGCTGCAAAACGGGCATGGCTGCTTCGAGATACCGCGAATAGCGACGCCAGCCGCCGTTTGCATTGAAGAGTCCTCTGCGGACTTGCGGGGCGCTGGCAGTCGCGACGCCGCGACGTTGCGCGGTGCGACTGAATTCACGCAGCCGATCAGACCATTCAATGCCGACGAAGGCGCACAAGGCCGCCGTTTCGGTGTCGAAATCCGCCACCAGCCGATCGTGCGACACGGTGTGGACAGTGATCGGCATCGTTGCCCGGCACGCCTCGATGAGCTCCATCGTCGAGGAATAATGGCGGGCAATCCGTTCGATGTTGGTGAATTCGAGTGTGGCTGTGCTCGGCGCGAAACTGCGGCGGAAACAGCTCCAAACCACGTCGCGCGGATCGCGCTGCATGATCACGATTCGCGCATCCGGAAACAGATTTGCGATCAGGGGGAGCTGGATACTTTTTAGCGGATCCATGTCGACGAGGACCCGGCCGGCGGGAACGACTCCTGCCTGTGACACCCTTGCCCAATAGGCTCGGCGGAAGGGCTCGATCGATGCTGCGTCGAGGTCCGCCAGCCGGGAAAGACCATGATCGTCGAGCAGGAATGCCTCCGCCGCGTCACTGAACGTCGGTTGTTCTTCAATCGCGTCGACATCGTCGGCGCTCGCCAGGATGTTTTCAACCAGGGTCGTGCCCGATCGCGGATAGCCAAGCAGGAAGACGTGGCGGCGCGGGAGGCCTGCCGTTGATAACGCGGGTCGCCGTTTAATCGGACCGAGCGTGCCGACCTGCGCGTGGACATGTTCGACAAACGTGCGGTGCGTCGGCTGGTCGCGGTACTGGCGGGCATTCAGCGATAGAAATACGGCATTGGCTTCCTGCCAGGCGGCAAAGGCCTCGTCGGTTGCACCAAGCCTGTCGAGTGCGTCGCCAAGGAGGCCGAGCGCAATGAGCCGCTTGGTTGGGGGCAGATCGCTCCGCCCTAGCAGCGAGCGCAATCGCGATGCCGCAGTGTCAGCGAGGCCCTGTTCGATCTCGCTCTGGGCGATCGCGCTATGAGCGGTGGCGTCGAACGGATCGATCGCCAGCGCGCGGTCGGCATAGTCGCCCACTTCCATGTGATTGCCCTGGACGGCTGCGATCCAGGCGAGGCCGGCAAAGGCGGGTGCGAGGCTGGGATCGAGACCGGCCGCCTGGCGGAAGCTGTCGGCGGCCGGGGCGAAACGATTGGCGGCGTCGAAGGCGAAGCCGCGTTCGAGCCACGCGACCGCATAGCCCGGATGGCGCGCGAGGACGGCATCGAAAGCGGCGATGGCCGCGTCGATCCGGCCTTCCTTGCGCAGGACGGTGCCAAGCGCGGTATCGATCGAGGGATCGCCGGGAGCGAGCAGCCGCGCTTGTTCCAGCAGGTCCCGCGCTCCGGCAAAGTCGCCGTCCTCCTCGCGTCGCCATGCGGCGAGATTGAGCAGCATCGGGGTGCGCGTGCCTTCGCCTATCGCCTGTTCGGCGATTGCTGCCGCGCCGGCGATGTCGCCGGCGGCAAGCAGGGGTTCTATTTTCGTGATGTCAGTCATTGATCAGTCGCGCGCCATCGCCGATCAAGGGACGGCCAAGCCGATCGGGCAGGGGGCAGGCCGCCAGACGCTTGCGCACCCAGTCGTTGCCACGCGTCAGTTCCGGTGCGATCTGCCTCTGGATTGCTGCGCGCCGTTCGAGGCGGGCAGCATTGTCGAACGCAGCCTGCGGATTTTTGGCGTAGGTCGATGTCAGCGCGGTGATGTGCGACGGATCGGCGGGGGCCGGTCGCCCGAAATAGGCGCGTGCGGCCATGATCGTTGCCTCCGGGGCATCGAACAGACGTTCGGCGTCCAGACTGCGGAGCTGCGGCCAGCGATCGAGCGCGCGCGCATAGATGCGCATTTGCGCCAGCCATAAGGCCGCTGCGCGTTCGGTGTCGTCGAGCCCGTCGATCGGCCCAGCTTCGGCCTCGATCGCGGGCGCGATCTCCTGCGTGACCGACGCGAGCCAGGCGCGGTGCTCGGGCGAGCGCAGGATGGCGGAAAGATAATCGTCGAGGCTGAAATGTAGCAGGATCGCCTTCGCACCGGGATCAAGCGCCATCAGTTCGGGCAGGATGAAGTTCACCGGGACATTGGCTTTTACGACGGTAGGCGTCACGCCCTCGTATGACCGCGCCAGCATTGCCGCCACCAACCGCAATCCCGATTGCCACCCGGCATCGGCCGGCCGGCCCGCAAAGGCCGCAGTGGCCTCCACAGCAAGTTGGCGCAGTGGTAATGGTTCGCGCAGCACCAATCCGTCTTTGCTCCCGTCGAGCCCGCGTGCGAGCAGGGTCGAGCCGCAATGGGCGATGTGGAAGATCCAGCCGATCGGTGCGACCTGCCCCCGTGTGGCATGTGCCAGCAGCGAGCCGATCGGCACCTTGAGCATGCCCGGGCCAACCGTATCGATGCGGCGATCGAGGAAGATCGATCGGCGATAGGCCGCCGCATCCATCTCGCGGAACAGCGCCAGATCGCCGTCGAAGGCGAAAAGATAATGGTCCGGGTTGGCGAACAGATCGCCGAGGGTCAGCATGTGGCCGGGGTAGCATGGCCGATGCCGCCGCGCTATGCGGTCGACATGGTGGATATCGCTGTCGGGCAGGACGGTCTCAGAAAGCCCCTCCCCTTCAGGGGAGGGGTTGGGGTGGGGCAGTCCGTCGTTTCAACCGGACCGTTCGGGGTGAGGGCGTCCCCCACCCCAACCCAGTTCAGCGGCTTTTTGCCTTGTCCGGGGGACAAGGCTGCCGCTGAACTCCTAAAGGGGAGGGGCTTTAGTGAGGCGTCATGGCCCGCCTGACCCTGCCCGGCGACGGCCGGCCTTACGCCTTGCTGGAGGCGGACAACGAAGCCAGCCTCCTCGACCTCGCCACCGACACCATCGAAACCCTGTTCCGCCAGCACGGCGCGCTGCTGTTTCGCGGCTTCCCCCCCGATCTTGCGGCCTTCCGGCAATTCACCACGCGCTTCTGTACCGGATCGGTGTTTAACGAGAGCCCCGACCGGCAACTGCTTGACGACGCGCACAATATCCAGTCGGTCAATGGCGGTGCCGATCCGTTCCCGCTCCATCCCGAACTATCGCGCGAGCCGTGGAAGCCCGATGTCTGCTTCTTCCACTGCCTGAAGGCGCCGCGGAGCGGGGGCGAGACGACAATCTGCGACGGCGTCGCGCTTGTCGATGCGCTGCCCGACGAGGTTCGTCGCGAATTGTCGGCACATCGGCTGCTTTATCTGCAGCCGATCCAGCCATGGCATTTCCGCTACTGGCTGGGCACCGATAGTCCTTCGGACGCCGAGATCGCGAACCCGCCGGCATCATGCCCGTACCGGTTCGGCATGGCCGGTGGCTATCTTGTCCGCGCCTTCACCCGCCCGGCGCTGCACAGGCCGATGTTCACCGACCGGCCGGCGTTCGGCAACTTCCTGCTGTTTGCCCGCGACTATAATGGCCGCCACGATTTCCCGCTGCTCGAAGACGGGCGTCAAGTGCCTGATGCGTGGGTTGAAGCCATCCGGGTTGCCGCGCGGCCAATCACGACGCCGGTGGTGTGGCAGCCGGGCGATCTGCTGATGCTCGACAACAGCCGTTTCCTGCACGGACGGAACGCGATCGCCGATCCGACCGACCGGCTGATCGCATCCTTCTTCGGCTATCTCCGCTTTGCGCCGGTCAATCCCGAGGAGCCGGAGAGCCCGCTGTGGCGTCGAAACACCACGTTCAGGCCCCCGCAGCCGCTGCGCTAGACGGGATCAAGACGCCACCGCATCCACGGCGGACCGCCCGCGCTTGACCATCATCTTGTTGAGCGCATTCACATAGGCCCGCGCCGAGGCGACCATCGTGTCGTGATGGGCGCCGCGGCCACGGGTGGTGCGGCCGTTTTCGGCGAGGAGGACCGAGACCTCGGCCTGCGCGTCGGTGCCGCCGGTTACGGCGTGGACTTCGTAGCGTTCCATCACCGAACTGTCGTGCGGCACGATCATACGGATCGCGTTGAACAGCGCGTCGACCGGGCCGTTGCCGCGCGACGTGACGGTCTTGTCCTCGCCGTCGACCTCGAGTGTTAGGATCGCGCGCTGCGGGCCGTTCGATCCGCAATAGATCTCGACTTCCTTGACCTTGATCGCATCATGGCCGCGCAGCACCTCGTCATCGACCAAAGCGACGATATCCTCGTCGTAGACCGCCTTCTTGGCATCGGCGAGCAGCTTGAAGCGGCCAAATGCGTCCTGGAATGCATTGTCGCCCAGATTATAGCCCAGTTCCTCGAGCTTCTGGCGGAAGGCGGCGCGGCCGCTATGCTTGCCCATCACCAGATTGCTGTGGGTCAGCCCCACGCTTTCCGGGGTCATGATCTCATAGGTCTGCGCATCCTTGATCATGCCGTCCTGATGGATGCCGCTTTCGTGCGCGAAGGCGTTGGCGCCGACGATCGCCTTGTTCGGCTGCACCTGGAAGCCGGTGATGCCCGAGATCAGCCGGCTCGCGCGGGTGATTTCGGTCGAGACGATGTTGGTGCGGACGGGCAGCACGTCGTGACGGACCTTGATCGCCATCGCGATTTCCTCGATCGCGGCATTGCCGGCGCGTTCGCCGATGCCGTTGATCGTCGATTCCACCTGCCGCGCGCCGTTCACCACCGCGGACAGCGTATTGGCGACGGCGAGGCCCAGATCATTGTGGCAATGGGTTGAAAAGATCGCGAGATCGGCGTTGGGCACGCGGTTGATCACGTCGCGGAACATTGCGCCATAGGTTTCCGGCGTCGCATAGCCCACCGTATCGGGCAGGTTGATCGTGCGCGCGCCGCAGCGGATCGCGATTTCGACCGCGCGAACCAGAAAGTCCGGATCGGTGCGGGTGGCATCCTCGGCCGACCATTCGACATCAGGGCACAGATTTGCCGCGAGCGACACCGATTGCTGGATCGCCGCGAGCACTTCCTCAGGCGTCTTGTTCAGCTTCACCCGCATGTGGAGCGGGGAGGTGGCGATGAACGTGTGGATGCGCGGGCGCACCGCATGGCAGACGGCCGCCCAGGCGCGTTCGATATCGGGGGTGGCGGCGCGCGCCAGGCTGGCGACGGTGGCGGTCTTGCACTGGCGGGCCACTTCGCTCACCGCCTCGAAATCGCCAGGGCTGGCGATCGCGAAGCCGGCTTCGATGATATCGACGCCCATCGTTTCGAGCTGGGCGGCGACCTGCAGCTTTTCCTCGAGGTTCATCGAACAGCCGGGCGATTGCTCGCCGTCGCGCAAGGTGGTGTCGAAGATCAAAATGGTATCGGTCACGGGGCCTGCTCCTGTTGCAGGGTTGTCATTTCGGGGCTGAGACATCCCTTAGACGCTGTGGCCTGGCGGCCCGTGAAGGGCCCAAGCGAAATCGCGCGCCTAAGGGCGCGTAAGTCGAAGCAGGAGAAGGCCGCGAAATGGCGTCATGGCGCGGCGGATAACGCGGATCGCGATTCAAGTCCAGTGGGGTTTGTTTTGGTCAAACTGCCCTCCCTCTCGGGGAGGAGAGCCTCATGCCACAGGTGGCCTTCCGAACAACCGATCGATCCGGCTCCCCGGCGCGATCCACAATACGGAAACGATCATCGCGCAGGCGATGCTGCCGGCGCTTGTCACGAAGGCCAGCGCGACCCCGATCGCGTAGAGTATCAGCGAAACCGCGCCCTTTCGGCTTTGCGCGCGATGCCGTTGCGCTTCATGCTCGCTGCGATCGCTGCTGCAACTCGCTTCCTTCTCCAGCCAGAGATAGGCGAGAGAGGGCAGCAGCAGTGTGACGAGGTAGGCCGCGGTCGGCACCGCCTTGCTCGGAAACTCGCCGAACCACGCTGTCCCGAACGGGATCAGCGACAGGCAGAACAGCCATAGCATGTTTGCCCAGCGCAGGCCGGTGGTCGAGGCCGATGCCCGATCGAGCAGATTGTGATGATTGATCCAGTAGATTCCGACCTGGACGAAACTCAATCCATAAGCGAGCAGCACGGGCCACAGATGGGCCAGCCCGGCCAGCGAGGGCAATGTGGGCGGGCGCAGTTCGAGCACCATGATCGTGATGATGATCGCTATGACGCCGTCCGAGAATGCTTCCAGGCGGCCGGTTTCGGAGGTTGTCGTAACAGGATCGGGCATGACCGCGTTATGGCGTCGGTTGCCCAATCCTGTCCACCGGCGCTATTTCGCTTTTTCGAACGCCACCGCGATGTCGAGCGGTACATCGTCCGGCACCAGCGGAATGCCATAGCTGATGCCGAAATCGCTGCGCTTCACGGTGGTGGTCGCCTCGAAGCCCATCGCGATCGATCCGCCGGGCAGCATGCTGTGGCCCGCGCCCACGAACTTCGCCTTGAGCACGACCGGCTTGGTGACGCCCTTGATCGTCAGATTGCCGCTGATCGTCGCCGTCATTCCCTTGGCGACCACCGAGGTCGATTCAAAATGCGCTGTCGGGAATTTGGCGGAATCGAAGAATTCGGGTTTCTGAAGGTGCTCGTTGAGCTTTTCGGCAGTCGTCACGACCTTGGTGATCGGGATATCGATCGATACCTTGGCGCCGGCAGGCGTCTTGGGGTCCAGGGTCATCGACCCGGTAATGTCGCCGAAGATGCCGCGATAGAAACTGAAGCCCAGATGATTGACCGTGAAGGCCACCTGGCTGTGGCTCGGCTCGACGGTGTAGGTTCCGGCGACGACACGGGTCGGATCGGGGGCGCCCGGCGGCGTGGTCGGCATCTGTGCTAGGGCAGGGATCGTAACAGCGACAAAGGTCGTCGCGAGCAGCAGGGAATGGATGCGTTTCATCACCGTCTCCGAAATTGATTGGGGCGGCAGGCTATAGCCCGCCGCCCCCATATCAAAGTCCCGAGAGCGAAACGATGTGTTTCGCATGATGCGCTTCCCTTCGTTCGTCTTTCCCGCTTTCACGGGGATGACGAATGAAGGGCGAAGGCCGATCAGTTCTTGGCTTTGTCCACCAGCTTGTTCTTGCCGATCCACGGCATCATCGCGCGCAGTTCCGAACCGACCTTCTCGATCGGATGCTCGGCGGCCTGCTTGCGGGCAGCCTTCAACTCGGGCTGGCCGGCGCGATTGTCGAGGATGAAGTTCTTGACGAAGCGGCCACCCTGAATGTCGGCGAGCACGCGCTTCATCTCGGCCTTGGTTTCCGAGGTGATGATGCGCGGGCCGGTGGTGATGTCGCCATATTCGGCGGTGTTCGAGATCGAATAGCGCATGTTGGCGATGCCGCCCTCATACATCAGGTCGACGATCAGCTTCACCTCGTGAAGGCATTCGAAATAAGCCATCTCCGGGGCATATCCCGCCTCGGTGAGCGTTTCGAAGCCGGCCTGGATCAGATGGGTCAGACCGCCGCACAGCACGGCCTGTTCGCCGAACAGATCGGTTTCGCACTCTTCCTTGAAGGTCGTTTCGATCACGCCCGAACGGCCGCCGCCGACCGCCGACGCATAGGAAAGCGCGACGTCATGGGCGTTGCCCGACGCGTCCTGCGCGATCGCGATGAGGCAGGGCACGCCGCCGCCACGCTGATATTCGGAACGAACGGTGTGGCCCGGCCCCTTCGGCGCGATCATGAACACGTCGATATCGGCGGCCGGCTGGATCAGGCCGAAATGGACGTTGAGGCCGTGCGCGAAGGCGATCGCCGTGCCGGGCTTCAGGTTCGGAGCGAGATCATCATTATAGATCTGCGCCTGATGCTCGTCTGGGGCCAGGATCATGATGATGTCGGCCCAGGCGGCGGCCTCGGCATTGGACATCACCTTGAAGCCGGCGCCTTCGGCCTTCTGTGCCGTCGCCGAACCCGGACGCAGCGCGACAGCAACCTCGGCTACGCCCGAATCTCGAAGATTCTGGGCATGGGCGTGGCCCTGGCTGCCATAGCCGACGATGGCGACCTTCTTGGTCTTGATCAGACCGATATCGGCATCACGATCATAATAGACGCGCATATTCATGTTTCCCTGTCCCGCGGCATCGCTCAGGCGAGAGCCGGCTGATTGAAAATCGTGAGGCCCCGTAACGGGCACGCGCCCGTCCGTCGACCCCTATTAAGAAGGCGTTTACTGGGCTTCGCGTCCCCGTACGATCGCAGCCACGCCGGTGCGGGCGACCTCGACGAGGCCGACTTCGCGCATCAGCTCGAGAAATTTGTCGATTTTCTCAGTGCCGCCGGTGACCTCGAAGATGAAGCTGGAGATCGTTGAATCGACCACGCGGGCGCGGTAAACCTCGGCCAGCCGCAGCGCCTCGATCCGGTGATCGCCGGTGCCGACGACCTTCACCAGCGCCAGTTCGCGTTCGACATGTGGCCCACGCGCGGTGAGGTCCGTCACGCGGTGAACGGGCACCATGCGGTCGAGTTGCGCCACCACCTGTTCGATCACCGCCGGCGTGCCGGTGGTGACGATAGTGATCCGGCTGATCTTCTCATCCTCGGTCACATCGGCGACCGTCAGGCTATCGATGTTATAGCCGCGTGCCGAAAACAGCCCGGCGATCCGCGCCAGGATACCCGATTCATTGTCGACGGTGACCGAAAGCGTGTGCCGCTCAGTAGCTTCTTGTTCGATATGCATCTTATTTCTCAACTATTCGATGGAAGCGAGGGGCGATCAGACGAGGGCCTTCGCCGCATCGTCCATCTCTCCGACCACCTCGTCGGCTTCGAGGATCATGTCGACATGCGACGCGCCCGACGGGATCATCGGAAAGCAATTGGCGAGTTTCGCCACGCGGCAATCGACCATCACCGGCCCGTCATGTGCGAGCATCGCGGCAATGCCATCGTCGAGATCGGCGGGATCCTCGATGCGGATGCCCTTCCAGCCATAGGCTTCGGCCAGCTTTACGAAATCGGGCAGCGCATCGCTATAGCTTTCGGAATAGCGGCCGGCATAGGTCAGATCCTGCCACTGGCGCACCATGCCCATATATTCGTTGTTCAGGATGAAGATCTTGACCGGCAGGCGATATTGGGTCGCCGTGCCCATTTCCTGGATGTTCATTTGGATCGATGCCTCGCCGGCAATGTCGATCACTAGCGCATTCGGATTGCCGAGCTGCGCGCCGATCGCGGCGGGCAGGCCATAGCCCATCGTGCCGAGCCCGCCCGAGGTGAGCCACTTGTTCGGCCCCTCGAAATCGAAATGCTGCGCCGCCCACATCTGGTGCTGGCCAACCTCGGTGGTGATGATCGGCTTCTTGTGATGGGTGGCCTCCCACAGCCGGCGGATCGCGTGCTGCGGCATGATCTCCTTGGTCGAGGGACCATATTTGAGCGACTTCTTGGCGCGCCATTCGGCGATCCGGGCGAACCAGGGGTTCAGATCCTGCGGGGCATGCTGGCGTGCCTTCCACAGCTTGATCATGTCCTCGATCGCGCGGCCGACATCGCCGACGATGCCGAGATCGGCGCGCACCGTCTTGTTGATCGACGAGCGATCGATATCGACGTGGATCTTCTTGCTGTTCGGGCTGAACGCATCGAGCCGGCCGGTAACCCGGTCGTCGAAGCGCGCGCCGAGGCACACGATCAGATCGGCCCGGTTCATCGCCAGATTGGCTTCATAGGTGCCATGCATCCCCAACATGCCCAGCCATTGCGGGCTGGATGCGGGGAAGGCGCCGAGGCCCATCAGGGTCGATGTCACAGGCGCCCCCGTGATGCGTGCGAGTTCGCGCAACAACTGGCTGGCGATCGGGCCCGAATTGATGATGCCGCCGCCGGTATAGAGAATCGGCCGTTCGGCGGCCGCCATCATCTCGACCGCGGCTTCGATCAAAGCCGTATCGGCCTTGACCTGCGGCTTATAGCCCTTGTGCGGCAGCGACTGGATCGATGGCTTGCGATAGGGCGCGGTTGCGACCTGCACGTCCTTCGGCAGATCGACGACGACGGGGCCGGGACGGCCCGAGGTAGCGATATGGAAGGCCTCATGGATGATGTCGCCAAGCTTGGCCGGATCCTTCACCAGATAATTATGCTTGGTGCAGTGGCGGGTGATGCCGACCGTATCGCATTCCTGGAACGCATCGGTGCCGATCAATGGCGTGCCGACCTGGCCGGTGATGACGACCATCGGGATCGAATCCATCAGCGCATCGGCAATGCCGGTAACGGCGTTGGTCGCGCCGGGGCCCGACGTGACGAGCACGACGCCCGGCTTGCCGGTCGAACGGGCATAGCCCTCGGCGGCATGCGCGGCGCCGCCTTCCTGCCGCACGAGGATGTGGCGGATGCGCTTCTGCTTGAACAACGCATCATAGATCGGGAGCACGGCACCACCGGGATAGCCGAATACGACCTCGACGCCGAGATCGCACAGCGCCTGGATCAGTATTTCCGCGCCTGACAGTTCGGCAGCCATCATATCAGTCCTTGTTGGGTCGCCGTCCTGGCGGACCCGTGGTTAGCAAGCGGAGCGCCCTAAAGATAACAAACTAATCTGTCAACGCCTCAATACGTAATTTAATTGCTATTTCGTCTGTTAAATTATCATCGAGTTGCGATTCGATCCGGGGCCAATCCGCGGGCGGCTGGTGGCGGAACCAGGTATATTGTCGTTTGGCATAGCGGCGGGTAGCTGCCTGTGCCCGTTCGATCATGTCGTAGCGGCCGATTTCGCCGGCACGCCAGGCGATGATATCACGAACGCCGATCGCGCGCATCGCCGGCAATTCGGGATCGAGGTCGCGCGCCTGCAGCGCCTCGGCTTCGGCGACGCCGCCCTGCTCGATCATCGCTTCGAACCGCGCATCGCAGCGCGCGTACAGCCAGTCCCGCGGCGGCAGAAGAATTGCCGCCGAAACCTTGACCTGATCGGCGATTCCACCTTCAAGCTGTTGTTGCCATTCGGATAATGTCTTGCCCGTCGAGCGCAACACTTCGAGCGCGCGGGCGATGCGGGTGGTGTCCTGTGGGGCCAGCCGCTTCGCGGCCTCGGGATCCTCGCGGGTGAGCGCGAAATGGGCGCGGTGGGTTGGCAGCGAGCGGACGCGGGCGCGGATCTCCGGATCGATATCCGGAACCGGGGCAATGCCGTACAGCAATGTGCGCAGATAAAGGCCGGTGCCGCCGACGAGGATCGGCAATTGGCCGGCGGCATGCGCGGCATCGATCTCGACCTTTGCATCCTCGGCCCAGTCGGCGGCGGAGCAGGCGGTAGCGGCATCGCGATAGCCGAACAGCCGGTGCGGCGCGCGCGCCATCTCGTCATCGTCGGGCCGTGCCGAAAGGATGCGCAGATCGGCATAGACCTGTGAGGCATCGGCGTTGATCACGACTCCGTTCGCGATTTCGGCGAGGTGGAGCGCCAATGCGGACTTGCCGCTGGCCGTCGGCCCCGCAATAAGCGCGATCGATTTCCTGGGTTGGGAGAAAATTGTGTTCATCGCGACGCTAGTAGCATCAGGCAGGCTGGAAGGTGCGGATATTTCCGATGCCCGTGCGCGCCTCGCCGAATCTGGCGCGGAGCCGGGTGTCGCGCGCTGGATCGAGGCCGGTATGGCCTGCGATTTGCCGTTCACGGGCGATCCGGCGGTGTCGCGCGCGGCGCTTGAAGGCGCGTTCTCCGGCGTCGACGTGATCGTCCAGGTTGAGGCCGCGCGCCGGCGCAGAATGCTCGTCGCCGACATGGATTCGACGATGATCACGATCGAGTGCATCGACGAACTGGCCGATTATGCCGGGATCAAGGCCGAGGTGGCGATCGTCACCGAACGGGCGATGCGCGGCGAACTCGATTTCGAAGGTGCGCTCGATGCGCGGGTGGCTTTACTCAAGGATCTCGATGCCGCGATGATCGATCGCTGCCGCGAGGAACGGGTGCGGATCATGGGCGGCGCGAAGGAACTGGTGCGTACGATGCGCGCAAATGGCGCCGACTGCTATCTCGTCTCGGGCGGCTTCACCGTGTTCGCCGATGTCGTCGCGGCCGAGATCGGCTTCACCCGCGCTCTCTCCAACACGCTCGATATCGCCGATGGCCGGCTGCTGGGCACGGTATCACGGCCAATCGTCGGCGCGCAGGCGAAGCGCGAGACGTTGCTGGCCGAAGCGGCGTTGCATGGGCTCGACCCCGCGGAATGCCTGGCGGTGGGCGACGGCGCCAATGACATTCCGATGATCGAGGTGGCGGGGCTGGGAGTGGCCTATCATGCCAAGCCGAAGACCGCGGCGGCGGCGGCGGCGCGGATCGATCATAATGATCTGACGGCGTTGCTATATGCGCAGGGATATAGTCGTGCCGAATGGGCGGCCGTGTAGCGCCCGCTACTTTTTACCACGCTGGCGGGATCATAGGGCGCCGGTTTCGAGTTACGGGCTAATGGCGGAGGTTGCGCATGACCACGGGGTTTATCGGGCTGGGCCAGATGGGCGCTGCCATCGCCTTCAATATAGCCAAGGCCGGTCATCCGCTCGCGGTGTGGAACCGTTCGGCTGACAAGGCCGCCGATCTGGTGGCGGGTGGCGCGACTCTGGCGGCCAGTCCGCGCGCACTGGGCGAGCGCTGTAATATCGTGATGTCGATGCTGGCCGACGACGCTGCGCTCGAAGCGGTCCTTTCCGGTGAGGACGGCCTGCTGGCCGGATTGGCGCCGGGCGCGCTGCATGTCTCGCTGAGCACGATCGCGGTCGCGTCCGCCGATCGGCTTGCCGATCTGCACAGGACGAAGGGGCAGCATTTCGTCTCGGCGCCGGTGTTCGGCCGGCCCGATGTCGCGGCGGCAGGGCAACTGGCGGTGGTGGCGGCCGGCGATGATGCGGATATCGACCGTGCCATGCCGCTGTTCGACGCGATCGGGCGGCGGACCTTCCGGGCTGGCCCCACGCCGTCATCGGCAAACCTGATCAAGCTGTGCGGCAATTTCATGCTGCTTTCGGCGGTCGAGGCGTTTGCCGAGGCGATGGCGCTGGCCGAGAAGGGCGGGGTGGCCAAGGCGCAGTTGATGGAGGTGATGACGGGGACGTTGTTCGATGCGGCCGCCTATCGGAATTATGGCAAGATCCTGGTCGAGGAGAGCTATCGGCCTGCCGGTTTTGCCGCGCCTTTGGGGTTGAAGGACATGCGGCTGGTGAGTGCGGCTGCGGAGGCGAGCCGGGTGCCGATGCCGTTGCTCAGCCTGCTGCGCGATCATCTGGTCGAGACGCTGGCCAAGGAAGGCGAGGATATCGACTGGTCGGGGATCGGGCTGACCATCGCGAAGAATGCGGGGTTAAGCTCCCCTCCCTGCAAGGGAGGGGCAGGGGGTGGGTAATGACCGAAGGGGCTCGATGCCACTGAGGGCATGTCGCGTGAAGAGGGCGGAAGCTCGCCTACGGCTCGCACCCACCCCCTTACCCCTCCCTTGCAGGGAGGGGAGTAAGAAGGGCAGGTCGGGCTACTCCGCCGTGATCTCGGTCATCACCATCTTGCCGCGCCTTACGCTGAACGCCAGTCGGCCTTCGACCAGATCCAGCGCGTCCTTGCCGAAGATCTCGTAACGCCAGCCGCTCAGGATCGGGATGTCCCGCACGCCCGCCGCAAGCAGTTCGAGATCATCTGCGCGGGCGATCAGTTTCGGGGCGACGTCGGCATCGCGCGAGCGGACCTTGAGCAGCAGCTTGAGCAGATCGGCGATCAGGGCGCCTTCCTTGCCGAGGCCCGGCTTGCGATCCTCGCGCGGTGGCATCTCGGTCTCATCGAGCGGCTGTGCATCGCGGATCGCGGTGATCAGCCGGGCACCGATATCATTATGCGCCCAATTGGCGGAAAGGCCGCGCACCTTGGCCAGATCGGCCTGCTCGCGCGGAGGATGTGAGGCCATGTCGGCGATCGTCTCGTCCTTGGCGATGCGGCCGCGCGGAAGATTCTTGTTGCGGGCCTCGCGTTCGCGCCACGCCGCGATCGCCTTGAGGCGCCCGAGCACCTCGGGCTTGCGGCTTGGCGGGCGGATGCGCAGCCAGGCGAGTTCGGGGACATTGGCGTAGCTGGCTGGGTCGCCGAGCCGTTCCATCTCGATATCCAGCCAGTCGCCACGTCCTGTTTTGCGCAGTTTTTCGAGCATGCGCGGGAACAGATCGGAGAGGTGGGTGACGTCGCCGATTGCATAATCGATCTGGCGCTTGTCGAGCGGGCGGCGGCTCCAGTCGGTAAAGCGGGCGCCCTTGTCGAGCTTGATGCCGAGCATCGTTTCGACGAGGTTCGAATAGCCGATCTGCTCGCCAAGCCCCATCGCCATCGCCGCGATCTGCGTATCGAACAGGGGAAAAGGCGTCTTGCCGGTGAGATTATAGACGATTTCGAGATCCTGCCCGCCGGCGTGGAAGACCTTCAACACATCATGGTTGTTGACCATCAGATCGAGCAGGGGCGTCAGATCGAGGTCCTTCGCTTTCGGATCGATCGCGGCGGCCTCCTCGCGATCGGCGATCTGGATCAGGCAGAGATCGGGCCAATAGGTCGTTTCGCGCATGAATTCGGTATCGACCGTGACGAACGGCGAATTGGAAAGCCGGGCGCACAGATTGGCGAGCGTGGCACTATCGGTAATCAGCGGGTGAATATGCATCCTAGGTTCATAGCCGGGTCTCAGCACTTGACAAGCATGCCGCGCGCGAGTGAAGCGCAGCCCCTGCCAAAATCACCAGAAAGTTGAAGTTTCGCCATGCATTCCTATCGCACCCACCATTGCGCAGCATTGCGCGCGGCCGATGTCGGATCCGAAGTCCGCGTCTCCGGCTGGGTGCATCGCAAGCGCGATCATGGCGGTTTGCTGTTCGTCGACTTGCGGGATCACCATGGCATTACCCAGATTGTCACCGATATCGATGCGCCGGCGCATGCCGTGCTCGATCGGTTGCGCGTCGAATCTGTGGTGACGGTGACCGGGAATGTCGTCGCCCGTGCGAGCGACGCGATCAACCCGAATCTCGCCACCGGCGAGATCGAGGTGCGGGCCCGTGAAGTGACCGTGCAGTCCGCCGCGCAGGAATTGCCGATGCCGGTGGCGGGCGAGGCCGAATATCCCGAGGATATCCGTCTGCGCTATCGCTTCCTCGATCTGCGTCGCGAACGCATCCATGCCAACATCGTGCTGCGTTCGAACGTGATCGCCTCGATCCGCCAGCGGATGATCGCGCAAGGGTTCACCGAGTATCAGACGCCGATCCTGACGGCCTCCTCGCCGGAGGGCGCGCGAGACTATCTGGTGCCCAGCCGCGTCCATCCCGGCAAATTCTACGCGCTGCCGCAGGCGCCGCAGATGTTCAAGCAGCTGCTGATGGTGGCCGGCTTCGATCGCTATTTCCAGATCGCGCCCTGCTTCCGCGACGAGGATGCCCGCGCCGACCGTTCGCCGGGCGAATTCTACCAGCTCGACTTCGAGATGAGCTTCGTCACGCAGGAAGACGTGTTCGCGGCGATCGAGCCGGTGCTGCACGGCGTGTTCGAGGAGTTCTCGCGGGGCAAGGCCGTGACGCCGGCGCCGTTCCCGCGGATCGCCTATCGCGATTCGATGCTCCGCTACGGCTCGGACAAGCCCGATCTGCGCAACCCGATCGAAATCAGCGATGTCGGCAGCCATTTCACCGGATCGGGTTTCGGACTGTTCGCGCGGATCGTCGAGGGTGGGGGTGTCGTCCGCGCGATCCCGGCGCCGGGCGCGGGAGCGAAGAGCCGTAAATTCTTCGATGACATGAACGATTGGGCACGTTCGCAGGGCCATGCGGGCCTGGGCTATATCAACATCAAGGATGGCGTGCCCGGCGGCCCGATCGCCAAGAATCATGGCGAGGAGGCGACCGCGAAGTTGATAGCGGCGCTCGGCCTCGGCCCCAATGATGGCGTATTCTTTGCCGCGGGCAAGGAATTGGCGGCCGCCAAGCTGGCGGGCGCGGCGCGCACCCGCGTGGGCGACGAACTCGGGCTGATCGAGCAGGGTGTGTTCAAATTCTGCTGGGTCGTCGACTTCCCGATGTTCGAATATGACGAGGACGCCAAGAAGGTCGATTTCAGCCACAACCCCTTCTCGATGCCGCAGGGCGAGCTGGAAGCGCTGGAGACGATGGATCCGCTCGATATTCTCGCCTACCAGTATGATATCGTCTGCAACGGCATCGAATTGTCGTCGGGCGCGATCCGGAATCACAAGCTCGACGTAATGTACAAGGCGTTCGAGATCGCTGGCTACACGAAGGAGCAGGTCGACGAGAATTTCTCGGGGATGATCAATGCCTTCAAATATGGCGCCCCGCCGCACGGCGGCTCCGCGCCCGGCATCGATCGCATGGTGATGCTGCTCGCCGACGAGCCGAATATCCGCGAGGTTGTGCTGTTTCCGATGAACCAGAAGGCCGAGGATCTGATGATGGGCGCGCCGTCGCCGGTCAGCCTCAAGCAGCTTCGCGAGCTCAATATTCGGATCGTCGAACCGCAAAAGGGCTGACCGCGCCCGCCCGAGTTTCTCGCCTGGAATCGTCGAATGCGTGATGTCGGCCGCATATGTGCCCAATTCGGGACATAAGCGGCAGATTTCCGCAGAATGCTAGCTATTGCGGATATGACGTCTTTGTTGCAGCATCGACTTGAGTGCCGGGGGACGGTTGCTCGCGGGACACGCGTCAGAACAGTCGCGGCCTTTAAAACGATTGGGCAGAGGATTTGAAAGCATGAACAAACAAGAGCTTATTGGTAATGTCGCCGAGTCTACGGGGCTGACCAAGAATGACGCCAGCAAGGCTGTCGAGGCCGTGTTCGATTCGATCAGCGGTGTGCTCAAGAGCGGCGACGAAGTGCGCCTCGTCGGTTTCGGTACATTTTCGGTCAGCCGCCGCAAGGCATCGACCGGCCGCAACCCGCGCACCGGCGAGCCGATGAGCATCGGGGCATCGAGCCAGCCCAAGTTCAAGCCGGGCAAGGGGCTGAAGGAAGCTGTTAACTGACAGGCGGATTGACGCTCGTCCCGACGACGCCCCCCAAAGGGTATAAGGGGTGGTCGGGACGAGTTCCGAACTTGTGGAGAACCACTTTTTAAGGGTGGACAGCCCGCTTCCACCGCCCTAATCGCGTCGGCGGAACGGAGCTTCTGGCTTTGATCCATACAAAGTGGGCGCGTAGCTCAGTGGTAGAGCACTGTGTTCACACCGCAGGGGTCGCTGGTTCAATCCCAGCCGCGCCCACCATGAACAGCCCGCCGTCCCTGTGGATGGCGGGCTTTTTCTTGTGCGATGAGGGAGGCGATCGGTGATCGAAGGTTCGGCGGCGGTGATATTGTCGATGCTGATGGTCGCCGCGATCGCGTTGGGGTGGGGCGGGACCTGGCTGATCGTGAAGGGCCGCGACCGCAAGCGTGCGGTATTGATGTTGGTGGCGGCGGCGGTGATGCTCGCGAACGTGCTGATCTGGGCGTGGCCGGTGAAGTGAGGGGGCTTGAGGTTTTTGTCATCGATTCCGGCGAAACATAGCCGCGGACTTTACGGCACTCGCTGTCTCTTAAGCCTTCTCCCGCTTGCGGGAGAAGGTGTGGATGGTCTTCTTTCTTCTTCAAACCGGCATTGCGAGGCGAATGCAGCAGGGGCATTTAACCAGCCATTGCTGTCGTTCATGCCTAACGATAGACCAAGAATCCCCACGGGCGATTTGCGTATTTTGATGGAAATTGATGAATGCTCTCGGCCATTTTTCTAATCGCTGCGGCTGCGGCTGCGGCTGACGCGCCAGTTCGATATGAAGATGATCTTCGATGTGCCGCTGCAATGGCAGCAACAATGTCCGATCCAAAAATGATTCCGGGAGTCGATGAAGATACGCTCAAGGGAGCGCAATTTGGATTGCAGTTTTACTTAGGACGCCTCACCGCTCAGGACGAGAACAAAAACTGGTATGCTGCCGTAGCTGACAGAACAAAGACGCTCAATGCTATGGATGCCTTAAGCCTAGTCGTCCCCTGCCTCGGCCGGAAGGCCCAATTATTAATTGGCCCCAGCCAAAGGAAGGGCGGCTAACCGCCGCGGCCATAACACCGCTTCAATCCGATTATCGATCAGAAGAAGCAGAAATAGAAGGAAGAAGACCCTAACCCAACCCTCTCCCGCAAGCGGGAGAAGGTTTATTTGGCGGTGCGCTTACCGGTCCCCGGCGAGCCGCATGTCGAGATAATTGTCCACCGACGTCATCAGTTCGGGCATCTCGTCCGCGAAGAAATGGTTCGCGCCCGGGATCGTATCGTGATGGATCGTGATGTGGCGCTGGGTGCGCAATTTGTCGACGAGCTTCTGGACGGCGCCCGGGGTCACCACTTCGTCGCTGTCGCCCTGGATGATGATGCCAGATGACGGGCAGGGCGCGAGGAAGGTGAAGTCGTACATGTTCGCAGGCGGCGCGATCGAAATGAAGCCCTTGATCTCGGGCCGGCGCATCAGCAGCTGCATGCCGATCCACGCGCCGAAACTGAAGCCGGCGATCCAGGTGGTCTGCGCCTCGGGATGGATCGACTGAACCCAGTCGAGCGCCGATGCAGCATCGGACAGTTCGCCGATGCCGTTGTCGAACACGCCCTGGCTCTTGCCGACGCCGCGGAAGTTGAAGCGCAGGGTTGCGAAGCCACGGCGCACGAAGGTCTGGTACAGCGACTGGACGATGCGGTTGTTCATCGTGCCGCCGCCCTGCGGATGCGGGTGCAGGATCATGGCGACGGGCGCGCGCGGGCGCGGACCCGGATTGAAACGGCCTTCGAGGCGGCCTTCGGGGCCGGGAAAGATAACTTCGGGCATCGACATCCTTCTGAGGAAGCGAATTATGGAAAGGCGCACCGGATGGCGCACCGCTGAACGCCAGCCTATATAAGGATGAAGCGGTTTTTCGCAATCAAATGGAGCATCCTGCCCTGACCGAGCGAACATATCTCGATCATGCCGCAACGACGCCGATGATCGCGGCGGCGCGCGAGGCGATGGTGCGCGCGCTGAGCGACTGGGCGAACCCATCCTCGCCGCATGCCGAGGGCCGTGCCGCGCGTGCTGCACTGGAGGACGCGCGGGGTCGGATCGGCCAGGCTTTGGGCTTTTACGGCGCGATCATCTTCACCAGCGGCGCAAGCGAAGCGATCGCCATGGGACTGGGCCGGGCGAGGGCCGGCGACCGGCTGATCTCGGCCGTCGAGCATGATGCGGTGCGCCGGGCGGCTCCGGATGCGACGATATTGCCGGTTTCAGCCAATGGTCTCGTGGATGTGGCGGCAATTCGCGGCGACCGGCCGCTCGTGGCCGTGCAGTCGGTCAACAATGAGACCGGGGTGATCCAGGATCTGGCCGAGGTGTTGGCGGCGACCCGCGCAGCGGACGGATTGTTGCTCGCCGATTGCGCGCAGTCGGCGGGCAAATTGGCGCTGCCTGAGGCCGACTTCATCAGCGTATCGGCGCACAAATTCGGCGGCCCGCCTGGTATCGGCGCGCTGCTGGTCCGGGATCTCGCGACCCTGGCGCCGAGCGGCGGGCAGGAGCAGGGCTATCGCGGTGGTACCGAAAATGTGCCGGCCGCCATGGCCTTCGCAGCTGCGCTCGACGCCGCCGAGCCGTGGTTGGATCGAGCCGGTGCCATGCGCGGCAGGCTGGACGACATTGTGCGGTCTGCCGGGGGGTACATTGTGGCCGACGCGGTGGACCGGCTACCGACGATCGCGAGCTATCGGATGCCGGGAGTCGCCGCGACCGCGCAGCTGATCCGGTTCGACATGGCTGGCATATCGGTTTCGGCCGGGAGCGCATGCTCCTCGGGAAGTCTCAAGCCAAGTCATGTACTTGCGGCGATGGGCTGGGATGAAATCGCAGCACGCGAGGTGATACGGGTGAGCTTCGGCCCTCAAACAACGGCTGACGATGTCGATCGCTTTGCCGATCTGTGGCGGTTGATCGCCGAGGGGGCGAGGGTTCGCGCGGCATGATTTATCTCGACTATCAGGCGACGACGCCGCTCGCGCCCGAAGCCAAAGCGGCAATGCTGCCGTTTCTCGATGGCGATTATGGCAACCCGCATTCGCCGCACCGTGCCGGGCGACAGGCGGGAGCGGCGGTCGAACTGGCGCGCGAGAGGGTGATGGCGGCGCTTGGCGGCGCGGGCGGGCGGCTGGTCTTTACCTCGGGCGCGACCGAGGCAGCGAACATCGCGATACAGGGCGTGGCGGCAACGGCCGAGCGGCGCACGATCGTGACCATCGCGACCGAACATCCCTGCGTGCGCGATACGGCGCGGGCGATGGCAGCGCGGGGCTTTCGGATACTCGAGCTGCCGGTCGCCTATGATGGGATCGTCGATTTGGAGGCGGCGCGCCGCCTGATTGATGGCGATACCGCTTTGGTGGCGGCGATGCTGGTCAACAATGAGATCGGCGTGATCCAGCCGATTGTCGCGCTCGCGGAGATCGCGCAAGCGGCGGGGGCTCTGTTCTTCTGCGATGCGGTGCAGGGGTTCGGGCGAATACCGGTGCCCGTGATATCCTGCGATTTCATATCAATATCGTCTCATAAGATATTTGGACCAAAGGGAATTGGCGCTCTTTGGTTGCGCGATGGCGTGGTGGTGCCTCCGCTGATATTTGGCGGCGGGCAGGAGGGCGGCCTGCGATCGGGCACGCTGGCGCCGATGCTGTGCGCAGGATTTGGCGTGGCGGCGAAGATCGCGGCGGACCATATGGCCGGCGATGCCGAACGTGTCGAAAGCCTGTGGACGCGGCTTTCGGCGCCGCTGCTTGCCGCAGGGGCGCAGGTCAACGGTAATGTCGATCAGCGCTGGAGAGGAAATCTTAATATACGCCATCAAGCTATTGATTCATCATCATTGATATCCGGGATTCGCGAGGTCGCGTTTTCGGCGGGATCGGCCTGTGCAAGCGGGACCGGGCGGACAAGCCACGTGCTCAGGGCGATTGGCCTGAGCGACGCTGAAGCGCGATCGAGCATAAGGCTGGGCTTCGGACGATATACCACCGACGAGGAGGTGGACCGGTCCGCAGCATTGATCGTTGCCGCCATCGATCGACGGGTTAAGAATGTCGCATGACCAAGGTAACTTTTATCTCCGCCAATGGCGAACACCGCAGCACGGTCGATGCCGCAGCCGGCCAGCGCCTGCTCGAAGTGGCGCAGTCCGACGGCCAGCCGCTGGAAGGGACGTGCGAGGGCCAGATGGCCTGTTCGACCTGCCATGTGATCGTGGCAGCGGAGGATTTTGGCAGGCTGCCCCCGGCCACTGAGATGGAAGAGGATCTGCTCGATCTTGCGAGCCATGTGACCCGCTATTCGCGGTTGGCGTGCCAGATCCATCTCGATGCGGCGCTGGAGAGTCTGACGGTGAAAATGCCCGGCGCAGTGCGGAACATGCAGGGGCGATGAACGTCGCTTCTGAAGCCTTCTCCCGCATGCGGGAGAAGGTTTGGATGAGGGCCTTCTTCGTTCTTCGATCCCGTGGATGTTGCGTTTAAGAAACAGAAAAGAAAGGCAGAAGACCCTCGCCCAACCCTCTCCCGCGGGCGGGAGAGGGCTTCTCGGGGCTCTTGCTTCTCGGCGCTCTTGCATCTCGCCGCGCGCTCCCCCATATGCGCGGCGGGAGTCGGGCGGACGATATTGTCGCCAACCCGGTCAGGTCCGGAAGGAAGCAGCCGCAACGATTTCGTGTCGGGTCGTTCCGGCTCCCACCTCCACCAGCTTTTTTGGCGATTACGAGAACAGCCTTGCATGTTCCTCGGTCTTGCCATGTTTGAGAAGTTCGGCCTGCTCCCGCCATTTGCCGTCTGCGATGGCCCCGGGTTCCGCGCCCAGCCGGCCTTCGAGTGCGGCTTCATCGGCCGGGCTCAGCTCGATGATATCGCCATAGCTATAGACGCCGAGATCGTTGAGGCGCGATTCGCCGCTACGACCGACGCCGTGGATCAGGGCGAGGTCGTCACGCCGGCCGGCCGCCGCCGCGGCGACCGATCCGGCGGTCGCACCTGAGAAAGCCGGCTGATCGCGCTCGAGTTCGGCGATGCGGGCGTTGGCTGCGGTGGTGCGGGCGATATGGCTCTCCCGTTCGCGCTCGAGTTCGATCCGGCGTTCGCGTTCGCCCTCCAATTCTGTCAGCCGCGTGGCATGTGCGGCGCGTTCCTTGTCGGCGGCTATCCGTAAGGCGCGTTCCTGTTCGAAGGCGCGCCGCCATTTGCCGGCGCCGGACCGCATCAGCAAGCCCAGCAACCAGCCGAGAATAAGGACAAGGCCGATGACGGCCCATTGATTGGTGCTGAATTCGGGCATGCGACTGACCTTCCGACGTTTCGGAAGGATAACCGTTTGCCGGCACCGCCGTTCCCTTAGCGGTGGAGCACGTTGTCGCTGATCGAACAGGCCGCAGGACCCAGGATCACGATGAACAGCACGGGCAGGATGAACAGGATTAGCGGCACCGTCATGATCGCGGGCAGGCGGGCGGCCTTCTCTTCGGCCTTCATCATCCGTTCGTGGCGGAATTCGGCGGATAATACGCGCAGAGCCGCAGCCAGCGGCGTGCCATATTTCTCGGTCTGGATCATCGTGGTGACGACGCCGCGGATCGAATCGATATTGGCGCGCTGGGCGAGATTGTCGAACGCCATCCGCCGATCGGTCAGGAAGCCGAGTTCGATCGCGGTCAGCGCGAATTCGTCGCCAAGCTCGGGATAGGCCTTGCCCAGTTCGCGGGCGACCCGGCCGAACGCCATGTCGACGGTCAGGCCGGCCTCGGCACAGATCACCAGCAGATCGAGCGCATCAGGCAGCGCCCTGCGGATTGCGAGCTGGCGCTTGCCGATCAGGTTTTTGACGTAGATGTCGGGCGCCTTGTAGCTGAGCAGCAGGGTACCGGCGACGATCAGATATTTCTTGAGCGCGCCGGCGTCCGGAAACCAGTTGAGCAGATATACGCCGACCGCGACCGTGGTGCCGATCATCACCGGTGCCACGAGCCGGAAGAAGATGACGGTCACCGCCGTATCCTTGGTGCGGATGCCGGCGCGCGACAGGTTGAGCTGCGCCGCCTTCACCTGTGAATCCTGCAGCATCTTCAGCGACTGCAGGAATTTACGCATCCGATCGACCGAGACATTCTTCTTTTCCTGGCGCGGGCGCCTGCGCGTTTTCGAGGCGGCGACACCGGCCTTCAACTGCTCGCGTCGATCATTGAGCGCCTTCACCCGGCGCGCCATTGGGTCCTGGCCCATCTGCTTGACGATCTTGTGCCCGAGCACGAGCATCACGACCGCCGTCGCCAGCGCAAAGCCGATTGAAACGAGCGTCTGAATGAAATGGGTGGTGACCTGATGTTCCATGTCCGGATCCGGCCCTAAATCTCGAAATTGATCATCTGGCGCATGATGAAGGCGCCGATGCCCATCCAGATCATGCCGACGAGGCCGGCGATCATCAGTCGCTGATCCTGGAAGAATCCGGCCATATATTTGGGACTGACGACGCTGATGATGCCGAACACCAGGAACGGCAGCGCGCCGATGATATAGGCCGATGCCTTGGATTCGGACGACATCGCCGAAATCTTGAGTTTCATCTGCATCCGCTTGCGGAGCACTTCGGACAGGTTGGAGAGCGTTTCGGCAAGATTGCCGCCGGTTTCGCGCTGGATCGCCAGGGTGATGACGAAGAACTGAAATTCGGCAGTGCCAAGACGATCTGCGGTTTCCTGCAGTGCTGCTTCGAGGGTGCGGCCGATCTTCATGCGATCGGACACAGCCTGAAATTCCGAACCGACCGGTCCTTCGATCTCGCTCGCGACGGCGCCCATCGTTTCCGATATCGGCAGGCCGGCGCGCAAGCCTCGCACCAGCAATTCGATCGCGTCGGGGAAGCGTACCACGAAATCGGCGAGCCGTCGCTTGACCAGCCAGCCCAGCGCCAGGCGTGGCAGGCCCAGCCCGCAGAATATGCCGAACAGGAGCGCCAAAAGCGCGGGCGCGCCAGCAAGGATGGTCAGCACGAATGCCACGATTCCGGCGGCGCCGGAGGCCAGGAAATATTGCGGGACCGTCCAGTGCTTGCCTGCCGCCTCGACCTGCTTGAGCAGATCCTCGGATTCGGGGATGAGCAGATGGATCAGCTTACGGCGCCTGATCGTGGCGTTCCGGCTGGCCAGAAGCTTGCGCACCTGTTCGTTGACCGCAGGTTCGCCATTGACGTTGTGACGGCCGCGAATGGCGGCGAGGCGCCGGGTCTGTGCCCGTGCCATGCCGGGATTGAGCACCATAAGCCCGAGCAGCACGGCCACCCCGATCAGGGGCAAAGTGAGGATGGCGATCGACATCATGAGAGGGGCGTCGCGATCAATGCGGAGGTGCCGCCGGTCATTTGCGTGCGATTTTGGACTTGGACTTGAAGACGGTCAGAAGTTCGTCGAGCAGGGATGCCTTATGGCTGCCTTCAGATGCGGGATCGTCCGCCACGAGCTGGAGCAGTTTTCGCGAAATCTGGGCGAGGGTTTGGCCGATTTTGGCGGTTTTCGCGGCTTCGGCGATCGACTTGCCGAGCTTGGCGGCGTTGACGACCTGTTTCAGGTCGTAAGGCAGGACGAAATCGATCGGCCGTTCGATTGATGATTCGAAATCCTTGCGACCGATTTCGGTCAGGCTCGGATGGATGCGGTTCGCGACGATCAGGATGCCAGCCTGCGGCGCATTGTTGCGCAGCCATGCAAGGATGCGGATCGTATCGCGGGTCGCTGCCAGAGTGAGATCTACGACGAGCACGATCGACTGCACATCGTGGAAGAGGTGCGGATGCTGGACCATCATGTGGCGCGGCACATCGACGACGGTGCATTCGAACGCCGACTTCATTTCTTCCTGAAGCTGGAAATAGGCTGCGCCGTCGGTCAGGATCGGCGCGTTGATCGGCGCCTCGGCCGAGAGCACCGATAATTTATCGTTGGCCCTCACCAGCGCGCGTTCGAGGAACAGCCCGTCGATCCGAGAAGGATTGTCGATTGCGTCGGTGAGGCCGCGCCCGGGTTCCAGATCCAGCGCCAATGCGCCGGTGCCGAAATGCACATCCAGATCGAGCAATGCGGTGCGGTGTCCGCCATTTTCGCCCATCAACCACGCCAGCGACGCGGCGATCGACGACGCGCCGATGCCGCCGCGAACCCCGATCACCGCGGTCATCAGGTGGATATGGTCATCGGCCGGATCGATCGGGCGCGCGCCCATAAGCATCATCTGCGCCTGCGCCAGCGAATCGCGGACCTGATCGGCGGTAAAAGGCTTCAGCAGATAGTCCTGAATACCGCTGTTCAGCAGTTCGCGGTACAATCGCACATCGTTCACCGTCCCCGCGGCGATCACGACTGTGCCCGGCTCGCATACTTCGGCCAATGCGCTGACGTCGTTCAGCGGATCGGCAGTGTCGGCCAGATCGACGAACAATATGGTGGGGCTCGCCGATACCGAAAGCGCCTGGATCGCGCCGCGCAAACCGCCGCGATTGACCGATTCCGGCGGCCATCCGAGTTCGAACACCAACGGCTTGAGCAATTCCGCGCTGACATCGTCACAGACATAAGCGGCGAAGGGATGGCGGGTGGATGTGCGCGAATTGAAGGGGGCGTTCATGGTTGGCCGCCTTTTACCGATTCAACCTTGAGGCCGCCCTTTGCCGTCGGCATGGCTTCACGCCAGCTTCGGATCGCCTTGGTCGCGGTTTCCGCATCGCCGCCTTGTGCGGCCACGCCGCGGACCAGATCCTGTGGATCGGCGACCATTGCCGCCATCGTCGAATTGATCGCGCAGCCATAATTGGACATGGCCGATGACGTGAAATTGGGTTGCGAGGGTTGGCTCCAATCGGGGCAGCCGGCAACGCTGGCGGTTGAACGGCTGACGATGATGCGCAGGTTGCCGGCGGCGACATCGCCTTGGGTGATCGGCGCGCCGGGGGTCACGAACAGGCCATAGCGCCCCACTAGAGCCGCGATGCTGCTGGTATCGGTAGCGTCGCCCGCAGCCCTGCCGTCGATACTTACACGATCACCATAGCCCAGGTTGATGGCGGCGAACCATTGCAGGATGCGATCGCGATCGGCGATACCGAGCGCGCCGGCGGGCACGTCGAGCACATAATCGTCGCGCTGGACGATCGGCTGGTGGACCGATGAGACGCCGCGATTGTACCGATCCGCCATGGCTGGCGCCCAGGGCAGTACAAGGGCCATTGTCAGGATCAGCAAGTGGCGGCGTTGCGGCATGATCTGTTCCATTGGAGCGCTCAATTCACCGAGAAGCCGGCATCGGGGACGGACGATGGACCTTGATCCCGCACAGATTGCTTGCCGGCAGGGGGCGCTATCGTGCGGGGACTGGCGGTGTGCGGCACCGCGCGTTGCTCGCCGCTTTTGCCATCGAATGACTGACCGGCAATCACCCTCTGCCCGTCTGTTGGCGCGCGATAGCCGTCGGTCGGCAGCGCAATCTGATTAGGAGACACCGGTCGCACCAGATAGGGCGTGACGACGATCATCAGTTCGGTTTCGTTGCGCTTGAAACCGTTTGATCGGAACAACGCGCCAAGCACAGGCAGATCGCCGAGGAACGGCGCCTTGTCGACCGTGTTGTTCTGGCCGTTGCTCATCAACCCGCCGATCATGAACGCTTGGCCTGAGCCAAGTTCGACCGTGGTTTCCGCGCGGCGCGTGCTGATGCCGGGGATTGTGAAGCCGTTGAGTTTGACGGCGCCGGCCGACGACAATTGTGACACCTCGGGGCGTACGCGCAACGAAATCCGGCCGCCTGCGAGCACCGTCGGCGTGAAGGACAGGCTGACGCCATATTGCTTGAATTCGACTGAGACCGAACCAAGCCCGCCCGAAATCGGGATGGGGATTTCACCACCGGCGAGGAAACTGGCGGTTTCGCCGGACAGGGCGGTAAGATTGGGTTCGGCCAGGGTCGTCACCAGCCCGTCATTCTCGGCGAGGTCGATCGCCGCCGCCAGATCCAT
Organism: Sphingomonas sp. YR710; assembly: GCF_900101455.1. Lineage (GTDB taxonomy): Bacteria > Pseudomonadota > Alphaproteobacteria > Sphingomonadales > Sphingomonadaceae > Rhizorhabdus. The sequence continues at coordinate 105,435 of NZ_FMZJ01000003.1, read as the reverse complement.
ACCCAGGAACTTGCCAGCGAATCCAAGGCTGGTACCCGCCGACAGAAGGCCGCTCAGCGAATAGGCCGTTCCCGGCCCGGTGACGAACTGGCCGGTCGCCGGATCGAACGGCAGTGACAGCGAGCCGGCGGGGAATCCATAATTGGCCGAAGCGTCCACCTTTGGCAGCGCGCTGATGTCGCGATTGCCGATCGTGCCGAAGCTGCGACCCTGCGCGATACCGAACAGGAATCCGCCGGTCGTGTCGCGGTTGAGCAGGTTGACGCCGATCTGCTTGGCGAATTCGCGGCTGACCTCGGCGATCTTGACGTGCAGGCTGACCTGCAGCGGCGTCGCCGACTTGAGCCGGTTGACGACCTGGGTCTGCTCACCGACGAATTTTTCGACGAGCTTCTGGGCTTCCTCGATATCGGTCGGTGCGGCGACCGTTCCGGTCAGCAGGACGATCCCGTTCATCGTGGTGGCGGTGATCGCGGCCTCGGGCATGGCGAGCTTCAGCATAGCATCGACGCTGGAGATATTGGCGCCGACCCTTACGGTGGACGACCACAGGACCTTGCCCGATTTGTCCGTGGCATAGACCGCGGTTTCGCCCGCACCCTTGCCGAATATATAAAGCATCTGGGAGGATCTGACCTGCACATCGGCGATCTTGTCGTCTGCGACGAACAGGTCTGTCATCGGCTCGGGAAGACGCACCATCTGGCCCGAGCCAATCGACAATGTCGTAGTTTCCTCGGGCTTGCCGATCGATGCATGACGGGTGAATGCGGGGAGGGGCGTGGCCGCCATCCCGGGGCCGGCGACCGCTAGTGCGGCGAATATAGCGGCCGCTGAATGGCGCAATGCCAGGGTGCGCATCAGCGGCCTCCGATCGGCTGTGTGGACACGACGTTGCCGCGCGCGATGCGCACAGCGGGGCCCGCCGGTGCCGGGGTTCCGCCCGATCCGGGTGACGGCATGGGCGCGGCGCCGCCCACCCGGGGTGGGATCGAGCTGCGCTGGAAACGCGATACATCGGCGCCCACGGTATAAGTGGTATCGGTGTCGATCGGCCGGGCTGCGACTTGAAGCAACATCTGCCGCTCGGCGCGGGGATCGGCGGCGGCGGGTAGCTTGACCGCGCCGGATGCCACGGCATCTTCGAGTTCGGCCTGATTGTCTGCGATCGATCGCAGCGAGAGCGACAATTGGCCGATCGCCTGCGCGACCGCGATCTTTTCGGCGATGCGCGGCGTGGCTTCCATCGTGACATTGGAAAATTGCGCGACGACGGTCTTGCCGTCATCGTCGACGTGCTTGTCGGTGCGCTGATCGGTGGCGAGAACGCGGACGTTGCGGATGATCGTCTCGGCGGCTTTCAGCGGCGGACCGTCGCCACCACCCGCTACCTCTTGCGTTAACACCAGATCGACACGGTCGCCGGGAAAAACGAAACCCGCCACACCGGATTGCGCCGATACCGCCACCGTCACCGCGCGCATGCCGGGGCCGAGCGCGGCCGCCAGGAAGCCGCGGTCACCGGGCTTGACGAGCGATCCCTGCGTCAGCGGCGCACCGGCGGTCAGCGCAGAGCGGACGACCGTGCCGTTGAGCGCGGCAAGGTCGCTCTCGCCCTTGAGGAAATAGTTCTTGCCGACGAGTTCGCTCGGCCAGCGCTGGAAGCGAAAGCTTTCGGGGCCGACGATCGTTCCGACTGGCATCGGCCGAATGGCGACCAGCACTTCCGGACCCGACGGAATGGCCGCGGCAGGCGCCGGCGCGGCTTCGGCACGCGCCTGGCTTTCGCCGCCAAACAGGCCGCGTGCCATGAACGCCGAAATTCCGGCCATTACCAGCGCCAGGATCAGCAGCAACAGTTTCTTCGCGTCCATCGGTCCGGGTGCCTCGTCTCGGGGCTTATCGCCTGTGCAACGGCTATGAGCCTGGCATGGTTAACAAGCCGTTCCCGCTCACCCAAAGCCCGCCGATCGCGATCGCGATGCCATAGGGAACCTGCGGCTTGTTCTCATTTGGGCGCCAGCGGTGACGGACGAGCAGGAACAATGTGATGACGCCGCCGGCCAACGCCATCACGGTCAGCATGGTCATGAGCGAGGCGAACGGGAGCCACAAAGCGAGTGCGGCGATCATTTTCACGTCGCCGCCGCCCATCATTCGGAAGGCGAACAATAGCGCGAAGATCGCGAACACCACGAGTGCGACGGCGATGCGGACGCCGATCGCCGGCCATAAGGGAAGGCCGCACACGAACCACCACCCGACCGCGAGGAGAGCGATCGCCGCGTTGACTTCATTGGGAATCGTGCGGCTGCGGATATCCGTCCACCCTGCGATCAGCATCAGGACGATCAGCAGGATCGTAAAAATCTGGGGCAGAATGTTCGACATGGCAAAGCAAAGCTAGACGGACACGCTTACCAAAACGTAACTGACGCGGATGTTGCCGCCGTTAATCCAGCCCGTCGCCCGTTGTGACATCGCCATCATCGGTGCCGGTATGGCGGGCGCGAGCCTGGCGGCCGAGATCGGCGGCGATGCCAATGTGCTGCTGATCGAAGCAGAGGCGCAGCCGGGCTATCACAGCACAGGCCGATCGGCCGCGTTCTGGTCAGAAACCTATGGGGGCCCGGCCGTGCAACCTTTGACGAGCGCGTCGGGCGATTGGCTTCGGCGGAGTGGCTTCCTTGGCCCGCGCGGCGCGCTTCATCTCGCTGCGCCGGGAGGAGGCGCGGCGTTAGATCGTCTGGCGGCGGAATTCGCGGGGCGCGGGATCCGGCTGGAGCGGATGGGGCGGGCATCGATCGCATCGATTTTGCCCGGGATTCGGAGAGGATTCGATGATGCACTCGCCGAACCAAGCTGTTCCGATATCGATGTGGCCGCACTCCATGCCCATTATCTAGGGGCCGCTAGGCGTGCCGGCGGGCGGTTGATCTGCGACGCGCGGGTTATCGGGATCGAGCGCGCAGGTCCCGGTTGGCGGCTCAGCACAACCGCAGGGCAGGTCGAGGCTTCGGTGATCGTCAATTCCGCAGGAGCCTGGGCAACCGAGATCGCGGCTTTGGCAGGCGCGATGCCGATCGCGATCACGCCCTATCGGCGAACCGTCGTTCAACTGCTGGTGGAGCCTGCGGCACCGGCGGAGCTGCCGTTGGTAATCGATGCCGCCGGTCGATATTATTTCAAGCCGGAGGCGGGCGGCCGGATCTGGCTATCACCGCATGACGAGACGCCGGCCATTGCATCGGATATCGCGCCTGATGATTATGATGTTGCTCTTGCGATCGACCGGTTGGAACAGGTCGTCGACTGGAAGATCGTGAAGCGGGAGAAAGCCTGGGCGGGGCTGCGCAGCTTCTCACCGGATCGGGCGCCGGTTTATGGGCCAGACTGTCAGGCTCCGGGATTCTTCTGGTTCGCCGGGCAGGGTGGTTTCGGGATCCAGACGGCGCCTGCGGCGGCAATGATCGGCGCCGCAATTCTGTTGGCGCGCGAATTGCCATCAGCTGTATCAAGCATTGATATCGATCGATATGGGCCGTCCCGCTTCCAAACAAAATATTCCGGTTGCTTCCCGAATCGACGAATCACTTAGGCTGATTCGCCGGTTTTGCGGCATGCTGAGATGGTTTTATCGGCAGTCGACAGCGCCTCCGGCCTAATTCGAATCGACGAATTCTGCGGTATTTCGTCTTTGCATCATGTCGTTCGTCCAGTTTCGGTGGACCACCACAGCCACTCGTCATATGTATGCGAAGGTTCGTGAAGCGGCGTCGATAGGGTCAGAGCACCATGGAAACAGAGTCTGTTGCCAAATTGTCGGAGGGACAGCGCGCCTGCCTCCGGATGGTGCTGATGCACATGTCTTCCAAGGATATCGCCCGCGCACTTGATATTTCGCCGCACACTGTCGACCAACGGCTGCGCGTTGCAATCCAGACACTGGGTGCTGCCAATCGCTTCGAGGCCGCCCGTATGCTCGCTCAGCATGAGCGTCCAGAGCTATATCAATCGCCCCTATATCAAGCACCGCACGTTGCGCAGCCCCCGATAATGGCCAGAGATATGCCTATTGCTCAGCAGGAGCAGCGGCATTTCGAACAGGGTTTCGGTGACGCGGTCAGAGAAGAGCAGGTCGCTTTTCGGGCGAATGCCTGGCCGGTCCAACAATCCTTCCGACTGCCGCTCCCGACAGCCGGAGGAGCGCGGAATGACCTAGGATATGTTTCCCGACTAGGCTGGATCGCCGCTATAGCGGTTGGCACGGCCCTCTCGTTCGGCATGCTGTTGGCCGGACTTGATGCGCTATCGCGGCTGCTTTAGCCCAAGCGCAAATTCTACAAAAATTTATCAGATTCAACGTGCCGTTTGTGAAGCGGCGCGCAGGGAGATTCACATGCTCATCAAACGCCGCGAAGTCGCTCAGGAACTTGCGAACCGTCTGATCGCAGCCGAGCACGCCATTGACGCTGCCCTCACCGCCATCGCCGATCTCTCTGGCTACATGCCCGTCGCTCGTTGCGAAGCGAATATTTCCGCCGTGATCGGGAATGGCGCTTTAGAGTCGGCCGCTGAGACATTTTCGTCGCTGGTGCGCGCGCGCCGCGGCATCATCGACACGCATCACCACCTGGCTGAAGCCCGCGACCAGATCGGTCTGCGCAACGTTGCCCTTGGTGGCCTTGAGCTCAAGTCCGAGCACAACAATGGGGGCCTTTCGATCGTCAAGCGCAACGCAGCCTGACGTTCGCGATGAGGAAGGCTAGGGGAGCTTGACCGGATCATAGCCTTATGGTCCGGTCCGGAAATGATTTTCTACATTCTCCTGGCGACCTACCTCGTCACCCTGCTTTCTTCCTGCGCCTATGCCATCCGCTTTGGCGGACAATCAGAGCTGATCGGTGCCGGCATCATGATCGCTGGATCCTTTTTGACACCGGTGGTGGGATTCGCGTTTTCGAAGCTCCACGCCCATCTGGTGGGCGCGATGCTGATAGATCTCGCTGTTCTCGCGGCCTTTCTGACCTTGGCATTACGCAGTGACAAATTCTGGCCACTATGGACAACTGCATTTCAAATCATCGGGGTCGCGACACATCTCGCAAAGTTCGTCGATCCGGCGATCGTCCCGCGCGCATATTCGATAGCGCAAGGGTTCTGGGCTTATCCGATGCTGGCGGCCTTGGTGATTGGGGCGAGGGCGGACCATATCGCAGCGAAGAGCAATGCAAAACGCTCCTAGAATCGCTGCTGCAGCCGCTTGGCTGGTCGCGCGCCGATACGCTGGCATCTCGCCTGATCAATGAATTCGGATCGCTGCCGGCGATCCTGGCGGCGGGGCCGGACGCGCTGAAAGCGTGTATCCCGGACGATCATAATGCCGTCGACTTCCTGATGGTCGTTCGGGCGACCATGCTGCACTCGCTGCGGATCGAGGCGCGGCGCGGCCCGGTCTTTTCGACATCGGAAGCGCTGATCAATTATCTGCTCGCCAGCATGGCGTATGCTTCGTCCGAACATCTGCGGGTATTGTTCCTCAATGCCAGCAACAGCCTGTTGCGCGATGAGGTGATGGGCAAGGGATCGGTAACCCAGGCGCCGATCTATCCGCGCGAAATCATGAAGCGCGCGCTGGAGCTCGGTGCGACAGCGTTGATCCTCGTCCACAACCATCCCTCGGGCGATCCCTATCCTAGCCGGGGCGATATCGAGGCAACCGAACGGATCGTGGCGGCGGCTTCGGCGCTGGAGATCGCGATCCATGACCATCTGGTGATAGCCAAGTCGGGCTGGACAAGCTTTCGCGAGCGCGGGCTGCTCTGACCCTCAGCGGGGAGCCGCGGCCCGACGAAGCCGATCGTTGATAGCGGCGCCAAGCCCGATCGTTGGTATCGGTGCGACCGCGATACGCCGCTCTGCCTGTTCGTCGGCGCTGTGCAACAGGGCGAACAGGCGAGCGGCGGCTTCGATGAGATCCCCCGTCGCCGACAAGCTGATATTGCCGGCAACCGGGCCGAAGCCGATCAGATATTCGTCGGGCTGAGCTGTCAGGGCGTTTAGTCGCAGCGGCTTGGCCGGAGCATAGTGGCTGCTCAACTGGCCGGGTGCGTCGATCCGGCCGGGGATGGCGGCCTGTATCTCCAGCCCCGTTGCGGCGGTGAGATCGCTCGCCGTAATCGGCCCCTCGCGCAGCAACCGGATTTCATTTTCGTCGACACCGATGATCGTGGATTCGATTCCCACCGCGGTTGGACCGCCATCGAGGATCATGGGAATGCGGCCGGCAAGCGAGCGTGCGACATGGCTTGCGCAGGTCGGGCTGATCGTTCCGCTCGCATTGGCCGAAGGGGCGGCCAGCGGCCGGCCGGCGGCGGCGATCAGCGCGCGCATGATCGGGTGGGCAGGCATCCGAACGGCGACCGTGGGCAGGCCGGCAGTGACGAGCCCGGCAATCGGGGAATTAGGCGCGATCGGCAGCACCATCGTCAACGGCCCTGGCCAGAACGCGTGGGCAAGGCGCTGGGCGAGCGGAGACATTATGGCAATCGCCTGGGCGGCGGAGAGGTCGGTAACATGGACGATCAGCGGATTGAAACCAGGGCGCCCCTTGGCGGCGTAGATGGTGGCGACAGCCTCCCCCGAGGTTGCGTCGGCGGCCAGCCCATACACAGTCTCACTTGGGACGGCGACCGGTTTGCCCTCGATGATCAGGCCTGCCGCACGGGCGATGCCCGCGGAATCGGCCGGCAGGATCACGGGGAAGCTAGGGTCGGACATCATAACAGCTGAAATCCATACCAAAGAGCATCATGTTCGACCGCCGGGCCGTCCTCAGCTCCCAGCCCGCTCCAGCAGGTCGGCCGGATCGATCCGAAGGCGCTGCATCGTGCGCACGACGCGGGGCCATTCTTCGTTCAGGAAGCGCGCGCGCGCCTCGCTGCGCAGCCGATCGGCGGCGCCTTCGGCCACGAACATGCCAACGCCGCGTTTGACCACAACCAGCCCGTCATCCTGAAAGCCCTGATAGGCCTTGGCGGCCGTCAGCGGATTGGCGCCATGCTGGGCGGCAAAGACGCGGACGGAGGGTAGCGCCTCGCCATCGCCATACGTGCCGTCCAATATGGAATCGGCGATGATGTCGCGAAGGCGAAGATAGACGGGACGGTCCTGGCTGCTCATTGCGTGACACTGTGGTAACACAGCATGGCGCGTCAATCCCAATCATCCTTTCCACGTCGAAACGATAGCTTCGCGCGTCGGCCGGGGGCGCTCCTTGAGCGGGCGCGACGGCGATCCCATGAAGAGGAAGCCGGCGATACGATCGTTCGCCCCGCCGCCCAGCGCATCGCGGACATCATCGCTATAGGCGGGCCATCCGGTGAGCCAGCATCCGACATAGCCCAGCGCATGGGCGGCGATCAGCATCGTCATGCAGGCCGCGCCCGCCGACAATTGCTGTTCCCACAACGGAATGTCGCGGCCCTGCGCCGGCGTCGAAAGCACCGCGACCATCGTCGGGGCCTGCCCGGCAAATTGCGCTATCGCCTCGAGCTCGAGGCGTCCGGCGTCGGGCTTTTCGGCGCGATAGGCCTGCTGGAGCCGATCGGCAAAGGCCGGGCGGCGATCGGCGGGGATGATGACGAACCGCCAGGGCGATAGCTTGCCATGATCGGGCACACGCATGGCCGCATCGAGAATCCGGCACAAATCCACCTCGTCTGGGCCCGGCGCTATCATGTCGCGCGGCTTGCCGGATCGGCGGGTGGCGAGAAGCGCGGCGGTGGAGGACAGGTCGTTGAACATTGCGTTTCGTACCAGCGGCATGGGCCGGCAACAATCGGCTTCACAGCGACGAAAATCCCTTTAGTCTCACAGCATTCCGGTGATGGGCTGGCCGACTGCCGCCGACACCCGCACGATAAGACAGAAAGCATTTCATGGTCCAAAGCTCCGCTGACGCGACGACAGAGCCTCCCTCATCCCATCTGAGCCGAAGTGACGGCGATACCTGGTTCGGGCACCCCAGGCAGCTTGCCCGGCTCTTCACCACCGAAGCGATGGAGCGGTTCGGTTATTATGGCATGCGGGCGCTGCTCACGCTCTATCTGACCAAGCATTTCCTGTTCAACGATCAGACCACCAACGGCCTTTATGGCGGCTTTACAGCGCTCGTCTATCTCACCCCGCTCGTCGGCGGAATGATTGCCGATCGTTATCTGGGATCCAAGAAATCGGTCAAATTCGGCGCGATCGTGATGGCTTTCGGCTATTTCGTTTTGTGTTTTGGCGGGCCGACGGCGAAACCCTATGCGATGATCGACGGCACACGCTACGAGGTCGGAATCGATCGGGCGGGAAGCTCCGACACGCAATATGTGGTCGCCGGCGGACAGCATCTGACGATCAAGGGCCAGGATGACGGGACCGTCTCGCTGCTGGCACCCGATGGCACGGTGGCACGGACGGTCGCCAAAAGCGGGTTCGAGCCGGGTGCCGATCGCAGCACATTTCATACGATGCTGATGCTGATCGCATTGTCGATGATCACGGTCGGCAACGGCTTTTTCAAACCGAACATATCGACGATCGTCGGCTCGCTTTATGCAATGGGCGATCGTCGGCGCGATGCGGGATTCACGATCTTCTATATGGGGATCAACCTCGGGTCGCTTTTCTCGCAGATCCTGTGTCCGTTTCTGGCGGTCGCGGTCGGCTGGTGGGCCGGGTTCGGCCTCGCCGCGATCGGTATGTTGCTGTCATGGGCGCTGATCCAGTTCAGTGGAAGCAAGCTGCACGGCTATGGTGATCCGCCACCGGGCCAGACAAGCGATCGCAGCCTGCTGATCTATCTGGGCGCGGTGGTTGCAGTGCCCGTGATGTGGTTCCTGTTCGTCAACCTGATGAACACGCCGAAGGCGGCGCCGGGCAGCGGCATTCTTGGCTATCTGCTCGGCCTGTCAATCATGGGCAAGGTGCTGTTCACGACCTTCCTGATCTCGGTCATCGGCATTCCGCTGTGGTCATGGCGGGTCGGTAACAAGGTCGAGTTTCAGATGATGATGGCGGCGATCGTGCTCATCGTGTTCAACGTCACCTTCTGGACCCTGTTCGAACAGGCAGGATCGTCGCTGACCCTGTTTGCCGATCGCAACACCGATTTGTCGGTGTTTGGGCTGTTCACGATGTCGGCGGGGCAGACGCAATTCTTCAACGCCTTCTTCATCGTCGCGCTGGCGCCGTTTTTCAGCGTGATGTGGAACGCGCTGGGCCGGCGCGGATGGGAGCCGGGGATTCCGATCAAGTTCGCGATCGGGCTGGCTGGCGTCGGCCTGGGATTCCTGGCGCTCGTGTGGGGCACACATTATGCCGGTCCGGACTTCAAGGTGTCGGTCTGGTGGCTCGCCTTGCTCTACCTGATCCATTCGATGGCCGAACTGTGCATCTCGCCGGTCGGCCTTTCGATGATCACCAAATTGTCGATCGCCCGTGTCGTCGGGCTGATGATGGGGGTGTGGTTCCTCTCGATCTCCTGCGCACAATATGTGGCCGGCGTGGTCGCGCAGGTCGCGAGCGTCGAGACGGTCGGCGGGCAGGTAACCAACCTCAAGGTCAGCCTTGATACCTATGCCGGCGTGTTCCAGACGATCGGTCTGATTGCGATCAGCATCGGCGCCTTGTTGTTCGTCATTTCGTTCGCGCTCAAGAAGTGGATGCACGGTGTCCAATAAGCTCAAGGCAATCATCGCGCTGTCGCTGCTGGCAACGGCATGTACCCAGGCGGAACCGCCGAAGACGGCGGCGTCGGAAAGTCCGCCGCCCGGAAAGGGCAAGGGCTTCTCGCACGATCCCTATCCGTCGACCTATCACGCCTATCCGTCGGTGCCGACGGCGATCGTGGGTGCCACTATCTACGATGGCGAAGGCGGCCGGATCGAGAATGGCACGGTGCTGCTCAATGACGGCAAGGTGATGGCGGTCGGCGGGCCCGGTACGCCGATCCCTGCGGGGACCACGACGATCGACGCGCATGGCAAATGGGTGACGCCGGGCATCATCGACGTGCACAGCCATCTGGGGGACTATCCCTCACCCGGTGTGAAGGCGCTGTCGGACGGCAATGAGGCGACCAGCCCCGTTACCGCGGATGTCTGGGCCGAACATAGCGTCTGGCCGCAGGATCCCGGCTTCAGCCGGGCGCTGGCCAATGGCGGTGTGACGACCCTGCAGATCCTGCCGGGGTCGGCCAACCTGTTCGGCGGTCGCTCGGTGGTGCTCAAGAACGTCTATGCGCGCACCACGCAGGGGATGAAGTTTCCGGGCGCGCCGTATGGCCTCAAGATGGCGTGCGGCGAAAATCCCAAGCGTGTCTATGGATCCAAGAATCGCGAGCCATCAACCCGGATGGGCAATATCGCGGTCGATCGCCAGACCTGGATCAAGGCCGTCGAATATAAGCGCAAATGGGACAAATTTGAGAGCAAGGGTGGCGAGATCCCGGGCCGCGACATCGCGATGGACACGCTGATGGGTGTGCTCAACGGCGAAATCCTTGTCCACAACCATTGCTACCGCGCCGACGAAATGGCCAATGTGATCGATATGTCGAAGGAGTTCGGCTATCATGTCAGCGCGTTCCATCATGCGGTGGAGGCCTACAAGATCGCCGACCTGCTCAAGGCCAATGGCATATGCGCGGCGGTGTGGGCCGATTGGTATGGCTTCAAGATGGAAAGCTATGACGGCGTTCGCGAGAATCTCGCCTTGCTGCAGAAGGCGGGGGCATGCGTTACGATCCATTCGGACGATCAGAACGGCATCCAGCGACTGAATCAGGAAGTGGCGAAAGGACTGGCGGCGGGCCGGCGCGCCGGGATCGTCATTCCGGATGAAGTCGCGTGGGAATGGCTGGCGATCAACCCGGCGAAGGCGCTGGGCATCGCCGACAGGACCGGCAGCCTGAAGGCGGGCAAGATGGGCGATGTCGTGCTATGGAACGGCAATCCGTTCAGCGTTTACACGCGGCCCGAAAAGGTCTGGATCGACGGCGCGATGCTCTACGATGCCTATAATCCGAAGTTGCGGCCGGTCAGCGATTTCGAGCTTGGCCAGCCCGGCGAAGGAGACGTGAAATGAAGCATCTCCTTCTCGCCGCGGCGGCCTTGATCGCCGCACCGCTGTCCGCCGAGACGATCGCGATCACCGGCGGCAAGCTGGCTATCGGTGATGGATCGCAGCCGATCGAGTCCGGTACGGTGGTGATCGCCAATGGCCGTATCGTCGCGGCCGGCGCGGGTGTCGCCGTTCCGGCGGGCGTGCGCGTGATCGACGCGCGCGGCAAATGGGTCTCGCCCGGTATCATCGCCGGCGTCAGCACGCTCGGCATCCTCGACGGCTATGGCATGCCGGAGACCAACGATGCCTCGGCGCCGAAGTCCCCCTTCTCCGCGGCGATCGATATCGCCCCCGCCATCGATGCGAGCGGTCAGCGCATTGCCATCGAGCGTTCGGCCGGGGTCACGCGGGCGTTCGTGATACCATCGGCGGAGAATACAATGTTCGCCGGACAAGGCGCGGTCATCGATCTGGGTGCCGATCTCGATCCGGTGACCCGCGCGCGGGCGTTCCAATATGTCGAACTGGGTGAGGACGCGACCGATCATTCCGGCGGTAGCCGTCCGGCGGCACATGTCCTGCTGCGGACCGCTTTGGCCGCCGCCGGCAATCCGGCGGGCGCATCGTTCGCAGACAAGAGCTCGTTGATCACCCGGCAGGATGCTGAAGCGCTGGGGCCCGTGGTGCGCGGACAGATGCCGCTGCTGGTGCATGTCGAACGAGTTGCCGATATCAAGGCGACCCTGGCGCTGAAAGCCGATTTTCCGCGGTTGAAGCTCGTGCTGGTCGGCGCGACCGAAGGTTGGCGGGTGGCCGGCGATATCGCCGCGGCGCATGTGCCGGTGATCGCCGCCGGGCTTGTCGATCTGCCCGAGAAGTTCGAAACCTTGTCGGCGACCCAGTCGAACATCGGGCGGCTCAGCCGGGCTGGCGTTATGGTGGCCTTGTCCAACGCGGACATTTCCGAAGGGCCTTATGAATCCTACCTCGCCCAATATGCCGGCAACCTCGTCGCGCTGACGAAAATACCTGGCGCGCAGGGGCTCGACTGGGGGGCTGCGTTCGCGACGATCACGTCGAAGCCGGCCGCGGCGATCGGGATGGACGGGGAGATCGGATCGCTGAGGCCCGGCCGTCGCGCCGATGTCGTGATATGGGACGGCGATCCGCTGGAGCTCGCATCGGCGCCGACGGCCATCTTCATCGATGGCGTTGCCCAGCCGATGACGAGCCGCCAGACGCGATTGCGCGATCGGTACCTCGATCCCGGCGAGAAGAATTTGCCGAAGGCCTATGAGCATTGATATGAGCCCTCTCCCGCTTGCGGGGAAGGGCTTCAGGTAGACGGGCGGCCACGGCCGCGAAGGGCAACAGCATGACGCGTAGATATTTCGGAACCGACGGCATTCGCGGGCGGACCAATGAGAGCCCGATGACGCCCGAGATCGCAATGAAGGTCGGGCAGGCCGCCGGCGCGCATTTTCAGCGCGGGGATCACCGCCATCGGGTGGTGATCGGCAAGGATACAAGGCTGTCGGGCTATATGATGGAATCGGCGCTGGTGGCGGGGTTCACTAGCGTGGGCATGGATGTGGTGATGGTAGGCCCGATGCCGACGCCGGCGGTGGCGATGCTCACCCGATCGATGCGCGCCGATCTGGGCGTGATGATCTCCGCCAGCCATAATCCGTTTGCCGATAACGGTATCAAGCTGTTCGGTCCCGATGGCTACAAGCTCTCGGACGATGACGAGGCGATCATCGAGAAGGCGCTCGATCAGCCGGTGCGGCTCGTGGCCTCCGCCGATATCGGGCGGGCTCGTCGGGTGGAGGATGCGCGTGGCCGTTATGTTCACGCGGTCAAATCGAGCTTTCCCGAGCATCTGCGGCTCGACGGGCTGCGGATCGTGCTCGATTGCGCCAACGGGGCGGCTTATGATGTTGCGCCGTCCGCTCTGTGGGAATTGGGCGCCGACGTCATCACGATCGGGGTTTCGCCGAACGGGACCAATATCAACGAGAAATGCGGTTCGACCGACCCCAAGGCGCTGCAGGCGAAGGTCAGCGAGACGCGCGCCGATATCGGCATAGCGCTCGACGGCGATGCCGATCGCCTGATCGTGGTCGACAATCATGGCAAGGTCGTCGACGGCGATCAGTTGATGGCGCTGATCGCTTCCGGCGCGCAAGCGCGCGGCGAGTTGCGCGGGGGTGGCGTCGTCGCGACGGTGATGTCGAACCTCGGGCTCGAACGCTTTCTGGGCGGGAAGGGACTGAAGCTCCACCGCACGCAAGTGGGCGATCGTTATGTCGTCGAGGCGATGCGCGCCGAGGGGTATAATGTCGGTGGCGAGCAATCGGGCCACATCATTATGACGGATCATGCAACCACGGGTGATGGCCTGATCGCGGCGTTGCAGGTGCTGGCGCAACTGGTCGAAAGCGGCCGGCCGTCGGCCGAATTGCTTCATCTGTTCGATCCGTTGCCGCAATTGCTGAAGAATGTCCGCTTCGCCGGCGGCGAGCCGCTGAAGGACGAGAAGGTCAAGGCGGCGATCGCGGATGCAGAGCAGAGGCTTGACGGCACCGGCCGGCTGGTGATCCGCAAATCGGGCACCGAACCGCTGATTCGGGTGATGGCGGAGGGCGAGGATAAGGGCCTCGTTGAGGCGATGGTCGATCAGATTTGCGAGGCCGTGCGCAGGGCCGCGTGAGCACCATTTCCCCCGGAACGGCGCGCATCCTGATCATAGCCGGATCGGATTCGGGCGGTGGCGCCGGAATCCAGGCCGACATCAAGACGGTCACGATGCTCGGCGGCCATGCGATGACGGCGATCACCGCGATCACGGCACAGAGCACGATCGGCGTGGCGGCGGTGCATTTGGTGCCGGTGGAAATCGTCCTGGCACAGATCGATGCGGTGGCGGCGGATATCGGCGTCGACGCCGTCAAGATCGGCATGCTGGGCAGCGCCGCGCTCGCGGAGGCGCTCGCCCGCCGGTTGCAGGAATTCACGTCCCTGCCGATCATCTTCGATCCGGTGATGATCGCAAGCAGCGGCGCGGCGCTTGCTGATCGCGACACGATTGCGGCCTTTTCAGCGTTGATGGATCTTGCCACGCTGGTGACACCGAATCTGCCCGAACTGGCGGCGCTCGGCGGTTCGGCCGAGGATCTGGCCAAACGCCATGGCTGCGCCGTCTTGGTCAAGGGTGGACATGGGGCTGGCGACCAACTTTCAGACCGGCTCGTCCGCCGGGCCCGGCCACCCGTGGAATGGCGATCGGACAGGATCGCCACACGCCATGATCACGGCACTGGCTGCACCCTGGCCAGCGCGATCGCGACAGGCCTCGGCCAGGGGCTTTCGATCGAAGACGCCGTGGCGCGCGGGCGGGATTTTGTTCGTGCCGCGATGCTGGCGGCCCCGGGCCTTGGCGCCGGCCATGGGCCGATGGGGCACGGCTTTGTCAAATGTGGCACGTTGGCGTAGGAACTAAGGCGTGTTGACAGCCATCGCCGGACCATTTCTAACCGGTCTATGAAATGGCTGGCTGGATGGGATTTTTCCGCACGCGTCGTGCCGGCGTTGCCGGTGTGGATGGGCCAGATCATCTTCGCGCTTTTGTGCGCACTGGGGTTTATCGGCGTCCGTGTCGTGGTCGATATCGTTTCGCCATCCGCTGGGCCGTTCGCGCTGGTCTATCCGTTCGTGCTGGCTGCAACCCTGTTTGGTGGCTGGCTGGCCGGCGTGATCGCCAATGCGCTGGCCTTTGCCTACATCATTTACTTCGTGCTGCCGGTAACGGGCAATTTCATTCTGGAAGTCATGGCCGATAGACCGCGGCTGCTGGTCAATATCGTGGCCGGCACCATCATCATCCTGTTCGCCGAAATTTTTCGCCGCGCCGTGGTCGACGCGGCGGCGGAGCGGGAAGCGCGGATCGCCGAGCGTGATCTGCTGCTGCATGAGATCGATCATCGCGTGAAGAACAATTTTGCCGCGGTCACCGGGCTGATCCAGCTTCAGCGGCAACGAGCGACGGACGATATAGTGAGGGATGAACTCGGCGTCGCGCTCAACCGGGTCGAAAGTTTCGCGACCGCGCACCGGTTTCTGTATCGTGACGGCGCGCAGGTCGATTCAGTCAATATGCAGGCCTATCTGGAAGAGCTGAGCGCGGCGCTGTCTTCGGGCCTGCTGCGATCGGATCAGGTGCGGATCGTCTGCATATCCGAGCCGATCGAAATATCGCGCGACCGGGCGGTTTCGATCGGTCTGATCGTCAACGAACTCGTCACCAATGCTGCCAAACATGCCTTTCCCGATGATCGCGGCGGGCGGATCCTGATCCTGTTCCAGCGGGTCGACGGCGCGATCGAGCTGATCGTTGAGGATGATGGCTGCGGTGGCGCGGATAAACGGCGCGACGGCAGTCTCGGCCGTCGGCTGATTGCAGGCTTTGTCCAGCAGGCGTCCGGAGAATTATCGATCCAGACTTCGCCCGAGGGGACAAGTTGCCGGGTCCGGCTTCGGTAGTTCAGTTCCTGCGGCATAAAAAGGGCCGCCCGGATCGCTCCGGACGGCCCTTTTTGGCTTTGTGCGATGGCCGACGGATCAGCCTTCGGTAGGCTCGTCGGCCATGTCGGCGGGCAGTTCGCCCGGCTCGGCATTGGGATCATAGTCTTCGGTGAAGCCGGCTTCATCGCGTTCGAACATCGATGCCATGACATCGACGCCCTGCGACTGCAGTTCAGCTTCTTCCGGCGACCGGGCGACGTTGACGGTGATCGTCAGGGTCACTTCGGCGTGGAGCACGATCTTTACGTCATGCACACCGATCGCCTTGATCGGGCGGCTGAGCACGATCTGCGACTTGAGCACCTTCGTGCCGTCGGCTTCCAGCGCTTCGGCAAGATCGCGGGCCGATACCGAACCATAGAGCTGGCCGGTGTTCGATGCCTGACGGATCAGAACAATCGACGTGCCCTTGAGCCCTTCGGCCTCCGCAACGGCAGCCGTGCGGCGATTGGCATTGTCGACTTCGATCTGCGCGCGGTTGGCTTCGAAGATCTTCTTGTTGGCCGCGTTGGCGCGGAGCGCCTTCTTGCGGGGCAACAGGAAGTTCCGGGCGAAGCCGGTCTTCACAGTAACGATGTCGCCGATCTGACCGAGCTTCTCGACTCGTTCGAGCAGGATTACGTCCATAGCGTAGCCCTCCTTATTTCACGATGTAGGGAAGAAGCCCGATATGCCGGGCGCGCTTGATCGCCTTGGCGAGTTCGCGCTGCTTCTTTGCGGATACCGCGGTGATACGCGACGGGACGATCTTGCCACGCTCGGACACGAAGCCCTGCAGCAAGCGTACATCCTTGAAGTCGATCTTGGGAGCGTCCTTCGCGGAGAAGGGGCAGCTCTTGCGGCGGCGGAAAAATGCGCGTGCCATATTGTTCTATCTCCCTCAGGCCGCGTCGCGGTCATCACGGTCACGGCGGGGGCGGTCGCCCCGGTCGCCACGATCGCCTCGGTCACCACGATCACCGCGGTCGCCACGATCCGGACGGTCCCCACGGCGGCCTTCGCGCTCGCCACGGCGCATCATTGCGGACGGGCCGGCTTCCAACTCGTCGACGCGGACGGTCATGTAGCGGATGATGTCTTCGTTGATGCCGGTCTGGCGCTCAAGCTCTGCCACGACGCCTGCGGGGGCATCGATCTGCAGCAGCACATAATGCGCCTTGCGGTTCTTCGCGATGCGGTAAGCGAGACCACGCAGGCCCCAGCTTTCGGTCTTTACGACCTTGCCCTTACCGTCCTCAACGATCTTGGTGGCGATTTCCGCCAGCGCGTCGACCTGGGCTTGAGCCAGATCCTGACGCGCGAGAAACACGTGCTCGTAGAGAGCCATGCGTTCACGTCCTTGCATTTGGCCGATCGCTGACGCCGCCCCATGCGAACGCCCCTCCGGCTGTCTTCAAAAATGAATCGAGGGCGAAGAGACAGGCCCTTCACCCCGATTGCGGCGGCCTATGACGCAAGATGGCCGCAAAGGCAAGCGCGGTCCCCCACGCAATTTCATGGAACAGGGCTTGGCAGCACGGGTTGAGACGTTCAGGATCCAACGAATAGCAAGGCGAATGGTGCATTGACAGTTTTCCGATGGCAGCCGCTCCTGATGGGTGCGGCCATGATGATTGCCGCGCCGGCCCTGGCGTCGACGCCTCGGCAGATATTGACCGAGGCGGCGTTTCAGGCGCGCGACCAGCCAACGGCGCTAGCGCAGGTGGCGCAATCCGAAGCTGCGGCCAACGCCATCCTTGCACGCATTCCGAACGACCGCGAAGCGAGCGTCGTTCGCGCGATGGCGATCGGTTATCGGGCAAAACTTACCCGCAATCGTGCTGACGCGCTTGCCGCGCGCAAACTGTTCACGGCGCTGGTGGCGGCCGATCCGCGCGATCCAGAGGCCGAAGCCGCGATCGGCGCCTGGCATCTGGATTCGGTTGCGGCGTTGGGCGGGCTGGTTGCAGGCATGGTGCTCGGTGCGGACAAGGCCGATGGAACGGCTGCGATGGACCGGGCGGTGGGGTTGGGCGGCGGCCGGGCGATGTTCCCGGGGCTGGCAGCTCTGCTGAGGCTGGCGCTCGATCCCGATGATGCGCGCGCGCGCGCGCTGGCCGAGGAGGCCAGCCGGGGCAGCACCGTCTATCCGCTCGATCGGCTGATGCAGCGAAGCGCCGCGGCCGTGCTGGTGCCGCTCCGGGCCGGCGACAAACGCGGGGCCCAAAACCTGGCAAAGCAATTGCTGCCGTTCGGTCGCCTGCCGTCATGACGGATCGGCTTTTGCTTGCCTTGGGCAAAGGCCTTTCCTAGTGGCGGCTGCCTGAGATCGAACAGGGGGGGGCGACCATGCGCGCATTCATATTTCCGGGGCAGGGCAGCCAGGCAGTGGGCATGGGCCTTGCGCTGTCGCAAGCCAGCGCGGTTGCGCGTGAAGTGTTTCAGGAAGTCGACGATGCGCTCGGCCAGAATCTGTTCCGGCTGATGACCGAGGGACCGGCGGACGAATTGCAGCTCACCGAAAACGCCCAGCCGGCGATCATGGCGAATGCGATAGCCACGCTGCGCGTGCTGTTGAAGGAAGGCGGGTTCAGCCTGCCGGACAAGGCCGATTATGTGGCAGGACATAGTCTGGGCGAATATTCGGCCTTGTGTGCGGCCGGGGCGATCGATCTGTCGACGACCGCCAGGTTGCTGAAATTGCGCGGGCAGGCGATGCAGGCGGCGGTACCGGTTGGCGAAGGCGCGATGGCGGTGTTCCTCGGCCTCGATTTCGCCGGCGCACGGGCGGTCGCGGAGGAAGCGGCGCAGGGCGAGGTGTGCCAGGCGGCGAATGACAATAGCAACCGTCAGGTGGTGGTGTCTGGCCACAAGGCCGCGATCGATCGCGCGATCTTGATCGCGAAGGAAAAGGGCGCCAAGCGGGCCCTGCCGTTGCCGGTATCCGCACCATTCCATTGCTCGCTGATGCAGCCCGCCGCCGATGCGATGGCCGACGCGTTGGCCAAGGCGGCGATCCAGAGCCCGCTGGTGGCGGTCTACGCCAATGTGATTGCAGCGCCCGTCGCCGATCCATCGGAGATCGTTCGGCTGCTCGTCGAGCAGGTGACAGGCACGGTGCGGTGGCGCGAGAGCGTGGCCGCGATGGCCGATGCCGGTGTCGAGCAATTCGTCGAGTTTGGCGGCAAGGCCGTCGGGCCGATGGTGAAGGACATCACCGACAAGGCTAGGGCGATCAGCATCGTGAAGATGGCAGATATCGAGGCTTTTGCCGCCACGTTGTGATGCCGGAGCTAAGGAATTAACCCGTCATCCTGAACTTGTTTCAGGATCCACTCTTCAACACGCGCCGCTCTACTTGTGGCACGGTGAATGCTGAAACAAGTTCAGCATGACGGTCAGGGGAGAAATTGGATGTTCGATCTTACAGGGATGACCGCACTGGTGACCGGCGCATCGGGCGGGATCGGTGCGGCGATCGCGAAGGCGCTCGTGGCGCAGGGGGCCAAGATCGCTTTGTCAGGCACGCGCGAAGAGGCGCTGAATGCGGTCGCGACCGAAATCGGCGGGGATACGGTGATTCTGCCCTGCAATCTGGGCGATGCCGCCGCAGTCGACGGGCTCGTTCCGCGCGCTGTTGAGGCGCTTGGCGGCAAGATCGACATTTTGGTCAACAATGCCGGCGTGACCCGCGATAACCTGATCATGCGCATGAAGGACGAGGAGTGGGATCAGGTCATCTCGGTGAACCTCGAGGCCGCGTTCCGGCTGATCCGGGCGGCAACCAAGCCGATGATGAAGGCGCGTTTCGGCCGGGTGATCACGATCACGTCGGTGGTCGGCACCACCGGCAATCCGGGCCAGGCCAATTATGCGGCTTCCAAGGCCGGGCTGGTCGGCATGTCGAAGGCGCTGGCGCAGGAACTGGCAAGCCGAAACATCACCGTCAATTGCGTGGCGCCGGGATTTATCGCGTCGGCAATGACCGATGTGTTGCCCGAAGCACAGAAGCAGTCGTTACTCACCAGGATTCCGGCCGGAAAGCTGGGCGATGGGGCGGATATCGCCGGCGCCGTCGTCTATCTTGCGAGCCGCGAAGCGTCTTACGTCACGGGCCAGACGCTGCACGTGAATGGCGGGATGGCGATGATCTGAACTTTTATAGAGGGGCAGCTCCGCTTGCTCCCCTCACTGCACGCTTGCAAGCAACCGCGGCCCCGTTTAGGGCATCGGGAAAGAGACCCCAAGGAAGGTTAGAGATATGAGCGAGACCGCCGAGCGCGTTAAGAAGATCGTTGTCGAGCATCTCGGCGTGGATGCCGAGAAGGTAACCGAAGAGGCGAGCTTCATCGACGATCTGGGCGCCGACAGCCTTGATATCGTCGAACTGGTGATGGCGTTCGAGGAGGAATTCGGTGTGGAAATCCCTGACGATGCCGCCGAGAAGATCGCGACCGTCAAGGATGCGATCAGCTATATCGAAGCCAATAAGGGCTGATTTTCGAACCGGTCCGCTGAGCCGCCACTTGCCCGCTGAGGCGACGGCGCCAGAGCCGAAATGATGAACGGCTTCCCGACCCAGGGCGTGTCTATGGGGCGGGGGGCCGTTTTCTCGTTCAGAATAGAGCTTTCAAGACAATCAAGTGGGAGAATGCCATGCGCCGCGTGGTCGTAACCGGGTTGGGACTTGTCACGCCGCTGGGTGCTGACGTCGAAACGGTCTGGGCCAACATCCTGGCGTCGAAATCGGGCGCAGGCCCGATCACGCGTTTCGATGCCAGCGAGCACGCCTGCAAGATCGCCTGCGAGGTGAAGCCGGCGGATCATCCTTATGGCTTCGATCCGAACAAAAGGGTCGATCACAAGGTGCAGCGTCAGGTCGATCCGTTCATCATCTATGGGATCGATGCGGCTGGCCAGGCGCTCGAAGATGCCGGGCTGACCGACATGACCCTTGAAGAAAGCTATCGCGCGGGCCTGTCGATCGGATCGGGCATCGGCGGCCTGCCGGGCATCGCCAGCGAATCGATCATCTGCCATGAGCGTGGCCCCAAGCGGGTTTCTCCGCATTTCGTCCACGGTCGGCTGATCAACCTGATCTCGGGCCAGGTCTCGATCAAATATGGGTTGCGCGGCCCGAACCATGCGGTTGTCACCGCTTGTTCGACCGGCGCACATGCGATCGGGGACGCGGCGCGGATGATCGCGATGGACGATGCCGATGTCATGCTGGCAGGCGGCGCCGAGGGTGCGATCTGCCCGCTCGGCATTGCCGGCTTCGCTCAGGCGCGCGCACTCTCGACCGATTTCAATGATGAGCCCGAACGGGCATCGCGCCCTTATGACAAGGCCCGCGACGGCTTCGTGATGGGCGAGGGTGCCGGCGTGGTGTGCCTTGAGGAATATGAGCATGCCAAGGCGCGCGGCGCGAAGATCTATGCCGAGGTGATCGGCTATGGCCTGTCAGGCGACGCCTATCATGTGACAGCGCCGCATCCCGAAGGCTCCGGGGCCTTCCGGTCGATGGAGATGGCGCTGCGCAAGGCTGGGCTGAAGCCGGACGACATCGACTATATCAACGCCCACGGCACATCGACCCCGCTGGGGGATGAGCTTGAGGCCGGCGCGGTCCGCCGCCTGTTCGGTGATGCGCTGAAGACCGTGTCGATGTCGTCGACCAAATCGGCGATCGGCCATCTGCTGGGCGGTGCCGGCGCGGTCGAATCGATCTTCTGCATCCTCGCGATCCGCGATCAGATCGTGCCGCCGACGCTCAATCTCGAAAATCCGAGCGACGGGCTGGAGGATTTCGATCTGGTGCCGCTCAAGGCAAAGAAGCGCAAGGTTCGCGCCGTGCTTAACAACAGCTTCGGCTTCGGCGGCACCAATGCCAGCCTGATCATGCGGGCGATCTGAAGGGCCGATCGATGATCCGCCGCCTTGTCTGGCCGATCATCCTGCTCGCGCTGATGGCCGGCGCAGGGGCCCTGTGGATATCGCGTGACTGGTGGGCCGAAGGCCCTCTGAAGCAGGAAGTCAGCTTCACTGTGCCGGCGGGCGCATCGCTGGGATCGGCCGCACGCGCATTGGAGAAGGCCGGCATCATCCGGTCGACGACCAATTTCCTTCGGCTTGCGCGTCGGTTTGGCGCCCTCGATCCGGTGCGGGCGGGGGAATTCGACATTCCGGCGCGGGCCAGCGGCCGCGAGGTGCTGGATATCCTCCAGCACGGCAAGCCGCTCCAGCGGCTCGTGACGATTCCCGAGGGCATGCCTTCGATCATGGTGCAGGAACGGCTGGCAGCCGAGCCCATGCTGAGCGGACCGGTGCCGGTGCCGGTAGAGGGATCGGTATTGCCCGACAGCTACAGCTATGAACGTGGCGAGCCGCGCGTGGCGGTGCTGCATCGGATGCAAGCGGCGATGACCAAGGCTCTCGACGCGGCATGGGCAGCGCGCAAGCCGACGACGGTTGCGAAGACTAAGGATCAGGCCGTGATCCTGGCCTCGATCGTCGAGAAGGAAACCGCTCTGGCTTCCGAACGGCGCATGGTGGCCGCGGTCTATTCGAACCGGGTGCGGCAGGGGATGAAGTTACAGGCCGACCCGACGATCATCTATCCGATTACCCATGGTAAGCCGCTCGGTCGCCGCATTCGGGAATCCGAAATCCATGCGGTGAACGGCTATAACACCTACGCGATGACAGGGCTGCCCGCCGGCCCGATCGCCAACCCGAGCGGGGCGTCGATCGAAGCCGTTTTGAATCCGGCACCATCGAAGGCGCTTTATTTCGTCGCGAACGGGAAGGGCGGTCATGTGTTCGCCAATACCCTGGCGGAGCACAATGCCAATGTGCGGCGTTTCTATGCCCTGCGGCGGGCCAAGGGCGAGATGTAAACGAGCGCGATCGCGTGCGGCGGGGGCTTCAAGGCAACCATTCCGATGTGACGTCGAAAATGCACTGGTTCGTGCCTGGGGTCCGAGCCATCTGAAAAATTCTCGGGTGAGGACACTCGACCTGCACCTGCGATGCGCGCTACGCCTAATGGGATGCCGGCGGGTTCTCTGTTCGCAACCGGGAACGGCTGCGAAGATTTGCTCGGCTGAGGTATAAAATAGAGGGTGCAATGATCGGGATAGATCTAAGCGGCAAGACCGCCCTGGTGTGTGGTGCTGGCGGCGGTGGCCTTGGCACGTCGGTCAGTCTGGCGCTGGCGCAGGCGGGCGCGAACATCGTCGCGGTGGACCAGAGCGAAGAGTTTGTTGCGGAAATCAGGGCTGAGGTGCTGGCTCTGGGTGTCGCCTGCGAAACCATCGTTGCGAACTTGATGAACCCCGACGAGGCTGCCGCGCTTGTGGGCAAGGCGCTATCGAAGGTGGATCGTATCGATATCGTTGCGAACATTGCTGGCGGCACCCGCTTCCATCAATGGACGCCGATCGAGGAGACGACTGACGAAGTCTTCCGGGACGTCCTGGCGCTCAACCTCGATTATGTATTCCGCGTGTGCGTGGATGCGGGGCGCCATATGATCGCGGCAGGGCATCCGGGCAGCATCATCAGCCTCACATCGATCTCCGGACTGCGTAGCGCACCATTCCACGGTCCTTATGGCATGGCGAAACGCAGCGTGATGGCGATGAGCGAAACCATGGCGATCGAATGGGCGCGTTACGGCATCCGGGTCAACACGATCGCACCGGGTGGTGTGGCAACGCCGCGGGCCTCCAAATATTCCGGGAATGGCACAGGCGAGCGCGAAGCCGTTTCCAAGGATGGCCTTCGCCGCGTGCTGCCGACGGAGGTTGCCGCGGCGCTGGCCTTCCTCGCCTCGGATCTGGCGAGCGGCATTTCGGGCCAGACGCTGGTGATCGATTCCGGAATGGCCGCCAAAAATCCGGCTGGCGGAATCAAGGAATATGGGATGGTAATGGACGCTGCTGTCGAGCAGGCCAAAGCAGGCGTGGTGCGTTAGGCCGTTCGATCGACAGGCCGGTGCTACGTCAGGGTTGCCGATGTTTGCTGCCGGCCGTTCATCGGCGTAATGCTCTGATCAGCCGGGCTCGCAGAAACGGGGCCTCGGCAGATCTCAAACGATGCATGGGCTCGCATCTCCGGCAATCTGAATGCGGAAATGACATTCAGATTGCCGGGGCGCAATCAGCTCTTGGCGGCCGTTTCCGTTGCCGCAGCCTGGGTCGGCGTCGCGACCGCGCAACGCGCCTTCAACATACTCGATTTGGTCCAGCAATCGTCCGACAACGGTGGAACCGCGACGGGCATGTATAGCGAGCGGCGCGCGAACAACATGTCGCCGACCGGGACCAGGCTATTGCGGAATTCACGCATTTTGGTTGCGGCAAGATCGCTTAGATTGCCGCGCTTGAGCGTGCGGGCTTCGCGCCCGATCGCGCTGGCCGTCTCGCAAAAACCCAATTGGGCGTGCATCGTCGAGAAGCCGTTATAGGTTCTGGTCGTATATTGGTCGAATTTGGTCTGCCAGCCCTTGCCACCCATCCGCTTGAAATAGTTGTTCAGGGTGGTGAAGGCGGTGTTCAGTTCCGCGGCATTCTTGTTGAGCAGGTCGTTGTAATTCGGAACGGTCATCAGGATTGGCGAGAACTGGCACTGTAGCGCCGCGACATTCAGCCCGGCTCGCATGTTCCACAGCATATGTGCCTTGAGCTCGGCCGGAGTTGCCTTGGGCAAGGTCGTTCCGAGCCCAGGTTCATCGCCGTGCACCGCACCGCCAGTGAAATTGGGAGCGGACCAGAACAGATAGGCCGATGCCGGACTGGCGGCGACGACCACCGATAAACCCGCGAGGATCGCACCCAATTTCCGAAATACCATCACACCACTCCTAACAGATTGCTGCCCGAACGCTCGTCAGGTGGCATTGGAGCCATTGTCCATTGCAACATTACCGCCGGCGGTATTGGCCGATCCGGCAGCGTCCATCGTGGCGCTGTCGACGACTGTCATATCGTTCATCGAGCCATCCATCGCATTCATCTCGACGACATTGCTCTCATCCGTGCCGCTGCTCTTGTGGCAGCCCGACAGGCCGATTGTGACGGTAACCAAGGCAGTTGCGGCCAGCATCGTCCGGAACGTCGCACGCATGAAATACTCCCTGAAATCATTGTTTCTGGATGCGACCATATCGTGAACGACTCGGCGGCTCAAGCGGTTCGAGCATCCCCGCCATAATCTCCCAGCGCATTGAGCATGGCTGGAAAATGGCGCTGCAGCGCCTCATCCAGCGCAGTCATGTCATGTGGAGATCCCAGCTGGCGCATGCTGGTGACGGCATAATCGCCCAGGCCGCAGGGCACGATCCCCGAAAAGTGCGACAGATCGGGCGCGACGTTGATCGCGAAGCCGTGGAACGTCACCCAACGACGTAACCGGATACCGATCGCGCCGATCTTGGCCTCCGCCAGGCCATGGCCGGTCCATATCCCCACGCGCCCCGGTTCGCTGCGGGCCGTGATGCCGAGGTCGCCAAGGGTATCGATTAGCCATTGTTCGAGCGCAGTGACGAAACGACGCACGTCCCGGCCCCGCCGTTCGAGATCGAGCATCAGATAGCCGACCCGCTGACCCGGCCCATGATAGGTGTAGCGGCCACCGCGTCCGGTGGCGAAAACGGGAAAGCGATCGGGGGCGAGCAACTCGTCGGCCTTCGCGCTGGTGCCGGCAGTATAGAGCGGCGGATGTTCGACCAGCCAGATGAGTTCACGGGCCTCACCCGCGCGGATCGCCGCGGCGCGGGCCTCCATCGCCGCCAGCGTTTCGGCATAAGGCGACAGGCCGGGGCTCACCCGCCATTCGATACGGCCATCGTCGATCGCGTCCATGGCTCGCTCTTGTCGGCATATCGGCGGCCAATCAAGCCGCATATGATTGCGCGAGGGGGGGCTATCGCGATAGGGCGGCGATCATCGCATATGGGAGCATTATGAATGTCCAGCTTTTCCATCGACGCCATATGGGAGGAGACCGTCGTCTTCCTGCGGCGGGAAAGCGGGCTGGTGCTGCCGGTCGCGATGGCGACTTTTGGCCTCGGCATGCTCATTTTAGGCTTCGCCGCCGACGCGCGGGGCGAGGGGGCTGCGCAATCGCCCGTTTCGGGCGTGAACGGCCTGCTGCTGATCCCCGCCTTGCTGCTGACGGTGATCGGCAACATGGCGGTCAGCCTGATGGCGCTGCGGTCGCGGTTGAGCGTGGGAGAGGCGCTGCGGATAGCGTTGGCGCGGGTGCCGGTGGCCATCGTCGTCGGCCTGATCGTCGCGGCGCTCATATTCGGAGTCTTCGTGGTCGCGGTGGTGATCGTCACCCTGATCGGGCTGGTCGTACCATCCGACAATGTGACGCGGCTCAACGAGGCCATCATCCTGAGCTGTGTGCCGATCATCTGGGGGCAGGTGCGCCTGCTGGTTTTATGGCCGACTTTGGCCGATGGCAGCATGGGCCCGATCGACGCGCTGAAGCACAGTTTCCGGCTGACGCGCGGCAAGACCCTGCGCGCGCTGGCCATATCGGTTATGTTCGGGCTGGCTTATATGACGCTGATCTCGATCAGCCAGCTTGCCCTCGTACCCGTCGCGCGGCTGCTTGCGATGGCGAGCGGGCAGGGCGAGTTGCTGAGGGTTGCCGCCGAATTGATCGTTGCCTTCATCGGATCGGTGCTGATGATGGGATGGACGGTCTATCTGGCTTTTGCTTATGGCCGCTTATCCGCCTGAGGCCTCCGCCAGCATCGGAATGTGCGGTGCTACGGTGGCAGGCAATATACCGGCCACACGCGGATCAACGAAGGTTTCGATCGCCCGCGCGAATGGCGTGAAGCCGTTCTTCCGGTAGAAGCCGAGTGCGCCAGGGTGATCGAGCGTGCAGGTATGGACCCACACACGCTCGATGCCCCTACGCCAGCCAAGCGACAGCGCCTGGCCCATCAGCCAGCCGCCATGCCCCTTGCCGTTGAGTTCGGGGACCAGCCCGAAAAAGGCGATCTCCATCTGGCCGGCGATGCGGAAATCGAGTTCGAGCATACCGATTTCGATCCCCCGTGCATCGCTGACGGCGTAGATCTCTATCCCCGAATCGTTGATGATTGCGATCAGCTCGTCATCGCTCATCACCAGCCGCGAAAACCATAGCCACGGGGCGCCGATGCGGCGGAACAGCGCACGATATTTGTCTGTCGAAGGCGTTTTCCAGCGATTGAGCCGGAATACCGATGGCGCTGCGGGCTTCGGCTTCGGTTTCGCCACCATCTCAAGCGACGTGACGACCGTTGCCAGCATATGCGGCTCGACCGGGGTCAGGCCCATCGGCGCTATTCCCAGGTCGCGACGGGCGGCAGACTCATCAAAATCGCGTCGACATTGCCGCCGGTCTTGAGGCCGAACGCCGTGCCGCGATCATATACGAGATTGAATTCGGCATAGCGGCCGCGGAAAGCGAGCATCTGGCGCCGATCCTGATCGCTGGCCGTCATGCCCATCCGGCGGCGGACGATCGTGGGGAAGATGTCGAGAAAGGCTTCGCCGACGTCCCGGGTGAAGGCAAAATTGGCATCGAAGCCAGCATCGTCCTGAAAATCGAGATGATCGTAGAAAATTCCACCGACGCCGCGATGGGTCTTGCGGTGGGGGATCCAGAAATAGTCGTCGGCCCATTGGCGGAATCGGTCGTGATAGTCGGCGCCGTGCGGATCGCAGGCCAGTTTCAGCCGCGCGTGAAAATCGGCGGTGTCGTCGTCATACGGCAATGGCGGGTTGAGATCGGCGCCGCCGCCGAACCAGCGTTTCGTAGTGCAGAGGAAGCGCGTGTTCATGTGAACCGCTGGAACGTGCGGATTGGCCATGTGCGCCACGAGGCTGATTCCCGTGGCAAAGAAGCCAGGATCCTGTTCGTCCGCCCCGTGGATCGTCTTTGCGAATTCGGGCGAGAAGGCGCCGCCAACCGTCGAGACATTGACTCCGACCTTTTCGAAGACACGACCTTTCATCAATCCCTGGACGCCGCCGCCACCCTTCGCTTCCGGATCATTCTCGCGATTCCATGGGGTGAACGCGAAACGGGCATCGCTGTCGGCTTCCGCCTCGATCGCCTCGAACGTGGCACAGATGCGGTCGCGCAGCGATTCGAACCAGCTGCGTGCTGCCTGCTGCTGCGCGTCCATCATGAAAGTCATTCGGGCCATCCTCCGGTCTGTCGCAAGCCTTCGGCGAGCGCGATGCCAGCGCTGATCGCGACATTCAAGGAGCGGAAGCCCGCGCGCATCGGAATACGTACGCGCAGATCGGCGGCGTCGCGGACATTTTCGGGCACGCCTGCACTTTCCGATCCGAACAGGAGGGTATCCCCGGACGCAAATACCGCCGACGGGAGGGGAATCGCGGCATAGGTCGACAACAGCACGATCCGTCCCCGCCGCGTCGCGATGAAGGCATCCCAGTCGGCATGGCGTACGACGTCGGCCGCGGCCGCATAATCCATGCCCGCGCGTCGCAATGCCCGTTCGGAAAATGCGAATCCGCACGGTTCGATGATGTCGACCGATATGCCGAAACAGGCCGCCAGGCGCAGGATCGTGCCCGTGTTTCCGGCGATATCGGGGTGGTAAAGGGCAATCCGCATAGCCCTGTTGATATGCGAATGTATCGCAATGCCGCAATAATGGTGAAATGGGATTGGCAAAGGCCGCAATCCGGCGCTATCAGCGCGGCCAACCGCCGGGGGATTACGGGCGGTGCGTGGTTCGGGGGGCGACGGTAAATGCCGAAACCTTCCTGACTGCGCCGGATCGTGGCAGCGCAAAGGTTCCGGAATGGCGACGCTCGAAACTACTGAAATACCTGGCGAAGCAGCTGGGGACGGCGTTCGTCGTCGTGACTTCATCAATATTGCGGCCGTGAGCTTCGCCGGAGTCGGCGCAGCGACCGTCCTGCTCCCGCTGGTCAACCAGATGAACCCGTCGGCCGATGTGCTGGCGCAGGCTTCGATCGAGGTCGATTTGACGGCGATCAAGGAAGGCCAGGCGATCAAGACGATCTTCCGCAAGCAGCCCTTGTTCCTGCGCCATTTGACGGCCAAGGAAATTGCGGCCGCCGATGCGGTGCCGCTTTCGGCGCTGCGCGATCCGCAGACGCTGGATCAACGCACGATCGCAGGCCACAAGCAGTGGCTGATCACCATGGGTGTGTGCACCCATCTCGGTTGCGTGCCGCTGGGTGCCGGCGAGGGCGAAATCCGCGGCGAGTTCGGCGGATATTTCTGCCCGTGCCACGGATCGACCTACGATACGGCCGCCCGCATCCGCAAAGGTCCGGCGCCGAAGAATCTTGAAGTGCCGAAATACGCCTTCAAATCCGATACCGTCGTCCAAGTCGGCTGAGGTAAACAGACATGAGCTTCCCCTGGGCAAAACATTACGAGCCGAAGCAGCCGCTGATGAAGTGGCTGGACGAGCGTCTGCCGCTCCCGCGGCTCGTTTATAATGCGATTGGTGCCGGCTATCCGGTTCCGCGCAACCTGAATTATTTCTGGAACTTCGGCGTGCTTTCGGGCGCGGCTTTGGGCATCCAGATCATCACCGGCATCATCCTCGCCATGCACTATGCCGCGAATGGCGGCATCGCGTTCGACTCTGTCGAACATATCATGCGCGATGTGAACTCGGGCTGGCTGTTGCGCTACGCGCACTCCAACGGCGCGAGCTTCTTCTTCATCGTGGTCTATCTCCACATCTTCCGCGGCCTATTTTACGGATCGTATAAGGCCCCGCGCGAAATGGTGTGGCTGCTCGGCCTCGTGATCTTCTTGCTGATGATGGCGACCGCCTTCATGGGCTATGTGCTTCCCTGGGGGCAGATGAGCTTCTGGGGCGCCAAGGTGATCACCGGCCTGTTCGGCGCGATCCCTGTGGTCGGCACGCCGATCCAGACGTGGCTGCTCGGTGGCTTCGCCCCGGACGATGCGGCGCTGAACCGCTTCTTCTCGCTGCACTATCTGCTGCCGTTCGTGATTGCTGCCGTGATCGTGCTGCACATCTGGTCGCTGCACATTCCGGGTTCGAACAATCCGACCGGCGTCGATGTGAAGGGCCCGCAGGATACCGTCCCGTTCCACCCCTATTACACGGCCAAGGACGGTTTCGGATTGGGCGTGTTCCTGATCATCTACTGCCTCGTTCTGTTCTTCGCGCCGAATTATCTGGGTCACCCGGATAATTATATCCCGGCCAACCCGCTCTCGACGCCGGCGCACATCGTTCCCGAATGGTATTTCTGGCCGTTCTACGCGATCCTGCGCGCCTTCACTTTCAACGTGTTCGGCATTCCGGCCAAGCTGCTGGGCGTGATCGCGATGTTCGGTTCGATCCTGCTGCTGTTCTTCCTGCCGTGGCTCGACAAGTCGCCGGTGCGTTCGGGCAATTATCGCCCGACGTTCAAGAAGTTCTTCTGGCTGCTCGTGATCGACGTGCTGATCCTCGGCTATTGCGGCGGTTCGCCGGCGGCAGAGCCCTTCGTGATGA
Source organism: Sphingomonas sp. YR710 (assembly GCF_900101455.1). GTDB lineage: Bacteria > Pseudomonadota > Alphaproteobacteria > Sphingomonadales > Sphingomonadaceae > Rhizorhabdus. The sequence goes on along the minus strand of NZ_FMZJ01000003.1, from coordinate 75,206 downwards.
TCAGCCAGCTCGCGGCGGCTTATTACTTCGCCCACTTCCTGATCATCCTGCCGATCGTATCGCGCATGGAACGGCCGCTTCCGCTGCCGAATTCGATCACCGAAGCGGTGCTCGGCCACGCGACGCCGACGGCTTAAGGGGAAAGTCAGGTCATGGTTCGTCCTATCGCATTTCTCGCCGGCCTCGGCTTCGTCGGGGTTCTGCTCTACTCGCTGCTCATGGGCGCCATCGCCTATGTCAGCGAGCCGCCGGCCCCCACCGCCGAGAGCGTCTATCACCAGCATCCGAAGGAGGTTTCCTTCGCGTCGGATGGCCCGCTCGGAAAGTTCGACCGGCAACAGCTGCAGCGCGGCTTCCAGGTTTACAAGGAAGTCTGCTCGGCCTGCCATTCGCTCCATCAGGTCGCGTTCCGCGATTTCAAGGATTTGGGCTTCACCGATCCTGAAGTGAAGGCGATCGCCAAGGGCTGGGCGACCGAGGTTCCCTCGATCAACCCGGAAACCGGCGAACCGGCCACCCGCAAGGGCACGCCGGCGGACAAGATCCCGACGCCTTATGCCAACGAAACCGCCGCTCGCGCTGCCAACAACAATGCGCTACCGCCGGATCTGTCGCTGGTGTCTAAGTCTCGCCATGGTGGCGCGGCCTACATCTACTCGCTGCTGACGGGCTTCCAGAAGCAGCCGGCTGAACTGATCAAGCAGTTCCCGGATGCCAAGACTCCGCCGTCGCTCCACTACAATCCGTATTTCGCGAACCTCAACATCGCGATGCCGCCGCCGCTGGTGGCCGATGGTCAGGTGACCTATTCGGATGGGACGAAGTCGACGGTCGATCAGATGGCCAAGGACGTATCGGCATTCCTGGTATGGACAGCCGAGCCGAAGCTCGAAGCCCGTCACCAGACCGGTCTCGCGGTGGTGATCTTCCTGCTGATCGCAACCAGTCTGGCGTTCCTGTCCTATCGGAACATCTGGGCAGGCGTGAAGCACTGAGCTTCAGGTTGAGATTGACGTAAAGAAGGGCCGTCCGGGATGACCGGGCGGCCCTTTTCAATTCAGGGGATGGGGTGGCATGACGGGACGGCTAGGCCTGATCGGCGGCAGCGGGCTCTATCGAATGCCGGCGCTGGCGGACGGACAATGGATCGACGTCGACACGCCCTGGGGCAAGCCATCCGATGCGTTGCTGATCGGGGAGGTATCCGGGCGCAGCGTGGCGTTCCTTCCACGACATGGACGCGGGCATCGGCTGGCGCCGGGCGAGGTCAATTATCGCGCGAATATCGCCGCGCTGAAGGCGGCGGGGTGTACCGAGGTCTTGGCGATCTCGGCCGTCGGCGGGCTGCATGCCGATATGCGGCCGGGGACGTTCGTGCTGGTCGATCAGTATGTCGACCGCACGATTCGCGGCGGGCGCAGCTTTTTCGGCGACGGCATCGTGGCGCATGTCGCTTTCGCGCGGCCGGTTTGCGGGCGGCTGGGCCAATCGGTGGCGGCCGCGCTCGCTGACGACGCAGGCGCGCACCGGATCGGCGGAACGATGCTGGTGATGGAAGGCCCGCAATTCTCAACCCGCGCCGAATCGCTGCTGCACCAGAGCTGGGGCTGCGACATCGTCGGCATGACCGGCTTGCCCGAGGCGCGGCTCGCCCGCGAGGCGGAGCTTTGTTATGCCAGCGTGGCGATGGTGACCGATGACGATGCCTGGTCCGAAAAGGAGGTCGACGTCGCCGAAATAATCGGGGTCATGAACGCCAATGTTGCGCGGGCGCAGGCTTTGGTGGTGGCTGTGGCGGCGCGGGCGGGCGGCGGCGCGGGCTGCCCGCAGGGATGCGATCATGCGCTCGACGGCGCGGTGATGACAGCACGCGATCATTGGCCGGCGGATACGGCGCGCAGACTGGCAACGCTCGCACCGCGACTGTTCGGGTGAAACCGGCGATCAGTTGTAGGTGATGGTGACGTTGTAGCTGGTGCTGTAGCCGCCCGAACCGGCGTTGCCCGGCACGGTGATGACTCCGGTGACGGTCAGCGGCATCGTGCCGCCGCCAGGCATCGTCAACGACCCACTGGCCGAAGGGATCAACGTGACCGGGACGGTGACGGCGGTGCCGTTGGAAAAAGCAAGCGGTGTCGAGACCGTCAGGGTAAAGCTCGTGCTGGGTTCGCCGTACAGTGTGTAGGTGGCGGCGCTGCCGGGGCCCGTGGTCAGAAGTATCGGCGGGCTGGCACCGCCGACGGTACGCGTTCCCAGAGAGTCGACGGTCACCGTGCCGGAATTCGTCCCGGAGCGCAGGAATGAGCCAAAACCGAGGGAGGTACCCGCCGCGATATACATCGCCCGTCGCACTGTGGCGGTCGCAAGGGCGCTAAGACCCGTTATCGGCGTTGTGGGATCCTCGGTGGTGAGCACGGTGAAGCCCGACGTGGCGGCGCCCGTCGTGCCACCGACATCGTCGCCGGTGATCGGCAGCGTGATATCGAGGAAGAAGGTCTTGTTCGTATTGCTGGCCGTCCACCCGGTCAACTGGAAGCTGAGCGAGGTACCCGTGGTCGTGCCGGTGCCGATCGTGCCGGTGCCATTGTTTGCCGTGAAATTGCTGATCGCCTGGGCGCGGCCGCTGATAATGCCGCTGGTCGCGATATCGACGCGCGCGATATTGCCGGCCGTGCTGCAGCGCCGCGGCCTGCCGGAGCCGTCGGTGCAGTTGATCGACACTACGGCCCGCGTGACCGGCCCCGAATAGACGGTCCCACTGCCGCTTTGTTTCGTCACGATGCCGTTGTTCAGAAAGACCGTGGTGCCAGTAACGCCAGTGATCAGGGTCCCGAATGCGGGCGCCGTGATCGAAGAAACCGTATAGGTCTGTGCAGCAACAGGACAGGCCGACAGGGCGCCCAGGGCAATGGCTAGCGAACGTGTCGACAACGGGGGCATTGGCCTGATCCTTGGATGGCGAAGGTGGTAGATCATGGTGCTGCGGACTCGAAGATGATAACACCGCTGACATCGGGCAGCACGCCTCCATCATGCGCAACGGTTACCGCCATCGGGGCTTCGAGGCGCATTTTCAGCCGCGCGGCCTGCACCGGATCGAGATCGATGCGATAATGGCCGGACCTCAGCCCTTCCAGTACGACACTGCCGTCATATTCGGTCTGCGCCTCGACCGGAGCGCCATGATCGGGTGTTGCGATCAATCGCAAGGCGGACAGACCAACTAGCTTGCCGTCAGCCTGCCGCACCGAAATATGGATCATGACCTCGCCCTGGGGCGCCAGAGGATACGGAACGATGGTCGTCCGGCCCGGCCGGGGGGCAAATTCGATGATGCTCGGCGGGGTGCTGACGTTGGTCAGATCGACATCGTCGATGCCGGTCTGCAACCGGGCCGATGGCGCGTCGCCCAGCCCCGTCACCAGCGCGCGGCCGCGTGCATCGGTGGCGATCCGATTGCGACCGCCATCGAGGGTGACGCCCGCCACTGGCCGCTCGCCCGGATCGAAGCGGCCATTATTATTGTCGTCGACAAACGCCTGCAGAGCGAGGTTGCCGCCCGAAGCGGCGCCGGTTCGCGTCATCCGATAGCCATGGCCCAGCGGATCCCAGGCCAGGCTGAAGCCGAATTGCAGCCCGACCCGCCAGTCGTTGCGCGGCGTGGTGTAGCTGCCGTTCAGCGAAAGATCGCCGAGCGGCAGCCGCAGGATCGCGCCGACCTGTGCGGTGACATCGCGGGTATCGGTGAAGGATTTGCCCAAGGCGAGCCGGACCGCCGCCCGCGCGCCGAGATCGCGATCGGCGGTAATCGATGCGCCGCGCAACTGCGCGGTGGGCAGCAGGCTGTAATCGAGGCTCGCGCGCAATTGCCAACGGAACGCCGCGAAGCTTGAGGCCGCGAGCACGCCGCTCAGCGCCTCGGTCGATGTGCCGCTCGCCAGGCTGCTATGCTGGTAATCCAGGCCGGTGGAAACATAGGCGCCGCCGATTGGAAAGGATGCCCGGGCCAGGCCGGACAGATCGGCATCGCCATTGGCGAACTGGTTCCGCGCAGCGCGCAGCGAAAGAGGCAGCGCGAAGCTTTTCCACGGTTTCAGCGTCAGATCGAGATCGAGTTCGCTATAGCGGGTCAGCGCGCGGCCATCACCGCCGGTGGGGATGGTTTCGTCGACGAAGCCGTGCCGATATTCGGAATGGCGTGCGACCGTCGACAGGCCGAATACTTTGCCGGCGACAGCCAGCGCTATGCCCGATCCCGCCTTGTCGTCGCGCGCGCCATCGACCTGCGTGACGAACCCCAGTAGCGAGGTGCGCAGCCCCAATGTTCCCATATGCCGCTGGCCGAAGCCGGTTGGCGAGTAACTGGCTGCGCCTCCGGTGACCGTCACCGCCTCGCTCAGGCCATAAGCGATATTGGCGACCATGCGGATATCGCCGGCACCCGGGCCGGTGATGTCACTCATGTCGCCTGGCCGCAGATCGATCAGCGGGCGTTGTTGCTGGACGGCGCCCCCTTCGATCACGAACGCACCTTTGGCGACCTGCCCGCCGCCGACGCTGATGACGCGGACTTCTTCCGATCGCTCGCCGCGCGGGCCATAGGAGACGATACGGATCACATTGACCCCGCGCACCAGCGGGACGTCCAGAAACTCGTAGCGCCCCTGTACCGGCGTCGTCTGACCATTGCGGAGCACATCGTTGACGTAGAGTTCGACGTCATATCCGATCGGCAACTCGCCGCGCAGATCGACCCGGCCGAACACGCTGGCCTGGGTCAGCGGCACGCTGCTGAACGCGACGCCGCGCCCGTTGAAGCTGCGCGGGCCGATTGCCAGCGTCGGCGTGAAGACATCGCCGGCACTGAGTCGGGTCAGCCCCAGTGGCCCCAGCAGCCGGCCGGTGGGATCACGGCGCTCGAACGTCGCCCGCGTCGATGTCGGGCGGCCCTTGTCATCCGATCCCACGAACCCCTGGAAGCCGCTGAACAGCAGATCACCGGCGGCGCGAACGTCGTAGCGATAGGCCGAGCGGGGGCTGAGCGAACCGCCCGCTGTGTCCAGGCCGATATCGAAGTTGGGTGGCGTGAACAGCCGATAGGGTGTCGCGGTGCGCAACACCTCCTGTTGGGTGGCGCTGCCATCCGGTTGCAGGCTGCGCAGCTTGCCGAGGCGATCGAGGCGTGACTGGATCGGCAGCGGCTCGCGCGCCTCCAGCGTCAGGCGCAGCGCGGATTCTTCGAACGTTGCGCGAACGGGCAGGATTTTTTCCAGCAGAGCCGCGCGCACAAAGATATCGGTGACGCCGACGACCATGTCGCGCGGCGCTAGCGGTTCGGCCTTGCCGCCGATGCGGATCGTTGCGGTGGCTGCATCAATGAGCACAGGGCGCCGCGCTTCGCCGATATTGCCGGTGATGCGGCGTTCGGCCGGCAGCACGGAAAGATCGACATCCAGCAAGCGCGACAATTCGCCGACCGGGATCAGCAGACCGTCCGGCCGCGTGTAGCAGGAAAGCGAATCTGTCAGTGTCAGCCGGTCGAGGACGACCTCGACCAGCAGCAGATCGGCATCATCAAGGGCGGGCGGGGAAGAAAGGGTAGGGGGGGGTGGCATGACGCTGCCGGGCGCGGCGTCGGGGGGCGGGGCCGGGGGGGCGGCGCCTGTCGCGCCTGCCAGGGCCACCGCCATCATCAAGGAGTTCACGGAGCGGAGAGCGATACCTTCGCCAGCACGGCACCCGGATGGATATCGTCATCCCGGAACTGGATGTCGATCCGTTCGCCTGCTGCCGGGATCCGCCGCAGCGGAATCTTTACGAACCTGCGCTCGATTTCCGGATAGACGCCGATGCTGCGGACGATGCCGAGTGGCGGCTGGCTGCCGCCTTCTTTCGCTCCCCGTATTTCAAGATCGCCGAACAGCGAATTCGGGCCCTGACGCACAAGCTCGAGCGACAGGATCGCGGTCGGCACCGGCGCGGCGCGGCCATCGGGCGATACAGACTCGACGGCGACCGTAGCATGTTCGATGCCGGCGCGTACGTCGATCGGGCCGACGCGGATGATCACCGGAATCGAAATGCCAAGCACCGAATTGATCCGGAACGACAATTGTCCGGGCGCCTTGGCGGCGGCATCATCGGCGGTGAGGCCGGCATCGGCCGGGGGAAGGCCGGTCACGGTCAGGTGGGTGCGATACTCGCCGGGGGCTATGTCGGCGGTCGCCGCCGCGCGAACGCGGATCACCTGGCCGCTGCTGGCGGCGAGCTGCAGGCGCCGCGGCGTCGTGACGATCAGCGTCCTGGCGGACTTCAGCCGATCGAGTTCGGCTTTGAGCTCGGGTTTCGACGCGGCATCGCTGGCAGAGATGATCTGGCCATCAGGCAACATGATCCGATCGACCAGCTCGACATCGAAACGGCCGGCGGCACCCTGATTATAGACCGAAATCGTTGCGGCCTTGCCCAGGCCGGCAAAGGTGATGCGCTTCGGATTGATACTCAGATTGGACGCCAGGGCCGGAATGGCAATTTGCGGAGCCGCTACAGCCTGTGCGTATGCGGACGAAGAACTGATCATGGCAAGCAACGCTACGACGCCGACCCGGGTTTTGCCGGTCGGAGAAAGTTTCACATGCGGACGATCATTCATATCTTGCCCTCTTAGCCTGCGGCATCGGCCGATGCCGCGGGCGTAATAGTGCATAATTGAGGGCGTGAGGCATTAATTATATTGCGCTGTGACACGGAGAATGCCCGAATAACGACCCGGCACGCGATCGCCGCCTTCGGCAACACGCCCCCCGACGTTGAAGGCGAGAATGCCGTCACCGCCGGCTAGCCGCTGGCCGGCCGTTTCATCGGGAAGATCGCTGGTTGTGGTGAAGGTGACCGTTTCGTTGCCCCCGATCCGGATCAGCGCTAGCTCGGTCGGTACGGACACGGAGATCGACTGGTCCTGGTCCCCCGTGATCGTGAAATTGGCCTGCGAAAGATCGCGCGGTGCGATCGCGCTTTCCAGCCGGCTAACGGCGGGGGGTATAGTTGCTCGTTGCGAGGGACGGGGCGCCGCCAGAATCGGAGACGCCTTCTTGGAAATCTGCGTGACGAGCGCCGTCGTGCTTGTGATCGGCACCGCGCCTTCGACCAGCCCCTGCTGCGAATCGATCGATGCCGGCGCCGTGATCGTCAGCGATGCGCTGCTGACGGTCGAGGCGCTGACATTGGCCCGTGCTGACGAAAGCTCAAGCCCGACGAAGCCCGCGGCGGCCGCACATCCGATCGTGAAGAGGTGATGACGGTTCATATCGGGCCGCTTCAACGTAAACAGGACAGGCCGAAATTGGCCGAACTCGATATACTTATGCGGATGGCAATTTAATTATACGTAACAACCGCTGTCAGCGTGCCTGTATAGACGCCGGTCGTCTGCGCGCTGGTCAAGGTGAAGGATCCCCCGACAGTAAAGCTATCGGAACCCGATGGCAGCGTGGTCGATGCCTTTGATGAGGTCAGCGTTACCGAAAGGGTGCTGGCGCTGGGCCCGTTCATCGTCATGACGCCGGCGGTGCCGACCGTGATCGACGCAGCCTGACTCGGCTCGCCCGTGATCGAGAAGCTTGCCGCGGTGGTCGCCGGACTGCTGGGCAGATAGGAGTTTGCGGTGCTCGAGGCGTGGCTGCCGGCAGTGTCGACAGTGATCGTGTAGGAACCGGTCGCGGGCTTCACGACCGTGCCGAATGCCAGAACGGTGCCCGCCGTGATCGTCAGCGGAGCCACGATCTTCAGCGTCGCGGTGCTGGAGGCTGAGGCGGTATTTTGGGCGAGCGCGGGCGCGGTTGCCACGCTTGCCGCGGTTGTTGCCGCCAGAAGCTTCAGATACGCCTTCATGGAATCTCCCAACGCATACACCAACTCAACGCTTGCGGTTCAACGCGCAACAGCCGTGCAACCCGGCGGTGATCAAACCCAAAGGTGATTGCCGCGGGATTGCAAAGGCTTGCCAGGCACCCCTGGCGACGAACAATCAGTTGTAGGTGACGACGGCTGTCAACGTACCGGTATAGTCACCCGTTTCCTGCGTATCGGGCAGGCTGAACGAGCCGCCGACGGTGAAGCTGTCGGCCCCCGACGGCAGCGTCGACGTCGATTTGGACGAGGTCAGCGTGACGTCGATCGTTCCGGTGGTCGGGCCGGTCATCGTCATGTGACCAGCCGTGCCCACCGCGATCGATGTCGACTGATTGGCCTCACCGGTGATCGAGAAAGCGGCTGCGGCCGTGGCCGGGCTGCTCGGCAGGTAGGAATTGGCCGTGCTCGATGCATGGCTGCCGTTCGTGCCGACCGTGATCGTGTAGGGGCCAAGGCCTGTGGCAGGCTTTACAACCGTGCCGAACGCCAGTGCCGCGCCCGCCGTGATCGTCAGCGGCGAGATAACCTTGCCGGTCGCCGTGCTGGAGGCCGTCGCGGTGTTCTGCGCGAATGCCGGTGACACGGCAGCTACGGTGATTGCTGCCGCAGAAACGATCTTCAGAAAGGACTTCATTTGATACTCCCCAACTCGAACATCACAAGGATGGCACGCGCCATCGGCAATAAGAAAACCCCACAGGAATCACCGATTCCTGTGTAAAGATATGGTGCCCGTGTGTGCTTTGTTCCCCCCTGGGAACGTGCCCCTATCACGTAGAATCATTTCTTAACTGATTTTTAACTATCACATATTTGTTAACAAGAAAAACTGATTCTGATGTCGGGCCAGCGTCGATTAATTCGTCAACCGGTGGGAATTGCGTAGCGCGAGAATCGACCGAATTAGCGGATCGTTTCGGTGACGACGGCCAACTTGCGGCCGGGAATGGGGGAATTGCCATTTCGCCTGAGGTGGGCGTGAATTCCCCCCGCCATGTGCGCTGGGAATATGAGCAGGCGGCATTGTCCATAGACTTTGACCGGTGCCAGATCGACCTTGACTGGCGGAGCGTGGAAGCGTGGGGTCCAGCCTTGCACGATATCGTGCAAAAGGGATCTCGCCTTCGCGTACCGCGGTGACGGATAGAAGCAACGCAGCGCCGCGGCCAGCACGAATGCGAGCAATCGCATAGGGAGGATATCGATGTCTGAAATTTGTGTAGTCATGGCCAAGGAAGAATATGAACCGTGGCGCCATGTGTTCGATGCGGCCGCACTGCCGGTGCGTTACGCACTGCTTGAGGATGCCGACACCGCGATGATCGATGGCGTGCCGCATGATGCGCGCACGCTGCCTGCCAATGTCGTGTGGATGACGGTGCAGGGCTTTCGCGGGCCGTTGCGGCGGACAATCAAGCACCTGCTCGAAAACGCGCCCGATCTGAAGTGGGTTCATTCGATCGGGGCCGGCTATGACATGCCGATCCTGCAGGACGTGCTGGCGCGCGGCGTGCGGCTCACCACCTCGCACAGCAATGCGATTTCGATTTCGGAATTCGCGATGCGTTCGATCCTGGGCCGCTTCCAGCAGGTGGAAGAGCGGCGCGTGGCGCGCGAGAATAAGGAATATCCGCGCCATGATTTCCGCGAAATCTATGGCACCACCTGGCTGATCTATGGCGCCGGCGCGATCGGCAGCAACATTTCGAAGCGCGCGCAGGCATTTGGCGTGCACACGATCGGCGTGCGTCGTAACCCTACCGGGACCGAGCCGTTCGATGAGATGATCAAGCCCGAGCAGGTCGCCGATCATCTCGGGCGTGCCGATATCGTCATCATGTCGCTGCCCGGCAATGCCGAAACCGCCAACCTGGTCGATGCGGAATTCCTTGCCCGGATGAAGCCGGGCGCGACCTTCGTCAACGTCGCGCGGGCGGGGCTGATGGATGAGGCGGCGGTGCTGGCGGCGCTGGATTCCGGCCATCTCGATGCCGCGATCCTCGATGTCCATACGATCGAGGAGGCGTGGCTCTACCGCAAGGAGCGGATGGACGACAGCCCGCTCTGGACGCATCCGAAGGTCGATCTCACGCCGCACGCCGCGGCGCATGGCAGCGGCCGTTATGTGCGCACCGTGGATCTGTTCATCGACAATCTGCGCCGTTTCGTGGCAGGCGATCCGCGCCTTCCCGACGAGGTCTGAAATCCGGCGGGCCGCCCGTGATGTGCGGGCGGCCCCTGATATCCATCTGCCTGAACAGGGCTCGAACAAGGAGGGGGCGCGAGCGCCCTTGCAGATATGGCTGATCGCATTCTCACTACGCACGTCGGAAGCCTCCCCCGGCCCGCATATTTGCTGGAACGCATGCGGGCGCAGGCCGCCGGCGAGACGATCGATCCCGCAGGCCTTGCCGCGGATCTTGTCAAAAGCGTCAACGATGTCGTCGCCCGGCAGGTTTCGATCGGGATCGATCTGGTCAGCGACGGCGAATATAGCAAGCCGAGCTATGCGACCTATATCGTCGAACGGCTGACTGGTTTCGGTGGCGAATCGCGGGGCGATGCCGCCGCCGATCTGCGCGCCTTTCCCGAATTCGCGCAACAGCAGGTGAAGATCGGTGCGGTGGTGCCGCGCGCCGGCGGCGCCTGCTGCCAGGGGCCGGTTGCGGCCAAGGCGAATGACGGCCTGCCGACCGACATCGCCAATATGAAGGCGGCGGTGGACGCGAACAGGCCGGTCGGCGCGTTCATCAACGCCGCTTCGCCGGGTGTGGTCGCGGTATTCCAGAAGAACGAGTTCTACCCGAGCGAAGACGCCTATATCGAGGCCGTCGCCGAGGCGCTTCGCCCCGAATATGAGGCGATCGTCGAGGCAGGCTTCGACGTGCAGCTCGACTCGCCCGATCTGGCGATGAGCCGGCATCTCACTTACTCCGATCTCGATGAGCAGTCCTTCCTGCGGATCGTCGATCGCAATGTCGAGGCGCTGAACCATGCGACGCGCAACATCCCGGCCGATCGCATGCGGATGCATCTGTGCTGGGGCAATTATGCCGGCCCGCACCATTTCGACATACCGTTCGCGGTCATCGCGGCGCGGGTGTTGAAAGCGCGGCCGCAGATGATCCTGATGGAAGGTGCCAATCCCCGTCATGGCCATGACTGGGCGGTCTTCCGCGACGTTCCGCTGCCCGAAGACAAGATCCTGGCGCCGGGCGTGATCGATTCGACGTCAAACTATGTCGAGGATCCCGAGTTCGTGGCTGAACGGCTGCTGCGATATGCCGATGTGGTAGGCCGCGATAGGCTGGCGGCGGGTTCGGATTGCGGCTTCTCGACGTTCAGCGGCGTGCCGACGGTGTTCCCCGATATCGTCTGGCTCAAACTGGCATCGCTGGTTCAGGGTGCCGCGCTGGCGAGCAAGCAATTGTGGGGTGGCCGCTGAGGACAGAGACGGCGATCACCGCACGTTGAGGCCGAGTTCGGCGAGCAATTGCCCGGCCTGTTCGTTCGAGATGGTGGCGCCGCGGAAGCGTGAGGCGTCGGTCAGGCGCAGGCCGCCGAGATCGGCGTTGCGCAGATCGGCGCCGGCGAAGCTGGCGCCGTCGAGCACCGCGTCGCGCAGGCTGCATTCATCGAGCGTTGCCGCGCGAAAATCGCATTTTCGCAAATCGGCCTGGCTGAAGTCGATCCGCTTGAGGCTCTGCTTGCGGAACGACCAGCCCGGCATTTTTGCGCCGATGAACAGGACCTCGTCGACGCGAATATCGATCGCGGCGGCGTCGGCGAGGTCGGCACCGGTCAGCTTGCATCCGCGGATCGTCGCCGAACGCAGCGTCGCTCGGCGAAACAGGGCGTTGTTGAGATCGCAGGAGGCGAAGCTCGCCTCGGTCAGGTCGGCGGCGACGAAATCGGCAAAGGCGCCGCGGCAGCTCTGCCATGTCGTCGCCTCCAGGGTAGCGCGGCTGAAATCGGTGCGGCGGATCGTGCAGCGTTCGAAGGTCCAGCCGGTGAGATCGAGCTTCGACAGATCGACTTGTTCGAGGTCGCAATCGGTGAGCCGGACGGGGATGCGGCGCGCGACCAAAGGCTCGATATCGGCGCGGGTCAGGCTTTTGCCGTCGATAACAGGTGCGGCGAAGAGGTCATCGGTCATGGGGTTGCCTAACGGCCGGGCGAGCAGATGCCAACCAGGGCCGGTCGGCATTCAGCTCAGGCCGGCCGGAATGGTGATCAACTGTGCGTACAGTCGCTTTCCGGATTGAAGCGGATGAACCCGAGGCCTTTCAGCACGGCACGCGCATCGAAGGCCAGCAATCCGTCGGTGGCCGGGTCGGCACGCTCGCGCCCATAGGCGCGAAGATAAGGACGCAGGGTTTTGATTATGCGGCATCGCCCGGCCCTTTCTGATCCTCCCCCGCCAGGGGGAGGTGTCAGCCGCAGGCTGACGGAGGGGGCGGAAGCCATGCGCCAGGAAGAGTTAGAAGCCGCCTGGCGCCAGGCAAAAGCTGATCGCTGCCCGCCCCCTCCGTCGCTTTGGCGCCACCTCCCCCTGGCGGGGGAGGATAGAAAAAGATGTTCGGCCCAGGGCCTTATCTTGGCGCCTATGGGCGAAAGCCGGGATGAAGAATTTTTTGAGCAAAGGCCATACCAGAGGGGTACTGCCTTGTTCACCCGATTGCCCTGTGCGCTACATACATTCGCACCGGCGACCATCCGTAAATCTTCCCGGCAGCGCCGCGGACCCGGTTCCGGCCGCCCGAATTCTCTCACTAGCTTTGGCCGGCAAAAACCGCATGATACGGATCGCGTGGATGAAACCCGCGGGAATCCGGGAGTGAGAGGATGTCGTTCGAAACAAGGGAACTGGCGCCGAGCATCGGCACCGAGGTCAGGATTGATCGCGCCGACTTGCTGAGCGGCAAATATGCCGGGGAAATCCGCGCTCTGCTGAAGCAGCGCGCCGTTCTGGTATTTCCCGATGCGCCCGTGAACGACGACGAGCAGGTGGCCTTTTCCAAGACGCTGGGCAATTTCGCGCTTGAGGATGGCTATGACGAGAAGGGTAGCGAAACCTACCGGATCAGCCTCGACCCCAATGAAAGCCAACGCGCGTCGTCGCTCAAGTCGTCGTTCCGCTGGCATCTCGACGGGACGACCGCCGACGTGCCGACATACGCTTCGATCATTTCGGCCAAGCGGGTCGCGGCGGTGGGCGGGCAGACCGAGTTCTGCAACACCTACGCTGCCTATGAGGCGCTTCCCGATGCGGACAAGGCGTTGATCGAGGACCTTCACGCGCATCACTCGGGCTATGCGATGATACTCGGCACCTGGCTGGAGATGCCCTACGAACAGTATCGGAACGTGCGCTCGCGCGGCGCGGACCTGCCGTTGGTCTGGCGCCATCGCGATGGGCGCAAATCGCTGGTGGTCGGCTCCTCGGCCGAATATGTCCTCGGCATGACCCCGCAGGAGGGGCTGGGCCTGCTCTTTCGCCTCACCGAATGGGCGACGCAGCGGCGGTTCGTCTATCGTCACGAATGGTCGGAGGGCGACATCGTGATCTGGGACAATACCGGCACGTTGCATCGCGCGCTGCCTTATGCCGCCGATAGCGGCCGGCTGCTGGTCAAGACGCGGTTGGCGGGTGAGGAAACCTTCCTGGGCAGGGACGTCGAACCGGAGATGGCATAAGGGCTCTCTGGCCTTTGGCGGGCTGGACTCAATTGCGAGCCTGCCTGCCGCCGCCTCGCGATATCCCCGGCAAGGGGATCCGACGCCCGCTTCGCCCTGCCGGAAGCCGCAAGGTTTTCATCCAGCCTCTACCGTCAGAGAGGGGGTGAAAGGGCTGGATCACCTATTCCACCCCTTCGAGCACCTTCGCCTCGGGTTTCGCCGGCGCATCTTCCAGCCCGGCCGCCATGGCGTCCTCGACCTTTTCGAGCCAGATGAACTCGAGCAGTTTGCGCGTGCTTTCGGGGATGTCGTCATAGTCGCGCCGGTTGCGCGCGGGCAGCATCACCCGCGTGATGCCGGCCGCCGCTGCCGCGATCACCTTTTCCTTGATGCCACCGACCGGCAGCACCAGCCCGCGCAGCGAGATTTCGCCGGTCATCGCGGTGTCGCTGCGGACGTTGCGGTCGGTGAGCAATGACAGGAGGGCGGTGAACATCGCCACACCCGCGCTCGGACCATCCTTCGGCGTCGCGCCGGCGGGGACGTGGATGTGGATGTCGCTTTTCGACAGACGTTCGGGAGGAATACCGAGCGCGTCGGCGCGGCTCTTGATCAGGCTCATTGCCGCCTGCGCGCTTTCGCGCATGACGTCGCCGAGCTGGCCGGTGAGCTGGAGATGCCCGCTGCCGGGCATGCGGGTCGCCTCGATGAACAGGATGTCGCCACCCACCGGCGTCCAGGCGAGGCCGGTGGCGACGCCGGGGACGCTGGTGCGCTGTGCCACCTCATTTTCGAAGCGGACGCCGCCGAGGATCTCCTCGACTTCGGCCGGAGTGATGTGGACGTGCGCGGCGCTGCCCTCGGCAATCCGCACCGCGGCGTTGCGAAGCACCTGGCCGATCTCGCGCTCGAGATTGCGGACGCCGGCCTCGCGTGTGTAGCCGCCGATGATGCTGGTCAAAGCGGCATCGTCGATCTCGATCTGCGCGGTATCGAGCCCGTTGGCCTCGAGCTGGCGCGGCACGAGGAAGCGGCGGGCGATGTGGAGCTTGTCCTCGCCGGTGTAACCCGACAGCGTGATGATTTCCATGCGGTCGCGCAGCGGCCCCTGGACATTTTCCAGCATGTTGGCGGTGGCGATAAACACCACCCGGCTGAGATCGAAAGTGACGCCCAGATAATTGTCGCGGAACGTGCCGTTCTGCGCGGGATCGAGCACTTCGAGCAGGGCCGCGGACGGATCGCCCTGAACGCCGCTGCCCAGCTTGTCGATCTCGTCGAGCATCATCACGCAGTTGCGCGTACCCGCCTTGCGGATGCCCTGGATGATGTTGCCGGGGAGCGCGCCGATATAGGTGCGGCGATGCCCGCGCATCTCGGCCTCGTCATGGACGCCGCCGAGGCTGACCCGCACGAATTCGCGGCCCATCGCGCGCGCGATCGACTGGCCGAGCGAGGTCTTGCCGACGCCGGGCGGGCCGGCGAAGCATAGGATTGGCGCCTTGCCCTGCGGGGCGAGCTTGCGCACCGCGAGATATTCGATGATCCTTTTCTTGATCTTGTCGAGATCATAATGATCCTCGTCGAGGATGCGGCGCGCCTCGGCGATGTCGATCGTCGCCTCTTCCGGGATCGTCCATGGGAGTTCGATCATCCAGTCGAGCCAGCTGCGGATCATGCCATGTTCGGCGGCACCCTCGGGCATGCGTTCGAGCCGGCGCAGTTCCTTGCGCACCTGCTGCTCGACATCTTCGGGCATGCCGGCTTTGCCGATCGCCTCGCTGAGTTCGGCGATTTCGGCGGTCTTGCCGTCATCGCCTTCGCCGAGCTGGCGCTGGATTGCGGCAAGCTGTTCGCGCAGCAAAGCTTCGCGCTGGCGGCCGCCGAACGTCGCCTGGACGTCGCGGCCGATTTCGGCGCTGAGCCGCAGCACTTCCATGCGCGCAGCCAGCAGGCGTGAGACTTTGTCGAGCCGCTCCTGCAGCGCGATCGTCTCCAATATCTCCTGCTTCTGCGGCGGTTCGAGATCGAGATAGGCCGCAACCATGTCCGCCAGCGCAGCGGCCGAGGTGATGTTGCGCACGGCCTCGGCCATTTCCTTGGGCGCCTGCGGCAGCAGTTCGAGCGTTTCGATCGCCTGCTGGCGCAGATGCAGCAGGCGCGCCTCGATCTCGGCGCCCTTCGTCTCCGGCTCGGCGATCTTCTCGATCCGCGCGACCATATAGGGCCAGCCGGTGAGGAATTCGATGATGCGGAAGCGCTGTTCGCCCTGGACGATCAGATGATGGCCATTGTCGGGCGTGGTGACGTAGCGCAGCACATTGGCGATCGTGCCGATGATGTGCATGTCCGTCGGGGCCGGATCCTCGAGATCGGTACGCTGCATCAGCACGCCGATCTGGCTTTCCGCGCGGACGGCGGCCTGCGCCGAGGCGATCGCCGCCGGCTTTGTGAGCGCGAGCGGCAGCACGACCGAGGGGAACATCACGACATTGGGAACCGGCACGATGATGATCGCATCGGCGGGGATCGGGGGCAGGGCGGTTGCGTCAGCGGCTTTCGCTGACATCGCGATGGTGCTGGCGGGTGTATCGTTCATCGACGGCCTCCCGGTGCGGGGCTCTTGTGCAGGCCGACATAGAGGCAGCCATTGGTGGCGATGCGGCGGACGCCGTCATAGCGGCCGGGCGGCAGCGGCAGCCGCCGTTCGAAGCAGCCCTGTGGCAGTTCCAGCCGGTGGATCACGGCGGTTCGCAATTCGGGCGGCAGGATGCGCTGCCCGAAGATGATCAGCACGCCATCCTCGATCGTCGTCACCACCTGCTCGGGATCGACGCCGGGCAAGGAGATCAGGATCAGCACCTCCTCATCGGTCTCCAGCATGTCGACCGGCGGCTCCCAGCTCGCACGGCCGCCGACGTGACGGCGCGGCTCGAAGCTCTTTGTGTGGAGGCGCTCGACCCGCTCAAGCGCGTCCATCGCCTCGGCCCACATCCAGTTGCGTGCACGGAAAATCGGCATGCGGCGCGTCTCCTGTCGACGCCGGGGCGTCGGTTTCTTGCTAGGCGCTATATTGGGGTGGGGGGAGCGAGATAAAAGAGGGCCGCACGTTCTGAGGCGGTGCGCGCCTCTCTCGTCACCCGGACTGTTCCGGGGGCCACCGGCGAGCAAGGTGTGGCCATGAGAGAGCTAAATCCGTGCGTGTACATCCTCGCGAGCGGCCATAATGGCTCGCTGTACGCCGGCGTCAGATCCGATCTACTCGTCCGGATCGCTCAGCATCGCGAGGGGACATTCGACGGACATACCAAGCGCTACGGTATCACCCGGCTCGTCTACTTCGAGTTTCACGGATCGATGGACACGGCAATCCCGCGGGAAAAGCAATTGAAGCGCTGGCGGCGGGACTGGAAGCGCAACCTGATCGAGCGGGATAATCCGGTTTGGAATGACCTCGCGGTCGGCCTGGGGCTGGAGCCGCTGGCCGCGAACGCCAACACAACCTGAAATGATAGCACTCCAATCGTCATCCCGGATTTATTCCGGGATCCACGGGGCCGGCAATTGCGCCCTTCGAAGGACAGTGGGCGTGTCCCTGTGGACTCCGGAACAAGTCCGGGGTGACGATGGAATGATCAATCGGTATCTCTCAGGCGGCATTGTTTGGTCTTTGTCGTCACTTCATCTTAGCGGAAATTTCGACCTGCTTCTGGTTCTGCTCCCGCTCGCGCTGAAGGTCGGCGGCATGTTTCGTCAGCGGAACAGGGAGTTGTCCGGACGCGGAAATCGCCTTCGTCCAGGGATTCATGCTGATGCACTTCCCGGAATAATCCCCGCATTCCCGGATCTCTCCGGTCTTCGTATCGACGACCACGATGACATGCTCATCATCGTCGGTTGTGGCTGCGGCGGCATCTTTGACTGCCGTATCGGGCCGGGCGGGATCGGCAGCAATCTTCGGCCACAGCTCGCCCGTCGAATAGACGCCGATGCCGGTGTAACGGCTTCGGTCCGAATGGGAGCGGCTGTCGCTGCCGAACAATGTCGGATGGCATGCGGTCAGCATAGCCATCGCGGACAGAAGCCCAAGTGCTACCAATTGCCTCATCAACCTTCTCCCGCTTACATCCTCATTTCGGCCGCCCCGAAAACCCCGCCGCGCTGCGCAACGCATCGGCGTCGAGCAGCTTGCCGTCGAGCATCACCACGCGCGTCTGGCGAAGATCGCCGATCCGCACCGAGGGATCGCCTTCGACGAGAACAAGGTCCGCGGTTTTGCCGACCTTGATCGACCCGGTGTGCTGGTCCTGCCCTACGAGTTTCGCGGGAACGATCGTGGCGGCCGCCAGCGCCTCGGCGGGCGTGAAACCCGCGGAGGTGTAGATTTCGAGTTCGTGGATGATCTCGATCCCCGATCCGTCGGTGCCGGCGACGATCGGCACCCCCGCTTTGCGCATGCGGCCGAGCAGCTCGACCATTTTCGCCCAGCTTGCGCGGTAATCGGCGCGGGTCAGATCCTTGGGCACTGCAAAGCCGCCGCTGCGGAAGCCGCGCTCGGTGGTGGGGGCAGCGTGCCGACGAACGGGGCGTAGGAGGGCGAGAGTTCGCCGTTTTCGGGGACGTAGAGGCCTTCGAACGCCACCATCGTCGGATCGCTGTAGATATGCTTGGTCGCCATGGTCGAGACGATCGCCCTCATCGGCGCGCCGTCGAGATCGACATCCTTGGCATAGCGGCCGGGCCCTTCGAAGCGCATGATGCCGTTCGAGACGGGAATAACGCTGTCGGGCATCGCCTGCATGATGATCCAGTTGATGTGGGTGATCTCGTCATAGCCATCGGCGATCGCATCCATCGGCCGGATGCCGGCGGGAATATGGCCGTGGACATGGAGGCCCTGCTTGTGCGCCTCGGCGGTGGTGGCCGGCAGCCACGCGGGGTTGAACGTGCCGTAGAATTTCACGCCGGTGAAGCCATTGGCCTTCGCCCGATCGACCAATGCGATCGCCTCGGCCTGGCTGGTCGCGACATTGGCGACCTGTGCGGTATAGGGGCCCTTGCCGTCGATCAGCGACGATGGATAGACATGCGGGAATAGCAATTTGCCGGCCGCGATGCGGGTGCGGCGATCGATCGTCAGCAAATCGTCATTGCCGGGGTCGCGGACCGAGGTGACGCCGAGCGAGAGTTCCTGCGGCCCGGTATAATCGTCGCCGACATGCATGTGGCAATCCCACAGGCCCGGCACCAAAGTTTTGCCCTTGCCGTCGATCAGTTGCGCGCCGGCCGGCACTTTCGCCGAGGCGGCCGGGCCGACCGAGACGATCACGCCCTTGTCGACAACCACGGTTTGATCGGGGATGAACTGCAGACCATCGGCGTCGAACAGTTTGACGTGGGAGAAGGCGACGGCGCTGCCGGGCACCTTGACCAGCGAATTATAGAGGATCGGCGCCTGCGCGGCCATCGCGTCGGCCTGAACCTTCTGGATCTGCTTCATGTCGCCGGCATAGGCGTCGGGCAGCCAGGTGAGGCCGGTCGTCAGGCCGAAGAATTTGTCGTTCGCGTCGGCCCAGAGCGGGATCGGCGAATTGCTGACGCCGGTGATAGCCCAAAGGGTGATCGTCTGCTTCGCGGCGCCCTGGCCCACCTCCATGGTGGTCAGCTTCGCCGCACGCGCCTCGCCGCCGGGCAGCAGCTTCATCGTCTTGCCGGGTGCGGCGAGGAGGCGTTCGAGGAACCAGGCATTGGTGTCCATCGGGCCGCCGTAGGATGCGTAGAAGGCGTTACCCGGATACGCCGCGCCGCCGGCGTCGATCGGGCTCTTCCAGCTTGCCTTGCCGTTCGCGACAGCGAAATTTTCCCCGGCGTCGCCTTGCGGCGTCACGCCGCGTATTGTCATCGTCGCCGGCATGCCGTCGGCACCCGCCTTGCCGCTATAGTCGATCTCCCATACCTGCCCGCGCAGATTGAGGCTTTCACGCGCCATGCGCGTGCCGTCAGCGGCGATCCAGCTCCAGCTGTCGCCATGTTTTCCGCCGGTCGATTCGATAATGAAATGCCGTGCCGTCGCCGGTGGTTTGGCAAGATCAGCGAGGGACACCTGTGCCAGTGCCGCGGACGAGAGCAGGGCTGCCATGCAGCCAATAGCGAATTTTCCATTCATGGATAATGACCCCCGAACAGTGTAGCGACGCTGCGCCGTGAACGGCTGGTTGTGCATCTGGTGTTTGGGTAAAGCAATACAGTTCCACGACGGCCTGACGGCCGGACAGCGTTTGCGTGTCACGCCTCGAAGGCGCGGAAAAATAGAGCCATCGCCGCATCGACATCCCGGTCGAGCAGATCGGGCGTCGCCTTGTCGATCATACCCATCAGCAGCTGCTGATGGCATCCGGCCAGGCACAGGCTGATCAGCAGCCGGGCGGCGCTGAGCGGATCGTCGCGCCGCATCAGACCCCGTTCCATCGCGCCATCAAGATATTCGGCGAGCAGGGCCTGGGTGAGGCGCGGTGCGCGTTCGTGGAAGATCCTGCCCATTTCGGGAAAGCGACCGCTCTCGCCGACCACCAGGCGATGCAGCGCGATCGCTGCCGGTGACGTCACCTTTTCCATCAGGCTGGAGCAGAAGTGCCTCAGCGTGGCACTGAGATCGCCGCAAGGATCGAGGATCTGCGACAATTGCGCGCGAAACGCTTGCGTGGCCTGATCGAGGAAGGCGGCAAAGAGCGCTTCTTTCGAAGGAAAATAGCTCCAGAGGGTTCCTTTCGATCCGCCGAGCGTTGCCGCAATCGCCGACATGGTCGTGCCTGCATAGCCATGTTCAAGGAAAGACGTCGCGGCGACCGCCAGTATCGCATCGCGGCGATCCTGGCGGCGGGCCTCGCGGCGGGGCAAAGGAGGACAGGCAATCGGCTGCATAAAATCGTACCATATAGTATGATAATTTGTTGACAAGGGGCGATGCGAGTGTTCATGGATATTCTTATACTGGTCGGTACGGTTTGAATATGTCTGTGAGTCGAACATCTTCCGGAAGCCGGCCCGCGCTGGCGATTCCGCTGGCTCTGGCGCCTTTGCTCGCATCCTGCGCGGCCATGCCGGATCTCGGATCCGGGCCCGCGCTGCGGACTCCGGCGACGGTGGCGGCGGGGCAGAGCCTGGATGGCGCACCGGCCGGTGCCTGGCCGGGCGATGGCTGGTGGTTGGTCTATGGCGATAGGCAGCTTGCCGCGCTGATCGCGGAAGGGCTCCGTAACTCACCCGATGTGGCCGCAGCCGCCGCGCGTTTCCATCGCGCCGCCGGCTATGCCCAACAGGCCGGAGCGGCGCTGCTGCCCCGCCTCGATGCGCAGGGCAAGGCGGGTTACGACAAACAGAGCTACAATCAGGGCTTCCCGAAGGAGTTCGTGCCGCACGGCTGGATCGACAATGGCCGCGCGGCGCTGGATCTGAGCTTCGATATCGATCTGTGGGGCAAGAACCGCGCCGCGCTGGCTGCCGCGACTTCGGATGCGAAGGCCGCGGAGCTCGATTCCCGGCAAGCCGCGATGATGCTCGCCACCGGCATTGCCGATGCCTATGCCGATCTCGCGCGGCTTTATGCCGAGCGCGATATCCAGCAGGGCGCACTCGATATTCGCGGTGCGACGCAGAAGCTGGTCAGTGATCGCGTCAACAGCGGACTCGATACGCGGGGTGAACTCCGCCAGTCGGAAGCGGGCGTATCTGCGGCGCGGGTCGATCTGGCCGGCGCCGACGAAGCGATCGCGCTGCGGCGGAACCAGATTGCGGCGCTGCTCGGGGCCGGGCCCGATCGCGGGCTGGCGATCACGCGTCCGTCGCTGTCTGCGTTCGCGGCCCGCGGATTGCCGGCTGGCGTCACCACCGACCTGATCGGGCGCCGGCCCGACATCGCCGCCGCCCGTGCGCGTGCCGAGGCGGCGGCCAGCCGCATCAAGGTGGCGCGGGCCGATTTTTTTCCCGCGATCAGCCTGAGTGCGCTCATCGGCGTGCAGTCGCTCGGGCTTTCCAACCTGATCCAGTCGGATTCGCTCTATGGAAGTGCAGGCCCGGCGATCAGCCTTCCGATCTTTCATGGCGGCGCATTGCGCGGCCAATATCGCGGTGCGCGCGCCAGCTATGACGAGGCGGTCGCCGACTATGAAAGGATCGTCGTCGATGCCTATCGCGCGGTCGCCGATGCCGTGACCAGCCAGCGCATGCTCGAGCGGCGGCGTGGCGATGCCGGCGCGGCGCTCTCCGCATCCGAAGAGGCCTATGCGATCGCCCGCAAGCGCTATGAGGGTGGGCTTTCGACCTATCTGGACGTGCTGACCGCGCAGGAACGGCTGCTCGAGGCGCGGCGGACGGCGGCCGAACTGGATGCGCGCGCCTTTTCCCTCGATATCGCACTGGTGCGTGCTCTGGGCGGTGGCTTTACCGCAAAAGACTTCACTTCGCGCAAGGATGATCCGCATGGCTGAAGCCGATCCGAAGACTGGCGCCGGGGCGGCCGAAGACCTGGACGCCGCCGCGCGGAAGGCGGAGCAGCAGGAGACACGCAACCGGTGGCTCGGGCGGCTGGCGATAGCGGTTGCCGCAATCGCGATCCTGTGGGGCCTTTGGTATCTGCTGGTTGGCCGCAACCATGTCAGCACAGACAATGCCTATGTGAACGCCGAAGTGGCGCAGGTTACGCCGCTGCTGTCGTCGCAGGCGATCGCGGTCGAGGTGCGCGACACGCAGCCGGTGAAGCGCGGCGACATATTGGTGCGGCTCGATCCGGCCAATGCGCGCATCGCCATCGCCCAGGCCGAGGCCGATCTGGCCGAGGCGCGCCGGCGATTCCGCCAGACCTTTGCAACCAGCACGAAATTGTCGGCGCAGATCGACGCGCGCGGCGCGGATATTTTGAGCGCGCGGGCACGGCTTGCCACCGCCGATGCCGATTTCGACAAGGCGCGGGTCGACCTTCAGCGCCGCGAGGCACTTGCGCCGAGCGGCGCGGTCTCCGGCGACGAACTGACGAGCGCGCGCAAGTCGTTCGCGGCGGCGAAAGCTGCGCTCGAACTCGCGCGGGCCGGGGTGGCACAGGCGCAGTCGACGCGCGGCGCCGCGGTGGGAGAGCTAGCGGCCAATGATGCGCTGGTTCAAGGTGCAACGATCGAAACCGATCCCGGTGTGCTGGCGGCGAAGGCCAGGCTCGATGCGGCCCGGCTCGATCTCGATCGCACAGTCATCCGGGCGCCGATCGACGGGATCGTGAGCAAGCGGCAGGTGCAGATCGGCCAGCGCGTGACTTTGGGCACGCCGATCATGACGATCGTGCCGCTGTCGCAGCTGTATGTCGACGCGAACTTCAAGGAGCGGCAGCTCCGTCGGGTCAGAGTGGGCATGCCCGCGGTCGTTCATGCCGATCTCTACGGCAGCGGTGTTACCTATCATGGCACAGTGGCCGGCCTTGCCGGCGGCACCGGATCATCGTTCGCGCTGATCCCCGCCCAGAACGCGACCGGCAACTGGATCAAGGTGGTGCAGCGCGTGCCCGTCCGCATCGCGCTCGATCCCAAGGAGCTGGCGGAGCATCCGCTGCGGGTCGGCCTGTCGATGGATGTCGAAATCGATCTGTCGGCCAGTTGAGAGAGGCCGGCGATGTCCGATCAACCGAAACCCGAAATGAAGTTCACATCCCGCCAGCTGGCTCTTGCCGGGCTGGTGATGGCGCTGGGCAATTTCATGGTCGTGCTCGATCTGACCATCGCCAATGTCTCAGTGCCGCATATTGCCGGCAATCTGGGCATCACCGTCGATCAGGGTACGTGGATCATCACCTCTTATGCGGTTGCCGAGGCAATTTGCGTGCCGCTGACAGGCTGGCTGACCCAACGCTTCGGCACGGTGCGCGTCTTCACGCTTTCGATGGCCGGATTCGGCCTGTTCTCATTGCTTTGCGGGCTTTCGCCGACGCTTGGCGCGATCGTCATATTCCGGATCGGACAGGGGTTGTGCGGCGGGCCGATCATGCCGGTGACGCAGACATTGATGATGCGCATCTTTCCGCCCGAACGGCGCGGACAGGCGATGGGGCTGTGGGCGATAACGACATTGCTCGGGCCGGCGATGGGCCCGATCATCGGCGGCTATATCAGCGATAACTGGAGCTGGCACTGGATCTTCTTCATCAATATCCCCTTTGCCATCGGCTGCGTCGTCGCGGCTTATGCGCTGCTGCGGCCGGCCGAAACCCCGACCGCGAAGCTGCCGATCGATCTGGTGGGCCTCGGGTTGCTGGTATTCTGGATCGGCTGCCTGCAGGTGATGCTCGACATCGGTCGCGATCATGACTGGTTCGGCGACCCGAAGATCGTGATGCTTGCTGGCGCCGCGCTGATCGGTTTCCTGTTGTTCGTCATATGGGAGCTGACCGAGGAGCACCCGATCGTTGATCTTCGCGTTTTTCGCCACCGGGGATTCTCTTCGGCGGTAGCGACGCTGGCCTTGTGCTTCGGCGCCTATTTCGCTGGGATCGTGATCATTCCACAATGGCTCCAGACCTCAATGGGATATACGGCGCAGGACGCGGGGCTGGCGACTGCGTTCACGGCGATGACGGCCATCATTACGTCGCTCTTTGCCGCGCGACTGGCCAACCGCGTCGACGCACGCTTCCTGGTGTCGGGCGCGGTCTTCTGGCTGGGCTGCATGGCCGTCCTTCGCAGCCATTGGAGCAGTGGTGCCGATTTCTGGACGCTCGCGCTGCCGCAATTATTGCAGGGCTTTGCCATGCCATTCTTCATGATCCCGCTGACCACGCTGAGCCTATCCTCGGTCGAACCTTCGGAAATGGCTTCGGCTGCCGGATTGCAGAGTTTCTTGCGGACGATGGCGGTGGCGATGGCGACATCGATTGCACTGACGATATGGGGCGATTCCCAGCGCGTGATGCAGAATGACATCGTTGCGAAGCTGCAACCCGCCGACGTGCAGAGCCAGCTCGCCAATGCTGGCTTCACGCTGGAGCAAAGCCGGCAGATGATCGCCAATATCGTCAATCAGGAAGCGGTCGCGATGGCGGTGAATCATACGTTCCTGGTGACAGCGGGCGTATTGTTCTTCGCGGCGATGGTGGTGTGGCTGGGCCCGGCACCCCGGAAAAAGGTCGATGTCTCCGCCGCGCATTGAGCGGCGACGTCACGGTTCCTTGGTCACGCCCTTCACCAGATCGAAGCGGATGCTGACCCATGCCCCGATCATCGGCCGGCCGCCGATCCGCGGCGGCAGCACGCGGAACTGCCACGCGGCCTGACGCAGCCCGCGGGCGAGACCCGAACCCGGCGGCGATTCGTCGATCTCGCGGCAATCGTCGACCTGATAATGATCGATCGTACGGCAGGCGATCAGGCCCCAGCCTTCGCGCAGATTGGCCGGCATATAGGGTGCCATTTCGGCGCGGGTGGGCTCCTTGTACCAATCGGCATTGTACAGCCTTTCGGCCCCCAGGCTGGTGCCATTGCCTTTCGAGGAGGCGCCATTTCGGCCGCTTTCGGCGGCATCGTCGCCGGCGCTCTGATCGGCGTGGTGCGACGGCATCCTCGCAATATCGGCGGCCGCGAACACGTCGCTGCTGACGACCATCATGTTGAGCGGGCGGACCGGCAGCACGGGCGGCGGCACCGGCGGCTTGGGCGTTTCGCGCGCGGCAACCTGCTTGGGCTGGACCTTCCGGTTGTGCTGCGCGAGCTTTGGTGTCGAACCGGTGGCCGCCGGCGGCGGCAGCTGAAAAAGCTTCAGCTCGGCTTGTGGCTTGCGTGGTTCCAGCAGCGGCGGCGACAGGAAGAAGGCGATGATGACGGCGAGCAGATGGATGAGGATGACCAGCATGATGCTGATCGTCCGTCGCCCAAGCAGATCGCGGCGGAAGTTCGACGGGGATGGAAAAGGCGCCGAACGCATGGAAAGCCGCCTAAACCGTGTCGCGCTGCGCTGCAACCTATCGTCCGGAGTGCGCCTCGATCCGCGTTTCGATTTTTCCGAAGACACCGAAATCGCCTTCGATAATGGCGTCGCCGGCAACCGGAGTTGCCCCGTTCAGCGCGCCGGTGGTGATCACCGTGCCCGGCGCGATCGGTCCCTTTGCCAGCAGATGCCCGATGGACCAGTGGACCAGTGCCACCAGCGCATCGATGTCGGGTGGGCCGCCCCAGCTATAGAAGGAGACATGATCGATCGACAGTGCAACCTGCCAGGCCGCCCAGTCGGTTCGCTGCCAGTCGCGCAGGGGCGTGCCGACAACAACGGCGTGATTATAGGCGCCGGCGGCGATGACGTCATAAGCAGTGGGGTGTTCTTCGGCAGGGAGATCGATCGCGACCACCTCGATTAGCGGAACCAGTTCGATATAGTCGGCAAGTCCGACCAAAGCCGGGACCGCACCGGCCATGCCATCGGGCAGGCGAAAGGCAAGTTCGACCTCGACCTTGACCGGCAGGCTCGATGGCACCGGCGTCTTCGATCCGGTGCTGCGGATGCCGGCCGCCAGCAAGGGCGCGATCGTGGGTTCGGCGCCGGGTTTGGCCGGGCTGACCTTCCAACCGCCGATCGGTCCCAATACCGCGAAGACGGCATCCTGCACGGCATAAGCGTCGGCCAGCGTCTGTGGCCGGCATGGGGCGGGGGGCAGTGCGGAACGCGCCTGACGGCGATATTCGAGGATGGCCGCGGCGGCGGGAGCTGGATCGAAAATGGCGAATGCCCTTGCTTCGGTTGATCCCGCCAGCATCGCCAACGTTCCGCTCTGCGTCAAGGAAAGGCCGATCAGGCGGGAATAGCTTCAGCGACCGCGTCGGCGATCAGCGCGAACGATCGTAGGCGGGCGTGATGATCGTAGATGTCGGACACGATCATCAGTTCGTCGGCGCCCGTCTCGGCAACAAGTGCGTCGACGCCGCGGCGAATGGTTTCGGGCGAGCCGACGATCGAGCGGGCGAGCATCTGCATCGCGTGGGCCCGTTCTTGCGGCGTCCCGTAACTGCCGATATCGTCGATTGGTGCCGCACTCAGCCCGCGTTTGCCGCCGATCAGGTTGATCATCGACATTTGCTGCGTTGTCGCGAGGCGTCGGGCTTCGGCGTCGGTTTCGGCAGCGATGATGTTGACGCCGATCATCGCATGGGGGCGATCGAGCTGCGCGGAAGACTTGAACCGCTCGCGGTAGATTCTCAACGCTGCCATCAAGTCGGCGGGCGCGAAATGGGAAGCGAAGGCGTAAGGCAGGCCGAGTTCGGCGGCGAGCTGCGCGCCATAAGTGCTCGAACCCAATATCCACAAGGGCACCTCTGTGCCAGCTGCGGGTACGGCTTGAACACGCTGGTGCGGCTGTACCGGGCGGAAATAGGCCTGAAGCTCGAGGACATCCTGCGGAAAGGTATCGGCGCCGGGCGCGCGGCGCAGCGCCCGGACGGTAACCTGGTCGGTACCGGGCGCGCGGCCAAGGCCAAGGTCGATCCGTCCCGGATGCAATTGCGCGAGCGTGCCGAATTGCTCGGCAATCACGATCGGCGCGTGATTGGGCAGCATGATCCCGCCGGCGCCGACGCGAATGCTGCGCGTGCCCGCTGCAATATGCGCGAGCACGATCGAGGTTGCCGCGCTCGCGATACCCGGCATGTTATGATGTTCGGCCACCCAGAAACGGCGATAGCCATATTGTTCGGCATGCGCGGCCAGATCACGGGCGTTGTCGATCGCGCTGCGCGCATCGGTGTCGTCGGTCACCCGGACCAGATCGAGAATGGAAAGCGCAACCATGGAATCTCCTTCGGATCGCATGGATGTAGGAAGGGGAGAGCGGGTTTGCCATTGCGATGCCCGCAAGGGCCATTGCGGCGGCGGCGATATCAGCCCGTTGTCAGGAGGCCGACGCCGGAAATTCGCCGGGAATCAAAACCGCCGCACCGATCAGCTGGCCAGTCCGCAATTGCGCAAGCGCGGTATTGGCCTCGGTGAGTGGAAAGGGGGTGGTGACGGTTTCGATGCCCGCGCGCTGAACGACGTCAAAGAAGGAAGTGCCGTCGTCCCGCGTAAGATTGGCCACGGACAAAATCTGCCGTTCGCCCCACAGATCGGCGTAGGGAAAGGCCGGAATGTCGCTCATATGAATGCCGGCGCATACCACCCGGCCGCCCTTGCGGATGGCCTTCAGTGCCGCCGGAACGAGTGCGCCGACCGGCGCGAAGATCAATGCGGCGTCGAGCTGTTCCGGGGGCTGATCCTCGGAAGCGCCTGCCCAGCAACAGCCAAGCGAACGCGCGAAATCCTGGGCCTGTGCGTCGCCCGTTTTGGTGAATGCGTAGACGGCCCGCCCCTGCCAGACGGCGATCTGCGCGAGAATATGGGCAGCGGCCCCAAAGCCGTACAGCCCGATCCGCTGTCCTCCACCGGCGAGCCGTAGCGCCCGCCATCCGATCAGGCCGGCGCAGAGCAGCGGCGCGGCCTCGATATCGGTGAAGCGTTCGGGAATCGCGAAGCAGTAGCGCGCGTCCGCGACGACATGCGTCGCATAGCCGCCGTCGCGGGTCGCGCCGGTGAACAAGGGTCGATCGCAGAGATTTTCACGATCCGACAGGCAGTAGGGGCAGACTCCGCAGGTGTGACCGAGCCAGGGAATGCCGACACGTTCGCCGATTTTGAATCCCGGCGTATCTGGGCCGATTTCACGCACATATCCGACGATTTCGTGGCCCGGGATGATCGGGCGAAGTGCTGCGACCTCGCCGTCGATGACATGCAGGTCAGTTCGACAGACACCGCAGGCGGAGACTTCGACGAGCAGTTCGTAGGGCGCCGGGCGCGGCATGGGGCGCTCGACACGGCGAAGTGCTTTTCCCGGTCCATCGAGCTGCATCGCGATCATCGTCGGCATCCGCACCTCCTTTGATCAGGTGTCATTTGCCCTAGCAGGCCAGCGGGGTCCGCTATGCGAATAGCGCGATTGGCGTTGTCGGCAGCATCCGTATCATCACGCATATCGAGCCAGGCATCCCGAATCTAGCGTCGCACTACAAATATGGAGGTGACGATGAAGAACATTCTATTGTTGGTCCACGACGACGAGGGGCAAGAGGCCCGCGTCCAGACAGCACTGGATCTGACCCGCATATTGGGCGGTCATCTGACGTGCGTCGATGTTTCGATCATGCCGGCTGCGGTTGGCGATGTTTATAGCGGCGCGGGCGTGGCGATGTTGCTTGCCGACGAGCGCGAACGGGAAAGCCATAACAAGTCGACGCTCGAAAAGCGTCTGGCAGCCGAGGGCGTTTCCTGGGACTGGGTCGATGTTGTCGGCAATCTCGCAAGCTGCGTGATTGACACCGCCGAGATGGCCGATCTTATCGTTCTCAATCGCAAGCTCGACGAATTTTCGTTTCCTGACATGCGCGATGTCTCAAGCCGCATCCTCATGAAAACCCGCAAGCCGATTGTCGCCGTGCCCGAGGCGCAGAAGCGGTTCGAAGCGGGGCGGGCGCTTATCGCCTGGGATGGGAAGTCCTCGGTCTCGGCCACGATGCGCGCATGCACGCCGCTGCTGGCTCTGGCTGATGATGTTCTCATCTTGATGGTACGCGACGGATCGGAGCAGACAGAGCCCACAGAAGCAGCCGAATATCTGTCGCGTCACGGCATTCATGCGTCGATCCGGATTATCGAAAATGGCGTCGAGCCGGCGGACAAGCTCATCATGGAGGAATGCGGTGCATGGCGCGCCGATTATGTCCTGATGGGGGCCTATGGCCATGGGCGGCTGATGGAAGCCTTTGGCGGCGTGACCAAGCGCATGCTGAGCAAGAGCAAAGTGCCCTTGATCCTCGGTCACTGAGCGTGTGCAGGGGAGGGGCAGCTTCCGAGCCGCCCCTCCTGGGCTCCAGCCGTATTTTCGATGCCTTGCGCCGGGCAGGGCAAGTTCTGCCGTCGCGCGCCGGAGATATCCGCCGCTCCATATGATCGGCTGCCCCGCATAAACAACGCGCGCGCCTCCCGTAACGCCCCGCCGTCTGCGAATAATCAGCATTGCGCTGATGCTTGCAACGCGCCTCCCCCCTGTCGAACAGCAGCCTGAAATTCGCTCGGGAGCGGCGTCCGTGGCATCATGACGCATCCCCAGTACGATTCCCGGCGCGCCCTTTCCTGCAAGCAGCTTTTACAAGCTGCGGCAATCACCTATCCCGCGTTCCAAGATAGCAGTTGCATCCGGTGCCGCGTACGGCATGAAGATAGTGGCTGTGACATATTGTGAATGGCATTGGCGTTGTCGGGCGGAAGCTGATTCAATATGATGCTGATGACGTTAGGATCGCAGGGCAGAGCGGCTCGCGATATTTGCCAAGCGAACGGATCGGAGGCAGGTGCGTTGCGGATGCGGTGCAACCGTGAGCTGTCAGGGCATCCGGTGGACAACGGAAAGCGCGCAGGTGACTGATCCGCAGGACGTACTCAGCACTTCCGAAGTGAGTTCGGTTGCTGAGGAATTGAGCCTGCTGATCGACGGCGCGCTGGGCTATGCGATCTACATGCTCGATGCGCAGGGCAATGTGACGATATGGAACAAGGGGGCGGAGCGGCTGAAAGGCTGGTCAGAGGCGGAGGTGGTCGGGCGCAACGCGTCGATGTTTTATCCGGCCGACGCGATCGCTGACGGCAAGCCCGAGCGGGATCTGGCGCGGGCGCTGGCCGAAGGCAAGTTCGAGGAAGAGGCCTGGCGCGTCCGCAAGGACGGTTCGGAATTTCTTGCGAGCGTCGCTATCACCGCCCTGTACCGTAAGGACGGCAGCCTGCGCGGTTTCGCCAAGATCGTCTCGGACAATACCGATCGGCGGGCCGCCGAAGATGCCGTGCGGTCGCGCGAAAGCCTGCTCCAGTCGATCCTGTCGACCGTGCCCGATGCAATGGTGGTGATCGACGATCACGGGACGATCGTTTCGTTCAGCGCGGCGGCCGAGCGGTTGTTCGGCTATTCCGAGGCGGAGTTGCTTGGATGCAATGTCGAGCGACTGATGCCTTCGCCCGATCGCGAGCGGCATGACGGTTATATCCGGCGCTATCTCGAAACCGGCGAAAAGCGGATCATCGGTATTGGCCGTGTCGTCTTTGCCGAACGCAAGGATGGCACGACCTTTCCGATGGAACTTTCGATCGGCGAGACGAGCGGGGAGTCACAACGCCTGTTCACCGGCTTCATCCGCGATCTGACCGAACGCCAGAAAACCGAGCAGCGGCTTGAATCGCTCAAGTCCGAACTGATCCATGTTTCCAGACTGAGTGCCATGGGCACGATGGCATCGACGCTCGCGCACGAACTTAACCAGCCGATCACCGCCGTGACCAACTATGTCGAGGCGGTTCGGGACCTGCTCGAAAAGCCGAACCTCGACGACATGCCGATGATCCGGGAGGCGCTCGACGATACCGCCAAAGAAGCGCTGCGGGCAGGGCATATTGTCCGCCGCCTGCGCGATTTCGTGGCGCGCGGCGATGTCGACAAATCGATTGAGAAGCTTCCGGCGCTGATCAATGAGGCGGCGGTGCTTGGGCTGATGGATGCGCGCGAGAAAGGCGTCGAGACTCGGTTCGATCTCGATCCCTATTCTTCGCCCGTTCTGGTCGATAAGGTGCAGATCCAGCAGGTGCTGATAAACCTTACCCGCAATGCGATCGAGGCGATGAGCGGCTGTCCGGTGCGCAAATTGACGATATCGAGCCGGTCTGACCAGCCGGGGTTCGTCAGGGTTATCGTCACGGATACGGGCCCCGGCATTGCTCCCACCATCGCCGAGCGGTTGTTTACGGCTTTCGTCAGCTCCAAAAGCGAAGGCATGGGGCTTGGTCTTTCGATCTGCCGGACGATTATCGAAGCCAATGGTGGCCGGATCTGGGCGCAGCCGCGCGAGGGCGGCGGCACCGAGTTTCATTTCACGTTGATGCGGGCGGAGACCAGTGATGACGACTAGAAAGTTGGTGCATATCATCGACGATGAGGACGCCATTCGCCGTTCGGCCAGCTTCATGCTCAAGACCTCCGGCTATACGGTGGAAACCTGGTCCAACGGCGTCGCCTTTCTGAAGGAGGTGCGGCACGTCGAGGAAGGCTGCATCCTGCTCGACGTCCGCATGCCCGAAATGGACGGGCTTGAGGTGCAGCAGGCGCTGAACGAGCGCGGTATCACCATGCCGGTGATCGTGCTGACAGGGCATGGCGACGTAACGATCGCGGTGCGGGCGATGAAGGGCGGGGCGGTCGATTTTCTCGAAAAGCCGTTCGAAAAGGCGGTATTGCTGAGTGCGATCGAGGCGGCGTTCGGGCGGCTTGCATCGGCAGGAAGCCAGGCCGCGCGGGCAGCCGAAGCGGAAGTCGTACTGGGGGCATTGACGCCGCGTGAACGGGATGTCCTCGAAGGGCTGGCGAAGGGGCTCCCGAACAAGACCATTGCTTATGATCTGGGCATTTCACCGCGCACCGTGGAGGTCCACCGTGCGAACCTGATGTCCAAGCTCGAAGTGCGCAGCCTCTCCGATGCCCTGCGGATCGCCTTTGCCGCAGGCATGGGCGGCGGCTGAATCGGGATCATTACGTAGCGACCCCGGATCGCTGGCCTGTCAGAGGTTGGCGATCTGATAAGGTTGTTCTAAAATGGATATTGCTGCCCGACACATTACCCCAACGGCCCAGCGCGAGAGGATCCTGCTGGTCGAAGATGACCCTGGGGTGCGGCGCTCAATGCAATTGCTGTTGCAGGCGCAGGGCTTTGATGTCCGGGCCTATGCCAACGGTATAACGCTGCTGGCGGACGAAGCGAATAGCGAAGCGAAATGCTTCATCGCCGACTATCGCATGGATGACCTTAACGGCATCGCGGTGTTGACGCGGTTGCGCGAACGCGGATGGACCGGACCCGCCGTTTTGATAACAGCTTATGCTACTAATGATCTGTCCGGTGCGGCCATTGCGGCGGGCTTCGACGTGGTCCTGGAAAAGCCGTTACGCAAACATGCGCTGATCGAGGCAGTGACGCGTCTGACCCGCGCCAATGGCGCCGCATGATGGCGAGTGCCCGCATGGCCGGATCCGACTCGATCGATCGGTTGACCTCGCGTGAACGCGAAGTCGCGATGGGGCTCGCGCGCGGGCTCACCAACAAGCAGATCGGTCGTGAATTGGGAATAAGCCATCGCACGGTTGAAATTCATCGTGCCCGGCTCAAGCGAAAGCTGGGCTTGCCAACTTTGTTGGCGCTGAAGGAGTTGACACTGCCTCCTCGGGGTGAGCCGGCCTGAAACGGCTTCGGACGCTGGCGGCCCGAATATTCAGGCCGCTTGCGGCCGGAATTGCGGCGGGAAAATAAGGCCGCCTTTTATTGGCGTCGGCGCTGGCGATCAGCCGGCGGCGACACGGCGGAGGGCGGGAAGGTCTGTTGCGATCAAGCGACGTCCACCCGGCAGTTCGACTATGCCCATCTGCTTGAAGCGAGTCATCGCCCGGCTGACGGTTTCGATCGCAAGGCCAAGCAGATCGCCCATCTGCTGCCGGCTCAACGGCAAGGAGACCTCCTTGCCGTTCGCGCCGTCCAGGCGCTCGACCATCTCGACCAGCAAGCTCGCGACCCGCTCGGTTGCCGAGAGTCGGCCAAGCAGCAGCATCCAATGCCGCGCGCGATCGAGTTCGTCGAGCGTGCGGCGTAGCAGCGCCTGTTCGATGCCCGAATTGGTTTCCACGAACTTGTCGAATGCGCCGCGCCGGAAGACGCAGACGGTGGCGTCGGTCAGCGCCGTCACGGTGTGATGGCTGTTGCTGCCGAACGGGCGGCCGATGAAATCGGAGGGAAAGACGATGCCGACAATCTGTTCGCGGCCGTCCCCGGTCATGGTCGAAAGCTTGAGCATGCCTTCAAGGACGTTGCCGACCAGGACCGATTCCTCACTTTCCCAGAACAGCGCCTGCCCGCGACGCACATGCACCCGGCGGCCGAGATGCGAAAGCGTCTCGAGGCCAACCGGCGACAGTGACGCGCAGATCGCGTCTCCGCGCACGCTACATTCCTCGCATGGGTTGTGGGCCCGTCCGGTTCCTGTGGTAAGGCTCGACGATTCCAGCAGCATGTTAATCCCCTGCGTACGAGCCGCACCATTGGCCCGCTCCTCAAGGCGCCTTCTCCGCCATGCCGGTCGGCGGCAAAATACGAATATATACCTATGACCCCGGATGCTCGATCGCCGTTACAATGTGCCCGCCTATGCCGACGGTTTTCGGGCACGTGAGGATCGCGACATTGATCGCGCGCTGACCGACAAACTGCGCGTGGGGATTAATTCCCCCGGAGTAGGCGGGCCCGGCGCGTTTTTGCCACGCCATAGCGCCAGGGGAGGGCGGCGCGCTTGCGCGGGCGGGGATGTTGCGGTGCAATATGTCGATGGACATCGTCTATTATGAAGATCCGGTCGGCAATTTCGGCGATGATCTCAACGCGCTGATCTGGCCGAGAATCCTGCCCCGGGATGTGCTGGACAGCGATGATGTGATGCTGGTGGGGATTGGCAGCCTGCTCGACGCGGCGCGGTTTCGCGGTCGCGACATTGCGGGGCGCCGGGTGTTCGTGCTGGGATCGGGGGCCGCCTATGGGCGTCTGCCTGACGGATGCGAGGCCTGGCGCTATCTGGCGGTGCGCGGGCCGCTGACGGCGGCGCTGATCGGGCAGGCGCAGGCCTCGATCACCGACAGCGCCGCCTTGCTGGCGGGCCTGCCCGAACTGGTGCCCGTCGCCGGGCGGCGCGACTCGATCCTGTTCATGCCGCATCACCGCACGCTGGTGAACAGCCGCTGGGCCGAAGCGGCCGCGCTTGCGGGGATGGAGTTCGTCGACCCGCAATGGCCGCCCGAACGGATATTGGCGGCCTATGGGCGCGCCCGGCTGGTGGTGACCGAGGCGATGCACGGCGCGATCGTGGCTGATACGTTGCGAATCCCCTGGGTGCCGGT
This sequence comes from Sphingomonas sp. YR710, assembly GCF_900101455.1. Lineage (GTDB taxonomy): Bacteria > Pseudomonadota > Alphaproteobacteria > Sphingomonadales > Sphingomonadaceae > Rhizorhabdus. Next base: position 40,588 of record NZ_FMZJ01000003.1, on the reverse strand, counting down.
GCTGATCTCGCCCGAGGTCAGCATCTTCAAATGGCGCGACTGGCTGGGATCGCTCGACATGCCCTATCGCCCAATCCAGCTGCCGCCGACCGCGCGGCTCGAGGCGTTCCGCTATCGCCGGATCAGCCGGATCACGCGTGGGACCGGGCGGAGCATCGCCGATCCGACGCTGGCGCAGGCGAGCGATGGGCAACTGATCGCCGATTTCCACCAGCGCTATCGCGACGAGCCTGAGGTGATCGACGGGGTCGCCGCACCGGGGGGTGTGAAGACGCTGATCAAAGGCATGGTTTCGGCCTTCGACGGTCCGATGGTGGCGGCCGCGGCCGCGGCGCTCAGGCGGGCGGCGGCGGGCGAGGCCTATCTGAGCCGCGATGCGATCTTCGCCGATCGGCTCGCGGCGTTGCAGGCGGCGGTGGCGACGTTGATCGCCGATGTCCGGGCGCCGGCGCCCGGGGCGGCGGTCAGGGCCGACGCCGCAGGCGCCTGAGCCCGCCGGCGCGTCGCATCAGCTGGCGGCCGGACGGAAAGGCCGCCATTGTCGCGAGGAACAACGCATAAGCCAGGACGATCGCCAGCAGCAGACCGGCCAGACTGTTGCCGAACGGGATGCGTGCGACCAGCCCGAGCAGCATCGCGCTGACGATCGTCGCTGCGGCCAGCGGTCCCAGCAGGCGCAGCGCATCGGCCCGAGATATCGGCCCGCTGCGCGTAACCGCCCACCACATCAGCGGGATCTGAACGAAGCCGCTGGCAAGCGCCGCTCCGATTGCTACACCCTCAGGGCCCCAGAAGATGCCGATTGCATAAGCGATGACGATCGACAACGAGCCGATCCCGCCCCATTTGAGCTGCTCCCGGGCGCGGCCCTGGCTGACGAACAGCCAGGAAGCGGCCTGGCGCAGCTGCAAGGTCAGCGCACATACGCCGAGCCACGCGAAGATCGGCGCGGCGGCGATCCAGCGTTCGCCGAGCAGCAACCGGATGAGCGGATGGGCGAACAGGATCGCGCAGAGGATGCCTGGTGTCGTGACGATCAGGATCAGGCCGAGCATCGTCAGATAGGAATCGCGATATTCGCGATCATCGGCGGCCAGTCGCGAAAGCAAGGGTACGGCGACGCGGGCCGCAGGGGCCGTCATCTGCCACAAAGGCTGGAACATCAGCTTGTAGGCGCGATCGTAAATGCCGAGCGATCCGGCGCCGAACCGCGCGCCGATCAGGATGTTATCGAGATTGGTGATGAGATAGCCGAGCAGATTATAGCCGGTCACGGCACCGCCGAAGCGGATCAGGTGGAAGGCATCGCGATCGATGTGCGGGCGCGATGGGCGCCAGCGCGAAAATGTCCAGGCCAGCACCAGCACCGCACAGCCATTGCCGAGCTGCATCATCACCAGCGACCAGGTGCCGAACCCGGCCAGCGCCGCCGCCAGCCCGATCATCACCGAGAGGACGAGCGATCCGAACTCGATCGCGGCAATCGCCGAAAATTGCATCCGGCGATTGAGAATGGCGAGATGCTGGGCGGCGAGGCTCGACAACAGCAATGACGAGGCCATCGCGATCACGATCCAGAGCAGGGCCGGCGTCGCGTAGAAGCGGGTCACCAGCGGTGCGGCGATCACGGTCAGCAGCGCCAGCGCGGTGCCGATCGCGACATTCAGCCAGAACAGGCTGGACAGTTCGGACTGGTTGATCGTCGCGCGTTGCACCGTCGCCTGCGACAGGCCGAGATCGGTCAGCAACAAGGCGGCGGCGATCAGCGGCGCCACCATCGCGATCAGGCCGAAATCGGTGGGCAACAGCAGCCGGGCCAGCGTAACCTGGCTGCCGAATTGCAGGACGAACCTGGCGGCCTGCGCCGCCATCGTTATGGCGGCGCCGGAGGCCGAACGCGCCTTGAGGGCGCGGGCATCCCCGGCAGGCGAGAAATCCGCCGGGCGCTCTGATGTGTTCATGCCGTCAGCTTCCGCTTCGTCGGCGATAGCCGCCGCGCCAGGCCTTGCGCAGGATCATCGGCAGCTGGCGCGCGCTTTCGAGCCCGATCAGGCCCATGCTGTCCGGCCCGGAAAAGAAATAACCCATCGCCTTGCAGAAATGGCGCGCCTTCAGCTCGTCGGTGAAGCCGCGATAATAATAACAGCGGTCGACGCCCCGCAAATGGCGGGCGATGAGGCTCGCGAAGCGGCCATCGCCCTTGCGGCGGGCCTCGGCCAGCAGCGCGCGCTGGCGCTGGCGCAGCCGATCGAGATCGCCGACCGTCTGGATCTGGGTGAGCGAGTTGCCGCGCACCAGATAGCGGTACATCGGTTCGGGATGGAGCCACCAGATCGCGCCGGCCCGCAGGCAATCGACATAGAGCGCGAAATCCTCGGCGAAGCGCACATGTTCGTCATAGCGTATCGCGTGATCGATCAGGAATTTGCGGCGCATCAGCGGTTTGAGGAAGCCATAATTGGTGCGCGGGGCATCGGGCTTCGAAATGTTGCGCTCGATGAATTCCGCCAGATCGATCCGGTGCGGCTCCGGCAGAAAGCCGGGGGGCATCATCGGCACGGTGGCGCCGTCGGCTTCCTCGATCAGCAGGAGGTTGTCGGCGACGAGATCGGCGTGCCGGCCCTGCGCCAGATCGAGCAAAGTGGCGAGCCGCTGCGGTGCATAGCTGTCGTCGGCATCGAGCAAGGCGATCCAGGTGCCGCGTGCGGCCGCAATGCCGGCATTGCGCGCGGCCGAGGGCCCGCCATTGCGGGGCAGGGCCAGCAGGGATATGCGGGGATCGTTCGCGGCCATCAACGCGGCGCGTTCGCGGGTATCGTCGGTGGACCGGTCATCCACTACGATGATCTCGATATTCTCAAGGCTTTGCGCCGTTGCCGACGCAATCGCACCTTCGATATACTCCGCGGCATTATAGGCCGGAATGACGACACTGACATCGATCATGGGGCTTCCTGACAGCCTGCTTGTTCCATCCGGCCGAATCGAAAGCGATGAAGAATGTCCGGACAGGAAATCATGCCCAAGGTTACGGTAGTCGTGCCGGCATACAACGTCGCGGACTACGTCCTGCCGTGCCTGGCATCCGTTACGTCTCAGACCTGGCAGAATATCGCCTGCATTGTCGTCGATGACGGCTCGACCGACGCCACCGCCGCGCGCGTGGAGGCGTTGGCCGATCCACGGGTGCTGCTGATTCGGCAGGCCAATGCCGGGGTTTCCGCCGCGCGCAACCGCGGCTTTGCGGAAAGCGACGGCGATCTGGTGATGTTCCTCGACGGCGATGATCTGCTGCATCCTTCGGCGATCGAGCGGCTCGTGGATGCGCTGGAGGCGCGGCCGGATGCGGTGGCCGCCTTTGGTACCTTCGTGAAAATTCTGCCAGGCGGCGCCATTTATCCGGGGCAGAAGCCGCTCGGCCGGCACCGTTATCCCGACGGCGACGTGCTGCGCGCGATGCTCCACGGCAATTTCCTGGCCAATGGCGGACATGTGCTGATCCGGCGCGATGCGGCGGCGGCGATCGGCGGCTTCGATGCCGGGCTGCGCCTGAGCGAGGACTGGGAATATTGGTGCCGGCTTGCGGCTCATGGCCGGTTCGCGTTTATCGGCCGCGAGCCGGAAGTCTTTTATTTGCGGGTACGGCCCGGCAGTTCGTCGGGCGGATTGTCGGTCGATTGGGGCAATCATCTGCCATGCCTGCAGAAGATCGCCGACAATCCGGCGATCAGCGACCGTTTTCCCGCAAACGAATGGCAAAAGCTGGTCCGCGCGATGTGGGCCAGCCAGATGTGGGAAGCCGGGCGGGTCAATTTCACGATGCGGCACTTCGCCGAGGCGCGGGGATTGATGCTGGGTGCGCTTCGTCTCAAGCCGGATGGGAAACGTCTCGTCCTGTTCGCCGCGGCGCAGCTCTCGCAGCTCACGAATCGCTCGTTCGTTTCGCGCCTGCGCTTTCGCGATGCGGATGTGAGCGCGGATCAGCCGGCCTGAGGGCCGGAATAAAGAGAATCCGTCCCACGCCTTGGATTATCGGCGCGAACGTGGCATGGAAGGCGCGTAGAATTGCTCGGCAAGCACGGGGGCTGCCGACAAATTCCTCCAAAAAGGATCATCGGCTGTTGAACCGGCGAAGATGAACCTTACCTAAACAGGTGGGAGAGATGCGATGACTGGATATGATCCGCGCGACGGCGAGATGGCATCGGCTCCCGCCGCCGAGCCTGCCGTGCTGCGTGCAGGTCAGCCCGATGTCGTTCCGATCTGGTCGCAATCGACGATCGCTCCACCGGATTTCGCCGGCAAACGGATTTCGTTGAAGATGTGGGCTCTGGCGGCAGTCGTCGGTGCTTCGATCTGGGCGGTGATTTTCAAACTGCTGCTGTAATTTCGGGTTCCCGCGCCGTGCGTTCCTGTGACGCACTCTTTTCCTCGCTCCAGATGCACAACAGGAACGACAGCACCAGCATCGGCGTAAATAGCAGATAGCCGCCGCCGATCAGGAAGGTCGTGAGCGCAACCAGCGACATCAGCGCGATATCGCGCCGCCACAAGGTGCCGATCAGCATTGCAAGAAAGCTGAGCAAGCCGACAACACCATAATCGATCAGGAGCTTGGCCACCGAATTGCCGGTGCCTTCGACATGATAATCGTAGCGCTCGGTGGCGCCCGGGCCGTAGCCGATCAGCACGCGCGGCTCGTGCAGAAAGTCCGCGACCGGGACGAAGGGGCCGATGAAGCGGGCATAGGCGCTGCTGCCCGAATATTGGATTTCATCGGTGCGGCTGGTGAAGGCGGCGAACTGATCGGGGACCGCGACTGCGGCGGCGGCGATCGCGATCGCGCCGGCGACGATGAAGCCGGCCATGCGTTTGAAGTTCCGAACCGAAAGGCAGGCGTAGAAGGGCATGGCGAGCATCAGGGCCAGCGCACCAGTACCCGAGAAGGTAACGACATAGGCGATCAGATAGAGCGGTAGCCAGCGGGCGCGCCCACACACGAAATAGTCGAGCACGATCGCGAAGACGAGCAGTTGCGAGAAGATACTCGGTTCGAGCAGCAGCAGCCCGTTCGATCGGCGGATCGTCGAGCCATAATGCATGATCGGATCATAGTTGAACTGATGCTCGACCAGGATCGGCCGCATCGCGGGGACCGTCAGCATGAACGAGAACAGCCGCACGCCGGCGAACTGGATGACCCACTGGGCGATGCCGAGCACCGAAATTACGCGCATGTAGAGCAGGAACAGATCGACGGTCGCCGCGCGGTCGAACCGCCGCGAAGGGCCGAAGATCGCCAGGCCATAAGTGATGAGTACAGCGGCCAGCGAGGCCAGGCTGATGCCGAAGCGGGCATCGGGCAGGGCGATGGCGATCAGGCAGCCGATCAGCGCGATACTGGCGAACAGCAGGTAGAGGAATGTCGCGCCTGGCCTCAGCCGGGCATGGCGCGTCACCACCATCGCCACCAGCAGCATCCCGAACAATGGCAGGCTGACGAACAAGGCGCTGCCGCCCAGCATGATGCCGAAACGCTGGAGGATCAGGCAGGCGATGAGCGCCGCGTGAATATAAAACCGGCTCAACCAGCGATCGATCGCGGGTTGCGCCACAGAATGGTCAAGAGGTGAGGCCAGGCTGGTCATAGCCCCGGTTCCCGGTCATTTTTCGATCCATCGGGATTATGCCCCGGCCGGCCGAAGCGCACCCTGTTGGTTGGCGCGTCGAACGCCCATCTGTGCGCTACTGCCCCTTCAGGAGGCGTGCCATGATCCGATCTTTCACGATGATGGTGCTCGCGACGGCAACGCTGTCTCATGCGCTCCCGGCTGCGGCGGAACCGCAGGTCTTTGTTTACAAGGGGGCCGGCTGCGACGGGCGCGACCGCATTCCGCGCTTCGAACAGGTGATGGGCGTTCAGGTGGTCGGTGCGGTCGATTTCCTGTCGCAGGACGGCTGGCCGCAGATGATCGGCGGGGCAAAATGGGCGCTCGATTGCTGGTCCCAGGTGCCGATCGCTCTCAGCATCAGCCTGCCCATGCTGATGAAGACCGAGACGAGTTTTGCTGCCGGTCTCGCCGGCGCCAATGATGCTGCCTTCGCCCAGGTCGGCAGCCTGCTGGTCGCGAAGGGTAAGGCCGATGCCTCGATCCGGGTGGGCTGGGAATTCAACGGCAACTGGTATCCGTGGGCGATCTACCGCGATCCGGCCGGCTTCAAGGCCTATTTCCGCCGGATCGTCGGCATATTGCGGGCGACGCCGGGCCAGCATTTCACGATCGTCTGGAATCCCAGCATGAACAGCGGATCGATCACGCCCGAAAATGCGTGGCCGGGCGACGATGTCGTCGATGCGATCGGGCTCGACGTCTATAACCAGTCGTGGCGATCGCAGGATATCGATCCCGCCGTCCGCTGGCAGGGCTATCTGACCGCGAATTACGGGTTGAACTGGCTGGCCGATTTCGCCGTCACACACAACAAGCCGATCGTCATTCCCGAATGGGGCACGGGTACGCGCCCGGATGGCCATGGCTGGGGCGACGATCCCTTGTTTATCCACAATATGGCGGCCTGGATGCGGGCGCATAATACGCTGTTCCACGGCTATTGGGATTTCAACGCATCTGATTACAACGCGCAGCTTTCCACCGGCCTGTTTCCCAATGCCGCGGCTGCCTATACACAGGAATTCGGACCGCATTGATCGATCAGACCCGAAAGGCTTCGTAGGTTTCGAGGCTGTAGTCGGACTCGGCTTCGCCTGACTTCGCCAGCGCCTTCATGTCGACCTGGGTCAGGACGACGCCGAGCGGTTCGATGCCGAGCGCGCGCATTCGGCGTACATTTGCGTAGGCCGTCTGCCAGGGGGTGCGCCGCCATTGTACCGCCAATATGACGTCGTCGAGCTGGCGGAGGAGCTGGAGCGCTTCGGCGACGATCAGAGACGGCGCGACATCGAAGATCACCAGATCGAAACGCTCGTCGCAGGCGCGGGCCAGCGCATCCATCCTGTCGCGATCGAAAATGTCGTGGGTGATGCCCGCCTGGCTTTGCGTGGGCAGGATCATCAGCCCGGTGTCGGGATCGCGGATCATCGCCGTCTCGAGCGACACATGGCCTTGCAGGACGTTGATCAACCCAGGGCCGGGTTCGACGCCGAACATCGGTGCGACGGCCGGCCTGCGGACATCGGCATCGACGAGCAAGGTGCGGCTGCCGGCGAGCGCGGATGCGCGGGCGAGCGAGAGCGCCAGGGTGGTCTTGCCCTCGTGCGGGCGTGACGAGGTGATACCGATGCGAAGCGCCCGATCGCCCAGCCGCCGGCCGCTCAGCAAGGTGAGCCGGATGGCACGCAACGCCTCGGGATACAGCGACATCGGCCGTTCGACGGCGAAATCGATTGGGGCGATATGCCGTTCATCCCGTCGCGCAATCGATCTGACATCGGGCAGGTTGGCGAGATTGGGCAGGCCCAGCCGGGTCTCGACATCGTGCGAGCTTGCGAGGCCGCGATCGAGCTTTTCGATCAGCCATACGACCGCGCTGGCGGCGATCGCAGCCAGGACGATCCCGATCGCCAGCATCAATGGCCGGTTCGGCGCGCTGGGGTTCAGCGGCAGCAATGCGGGCGAGAACAGTCGCGCATCTTCATCGGCCACCAGCGCCTGCGAGCGGATCGAGTTCCGGCGGGTGAGCAGGGTCTGGTACGTGTCCTTCAACCCGTCGGCTTTGCGCTGAAGTTCGTCGAGCTTGACCGACGCCGCATTGTTGACGGCCAGCGTGCCGTTTGTCGCTGCTGCCGTTGCCCGTGCGTTTGCCGCGCGATCGGCGGCGATGCGGGCGTTGGCGTCGAGGTTGGAAACAACGCGGTGGATTTCGGCATTGATGTCGCGATCGATGTCGGCCAACTGGTCGCGGGCCTTGATGAGTTCCGGATGATCGGAACGGTAACGGCTCTGGAGGTCGGCGATCCGCGTGGTGATCAGCGATCGCTGGGTGCGCAGTTGCTGGACCACCGGCGATTGCAGCGCGGCGCCGACATCATCGCCATTCGATCCCCGTGCGAGCTGCGCGCGCGCCGTGCGCAGGCGGGCATTTTCTTCGGCCTGGGTAGCGCGCGCGGCCGCGTCCTGCTGCTTGTAGAGCGACAATTCGGTTTCTGTGAAGGTAATGCCGGCGCTGCTCAGCAGATTGTTCGCCGCCTTGTACCGCGCGACATCGGCTTCGGCCTGTTCGAGCTTCCCGCGCAGACTGTCGAGCTCGCTGCCGAGGCCGGTATCGACATTGGCCACGGCCGAGCGCCGCGATGCTTCCTTCACGTTCAGATATTGACGGCCGATTTCGTCGGCGATGGACTTTGCCAGCATGGGATCGGGCGATGTGTAGGCTATGGTGACGACATTCGCGGCGCCGGGCCGGGTGATCTTGAGGTTCGATTTCAGGAGCGTGGCGACGGCCGCCGACTTCGCCGCGTCAGGGAGTTTTGCCAACGGCCCGGCGAACAGGGGATTGTGGACGAGGTTGAGCGCCTGTGCCGCTTTTTCGGCAACGGCGGGGGAGCGCAGGATTTCGACTTCGGTATCGGCGGCGCTGTCGCCGGTCGGCAGGCCCGGCAAAACCTCCTTGTCCTTTTCGGAGATGTTCAGCTCACGCGAATTGACGACCATGCCGGCGGTCGCGGTGTAGAGTTTGGTCCGGGTGAAGGTGAACAAGGCGACAGCGCCCAGCACGATCAGGAAGACCAGGCTGAAGGCAAGGAGCCGGCGCCGCAGCACGCCGAGCAGTCGGCGCATGCCGTCCATCCGGTTGTCGGGTGCGCCGGCAAAATGTGCCGGCCGGTGTTCGGTATGATAAGCGGCGACCGGGGTCAGCGCGCGGGTGCGGTCGTCCATGGCCTTATCTCCTCAACGTGACGCCGACCATCAGGCGATTGTCGACATAGGAGCGGTACCGATCGACCCCGTGTGACGATTGATCGAGCCGATCATAACGTGCTTCGAGCGCCATCATGCGATTGAGCCGCCAGGTCGCGCGTGCGGTGGCGGTGATGCGATCGTCCCGCCGATCGAGATTGTTGAACGTATTGTGTTGATAGCCGGCCGATGCGCTGATGATGAGCGAACGCATCAGCTCGTGATCGATCCCCAGGCTGGCCTCGGTCGACAGATAACCGCCCGATCCCGGAATACCGGAATCGAGCACCTGCCGGTCCGCGCGCAACGTGATGGTGGTGAGCTGCGTCGGGAAATATTCGACCTTGGCGTTGATCGCGGGCCCGGAAAGATCGGTGTAGAAGCGGTTGAGAAAGTGCTGGCTGACATAGCCCACGCCGATGCTGCCCCGGACCAGCGCGGCGGGTTCGAACTCGATGCCGGCCAGCAGTTGATAGCCGCGAGAGTCCCGCTTCGGCGTTTGCACGGTACCCAGCCTGAAGTTCCGCCAGTCGCCGACTGCGCGCACGAAGAAGCCCATCGCGGGGCTCGCCGCATAAGCCGCGCGCACGCCGACCCGGTAGCTGTTGTTGTCGCTGCTATCCTGTTCGTAGATCGAACCGTCGGGCAGGGTGCCGTCATGATAGTTGCGACGTGCATAGGTGGCATCTGCCGAAAGGCGCAGCCTGCCGAAATCCTGCCTTATTGCCGCGGCCGCTGCAGTGGTGGTGGAGCGGACCGGGTGGATGGTCTGCGCAAAGGCATCTTGCGACTGACGCGATTGATGCGCGTCGAGATAGCGCAGGCTCGTTCGGATGCTCGTTGAACTGCCGAGGTTGAACGTGCCGGTTGCGCCCAGATCGACGTCCGCGATATCTTCCGAAACGTACCTGGCGTAGCGATCGATCGTGCCCAGCGCATGCAAAGCGACGCTGTTTGCGCCCCAACTCGTTTGCAGGGTTGCTTCCGGCTTGAGGCGAAGGATGGCATCGGCCTTCCGGCCGCGATCCTGCACGAAGATATTGTCATCGCCGATCGTCTGTATCGCAAGCGACGGCGACAGCCGCCAGCTTCCGAGCGCGATGCCCGGGGCTTCATAGCCCGGCTGCTGCCGGTCCGTGACGGCGGTATAACGTTGCATGCTCGTCTGCGGGGCCTCCGTCGGTAAAATCTCCTGCGCCTGGGCCGTGACGGCGATGGCCGCCATCAACCCGCCTGCCAGCCGCACCAGATGAAGGGGATGCAGACCGGTCCGCATCGTCCTTCTCAGAAATATCGCTCCCTGATCCTGATCGTGTCGCCGGGATAGACCGGGAGATCGGCGGTCAGCGGATGACGAGACTCGCCGGACTCGTCGGGGTGGCGGACCATCGCGACCTTGGCATTGGCGCGATAGGTGAAGCCGCCGGCGGTGGCGACCGCGCCCAGCACGGTCATGCCCGATCGATAGGGATATTGCCCCGCCTTGTTGACCTCGCCCAGCACGTAGATCGGCCGATATTCGACGACGTCGACCACCACCCTGGGGTCTTTCAGGAACTTCTCGGCTAAAGCCGCGGACAGGGCCGTGCTGAATTCGGATAAGGTCAGGCCCGAGGCCTTGATCATGCCGACGAGCGGAAAGGATACAGAGCCTTCGGCGTTGACGAGATATTCGCCGGCCATCGGATCCTCACCATAAACAGCGATCCGCAACTTGTCGTCAGGTCCAAGGTGATAGACGTAAGGCGCCGTCGTCGCAGTGGAACTGGGCGGGGCGATATCGTTGGCACAGCCGGCGGCGGCCAGTGACAAGACGAGGGGGAGGAGTCTGGTCAGGCGCTTCATGCGGGATCCTCGCTATGTGTCGGCATTCCCCGGTCCTCGATTTTGAGCCCGACTTTGTGATCCCCCGATCTTGTGAAGTGCACACATAAACGCTGCAAAAAGCCCGCCCCCCACGCAAAGTGCATGGTGGCGAGGGCGGGAATCATGAGCAGCGCGCAGGCGGAACGAGTTCGCATGGCCATGGCCGCCGCCGCGATCGAAATGACGGTGCCATAGCCGATGGGCAGGATGAGCGACGCGGCGTTCAAGGGAGCGAGCAGCATGCCGCCGAGGACGCCGATCAAGGCTATCGGCGGCAGCATCTGGCGGATCCGCAGCGGTTCGCCATGTTTCAGGAAGGTTCGTGCCCGGCCCGATCCATAGCGGAAATATTGGCGGGCCAGCCCCTTCAGCGTTCTGCGCGGCGTGTAGCGAATGCAGATATTGGCGGCGAACCATATCCGTCCGCCGCCACGCCGGATCCGATAATCCAGCTCGGCATCCTCATTGGCTTCGAAGGTTGGATCATAGCCGCCGGTTCGTTCGAAAATCGCGCGCGTCATGCCGGCATGGTGGCCATGATCGATGAAGCCCGAAATATGGCCCATGCGGTGCGCCGATCCACCGGTGCCGATGCGGCTGTTCGATGCGAGCGCGATGGCGCGGTGCAGGCAGCTGTCGCCCGAGGTCTCCATCCGGACGACCACGCTGTCCGCGCCCGTTATTGTCAGCGCGCGCGCCACCAGACCGACATAGCCCTTTGGATAGCCGGCATGGGCATCGACCCGGACGATCACGCCGAACCGGGGATTGGCGCGGGCGACGGCGCGATTGATGCCGGCTGCCTGGATGCGATCGGGGTTGTCGATCAGCTGGACCCGCGGGTCGCTGCGCGCCGCCGCCGACACGATCGCGCGCGTGCCGTCCGTGCTGCCACCGTCCGCGACAAGGACTTCGCCGACGATATCAGCGGGTTCGGCGAGCAGATGATCGAGCAGCGGGCCGATATGGCCAGTCTCGTCAAGCGTGGGGATGATGACGCTGGCGGTGTGGGAGTTGGAGGACATGAGGCTCACCGTTGGAGCGCCGCGATGAAACGGTCAGCCGATGTGGTGAGGTCGCTCCGACCCGTCCTGCTGCGGGTGGCCGGGGCCAACGTCGCAGCAATTTCCGGCGCGATCGCGTCGTTCATTGCGTCCTCCAGCGGTCTTGCAGCGAAATCGATCCGACATGGAGCGGGCAGATATTCGCGGAACACGTCGATGTCCGATCCGAGCACGGGGACGCCATAAGCCAGCGCCTCGAGCATCACGAGCGGCACACCCTCCCAGCGCGAGGGCATCAGCAGCAGATCCGCCGCCGCCAGATAGGCGTGCGGGCTATCGGTCCACGCGATGCAGCGCAGATCGAGATCGGCGGGGAACTGGGCCGCCAGCGCTTCGAACATCGCCCGCCCTGGGCCGTCGCCGACGATCAGGAATGTCCATTCGGTTAAGTGGCCGATCCGGCGGCGGATCGCATCGGCGAGCCGATCGAGACCCTTCTGGCGGACATCAAGACGGCCGAGGACCAGGGCGATGCGGCGGTCGGAGGGCAGGTTCAGTGTCGCGCGCGCCAAATCACGATCGGGTCGCGGCGGCGGGGATACGATATTGTCCACCACCACCGTATCGCCGCCGCCTGCCATGTGCACCTGCGATGCGACCGCGCTTGAGGGCACGATGAAGCGGTCCGGCCGCCGATAAAGCCGCCGGCGCACCATATCGCCGGGTATTGTCGCTCGTCCGAGTTCGGCCATCCCATGCGCCATCGGGATATAGCTGATCAGAAAGGTCTCGGGTGGCGCCGCAAGCATCGGCACCGCCAGATTTTCGATCCGGCCCTGTAACAGCAGCACCGACGCAGGGCGCTCGGCGGCGATCAGTTCACGCACGGCCTGCGCATAATTCCGGCGGAAAGGAGCGAGATAGGGCTCTGCGCGGCGCTTGACGAACGGCCATGCGTGCGCGTCCAGCATCGGCGATCCGAATTGTGCGAACCAGTCCCGCAGCCGGACATTGCCCTCCGAAAAGCGGATCGCGATCCGCCGGAACGCGCCGCTGTCGATCAGCCGGGGCAGGAAGCGCAGGAACATCGCCTCATGGCCGCCAAAACTTCGGCTGTCCTGCAGGACGAGGAGATTACCCGCGCTCATGCGGCGGCACCCATGGCCGGCAGCTCCTGGCGCCGTCCGATCAGCCGATCATAGATCGTGCGCGTCGTCGCGCCGATCGCCTTCCAGTCGGGTATATCCTGGCCGGGTCGGGTCTTGGGCGATTTGCCCACCGAGTCCATGATGGCGATGGCCAGTGCGGCGGGATCGCCGGCCGGCACCAGCGCGCCAACACCGGCCTGTTCGTCAATCAACTTGCGAAACGCGCCGACATCGCTGGCGATGATCCAGCGATCGAGCTCGGCTATGAGGTGGAGAACGCCGCTTGCCTCGATCGATCGATAGGGAAAGAGGAAGGCATCCGCGCTCCGCAGCAGGCTGGCCATCGCGGCATCGGAGTGACGAAAGGGGCGGAATGAGAGGCACGTGCCGAGACCCTGCGCCTGCGCGCGGAGCGGCTCGATTGGCACCATCGGTTCGCCTGCTACGATGATCTCGATACGGTCGCGATCTTCGGGCGCGATCCGGCCGAGCGCCTCGATCGCGATATCGACGCCCTTATAGTGTTGGATGCGCCCGAACAGGACGATGCGCCAGCGGAAGTCCGTGCGCGGCTCTGCCGGGGCAGGGGGGAGAGGCAAGGTGCCGTGCGGGACGATGCTGATCCGATCGGAAGGCAGTCCCCGGTCGCGCAGCGCCTGTCGCCCGGCCTCGCCATGCACGATGAGGTGGTCGAACCCGGCCAGAAGCCGGTCATGTCCAGACAGCTGCACGCGTGCGACTGCCTTGCCGTTGAATGGCGCGGTATCGTGTACCGTCATGACGACCGGGCATATCCGCCCCACCCGTTCGATCGCGCGGCGATCGAAGGCAGGCAGGACGCACCATTGGAAATGCACGATATCGGGGCTTTCGCTGGCGATCATGCGGATCAGGCGCTCGAGGCCGACGAGATGTTCGATCCCTTTCATCGCTTGCCAGGCGCGGCCGATCCGGCGTCGGGGCCCATCCGACAGCGGGTAAAAGATCGGCGAGACCCGCTCTTGCGCGAGGGCATCATCCTCACCGGGCCGCAAGGCGCGCGTGACCCAGCGCACATCGACGCCGTTGGCCCGCAGGCCCCGCGACAGTGCCGCGTCATATGGCGCGGTGAACAGCGAGGGATCGACCTGAAATACCCTCAAGGGGCGATCGGTGACGTGCCGCATCGGAGCCACATGCCTTTGATCCGGGATGCTGATGACGTTCAGAACGAGCCCTTGCTCATCAGCACCGCCGGGAATGTCCGGCCGATGATCGCCAAATCACCGCCGAGCGATTTGGAACGGCTATAGACGGTGTCGATCGCCACGCGTCGGCGATAGCTCGTATTGTTCCGGCCGCTTACCTGCCACAGGCCGGTGATGCCCGGTCGTACCGCGCAGTAGAAGTGGAAGTAGCGACCATAACGTATGATCTCCGCATCGACGATCGGGCGCGGTCCGACGAGGCTCATGTGCCCGAACAGCACATTGATCAGCTGCGGCAACTCATCGAGGCTCGAGCGGCGCAGAAATGCGCCAAGCGGGGTGATGCGCGGATCGTTTCGCAGCTTCTGGTCCCGCTGCCATTCGGCGAGTGCATCCGGGTCATTCTCCAGCAAATGGAGGAGCCTAGCATCCGCATCGACCACCATCGTCCGCAGCTTGAGACACGGAAACTTTCGCCCTCCGCGACCTATGCGACGATGGGCGAATATCGGCCTGCCGCCATCATGTGCAAAGATGACGCAGCAGAGAATGAAGATTACTGGAAACAATATTGCGATTGCAATCAATGCAACGATAATATCGATGGATCGTATGACCCTGCATTCCCATGTTTTCATAGATAACCTGCCATGTGTGTCAGGATGGAGCTAAATCGCGATTAAACATCATCGAGACGTCGACTATCGATTTGCTTCCGTAACGATCGTGGCGAATGGGTAGCGATTTTCCTTCTCAGTCGAAGGGCTTTGTATTGCAGTGCAATATCGCAGATCATCGCTACGTTGGCCAGTCGTTACCTTCGCGTTCGACCGTTCGGAGGTGTCGGTTTGTCGCAATTTTCCGGCAAATTCGGGCATGCGATGCCCGTGATCGCCATTTGATTTCCTCCTAAAACGAGATTCTGAACGATGAACTGGTCCCAGGGATCCTGCGCCGGCCGGTATTCAGCCCGCGCTTCCCCCGGCCTGCCGCTTCGAGTGCCTTCCGAGGCCGATCAACTACCGCCACATGTCTTCTGGCCCAATTTTCTGGCTTCGGCTTGAGCCGTCATCATCGCCAGCTCATGTGCGAGGAGTGTGGGACGTTCTGGTGAAAGCCGGGAAGTTCCGTAACGCGTGCGCAAGGGCGGCGGCGATTGGCGCAGAGGCGGTGGGACCGTCGACCGTGTCGACCGAGCGTATCCGTTGGATCCCGCCGCGCGCGAGGGCATCGAGATCGCCCGGACGTCCTAGGCAGTGCGTCGCGGCAGCCTCGATCCCCGAGGCGCCCGCCTCCCGCAGCAGCGTTGCGCATTGCAGCAGCGTCGCACCGCTGGATATCAGATCGTCGACGATGATGGCGGGACACCCCCGAACGCGCTCGATACCCGGAATGACGAGAGTTACGTTGCGATCGCCGAAGCGTCTTTTCTCCGCCACGAGCATATCCGCGCCCAGCGCTTCCGCGACGCTGGTGACCCATGGGCGCGATTCACTGTCTGGCCCGATCAGAATCGTATCGGGCCGCATGTCCGTTCGGAGCATGTCCGCGATCGTTCCGGCGGCGGAAACCGCTAGGGCATCGATTCCCGGTACGATCTCCTGCAGATCGTGCGTGCGATGCAGGTGCGGATCGACCGTGATCAGCCCATCGAAATGCGTTGCCATCAGCCGGCCGATGACCTTCTGGCTGACGGCCTCACCCGGATGGAACGCAATGTCCTGGCGCATATAGGCAAGATAAGGTGCGATCAGAATGATTTTGCGAGCGCCGCCATCGCGCAGCGCCGAAGCTGCAAGCAGCAGCTCGATCAGTTTCGCATCGGGGTGATCCAGCGATCGGTAAACAATCGCTGTGCCTGCCGAGGGCGCCGCCCGCACCAGGCTTTCACCATCGGGGAAGCGGTGCACGGCGATTTGTCGGCATTCGATGCCGATTTCAGCGGCAAGGCGGCGGGCGGCGGCGGTCGAATCGCTGAAATGATGGATCGTTGCCGTCACGACAATATCCGATATCCCGTGTCACTTGTGGCGAGATCGCGCGCAAAGGCCAGCCCGGTCTCGGATTCGGCGTGGATTCGGTAGAGCGGTTCGCCGCGCCGGACCTGATCGCCGACCTTGTGGAGCAGATCGATGCCGGCGCCCTTGTCCATTGGTGCGCCGGCGAGCCGGGCGACCCGTGCGACAAGGTGGCAGTCGATCGCGGCGACCGATCCGTCTTCCCCGGCCAGAATCTCGTGTCGAAAGTTGCCAAGTTTAAACGTCTCGCGCTGCGGGCCCTGCGCCGCGATCAGCCGCTCCATCGCCGCGAGCGCCTGACCCGAGGCCAGCAGTTCGAGCGCGCGGGCATAGCCACGGCCGCCTTCCAGCGCAGGATCGAAGTCGAGCACATGGCCGGCGAGCAGCAACGCGCGCTCGCGAAGATCTTCCGGTGCGTCTTCATCGTTGCGCAACACGGCCATCACGTCGCGCGCCTCCAGCACCGGGCCCACGCCGCGGCCGATCGGTTGCGAGCCGTCGGTCAATATCACCTGGATCGTCAGCCCCACCTTGTGGGCGACATATTCGAACAGCTTGCGCAGGCGTGCGGCCTCGCTGGTCGATCGCACCTTGGCGGTCGGGCCGACGGGAATGTCGATGACCAGATGGGTTGAGCCGGCGGCGAGCTTCTTCGACAGGATCGATGCGACCATTTGTTCGAACGTATCGATCCGCAGCGGCCGCTCGACCGAGATCAGGACATCGTCGGCGGGCGACAGGTTGATGCGGCCACCCCAGGCGAGGACCGCCTTCTCGCGCGCCACGATTGCCTTGACCTGATCCGCGGTCAGATCGACATTGGCGAGCACTTCCATCGTATCGGCGGTGCCGGAAGGGGACGTGATCGCGCGCGAGGATGTCTTGGGCATCACCAGCCCGTGCGCCGCGACGATCGGAACGACGATCATCGACGTGCGGTTGCCGGGAATGCCGCCGATGCAATGTTTGTCGACGACCAAAGGCATATGCCATTCGAGCCGGTTGCCGGCGTCGGCCATCGCGACCGTCAGCGCGAGCGTCTCCTGCGTCGTCATGAAGCCCGCGCACGCGACAAGGAAGGCGCCGATCTCCATCGGGGAATAGCGATAGGCGGCGATATCGGCGATGATCGCCGAAATTTCGCTGTCGCTGAGCACATCGCCGCCGATCTTGCGGCGGACGGCCTCGAGGCTCTGCGGCGGCTTGGCCTGTGCGATCGCAACCAGCGTTCCTTCGGGGAGGCCGAGCCGCCGGAACGCCTGTTCGCCGAGGCCGATTTCGCCGGGGGCGACGATCTGCGGATCATCGGTAATGGCGAGGGTCGCCAATATGCCACATCCGCCGGCACTGATCTCGATCTTGCGCAGCGCACGGAACTGTTCAGCGCCGTAGCCATTGTCGCCGCGCCGCAGGAAGGCGGTATTTTCGGGATAGGTATCGATCCCGACCTTGCGGACCTTGAGCATCAGCGGCGACCGATTCTGGGATTCGTCGCGGGTGCGGCGCGAGACGGTGGCGCTGGATTGTGAGCCATCGGGTTTGTCTCTCTCCTTCAGCAGTTTGGCGGATTGTCCTGAACGGCTCAGCGGGTGCTTCCCATTGGTAGAGTTACGCATGGCCCGAACCGGACCCGACTTCACGCTTATGTATATTCACCGATGCCCGGTGACCGCGGAATTCCTTAATTTCGATTAACTCTTGAATAGGGACTCGGCATGGATAGCTCGCCTACATCGCCGCATGCCGGCAATCCGTTGGTGGCGGCCTCACGCTGCTGGACGATGGCTGCCGACATGGCGCTCAAGGGGTGGCTGATGTGGCAGCTCCCGCTGGTGACGGCGGTCGACTGGTGGGTCGAGTCGATCGACGCACCGCTTCGGCATCTTCGCCACGCGGCAGAGCCGCATGTCCACGAGCATTCGATCGAATTGATCGTCCCGGATATATTGGAAGAGGATGGAGAGCATGCGCTGTTCGCCTGAGATGTCTTCCAGTGCGACCGTCGACCACGCCGATTCGGCGCGGCTGCTGGTGGGCGCGATCCTGCTGGTCGCCGTCCTCGCTATTCAGTTTGCGGGCGCGATAACCCTGAGCTGATGGAGCCGCCGATGACCCCGCTCAACATCGAATGCACGCCTGATGCCCTGCCGCTTTACGACTGGAGCGCCACGCTCACGACGCGCTCAGGCTTCAGCCTGCCGGTACGGCCGGTACGCCCGGGTGACGAGGCGGCGCTGGCGGCATTTTTCGATCATGTGACGCCCGAGGACCTGCGATTCCGATTCCTCAGCGGCATTCACCGCGTCAGTCCCGATCGACTGGCTGAAATGACACATATTGATCATGCGCTGATCGAGCATTTCCTGGGGTTCGATCCCGATAGTGGGCAGATCATCGCATCTGCAATGGTCGCTGCCGACAAGGCGCGGACCACAGGCGAAGTGGCGATCGCGATCGACGCCGAATATAAGAGCAGGGGCATCGGGTGGGTGTTGCTCGGCCATGTCGCGCGCTTTGCCCGCGCTCATGGGATGAAACGGCTCCAGTCGATCGAAAACCGCGAGAATCGCGCCGCGATCGAGCTCGAACATGAAATGGGCTTCACTGCCAGGCCCCATCCCGATGACGGCTCGCTGATTCTCGTCGAAGCCGAATTGTAGCGGATCGATGGCATAGCTGCCTTCCCGACCTCGGACATTTGCGTAATGCCGGCATGGTTCGGCCTGACTAGCTAACCGCATCCTGAAGGGGACCAAGCGTGGCACCAACCGTCGAACTCCTGCCTGCCCCCGATCCTCTCGACGGCATTGCCGAGACATGGGATCGCACCGCCGTTGCCGCGATTGCACAGATGACCCACGGCCTTTCGCCTGCGACGATCGGGCAGGCCGTTTCGGACTGGGCGATGCACATGGCCTGCTCGCCTGGCAAGCAGTTGCAACTGGCGGCCAAGGTTGCCCGCAAATTCGGACGGCTGAACGAATATGTGCTGCGCAGCGCAGGCGATGCCGATGCGGAGCCGGCGATCGAGCCGCTGCCATGGGATCGGCGGTTCGGCGATCCGGCATGGCAGCGGGCGCCCTTCAGCCTTTTTGCGCAAGGCTTTCTGCTCACCCAGCAATGGTGGCATGCCGCGACGACGGGTGTACGGGGCGTTACCCGCCATCATGAAGAGATCATGAGCTTCGCCGTACGCCAGCTGCTGGACGTTGTCGCGCCGACCAACTTCCTCGCCACTAATCCGGTGCTGCAGAAACGGGTGGCTGAAAGCGGCGGGAAATGCCTGATCGATGGCGCCAATTATCTGCTGGAGGATATGCAGCGCATCGTCCGGGGTGAACCGCCTGTGGGTGCCGATGCCTTTCCGGTCGGCGAGGCGGTGGCCGCGACGCCGGGCAAGGTCGTCTTTCGCAACGAATTGATCGAGCTGATCCAATATGCGCCGACGACGGACCAGGTGCATGCCACACCGATCCTGATCGTGCCGGCCTGGATCATGAAATATTACATCCTCGACCTGCGGCCCGAAAATTCGCTGATTCGCTGGCTGGTCGCGCGGGGGCATACCGTATTCTGCATTTCCTGGCACAATCCGGGCAGCGCCGACCGCAATCTCGATATGGATGCCTATCGGCGGCTCGGGCCAATGGCCGCGCTGGATGCGATCTGCGCCATCACCGGCTCGGCGGCGGTGCAGGGCGCGGGATATTGCCTGGGTGGCACCCTGCTGGCGATCGCTGCGGCGGCGATGGACCGCGACGGCGACGACCGTCTGGCGGGCATCACCCTGCTGGCGGCACAGACCGAGTTCAGCGAGCCCGGTGAGCTTGGTCTGTTCATTGACGAGGCGCAGCTCAGCCTGCTCGAAAACATGATGTGGAGCCGCGGCTATCTGGACAGCGCACAGATGGGCGGCGCTTTCCAGATCCTGCGGTCGAACGACATGATCTGGTCGCGGGTGCTCAACACCTATTTGATGGGCGAACGCGAACCGATGACCGATCTGATGGCGTGGAATGCCGATGGCACACGGATGCCTTATGCGATGCACAGCCAGTATCTGCGCGAGCTGTTTCTCGACGACGGCCTGGCCGAGGGCCATTTCCAGGTCGACGGGCGGACGATCAGCCTGTCGGCGCTGCGCAAACCGATGTTCGTGGTCGGCACCGAGCAGGACCACGTCGCCCCGTGGCGATCGGTCCACAAGATCCACATGCTGAGCAGCGCGGAGATCTGCTTCGTGCTGACGAGCGGCGGCCACAATGCCGGTATCGTCTCCGAGCCGGGGCATCCCCACCGATCCTATCGTATTCTTACGCGCGAGGCCGATGGGCTTGCGCTCGATGCCGAGGAATGGCGCGATCGGGCGCCTGTGAAGGATGGTTCGTGGTGGGAGGCGTGGGGGCCGTGGCTGGCGGTGCATTCGGGGCCGTCGGGCGACCTGCCGCCGATGGGAACGCCGAGCGGATGCTATGCGCCGATCGCGGACGCGCCCGGCCACTATGTGCTGGAGCATTGAGCGATGACCGATCCCGGCATGATCGAGAACCGTACGTTCGACGAAATCGCGCTCGGCGATACTGCCAGCATCACGCGGACCGTGGGCGAGAAAGATATCCGGCTGTTCGCGCTCGCATCGGGTGATGTCAATCCGGTTCATCTCGATCCGGCTTATGCGGCGACCGGCACGTTCCACCGCGTGATCGCGCACGGCATGTGGGGCGGGGGATTGATATCGGCGGTGCTCGGCACCGAATTGCCGGGGCCGGGCGCGATCTATCTGAGCCAGAGCCTGCGCTTCCTGCGGCCGGTGGGGCTCGGCGACACGATCACCGCGACCGTCAGCGTGGCGGAAAAGCGGGATAAGTACCAAGTGGTGCTGTTCGATTGCCGCTGCGTCAATCAGCACGGCGACGAGGTGATCACCGGGCAGGCCGAGGTGAAGGCGCCGATCGAGAAAGTCTGCCGCCCGCGCATCGCATTGCCCGACGTCCGCTTCGCGAACCATGACGATTATCGTTGGGTGATAGAGCATGTGAGGGGCGGGCCGCCGGTCCCGACCGCAGTGGTGCATCCGTGCAGCGTTGCGGCGATTGCCGCCGCGATCGACGCTGCCGATGCTGGGATGATCGTACCGATCCTCGTCGGACCCGAGGCGAAAATTCGCGCGACCGCGCAGACCGCGGGCAGGGATATTTCGGCCCTTCGGATAGTGAACGTCCCGCACAGCCATGCGGCGGCCGATGCGGCCGTCGCTTTGGTGCGATCGGGTGAGGCGCAGTTGCTGATGAAGGGGTCGCTCCACACCGACGAACTGATGGCTGCGGTCATCGCCACCGCCACCGGGCTGAGGACCGAACGCCGGATCAGCCATGCCTATGTGATGGATGTGCCCGACTATCCCATGCCGCTGATCATCACCGACGCGGCGATCAACATCGAGCCCGATCTGGAGGCGAAGGCCGACATCATTCGCAACGCGATCGATCTCGCCCATGTCATCGGCATCGCCGAACCGCGCGTCGCCATTCTGTCGGCGGTCGAAACGATCAATCCGGCCATCCGATCGACGTTGGACGCGGCAGCACTCTGCAAGATGGCCGACCGCGGTCAGATTTCGGGAGCCATTCTCGATGGTCCATTGGCTTTCGACAATGCCATCAACCTGACTGCCGCCATCGAAAAGGGAATCATCTCGCCGGTGGCGGGCAAGGCGACGATTCTGCTGGTGCCCAATCTGGAGGCCGGCAATATGCTGGCCAAGCAGTTGACCTTCCTCGGCGGGGCCGATGCTGCGGGTGTCGTGCTGGGTGCACGCGTGCCGATCATCCTGACCAGTCGCGCGGATTCGTTGCGGACCCGGCTCGCCTCGTGCGGCGTCGCGGTGATGCTGGCCCGGGCGGCGGCCAGTGCCGCGCCACGCGCTGGCGATGCTGGGGGCGGTGCATGAGCCAGGCTGTCCTCAGCCTCAACGCCGGTTCCTCCAGCCTAAAATTTGCATTGTATGCGCTGGACGGCGGCGCGCCGTCGCGCATTTGCGTGGGCAAGCTGGAAGGGATCGGCACCGCCCCGCATTTGATTGTGCATGATAGCCAGGGCGTGTTGATGGTCGATCGCCGCTGGACGGACGGGAGCCTCGGCCACGAACAGCTATTGCTGGATCTGCTGCTGTGGATCGAAACGCATCTGGGTGGGTATGAACTGGTGGCGGCAGGGCACCGTGTGGTTCATGGCGGCGCGGCATTTTATCGGCCCGTGCGGATCGACGAGGCGCTGTTGCAGGCGCTGGACAAGCTTTGCCCGCTCGCGCCGCTGCACCAGCCCCATAATCTGGCGGCGATCCGGGCGATGCGCGCGGTTGCGCCGGATCTGCCGCAAGTGGCCTGCTTCGATACGGCCTTTCATCACGGTCGGCCGGACGTCGCCACGCGCCTCGGGCTGCCACGCGCGCTCCACGATCGGGGGATCAGGCGCTACGGCTTCCACGGCCTGTCCTACGAATATATCGGGCGCCGGCTTCGCGAGATCGATCCTGCGCTGGCAGGCGGGCGCGTGATCGTCGCGCATCTGGGCAATGGCGCCAGCCTGTGCGCGATGGCGGATGGCCGGAGCGTCGATACCAGTATGGGCTTCACGGCGCTTGACGGCCTGATGATGGGCACGCGCTGCGGGACGATCGATCCCGGCGTTCTGCTTCACCTGCAGATGCAGGAGGGGATGAGCGCGCGGGAGGTGGAACAGATGCTCTACAACCGATCGGGACTGCTCGGCGTGTCGGGCGTATCGAGCGATATGCGTGCGTTGCATCTGAGCAACGATCCGCATGCGGCTGAAGCCATAGACCTTTTCGTGTGGCGTGCGGTGCGTGAGATGGGGGCCTTGATCGCTGTGCTCGGTGGTGTCGATGGCCTGGTCTTCACCGCGGGCATCGGCGAAAATGATCCGCTGGTCAGGGCCGCGATCTGCGACCGGTTTGGCTGGGTCGGGGCGGTGGTCGACGCGTCGGCCAATGCTGCCAATGCGGGGTCGATCGCTGCGGCCGGCAGCCGAATGGCTATCCGGGTGATCGCAACGGACGAGGAACGGATGATCGCACTCCACACGCTCGAAACCTTGGGAGATCCTTCAGGGGCGGCTCTTCCGTCGCGGTGATCGCATTAGCGCCCCGCGCATCAGCACCATGCCGGGCAGGAGCGGGAGCCATAAGGTCAGCAGGCGCAGCAGCATCGTGCCGGCAAACGCTGCCTCGACCGGCACGCCGAGCAAATGCAGCGTCGCCGTCGACGTCGCCTCGAAACTGCCGAGGCCGAGCGGCAACGGCCCCAGCGTTACAACGATCGAAGCCATGATGAAGGCGATCAGCGCGGTGCCCAGCCGCACCTCGACGCCCAGCGCATGGAGGCAGGCGAAAAGCGATCCCGCGTCGGCCAGGAACACCAATGCGTTGCACCCGGCGACCTGCAGGAGCAGGCGGCGGTCGGAGAGCAAATGCGAAGGGGCCTGTGCCACCGTCTCCAGCAAGGCGCGCACCGGGCCGATCCGCTCGATCGGCGCCCATAGTGGCTTGTCGCCGCGATGCCGCAGCCACAAGGCGAGCGACGGGATGGCCAGCGCGACCAGCAGGAACAGCGTGACGAGGCCGGCCATCAGCGGTGTCGCCTTGTCGTGAAACCAGAGCAGCAGCAGCGTGACGATCGCGAAGACGGCATAAGCCGCATAGAAGCCGATCATCGATATCAGCAGTGCGGCACCGGCGCCGCTGCGCTCGGCCCCGCGCTGGTGAAGCTGATCGACGAGCAGAACATTGCCGCCCATGCCCGCGCTCGGCAGCGCCTGATCGGCGAACAATTTGGTGATAGCGACGCGGATCAGGCGCGCGCGGGGCAGTGGCGTCTTCGCTTTATCGAGGACGAATGCCCAACCCTGCGCCACGCTGACATAGGTTGAGAGTTGCAGCGCGATGGCAAGGATCAGCCATTGCGGCCGGGCGCGCGCGATCAGCACCGCAAATGTCTGAAGATCCCCGAAATGTAATATCGCGCCGACCAGCCCCCCGATCAGGATGATCGCGAAAAGCCAAGCCCGGTATCCCGACCAAGAGCGCAATCTGTCGTCGGGTTTTGGCGCAGTCATGTACCGTTGCCGATCATCCGTCCCGCGATCGCGCGAAAGGGCATGGGAAGAAGCAAGGCGAAGCGTCGCACTTCACCTTCGGACGGAACGGGACCTTCAGGGTTGATAATTGCGCAGCAATTCCAGGATCTCGGCGGGCTTGCTTTGCGCATAATCCTTGTTGATCTCGGCGATGATGCGCAGCGCGGACCGCGGATCGAGATCCGCCCGGATTTCACCCAGGACATGCGGTGGCGCGATCAGGATCACCGGCGTCTCTTCGCCGGCCATCGAGGAGATCAGCTCGAGTGCCTCATGACTGAAGCGGTCTTCGCGGCGCTGGTGGAGATCGGGTGCGTCATAGGCGCTGCGGCCGTGGCCGGCGCTGGAGAAGGCGCGGCCCGGTGCATCGGTTTCCAGCACGTGGCTCGCGGGATTCTTCAGCTTGCGCTCGTGCAGACGATCGAGCGCGGGCAGGGCGTCGCTGCCGCGGTTGCGCAACAACTGCAGATGAGCGCCATCGACGGCGAGGATCAGCGTTCCGTGGGGAATCAACATCGGTCTTGTCCTTGGCTCAGTACGTCAGAGCGGTATCGAACATGCCGATGCGCGCCGTCTCTACGTGAGGATACGGACATGACCGAACCGATCATGTCCGGTGCATGAAGGCGTCGCGACTCATGATGGGGTTCGGCTCAGCGGTGTCGTCCTTCCCCCTCGAGCGTTGCAACCGCATAGGCAGTTGGACCAAGGGTGCTCGGTGACCGCTATCGATGCTATCCGAAAGAGTTGCCGCCATGGTTGAGCGCCTTTTCCGCCCGACGGGGATCGTTTCGATTGCGCGCCGCCTGTTTCGGGCCAGCGAGGCCGGGTTCATTCTTCTCGCTATCGGGATCGGGGTGGTGGCGGGCCTTTCGTCGGCGCTGCTCGGCGCGCTGGCTCACGCGGCGCAGGGCGCGCTCTACGGGTTGGCGCCCGATATGCGGCTGAGCGGGCAGGCCAGCATCGCGCCCTGGCGCTTGCTGGCACTGCCGCTGGGCGGGTTGCTGTTGGCGGGCATGATGCTGCTGGCCGGCCATGCCCGGCGGACGGCGATCGACGTGGTCGAGGCCAATGCGCTGCACGGTGGTCGCATACCTTTGCGTGATACTTTGCTGGTCTCGGTGCAGACATTGCTGTCGAACGGATGTGGCGCGTCGGTGGGGCTCGAAGCGGCCTATGCGCAGGCAGGCGGGGGGATAGCTTCGCTGGCCGGGCGCTGGCTCAACCTGCGCCGCAACGATCTACGAATATTGGTCGGCGCCGGGGCCGGCGCGGCGATCGGAGCGGCGTTCGGCGCGCCGCTGACCGGTGCCTTTTATGCTTTCGAGATCGTGATCGGCGCCTATACGCCGGCGAGCATCGCTCCGGTCGCGGCGGCAACGCTGGCGGCGGTGGTCACCGCGCGAACGCTCGGGGCCACGCCTTACCTGATCGCCGCGACGAGCAGCCGGACGATCGCGACGGCGGACTATCTGCTCTATGCAGGATTCGGTCTTGTCGCCGCGCTGGTCGGCATCGCTCTGATGCGGCTGGTATCGCTCGTCGAGGCGAGCGTGCGGCGGACGGGATGGCCGGATCATGTGCGGCCGGTGATCGGCGGATTCCTGCTGATTCCGATCGCGATGGCCTCGCCGCATGCCCTGTCGGCCGGGCATGGTGCGCTTCACCTGACGATCGGCGCGCAGATTGGCTTGGGGGCGCTGCTGATCATCTTCGGCCTGAAGATCGTCGCGTCGGTGATCTCGCTGGGTTTCGGATTCCGGGGCGGCCTGTTCTTCGCGTCGCTGTTTCTGGGGTCGCTGCTGGGGCAGATTTTCGCGGCATTGCTCGCCATGGTGCCGCATGCGCCGCCGCTGCCGCCGGTCGATGCGGCGCTGGTCGGCATGGCGGCGCTCGCGGTGGCGGTAGTGGGCGGTCCGATGACGATGTCGCTGCTGGTGCTCGAGGCGACCCATGATTTCGCGATCACCGCGACTGTGCTGACCGCCACCCTCTGTTCGAGTGCGCTGGTCCGCGAGCGTTTCGGCTACTCCTTCTCGACCTGGCGGCTCCATCTGCGGGGTGAGGTGGTCCGCAGCGCGCGCGATGTCGGCTGGGTGCGCGCGCTGACCGCGCGACGGATGATGCGGGTCGCGCCGGCAACGGCCGCGCCCGACCTGTCGCTGGCGGATTTTCGGCAACGATTCCCGATCGGTTCGACCAGTCGGGTCTTGTTGCGTGATGCGCAGGGCCATTATGCCGGTCTGGTGCCGACGGCGGCCGTCTATGCCGACACAGGCTCTGCCGAGCGCCCCGTTGCCGAGCTGGCGGTGCTGGCCGATGCCACTTTGTCACCCGACATGGACATTGTTGCGATCATGCGCCGGTTCGATGAAAGCGAGGCGGATGATCTGGCGGTGGTCGGTCCCGACGGCCAGATCCTGGGAATGCTGACCGAAAAATACGTCCGCAAGCGCTATGGCGACGAAATGGACCGGGCGCAGCGCGAACTCTATGGCGAGGATTGAAAGCCCGGCAGTTATGCGTGCCGTCGTGCCCATGCGACGATCGACTGCCGATCCATTGCGCCCGCCGATCGCGCAACCTCGCGACCGTCGGCAAACACGATCAGCGAAGGGATCGAGCGGATCGCGAAACGCGCGGCCAACGACTGTTCCGCCTCGGTATCGACCTTGAGCAAGCGAAAATCGGGTTCCAGATCGCGGGCGGCGGCGGCGAAACCCGGGGCCATCGCCCGGCACGGGCCGCACCAGCTTGCCCAGAAATCGACCAGCACGGGCAGCGATCCCGTGGCGACATGCCGATCGAAAGCGGCCGTATCGGCGGCGATCGGTTCGCCCTGAAACAAGGGCTGCTTGCAGCGACCACACCGCGGATGTTCGCGCAAGCGGGCTGCCGGAACGCGGTTGGCGCCCGCGCAGTGAGCGCACACGACCATAGCTGTCGCTGTCTGGTTCACCGCCATGTCGATCACTCCGTTCAACTGTTTGCGCATAAACGCAAATAGCGAATTCCTGCGTTGCGTCGAGGATGCGTAAAATTCCGGAGCGGATCGCGGTCGGTTTTGCGGGAGATCACGTATAGAGGCGTTGGATCTGCATCTCATATCCGCTGTTCATGAGTGAACCGCAAAAATCGCGATCGTCGACACCGAGCCTTTTGTCCCGTCTGCTGGGGGAACGGCCCGCATCGGGCGATGCCGTCAACCGATCGGCACTCCGGCCCGGACAGAAATCAACGCCGCCCCAAAAGCGACGGATCTCTTTCTGGTATTGGGCTATCATCTTCCTCGCGCTGCTCTGGGCGCAATCGGTGTTCAGCCATCGCGATACGCAGGCCATCACGTATGATGCGTTTCTGCAGGACCTGCGCAATGGCCATATTGCCGAGGTCGTTCTATCCGATAGCGAGATCCGGGGCCGCTATGTCGCAGCGGACAGGGATGGCCGCAAGGCGTTCGTAACCGCGCGCGTGGATCCCGCGGTAGCCGCCGACTTGTGGGCGTAGGTAAGGGGCACCCGCATTTCAGCGCGACAGCAATATTAGCCGGGACGGATTCGACAACAGGTTCGACGTTACGCCGCCGAGTACCCATTCGTGCAGGCGACTATGTCCATAAGCGCCCGCCACGACGGCGTCTGCCCGGATCGAGCGTGCAATATCGGCAATTTCATGTGCATCGGAACCGGTTGCGACCCGGACAAGTGATTCGGCCGAAATGCCATGGCTGTGCAGCCAACCGACGACATCGTTCAGGCGTTCCCGCGCGGCCGATACATCGCTTGCGTGTACCACCTCTGCAACGGTGATTTTTGCGGCCAATTCGAGCAGGGGCAGGGCATCAAGGATCGCGCGTCGTGCCTCACGGCTATCGTTCCAGGCGATGAGCACCTGATCGAGCTGCAGGCGGGTGATCGTGTCGGGCGCTAGCAATATGGGCCGACCGGCTTGCATCGCGAGATCGCCCATTCGCGCGTGATGCGCGGTGGAGAATAGTGATCCGCCATGTTCGGGTGACGTCAATATCACATCGGCCGATCGCGCTTCGGAAGCGATATAATCGGCGAGCGACGAAAATACGGATGCACAGCGCCAATCGAGGTTGGCCGCATGGCCTGCGAGCAGTCGCCGAAATTCAGCCTCAGCCTCGCGGGCTTCGCGATCGAATGCGGTCTGATCCTGCTGGACGGCTTCGGCTGACAGAAAGCCGGCTATAGCAGACGTCGCCAGCAGCGGTTGGCAGGCCGCGATGCCGATCACGTTCGCACGATATCGCCGCGCGATGTCAGCCGTCAGAGTGAGCAGTGCGGCATTTGATTGGCCCAGTTGCAGATGAACCATCAATGTTGCGTAGCTCATCTGTCGTTTCCCGTGCAGAAAATAATCGTACCTGTGAAACCGCAGGCAGATCCGGCTCAAACATCGGGAGAGCAAGATCGACAATAAGAGCATTTCCTATCGTGGATAAGCTCAATTTTTCGTCGACCGAACTCGCGAAGGCATTCATTCGCCACCCTCTCCCATGCCTGGTTGGAGATTATGGCGGCGACCATCGAGCCAATATGCGGAATGATACGGATATCAGGTCATCGACCGGGCTGACCGCGAATGCGAAGCTGTTCCCCCGGGGATGTGATGGAACATTACAACTTTACAACGAAATCTTGTAATACGTTACAATTGAACTTCATTGCCTGTGCACGATCGGCGATGCGGCGCCTATCATGGGTTCATGGATCAGCGAATCCTGGACGCGCTTTTTCGAGAGGAACGACCCATGACCGAGCCGCAGCGCACCCGCGCCGTTTTTTCGACCGAAGATTTTACGCTGATGAAGCAGGCGGTTGCTCACTATATGCAGGTAATCAAGGACAAGCCTGAATCGTCGAAGTACAGCAATCTCTATCATCGGCTCGGGCGGCTGGGCTGATCGGGAGAGCAGCTCCCTGCCGTATAAAAAGGGGGCACCGCGAATGTTGGCGGTGCCCCCTTTCATTCTACCAATCTTGTGCGTCAACTATAGGCCCGCGGGCGGCTCAATTTGCCGCCAGGCTAGCATATTTCGGCCCCTTGATCATCGATTTGGGAAAGGGGGCGATGGTTTTGCGCAAGGTGCGGGCCGGGCCCTCGACCAGGACGTTGGGCCGCGCATGTTGCAGGGCCAGATTGTCCCATACGACCAGGTCGCCCTCCTGCCAATAATGCGGAAATTCCCTGCCGGACGCATACAGATGTTCGAAGAGCGCCTCCAGTAGCGGGTCGCCTTCGGCCTCGGGCATATCCGCAATCTTCTGGGTCGTCTGCTGACAAACATAGAGGATCGTCTTGCCCGTTCGCGGATGGACGTAAGCGATCGGGGTCTTCACGAAATCCTCGCCGGTCTGATAGGTGGAAACCAGCACGTCGGTGTCGCCTGCGGCGCGCTTGCGGTAGGTATCTTCGTCATAATGCTGAATGGCGAAGCGATCCTTGACCTGGGCGCGCAGATCTTCGGGCAAGCTAGTCCACCCGTCGACCGCGCTGACGAACATTGTCGGCGTCGCGGGCTGGCCGACTTCCTTGCCATATAGCGAGATCAAGTCGACGCGGTCCTTGGCGGACCACATTTGATCCGAATGGTATAGCAGGCGCCCATAGGGCGCCGCGCCGGTGGGCTCGCGGTTGGAAATCATGAACTTGTCGTTGAGCGTGAGCGTGTCGGGATCGGGTACGTCGTTGCCGATCAACAGTTCAGACAAGTAGGTCTGGAATTTTATGTCGGCGTTGATACCTCGGAAAACCAGGAGGCTCCGTTCGTCAAAGAGTTTCCGCAAGGTGCGGATCGTATCGGCGTCAAGTGGGGTGCGCGGCTCCAGGCCGAATATTTCCGAGCCGAAGACCGGATTCAGAGTTTTTACCGTCATCTCAGACATTCTTATCTCCATAGCATTTGTTTTTCGGGCGGAGGGGCCACTATGTTGAAGCGCATATTGCGGAAGAGAATGACGCAAATCACCAGATCAACGGGACATGATCCACGCCGCCGCCGACCCGGCTGTTGTTGACCTCCATCTCGGCGGGGTCTGCGGCCAGCCGCACCTGGGGGAAGCGGCGAAACAGCGACAGGAAGACGGCTTTGAGCTCCATCCGGGCGAGGCTCATTCCCAGGCAGTTGTGCGCCCCGTGCCCGAACGACAGATGGCCGCTGTTCTTGCGCGTGGGATCGAATTCCTCGGGCCGCTCGAACATCCTGGGATCCCGATTGGCAGCGGATTCGGAGATGATCACCAGGTCGCCGCGGCGAATCGTGACGCCGCCGATGTCGTCGATATCCTCATTGGCATATCGCATCAGCCCGAAATTATGGGCGGATGTGATACGCAGGACTTCCTCGACCACCTGATCGATCCGGCCTTCGGGATCCGCCATCAGCCAGTCGCGGCGTTCGGGCTGGCTGAGAAGGTAGAGGACACCGAAGTCCATCCGCACCACAGTCGTCTCATGTCCAGGAAACACCAGCCCGGCGGCGAAGGACTCGAGTGATCGGGAGGCGAAGAAGGACGGATCATCATCCTGTGCCCGGATGAAATCGGAAAGGACGTCGGGACCGAGATTTTCGCGCTTCTTCGCGATCAGGCCGCGCATATATTCCTGCAGTTCGCGGGCTGCGGCCATCGCGTCCGCGCCATTCTGGGTGCCGCCCATCCGGTGAGACAAGGCGGTCACATAATCCGCATCCTCGACCGGAAATCCGAGCAGCGCCGCGATCACCAGCACTGGCAGGCGGAAACCGAGCAGTTCGTGAAAGTCGACCGGTTCGCCAGGGTTCCGGTCATGCGCTGCCTGCATTTCGTCGAGGCAACCGTTGGTCAGATCCTGAACCCAGTCCTTCAGCAAGGCCAGCCGCCGCGGCGTGAAGCCGGGTGCCATCAGCTTGCGAAGGCGCACCATCTGGTCCTCAAAGTCCATGCCGCCCAACGGATGGGCATGCAACGCGGCCTCCGACATGCGCGACGCATTCTTGGGATCGTGATGGGTATAATAGCCAAAGCGCCGATCGGCGAAGACCTGCTTTGCCTCATCGAACGCGACAACCACCCAGGCCGGATCGCCCGTGGGCGTGGTGACCGGGATGATCGGCGCCTGCTCGCGCAGCTTGGCATAAAGGGGCGAGATCTTGAGCACACCATCGCGTGGGAATGGCATCTGCACCGCACCCTGCTGAGCACTGATCATTAGGCACTTCCTCTCAAGGACATTGAAACCTGCCGACCCTTTTCCGGGTGATCGATATAATATGTGAGTCGACAACCAAATAATATTAGACCACCATATTATGACAGGCTATCACGCCATGCAAATGATAAGTCGCGGATGCCGAGCGGTCGGGCCTTCGGGGTCAGCGGTGGTGCATCACGCCGGAAACTCGCCGTAAGGAGCATCATGACACTGCTTTCAATTCTCGATCTCTGCCCGATCGCCGAGGGAGAGACCCCCGTCGACGCACTGCGCAAATCGCGGGAACTCGCGCAGGCCGCGGAACGGCTCGGTTTTCATCGGCTATGGGTATCCGAACACCATAATATGCAGGGCACGGCGAGCGCCGCGACCGCGGTGATCATCAGCCATCTCGCCGCGGTA
The DNA here is from genome assembly GCF_900101455.1 of Sphingomonas sp. YR710. Classification (GTDB taxonomy): domain Bacteria; phylum Pseudomonadota; class Alphaproteobacteria; order Sphingomonadales; family Sphingomonadaceae; genus Rhizorhabdus. Next base: position 8,673 of record NZ_FMZJ01000003.1, on the reverse strand, counting down.
ACGCGTTCGATGCGGATCGGGTCGGGCGGGGTCATGTTGCCCAATCATGCGCCTTACGCCGTAGCCGAGCAGTTCGGCACGCTGGGCGCGCTTTATCCCGGGCGGATCGATCTCGGGCTCGGGCGTTCGCCGGGGACGGATCAATTGACCGTGCGCGCCTTGCGCCGCGATCCCAGGGCATCGGAGCGATTTGCCGCGGATTTGCAGGAGCTTCAGTTCTTTCTCGGGCATGCTGCGGCCGATCAGCCGGTTCGTGCGATTCCGGGGGAAGGGTCGGACGTGCCGATCTGGCTGCTGGGATCCAGTCTTTCCAACGTGCAACTCGCGGCGGCAGCGGGCCTGCCCTTCACCTTTGCGGCGCATGTCTCACCTAATGGGCTGATGGAGGCGATCCAACTCTATCGCGCGCGCTTCACCCCGTCGAAGCAGCTCGATGCGCCCCATTTCATGGTGTGCATCAACGTCTTCGCGGCCGAGACCGATGAAGAGGCCCGGCGCCAATTCTCCTCGGCGCAGTGCGGACTCGTCAATTTTTTCCGGGGAAAGATCGGGCGGGTCCAGCCGCCGGTCGACGATATCGAGGCGGTGTGGACGCCGCAGGAAAAGGCGATGATCGAGCATATGCATCAATTGACGATCGTCGGATCGCCAGCGACCGTTCGATCACGGTTTCGCGAGTTGATTGCCCGGACCAAGGTTGATGAGATCATGATCGCGGGCAATTTCTTCGATCCGGCAGCTCGCATCAGGTCGCTCGAGCTGATCAGTGCGATGGATCTGAAAAGCTAGCGTATCGCGCAGCAATTCGTTGCGCGATACGCAAAAGAAAAGCGCCCCTCTTCCAGCCTTCGCCCGCAAGCAGGCGGAGGCTGGAATTATCCGACTTTTAGGCGAGCATTGCGCCCCAGCCGCCGTCGAGCGGGATGAGTACGCCGTTCAGATAGGCCGCGCGATCCGAAGCAAGGAAGGCGGCGAGTTCGCCGGCATCGTCGGCTGCCCCGGGCCGGCCCAGCGGGTTGACCGTCGCTCTTTTGGGCTGTGCCTCATAGCCGGCGCGACCCATGCCCTCGGTCAGGATCATGCCGGGGCAGATCGCATTGGAACGGATATTATATTTGCCGCATTCGACGGCGAAGTTCCTGGTCATCATCGCGACACCGGCCTTCGCGATATTGTAGGCACCGCTGCCGACCGACGGGATCAGCCCGGCCAGCGACGACCAGTTGGTGATCGTGCCGCCGCCCGTGGTCTTCATCGCGCGCACCGCATGTTTGGCGCCGAAGAACATGCCCTTCAGGTTGATATCGAGCATGCGGCTCAGATCATCCGATTCCAGATATTCCAACAGCCCTCCGGACCCGATGCCGCCGACGTTGAGCATGGCATCCAGCCGACCGAATTTCGCAACCGCAAGGTCGACCAGGGCGCTGACTTGCGCCTCGTCCGATATGTCGCATCGCGTAGTGACGACGTCACCGCCGATTTCGGCGGCCGTCTGATCCTGTGCGCCGCTGATATCCGAAATGACGATTCTGGCCCCCTCGCGGGCGAATATTTTGGCGCACGCCTTGCCCATGCCCGAACCCGCACCGGTTATGGCCGCAACTTTTCCTTCAAGAAAACCCATTTGGATCCTCCACCAATCGATCCCCCAAGATAGGGGATGCTTCCAATGATTTCCTGCCCGATCGGATCGGGCAGACGGTGCCGCGTGACGCGGCCGTCATTTACAGAATCTGGCACGCCTCTTCGAACGAGAGGCGCGGATTGCGGGGCCACACGCCCGCCGGATCGCCATGGCCAACGGCGCAGATGAAGTTCGACTTGATGCGGCCTTCGGGGAAGAATTCCTTATCCACTCCATCATTGTTGAAGCCCGAAACCGGGCCGCAATCGAGGCCCAGGGCGCGGGCCGCCATGATGAAATAGGCACCCTGCAGACTGCTGTTCCGGTAAGCGGTATCCAGCGAGAGCTGTTCGTTGCTCGCAAAATAGGCCTTGTAGCCTTCGCCGCCGGCCGGGAACAGCTGGGGCAGCTTCTGGTGGAAATCCAGATCGTAGGCGATGATCACGCAGACGGGCGCGGCCATCATCTTGTCGACGTTGGTCGGCGCCAGATGGGCCTTGAGGCGCTCTTTCGCCTCCGGGCTCGATACCATCACAAAGCGAGCCGGGTTGCTGTTGGCCGATGTCGGCGCCATCTTCGCGATATCATAGACCTGGCGGAGCAGCGCTTCGCTCACCGGCTCCGGCTTCCACGCATTTTGCGTTCTCGCCTCGCGAAACAGCTGATCGAGGGACTCGTCGTTGATCGTCTTACCGGTCACTGGCATTTCCTTTCCGTCAAATTCCAAAACTGAAAACCATCAATCAATCGCCGTCCGGAACGGCCTGTTCGATCTTTTGCCCGGCTTGGCGGGCGGTCGGTCGTTATTCTCGGCGGCGGCGCATCAAAGATCCGGCGAGATTGGCCGCATCTCCTCGACGTCGCCGCCATTGACCGGCAGCAATGCGCCCGTGACGAACGCGGCTGCGGGCGAGGCGAGGTACACTGCGGCAAAGCCGATATCCTCCGCGAGACCGAGCCGCCGCATCCGCGTCGAGCGCATCGCGGCATCGCGTATTTCGGGGCGACCCTCGAAGATCTTCTGCAGGGCGGGTGTTTCCACCGGTCCGGGTATGATCCCGTTCACGCGTACCCGAGGCCCCAGATCGGCGGCCATCAATTTGGTCATGTGCGCCAGCGCCGCCTTCGCGACGTAATAAGACAGGTTGCCGCGCGGCGCCTTGTACGAGCCGGGTGAAAGCGTGTTGATGATGCACGCTCCGGGCCGATCGAGCAGATGCGAGAGGGCGAGGCGGGCCAGTTCGAACGGCATCGCGACGATCAGATGGAATTGGGATTCGAGGAGCTGATACTGTGTGTCAACGAAGGCCGGTGACGTTCCGCCGCCGGCATTGTTGACGAGGATATCGAGCCCCCCCAGTTCGGCGACGGTGCGCTCGACAAGTCCGGGCAGTTGGGTGGGATCGCCAATGTCCGCGCGAATGGCGACGGCCTGGCCGCCAGCGGCGCGGATGTCTGCGGCAACGGCCTCAATTTCGTCGGAGGAGCGGGCGGTAACCGCGACGGCGGCACCGGCTTCCGCAAATTTGCGGGCCATGCCGGCGCCGATGCCGCGGCCGCTGCCGGTGACGAGCGCTACCTTGCCTGCGAGCGAGAAGCCGCTCACCCGCGCGCCTCCCGCCCCATGTGCGGAAACCCGATTCCGACCGGCGCACCGACCTGTCTGCGCGACAATCGGACGCCATTCATCGCGATTACGGCCACCACCGTACTCTCCTCATATCTGTCATTTGTTTTAATTCGTTTGGGCCCAGTCGCCGGACAGGCGCCGAAGCGTATCGAAATGCTGCGAGATCACGGTTGAAAGATCGTCGCGGCAATCCTTGCTGACCCACGAGCCGATAGCATCGGTGAACACGCCGAGCGCAACCCGGGCGGTTATCTTGCTTTGTTCGTCAGCTTCGGCCAGCCCGCGTCGCTCCGCCAGTGCCTCGGCGATCGCGTTGAGCCAGCTGCGATTGATGTCGTTATACAGGCCGCGCAGGACTGCCGAATTTGCGGCGGCCATTCCGGCGCGCTTCGTATGCACTGGGTCGATGGCCGGCACCCATATTGCCAATATGGCGTGTTGGGCTGCCAGCAGATCATTCTCACCGGCGGGCCGGTCAATGATCGTCTGCCGCAACAGCGGGAGCTGGGCGCCCTGCTGGCACAGAACGACATCGGACTTGCTGGGGAAATATCGGAAGAATGTCGTCGTCGAGATGTCGACGCGTTCGGCGATCTGTTCGACGGTCGTCGCCTCATATCCCTGCTCGGCGAACAGCGCCAATGCGGCTTCCTCGATCGTGAGCCGCGTCTTCGCCTTCTTCCGCGAACGAAGCCCGTTGGCGGGCGCGTCATCTCTTCGGAATTTCACTTGTGAAGCCATGAACACAGTGCTGGCACAAAAAAGGAGTTAGCGCAAATATATTAGTTGGCATACAAATGTGTGTCGACTACTGTTATGTTCAGCGCTGCGATCGGGTAGGATTGGGCGCTGGAGAGGCGAGCAAGAGATGATGGTTGAAAATATCGTGGGCGTGTCGCGGGCCAGCGCCGAGTCTGTGTGCGCCGGGGCGCGTGTGCATTTTCCCAATTTTGATTTTACGCCGGAGCAGTTCGCGTGACCGATCGCATGAAGGGAAAGAGGGCCGTGGTGGTCGGTGCCGGGCAGCCCGAGAGTGATTTGCTTGGCAATGGCCGCGCGATCGCGACGCTGCTGGCGCGGGAAGGCGCCGAAGTGTGTGCGGTCGATCGCGATCCGGATCGTGCCGCGGCCACGGTAAAGCAGATCATTGCCGAAGGCGGGAAGGCGCACGCCATCATCGCCGATGTGGGGAGTCCCGAAGACTGCGCACGGCTGATCGAAGAGTCGCGCGGTATCATGGGCGGCATCGACACGCTGGTTAACGTTGTCGCGATCAACCATGTCGATGCCGATCCTCTCAAGCTCGAGGTCGCGAACTGGCAGCTGATGATGGACGTCAATCTGCGCGCCATCTGGCTGACGTCCCGGGCGGTCGTGCCGATCATGCAGAAGCAGGGCGGAGGCTCGATCACCAATATCTCCACCCTCGGTTCGCGCACCGGCGGCGGTTCATTGTTCGCCTATTCGATTTCCAAGGCGGGGGTGAATGCGGTGACCCATAGTTTCGCCGTCTCGTACGCGCCATTTGGCATTCGTTGTAATGCGATCCTCCCGTCGTGGGTTCTCACCCCCCATTCGATCGAGGGGCTCACGCGCCACGGAATCGTGCCGAATCGTGATGAGCTCGAAGCGCGAGGCTCGCGTTTCGTCCCGCTGGGCCGGATGGGATCGGCAATGGATGTGGCCAATGCGGTTCTGTTCGTATCGTCGGACGAAGCCGGTTTCATTACGGGTCTCGAGGTGCCGGTCGATGGCGGCGCGCTGGCGATAATCGGCCGCTACGAGCGGAAGGACTGAGCTTCCCGGCCGCCTCCGGCTTGAAACGAGAATATTCGAAATGGGTCGTCGGCCGCGGGCCGACGCGAGCGCTGCCGGCTGTGCATGGCGAGTTGAAGAGGAAAATGAAATGTCGGAACTTCCAGAATTTCGCAATCTCATCAATGGGGAGATGTGTCCGGCGCGGAGCGGGCGCATGCTCGATTCGACCAATCCGTCGACGGGTGAAGTGTGGGCGCGCATTCCCGCCAGCGATGCATCAGACGCACAGGCGGCCGTGGCCGCAGCGCATGCCGCATTTGCTGCCTGGTCGGCGCTAAGCGCAACGGGGCGTGGCTATTATCTGAAGATGGTCGCCGATGAGCTCGGCAAGCATGGCGATGAACTGGCGCGCCTTGAGACACTCGACAATGGCTGGCCGCTGCACACGATCCAGCCGTCTCGCGGCATGGCGATGCGATTCCTGTGGGAACGCGCGGCCAGCATGACGCAGCCGGCGGCGACGGGCCGCAGCGTGCTCCTTGAACGGGAGCTGATGGGCTATACGCTGCGCGAGCCTTATGGCGTCGTCGCCGTCATCGTGCCCTGGAATTCGCCGGTCGCGATCATGGCCAGCAAGGCGTCGATGGCGCTGGCGGCTGGCAATACCGTGGTCGTCAAGCCGCCGGAGCAGGCTAGCGCCGCGATCCTGCGGCTGGCGGAAATCATTGCGAAGATTCTCCCGCCCGGCGTGCTGAACTTTGTGTCCGGGCTGGGTGCCGAAGCGGGGGAGCCGATCGTTTGCGATCCGCGCGTCCGCAAGATCACCATGACCGGATCGACCGTCACCGGCCAGCGGATCCAGCGGGCAGCGGCGGAGAACATGACGTCATCGGTGTTCGAACTCGGCGGAAAATCGCCGAATATCGTACTGGCGGACGCCGATCTCGATGCGGCGACGATCGGTGTGACCACGACATCGGTGTTCACGATCAACGCGGGGCAGGGCTGCGTCGCCGGCTCGCGTATCCTGGTTCAGCGGCCCATATTGGATGAAATGCTCAGGCGCATCCGCTCGGTCGCCGAGAAGATCGTCATCGGCGATCCGTTCGACAGCGGCACGTCGATGGGCCCCATCGTCTCTCAGGTCCAGTTCGATCGAGTGACCGGCTATATCGAGATCGGCCGGCAGGAGGCGGAGCTTGTGTTCGGTGGTCGATCCGGCCCCGCACTCGTCCCCTCGCTCCCGGGCGGCTATTGGGTGGAGCCGACATTGTTCATAACCGGCGATAATAAGAAGCGCATCTGCCAGGAGGAGATTTTTGGCCCCGTCGCCGTCGTCATCCCGTTCGATACGGATGACGAGGCTGTCGCGATTGCGAATGACAGCGTTTACGGGCTGGCCGCTGGCGTGTGGACGCGCGACATGGCGCGGGCGCATCGGTTCGTGCGGGATATTCAAGCCGGCAATGTGTGGGTCAACACCTATCTGCAGGCACGCCACGAACTGCCCTTCTCCGGAATGAAAGCGAGCGGCTACGGCCATGACGATGCGCTGGAATTCACCCGGGAGAAGACCGCGGTCATTCGCCCTTCCGGCCTAGCCTGAGGGGAAGGGGGGCGGCTATTTGCGCAACCTGTCATCGCGTCCATCCCGTCAACCGGCCGGCGCTGTCGCTGGCACGGTATCGACGTCTTCCTGGGTTCGCGGGGGTGTGCGACCGGGAAGCAGGAGGAAGAGCAGGCTGCCGACCAGCGCCAGAACCCCGGAGACGATCAGAAACGGTCCATAACCGCCGGTACTCTTCAGGGTAATGCTCAGCAGCAGCGAGCCGCTGGCGGAACCCAGCGAAATCGACGCGACCATCAGGCCCAGCACGGTACCATAAACGCCGATTCCGAAGGTGCGGGCGACAAGATAACCGATGACGTCCGATTCTGCGCCATAGGATAGCCCTATCAGCAGAATGGCGAATTTCAGCACCAGCGGCTCGCCGAGATTGGAGGCAATAAGGAAAAGGCCGACCGCAGGCAGGGCCAAGACAATCGTCGTTACCAGAGACGCAGAGAAGCGGTCCAACGCGATGCCGCTAACGAAGCGGCCGACGAGGACGCCGATTGCGAAGACCGAGATCATGCCCGACAATTCAGAAGCTGGCACGCCTTTTTCGAGGAGCATGATGCCGAGCTGGCTGTTCGCAACGAACTGAGACAGACTGGCAAGCGATAACCCTGAAAGCATGATCCAGAAGGCCGGCGTACGCAGAAGCAATCCATAATCGCGCGTCACCTCTTTGCGTATGGGCACCGCTTTTAGGGGACCCTTGCTGCCGGGGGGGACGAGCATGAGCGCGATGCTGCCGCCGACGAAGCAGTAGATCGCGAGCACGATATATCCCGCCCGCCATCCGTGCGAACCGACGAAGTTGTTGAAGATTGGGCCGGCGGTGGCGAGAGTGAAAGCCGGGCCGGATGCCGCCAGGGCGAGCGCCAGGCCACGCGCCCGGACGACATGCTGGACGACCGTGCGGCTATAAACCGTCGACGTCGTGGTCATGCAGAGCAGGTTCTGCAGGACGAGGATGGCCAGGTAGAAGGGGAGACTGCCGGCCATATGGCTCAGGATGATGAACGTGATTGGCCCGGCCACGACCCCGACAAACGCCGTCCGCCTTACGCCGAACATGTCGACGAGCCGGCCCGAGATGGGCAGGGCGACAAGCGTAATGAGGCTCAGCGTTCCGACCAGCGCGAACTGCGCCTTGGACCAGCCAAACTCGTGAATGAGGTGCGGGCCCATGATAGAGTTGGTGAACGCCATGGCCGTAAAGCCGCAGCTCATTCCGATCATGGCGGCGAGCAGTGGCCGCCAGTTGGACCGCAGCTCCTGAAAATAGGTCATGGCCTCTCCTGTGCGGCGGAAATGATGCGCGGTTTTCCGCTGCAGGAAGGAGGCTAGCATTTCCGTGCAAGGCTGTTCGAGCAGTTTTTGGAGGGGGAGCGTTTTCCGCCATGGGCAATTCTCACGGGGTCTGGGGTGGGCACGGCAATCCTGTATCGCGAACACGCACTTGTTGCCGATGCAGGGGGGGGCGATTTGGGACATCCCACTAGCATCAGGGCTTTTCGCCTCCTTGCTCCGAATGGCTTCTCGGGACGTATTGCGTCCCGCGAGCGCGGGAGCACGCAATGTGCGTGGCATCGCATTGACCACGAACGGAAGCGTTCTCTCAGCTCGATGGTCGATTCCGGCATCCTGCAAAATTTGGGATGTCCCTTGCGAAATGTCATAATTCTGCGCCAGGCTGGCGCCGGCGCGAGATGGGCAGGCGCATATTGACCAAATCTATGGCTTAATATTCAGGCAATCAAATGGCAGTTTATGGAGAATATCGATGGCCGATACAGTAATCGTTGACAGTGCCGGGGCTCAGATGAAGCTCTATGAGGTGAAGCCCGAAGGGGCGATTAAGGGCGCTGTCATCGTGATCCAGGAAGCGTTCGGCATCACCGACCACATCATGGATGTGTGCGGGCGGCTTGCCGCGGAAGGATATGTCGCGGTCGCGCCGCATGTGTTCCATCGCAGCGGCGATCCGGTGATCGGCTATGACAAGATGCAGGAAGTCATCCCGCACATCATGGGGCTCAACCGCGCCAA
>NZ_FMZJ01000011.1 GCF_900101455.1 Sphingomonas sp. YR710 | reverse complement strand
TCGTCACGACGAGGCCGCGTGGCGTCACATAATCATTCTTTACCGATACGTCCCCGAAACCGTGCAGGCTCCAGGCCGGTGCATCGGCCAAAGCACCTGTGCTGCACGCGCTGAGAAGCAGCGCCGAAATGGCGTAAATTGTCCGCATGATGGGTCGCTCCCTGTTTTGGTTGCGCCCAGACACCCCCCCAGGTGCGAACTCACGCATGATTGCATAAAAAGCAATTCTGTATGCGCAAACGAAATCTTGCATACAAAAAGCGAGTCGGCAACGGGATTGTTGCCGGGATGTCATTTTTGTATGCGAGACTTGGGAGCCGCGATCCCGGGGCTATATTCGGGAGCGATGCGCGGCCGAAGGAGATCATATCTTGAGCGTGACGACGGTGGAAAAGCTGGCCGATGACATGGCGGAAGCGATCCTTTCCGGCGAGTTCGCGCCAGGCTCCCGACTCGACGAACAGATTCTCGCTCAACGTTATGCAGTGTCGCGCACGCCCGTGCGCGAGGCACTACGTCAATTGGCCACTACCGGGCTGATCGAAGTCCGTCCGCGGCGCGGCGCGATCGTCGCCCGTGTGAGTCCCGCGCAGCTCGAAGAACTGTTCGTGGCGATGGGCGAACTGGAAGCGACCTGCGCGCGCCTCGCCGCGCTGTCGATGGCGCCGACCGAGCGCCGTCGGCTGCAGGCGCTGCACGACAGCATGGGCGTGATGGCCGACCAGAACGACGCGGTGGCCTTCGCCGATGCCAACCACCTGCTCCACACGATGATCTACGCCGGTGCACATAATGCGGTGATCGCCGACGCGACGGGCGCGCTGCGGCGGCGCCTCTCGCCGTTCCGCCGCGCGCAGTTCCAGCTTGAGGGCCGGCCGCCGCGATCGCATGCCGAACATGATGTGGTGGTCTCCGCAATCATCCGCGGCGATGCGCTGGGGGCGCATGCCGCGATGCTCCACCATGTGACCCTGGTCGAGCAGAGCTTCGAGGAATTGTGCGCCAGCCAGCTCGGATCGTCGGCGCCGGCGGGCGGGATCGAAACCGTCAGCGCCTGATTGCGTTTCGCGCTATCGCGTGAATTTGATTCGTCCATGTCGAGGAGAGCTGAAGTGCTGGATCTGACCCGCCCCGAGGGATCGCTGCCCCGGGATTTCCATATCAGCCGCCGCACGCTGACCAGCATGTTCTTCGCTGGCTATGCCGTCGCCGCTTTGTCCGCCGAAGCCGCCCCGATTGTGACACCGCCTGACGGTATCATCATCGATGAAGTCCTGATCCCCAATGGCGCGCCGCAGCCGCTGCCAGCCTATGTCGCCCGCCCGAAAAGCGCCGGCCGCCGTCCAGTGATCGTGGTCGTCAACGAGGTGTTCGGCATCCACGATTATATCAAGGACATTTGCCGCCGGCTCGCGAAGCTCGGTTATGTCGCCGTGGCCCCCGCTTTCTTTTATCGCTCGGGAATCGATCTGCCGGCGATCAGCGACTTTTCGAAGATCATGCCTGTCGTTCAGCAGGCCGGCGACGCGCAGGTCGACGGCGACGTGCGCGCGACGACCAATTGGGTGAGGGCTCAGGCCTTTGCCGCGCCCGCGAAGATCGGCATCACCGGATTCTGCTGGGGTGGCGCCGTCGTATGGCGATCGGCGATGGTCGATCCCGACATCAAGGCCGGCGTCGCCTGGTACGGCAAACTTTCACCGCTGATCGCGCGCGCGGGCGAACTGCACGCGCCGGTGCTCGGCCTCTATGGCGGCAAAGATCAGGGCATCCCGGTGACCGATGTCGAGGCGATGCGCGCCGCGCTGAAGGCGGCTGGCAAGAGCGGATCGGATCTGCGCGTCTATCCCGAGGCCGGCCACGGCTTCCACGCTGATTATCGGGCGAGCTATGACGCGGCGGCGGCCGAGGATGGCTGGAAACGGATGCTCGCACATTTCAAGGCGAATGGGGTGGCATAAGCGCCCTCAATCGCGGCCTCTCTCTCGCTTGACCGTCATTCCAGCGCAGGCTGGGATCCCTCCAATGTCTGCTTCATGAGATGAACTTGGAGGGCAGCCTGCGCTGGAATGACGAGAATGAATATGCCTCGCTCTGCGCCGTTATCTCACGGCGTTTGCCGCGCCTCACCCAGATCGACCACCAATTCCGCCCGCCCCGGCATTTCGGCGGCGATATGCCGGGTCAGCCGCTCATAATGCCGCACGAAATGCGCGATCTCGTCATCGCTCATGGTTCGCGCCCGATCGCCCAGCCGCGCGCGCAACTTATGTTCCTGCTCGATCCGCCATCGGGTCACGATCTCGAACGACGGGGCGCGCAACAGGATCTGATAATCGATCCGGGCAAACAGCGCCGCATAATCACTGGCAAGCCGATCGTTGACATAATGGCGCCAGATACCGGCAGCGTCAGCTTCGGCTTCGAGCGCGTTGACCGGCGCCGCGAGCGCATCATCCTGTTGCGGACGAGCGCCCACGCACCAGCCTTCGAAGATCAGGATGTCGATCGGCCCGCGCACGATCGGCCATGCGGCGGCATCAACCCGATCGTCCATGGCCTTGTCGAAGCACGGCATCGCCACCGGCTCCGCCGCGCCCAGCCTGTCGATCACATCCATTGCCATCGCGACATCATGCGTTCCCGGCACGCCGCGCGTCTGCAGCAACGGGTGGACGAAGGCGGCAAGCTGCGCCCGTTCCGCGCGCGCCAGATAGAGATCATCCAGCGACAATATGGCCGCGTGTGCGCCGCCATTTTCGAGCAGCAATTGCAGCGCCTTTGCGATGGTGCTCTTCCCCGAGCCTTGCGGCCCGCACAGCCCCACGACGAGCATCGCCGATTGCGCCGCCCTGCGCGCAAGGATCGCTTCGGCATGTGGCCGCCAGAACAGTTCAAACGTCGTCCCGAACTCGGCCGGCAGCCGCTCCCGATCCGCCAATGCCGCCAACGCATCCCGACATGATGGCGACACGAGAATCTCCGCAGAAGGCATGAGCCGCAGCGTCTAACGGCTTATGCCGTGCGAAGGAACCTTACAGGCCGTCCACCGCCGCACGTCCCAAAGCCGGATCGTCGGTGAAAAAGCCGTCCAGACCGGTCGCCAGATAGCGGCGAATCTCGGCGATCGATCCGGCGGGATTGCGGGCGCCATCCCCCTCGGCATTGCGGAAATCGGCGGCGAGGAAGTGATTTTCCGGCCGGAAGGTCCACACCCGCACCAGCAACCCGGCGGCGTGGGCATCGGCAACAAGCTTGCTCGGGGCGGCCAGCCGGCCATCGGGGCCGAGCGGGATCACCGCGCGCGTCGAAGGTGCGATGACATCGGCATAGGCCGCGACATCGGCCAGCCCCGCCGGCTTCATCATCGCGCCAAAAGTCAGCGTGCCGCCCGCCGCGACGACATCGGCAGGGCGAACCGAGCCATCGCCGATCAATTGCATCAGGCGAACATTGTCGGGACGGCCGAGCTTCTGCCGCAAATAGCGCAAATTGGCGATCTCGAACGACTGGATCTCCAGCGAGAAGCGCCGCGTATAATCATGCGCGGCGATCGTCGCGAGGAAGCGGTCCTCCAGCGGCAGGCCGATCCCGGTAAAATAGGTCGAATGCTTGAGCTCGGGCACCAACCCGATCGTCCGGCCCCGCGCGGCGGATTCGGCGGCGGCGAAATCGATGATCTCCTCGAAGGTCAGAACCTGGAACTTGCCATTATAGCTCTGGCTTTCAGGCCGCAGCGCGCCGAGCCGCTCGATCGCGCGCAAGGTCTTGAGTTCCGCCAGCGTGAAATCCTCGACGAACCAACCGGTCTGGACCTCGCCATCGACGGTCTTGCTGGTCCGCCGCCCGGCAAATTCGGGATGGGCCGCGACATCGGTGGTCTCGACGATATTATTCTCGTGCCGCGCGACCAGCACGCCGTCCTTGGTGATCACCAGATCGGGTTCGATATAATCGGCGCCGTCGGCCACCGCCTTGGCATAAGAGCCCAGCGAATGTTCGGGCCGCAATGCCGAACAGCCGCGATGGCCGAACACCAGGGGCTTGGGACGCGGCGGCGCGGCCCCCATGGCGGCTCCGCCGGCCGCGACCATCATGGCGGCGCCAGTCGTGCGAATCGCGTCTCGTCTGGTCATCGCTGTCATAGCCCTTCTTGTGTCAACGGGATGCTATCCCCCCATCGTCATCCCCGCGAAAGCGGGGACCCATGGACGGCGGCACCTGCTGCTTCCCGCGTGCCGCAACCGTAGGTTCCCGCTTTCGCGGGAATGACGACGACGTTCAAAAGCCGATGCTCAGCGTGCCAAACACTTGCCGCGGCGCAAGGGGAAATTCGTTGAACGTGCCCGACGCCGCACCGATGCTCAGCGTCGAGGCGGCGCGCTTGTCGGTCAGGTTGGTGACGTTGACGCTGACCGTCATGTCACGAACCAGCCCCGGCATCGGGATCTTCGCGGCGATCCGCGCCGACATGGTGAAGTAAGCCGGCACCGACAGATCGTTGGTATAGGTCGCATAACGCCGGCCGATAAAGTCGCCGATCACCTGCACGTCGAACATGCCATAGCTGGCGGTCGCCACCGTCTTGTTCAGCCAGTCGGGCGATCCGGGGACGCGCTTGCCGGCCGTCGGCACGACAGTCTTCGCGACGCCGACGACATAATCGTCCTGAAAGCGCGAATTGTTATAGGACAGCGCATCGTACAGCGAGAAATGCGGCCCGAAATGCAGGGTGCCGGCAATATCGACGCCGTCGGTTTTCACGCTGCCGACATTCTGGATCACCGCAGCACCGCTGGCGATCGAGGTGATTACGACAGTCGGGCTGATCGCCAATAGGCGGTTGCTGAAATCGACATGATAGTAACTGATCTGGCCCTCATAGCCGGTAATCGGACCGAAATCGAAGCTGCGCTGCGTGCGTGCACCGATCTCATAGGTCCAGCTCGTCTCGGGCTTCACGTTCGCTTTGAAGGCGTCGAACACCTGCTGGCTGCCCAGCGCGAACGGCGACAGGCCGGAGGCCGCGCTCGTCTGGAACTGGCGCATATTCTTCTGGGCGTTGACGAAGACCTGCTCATGATCGGTCGGCTTCCACAGCGCGCCGAGCTGCGGCAGGAACGCCTCGCTGGTGTTGAGCTTGCCGACCGGCAAAGCGGTCGATCCGGTGAACGAGCCCGGGATCGGCTGGACCGGCACACGCTGGGTCGCCTTCTGGAAGGTGCTCTTGAAACCGCCGAGGATCGTCAGCGACGGCAATGCCTGCCAGCTATCCTGGACGTGCGTCTGATATTCGTCGACACGGACCTCGCTATAATATTGGGTGATCAACGGCGTCAGGCTGTCATGCGGGCGCTGATAGGGCGTCGACGGATTGTTGACGTTGAGCGGATACCAGCGGCGGATCGCCGACGAACTCTGATGTTCGTACCAGCCGCCCCATTCGATCCTGTGATTGCCGAGTTCGACCTGCGCGACCGAGATCAGCCCGCCGCGATCGATGCGATATTCGGTGGTGCGCGTCGCGAGGCCCGACCCGCCGAACACGTTGGTCAGATTCTGGCCCGGATAATAGAAAGCGAACAGGCCCGGGAGCCCTGCGACATCGATCGGCCCGGCGACCACGCCGACACCGTCGTCATGATGATAATAGGCCTGGTTGCTCCAGCTTATCCGGTCGCTGACATGCCAGTCATATTTGGCATAGCCGAGATAATCGGTGCGCTGCGCATCGCTATAATAGTTGCGATAATTGGAGCCGGCGGCCTTGTAGGCGCCCGAGGCGAGATAGTTCAATGCACCGGTAAAGTCCGGATAGAAGAATGGCCGCGCATAAGGCGCTGTCGCGCGATTGGCGACAGTGATGACGGTCGCATCCTCATTCGGTTCGGTCTTGTCCGAATAGGCGCCGTACAGCGTCAGTTTGCCGGTGGCGTCGTCATGGACGAATTTGCCATTGGCCTGATAGCCGCCCTGCTTGCCGTTGAAATCCCACGCCTTCGCATCCTGCCGCGACCCCGACACGTAAAAGGCATTGCCGCTGCCGAACGTGCCACTGTCGAGCCGGACATAGGTACGAAAGGTCTCGTGACTGCCGAAGGTCTGCGCGATGGTGCCGCCACGCTCGTCGCGCGGGTCGCTGGAGAAAGTATCGATCGTGCCGCCGAGATTGCTCGTCGATGCGGTCCCGAGATCGCCCGCGCCGGACGCCAAGGTGACGCGCCCGACGTTTTCGGAGATGATCGCGCGCTGCGGCGAGAGGCCATTGTAATTGCCATAGGTCTGGTCGCCGAGCGGCACGCCATCGAGCGTGTAACCGAGCTGCTGCGCGTTGAACCCATGGACGAACAGCGAGATATTCTGTTCGTTATTGCCCCACGGATCGGCGGTCAGGAAGGTCACGCCGGGCAATGTCTGAATCGCCTTGAGCGGGCTGATGCCGGGCAAGACCTTCTGGATTTCGACCGCAGTCACCTGCGTCACCGAGCGCGTGACCTTGCCGGTGACGACGATCGTGCCGGCGGTATCGCTATCGTCGGCCGGCGCGGTCGCGGCAGCCTCTTCGGCGGCAGCGGTCTCGCCCGCCATCGCCACGGCGGGCATCAGCACGATGCAGGCGGCGGTGCCCAGCGCAAGCGTCAACGTCCGATGAAATGTCGGCAACATAGCTAAACCCCTTGGTGGAATGTCCGTCGCAGCGCGGACTGTCCAAGGGCGAGTAGAAGCGCTGTGCGACGCAGCGATTACATATTTATGGCGGAATCATGCCACTTTCCGAGCCGGACCGACCTGCATCGAATCCCCCTCAGAAGAACAGCTTGCGGATCCCGATCCGGACCGTACGCCCCACCGGATCGACATAGCCAGGCTGATAGCTAAGCGGCGTCAGGCCGCCATTGTCGCGCACCTTCACGCGCTGATCGAGCAGATTGTTGACGTTGAAGCTGATCCGCATGCCACGCACCCACGGATGATCGCGCATCAGCCCCGGCGCCTGGGCCAGATTGGCGAACACTCTGAGATTGATCGTGGTGAGCGGCGAGAAATTGAGATCCCCGCTGCTGCCCGACAGCGCGGCGCCGCCGCGGACGGTGGTACCCGCCTGCCAGGTCGCGCTCAGGCGCGAGCCCAGCCAGCCTTTCGTATATCCGGCCTGGACGTCGATCACATGGCGCGGCTGCCCGCCGTTCGATCCCGTCGCCGAACCGCCGAGCAGATCGAGCACCGGCAGCCCGTCGCGGATCAGGATCGCGTCCTTGAAATACCAGGTGTGATAGACGGCGAATTGCAGCCGCCCGCCACCAAAGCCGCCGCCGCCACCACCAAAGCCACGGCCGCCGCCGGGGCCGCCGAAACCGCGTCCCGGGCCTTGCCCTTGTGCCTGCCCCTCCCCGCCGCCGCCGGCGAAGCCGTTGCGCGGCGCGGGCTGATCGCCGCCGGGTGTCTGGCCGGGCGGCGTGCCTTCCGGCAGACCCGGCGGCACCTCGCCGCGTTCGGCGGCGGCACGACGCGCGGCGCGGATCGCTTCGAACGCAGCCTGCGCCTTGGTGCGCAGCGGCCTGGAGAAGTTGATGCCCCAGCGCAATTGCTGGCGGTCCTCGCGCTGATACTGGATCGGGCGGCTGTCGATCGACACCAGATTGCCATCCGCATCGCGCGTGAAACGATCGGGAAAGGCTGTTTCGATCTGGGCGATCGCCACCGGAAACGCCGCCGCCAGATTGCGCGTGCGGCTGTCGATATAGGTCGCTGTGATCGTCAGGTCGGTCTTCGCCAGCGGCTTGACCGTCAGCCCGATCTTCATGACGTGGCGATGATCGGCCAAAAGACCCGGATTGCCGCCGGAAATACGCGTGATGTCGACGGTCTGGCCGCTGGCGAAATCGAAGATGCGGACGTCGGGCGTCGTCACTTGCGGGTTGCCGAGCTGCTGCACGGTCGGCGCGCCATGATCGTCGGTCATCGACCAGATCAGGTTGATGCCCGTGCGGGGGCGCCAGTTGACCCCGTAGCCGATCGTCTTGAGCGTGCCGAAATGCGATACCCGATCGGCCGCAAGGTTGAGGTTGGCCGAAAGATCGCCGATCGCCGCCAGCACATTGTTGCGCGTGCTGGCCAGCGGCAGATCGAAGCTCAGCTGCCCGCTGCCGATATTGCGCGAAACGCTGCCGGGCGTTGTGACCCCGCTCCGCGTCGAACGCGCGTCAAACCCGCTCGCCTCGGCGCCGACCTTGATGCTCGTCGTCAACGAACCGGCCGGCACCGCGATCAACGGGCCGGCGGCAACAAACTGGAGGTTGCCGATATTCGAGATCGATCGCGCCTGCGACACGTCGAAGCCGCGATCGGTGCGCGTGCGGGTTTCGGCGCGATCATAATTGCCCGTCGCGGTCCAGCGCCACTGGCCGATCTGATCGTTCAGGGTGAAGCCCAGATGCTGGCTATTGCCGATCGTCCGTTGCCCCCGAACATCGTAGCCCCCGGCCGGAAGGGTCAAACTGGCGGGGGGCAGGCCGAGATCGCTGTCGCTGGTCGTGCGACCGGCATTGGCGTTGAGCGTTGCCTGGACATTGCCGAACACCGGCCGGCTGAGCACGGCATTGACCGCCAGATTGCTGGTCGCCGGCGCCAGCGATCGATAGCGCGCAGCATCGGCGGCATTGGTCTGGCTCGCCCCCTGCGCGCTGGAGATGATGTCGCGCTGGCTCTCTTCCAGCTTGTCGGCATCCTGATAGCGGATACCGACATTGATGCGATTGTCTCCCTGGATCTTCAGCAGGAAGAGGTTGGCTTCTTTCGCGTCGCGCCCGCCCTCGGTGGACGTGCCGCCTTCCAGTTCGCCGGTGGCGGCGCGAAAACGCGGCCGGAGGACGAAATTGACGACCTTCTGATCTGGCCGATAGCCATATTTGAGCGCGACCTCCTCGGGCAATATATCGACCCGGCGGATCGCCTCGGTCGGGATATCGCGAATCTCCGCCATGCCCGAAATGCGCCGGCCGTTGAGCAGCACGACCGGCGCCTCGCCGCCCCGCCCCTGCCCGCTATTGGTTTGCGGCGCGAGTTCGTCGAGCAGTTCGGATACCGAACTGACGCCGAAGGAGCGGATGTCGGCCGGTGTCAGCTGAACCTCCGGCGGAATATCCGAGATGACGGCGCCCGGCAGGCGGCGGCCGATCACCTCGATTTCGCCTTCATCCGAATCCGCCGCCGGCGGGCGCTGCGATTTTGGCGGCGCTGCGGTCGTACCCGGCACGGTTTGCGCCGCCAAACCGGTGGCCATGGCGCACAGGGCAACCCCCGTCAGCGCCAGCAACGTCTGTTTCATCAATAAGCAACCCATGACGGCGGCAGTGCCACCGGATTGTGACGGTCTGCAAACGAGCCGTCGCTATATCCGACAATCTTCGCTGCGAATTTCAGGATCGACATATTCGGCCGAGCCCACGGCGCAATGATGCGGCAGTGCGGCATTTTTGCCGCATTATGTGTTAAGGAAACTTACTGTCATCATAATGTCTCCAATCCATCGCCCAACTGTCGCACTCACCTGTGCAGGGGACGGCCCACCAGAATCAACAATCAAGG
Source organism: Sphingomonas sp. YR710 (assembly GCF_900101455.1). Classification (GTDB taxonomy): domain Bacteria; phylum Pseudomonadota; class Alphaproteobacteria; order Sphingomonadales; family Sphingomonadaceae; genus Rhizorhabdus. Next base: position 154,210 of record NZ_FMZJ01000011.1, on the reverse strand, counting down.
GTGGGCAATTCAATGACGAAGCTTTCGAGCTGGCATCGGGGCATGCTGGCCGGCATTGCGCCGATTGCAATGATCGTGGCGACGGCCGTCCCCGCGCAAGCGGCCGAGACAGCCGCGGCGGGCACCGACGCCGGCAGAGATGGGAGCGATATCGCCGAAGGCAGCACCATCGTCGTCACCGCCACCGCCGCCAATGAAATCGCGCCGGTCACGGCTTCGCTGCAGGCGACCCAGCCGCAGGCGATCGTATCGCGATCGTTCATCGAAGATTCGCTGCCCGCGACCACCGATTTCAACGCGATCGCGCTGATTTCGCCGAGCGTCTCCAACTATGGCGGCACCAACGGCCCAGGCCTCAGCGAATCCAAGGCGCAGATCCGCGGTTTCCAGGACGGTGAATATAATATCACTTATGATGGCGTGCCGTTCGGCGACACCAACGATCCGACCCACCATTCGAACACCTTCTTCCCATCGAACACGATCGAAACGCTCGTCGTCGATCGCGGCCCCGGCAATGCCAGCCAGCTCGGCCAGGCGACCTTCGGGGGCAACATCAACATGTTCTCGCGCGAGACCCGCCCCGACATGGGCGCCGAGCTGAAGGGCAGCTACGGCACCTGGAACACCTATTTGCTGCGCGCCGTGCTCCAGAGCGGCAAGGTTGCCGCGCTCAACGACAGCGAATTCATGCTCAACGCCCAGCACATCAAGTCCGATGGCGCCCGCAGCTACAGCCCGTTCAAGGCCGACAATATCTTCGGCAAGGCCGTCATCCCGATCGGGCTTGACGTGAAGCTGACCGTGCTCGGTATGTATAACGAGAACAAGTTCAATCAGCCCGACAAGGATGGCGCGACGCTCTCGCAGGTTGCCGCGTTCGGCAAGAATTTCAGCCTGAACAACGACCCGACCAGCCAGACCTATTATGGCTATAACCATACCCACAAAACGACCGACTTCGAGATCGTCAAGCTCGAAGCCAATGTCTCGCCCTCGATCACGCTCGACAATCGCAGCTATACCTACAGCTATGACAATGAGACGCTGAGCGGCAACGACGTAACTTTGTACGCGACCGCCACGCCGGCCCAGATCGCCGCCGCCAACGTCGTCCGCCTGTCCGCGACGCCGGTCTTCACCCCCACCACCGCCCCGGCGGTTGCCGGCGTTCCCGGCTATACCAAGACCAACAAATATCGCGTCTATGGCGATATCGCGAAAGCGAAGTTCGATTTCGGTTTCGCCACTCTGACTGCCGGCGGATGGTACGAGCATTCGAACACCTATCGCCAACAGCGCGATGTCGACCTCATCACAGGCCAGCCCAATTACATCGAAAAGGCCGTCACCAATCCTGTAACCAGTGCCAAGACACCCTCGGACATCAAGTTCGACCAGAATTCGCATATCGAACATTTCGAGGAATTCGCCGAACTGGAGCTACGCCCGGTTGCGGGCCTGACGATCACCCCTGGCATCAAGCATGTCAGCTTCAAGCGCTCGATCAGCGCCGACTATAACCAGACAACGCGCTTCGCCCAGGACATCAGCGCGACCTATACCGCGACCCTGCCATTCGCCACGATCAACTACCAGCCGACCGACCAGCTATCGATCTACGGCCAATATGCCCGCGGCTTCCTGATGCCGCCGCTGGCCGATCTCTATGTCGCCAACCCCGACCTTTCGACCGTTAAGCCCGAGCGCTCGACCAACTATCAGGCCGGTATCGTCTATCATGGCAGCCATCTGAGCATCGACGCCGACGTCTATATCATCAACTTCAAGAACAAGTTCGCGCAGGATACAACGGCGCCGGCCAGCGCAGGCACGGTGTTCATCAATCTCGGCGCGGTCAGCTACAAGGGCGCCGAAGCGCAGGCGACCTACGCGTTCGAGAATGGGGTGGCCATTTTCGCCAACGTCTCGCGCAACTATGCGAAGACCGACAATGCTAGTGACATCGTACACACGCAGGTGCCCAACGCACCGGTGATGACGGCGGCGGGCGGTCTGCTCTACAAACATGGCCCCATCCGCGCTTCGCTGATCGATAAATATACGGGCGCTCAATATGCCACCGATGGCGAACCCGCTGCCTATCGGATCTCCCCATATAACAGTGCCGACCTCTCGATCAGCTATGACTTCGGCATCGCGCGGGTGGGCCTGATGATCAACGACTTGCTCGACTCGACCAAGGTCACCAACATCAACACCGGCAAGACCGCCTTGTTCGACCAATATTTCTACCAGCCCGGCCGTTCGGTCACCGGCGAAATCACGGTGAAGTTCTGATGCGCCGTCTCGCTCTCGCCCTCACCGCCACCCTGCTGCTGACGGCAGCCGGGCCCGGCGTTCCGCCGCCCTTGCCCACGGACGCGATCAATCCCGCGCTCGTCCTGCCGCCGCCGCCCGCCGAAGGCAGCGCGGTCGCGATCGAGGAACTGGGCGAATTGCATCGCATCCAGGCGGTCCGCACACCGGCCGATATCGAGCGCGCCAAATCCGACAGCAAGACCAAGGACGTCTCCGTGTTCAACGCGGCAGTCGGCCCCGGCATCGATCTGCTGAAGATGCCCGCGACCGCAGCCTTGTTCGCGATGGTCCGCGCCGAGGAAAAGCGCGATGCCGATGCCGCCAAGGATCTGTTCAAGCGCAAACGCCCGTGGATCGCCGACCCCACGGTCGCCTCCTGCTCCACCGACGATGAGCCACTGACATCCTATCCGAGCGGCCATGCGACGATGGGCTATTCGATGGCGGCGATCCTCGCCCGGCTCGTGCCGTCACACGCGCCGACGATCATGCAGCGCGCCGCCGTCTATGCGCAGAGCCGGATCATCTGCGAGGTTCACTTCCGCAGCGACGTGATCGGCGGACAAGCGCTCGGCATGGTTGTCGCCGACCGGCTGATGCAGGATGCCGCGTTCCGCAAACAGTTCGACATGGCGAAGCAGGAACTCGACGCGGTCGTCCGTTGATCGCCTAAACTCTCACCGTCGGCGTCCTGCGTTTCGCCGAACGCAGGGCGCAGCCGATCGCGCCGAAGCCGATCAGCAGCATCGCCCAACTCGCGGGTTCGGGTGCCGCAGAGACGGTACCGATTGTGAGATTGTCGAATTCGAAACCGCCGCCGCCATTTTCAACCAGACGGATCCGGTTGAACGCAGTATCGCTCAGGAAGTTGAAATAGGCATAATCTTCGGCGCTATTCCCGCCGGTCAGAGGATTGCCGCGATAGGCGCTGGTGAAACCTGGCGACGTTTCGAGGATCGACTGAAGGGCATAACTGCCCAGCAGGGTGTTGCCCGAATAGAGCTCCACGCTATTCTGGCCATCGAGCGCAGAACCCCACAAGCCGAAATAATTGACGGCGCCAGACAATTGGATCGACGCATCGGCGGAGACCGTGCCGAACGACCCGATACCACCGGCCCCGCCATAGACGTTGGCCGCACCGATATTGATGAAACCCGTCGTCGTGCCGGTGATCGACGACCCGCCGAAATGGACTACAGGAACGCCGTTCGGCTCGCTATCCAGAGGATCGGTGGCGAAATTGAAGCCGGTGATCGTTGTCGATGTCGCGCCGGGCGCCTCGATCGAGACCGTGACGAGCGCGTCCGCCGGAGCAGCCGCAACCGCACTCAGGATCGACAGGACGATCCATGACAGTATCGAACGTTGCATTCCCTACCTCAAAAGAGCGAACCATCCCGGCCAGGCGCGCCGCAATACGAATCGACCTGCGTCGCGCATCCTACCACAGCCCTCCCCAACAATGTGCGAATGCGCGTTTCGCAATCGCGTCGCCGACCTGCGCATTTGCAAGAACTTCTGCTGCATTGCACAAAGAGGGTGCCTTTCAGGCATCCTCTCCTAAAACTTCAGGCCGGCCTAGTGCCGGCCTTTTTTTGTTCGTTGCGGATGACCGATGGAGCGATCTGTGGGATCGGGCCATGTCAGTTCGCTCGGTTGCACAGATCTTCCCATGAAGCGCCGACCAACGCCGCCAGCCGATCGGGCGTGATCCGCACCGAACTGGTGGTCGATCCGGCCGCGGGATAGACATCGGCAAAATCCTTCAGCGAAATGTCGCAATAGACGCGGAGCGGCGTCGCCAGCCCGAACGGACAGACACCCCCGACCGCATGACCGGTCAGCGCCAGCACCTCGTCGGCGCCCAGCATGCGCGGCCGGCCGCCCAGCGCCGCCTTGGTCTTGCGATTGTCGAGCCGCGCGTCACCGCGCGTAACGACCAACACCACCTCATCCCCGATCCGCACCGACAATGTCTTGGCGATCTGCCCCGGCAGCACGCCAAGTGTCTGTGCCGCCTCGGTAACCGTCGCCGTGCTGGCACCCTGATCGATGATGGCAATGTCAGGTGCCTTTTCCGCCAGAAAGGCGCGGACCGATTCAAGGCTCACTTACACGTCTCCCTTGCGCCGGGCGGCCGCCAGATGGTGGAGCACGATCCCGCTGGTGGTGGCCACGTTCAGCGAATCGAATCCCGCCGCCATCGGGATACGCACGCTGGTCGATGCGGCGATCAGATCCGGGGCAAGGCCCGGCCCTTCCGCTCCGAAGATCGCTGCCGTCCGGCCTTGCGGAACGAAATCGATCAGGTCGACCGTACCGGCCGGGCTGAGCGCGACCGGCGCGAAGCCATGGCGCTCCAGCAGTGCGACGGCATCCTCGCCACGCGTCAACCTGGCGAACGGCACGAGCAAGGCCGCGCCCACAGAGACCCTGATCGACTTGCGATAAAGCGGATCGCAACAGTCCGAATCGAGCAGGATCGCATCCGCGCCAAAGCCTGCCGCGTTGCGGAAAATCCCGCCGATATTGTCGTGATTGGCAATGGCCGAAAGAAGCAGAACGATCGAGCGTTCGGGTTGCCCCGCGAGCAGCATGTCAGGCGTCGGCGGATCGATCCGCCGCCCGATCGCCAATATGCCACGGTGCAGGGCAAAGCCGGCAATATCGTCCAAAATGCCTTGCGCGGCGACGAACACCGGAACGTCATCGGGCACGCGATCGATCAGATCGGCGAGCGCTGCCAGCCGGTGTGCGGCGATCAGTAGCGAGCATGGCCGATATGCGGAGGATATGAGCAATTTTTCCAGGACGACCTTGCCTTCGGCGACGAACAGCCCATCCCGGCCGACCAGGTCGCGCTCGCGTATGTCGCGATAGGCATGGATCCGATCGTCCGATGGATCGTCGATCGGCACGATCATCGCCATGGCTCAGCGCAACTCCGACAACAAAGTGGGGCAATTGCCCGGCTGCCAGATTGGCAGTCGGCGCATGGCGCGAGCGAACAGCGGCGTTCCCGTCAGGCGGGCCAGCCAACCGCGCAAGGCCGGCAACGGCTGCAGCCCGAACCACGCCGGATCGACGGCCGCGAACTGGCGGACGAACGGCATGATCGCGATATCGGCCAGCGAACAGCTATCGCCGCAGAGCCAGGCCGTCATGTCGAGCCGCGTTTCCAGCGCCTTCAGCAAAACGGTCGCAACGCCCCGATGCATGATGGGATCGCTGCCGTGGCGATCGGGGTATTTGTAGCGATCGAGATGATGCTTGAACGGCCCGTCATTGGCGACAATCAACGCCTCACCATCGGCAGCATCCGCCAGCCACTGTTCCGGATCGTTCCGGGCCAAAGCCCAGCGCATGATATCGAGGCTTTCGTCGATCACCCGTCCGTCCGGCAGCACGAGCACCGGCACCGTCGCCTTGGGCGATGCAGCGATCATCTCGGCCGGCTTGTCGCGCAGGACGATCTCGCGAATTTCGCAATCGATACCGCTGACGAGCAGCGCCATCCGCGCACGCATCGCATAAGGACAGCGCCGGAAGCTGTAGAGTATCGGCGCCTCAGCCATCGCGCGGGCGAATGACGGCACCGACATGCACCTCGCCGCGTTGCTCTGCGAGCAGCGTCTGGCGGTGGCGTTCGGCATAGGCCGCGCGCTGCTCGGCGGTGCGATCGGCGTGGCAGGCCGGACAGCTCACGCCCTCGACGTAGAGCGGCGAATCGCGATCGGCCGGGCTCACAGGCATTCGGCAGCCATGGCAGATCGTGTGCGTGCCCGGCGCCAGGCCATGCGTCACCGCGACCCGCTGATCGAAGACGAAACATTCGCCCTGCCAAAGGCTCTGATCGGCCGGCACGGTTTCGAGATATTTGAGGATGCCGCCCTTGAGATGATAGACGTCGTCCAGCCCTTCGGACTTCAAAAAGGCGGTCGATTTCTCGCAGCGGATTCCGCCCGTGCAGAACATCGCGATCTTCGGCGGCGCCCCATCGCCGATCAGGCTGGCACGCCTGGCGCGGAACCACGCCGGAAATTCGCCGAAGGTGACCGTTTTCGGATCGATCGCGTTGGCGAAGCTGCCGATCGCCACCTCATAATCGTTGCGCGTATCGATCACGATGACGTCCGGATCGCTGATCAGCGCGTTCCAGTCTTGCGGATCGACATAATGGCCGGCATCTTTCAGCGGATCGATCCCGGGTTGCCCCATCGTTACGATCTCGCGCTTCAGCCGCACCTTCATCCGGTGGAACGGCATCGCGGCCGCGCGGCTGTCCTTGACGTCGAGATCGCTGCAGCCGGGCAGCGACCGGATATGATCGATCACCGCCGCGATCGCGGAATCGGATCCGGCGATCGTCCCATTGATCCCTTCGGGCGCGAGCAGCAAGGTGCCCTTCACGCCGTTCGCGCAGCAGATATGGGCGAGCGGCGCCTGCACGGCCGCAAGATCGGCCATCGGCGTAAAGCGGTATAAGGCCGCGACGCGGATCGGAAATGCCGGATCGGTCATGTCAGCCCGTGCCTGACCGAGCGGCTTACTTCTTGCGGGCTTTGCGCATCGCGTAACGCAGGTCGCGCGCAGCCTTGAGTTCGGCCTCGGTCAGCTTCGGTGCCTCGACGGGCTTTGCCAGCAGCGCGGCTTCGGCCTTGGCGGCGGCGGCCTCTTCGGCTGCCAGCTTCTTCGCCGCGCGCTTTTCGGCGGCGGCAGCCTCTTTCGCCGCGGCTGCGGCGAGCTTGGCCGCGACGACGGCGGGATCGATCGGCGGCTTCGCCTTCAGACGGTCCAGCGCCTTCTTGCGCGCATCGGCACTGGCGGCCATGCGATCCTGAAAGGCGGGATCACGATAAGACGGCATCATTCAACTCCTCAAGCGGCCGATACTGGCCGGATATCCGGCCCCCGTGCCCCTTTCCCCGCCATCATTCAACCCATGGCAGCGAAGCAGGACCGCAAAGTCGCCGCTATTGCTGGATTCGGTGCGGATTCCTGCGCCCTTGCCCTGCGGTCACTTATGCGCATGATACACCATCCCTCAATCGTGTGGAATTCTCCCATATGCGTTTGCGCTCCCTCCCCCTTATCGCCCTGTGCCTGTTATCCTCGGCGTCCGCCTTCGCCCAGAAAAGCGATGGCGGCGCGAAAAGCCCGGCCGAGGAGCATGACAAGAAGGTCGCCACCGAAATCGCCGACAATTGGGTCAGCGCCCCTGTGCAGGAAGTGACGAAGACGCGTGAGCAGAAGACCGGCACGCTCGCCTACACCTCGACCGCGGGCACGCTCACCATTCGCGACGCCGCCGGCAAGCCGATCGCGAGCATCTTCTACACCGCTTATACGATGCCGGCGGCCGGCAAGCGCCGGCCGGTGACCTTCTTCTACAATGGCGGCCCGGGCTCGGCGAGCCTGTGGCTGCGCATGGGATCGTTCGGGCCGATCAAGGTGCGCACTACCGATCCGAAAGCGGTGGCGCCCGCGCCGTTCGATGTCGGCCCCAATCCCGATACATTGCTGCCGACCACCGACATGGTATTCCTCGACGCGGTCGGCTCGGGCTATTCGCGTGCCTTGGGCGACGCCAAGCCGGCCGATTTCTACGGGGTCGATCAGGATGTCGACGCCTTCGCCAAGGCGATCACCCGCTATGTCAGCAAATATAAGCGCTGGGGCGATCCCAAATATATCTTCGGCGAAAGCTATGGCACCACGCGATCGGGTGCGCTCAGCTACAAGCTCGAAGACCAGGACATGGCGCTGAACGGCGTCATCCTGCTCTCCTCGATCATGAACTATGGCGTGCGCCAGACGGGCTTCGATACCATCCACATCGGCTATATCCCGAGCTACGCCGCCGCCGCCTGGTATCATAATCGCATCCCCAACCGCCCGGCCGACGTTGCGACCTTCGTCGATCAGGCGCGCGCCTTCGCCAACGGCCCCTATGCCGCCGCGCTCGCCAAGGGGCAGGATCTGTCGGCCGAGGAAGAAGATGCGGTCGCGCGCCAGATGAGCGGCTTCACCGGCCTGTCGGTCGATTATCTCAAGCGCGCGAACCTGCGGGTCGATCTCAGCCGCTTCCGCAAGGAGTTGCTGCGCGACAGCCGCGAGACGATCGGCCGCTTCGATTCGCGCTATACCGGCATCGACGACGACGCCGCCGGCGAAAATCCGGATTTCGATGCGTCGAGCACGGCGATCACCGGCCTCTATGTCGGCAGCTTCCTCGACGAGGTCAGCCGCAGGCTCGGCTATGACACCGATCTCACCTACCGGCTGAGCGCAAGCGAGGCCGGCGAATTCAAATGGGACTGGTCGCACAAGGGGCCCGATCGCCGCTCGCAGAATGTAGCGGATGTCACCGCCGACCTCTCCGCGGCGATGCGCTCTAACCCGCATCTGCGCGTGCTCTCGCTCAATGGCTATTACGACATGGCGACGCCGTTCTTCTCCACCGAGCGCGACCTCAAACATATGATGCTGGAGCCGGCACTGCGACCCAACCTGCAATTCCGTTATTATCCTGCCGGCCACATGGTCTATCTGAACCCGCTCGCGCTGCATCAAATGCGGCTGGACGTCGAGCGGTTCATCCAGGAAGGCGCGCATTGACGGCAATGCGGATACGCCCGTCAGCGCGTCTGCTCGTTCTGAACCGGAAACGGCAATTGCTGCTGTTCCGGTTCGAATTCCGCAGTGGCCCGCTGGCCGGCAACATCTTCTGGGCGACGCCGGGCGGCGAAGTCGATCCGGGCGAGAGCTTCGAGATGGCGGCATGTCGCGAACTGCGCGAGGAAACCGGGCTGGCCATCGATCATCCCGGCCCGGAAATCGCGCAGCGGACGTCAACTTTTCGGTTGCCGTCCGGCGAGATGATCGAGGCCGATGATCACTTCTTCATCGTCGAGGTCGATGATCTGCAGGTATCGAACGCGGAATGGACAGAGCTCGAACGCGATATACTCGACACCCATCGCTGGTGGTCCGCGACCGACCTGCGCGCAGCGGACGAACAGGTGTGGCCGGAGGATCTGGCGGATATGCTGACCGGCGCTGGGGCGTGGGATCGATCTGGCGCCACCGATTAATTTCTCCCCCCTGCTTTCTCGGGGAGAAATTCCGACGACACGAGCGATTGCCCCCCGCGATCACTCCACAGCCTTCACCACCTCGCCACCTTTCAGCACGAAGCTCACTTTCTGCAGCAGCTTCACATCGGCCAGCGGATCGCCATCGACCGCAATGATATCCCCATAGCGCCCCGTCTCGATCGCGCCGACATCGCCGGTCTTGCCCAAAGCTTCGGCCGCACTCTTGGTCGCCGCCTGGATCGACTCCATCGGGGTCATGCCCCATTCGACCATCGTTGCGAACTGGCGCGCGTTGAATCCGTTCGGGTACACACCGCCATCGGTGCCGAACAACATCTTCACGCCCGCGGCATGCGCCGCGCGAAACGTTTCGCGCTGCTTGCGGCCGATCATCTTTTCCTTGGCCAGGCTTTCGGCAAACACACCATTTTTCGCGCCTTCGGCCAGGATATAGTCATCGTCATAGATATCCATGTCGAACCAGGCGCCATGTTCCTTCGCGAGCCTGAAGCTCAGGGCATCGGCCAGGCTCGCATGTTCGATCGTGTCGACGCCGGCACGCAGCGCATCGTTGATGCCATCGGTGCCATGCGCATGCACCGCCACCTTCATGCCGAGCATGTGCGCCTCGTCGACGATCGCCTTGATCTCGGAAAAACTGAGCTGCTGCGCACCAACCGAGTCGGTTTTCGACAGCACGCCGCCGGTCATGCAGACCTTGATCACCTCGGCGCCATATTTGCGCAATTTGCGGACCAATGCGCGATCCTGATCGGGAGTGTCGCCGATCTGCGGGCTGGGTATCGTGACGGACGGCGGAAATTCGGTGGAATCGCAATGCCCGCCGGTTGCGCCGATCGCATAAGTGGCGGGCACGATCCGCGGGCCGGGAATATAGCCATGCTCGATGCCCTGCTTGAGCGCGACATCGTCATAATTGCCAGAGCCGACGTTCCTGACCGTGGTGAAGCCGGCCTCGACCGTCTTCTTCGCATTGGCGACACCCACGACTGTCCAGAAATTATCGGTATATTCGAGGCCCTGATACCCGCTCAGCGTCGGATCGGCGGTCAGATGGACGTGCATGTCGATCAGGCCGGGCAGGATTGTGCGAGCGCCCAGCTCGATCTTCCGGGCATCTGACGGCACCGCATCGCCGATATGCCCCACCGCCGCGATGCGCCCGTCGACGATCGTCACCTGCGGCCGATCGACCGTCTTGCCGCCGATCACATCGATCATGTGGGCCGCCGTCACCACCACCGTAGCCGCGCAAACCGGCGGTGCCAGAACGGCCGATATCAGGCCGGCAACAATCACGATCTTTCGCATACACCTGCCCTTCGCCGTCCGGCCGCCTCATCGGCCAGAACAGCGCGAGCCTATATCAATCATCCGGTCGCGCAATCGGTTGCGTCAGGCCCATCCTCAAGAAATTCACGCCATAGCATCACCAGGACCGCCATCGTTGCCGGCCCGACGAACAAGCCCAGCAGACCCAGCGTTTCCACGCCTCCCAAGATGCCGATCAGCACCCACAAGAAGGGCAGGCGTGTCGCGCTGCCGATCAGCACGGGTCGCACGAAATGATCGGCGATGCCGACCACCGCCAGGCCGATGACAACGACCGCGATCGCCGAAAGGACTGCGCCCTTACCGACGAGGAGGATCGCTGCCACCGCGAACAGCAGGGCGGCTCCGAACGGAATGATCGCAGCAACGCCGGTAATCGCCCCCAATAACAACGCGTGCGGCGCACTGAACAACGCATAGACCAACGTCATCACCACGCCTTCGCCAAGCCCGACGAGCACCAGTCCGTCGATGGTCCCGCGCACCGATCGGATCGCCTGATAACCGATCCTTTTGCCGGCCGGGCCGAGCAGTCGGCTGCTGGCAACATGATATTGCTCGAGCAAGGCGCCGCGATCGCGCAGCATGAAGAACAGGCTAATCAAGGTGAAGGCGAAGATCACGACGCGGTGAATCAGCCCGCTGCCGATCAGTCGCGAGTTCGCGATCAATGCCGATCCACTCAGATGGTGGAGATGTTGGGCCGCGCCTTCCGGCGTGGTGAGATTGAACTGCCACCATTCGGTCAGCGCTTCGCGGCCGAATGGCAATTGCTTCAACCAGTCCGGCACCGGGATGCCGTTGGCCCGGGCGGACGAGAGCCAAGTCGCAACCGAATAGGCCTCACCGGCGATCTGCGTAATACCGATCACGATCGGCACGACCACCAGCAAGGCAACAGCGAGTGTGACGAACGCGGCCAGCCAGTTCCGGCCAGTGCTGCTCGCCCACTTCTTTTCGGCCCGGGCATAGAGCGGGTCGATCGCGACCGCGATCACGATCGACCAGATCAGCGCGGGAATGAAACTCGACGCTACCCATAGACCAAGCAGGCCCAGCGCGGTCGCCAATACTGCCTTGGCGATGGCAACCTTCGCCGGACTTTGCGCGTCAAACATGGGCGCCTGTTATCAGGCGGCAGGCTTCTTTGCTACCTTCGGCGCAGCCGCTTTCTTGGTGGTTGCGCGCGGCTTCCTGGCCGGGGCAGCCGATATCGCGGCGGCCGCGGCAGGCGCCGCTACAAGCGCCGGTGCCGCAGCCTTGCGACCGAGACCGATCTTGTGCGCAAGTGAACGCCGCAGCTCGGCATAATTGGGAGCGACCATCGGATAATCGGCAGGCAGCTTCCACTTGGCGCGATAGGCATCCGGAGTCAGCTTGTAATGCGTCATCAAATGACGCTTCAGCATTTTCAACTTTTTGCCATCTTCGAGGCAAATAATATATGCCGGCTTTATCGATGAGCGGATCGGAACCGCAGGTGCCTGTTCCTCCTCTACGGGCTGTGCGACCGTACCCAATCCGGATAAAGACTGATGTACGGCTGAAATCAGCCCGGGAAGATCGGTGACAGACACGCTATTGTTCGAAACATGGGCAGCGACGATATCTGCCGTAAGCTCCAGCAGATCTGTTGAATTATCGAGCGGTTCTGACATTGTTAACCTTTCGGGATGATCGACTCTTTGCGAGATAACTACTTTTAGCACGCATGAAACAAATGTGAAGAGCGCCCCTAAAAGGGTTTTGTCATTACGTAAATAGAAAGATAGAGTGTTAACAAATTGTCCATCGCGATTCCGGTCGTGACGAACGCACTTCGACTTCATTCATCTCCGCTTCAGAAAGAGGCCGGCAAAACCCTGCCATGACATCAAGACAGCTGAATTCTGCGATTTTTCTCAAAGGTGCGGCCGTATTCGGCGCCATGCTGTTCGTGCCGACAACGGTGATGGCGCAGATCGCCGAACCCAATACTGCGCAAATTGTTCGCCTTACGCCCGAGCAGAAAGCCGAATTGGCGGCGGCTGGCACAGAAGAAAAGGTCGATATGGCGCTCGCGCAGGCAACGGCGGGCGGCGATCGCCAAATTCATGGCAGCGTCGGCATGATGATTGGAACCGCGGGATCTCGCGGCGTCTACGGGACCGCCCAAATTCCTTTAGGCGAGAATGGCGAGGCCGCGATCGCCTTCGAAAACACAAGGTTCGGCAGGCCTCGCTGAAAGAAGAAGCCAGGTGCGAATAGTCTTCCCGGCCTTCAGAGTCTGTTTGGAAATGCGCGAAAGAGCGCATTTCCAAACAGACTCTCAGTCTCTGTCCATCGCCTTATAAGCATTAATTAGCGCATCCGCCGTCACCAGCATCGCCGCCGACGGCCCCTGGCTTCCAAAGATATGATGGCTGGCCATCGCGCCCTCGATGATGAGCACAAGTCCATCGGCAAGCCCTTCCGGTTCGCCAACATCCAGCTTTCGCGCGAGTTCGCCCAGTCGCGCTCGCAATTCGGTCTTGCAGGCTTCGAGAACGATACGTCCGGGATGTCCGGGTTCGGGAAATTCTACCGCAGTATTGCTCATGGGGCAGCCGCGAAAATCGGGTTTGGCCATTTTTTCGGCAAAGTAACGGACGATAACGCGCAACTGCTCTCCGGGATCGTCCGGAGCTACCGCAACCAAGGCATCGAGTTCCGCCCGGCCTTCGCGACCGCTTTGCTCGAGGCAGGCCGCGACAAGATCGTCCTTCGAGGCAAAGGCACGATACAAACTGGGCTTGGTGACCCCTGCCTGCGACACGATCTCGTCGACGCCGACAGCGCGGATGCCACGATGATAAAAGAGATCACGTGCCGTCTCGAATACGCGTTCGGCGGCAGTCTTCCGTGGCCCGGAAGCCTCTGCTTCACACCCTGACAGAATTTTTTTCAGTCCCACCGACGATCGTCCTCATACGCCACTTGACCTCCATGTAACAGATCGGTACGTGAACATCAAGGACGTACCGTTCAGTCACATTTATAGCAGGGAGGCCGATCATGGCCTATATGTCATTCGCGCCTTGGGAAACCGCCGGGGCAATCACGCGGCCTGAAGCGACCGTCGAGGATGCCGCCAATTTCTCGCCACTCGAGCTGCGCGTCATCGCGCTCGGCGAGCGGAGCGATATCGCACATGAAGTCGCCGCGCAGTCCCGCACCGCCCGCTTGCTGGAACGGGTGTTCGGGATCAAGCCGACCCGCCCGCTTGCTAACCCACGGCTCGAGCATCTGCGGCGCTTCGCCTCGCTGGCCCGCTACCATCCCGACCGGCTCAGCGAAGACGAGATCGAAGCCCTGCTTTCGGCCGGCTTCACAACTGGCCAGACCTATGGCCTGCTTGGCTATTTTTCCGATCGCCAGCGCAGTGCGCCGCTGATCGCCGCTTGAAATTCAGGAAATACCACCATGCTTCATTCACCCATCGAGGTCGCGCCCGCAGCGCCCCCCCACTCCGCGCCCGTGCCGCCGCGACGGTGGACCCGCAAGGCTGCCTATGTCGCGCTCCCGCTACTGGCGGTCGCGGCGTTCGGACTGAAGAGCCTTGGCGCTCCTGACAAGGCCCATGCCGATACCCCGCCCACGCCATCCGTCACCGTCAGCGAACCGTTGGTCCGGCATATCGCCGAATGGGACGACTATGTCGGCCGGTTCCAGGCGAGCCAGGCAGTCGAGATCCGGCCGCGCGTTTCCGGCGCATTGCAGGCGATCCACTTCAAGGATGGCGACATCGTCCGCAAGGGCCAATTGCTGTTCACGATTGACCCGCGCCCGTTTCAGGCGGCGCTGGCCGAAGCGCGCGCGAAGCAGGCCAGCGCCGCGACGGCACTGGCCCTCGCCCGCAGCGAACTCGCGCGCGCCAATCGCCTCGTCGCCGATCAGGCCGTGAGCCAGGAGGAAGTGGACAGCCTGCGCGCGGCCGCCCGTTCGGCCGAGGCCGCGCTCGCCGCGGCAAAGGCACAGGTGCAGGCGCGTGCGCTCGACGTCGAATTCACGCAGGTGCGATCGCCGATCGCCGGGCGCATCTCCGATCGCAAGGTTGATATCGGCAATCTGGTCGCGGCAGAAGCGGCCGGGGGTGCCACGCTGCTCACGACGGTCAACGCGCTCGATCCGATCTACTTCGCGTTCGAGGGATCCGAAGCGCTCTACCTCAAGCAGTTGCGCGAAAATCAGGGACAGGCGCGGCAGGTGCAGATCCGCCTGCAGGACGAAGCCGGCTATAAATGGTCGGGCCGGATGGATTTCACCGACAATGCGCTCGATACCGGATCGGGCACGATGCGCGCCCGCGCGGTGGTGTCCAATCCCGGCTATTTCCTGAAGCCCGGCATGTTCGGCAATATGCGGCTCACCGCCGGCGCACCGCACGATGCCCTGCTGATCCCGGATGCGGCGGTGCAGGTCGATCAGACCCGCAAGGTCGTCTATGTCGTCGACAAGGACGGCGTGGTCGCCGCAAAGCCGGTGCAGATCGGCCCGCTGGTCAACGGGTTGCGCGTAATCCGGGGCGGCCTCGACCGCCACGACAAGGTGGTGATCCAGGGCGTCCAATATGCGCCGCCCGGCACGCCGGTGATGGCACGCAATGGCGCGATTGCCGAAGCGGGCCCGGCGCCGACGGTCGAGGCACAGGCCCCGGTCGCCAGCCAGGCGACGATCGCCACACGCTAGGGCGGGCCGCGATTCATAAGCGCTGATTTTGAACGAAAGATGCGTCCGACAAGAGACACCTAATTCCTCCCCGAGCTTGCTCGGGGAGGAACTGGTACCGCTACGGGAATGACGGCGGGTGCTGCGCGCCGTCCGCCGAATATTTGCGACGAGGAAAACCGTCATGCGTCTGAGCCATGTTTTTATCGCACGCCCGATCTTCGCGGGTGTGATCGCGGTGATCATCACTATCGTCGGCGCGCTGGCCTTTTTCGGGTTGCCCGTGTCGCAATATCCCGAAGTCGTGCCGCCCACCGTCACGGTCAGCGCCACCTATCCCGGCGCGTCGGCCGAAACCGTCGCCGACACGGTCGCCGCCCCGCTGGAGCAGGAGATCAACGGCGTCGACAACATGCTCTATCTGTCGAGCCAGTCGACCGGCAATGGCGGCCTCGTCATCACCGCGACCTTCAAGCTCGGCACCGATCTCGACAAGGCGCAGGTGCTCGTCCAGAACCGGGTCGCGATCGCCGAAGCGCGGCTGCCAGAAGAGGTGCGCCGGCAGGGGGTCGTCACCCGCAAGACTTCGCCTGACTTCCTGCTCGTCGCCAATCTGATCTCACCCGATCATTCGCTCGATCGCGGCTATATCTCGAACTATGCGTTGACCCAGATGCGCGATCGGCTGTCGCGGATCGATGGCGTCGGCGAGGTGCGGCTGTTCGGCGCGCGGGACTATTCGATGCGGATCTGGATCGATCCCGGCCGCGCCGCCGAACGCGGCCTGACCGCCGGCGAAATCGTCTCCGCGCTGCGTGCTGAAAACGTCCAGGTTGCCGCCGGTGCGGTCGGCCAGCCGCCGCAGACGACCGGACCCGCGTTCGAACTCAATGTCGAAACGCAGGGCCGGCTGACCCAGCCCGAACAGTTCGCCAATATCGTGATCAAGACCGATCTTCAGGGCCGGCTCACCCGGCTGTCCGACGTCGCCCGCGTCGAATTGGGCGCGCAGGATTATGGCATCAACATGTATCTGAGCGGCCAGGAGTCGCTGGGCATCGCGATCTTCCAGCGGCCCGGATCGAACGCACTCGCCTCGGCCGACGCGGTACTGAAGGAACTCTCGACGATGTCGAAGAGCTTCCCCAAGGGCCTCGAATATCGGGTGATCTACAACCCCACCCAGTTCATCAGCGAATCGATCACCGCCGTCCAGCACACCCTGCTCGAAGCGGTCGTGCTCGTCGTACTCGTGATCCTGCTGTTCCTGCAGAGCTGGCGCGCGGCGATCATCCCGGTGGTCGCGATCCCGGTCTCGCTGATCGGCACCTTCGCGGTGCTTGCCGCCTTCGGCTATTCGCTCAACAACCTGTCGCTGTTCGGGCTGGTGCTCGCGATCGGCATCGTCGTCGACGACGCGATCGTCGTGGTCGAAAATGTCGAGCGCAATCTGGAACATGGACTGAGCCCGGCCGAGGCCGCGTACCGATCTATGGACGAGGTTTCGACCGCGCTGGTGGCGATCGTGCTGGTGCTGTGCGCGGTGTTCATCCCGACCGTGTTCCTGACCGGCCTGACCGGCGAATTCTATCGCCAGTTCGCGGTGACCATCACCAGCGCAACGATCATCTCGCTGTTGCTGTCACTCACCTTGTCGCCCGCCCTAGCGGCCCTGCTGCTGCGCCCCAAGGACGATGAACTGCCGGCCAATGGCTGGCGGCGGATGGTCGCGATCGGCGGGCGCCGCTTCAACCAGGGCTTCGACCGGCTGAGTACCTTCTATGCGAGCACGACCCGCCGCCTGCTCGCGCGGCCGAAGCGGATGCTGTTCGGCTATGCCGGACTGATCGCACTTGCTGTCGCCGTGTTCGCGGCCACCCCCACCGGCTTCGTGCCGGCGCAGGATCAGGGCTATGCGCTCGCGGCGATCTTCACGCCGCCCGGCACCTCGCTGCCGCAGACCGATGCGATCCTGCGCAAGGAAGCAAAGGAGATGCTCAAGGTTCCTGGTGTCCAGGGTGCGGTGATGCTCGCTGGCTTCCATGGCCCCACCGGCACCAGCGCCCCCAACTCCGCCGCCGCGTTCATGGTGTTCGATCCGTTCGACGTCCGCGCCAAAAAGGGGCAGACCGAGGCGCAGATCATGGGCGAGCTACGCAAGATCGCCAGCCATTATGATCAGGCGCAGACCTTCGTGCTGCCGCCGCCGCTGATCCGCGGCATCGGCACCGGCGGCGGCTTCAAGCTGATGGTGCAGGATCGCTCGGGCCAAGGCTTCCCGGCGCTGACCGCCGCGGCCGGCCAGTTGATCGGCGAGGCCAACAGAAACCCGAACGTCGCCCGCGTCTATACCTTGTTCAACGACAAGACGCCGCGCATCTTTGCCGACATCGATCGCGCCAAGGCCGACATGCTGGGCGTGCCGCCGGCGCGCATCTTCGAGGCGCTGCAGGTCTATCTGGGATCGGCCTATGTCAACGACTTCAATCTGTTGGGTCGCACCTATCGGGTGACTGCGCAGGCCGACACGCAATATCGCAGCGATCCGGCCGACATCGCCCAGCTCAAGACCCGTTCGAACAGCGGCGCGATGGTGCCGGTGGGGGCGGTGGCCAACTTCAGCAACAAGACCGGGCCGTATCGGGTCGTGCGCTACAATCTCTACCCGTCGATCGAGGTCGAGGGCGAGACGGCGCCGGGTCATTCGTCGGGTCAGGCGCTGGCGGCGATGGATATGCTGGCCGCGAAACTCCCGGCGGGCTTCTCGGCCGAATGGACCGAGATCGCCTTCCAGCAGAAGGCGGCGGGCAGTGCGGCGCTGATCGTGTTCGCGGCGGCCGTGCTGTTCGTCTTCCTGGTGCTCGCCGCCCAGTTCGAAAGCCTGATGCTGCCATTGGCGATCATCCTGATCGTGCCGATGACGTTGCTCGCGGCGATGGCCGGCGTGAACCTGCGCGGCATGGACAATAATATCCTGACGCAGATCGGCCTCGTCGTGCTGATCGGCCTGGCTGCCAAGAACGCGATCCTGATCGTCGAATTCGCCCGGCAGGCCGAAGACGAAGGGCTGTCGCCGATCGAGGCCGCGGTCCGCGCAGCCCAGACCCGGCTGCGGCCGATCCTGATGACCTCATTCGCGTTCATCCTCGGCGTGGTGCCGTTGGTGATCGCGACCGGCCCCGGCGCCGAACTGCGCCAGGCACTCGGCACCGCGGTCTTCTCCGGCATGATCGGGGTGACCTTCTTCGGACTGGTCTTCACGCCGACCTTCTACGTCGCCGCCCGTTCGCTGTCGGGGCGCATCGCGCGCCTGCGCGACGGACCGGCATCGACGCCCGCACTCGTTCCCGCTGAATAAGGGAGACAGAAGATGATCCGCAAAGCCCTGCTCGGTTTCGCAAGCCTGCTGACGCTCGCCGCGTGCGGCGCCGCCGGCCCCGATTATGTCCGCCCGCAAACCGCGGCGAGCGCGGCCGCGCCCTTTATCGGTGGGCAATCGCCGGTGGTGACCGCCGAGGCACCGAACGACAATTGGTGGCAGCTCTACCAGGATCCGGTGCTCGACCGGCTCGTCGGCGATGCGCTCGCGGCGAACAAGGATCTGGCGGTGGCGCAGGCCAATCTCGCCAAGGCACGCGCCTCCTTGCGGCTCAGCCGGTCCGATCGGCTGCCGCAAACGCAATTGACGGCCAACCCGACCTATGGCCGCCTGCCGGAAAGCCAGCGCGCGCCGGGCGCCGACAAGCAGGCCTGGTCGATCGATGCGGGGCTGAGCATATCCTATGAGGTCGATCTGTTCGGCCGGGTCCGCCGCTCGGTCGAGGCCGCGCGTGGCGATGCCGATGCAGCCGCCGCCGCGCTGGATGTCGCGCGCGTCGGGGTCGCCGCCGAAACCGCGCGGGCTTATGCCGATGCGTCGGCGGCGGCCGAGCGGCTGACCGTCGCCCAGCATACGGTCGACCTGCTCGATCAGACCGTCACCTTGACGACCAAGCGCTTCGACGCGGGCCGGTCGACCAAGCTCGACGTATCCCGCTCGGCCGCGCTGCGCGATCAGCAGCGCGCCACCCTTCCCCCCTTGCGCGCAGACCGCGACGCAGCCCTGTTCCGTCTGGCGACCCTGACCGGACGGACCCCGGCCGACCTTCCCCCCGAGGTCGGCCAGCGCGCGACCACGCTTCGACTGGACCGCCCTATCCCGGTCGGCGATGGTCGCGCGCTACTGGCACGGCGCCCCGACGTGCGCGAGGCGGAGCGCACCTTGGCGGCGGAGACCGCGCGGGTCGGAGTCGCGATTGCCGATCTCTATCCGCGCATCACATTGGGCGGATCGATCGGATCGACCGGCACGTCGATCGCCGACATGTTCGGCGGCGGCCCATTCCGCTGGCTGTTCGGATCGCTGATCAGCTGGAACTTCCCCAACCAGGAGGCCGGCCGCGCCCGCATCGCCGGCGCCAACGCCTCGGCGCAGGCGGCACTCGCGACCTTCGACGGCACCGTTTTGCGCGCGTTGCAGGAGACCGAGACGGCCTTGTCGGCCTATCAACACGAGCTGGAACGGCGGCAAGCGCTGACGTCGGCGCGCGACGAGGCGCGGACGGCGGCGAACATCAGCCGCGCGCAACTGCGCGAAGGACGGACCGACTTTCTCGTCGTGCTCGATGCGGAGCGGACCTTGGCGAATACGGAGGCCGATCTGGCGGAGTCCGACGCGCGTGTGACGACGGCGCAGGTCGATCTGTTCCGGGCGCTCGGCGGCGGGTGGCAGACGCAGGGGGTAGAGGTGGCGGCGCGGTAATCGAGCCCTCGATTGTTGCTAATGGTTGTTTCGAGGTTTCAAAAATGGCCACTTGATCCGTGGCCGATCCACTTTCCGTAGCAATTTAGATGCGTGACCGACCGATATTCCAAGCAGATAGCCCACTTCTTCCGAGGAGATAGCGGGCCGCTATTTGAGAAGGTCTCCGACGGCCCACTGCAAGCTGTGCGCCATCGGAACCAGAAGGCGTGGCGGGTTGCTGCGCAATGCAGAGCCCCCATTGGCTTTGGCGGTTCGCCCGATTAGCCCAGCAAACTTACAAGAACCCGGAGGGGGAATCAGCTCCCCGAAGCAACAAACTCGGTCGCGGCGACAACGTTGTTGGGCTTCGGAGCGATACCATCGACCAGCATCAACGTATGACCGCCCACGCGCACCGAGCGCGCCTGGATATTGCCGATCATGTGAGGCCGCGCCATTGGATGATCCACGGTGTAGGATTGCGCATTGCCTGCATCACGCGTCAGTGCTGGCAATATTTGAGCGAATACGCCTGCTGGCATTACAACAAGCAAGGCCGCTGCCATTAATTTCTTCATTATCGGGCTCCTGATCGGCGTTTCCAATCTTCTTGAGACACCAACGAGGAACGACCGGTATAGTTCATGCTCAGTAAATATATAATATTATGGGCAAGATTTACCTATCGAGCATTTACGCGTTCTCGACAACGAACGGCAGGAATATTGCAGCCACCAACCCCATTGGCTCCGCTTGCGACAAGCGCAGCCGCCCGCCGTGGTTCTCGACGATACTCTGAGCAATGGCGAGGCCGAGCCCTGTTCCCCCCGTATCGCGATTGCGCGACGATTCGAGACGGTGGAAGGGCTGCAGCACCCGCTCCAAATCCTCCACCGCGATCCCCGGCCCGGCGTCCATCACCCGGATCTCGACACCGCCATCCACCGCCACCACATCAACCCGCGCCGAACCACCATAGCTCACCGCATTGTCGAGCAAATTGCGCAGCGCCCGCCGCAGCAGATTGGGCTGCACCTCCAGCACGTACCGTTCCGACGGTTCGAACGTCACCGGCCTGCCCAGCTCGACATAATCCTCGGTCACCGCCTCGGCGAGCGCGCTCACATCGATCCGCCGCAGCTCCTCGCGCGCCCGGCCCGAGCGGGCGAGGACGAGGATGTCTTCGAGCATCGCAGCCATCTCGCCGATCTTAACGATGGCAGCATCGCGCTCGTCCTCGGGCTCCATGCTTTCGATCCGGATGCGCAGCGACGCCAAAGGCGTGCGCAGATCATGGCCGATCGCGCCCAGCATATGATCCTTCTCGTCGATCAGCATGACGACACGGCGGTTCATAGCGTTGAACGCCTCGATCGCCAGTCGCAGGTCATCAGGGCCGCTCGGTTCGACGACGATCGGATCGGCACGGCCCTGGAAGCGTTCTGCGGCGCGGGTCAGGTCGCGCAGCGGCCTGGCGATCCGCAGTGTCAGCCACAGCGATGCACCCAGCACGATCAGATAGAGCAAAAGCGTTGCCGCACCGAGCCGCATGGTGAGCCAGGGATCGCGGCGTGGCGTCAATATGCGACCGGTCAGCCATTGGTGATCGGCACCCTGCACCGCGAGCCGCACCACCTGCATGTCCGATGGCGGGTTGCGACCGCGATCGCGCCCGAAATCGGCAGTGCCGCCGCCGATCGCCGCGCGCACCGCGCTCGCGGGCAAAGCCAGATCGGTGAGCGCGTCGTTCAGCTTCGCTTCGATCGCCGTATCGCGGTCGTTGGCGGCGACGCCGCTATCGGCCGCCAACGCGAAGCGCGCGCCGCGGTGCGAATTGTCGGCAATCAGATCCGCCCGAAACTCGGGTGCCGCTTGTGCGAGATCGGCCGCGACGCCGGCGAAACGGGTGATCGCCGGCCCCTCATTCTGGGCGAGGCTCAGCTTCTGACGCTCGTTGAGGATCAAAGCGAAATTGGCGATTTGCGCGATCAGCAGCGCCAATCCGACCAGCAGGGCCATCTGGCCCGCGAGGCTGTGCGGGAGGAAGCGCTTCATGAGATTCGGTCAGCGAGGAGGATAGGCCCCACCCCAACCCCTCCCCTAAAGGGGAGGGGCTTAAGATCGAAATACCCCTCCCCTTTAGGGGAGGGGTTGGGGTGGGGCCTATCCAAGTGCACCACGCTCATATCCGCCGCACATCCGCCGCGAGCATATAGCCGCCGCCCCACACCGTCTTGACCAGCTTGGGATCGGACGGATCGACCTCGACCTTGCGGCGCAGGCGGCTGATATGATTGTCGATGCTGCGTTCGAACGCCGCCAGTTCGCGGCCCTGGCTGAGATCGAGCAACTGATCGCGGGTCAGCACGCGCTTCGGATGGGTCACGAAGGCGTGGAGCAGATTATATTCGCCGGTCGACAGCGGCACCGCGACGCCATCGGCATCGACCAGTTCGCGCTCCCCCGTCCGCAGGATCCAGTTGGCAAAAGCAAAGCCCGCCGCATCGGGCGCATGGACCGGACTTGCCGGCCCGGCCGCAGTCCGGCGCAGCACCGCCTTGATCCGCGCGAGCAGTTCGCGCGGGGAAAAGGGCTTGGTCACATAGTCGTCGGCGCCGATTTCGAGCCCGAGGATGCGGTCCATCTCTTCCGACTTCGCCGTCAGCAGGATCACGGGGATCGTTGTCGTCGCCCGGATGAAGCCGGCCAGTGCCAGCCCGTCCTCGCCCGGCATCATGATATCAAGCAGCACCAGATCGATCGCGTGCACCGCCAGGATCGCCCGCGCCGCCGCCGCGCTTTCGGCCTTGGTGATCCTCACCCCATTCTTGCCGAGATAGGATGCCAGCGGATCGCGAATGTCGCGCTCGTCATCGACGATCAGGATATGGGGGTCGTCGGCCATGCTGTTTCCTAGGCGATTTCGGGTGACTGGCAAATGGCGGGCATGGCAAGGCCCCGAACCTTCGTCCGGGGCCTCGCATCTTGTCAGTGGATGCTGTTCACGAGCACCGTCGCGATCAGTCCGCTGGTCAGGCCGATCAGCACCGCATCATTGCCCGACTGGACCCAGCGATAGCCGCGCGGTGCAGCGTGCAGGCGATACTGGCCGGGATTGTAGATCACCCGGTAGTTCGGCGCATAGCGATAGTCGAAGCGTTCGCCGCGCGCCCAGTTGCGATGCTGGACCTGATGGCCATAGGCGCCGCGATAATCGCGCCGATCGGAATTGCCGCGCTCGTTGCGGTGGTCGTCATGGCGCTGGTCGATCTGACCGCGATCGTTGCGGTCACCACGACCGCCCTGATCGCCACGATTCTGTTCGTAACGGCCATTGTCGTTCTGGCCCTGATTGGGGGCTGCCAGCACCGGGGTGGCGACAACCGTTGCGGCGAGCGTCGCGATGATGAACTTCTTCATTTTAGATCTCCTTGGTCAGCGCCGTTTCTGGCGTTGATGGGAAGATGGAGCCTGGCTGTCGCTTATGTTTGTCGATGGAGGCGGGAAATTGTCGCAAATTGTATCGGAAATTCCCGTCCCCCATTCGTCATCCCCGCGAAAAGTGGGGACCCATGGAGGGCGGCACCGCCAGCTTCATTCGCCCCGTAACCGTGGGTCGCCGCTTTTCGCGGGGATGACGGTGGGGTTGAAAGTCGCCCGCGTAAAGCTCAGCACCAGATCATTTCTTTCGACGAACGGCACGCGAACTTCGACCAGCGACACTATTCGTGTAAACAGCGCCCGGTTAGCTTCGGCGTTTCGCTATAAAGGAAAGCACATGCGCTACCTGTTGGTGCCAGCCCTCACCGCCTTGCTTGCCCTCTCCTCTACCGCATTCGCCGCGGTCTCGCCCGACATCCTGCAATCGCAAGGCCGATCCGATGCCGCGCATGCCGCCGATGCCGGCCGGCGGCCGATCGAGCTACTCAATTTCTACGACGTGAAGCCCGGCGAGCGCGTGCTCGATCTGATGGCCGGCGGCGGCTATTATTCCGAGCTGATCGGCAAGGCCGTCGGCCCCAAGGGCAGCGTGATCGCGTTTGATCTGCCGATCGGCGAGGATGGCAGCGCCACCAAGGAGCGCGAATCCTGGAAGAAATTGCAGGAACGCAATCCTAACGTCCATTTCGTGGGAGGGGACATCGCGCATCCCGCCTTCGCCCCGGCGAGCTTCGACTTCGCCTTGCTCCACCTGATCTATCACGACCTCTATTGGGAGAGCGCTCAATATCATTATCCGCATTGCGACCCGGACGAGGTGCTCAAACGGCTTTATGCGGCGATGAAGCCGGGCGCGATCGTCGGTGTCGTCGATCATGTCGCCGAACCGAACGCCGATACCCGCGCGGCCGTCGAAAAGCTGCATCGCATCGACCCGACCGTCGTGAAAGCCGACTTCAAGCGCGCGGGATTCGAACTGGTTGGGGAATCGCCGTTGCTGATGACCGGGCAGGACGATCATAGCAAATTGGTGTTCGATGCCGCAGTGCGCGGCAAGACCGACCGCTTCGTCTTCAAGTTCCGCAAGCCGAAATAGCCCCGCCGCCCTCGCCTGCATAGGCGAGGGCATTGCCACCGGCCGCGCATATCGATAAGGCGCGCTGCAATGCAACAGCCTCGTAAAACCCTCAGCGCCCGTCTCGCGCGCACCGAAGACCTGACCGGCCCGCTTGCCGACTTGCCGCCGATGATCGTGGAAGCGATCACGCGCAAGATCTGCATCGCCGTGGTCTACAACAAGACGCCAATGACGCTCGCCCCCCAGATCGCCTACACCAAGCATGACGATCTGTTCATCGACGCGGTCGTCATCGAACGCGAAGGTAAGCCACCGAAGGAGGTTAAACTCAGCACCTTCAAGCTGGCCGGCCTCTCCGGCATCTCGCTGACGCCGCAATCCTTTACCGCGAACACCGTGTTCGATCCGGCCAATCCGAAATATGAAGGGCCCACGCTGAGCGTCGGCAAGGCTTGATGTAGTTCAATTCCTCCCCGAGATTGCTCGGGGAGGTGGCAGCGCGAAGCGCTGACGGAGGGGTACGCGGGACGGTTCCGCCGGCCCCACCACCACCCGCTACGCGGGCGGCCCCCCTCCCCTAGCAAGCTCGGGGAGGAATTTCGTTCAATCCCCGAACGTCTCGGCCCGCGCCATGTCCCAATTGCGCTGGTAAAAGGCGTTATCCGTCTCGCCGGTCAGCAGTTCGCCCGGCTTCAGGAAAACATGGAGATCCGCAAACAGCCGAACCTCGGTCGCGCTGACGCGCCGCACGAGGTGGTGCGGGCCAAGGTCCGACGGATGGCGCAAGCCCGCCGCCGCCAGCATGTCGGACAAAGCCCGCAACGTGTTCGCATGGAAATTGCGGACGCGATCCGCCTTGTCAGGCACCACCAGAGCGCGCTGCCGCCTTTGGTCCTGCGTCGCCACACCGGTCGGGCAGCGATTGGTGTTGCACGACAGGGACTGGACACAACCGATCGCGAACATGAAGCCGCGCGCGGCATTCGCCCAGTCGGCGCCGATTGCGAGCACGCTGGCGATATCGAAGGCGCTGACGATCCGGCCGGCCGCGCCGATCCTGATCCGGTCGCGCAAATTGGTGCCGGTCAGCACATTATGGACAAACAATAGCCCCTCGCGCATCGGCACGCCGATATGGTCGCTGAATTCGACGGGAGCCGCGCCGGTCCCGCCCTCGGCCCCGTCGACGACGATGAAATCGGGATAGATGCCGGTCGCCAGCATCGCCTTGACGATCCCCATGAATTCCCAAGGATGGCCGAGGCAGAGCTTGAAGCCCACCGGCTTGCCACCCGAAAGCGCGCGCAACTGCGCGATGAACGCCATCATTTCGAGCGGCGTGGAAAAGGCGCTGTGCGTCGCGGGCGATACGCAGTCACGGCCCATCGGCACGCCGCGCGTCTCCGAAATCTCGCGAGTCACCTTGGCCGCAGGCAATATTCCGCCATGGCCCGGCTTGGCGCCCTGGCTCATCTTGATCTCGATCATCTTGACCTGCGGGCTGATCGCCTGCGCGGCGAAGCGGGCCGGATCGAAATGACCATCCTCGTCGCGGCAGCCGAAATAGCCGCTGGCGATCTCCCACACGATGTCGCCGCCAAATTCGCGGTGGTGCGGGCTGATGCTGCCTTCGCCGGTATCATGGCTGAAACCGCCCATCTCCGCACCCTTGTTGAGCGCGCGGATCGCGTTGGCGGACAATGAGCCGAAGCTCATCGCCGAAATGTTGAACACCGACGACGAATAAGGCTGGCTGCACTGATCGCCGCCGATCGTGATGCGGAAGGTCGTCGGATCGCTAGCCGTGACCGGGCGGGTCGAATGGCCGATGAATTCGTAACCCTCGCGATAGACGTCGAGCAATGTCCCGAACGGATGCTCGCCCGATTCGCCCTTGGCACGGCGATAGACGAGCGACCGCTGCGACCGCGAAAACGGCGCCGCCTCCTCATCCGCCTCGAACAGATATTGGCGAAGCTCGGGCCGTACCAGCTCGGCAAACCAGCGGATATGGCCGATGATCGGATAGTTGCGCTGGATCGAATGATGGACCTGCGCCAGATCGCGAACGCCCACCATCGTGAGGAGCAACGCGATCAGCGCGGGCACCCAAAGCCAGTGGTGGAAGGGGAACAGTGCGACCGCCACCAAAGTGATCAACGCACACAAATATAACGTCGAGAAACGGCTCACATGGACGGGCATGTTGCGATCTTCTCCGCTGGCGGCCGGACGCAAAACCCGGCCTCATCGCCCGCGTTGGACGCCATGCCGGCGCTTCGGTCAATCCCCCACGACGCCAGCGATCGCCCGATCCTTATGGCACCAAAATGGTGTCGACCGCCTCATCGAGCATGTCGGGATAGTCGATCGTATAATGCAGCCCGCGGCTTTCCTTGCGATGGAGCGCCGAACGCACGATCAGATCGGCGACATCGACCAGATTGCGCAGCTCGATCAGGTCCGGCGTTACGCGGAAATTGCCATAATAATCGGCGACCTCCTGCCGGAGCAGGGCCACACGGTGCTGCGCACGTTCGAGCCGCTTGGTAGTGCGGACGATACCGACATAGTCCCACATGAAGCGGCGGATCTCGCGCCAGTTGTGCTGGACGATCACCTCTTCGTCCGAATCGGTGACCCGGCTTTCGTCCCAGGGCCGAATTGCCGGCGGCGTCGGCATTTCGTCGAAGTGGCGCTTGATATGTTCCGCCGCCGCATCGCCGAACACGAAACATTCGAGTAGCGAATTGGAGGCGAGGCGGTTCGCACCGTGGAGGCCCGACTGGGTGACCTCTCCCGCCGCATAGAGCCCCGGCAGGTCGGTCCGGCCCTTCATGTCGATCAGCACGCCGCCGCATGTGTAATGGGCCGCAGGCACGATCGGGATCGGCTCCTTGGTGATGTCGATGCCGATCGCCAGCAGCCGGGCATGGATCGTCGGAAAATGCGCCTCGATGAATTCGGCCGGCTTGTGGCTGATATCGAGGTGAACATAATCGAGGCCCAGCCGCTTGATCTCATGATCGATCGCCCGCGCGACGATGTCGCGCGGCGCGAGTTCGGCGCGCTTGTCGAAGCGGGGCATGAAGCGACGCCCGTTGGTCGGCAGCTTGAGCAGGCCGCCCTCGCCGCGCATCGCTTCGGTGATCAGGAAATTCTTGACCTCGGTGTTGAACAGGCAGGTCGGATGGAACTGGTTGAATTCCATGTTCGATACCCGACAGCCGGCGCGCCACGCCATCGCGATGCCATCGCCGGTCGATCCGCGCGGGCTGGTCGAAAACAGATAGGCGCGGCTCGCGCCGCCGGTGGCGAGAATCGTCGCACGGCCGGTGAACGTCTCGATCGTGCCCGTCGCCCGATCGACCGCATAGACACCCCAGACATGGCCATCGCCCGAATAACGCGCGCAATGCTTGCCGGTGATCAGGTCGATCGCCGCCCGATCCGGAAAAAGGCTGATGTTGGGGTGAGCCACCGCCGCCTGCTCGAGCGCGCGCTGCACCGCCTGGCCGGTCGCATCGTCGACATGGACGATCCGCCTGTGGCTGTGCCCGCCCTCGCGCGTCAGGTGCCAGCGCTCGTCACCGCCGGGATTGAAGGGCACGCCCAGCGCCGCCAGCTTCTCGATCGCCTTCGGCGCGTTTTCAACGACGAATTCCACGGTCGCGCGATTGTTCAGGCCGGCGCCGGCGACCATCGTGTCTTCGATATGCGATTCGAACGTATCGCCTTCCTCGAGCACCGCCGCGATTCCGCCTTGTGCCCAGGCGGTCGATCCATCCGAGATTCCGGCCTTGGCGAGTACGGCGACCTTGTAGCGATCGGCGAGGTTCAGCGCCGCGGTAAGCCCCGCGGCGCCGGAACCGATCACGACAATGTCGAAGCTGTATTCAGCCATTCCCACTCACTCTCCAAACCGTCATTATAACTCTCTGTCGTCATGCTGGTCAGCCGACTGCTCCGCTGTCCAGTATTCACTGCGCCACAAGTAAGCCTGTAGGCGTTGAAGAGTGGAAATTGAAACAGGAATGATGTTTTGATCTTATGCCGTCGCCCGACCATCATTAGCCCGCGTAAGACTCAGGAACACATCTTCCAGATCAGCCTCGCGGGTCGACACATCGACGATTCCCAGCCCGTCGCGCGTCACTGCCGCCAGCACCTCGCCGGCATTCACCTTGTCCTTCGAATAGGTGATCAGGATCGTGCGGGGCCCGGTCAGTTCAACCTTGTCGAAGCAGGTCGCCTGCGGTGCGGCTTCCAGGTCGCGATCGACAATCACCTCGACCGCCTTTTCATGCGCCTTATTGACGAGCTCTCGGGTGGGCTCATTGGCGATCACCTTGCCATGGTTGATGATCGCGATGCGATCGCACAGTTCCTCGGCTTCCTCGAGATAGTGCGTGGTCAGCACGACCGTCACCCCGGCTGCGTTGAGTTCGCGGACATAGGCCCATAATTGCTGACGCAATTCGACGTCGACACCGGCCGTGGGCTCGTCGAGCACCAGCACCGCCGGGCTGTGCACCATCGCCTTGGCAACGAGCAGCCGGCGCTTCATGCCGCCCGACAGCGAGCGCGCATAGGCATCGGCCTTGTCCATCAGATGCACCGCGCGCAGCAATTCCTCGGTCCGGCGCCGCCCCTTGGGGACGCCATAGAAGCCGGCCTGATTTTCCAGCGTCTCGCGCGGCGTGAAGAAGGGATCGAACACGATCTCCTGCGGCACGATCCCAATCGACGCCTTGGCGTTGCGCGGATCCTTGTCGATATCGAAGCCCCAGATCACCATCTTGCCGGCGGTCTTGTTGACGAGGCCCGCCATGATGTTGATCATCGTCGACTTGCCCGCACCATTCGGCCCGAGCAGACCGAAGATCTGGCCCTGCGGAATTTCGAGATCGACGTCGAAAAGGGCCTGTTTGCCGCCCTTGTAGATTTTCGAGAGGCCGGAAATGCTGATGGCTGCGTCGCTCATGGTCCTGCGGCATAGCGGGTGCCGGCCGGCGTGCAAAGGGCGATCCTGCGCGCGCCGGCCGACGCCAAAGGGGGAGGCAACGGCTCAGTTCGCGCCGGATGCCGCCACAATCTGCGCGAGCGGATTCGGCTCCGGCTCGGCGACCTTGAACAAGGTGTTGCGATCGCGGTGCAGGAACGGCTCCGCCTGACCGCGCACCATCAAGGTGACGTCGGAGACATAGCTCCACGAACCATCGTCGTTGAATATGACCTCGATCCGATAGCTATCGGTGCGAAACGCCTGTTCGAGGAAGGTGGTCGAACATATGCCATATTCGGTCTGGCCGCGTTCCGCCGTCAGCACCAGCGATCGCGCATCGGCATCGGCATGGCCGGCGGCGATCGCCACCTGGCCCCGCGGGATGGCGATCGTCTGCAGGACCAGCCCGGTCGCCGGCTCCCACAGCCAATAGCCGACCTGATCGTGGAAGGTTGCGTCTTCCTCGCGCGTGTTGACATGAACATGGTAGCGCAGCCCGTAGAGCAGTTGCGGCCCATTCGCTTGCGGATCGATCGGGTGGAACTCGATCCGCTCGAAATATTCGCGCTGTTCCGGCCCATCCGCCTTCGGATTGATATCGACCCCGCGCTGGCCTTCCCAGACCCCGGCCAGGCGCCGCAGCGGACCGAGATTGGACAAGGCATCGGGATCGACATCCTCGGGTTCGGTGAAAATATCATCCGGAAAATCGCTCACGCTTTTATCTCCCTATGTCCGCCTTTGGCCGATCGTTTCGGGATAGCCATGTTGCGCGGGATGGGAAATAGCGGAACCGCGCCGACACAGGCCAATCGGGTGAATCGCGGGGAAAGCGATGGGCTGCGGCCGACTCCTCTCCCTGGCGGGTGAGGATCAGAAAGGATCGGACCTGCCGCGCGCGATATATCCGATTAGGCCACTGTGAGTTCGGTGGCGACTGCCTCGTCCGTTGCCGGGCCGCGGGCCGCCGCCCGCCAGGCCAGGAGGCAGCACAGCAAGGCGAACATGCTCAGCGCGCAAGAGATCAGCGGCGGCACGCTTCCCTCGCCGACTCCCATCGCGAGCAGCGCGGCAGAGAGTGTGGCACCTACCGTCTGGCCGGCCAGACGGGAGGTCTGGCTCAGACCGCCAGCGGCAGCGGCGCGCGGTCGCGGGGCGGAAAGAACGATAAACCGCGAGGTCGGTGAGTTGAATATACCGATGCCGATCGATGCGAGCATCATCCTCCAGACAAAATCGAATTGCGACGGATCGGGTGGGAGGAAGGCGAGCAGCATCGTACCGATTGCCGTAATCGCCAAGCCGACGGCGCCGAGAATGCCTGCGCTGATACGGTCCGAAAGCGATCCGGAGACGAGCGCCGCGACCGCCATGGCAAACGGCCAGGCGGCAAGCACGATGCCGACATCGAGCGGCGAGTAGTGATACTGATGCTGAAGCCGGAACGGCAGGGTGACGAGCACCACCATGCTAACCACCGCGGAAGCAAACCATGCCAGCGTTGTCAGCGCCACCGGCCGGTATTTCAGGATGTCGACCGGGAATACCGGCTTCGCCTGCCGGCTCTCCCGGCGGATGAAGAATGTGCCGATCACAACACCGATCGCGACCAGCCCGGCGGCGGCAACTCGCGAACCCCCGTGAACAGCGCTCTCAAGCCCGACCACAGTGGTGCCGAACGTGAGCGCGCAAAGCCCCGCGGCCACAAAGTCATAAGGTTCGCTGTGTCCATGGGGGTCGGGCAGAGCCCGTCGCCCGAAGGCGAGCGAGAGCAGGCTGATCGGCAAACCGACCATGAACAGCCAGCGCCAGTCCATGTAGGTCAGCAAGATGCCGCCCAAGCCCGGCGCCAATGAGGCTGAGATCGTGCCGAGCGCGCCGTTGAACGCGATGCCGCGACCGAGCGTGGCCTGCGGATAGATCGACCGCACAATCGCCGATGCGACGCTGAACGTCGCCGCTGCACCGAGCGCCTGACACGTGCGTACTGCGATCAAGGCAGGCAGCGAATCGGCGACAAAAAACAGCAACGTTGCGCCGGCATATGCGACCAAACCCATCCTATAGAGCGGGCGCAAACCGATCCGTTCTCCAAGCGCGGAGAAGGGCAGAACCGCCATGATCATCACGAGTTGATAGACGGTGACGAGCAGGACGACCGAAGACGGCGGGGCATGAAGTTCCCGTGAAAGCGTCGGCAGCGCCACGTTGAGCATGCCCGAATCGAGGCATGAGGCAAGCGTGCCCAGCGAGACCGATATGATCGCGAACCATCGGCGCGGCGTAGGCAGTCCGTCCGCCTGAAAGTCCGCCGCTTTGCCCTCGCCCCGCGCCATATCGTTGTCATCCCCAGTATATTCGCTGTCATGGTGGCAGACGGCTGACAGGCCAGTCAACGCAGGTACGCGTTATCGCGGAGCGGGAACTAATCCTCGCAGGAATGATCGACGGACGCGCGACATGTTGGCTCGCGCGAACAACGCCGCCGTTCGCGGCCAAAAATCACCCTGTTGAAAGCCGCCTTAAAAGCGCCGTTGGTGCATGCCGGATCTTCCTGAAACTGCCCGATCTGCCGCATTGGGACGGATCGGGCTGGACGTTCACGCGGACGCGGCAAAACGGTCGGTCGCCCTGATCAGCTGATCGAGGATGCCCGGCTCCGAATAAGCGTGGCCGGCGCCCTCGATCAGGTGGAAGTCCGCATCGGGCCAGGCCTTGTGCAGCGCCCACGCATAACGCGCGGGGCACGGCATGTCGTAGCGGCCATGCACGATCGTACCGGGAATGCCGCGCAGGCGGCCCGCATTGCGCAGCAGCTGCTCGGGTTCGAGCCAGCAGTCATGGACGAAATAGTGATTTTCGATCCGCGCGAAGGCGAGCGCGAAATGATCGTCGCCATGCGCGGTGGTCAGCCCCGGACTGGGTAGCAGCGTGATCGTCTCGCCTTCCCACAGGCTCCATGCCTTGGCGGCTTCTATCTGCGTATTCCGATCGTCACCGGTCAGCAATTTGCGATAGGCGGCCATCATCGCGCCGCGTTCGGCCTCAGGGATCGGCGCCTGGAACGCTTCATATTTGTCGGGAAACATCTCCGACACGCCGAACTGATAATACCAGTCGAGTTCGGGCCGCGTCGCCGTATAGACGCCGCGCAGGATCAGCGCGCTGACCCGCTCGGGATGGGTTTCGGCATAAGCGAGGCCCAGCGTCGATCCCCAGGAGCCGCCGAACACCAGCCATTTTTCAACGCCCATGATCTGCCGCAACCGCTCGATATCGGCCACGAGGTGCCAGGTGGTGTTCGCCTCCAGCCCGGCATGCGGCGTCGATCGCCCGCAGCCGCGCTGATCGAACAGCATCACGTCATAGAGCGCCGGATCGAACAGGCGGCGATGTTCGGGCGCAATGCCGCCGCCGGGTCCGCCATGCAGGAAGATCGCGGGCTTCGCGCCGGCCGTGCCCGCACGTTCATAATAGATGCTGTGGCCGTCGCCGACATCGAGCATCGCCGAGGCATAAGGTTCGATCGGGGGGTAGAGTGTGCGCAATGCGCCCGCCTCCGTTTGCGGCATGTGGTCCTCCGTCGTCACCTGTGCAGGCGCTGCATTTTCAACTGCAATGATATCCGTTCGGCTGCCGCGATCCTACGGAAAAGCGCTAATGGAAATCGCGCGACCTGGGCAAAATCCGCACGTCGCGCGGATGGCTGCCGCGGGGAACATGATCGCGCGGCGGCTGCGGATGTTCGAAGACGTCGGCGCGCGACAAGGCGATCGTCGGCTGGTGATCCTCCGACAGGCGATCGAGTTCGGCGGTGCGATCATGGACGCGCACGCCCATCAGATGGACGACGCCCTCGGGGCTGCGCTGGACTTCGCCCTCCACCTCCATCAGCCGCGCCGCCATCACCTCGCGCCGCTGTATCCTGAACAGCCGCGCCCATAACAGGACGTTGGTGATGCCGGTCTCATCCTCCAGCGTGATGAAGATCGCCTTGCCCTCGCCCGGTCGCTGGCGGACGAGCACGATCCCGGCCACGCGGATGCGGCGCCCGTTGTGCGCCTCCGACACCTCCCTGCAACTGGCCACATTCTCGCTGCGGAACAGGCTGCGCAGGAAGGCCATCGGATGATCCTTCAGCGACAGCCGGGTCGTCTGATAATCGGCGGCGACATGTTCGGAGAGCGGCATCGCGGGCAAAGCGGCATCGGGCTCCTCGCCCAGTTCGCGCGCGCGCGCCGCCGCGAACAAGGGCAGCGCACCGGTCGGCGTGCGCCGTACCTCCCACAGCGCCTGGCGCCGATCGAGCCCGATGGAGCGAAACGCATCGGCATCGGCCAGCAGCCGCAACGCGCGCGGCGGGAGATTGGCGCGGCGGGCGAGCGATTCGATGGTACAGAATCCTCCCTCGCCCCCTTTAGGGGGAGAGGGTCGGGGAGAGGGGGCAGTGCTGGAGGCAAGCGCGCGCTCCGATTCGCCCGACTTCCCCCTCTCCCAACCCTCTCCCCCTAAAGGGGGCGAGGGCTTAATGGCGTCGGCCCACTCCTCCCGGAATCCATCGATCTGGCGCAAGCCTATGCGCAGCGCGAGCACATCGCCCTTCCACTCCAGTGAATTATCCCACCCGCTCGCATTCACATCGGCCGGCAGCACCTCCACCCCATGTTCGCGGGCGTCACGGACGATCTGCGCCGGCGCATAGAAACCCATCGGCTGCGAATTGAGCAAGGCGCAGGCGAACACCGCCGGATAATATTGCTTGAGGTAAGACGACACATAAACGAGCCGCGCGAACGACAAGGCGTGGCTTTCGGGAAAGCCATAGCTGCCGAAACCCTTGATCTGATCGAAACAGCGCCGCGCGAAATCGGGATCATAGCCGCGCCCGACCATCCCGCCGACCATCTGCGCCTCGAATTGCGGCATCGTGCCGACGTTACGAAAGGTCGCCATCGCCCGGCGCAGCCGGTTCGCATCCGCCGGCGTGAAGCCAGCGGCCACGATCGCCAGCTTCATCGCCTGCTCCTGAAACAAGGGCACGCCCAGGGTCTTGCCCAGCACGCCCACCAGTTCGTCCGCCGGCCCGCATGCGGGCGATGGCGACGGAAAACAGACCGCCTCGATCCCCTGCCGCCGGCGCAGATAGGGATGAACCATACCGCCCTGGATCGGCCCCGGCCGCACGATCGCCACCTGGATGACGAGATCGTAGAAGGTGCGCGGTTTCAGGCGGGGCAGCATGTTGATCTGCGCGCGGCTTTCGACCTGGAACACGCCAATGCTGTCGCCTTTGCAGAGCATGTCATAGACCGCCCTGTCTTCGCCCGGCACGTTCGCGAGGTCGTAGCGGATGCCGAGATGCGTATCGATCAGGTCGAACGCCTTGCGAATGCAGGTGAGCATGCCGAGCGCCAGTATATCGACCTTCATCAGGCCGAGCGCATCGATATCGTCCTTGTCCCATTCGATGAAGGTGCGATCCTCCATCGCCGCATTGTGGATCGGCACGGTCTCGTCGAGCCGGTCCTCGGTCAGCACGAAGCCGCCGACATGCTGCGACAGATGGCGCGGAAATTCGAGCAGTTGCGCGACCAGCATGCCCAGCCGGGCGATATCGGGATTGGCGGGATCGAAGCCGCTCTCGTGGAAGCGGCCCTCCTCCATGTGCGATGCATAGCTGCCCCAGACGGTCGAGCTGATCCGCGCCGTCACATCCTCGCTCAGCCCCAGCACCTTGCCCACTTCGCGCACCGCACTGCGCGGGCGATAATGGATCACGGTGGCAGCGATGCCCGCGCGCTCACGGCCATAGCGTTCATAGATATATTGCATCACCTCCTCGCGCCGCTCATGTTCAAAATCGACATCGATATCGGGCGGCTCGCGGCGATCCTCGGAGATGAAGCGCGAGAAGAGCAACTTGTGATGCAGCGGATCGACCGCGGTGATGTTCAGCAGATAGCAGATGATCGAATTGGCCGCCGATCCGCGCCCCTGACAAAGGATGTCCTTGCTGCGGGCGAAGCGGACGATGTCATGGACGGTCAGAAAATAATAAGCGTATTTGACCTTCCGGACGAGGTGCAGTTCCTCGTCGAGGATGCGGCGCAACCCGTCAGGCTCACCGGCCGGATAGCGCTCTTTTATGCCCTCCTCAACCAGATGCTCGAGCCACGCCTGCGGGGTCCAGCCATCGGGCACAGGCTCATGGGGATATTCGTAGCGGAGCTGATCGAGCGTGAAGCCGATCCGATCGAGGAACGCCACAGTCTCGGCGATGGCTTCGGGATGATCGGCGAACAGCCGCGCCATCTCGGCCCCGCTCTTCACGTGGCGCTCGGCATTGGCCTCCAGCCGGCGCCCGGCCTCGGCGATCGTCACGCCTTCACGGATGCAGGTGACGATGTCGTGGAGCGGGCGCTGCTCGGGCGTGGCATACAGCGCGTCGTTGGTGGCGATCATCGGCACGCCCGCCGCCTCGGCCATCCGGGCAAGCCGTGCCAGCCGCCGCCGGTCGCGCCCGCTCCGCGCCATCGTGGCGCCGAGCCAGACGCGGTTGGGGGCAGCTTCGGTGAGTTTGGCGAGTCTCTCCCCAAAATCGTCGCGGGGATGACGGGAAAGGGTGTTGTCGACGATGAGGCGGGGGCCACTCCCCCCCTCGTCATCCCGGCGAAAGCCGGGACCCATGGATACGGGCGCAGGAGAGAGAGAAGCACCGTCTTCGCCGGGATGACGATATGAGACGGGATGACGGACGAATCCCTCACTCACATCCGGCATCACGATCAGCAGCAGATCCTCGATATGCTCCAGCAGATCGTCAAACCGCAGCTCGCAATCGCCCTTCTTCGTCCGCAAATTCCCAACGCTCAGCAGCCGCGTCAGCCGTCCCCAGCCGAAGCGCGTCGCCGGATAAGCGACGATATCCGGCGTGCCGTCGGCGAAGACCAGCCGCGCGCCGACGATCAGCCGGAACGGGATCGGTTCGCTTGCTTTCTCCTGCGCCTCCTTCAGCGCGACATGCGCACGCACCACCCCGGCCACGGTGTTGCGATCGGCGATGCCGATACCCCTGTGGCCAGCCGCAATCGCCGCCGCGACCATATCGGCCGGATGCGAGGCGCCGCGCAGGAACGAATAGTTGCTGGCCGCGACCAGTTCGGCAAAGGCGAACCCGGCAAAAGCGGTCATGCGAACAGGCCGTGCATGTACCAGTCGGGATTGATGGCTTCGGCGCCATAAAGCCCGTGCCGGAAGATCCAGAAGCGGTGGCCGGCCAGATCCTCGATCCGATAATAATCGCGCGTCAGACCCTTATTGTCGGCGCGGCGCCACCAGAGCGCGCCGATCCGCTCGGGGCCCTCATGTCGCGCCACCTCGTGCAGGACGTGGCGCCAGCGAAAGCGCAAGGGCGGCCCATCGGGCACCTGCGCCATCACCTCGATCCGCTGCGGCGGATCGAACAGATGGATTGGACGGAGCGGCGGCTCGCCGGGTTCGGGCGCCGGCCAGTGCGTGTCAGGGGCCGCCTCCACCGCCGGGAAGGCCAGCACCGCCTGTTCGGGACAATGGGTGTCGCGCGCCGCCAGCCGCCGCACCCGCCCGCGGCCAAGCCGGGTCGACAGCCGATCGATCAGCGCCGCCATTTCCCCCTCGGCGATCGATCCGCCGTCCAGCGGCAATTGCACCGGCGCGAGGTCTTCGAACACAGGCACCGCCAGCCGCACCAGATCGAAGCCGAAGCCCGGATCGATCGGATCGTCGAGCGCCTCGATCCGCTCGCGGAACAGGCGCATCAGCAACGGTACATCGCGATTGGGCAGGCTGGTCTCGATCCGTAGCCGCCGCACCAGCCCGTCGGTGCGAAACAAAAGCACCTCGAACCGGCGCCCGCCGCGCCAGGCTTGCTGCATCCGCTGCGCCGCCTGCCGTGCCAGATACTCGATCGCGGCAAGCGCCGCATCGACATGGCCGATCGGCTCGGCGAAACGCCGTTCGACGACGAGCGCGGGTTCGGGCCGGCGTGGCGTGATGCGGATATCGCGCCCGCCCGCCAGCCGCGCGAGCAATTCGGGTGCCGATTCGCCGAAGCGCGCGGCCAGCGGCGCGGATGCGCGCGCGGTCAGATCGCCGATCCGCTTGAGGCCCGCGCGCCGCAGCGCGACTGTCTCCTCCGACGACAATCGCAAGGCCGATACCGGCAGCGCCCCGATCCCGTCTTCCTTGCCGCCATGACGGGCAAGCGCATGCGCCGCATCGGGCGTGGCCGCGCAGGCGATGCGCACCGTCATGCCCAGCCGGTCCAGCCGGGTCTGGATATCATCGACCAGCGCCTGTTCGCCGCCGAACAGATGCGCGCAGCCGCTGATATCGAGCAACAGCCCATCGGGCGGATCGATCGCCACCATCGGCGTATAGCGATCACAGCCGTCGGCGATGCGCTCCAACCAGGTTTTGTCCGCTTGCGGGTCGTAATCGATCGCTTCCAGTTCCGGCACACGGGCGCGGGCGTCGGCAAGGCTCAGACCGGGTACGATACCGAGGGCGAGAGCATGAGGGTCGACAGCGACGAGCCGCATCGCGCCCTTTTGTTTTTCGACGAAGGCGAAGGGGGCGCTAAAGCCCTCGCCCCCTTTAGGGGGAGAGGGTTGGGAGAGGGGGGCCACGTGGGAATAAGGGCGCAGCAAAGTCTCCCGCTCTGCCCCCTCTCCCCG
This sequence comes from Sphingomonas sp. YR710, assembly GCF_900101455.1. Taxonomy (GTDB): domain Bacteria; phylum Pseudomonadota; class Alphaproteobacteria; order Sphingomonadales; family Sphingomonadaceae; genus Rhizorhabdus. The sequence continues at coordinate 115,728 of NZ_FMZJ01000011.1, read as the reverse complement.
TCCCTCTCCCCCTAAAGGGGGCGAGGGGGAATTACGCCACCCGCTTCCCCTCTCCCGCCGCCAGCGATCCGCCGGCAGGAACGGAAACCAGAGCGCCAGATAGCGGCGAGTCTCGGAAGCTGCGTGTGTCACGATCCCATTCCAATCGATAGCGCACCCCCGCCAGCCCCCCGCGATGCCGCAACAGGCTGAGGTCGATGGCGGGCGGCCCCGGGGCATCCGCCTCCAGCGCGGTCGAGGCGACGGCGCGTATTTCCCACCGGGTTTGCGCCGCGCTTGGCTGCGGATCGGCATCCACCCGCAGCAGCAAGGTGGTGACGCCCGATTTTTCGGCCGCGACCGCCAGCCGCCGGCTCGCGGTGAGATCGAGCGCCCGCGCCGCCTTCCACGGCTCGACGATCAGCATCGCCACCTCGGCACAGCGCACGACATCGCCTGCAGCCCGCAGCAGTGCCGTCTCGTCGGGCACGAGGCACGAGATGATCCGCCCGGGATCGATCCCGAGCTCGATCAGCCCCGGCCCGTGGAGCTGCCCCTGCCGCCGCTCGGCCCGTTCCTCGCGCAGCCACACAATCGGGCCATCGCCCACCCGCATCGCCAGCATCAGCGCAAAGCCCGCCGCACTCGCCGCATCATCCGGTTCCGCCGCGAACAGCTCGTGCAGCCGTCCGCGCAGCAACCCGCCGCCGAGGTGCGCATCGAGCCGGGCATCGCCGATCGCGAATCGATCGGTCAGGCCGTGCGGCTTCACCCCTTCGATCGCGCCGATGCGCTGCCGCAGGGCGGCGATTATGGCGTGCGACTCATCCATATGTTCCTGTTTTGTTCTTATACACCCTTTCCCCCGGGGGGAGTCAATCGCTGCCCTCCCGTTCTATTCCCGCCAGCGCCTCCGCATATCCCTTCTTCCGCTCGACCTCCATGCCGCGCAAAATCTGGATGCGCTGCGCCTGCGGGCTGCCCGCGCCATGCAGCGATTCGGTGAGATAGCCGACCGCATTACGCCCCAGCGTCATATTCTCGATCAACCGCAACATCCGCTGGCGATGTTCGACCGGGACGTTCGAACGCCCCTGGAGATATTTTTGGAGGATCGGGCCGGTCACCTCATTCTCGAAATCGGCCTGCGACGGCAATGTCACCATCAGGCCGCCGGCCAGATCCTGCGCGAGCCGGCTGATCTCATAGGGAAATCGCGTGACATTGTGCTTGCAGACATTCGCGAGCATCGCATCGTTCATGAAGATCCCCGACGGCAACGGTTTCGCTTCATGGCTGGACGCGATCGCCGATGAATAGATCGTCTCGTTCAGATGCGTCATCTCGACGAGCTTGTCCTTGACGTGGCTGGCCTGATCCGCGCCATTATAGTGGGCGATCGCGGCCGCGGCGCCGACCATCACGTCGCCCAGGCCGGTTTTGCAGACATAGCTCGCCCGGTGATAGGCGGTGAAGCGCGCAACCATGTCCTGCGCGAATTCATATTCGCCGTCCATGAACACGTGCTCCCACGGGATGAACACATCGTCGAACACGACGAGCGTTTCCTGTCCGCCGAACCGGGCATTGCCCTTGTCGATATCGCCCTTTTCCATCGCCCGCGTGTCGCATGACTGGCGGCCATAGATGTAGGTCAGGCCCGGGGCGTCGCCAGGCACCATGCCCACCACCGCATAATCGCGATCGTTCGGGCCCATATTCATCGTCGGCATGACGCAGATCCAGTGCGAGTTCAGCCCGCCCGTCATGTGCGCCTTGGCACCTTTGACATAGAGACCGTGCTCGGTGCGGCGCGTGACATGCATGAACAGGTCGGGATCGGCTTGTTCGCTTGGCCGCTTCGATCGATCGCCCTTGGGATCGGTCATGCCGGCACCGATGATCACGTTGTTGCGCTGGGCATGCCGCATGAATTCGAGGTAGCGCGCGTGATAGGACGTCCCGTGGCTGGCATCGATGTCATAGGTGATCGAATGCAGCACGCTGATGGTGTCGAGCCCGGCGCAGCGCTGGAAACAGGTGCCGGTCAACTGGCCCAGCCGGCGCTGCATCCGGTTCTTCATCACCAGATCATCCGCCGAACCGGCGATGTGCAGGAAGCGATTGACCTGCGCCCCGATCAACGGCGACCATGTCGTCGCCAGATCGGGATCCTCGATCGCGAGATCATAGGTCATCTTGAGCGCATTGATCGACGGGCGGATGATCGGATGATCGACCGGCTCCGCCACGACCTCCCCGAACAGATAGACCGTCACGTCGCGCGCGCGCAGGCTTTCGACATAATCGTCACCGGTGACAATCGGCCTGAAGCGGGCCCATATGGCAGCGGCGGTTTCAACCGGCGGCATTTGCACGATAGTCGCGTTCATCGCTCTCTCCTGTTCGTGCCGCGAAAATACGCCTCGTGACCGGCGGTGGACAGGTCTATATCAGACCTGAAAACGCACAGATCAGGACGGGCCTTGGCAACGATCGGCGCGCATTATTTCCAGGTCTGTACGCGCGGCGCCGAACGTGCCGGCGTCGATCGCGATATGCTCCTGCACGCTGCGGGCATCGATCCCGATGCGGCCGACCGGCCCGACTGGCGCGGCAGCGTGGAGGCCATGAGCCTGCTGGTTCGCACGATCCAGGCCACGCTCGACGACGAGCATATGGGCTGCACCCGGCGCCGGGTGAAATCGGGCGCGTTCGCGATGATGACCGAACTCGCCATCCAGGCGGACACTGTGCTGGCCGCGCTCGCCAAGGGCATTGCCTTTTATGACCTGCTCGACACCGGCATGGCGACGCGCCTCGACATCAGCGACGATCACGTCGTGCTGCACGTCGCTGCGCACGATCCGGCGGCCGACCCCGATCACTATTTCACCGAATTCTGGATGATCATCTGGCATCGTTTCGCCTGCTGGCTGGCGGGCGAAACGATAGCGCTGGAACTGGCCGAATTCGATTATGCCCGGCCCGACGAATATTATGAGGAATTCAAATATCTGTTCCCGACGCGGCATCGCTTTCGCGCATCGGGCTGCCGGCTGCATTTCGATCGGGCGCCGTTGATGGGTGCCATCATCCGTACCGCCAGCGATCGGCGCGAGATGGTGGCGACCGCGCCGCTCGACTTCATGACCATCCCGGCGAGCGATCACAGCATGGCACGACGGGTCCGCCGCCTGCTGACGCCGACAGCGGGGGCAGGCTTCGAACCCGCGACGCGCGAGCAGATCGCCGAACGCCTGAACATATCGCCCGTGTTGCTCGCGCGCCGGCTGCGCGCCGAAGGCACCAGCTTGAGCGCGATCGTCGAGAATATCCGCCGCGACATGGCCATAGCGCGCCTCATCCGGCGTGGCGCCACGATAGACAGGATCGCGGCCGACCTCGGCTATGCCGAGACGCGCTCGTTCACGCGCGCCTTCCGGCAATGGATGGGGGAAAGCCCGTTGCGCTACCGGACGCGGCTCGCCGCAGGCTGATTGCGCGCCTAAGCCCTATCGGCCGCCCAATCGCTTCGGTAATTCATCGCGCGTGATCACCCCGTCATGATTAACGTCGAGCATCGCAAATCGCTGGCGGGCGGCGGCTTCGAATTCCGGCGCGCTGATGCCGCGGTCCAGATTGCTATCGGCACTGACCACGGGTTCGGGGATGTCGAAAAAGCCGAAACGTCCCGCGCCGCGCGGCATTTCGGCCACCGCGCGGTTCGGCGTGCCACCGGATCCGCCTTCAGCTTCGCCATCACCATCGCCGCCCATTCGGCCGCCGCCCATGCCGCCGCCATGGCCGCGCCCGCCGCCACCGGGGTGACCGCCACCGCCGGGACGACCGCCACCGCCGCCGCCAATCCCCATCCCTCCCGTCCTGATTTCGGGGGCGATGACACTTTCATAATGCTCGATCTCGTCGGGCCCGATTTCGCCATCGCCGTCGGTATCGAGCATGTGGAAGAAGCGCATGGCGTCGGCGCGGAATTCGGCCGGAGTCAGCCGCCCATCATGATCGGCATCGGCCCCCGCGAACCAGCGCGATATCAATGCCTCGCGGCCCTCGCCGCGAAACGGCTCGCCCATCGGACTGATGAAGAGGCCGCCGCGTATCCCCTCGCCGCCAGCTCCGTCAGGGCCGCCAGGGCCGCCGCGATGGTCGCCATGCCAGCCCTCATGCCGGGGGCGCTCCGGCGCGGCGGCGCATCCGGCCAGGCCGAACAGCAGAGTAGTGACGATCAGGGTTCGCATGACGAAGGGCTCCCGCAAAAGGACTGAACCTATTGCAGGAGCCGCATCACAGGATTTCGCTTCGTGACGAAGTTGACATATCGTTTGAATGCGCCTCCGGCGCATGTGCGGCACCGGCCCGAATGCGCGCCTGCGCGCATTCAAAACAGACTCTCAGAGCAGGGTCAGGCGGACGTCGAGGCCGTTGCGGGTGGCATGGCTGTACGGGCAGACGATGTGCGCCTGATCGACGATCGCCAGCGCCGTCTCGCGATCGAGGCCCGGCAGGCTGATCGCCAACGCGACATCAAGGCCGAAACCCGTGCCGTCATCACGCGGGCCGATCCCAACCGTGGCCGTGACGGTGCTGTCATCGGCAATTTTCACCTTCTTCTGCGCGCCGACGAATTTGACCGCACCGAGGAAGCAGGCCGAGTAGCCGGCCGCAAACAGTTGCTCGGGATTGTTGCCGGCGCCGCCGGGCCCGCCCAGTTCCTTCGGCGTGGTCAGCGTGACGGCGAAGGCACCGTCCTTCGTGGCGGCGGAGCCGGTGCGGCCGCCGGTGGCGGTGGCTTCGGTGGTGTAGAGAATGGCCATGGTGCAGATCCTTATCGTTCCGGTGACGCATCGTTCGCGTCGGTGAAACCCATTTAGATCGTGCACGATGTAATATCGAGCGATTAAATTCGATCAACCTGATCGATATTTTCCATCGCACACGATGCATCCGGCATTCTATATGCAACGCATGAGCGATCATCTGCGCCTCGACGATCAATTCTGCTTCGCGGTCTATTCGACCGCGCACGCGCTGGGCCGCGCCTACAAGCCGTTGCTCGGCAGGCTGGGGATCACCTATCCGCAATATCTGGTGATGCTGATCCTGTGGGAGGCCGACGATCAGCCGATCGGTGCGATCGGCGAGCGGCTCGGCCTCGAATATAGTACGTTGAGCCCGTTGCTGAAGCGGCTCGAAACCAGCGGCGCGATCGATCGGGTTCGCAATCCCGCCGACGAACGGCAGGTGCGGGTCAAGCTGACCGACAAGGGCCGTGACATGCGCAAGGTTGCGCGCGACTTCCCGATGGCGATGCTCAAAGCCACCGGGCTCGAACTCCCGCAGTTGCAGGGGCTGCGCAGCGCGCTGGTCGACGTGCGGGACACGCTGGCGAAGGGGGAATAGTCTCTCAGCCAGCCTCACGCGCCAGCAGCGCGCGCTTGCGCTCGACGCCCCAGCGATAGCCGGACACAGCCCCGTCGCTGCGCAGCACCCGGTGGCACGGGATCGCCACCGCGATCCGGTTGGCGGCGCAGGCGCCGGCCACCGCACGCACCGCCTCGGGCTGGCCGATGCGATTCGCCAGTTCGGCATAGCTCATGGTCTGGCCGGCCGGGATGGCGCGCAAAGCCTGCCACACGCGCTGCTGGAACGCCGTGCCGCGGATATCGAGCGGCAGCGACAATCCCTGCGCCGGCGTTTCGACCATGGCGATCACCTGATCGAGCACGACAGCGAAATCGGGATCGGCTGCCGTCACATCGGCCTGCGGAAAGCGGCGATGGAGATCCTCGGCCAGAATATCATCGTCATCGCCGATCAGGATCGCGCAAATCCCGCGCTCGCTCGCCGCCGCCAGCACACGCCCCAGCGATGACGATCCGATACCGAAGCGGATCCGCACCGTGGCACCACCCGCGCGATAGGCGCTCGGCAACATCCCCAGGGTCGCGTCCGCGGCGGCGTAGAAGCGCCCGCTCGATCCATAGCCCGCGTCATACAGTGCCTCGGTCACCCCGGCGCCGGCCGCCAGCGCGTCGCGAACGCGGTTCGCCCGGTGCGCATCGCCATAGCCCTTCGGCGTCAGTCCGGTAATCGATCGGAACAGCCGGTGAAAATGGTGCGGGCTAAGCCCCGCGCCGTCAGCCAGTTCGCCCAGCGAGAGCGCCTCTTCGGCCTGTTCGATCCGCCGGCAGGCGGCCGCGACGAGCGCGGCATGCCGCTCGGCGAGCGGCGGCTGATCGGGGCAGCATCTTTTGCAGGGGCGGAACCCGGCTTGTTCTGCCGCCGCGGGATCGGGGTGAAAACGCACATTGCGCCGGGCCGGCGTCCGCGCCGCACAAGCCGGTCGGCAATAAACTCCGGTGGTCGCCACCGAATAGACGAAGGCCCCATCGGCCGAGGCATCGCGTGCCACCACCAGCGCCCAACGCGGATCTTCAACCATCTCCATCATGCCAAAGCCTTTCGCACTTCATATCGTGCGGTTCATCTGGCATATAGCAAATGGCGACGCGCTCCGCCGCTTGCTTTGAAATCGAATTTTGGCATCGAAGAAGGTTACGGCTCCCGACAAAAGCCCTCGCCCTGCTTGATCATCAGGCAATTCTGCTTACCGGCCAGCCATTTGAGGCCGGTCTCGTCGCCGGTTGCCGCGCGGATGCTTTCGGGCCGCCCATCGCGCGTGAAGCGGATGACGTTGCCATCGGCGACACCATCATAGCTTTTCGTGCCATCGAGCAGGGTCACGCTCAGCACATAACGACCACGCTCTCCGGCGGGTTGGATATTGAGCACCAGCCCTTCGACACCAATCCACTTGCCGGACCAGGCATCGGTGGACAATGGCGCGGTCCCGTTTTCGGGAACATCGGCCATGACATCGCCATCCCCCGCGGAGGCATCTCGCGAGAAATTGATGGCCGCATCGTCATTGCCGGGCAAGATCGCCTGCTGGCCCTTCGCGCACCCCGCCAGTGCGAGCATCGCCGCGATCATAACCCTGTTCCGCCGTGCCATTCATGCGTCTCCGAACTGGCCGAAACGTCGAACGCGCTTCGGCAAAAGCTGTACCTTCATGCCACAAACACCAAAGATGGTGGCATATCGAAACCCAAGCCCCTAGAGAGCGGGCAAACCCGACTCAGCAGGACCAAGAAGATGGCCGATATCATCGCCATTGCATCCGACCACGCCGCCATCGACCTAAAGCAGGCGCTCGTCCAGTGGCTCCGCCAGTCGGGCCATGATGTGCTGGATCTGGGCCCGTCCGACGGCGCCTCGGTCGACTACCCCGATTATGGGTACAAGCTCGCGGAAGCCGTTGCCATCGGCGAGGCGCAAAAGGGCATTGCGCTGTGCGGCTCGGGCATCGGCATTTCGATCGCGGTCAATCGGCATCCGGCCGTCCGCTGCGCGCTTGTTTCCGAGATGCTATCGGCGCAGCTTGCCCGCGAGCATAATGATGCGAACGTCATCGCGATGGGCGCCCGCCTGATCGGGATCGAGCAGGCCAAGGCCTGTGTTTCCGCCTTTCTGTCGACGCCGTTCGGCGGCAGCGACGAAGGCACCAAAGGCCGCCACGAGCGCCGCGTCACCAAATTGTCCCACCCTCGCTTTGCGAAGGAGCACGTATGAGCACCAAACCCGCCGCCACTTTTGCCGAGGTCCAGCCTGACGGCTTCTTCACGCGCGGCCTGGCCGCTGCCGATCCTGCCGTCTTTGGCGGACTGCAACAGGAAATCAGCCGTGAGAAGAAACAGATCGAGCTGATCGCATCCGAGAACATCGTTTCCAAGGCCGTGCTCGAAGCGCAAGGCTCTGTGTTCACCAACAAATATGCCGAGGGCTATCCCGGCAAGCGTTATTATCAGGGCTGCCACCCGTCCGACGTGGTCGAACAGCTCGCGATCGATCGCGCGAAGCAGCTGTTCGGCTGCGATTTTGCCAACGTCCAGCCGCATTCGGGCGCGCAGGCGAACGGCGCGGTGATGCTCGCTTTGACCAAGCCCGGCGATACGATCATGGGCCTCAGCCTCGATGCCGGCGGCCACCTGACCCATGGCGCCAAGGCAGCGATGTCGGGCAAATGGTATAATGCCGTGCAATATGGCGTGCATCCCGAAACCCACCTGATCGATTATGATCAGGTCGAGGCGCTGGCTCGCGAGCATAAGCCGACCCTGATCATCACCGGCGGTTCGGCCTATCCGCGCCACATCGATTTCGCCCGCTTCCGCAAGATCGCGGACGAGGTCGGCGCCCTGTTCATGGTCGACATGGCCCATTTCGCCGGCCTCGTCGCCGGTGGCGTGCATCCGACCCCGTTCGGTCACGCGCATGTCGTCACCACGACCACGCACAAGACGTTGCGCGGACCGCGCGGCGGCATGATCATGACCAATGACGAGGCGATCGCGAAGAAGATCAACTCGGCGGTATTCCCGGGGCTCCAGGGTGGCCCGCTGATGCATGTGATCGCCGCCAAGGCGGTCGCATTCGGCGAAGCGCTCCGCCCCGAGTTCAAGCATTATGCAGCGGCCGTGGTCGAAAACGCCAAGGTGCTGGCAGCCCGCCTCAAGGAGCGCGGCGCCGATCTCGTTTCCGGCGGCACCGATACGCATCTGGCGCTTGTCGATCTGCGCCCGATCGGGGTCAACGGCCGCGATGCCGATGAGGCGCTCGAACGCGCCGGCATTACCTGCAACAAGAACGGCATTCCCAACGATCCGCTGCCACCGGTGCGGACCAGCGGTATCCGCGTCGGATCGCCTGCGGGCACGACACGCGGCTTCGGCCCCGCCGAGTTCCGCGACATCGCCGATATGATCGTCGACGTGCTCGAAAATCTGGCGAAGAACGGGGTCGAGGGAAATGCGGCCGTCGAGGCGGACGTAAAAGCCCGCGTCGAGGCTTTGTGCGATCGCTTCCCGATCTATCCGGAGCTTTGAGAAGCCTGCATGCGCTGCCCCTTTTGCGGACATGAAGACAGCCAGGTAAAGGATAGCCGTCCTACCGAGGACGGCGCCTCGATCCGCAGGCGGCGGCAGTGCGAGGGCTGCGGCGCGCGCTTCACCACCTTCGAGCGCATCCAGTTGCGCGAACTGACGGTGGTGAAGAGCGAAAATCGCCGCGAGCCTTTCGATCGCGGCAAGCTCGAACGATCGATCGCGATCGCCTGCCGCAAGCGCCCGGTCGAGCAGACCCGCATCGAGCGGCTGGTCACCGCGATCCAGCGGCAGATCGAAACATCAGGCGAAAGCGAAGTCCCGGCGTCCACGGTCGGCGAAATGGTGATGGACGGTCTCAAGGCGCTCGACAGCGTCGCCTATATCCGCTTCGCCAGCGTCTATAAGGACTTTCGCGAAGCCAAGGATTTCGAGGATTTCGCCGGCAGCGTGAGTGAAGTAGGCCGCGAATGAGCGCGACGGCCCCGGTCGACGACAGGCGCATGCAAGAGACCGCCCCGATCATCGTTCTCGTCCGCCCGCAGCTCGGCGAGAATATCGGCAAGGCCGCGCGCGCCATGCTCAACTTTGGGCTGACCGAATTGCGCCTCGTCGCCCCGCGCGACGGCTGGCCCAATCCGCAAGCCCATCCGGCGGCGTCGGGTGCCGATAGCGTGCTCGACAATGCCCGGATCTTTGACAGCGTAGCCGATGCCGTCGCCGACTGCGCACATGTCTATGCGACCACGGTGCGCAAGCGCGGGGTGACCAAGCCGGTCCTGACGCCGGAACAGGCTGCCACTGCCATCCACGGCTCGGCTGGATCGGGCCGTTCGGCTATATTGTTCGGCGCCGAGCGATCGGGACTCGAAACCGATGACGTCGCCGTCGCGCGGACGATCATCACTGTGCCAATCAACCCCGCCTTTCAAAGCCTCAATCTCGCCCAGGCGGTGATCCTGATCGCCTATGAATGGTCAAAAGGCGTGTCGCTGGCATCGCCACCCCGGGTAGAGATCGATGCGCCGGCCGACCAGCGCGACCTGGACGGCATGATCGATCAGATCGACACGATGCTGGAGACCGCGGGCTTTTTCTTCCCGCCCGATCGTACGCCTGTAACGAAACGCATGCTGCGCACATTGCTCACCAAGCCCCGCTGGAGCGCCCAGGAAGTCCGCACGATGCGTGGCGTTTTTTCGGCGCTCGAAAAGCCGCAGAAACGCTAGAATCAGCGGCGATTCGGAGAAGGGCACGGACGTTACGGTGCCAAACCAATATCTTAGTGCATTAAAGCACCAAAATTCCCCGTTTTTCGCGGCGCAATTGCGCTCAAACTTAAGTTCCTGTAAAGGTAAGCCGGTATAGTGTGGGGACTTAGCGTATGCGCAGGATGATTTTGGCATGTTTGGCCGCGGTTGCCGCTTGTGTATCGGGTGGTGCCGCGCAGGCGGCCAATCTGGTCCTGAATGGCGATTTCGAGATCACCTCGCTGCCGGGTTCGAATGCGTTCGGGACGTTCAATCCCAATAACGTCGTGCTGGGCTGGGACACGACCGGCTTCAATTTCATATTTGCGCCGGGAACGGCGGATACGACAGGCTCGGCCGTGGAAAGCGGTGCTACGCTTTCGCTCTGGGGACCGGGCAATGGATCGAATAACGGTCTGACGATCAGCCCGACAGGCGGCAACTTCATCGGTGCGGATGGCGACTACGAAGCCCACCCTATCGAGCAGGTGATCAACGGCCTGACGATCGGCAAGAAATATGAAGTGAGCTTCTATTGGGCGGCTGCGCAGCAGCATACGTTCGATGGCACCACAACCGAATCCTGGGAAGTCTCGCTGGGCAACGAAACCTTTTTCACGCCGGTCGTGAACAACGCCGACCATGGCTTCGTTCCCTGGACCCAGGAGAAGTTCATTTTCACCGCGCAGAATACGTCGGACACCCTGGCCTTTCTCGCCCATGGTACGCCGGCCGGGCAGCCGCCATTCTCGCTGCTCGATGGTGTGCGGTTGAGCGAAGCCGTTCCTGAACCGGCAACCTGGGCGATGATGTTGCTCGGCTTCGGTTTCGTCGGTGCTGCTATGCGCGGCCGCGGGGCCGGCAACCTCTTTGCACGGTTCGATCGGCGGCTCGCCTGAGTCCGTCGCCCATTGGCCCTCTGGCCAATTAGACCGATGATCCGATATCGATTGAGGCGTGCTCCGGCACCGCTGGCGGCTCACGCCAGAATTTCGGGCACAAGATTGATCGCGCCAGCCGGGGAAAGCCCGCCAGCCGGCTCATGATGTCGCATCAATTGCTATTATTCCTGGGATATACCGCCCGCCTTAGCGTCTGGCTGATCATCCTCGCCGCCATTTTCGTGCCGCTCGAACGGCTATTCGCATTGCGGCCGTTGCCCATCTTGCGGCCCGGGCTCCTCGAGGATCTTGGCCTGTATTTTCTCAATGGCCTCGTTGCGGCATTTCTGCTCGGCGTGCCGCTGGCGTTCGTAGCCGCAATAGCCGTCAATATCATCCCAGAAGCCTATTATAGCCAGGTCGACATGCTGCCGCTGTGGGCCAAGCTGGGCGCGATCTTCGCCATCGGCGAATGCGGATTCTATTGGGGGCATCGCTGGTCGCATGAATGGGCCTGGCTATGGCACTTCCACTCCATCCACCACCAGCCGAATGCGCTCGACTGGTTGGTCAACACCCGCGCGCATCCGATCGATATCATATTCACGCGACTGTGCGGACTGGTGCCGGTCTATGTGTTGGGCCTCGCGCGTCCTGGCGCGGCTTCGGACAATATCGGCCCGCTCCTGCTGACATTGGGGGGCACCGTCTGGAGCTTTTTCATCCATGCCAATCTGCGCTGGCGACTGGGCTGGATCGAACAAGTCATTTCGTCGCCCCGCTTTCACCATTGGCATCATTCGCGCGAGATCAACGTCAACCGCAACTACGCGCCAATGCTACCGGTTTACGATCGCATCTTCGGCTCATTCTATTTGCCGGCAACGGCGTGGCCGCAACATTATGGAATCCGATCGGCCAGCATACTGGCAACGGCCCCTTCCCCACCACTGCCTGGTGACATCCAAACGCTGCCCCCGCAGTGACATCTGTCGCGTCCTATGAACCAAGGTCACGCCGAACCAACGGCGCAATCCCCGCAGGTGTCCGCGACGCACAGATCGCCCGCAAACTGGTTTGAAACGCCCGATACAGTCCCGGATCGGCTATCCCGTGCTCTGATTTAAGCAGCGTTTCGATTTCCGTCATCGAACTGCGAACATAGCCGATATCGCCAAATTGGTCCGCCATCGTGCGGACGGCCGCGATGTCGAGCGAGATCACCGGCTTGGCCTGGCTGACGCAATCGAGCAACGAGCCGCTCGCCGTCAATTCATAGCTGTCGGTCGCAAATGGCAGCATTACATAATCGATGTCGCGGAGTTCCGCGATAAACCTGTCGCGGGGCAGTGGCTCGGCTGGCAGAGCGATAATCCCAGCCGCCTCGGGAAATGGCTCGATCGGCGCGCCGATGAAGCGGAACTCGTAGCGCGCAGCGGCAGGGTGACCGGCGATCACGCGGATCAGCGCCACGAATTTGTCGAAGCCCTTGCTGCGGGAGGCTGCTCCGACAAAGGCGATGCGAATCGGCCGTCCCACTGCAACCGGCCTATCCCGTTCGTCGATCTCGCTGCTGTTGAGCGGGTGAGGCCAGGTTGACAAGGACGCGACAGGTATAGCGCCCAGCGTAATCACCGCCGTACGGATATAATCTTCGAGCACCACCATCCTGATGCGCGGATGACGCGCGACGGCGAGCCCGGAGCGATAATCGAACAGCCTATGACGCGGATCGCGCGAGCGCCAGCCCGTGCCATCGATCAGATTGCCGTGCAGAACGACGAACAGCTTGACCGTCGCAAACTCCGTGACAATCGCGCGCGCCGCGAAAAAGGTTTCCGGCCCGCTCGACAGAAGGATGATCGCGCGCGGACGCTTCCGCCGCATGGCCAGCCGTATCGCCCTCCATTGCGCCATGAAGCGCCGCAAATGTACGCCGCCGGGCGGCAGTACATCTATACCGCAAAACTGTGTGCCCGGTGGTAAGGGGCCGAATTGCTCGACGAAACCGCGATGCAGCGCGGTCGCCGCAAACAGGATCTCCTCTCCGGGACATGCCAGTGCAACGGCCTGAATGAGCGCCGCATTCACGGCCGCGTGATCATGTCGCGCGTAGGTCGGCTCGATGATAATGATCATTATCCGGCGACCTGCTCATGCAGCCGTAAACGATCCCGACGCTGCAGCAAGGACAGCGCCAAGCCACGCATCATCGCACCCAGCATGCGCGGCCCGGCCAGCGCGCCACGGCTGTCCCGATGTCCCTTATGCTTCACCAGCAGGCGGAGCATGGCGCGCAGCGTGTAAACAGGGCCAAAATATTTCATCAGGATCTGCATATAACCGCGATAGAAAAGGCTGATGAAGGTTGGACTGTTATGACCGCCCGCCAGCGCCGAACTATCATGCAGCAACGTGAGCCGGCGCAGATAATGGATCGGAATGCCCGCAGCCTGCAGTCGCAGGCAATAATCAGTGTCTTCCCAATAGACAAAGAAGCGCTCGTCCAGCAAACCTACCCGCTCCAACACGGCGCGCGTGAGGCCGAGGCAGCATCCCGAGGCGAATTCAACGGCCCGAACATCGGGGGAATCCGGCGGATCGCTTTCCTCATGAACGCTCTTGAAGATCCAGCTCGAATCGAAATGCCCGCCCGCATACCATGCCTTGTCCGGCGATCGGAGATAGGCGATCCGCGGCGTGATCGCCTGCGCATCCAGCTTCATTCGTGCCGCCAGCAAATCGCCCAGAAAATCGGGCGCAAATTCGACATCATTGTTCATCAGCACGATGAATTCGCCGCCCTCGTCGAGCGCCAGCCGCAGCCCTCTGTTAGTGGCACGGGCGAAGCCGGTGTTGGTCGGATTGCGCAACACCACAATCCGCGGATCACCCAACGCCGCCAGGCGGTCGGCACATCCGTCACGCGAGGCATTGTCGATGGCGATCAACCGCCAGCGCGTGTTTGTCTGCGCCACCAGACTCGCCACGAAGCGATCGAGCACCGGCGCACTGTTATAGAGCACCGTCACGATATGGATGATGTCGCCCTGATCTGCGCGCTCAGCCGGGAAGAGCTTGTCTCCGGCGTGAGAAAATTCGCCCATCGCGGCCGCCTACCCCATAATTGCTGCGCTATCGCGCCGTGCGAAGCTAGGTGATCGCCAACGGCAACGCAATTACCGCTTGGCATCCCCGCGACCGCGCTGCCATTGTGCGCGCACCAGCCCGGAAAGACAAAGCCGACATGCGCCACCTTCGCCCGATCGCCCGAAATCCTGGGGCGTCATCCGGACGCCTTCATGCCTGACGATTCGTTCGGTCTGTCGACGGACTGGACCTTCGAGGCGACGCGCGCATCGCGGCATTACAGGCGGGACAGGATCAAGGATGTCGTGCGCGAACTGCATCGAGCACCCGCCTTCCGGATAGTCAAAGCCGCAGGCTTTGCTCCCGATTGGACGCTTTATTTCCTCTATCTCGCCGATGGCCAGATCACACCGGCGCATCGCTTCACGCTTGGCCAGTTGCGGGCGATGGGCAGGAAGTTGCTGCTCGTCTGCGCAGCACCGACTCCAGACGACCTGCCGACCGGCCTCGACGAGCTTGCCGATGCATTGATCTGGAAAGGCCTGTCGGGCTATGACTTCTCCGCTTATGCGGTGGGGCTGAGACACATCGCGGCGCGATCAGGCGGCGCGAATGTCCTGGTGCTCAACGATTCCGTGCTCGGTCCCTTTAGTGACCTCGAACCGCTGCTTGCCCGCGCGCGATGGGATCTGACGGGGTTCACCGCCTCATCGATCTATGAAAACCATATACAGTCCTACGCGTTCGTGATGCGCGGGGTAACCCGATGGCGGCTCCGGTCGCTCTGGTCGGTGTTCCTGCCCGGAATGGCGTTCGACCGGTTCAACGCCGTAGTCCGTTGCCAGGAAACGCGCTTTGCGCGCATCGCATCACGGCATATGAGTGTCGGAGCCTTATGGTATGCCGGCAATGTCGAGCGGCCGGACCCCGCCTTGTTCGGCGCCGCGCACCTGCTCGAACTCGGCTTTCCATTCATCAAGCGATCGACGATCGGCAAATATCGCCACATGCTCGATCCCGAGATCGTCACCCGACTCGAGCGGAGGCTCATATCCTGCGGACATCCCCCCGGCTTATGAAGCGGCCGGACGTCCCCCGCGGAGACGGTTGACGATCAGGACCAGTTCGGCCCGCAATGGATGCCCGAGCAGGACGATCATGCCAAGCCAAAGCAGCACACCCAACCCAACGCAGCCCGCGATCAACGGCACGGGCGTCGAAGCCGCCCAGTCATAGGATATCATCAGCAACGCCGAGGGAAGCACCGCAGCGACCGTCAGCAATGCGCTCTGCCCATAAGCGCTCAGCAATTCACCGCTGGTCGTTCCCGCCATGCGGTTCATATGGGGCAGATAGAGGCACAAGCCGACCAGTGCCTCCACGATACGGCTGGCCGCCGCCGCGGACATGCTGATCATGCAGCCGATCGTCAGCAGCACCAGGCTGACGATCGCTCGGATCGCCTCGTATCGGGTTTGCCGCGCCGTTTCGTCCCGCAGCACGAACAGCTCCCAGTTCATGCCGAAAGCCAGCACCACGAACTGCGCGATCAGCAACAGAGATAGCGGCGTTGCCGCTGCAAGCCATTTTTCGCCGAACAGGATATAGACGGCCGGCCGTGACAACACCGCAAAGCCGATCAGCAACGGCCACATCACCGCCGTGATCATCTGGATTCCGCGCAGGAACGTATCGCGCAGAACGCCACGTTCGCGATAATCCTTGGCAAGCTGAATGAAGACAACCTTGGTCGCTGTGCCGTAAACATTCTGGAACACCAGATTGGCGATCGTGCTGGCGCGTGAATAAAGGCCCAGGGCGACCAGGCCCAATATTCGCCCCAATATGATGTCGGACAACCGGGAAACCAGGTTTGCGAGCCCGGCGATCGACATCATGCGAAGTCCGAACACCCCTATCGCCCGCCAGTTGTCCAGGCACAGCCGCAATCGCAAATGACGCGATTCGATGACGTTGAACATGATCATGCCGAAAGCGCCCGAAGCCAGATAGCCCCAGGCAAGGCTCATATAACTGAAGCCGGCATATGCCGTCGCGATGCTCACCGCACTGGCCACGATCGTTCGCCCCACCGTCACCATCGATATCGCCTTGAACCGCATCTCCCGCTGGAGCATCGCCGACGGCCGGAACTCGAACATTGCCATCAGCGGGCCGAACGCCAGAAACTGCAAGGCTTTCGCAACGGCCGGTTCGCCAAGGAAGGCCGCGCCCACGAAGCTCAGCCCATATGTCAGTCCCGCAACCGCGATCGACAAGGCGGCATTGACCGTAAACGCTGCATCCAAAGTGCGCTGGGCCAGATCCTTTTCGCGCACGACATACGTCGTCGCGTCGAATGCCGCGAGCACCTGCAAAACGCCGACCGCGGCAAAGGCGACCGCGTAAATGCCCATCTCCCGCGGCGACAACAGGCGAGCGATGACAATGGATGTCGCGAGCATGGTCGCGAAGGAAGCGATCTGGCCGGCAAAGGCCCAAAAAACCGACCTGCGAACCGACATGCCCTTACCCCCGCTCCGGATTGGAACACCCTCTGGCGATTGGCAAGACGCAAAGATCCCACGTCAGCCCGGCGGTCACTCCTCCTGAACGACCCGAGCGTCAAATTGCTCCAATTCATGCGCGATCGATCCTTCGACGAGCATGTCGTACAATTTGTAGGCCAGCGCCGGCGGGAAATTCCGATCACTGGCAACCTTCACCGCATGCGCCACGACCGCGGCCTTGCGCACCTCATCGCGCACCGCAGAGCGTTCGGGTTTGATCCGCGCCGCAGCCTCGATATAGCGCATTCGCTCCGCCAGCAGGGTGACGATCAGCGTGTCGAGCGAATCGATCGCCGCACGAACCTGCATCATGCTGGTGCAATCGGCGGCGGGAACGACGGCGGTATGGGGGCTTTCCTCGGTCATGGCCGCAGCCCTTAGCGAAGCAGGGCGCGCTTGACTATCCGGCCTTTCGCAGCCATAGGCGCGCCTTCGCAATGGCCCCGCACCCCGGTGAAGCGGTGGCCCTGCCGTCCCAAGCATGCGCGGGACCCAGCAGAGCGAATACCGGGACAAAACTCTGCCTTCCCCGAAATGCGGGAAACCGATCTTCGGATCAGGAGGGCGGATGACGTTGTAGCAATTGCCAAAGGATAACACATGTCGAAACGCGCCAGCGCAAAGTACAAGCTCGATCGCCGCATGGGCGAGAACATCTGGGGTCGCCCGAAGTCCCCGGTGAACAAGCGCGAATATGGCCCCGGCCAGCACGGCCAGCGCCGCAAGGGCAAGGTCTCGGACTACGGTACGCAGCTCAAGGCCAAGCAGAAGCTCAAGGGCTATTATGGCGACGTGACCGAGAAGCAGTTCAAGAAGTCGTACACCGAAGCCGCCCGCATGAAGGGCGATACGTCGCAGAACCTGATCGGCCTGCTCGAGCGCCGGCTGGACGCGGTCGTTTACCGCGCCAAGTTCACGCCGACGATCTTCGCCGCCCGTCAGCTGGTCAGCCATGGCCACATCCGCGTGAACGGTGTGAAGTGCAACATCGCATCGCGCCTCGTGAAGCCGGGCGACGAGATCACGCTGGGCGCCAAGGCGCAGGAAATGGCGCTGGTGCTCGAAGCCCAGGGCCTGTCCGAGCGTGACATCCCCGATTATGTGGCCCCCGACGGCGCCGCCAAGGTCACCTTCATCCGCGTGCCCACGCTCGACGAAGTGCCTTATCCGGTGAAGATGGAGCCGAACCTGGTCGTCGAATTCTATTCGCGCTGATCTCCTTTCGAGATATCGGCGGAAAGAGGGCGGTCCTTCGGGGCCGCCCTTTTTCGTTTTGGCTATACGCGCACGCCGGTTATGCCTGATGCGGGGCACATCAGATAACAGACGGGAATATGAGGCGGCATGCACGACACAGCTGATCTGCGCATCTCCGTCATCGTGCCGACCTACAACAGTCCCGCACGGCTGAAAGCAACACTTGGCTCGGTTTGCGATCAGTATTTTCCTGCCGCCGAAATCATCGTCGTCGACGACGGCTCGACCGACGACACGATCGATGTGGCAAATATATTCGCTGACCGGATTCGCTATGTGCGAACCGCAAATGGCGGGCAGCAGCGCGCGCGCAACCACGGCGTTTCTCTGTCGACCGGTAATTGGATCGCCCTGCTCGACCATGACGATCTGTGGGAGAAGGAATATCTGGCCGAGGTCAATGCGCTGGTACGGGCGCATGGCGTGGACATGACGATGTGCAACAGCCGGACCTGGGAAGAAGACGGCCAGGGTGGCAGGTGGGCCAACAACCATCGTTTCACCCAATTCGCTCCCCCCGGCTATTGGCAGCGCGTTGGCGCCGATCCAACCGATCACTGGTCGATCCTGGAACGGTATGATTACGCGGCCTATCTCGAATTTCATCCGCTGCAGACATCGATGGTGACGATCCGCCGTGACTTGTACACCGCCCTGGGCGGTTACGATGAGCGGATGCGCGGCAATGGCGCCGAGAATCTGGAATTCGAAATGCGCGCGTTGCGCGCGGCGCGTGTCGGCCTGATCTGGCAACCGCTCGTCAAAATGGTACGGCATGATGCCAATGCGAGCCTCGACATGGCGCAGATGGCCATCGACGTCACCGATTGCCTGCGCTTCGCGACCCTGCATCACGGACTGAACGATCAGGAACGGATGATCGTCGAACGCGAGCGCGATCGCCGCCTGACGAGCGCAATCTACGGCGCATTCGAACTGGGAAAATATGATGCGGTACGCACCTACTGGCGCGAATATCGCGGCGCCCGATCCTGGAAGATGTATCTCAAATATTGGATCTCGCTGCTTCCGCGTCCGGCGGCGCGAATCCTGGCGCGATGGGCGGGCGCAGGCCAGGCCTGACCCAGCTATCCCTTTCGTTTGAGCGCGGGATTGGCCAGATGCGCCAGCCGCGAGAAGGTGCGGGATATCCGCAACAGGATCTTATAGGCCGCCAGTCGCGCAATACCCGCCATGTTCTGTTTGCCGTGCGATTGCCAATGGGTATCGCTGTCGCCGCTGAACGTACGGGTCTCCTCGGACGTGTAATAATATAATGCGAGCGAGCGCCGCCAGCGATCTTGGTGGGCGATCGGCCGGCTGAAGCCGTGGATCGAACGATCGTCTGTCAGGAACATGACCATCCGTCCATAAGCCGGCACCACCGCGCGCTCGGCTGTGGCCGCGCCCTTTTCGAACAGCTCGAGGCAACCGCCATCTTCGGCAGACCAGTCTGTGTTGAAATAAACCAGCACGTTGATCCGCCGGAACAACTCCAGCCTGGCATAATGATGAAAATCGGCATGCGGCGCCAATATGCCGCCCGGCCCACTGCAATGCAGTCCGCCCCCGACCAGATAGGGATCGGGGATCAGGCCACGAACACCCGACACCTTCTCCATGAAGGACAGGAAGGCGGGACCCGACAATTCATGGATCATCGCCTGGAACAAAGGCGGAATCCTGTCGATATCGCCGCAGAAGCGCTTGTTGCGCTGATAGGAATCGCTGAACCCTTCCCACCCCTCCCAATCGGGCGCCGGAAACTCGGGCAGGACCTGACCGGCGGGCAATCGCAGGAAATCATCCAGCACGATGTGGCGGAATGGCCGCGCGGCGGCGAATTCGGCTTCAAGTTCGGCGAGGCGAGCCGCATCGAAATCACGATAGGCGAAGAGCGATTGCTCAACCGGGTCAGCAACGGCCCCTACACTCATCAACGACAACCCTTCGAATATGCGGCGGACCTTGTCACTTTGTCGTGTGCTGGCATTCGCATCAACCGTGATATTGCGGGGGTCATAGCTTTCGCGAGCAATCGCTTTATCCTGTGCGGATATTGGGCGATGAGGGACCCGCGCCCCTCAGTGGATCCCACGGCCGAATGATGAACGATCTCATCCGCGACTGGACCTTCGTGCCCTCAAGGGCATCATGCTATTTTCGCCGACAACGGATCAAGGATCTGCTTTTCCACCTGCGTCCTGCACCACCAACGCAGATCATGCGGGCAGCCACGCCGGCGACCGAGTGGATCCTCTATTTCATGTTCCTGCCAGGCGGAACGCTCGCCCCATCACACCGCTTCACGCTGCCGCGCCTCGCGGCATCGGGCATGAAACTGCTGATCGTCTGTGCCACACCGCAACCGTCCGACATACCGGCGGATGTTCGCGATCACGCCGACGCGCTGATCTGGAAGGCGCTGCCCGGCTTTGATTTTTCGGCCTATGCAGCGGGGCTCTGGCATCTGGCCACCGCCTCACCCGGCGCCCATGTGCTGGTCCTCAACGATTCGGTGCTGGGTCCATTCACTGAACTGAAGCCGTTCATGGCACGCGCGCGCTGGGATCTGACCGGCTTCACCGCGTCGCGAAACGACGAAAATCACATCCAATCCTATGCCTTCATATTGCGCAATGTCACGCGGTGGCGGTTGCTGACGATCAGCACCGTCTTGCCCAAATGGCTGTCATTTCATCGCTTCGGCGAAATCGTGCGCAGCCAGGAAACGCGCTTCGCGCGGGTCGCGGCACACCATATGAGCGTCGGCGCCTTCTGGTTCGCGCCTGACGACGCCAACAAGGATCCGACCCTGTTCACGCCCGGGGAGTTGCTCGACGACGGCTATCCGTTCATCAAGCGATCGGCAGTCGGCAAATTCCGCCACGTCCTGCCGCCAGCGATCGTCAGCGATCTGGAAGAGCGCCTGACGGCTTATTCTCATCCGGCGATCGAATAGCCGGTCTTCAGCAATCCAGGGTCGTCGCGCGTTCCCATTCGGTCAGGTGGCGGGCGTAGCTGTTCCATTCCTCATATTTGAGCTTGAGATAGGAGGGCACGAGCGCCCCGAGCGCTTCGCCGAGCACGGTCGAGGCTTCCAACGCGCGCAGCGCATCGAGCAGGTTGAGCGGGAGCTTGCGGACGTCACTCGCAAGATGCGCCTCGGTGTACATGTTGATGTCGAGCCTTTTACCCGGATCGCGGCCGTTGGCGATGCCGTCGAGGCCCGCCGCGAGCACCGCCGCGGGAAGCAGATAGGGATTGGTGGCGCCATCGGCGAGCCGCAGCTCGAAACGGTCGCCCTCGGGCACGCGGATCATGTGGGTGCGGTTGTTGCCGGTCCAGCTGATCGAATTGGGGGACCATGTCGCGCCGGACAAGGTACGCGGCGCATTGATGCGCTTGTAGCTGTTGACCGTCGGATTGCAGATCGCGGCCAGCGCCTCGGCCGAATGCAGCACGCCGCCGATGAAACCGAGCGCCATCGCCGACAGGCCCTGCGCGCTTGTCCCATCCTCGAAGACATTCTCCGCCCCGCGCCACAGCGAGACATGCATGTGACAGCCATTGCCGGTAAGGTTAGTGAAGGGCTTGGGCATGAAGGTCGCGCGCAGGCCATGCTTCTCGGCGATCGACTTCGCCATATATTTGAAGAAGGCGTGGCGATCGGCGGTGACCAGCGCCGTATCGTAGAGCCAGTTCATCTCGAACTGGCCGTTCGCGTCCTCATGATCGTTTTGATAGGGTTGCCAGCCGAGCAGCTGCATCGCATCGCAGATCTCGGTGATCACATCGTAACGGCGCATCAAGGCCTGCTGATCGTAACAGGGCTTTTCGGCCTTGTCGGCGGCGTCGGAGATCGCGCTGCCATCGGGCAGGATCAGGAAATATTCGCACTCGACACCGGTCTTCATCGTCAGCCCCTGCTCGGACGCCTTGGCAAGCTGGGCTTTCAATATGTTGCGTGGGGCGTGCTCGACGGGCTTGCCATCCATCCACAGATCGGCGGCGAGCCAGCCAACCTCGGGCTTCCACGGCAACTGGATCAGGCTGGCCGGATCGGGGACGGCGAACAGATCCGGATCGGCCGGGGTCATGTCGAGCCAGGTCGCAAAGCCGGCAAAACCCGCCCCCGCCTTTTGCATACCGCCGATCGCCGATGCCGGCACCAGCTTGGCACGCTGCGCGCCGAACAGATCGGTGTAGGAGATCAGGAAATATTTGATCCCCTGCTGCTTCGCCACGCTTGCGAGATCGATCGTCATTTGCTTGTCCTCGACTAACGCTGTCCCGACGTACACTGATCCAACGCCACACAATCATCGTCATTCCCGCGAAAGCGGGAACCCACGGTCACGGGCGCTCCTGTTTCAAACGTTGACGCCGTCCATGGATCCCCGCTTTCGCGGGGATGACGATGAGAGGGAGGGTGTCCCCGCCCGCATCAAAATCTGCCCGTCCCCGGTATCCAGTCGGTGCCCGCCAGCGGCACGCGCGCCATGGCGGCGGCCTCGATCGTCAGCGCGACCAGATCCTCGGGCTCGAGATTGTGGAGATGGCTCTTGCCGCAGGCGCGGGCGATGGTCTGCGCTTCCAGTGTCATCACCGACAGATAATTGGCGAGCCTTCGCCCCGCCGCCACCGGATCGAGCCGCGCGGCGAGGTCGGGATCCTGCGTCGTGATACCTGCGGGATCGCGTCCGTCCTGCCAGTCATCATAAGCGCCGGCGGTGCTGCCGATCGCCTGATATTCCGCCTCATACCGGGGATCATTGTCTCCGAGCGCGACCAGGGCCGCCGTGCCGATCGCGACTGCATCCGCGCCGAGCGCCAGCGCCTTGGCGACATCCGCACCATTGCGAATGCCACCGGAGACGATCAGCTGCACCTTCCGGTGCATGCCCAGATCCTGCAGCGCCTGCACCGCTGGCCGGATCGCGGCCAGGATCGGGATTCCGACATGTTCGATGAACACGTCCTGTGTCGCCGCCGTGCCGCCCTGCATGCCATCGAGCACGACCACGTCGGCACCCGATTTCACCGCCAGCGCCACGTCATAATAAGGCCGGGTCGCGCCGATCTTCACATAGATCGGTTTTTCCCAATCGGTGATCTCGCGCAATTCGCCAATCTTGATCTCGAGGTCGTCCGGGCCGGTCCAGTCGGGGTGACGGCAGGCCGAACGCTGATCGATGCCTTTCGGCAGATCGCGCATGGCTGCAACCCGATCCGAAATCTTCTGGCCGAGCAGCATGCCGCCGCCGCCCGGCTTGGCGCCCTGCCCGATCACGACCTCGATCGCGTCAGCCTTGCGCAGATCGTCGGGGTTCATCCCGTAGCGCGACGGCAGATATTGATAGACGAGGGTTTCGGACTGGCCGCGCTCCTCGGGAGTCATGCCGCCATCGCCCGTGGTGGTCGATGTGCCGGCGATCGTCGCACCGCGGCCCAGCGCTTCCTTGGCCTGCCCCGAAAGCGCGCCAAAGCTCATGCCCGCGATCGTGATCGGGATCTTGAGATGAATCGGCTTGCTCGCGAAGCGCGTGCCCAGCCACACGTCGGTCGCGCATTTCTCGCGATATCCTTCGAGCGGGTAACGCGACACCGATGCGCCGAGGAACAGCAGGTCATCGAAATGCGGCAGCGCGCGCTTCGTGCCGCCGCCGCGGATGTCATAGATGCCGGTCGCCGCGGCGCGGCGGATCTCCGCCAGCGTGTGCGGATCGAACGTCGCGGAGAAGCGTGGCAGTGTGCGGGGAATCGCGTCGATGTCCATCAATAGGCCCCCGCATGATCGACATGGAAATTGTACAGTCTCCGCGCCGAACCATAGCGCCGGAACCCCTCGACGGGTTCGTCGGCAAGCCCTGCTTCATCCAGCAAGCCCCGCAACTGAACCCTGTGCTCCTCCCGCATTTCCTTCTCGACGCAATCGGTGCCGAGGCTCGCAACGCTACCTTTTACAAAAATCCGCGCCTCGTAGATCGAATCGCCGAGCGCATCGCCCGCATCACCGAGCACCACCAGCGCCCCCGACTGCGCCATGAACGCGCTCATCGGGCCGATCGAGCCCTTCACCACGATATGGACGCCCTTCATCGAAATGCCGCAGCGCGCCGAAGCGTTGCCGTCGATCCGCAGCAGTCCGCCATGCGCGGTCGCCCCCGCCGACTGGCTGGCATCGCCCTTCACATGCACCAGACCCGACATCATGTTCTCGGCGACGCCGACCCCGGCATTGCCCTCGACGATCACCGTCGCAGTCTTGTTCATTCCCGCACAATAATAGCCGGCATGCCCCGCAATCTCGACGGTCACCGGTGCATCGAGGCCGACCGCCAGCGCGTGCTGACCGCCCGGATTGAGCACGCGCCAATGCGTCGCATCGGTATCGGGACCGAGCCTGTGAAGCGCGCCGTTCAAGTCGCGCCGGCTCGCCTGTGCGAGATCGATCACGTTCACGCCGCCCGCTCCCAGGCATAGACGCGCGCCGGCTCCGGTTCGAAAATATGGGCATGTTCGATACCCGGCAGCCCGGCGAGCGCGCGATATTCGGAACCGAAGGCGACATAGGCTTCGGTCTCGGCCATCACCGCCGGCTTGCACGCGATCGGATCGCGCATCACCGCAAAGCCGTTTTCGGTGCCGACGACAAAGGTGAAGAAGCCGTCGAGATCGACGAGGCCGGCCTCCAGCGCTTCGGCCAGGGTGGCGCCTTCGCGCAACTTCCAGCTCAGATAGCCCGCCGCCACCTCGCTATCGTTGTCGGTGACGAAATCGATACCCTTCGGCTCGAGCATCCGGCGCAAGCTGCGATGGTTCGATAGCGAGCCATTATGGACGAGGCATTGATCGGCGCCCGTCGAGAAAGGATGCGCGCCATCGGTGGTGACCGCGCTTTCGGTTGCCATCCTTGTATGGCCGATGCCGTGGCTACCCGCCATGCCGGCAAGGCCGAACCGCCGCGCGACATCGCCGGGCATGCCGACTTCCTTGTACAGTTCGATCCGCCGCCCGGAGCCGATCACGACCAGATCGGGTCGCTCGTTCGCCAACCAGTCGCGCACCACACCCTCGGCGACATCGGGCACCGTCAACACGACATGGCTGTCCCGCAAGGTCTGCGTTATCGACAGGCCGGTTACGCCGCCGAGCGCCGCGGCAAGCCCGTCCAGATTGCGGCCCCGCACCGTCAGCTTCACGCATTCCGCCGAACCCGCCCCATAGACCGCAAAGCCCGCACTATCCGGGCCACGATCGCTCATGACCTCCAGCATGGCACCGAGCATGGCACCCAATTGCGGCTCCAGCCTTTTGTCCTTCAGGAAGAGCCCGACAATGCCGCACATGCGTGGTTCGAATCCTCGATCAATGGAGCTGCAGGCTATCGCCTGCCGCAAATTCCGTCAATCATGAGGAATATTTATTTCCCTTTAGGAAATTCATCCCTCGCCGCGCGGATAGATGATAATCGACAGATAGCGGCTGGTCGGGCTCACCAACCGCTCCGGCCCATGCAGGGCGCTGGAATCGAAAAGAAGCGAGTCGCCATCCTTCAGCACGTAATTTTCGGAGCCGTGACGATAGACCACCTCACCCTCGATCATGTGGATGAACTCGACTCCGGCATGGCGAAAGCTGGTGTGCGGCACGGCATTCTCGCGCAGCGTGATCAGATAGGGTTCGACGACAACATCGCCACGCAGGACATGGCCCAGCAACGAATAGACATGCCCCGCCTTGGTCCCGCGCCGCTCGATCGTCAGCCCCTGTCCGGCCGCCACGAACGAACAATCCTGCCGTTCTTCGAATGACGCGAACAATGAAGACAAGGGCACGTTCAGCGCGCCCGCGATCGACTGGAGCGTCGACAGCGACGGCGAGATGCCGCCATTCTCGATCTTGGAAAGCATTCCGTTCGAGATGTGCGCCGCCGCCGCCAGATCGGAAACCGAAAGATCGTTTTGCCGCCGCAACTGCCTGACCTGCAGACCCAGGGCCTTTTCGAGCGTGCGCTCGACAATCTGCGGCGCGTTGGAGCCGGTTGCAAGTTCGCCACCGTCCGCGCCACCGGCGGGAGGTTCGGATGTTTTCTTCATGCCCCAGCATAAACCCAGTTTCGCCAGAGTTAAAACCGGGAAAAGCTCTTACCGGGCCTGCAAGGGCACGATACGCGCCGCCAAGCTACGAAATCACCGATCCCGCAACGGTCGAACGCCCATCGCCGCTGCCGTCGCGGCCATCCAGTCCCAGAAACTGCGGGCATGGCTACGGAACATCGCGATTTCGAAGACCGATGCCGCATCGCCCCGCCACAGGATGATCCCCATATGCGCGATCATCGTGACAGCCGATCTGCCAGGGCCGAACATATCCGGATCGAGATCGATGAAGGCACCCCGTTGGAGCAGGGCGCGGGCGGCAACGCCTCGCAACCGCAACACGGCATAGCCGCTCGATTGATCGGCAACCGATGCGCAGCCGCTCAGGCGATCGGCCAACCGAAGCGCCCATAAGGGGTCGCCCCCCTCCTCCATCGCCAGCCAGACAGCCGGCCCGGTGCCGATGATGGTCATGCGCTCGGCCGTGCATCGGCAAGGCCCCTGCGGCAGATCGAGGCCGAGCGCTGTCGCGATCGCACCCTGCCCGCCGTCGCGCGCCATGATCGTCGCCAGCGCGAAGATCGGCTGGCTGACGGCAAGTTCATGGTCCTCCGGCGCCACATCGAGCGATGCCAGCATTGAATCGAACGCCCGTCGTGCGCGAAGCAGCCCCGGTTCAGCCACGCAGCCGCTCCCCTTTGGCGTCGACAAACACCGGATCGACGATATCCACCTCGACATCGCTCCCCCGCAGCAGATCGACCGCGCGAACCCTTTCCCCGATCCGGCTGCGCCCGCGCTTCATCAGCGCCAGCCCGATCCATCGGCCCAATGTCGGCGAAAAAGCGACCGAAGTGACATAGCCCTGATCATTGCGGGCTTCGGCGCTGGCACCGATCGGCAACAGATGCGCGCCTCCGCGCGGACGGGCGGCCGGATCGACAGGAGAGATACCGACGAGGGCCGGCCGCGCCTCGTCGGTCAGCCCGGGCCGATCCGCGAGGATTTGGCCGACGTAGCCCTTCTTGCGCGACATCATCCGCGCGAAGCCGAGATCGGCGGCCGTCGTCTGCCCGTTCAGCTCGTTGCCGGCGGGATGCCCCTTCTCGATGCGCAGGACACTCAGCGCCTCGGTGCCATAAGCCGTGACGCCAAGATCGGCGCCCGCATCGAACAAGGCGCGGACCAGCGCGTCTCCGAAATCGGCCGGGACGGCGACTTCATACGCCAGTTCGCCCGAGAAGGAGATCCGGAACAAGCGCGCTGGCATCCCACGCCACACGCATTCGATCGCGGCCATGAAGGGAAAGGCCGCGTTCGAGAGGTCGACGTCGGCGAACAGACGCTGAAGCAATGTCCGGGAAGTCGGCCCGGCAACGGCGAGCTGCGCCCATTGCTCGGTCACCGAGACCGCCTGAACATCCAGATCGGGCCACAGCACCTGCCGGCAATGGTCGATATGCTCCATCACCTTCGCCGCATTGGCGGTGGTGGTGGTTACGAAGAAGCGATCCGCGGCAAAACGGGTGGTGGTGCCGTCGTCCATGACGATCCCGTCTTCGCGCAGCATGATACCATAACGCGCCTTGCCCACGGGCAGGCTTGAGAACGTATTGATATAGAGCCGATCGAGCAGCCGGGCGGCGTCCGGACCAGCCACCTCGATCTTGCCAAGCGTCGAGACATCGCAAATGCCGACGCCGGTCCGCACCGCCAGCGCCTCGCGCGATACCGTCTCGAGCCAGTCACTCTCGCCGGATTTCGCGAACCACTGCGCGCGCTTCCACTGGCCGGCATCGACGAAAGTCGCGCCCTGCGCCTCGGCCCAACCGTGGCAAGGCGTAAGTCGTACGGGCCGAAAATGCTCATCGCGATGATGACCCGCCAGCAGGCCGATCGCCACCGGCACATGAGGCGGGCGCGACCGCACCGATCCAGCCTCGGCGATCGTCTTGCCGCCATGCAGCGCGAGCAGCGCATTGGCGTTGACCTGGCTGGTCTTGCCCTGGTCGGTCGCCATGCCCAGCGTCGTATAACGCTTCATATGCTCGACCGAGGCGAAACCCTCGCGCGCCGACAAGGCGATATCACGATCGGTAACGTCATGCTGAAAATCGACGAAACTCTTACCCGGCGATGCCACATGCCAAAGGGGCGCGACATGCGCAGGATCATCGCTGCTCCGGGGCGGGCGAAAGGCCGAGGTGGTCCGGCCGAGTGCGGTGGCAGTCTCCCCGGCGATACGGGCACTATCACGGATCGTGTCGCCCAATCCCAGCCGGCCCGCCGCTGCTCCGGCAACCACCATGCCCATCGGCGGATCTGCAAGGACGTAACCGTGGATCCGCTCGCACCAGACAGAGCGGCCGCCAAGATGATTCGCAAGCCCGATCGCCGGATTCCAGCCGCCGGAAACCCCCAGCGCATCGACCGCGATACGCGATACGCGGCCTGCGGCATCGCGCACATCGATCGATCGCACTGTCCGGCCCCGCGCCTGCACGACCTCCGATCCGGTAAAAACCCGCGTTCCGGCGGCGCGGGCACGGTTCATCGCCGCGGCCGGGGGCGCTTTGCGCGCATCGATCATGGCAACAATATCGAGGCCCGCCGTGCGGAGATCGTCGGCCGCCGCCCAGGCGCTGTCGGTGACGGCAAACAGCGCCACCTTCTCACCCGGCACCGCAGCAAAACGGTTTGCATAGGCCTGCATCGCCGATGCCGTCATCACACCGGGCCGGTCGTTGCCGCCGAACACGATCGGCCGCTCGACGGCACCCGCAGCCAATATGCTGCGCTTTGCGACGATCTTCCACAGTCGCTGGCGCGGACGGCCGGGCGCCGGCTCCGGCACATGATCGGCCACACGCTCGACGGCGGCGAAGGTCTGTCCGTCATAAGCGCCGAACACCGTTGTTCGCGCGAGCAGCCGGACATTGGGCAAGCTGGCCAGTTCTGCAACCATCGCCGCCACCCAATCCGGGCCACTCATCCCGTCGACCTCGTGCCGTTCGGCGAGCAGCCGGCCCCCGGGTCGCATATCCTCGTCAACCAGCAGGACCCGCGCGCCCGAGCGCCCCGCCACGAGCGCCGCAGTCAACCCCGCCGGCCCGCCACCGATCACCAGCACGTCGCAAAAGGCATGGTCGCGATCATATGTGTCGGGATCGGGCAAGCCGCTGAGCTTCCCAAGGCCCGCTGCGCGACGGATCAATGGTTCGTACAGCCGTTCCCAAAAGGCCGCCGGCCACATGAAAGTCTTGTAATAGAAGCCCGCGACGAACAAGGGCGCGAGCAGGCCGTTGATCGCCATCAGATCGCAGCCGAGGCTCGGCCAGCGATTCTGGCTGGTCGCTTCCAGCCCGTCGAAAAGCTCGATCGTCGTCGCGCGGCTGTTCGGCTCGGCACGGGCGCCCGAACGCAGCGTCACCAGCGCATTGGGTTCTTCGCTGCCGGCGGTCATGATGCCGCGTGGCCGGTGATATTTGAACGAACGGCCGACGATCTTCACATCGGCGGCGATCAGCGCCGAGGCCAGCGTATCACCTTCGAAACCGCGATACGCCTCGCCGTCGAAGGTGAAATCGATCGGCCGCGACCGATCGATCAGCCCGCCGCCACCCAGACGGCTCATGGCTTCGGCTCGCGCGCAAGACGGGCGGTGTCGATCGCGTGCGTCCGCGTATCGCGGGTCACCACCAGCCAGCGGCGACACCCTTGCGCATGATACCAATGCTCGTCGATCGGGCCGGCCGGATTGTCGCGCAGATAGACGCGTTCGACCATATCGCTGCAGTCTCCGATGCCGGCCGCCGACGCGTCTCCGCGATAGACGAATTCCTGAAGGTCGCGATCGCCGCAGAAGGGACAGCTTATGCGCATCAGTGCAGGTTCGGCTGGGCGCCCACGCCCTTTTCGTCGATCATATAGCCGCGCGCAAAACGATCGAGGCGATAGGCAGATGACGCCGCATGCGCCCGATCGGTCGCGATCAGATGCGCGAAACACCAACCGCTCGCCGGCGTCGCCTTGAAGCCGCCATAGCACCAGCCGGCGTTGAGGTAGAGGCCGGAAACCGGCGTGTGATCGATGATCGGCGAACCGTCCATCGACATGTCCATGATCCCGCCCCAGCTGCGCAGCATCCGCGCGCGGCCAATCATGGGCATCAACGCCATGCCACCCTCGCAGACATCCTCGACGACGGACAGGTTTCCGCGCTGGGCATAGCTGTTATAGCCGTCGATATCGCCGCCGAACACGAGCCCGCCCTTGTCCGACTGGCTGACATAGAAATGGCCCGCGCCGAAGGTGATCACGCCGGGCAATATGGGTTTGAGCGCTTCCGACACGAACGCCTGCAACACATGGCTTTCGATCGGCAGCCGCAGCCCCGCCATCGCCGCCACCCGCGACGAATGCCCGGCGACGGCCACACCGGCCTTGCGACAGCCAATCGCGCCGCGGCTCGTCTCGACCCCGGTCACCCGGCCATCGGGCGCACGCCGGAATCCGGTGAGTTCGCAATTCTGGATGATGTCGACGCCGAGCGCGGACGCCGCCCGCGCATAGCCCCAATTGACCGCATCATGCCGGGCGGTGCCGCCGCGCCGTTGCAGCAATCCGCCCTGGATCGGGAAGCGCGCGTGATCGAAATTGAGGAAGGGTGCCATGCGGCGCACGCCCTCGCGATCGAGCAGTTCGGCATCGACGCCATGCAGCCGCATCGCATTGCCGCGCCGGACATAGGCATCGCGTTGGCCATCGTTGTGAAACAGGTTGAGCACGCCACGCTGGCTGACCATCGCGTTATAATTGAGCTCCTGCTCCAGCCCCTCCCACAGCTTCATCGACAGTTCGTAAAAGGGGATATTGCCGTCGAGCAGATAATTCGAGCGGATGATCGTGGTGTTGCGCCCGGCATTGCCACCACCGATCCAGCCCTTCTCGATCAGGGCGACATTGGTGATACCGTGCACCCTCGCCAGATAATATGCCGTCGCCAGCCCATGCCCGCCACCGCCGACGATCACCACGTCATAAGAGGATTTCGGCGCCGCATCGCGCCATGCCGGCCGCCAGTCGCGGTGGCCCGTCAGGGCATTTTTCGCGAGGCTCCAGACCGAATAGCGCATGCCGACATCTTTGCGCGAAACGGCTCGACTTATTTGCACCATTACGACATATTATATCGAATTGGCGACATGGCTATCGTCCGCCCCTCTTTCCCCTGTCACATCACAGCGCTATCAGCGCGCGCATGACCGACTATCGCCAGCCAGCCGAATGGACCCTGCACGACTCCGTCTGGATCGGCTTTCCGAGCCATCCCGAACTGTGGGAGGACGATCTCGATCCCGCTCGCGCCGAAGTCGTCCAATTCGCAAAGGCGGTTCACGCCGACGGAGCGGGCGAACACGTTATCCTTGTAGCCGCCGATGAAGAGTCGGCCGCCGCCGCCCGCGAACTGGCCGGGGATGCGGCAGACGTGATCGTCGAACCATTCGGCGACATCTGGCTGCGCGATACGGCGCCGATCATCCTGTCCGGCGACGGCGGTCGCGCCGCGGCCGATTTCTGTTTCAACTGGTGGGGTGGCAAATATGAGCTGCCCGGTGACGAGGATATCGGCGAGCGGCTGGCGGCCCACACCGGGCTGCCGGTTCGCCGCTGCGACTGGATCTTCGAGGGCGGCGCGATCGACGTCAACGGCGCGGGCATCGGCGTCACGACCGAACAATGCCTGCTCAACCCGAACCGCAATCCGGGGCTCGACAAGGCCGCGATCGAAGCCAACCTGGCGCGCGATCTGGGCGTTGATCGGTTGCTCTGGCTCGGCGACGGGCTCGCAAACGATCATACCGATGGGCATGTCGACAATCTCGCGCGTTTTGTCGCCGAGGGCGTGATCGCGATCCCGGAAGCCGGCGGCGCCGACGACCCCAATGCGGCCGTCTATACCGATGCGAAAACACGCGCCGAGGCGTTCGGGCTCACCGTCGCAACGATCCCTTCACCGGGACTGGTCGAACGGGATGGTGAAATGATCCCGGCATCCTATATGAATTTCTACATCGGCAATGCGGCGGTGGTGGTGCCGCTGTACGGCGCCGCGAATGACAAGGCGGCGGTGGCGGCGATAGCGAAACTCTTTCCGGGCCGCCGCGTCACCGGCTTCCGTGCTGATCACATCCTGACGGGCGGGGGCAGTTTCCACTGCATCAGCCAGCAGATTCCGGCGGTGTGAACAGCGGTTGGCGGCGCACCACCCACAGTCATTCCCGCGAAAGCGGGAACCCACGGTTACGGACCACTGGAGCCAATATGTGCCGCCATCCATGGGTTCCCGCTTTCGCGGGAATGACGGTGTGGGGGGAGGGGGGAGATCCCCGATAGAAATTTGGATGAAAGGGCTTCGACCTAGATGACCGAAATCACCGTCGCCGCGCTGCAACTCGCCTTCACCGACGATATCGACGCAAATATCACCGAGGTTTCCAAGCTCGTCCGCGACGCGGCGGCGCGCGGCGCGCATGTCGTTCTGCCACCCGAATTGTTCGAGGGCCATTATTTCTGCCAGGTCGAAGATGAGGGCCAGTTCGCGCGCGCCAAACCCACCGCCGAGCACAAGGCCGTGCGCGCTATGCAGGCGCTCGCCGCTGAGTTGAAAATTTATATCCCGACCAGCTTCTTCGAGGCCGACGGACATCATTACTATAACAGCCTGGCCATGATCGATCCCGATGGCCGCATCATGGGTGTCTATCGCAAGAGCCACATTCCCGATGGCCCAGGCTATGAGGAAAAATTCTATTTCCGGCCCGGCAATACCGGCTTCAAGGTTTGGCCGACGGAGCGCGCGACCCTGGGCGTCGGCATTTGCTGGGACCAATGGTATCCGGAAACCGCGCGCGCGCTGATGCTGATGGGCGCGGACCTCTTGTTCTTCCCGACGGCGATCGGCAACGAACCGCATGATCCCGAGCTCGATACCAGCCGACTGTGGCAACGCGCGATGGTGGGCCATTCGGTCTCCAACGTCGTGCCGGTGATCGCCGCCAACCGGATCGGCACCGAAAATGGCCAGACCTTCTACGGCCACAGCTTCATCGCCAATGAACGCGGCGACTATCTGGCGGCCTTCGGACGCGAGGAGACCGGCGCGCTGGTCGCGACGATCGATCTCGATATCGTGAAGCGGCACAGGGCGGCGTTTGGTTTCTTCCGGGATCGGCGGCCTGACCTGTATGGGCGACTGGTACAGGATATCTGACGCGGCTTGCCACGGCAGCGCCGATTTGCTCATCTCCGACGGTCTATGATCGACCGAAGGAAATGCCGATGATACGCCTGCTCGTCGTCACCCCCCTCCTTCTTGCATCTGTCACGGCCGGCGCATCGGTGTCGGTCACCCATTATCCGGCGGGATCGATGCCGTCGCCCGTATCCGGCAAGGCGCCGCCGTTCAGTTCGGCCGTGATGGCAGGCGACACGCTCTATGTCGCGGGCACCACCGACATGGATCCCGCCACCGGCAAACCGCCCACCGATGTCGCGGCCGGCGCGAAGCTCGTTCTCGACAATATCAAGCGCACGGTCGAGAAGGCCGGACTGACGATGAACGATCTCGTCTGGGTGCAGGTCTTCGCGTCCGACCTCAAGGATTATGCAGCGTTCAACGATGTCTATCGGACGTATTTCACCGGTCCTATGCCTGCGCGTGCTTTCCTCGGCGCCGGCAGTCTGCTGGGCGGTGCGCATTTCGAGGTGATGGGCATCGCTGCACGATCGAAATAGGTCGCAATCGTCCCATAAGCTTGCCGGAGCTCGTGTAACCGCAACACGAATCGGCACTATCGGCGAAAAGCACTGCGCTGAACCACCTTTTGCCCTAAGAACGATGCATTGGTGATAATGGGGTAGGTAATGCAGCGTTCGCTCGCGCTATTGGCTGTGACGGCGCTGCTGCCGATCGTAATCTTCGGCGCGATAATCGGCACGTTCGGTTTTCATAACCAGCGCGCTGCTATTGAGCGCCGCGCGCTGGATCATGCCCGCTTCATGGCGACGTTGATCGGTCGCGAGCTGATCACCAGCGAACAGCGCACAGAGATGATCGCTCAATCCCCTTCGCTCGACGCGCAGATCGAGGCAAAGCGCTTCACGGCGCTGGGTCGGCGACTGCTTGCGATCGAGCCGCTGTGGCGAACCATTTCGGTAGCCAATCCGCAAGGCATCAGGCTGCTAGATATACCCGAACCCATCGCCGGAATCGCGCACGGCCCCGTCATTGAGACGGACAGTTTCGAGCGCGTCGTTGCTACGCACAAGCTGACCATTGGCCGGATCGGGAGCGTGCCAGGCCGAGCAGCTGCCTTCGCGATTCGTGCGCCAGTCATTCGCGACGGCCGCCTGAATTACGTGATATCCACTCTTGTCGACCCCCAGGTGATGAGCCGGCTGCTGCTCGAAGCCAATCTGCCACCACGCTGGCGAATCGAGGTCATCGATCAGGCCGGAAATATCGTCGCGCAGACCGGCGCGGCGGCCGACATCGCCAAACCCGCCAGCAACAGCGCGCGGGCGGCGCTCCGCCGCCCTCCCGGCCTGATGTACCGCGATACGATGTCCGGCGTCGACGAAATGGCAATCTGGCAACCAATTCCCGGAAGCGAATGGACCGTTCACGTCGCCATGCCGGCCGCCGAGTATAAGGCGCCGATCCTGCGCGCATCGGGGGTGCTCCTTACCGGGATCATCGCGAGTCTGTCGCTTGCGGTCGCTTTGGTGACGCTCATCGGCCGCGACATGGCGGCGCAACACCGCCGCGAGGAGGCTGCAACCGAAAGCCAGCGAATGGGCGCGCTCGGCCGGATGACGGGCGGTGTCGCGCATGATTTCAACAATCTCCTGACGCCGGTAATCGCAGGGCTCGACATGCTGCAACGGCGTCTTACGAACGATCCAAAGGGACTTCGGCTGGTTGAGGCCGCGCTGGACAGCGCCGAGCGCGCACGGACTTTGGTGGCCCGATTGCTGTCCTTTGCGCGGCGGCAGACGCTGCGCCCCCGCGATGTCGACATCGTCGCTTTGCTCGCGGGAATGCGCGACTTGATCGAGCGATCGATCGGCAGCGATGTGCAACTGCGCTACGAACTGCCCAAGACGACACTATCGGCGCGGGTCGATCCCGCGCAGCTCGAGCTGGCGATCCTCAACCTTGCCGTCAACGCCCAGGATGCGATGCCCGAGGGCGGCCTGCTCACGATCGGCCTGACGCAGGAAGCCGCCGCAGGATTGTCTACCAGACGGCTGTCCCCGGGCGACTATGTGAAGATTTCGGTCACCGACACGGGCGAGGGAATGGACGCCGAAACGCTGGCACAAGCGATCGAACCCTTCTTCACGACAAAGCCGATCGGCAAAGGCACCGGCCTTGGCCTGTCGATGGTGCATGGGCTGGCGGCGCAATCGGGCGGTGCGCTGAACCTCGTCAGCACGCCCGGCAGCGGCACGACCATCGAAATCTGGCTACCCCTCGGCAGCCCTCCGACGGTAGAGGAGCCGCAAGCGATGCCGGCTGTCGACAGCCGCACCGCGCGGATCATGCTGGTCGACGACAATGTACGCGTGCGCCATGCAACCGCGGGCCTGCTGCGCGAGCATGGCCATGTTGTGATTGAAGCGGCATCGGGCACGGAGGCGCTCGCCACACTTGCAGAAGGAGCCGCCTTTGACGCCATCGTCACCGATTATGTCATGCCCGGACTGTCCGGCGCCGAACTGGCCCGCGAGGTGCGCGCCCGACTGCCCGACATCCCCATCCTGTTGATCACCGGCTTCGCCGATTTGGCGGACAGTCTGCCGCAGAATGTGGAGCGGCTGGGCAAGCCATTCCGCGCGGCCGAACTGCTCGCGCAGATATCCGCGATGCTGAACGGCCGCTGATTGGCCCTATGGCTGCGATCGAATCTTGCCGATCAGATTGGCATGGAGCTTTGCATAGTGCACCGCTTCATCGAAAGTCGCCGCCGCAGCCTCCGATGCATGTTCGTCCATCGCCTGCACCAGCGCATCAAGCGTGAACCTGTTTTCATAATCGGCAAATGCGGTGACGTCCGACGTACGACTGTCGAGCACGATGAACTTCAGATGGGTCTGATCCGCCGCCTCCTTGAGCAACCGCAATGTGCCCGGCGATCCAAAATTGAGAAACTGCTCGACAAAGCACTCGATCGGGCTGTTCGCCGCGATTTGCCAGACGATCGCTCCGATCATGCCATGCGGCGTGCGCACCAGCCCGGTATTAGCAGTCAGTCCGAGCGGCTCGACGTCGTTGTAGCGCGGCGCATCGGCAGGCGTATCGAGGAATGCGAGGCAGACTTCCTCCCCAACCTCGGGATCGACGACGATGCGCACGAAGCGACAGCCGACGGATCCCAGGTCCTCATCCGGCAGGCGCAGCGCGAAGCGAATCGCCGCCGATCGAAGCTGGTTGTCCCTGCGGCTGGTCATGGTTTGTCTCGCTCGATTGATATGACGTATCCGCCTCGTTGATGGTATCGACTTCGTCGGTCAAGTTGCACAAAGCCGGCCCGCCTACCGCTCACGCGGATACATGAACGCCCTGTCTTCATGCGGCATGCCGATCGCACGGTAGAAGGATATCGCGGCGGGCGCTGACAGCAGAAGGCACATCGCCTCATCCCCTGCGGCAAGGCGGGTCTCCGCGATCAATTGCCGTCCTATCCCCCGCCCCTGATAAGCGCGATCCACGGCGAGATCGGACAGATAACAGCAATATGAAAAATCGGTCAGCGATCGGGCAACCCCAACTACCGCCCCGCTATCCGCATCGCGTGCCACAATGATGAGATTGGCGCCGCGCAGCATCCGTTCGATCCGATCGCGATCCCCGACCGGCCGACGCCCGGCGAGGCCCGACGCGTCGAGAACCGCAACGAAATCGTCGCAGGCCAAGTCATTCTCGCGGGCATAAACGATATGCATCGAGGTCTGCTGCCATCCATCATCGAAGCGCCCCTTTAGCAGTTCATCCCGGCCTCGCTATCGAAATGATCGTCGCAGCGAATGAGCCGATACAGGTTCGGAATCCCTTAGGCATTTTTACGGACTGACGATCGTTAACCCTGATGCTTCATGTCTCGGCAACCTGGCTGATCAATGCTGACGTCAAGGCACAAGCTTGAGGCATCATGAACGAAGCAGAAAAACCGGCTATCGACGATCCGCTCCAGCAGCGCCGCGTTCCCCGCGACGAGGTCGCCCTGCCAACGCGCATGACCGATGGCGACGGTCGCAGCGCAGACATTCTGCTCGTCAACATCTCCCCGCTCGGCTTCATGGCGCGCGAAAGCGGCGCGACGCCGAAGGGTGCGGTGGTGAAGCTGGCGTTGCCGCGGCTTGGCGACGTCGAGGCGCGCATCGTCTGGTCGCTGGGCGGTAGGGTCGGCGCGGAATTCTCCAAACCGATCGACGCTTATGCCTATGCGGCGATGCTCAACGCGACCCGGTCACGACGGCAGCGCTGGCCAATGGGGTGAGGCTCACCCCGCCCTGAGCAACCCCACCGCCGCATCGCGCTCGAACAGATACAGCGCCGTCCGCGCCGCCTGCCCGCGTGGTCCCTCCAGCCCGCCGTCGCGATCGACCAGCAGCCGCGCATCGTCGGTCGCGGTCTGAATGTACGCCGCCACCCGCTCCGGCCCGGCCAGCCGGAACTCAGCCTCGCCCGACTGGCGGGTGCCCAGCACCTCGCCGGCGCCACGCAGTCGCAGATCCTCCTCGGCGATGCGGAAGCCGTCATTGGTCTCGCGCATCAGCGCCAGCCGTGCGCGCGAAGTTTCGGACAGGCCGTTGCCGCGCAACAGCAGGCAGATAGAATGCTGATCGCCGCGTCCGACGCGGCCGCGAAGCTGATGGAGCTGGGCGAGGCCGAAGCGGTCTGCGCCCTCGATGATCATCAGGGTGGCGTTGGGCACGTCGACGCCGACCTCGATCACAGTCGTCGCCACCAGCACGCCGAGGTCGCCGCGCTGGAACGCCGCCATGACGGCATCCTTCTCGGGGCCCTTCATCCGGCCATGGACGACGCCGACCTTGTCGCCGAACGCCGCGCGCAGCGATTCCGCGCGGCTTTCGGCCGCGGCGAGATCGGATAATTCGCTCTCCTCGACCAAAGGGCAGACCCAATAGGCCTGGCCGCCCTTCGCCATATGCCGGCCAAGCGCGCCGGCGATCTCATCGAGCCGTTCGCCCGAAATCACGCGGGTTTCGATCGGCTGGCGGCCGGGCGGCATTTCGTCGAGCCGGCTGATATCCATCTCGCCATAATGGCTGAGCGACAAGGTGCGGGGGATCGGGGTGGCCGTCATCACCAGCAGGTGCGGCGGCCGATCGGCTTTGGCCTGCAGCAGCAAGCGTTGCGCCACGCCGAAGCGATGCTGTTCGTCGACGACGGCAAGGCCGAGATTGCGATAGCCGACCTTTTCCTGAAAAATCGCATGGGTACCGATCAAAATATCGATCGAACCATCGGCCAGTCCCATCAAAGTGGATTCGCGCGCCTTGCCCTTTTCGCGGCCGGTGAGGATCGCGACGTTGACCGGCAATCCGGCGAGGGTCTTCGTGATCGTCGCATGATGCTGGCGCGCCAGGATCTCGGTCGGCGCAAGCAAGGCGCCTTGCGTTCCGGCCTCGACGGCGGTCAGCAATGCCATCGTCGCGACCAAGGTCTTGCCCGATCCGACATCACCCTGCAGCAGTCGCACCATCGGCGTCGCCTGCTGCAAATCACCCTCGATCTCGGCAATCGTGCGCGATTGCGCGCCGGTCGGCGCGTAAGGGAGCACGAGCGCATCGCGCAGCCGGCCGGTGCCGAGCAAAGGCGTTCCACGTCGCCGACGCGAGGAAGCACGGACCAGCATCAAGGCGAGCTGGTTCGCGAAGATCTCGTCATAGGCCAGCCGCGCGCGGGCCAGTTCGTCCTGCGGATCGGCGTGGATGCGGCGGATCGCCTCCTGCCAGCCAGGCCAGGAACGCGTATCGAGCAGGCTGGGCTCGATCCATTCGGCCAGATCGGGCGCGCGCGCGATCGCCTGTTCGGCGAGCTGCGCCATGCGGTGATTGGTAAGCCCTTCGGACAGCGGATAGACCGCCTCGGATTCGGACAGGTCTGCGCCTTCCTCGGGCGACAGCACATGGCTCGGATGGATCATCTGCAGTTCCTGCCCATACATTTCGAGCTTGCCCGAAACGATCCGCGGTTCGCCGAGCGGGAACAGCTTTTTCGCCCATCCCGAATTGCTGCCGAAATAGACGAGGCTCAACACATTGCCCGCCTGATCGGTCGCGTGAACGCGAAACGGCCCGCGCATGCCGCCGGACGAGCGATAGTCGATCGGCGTCACGCGCACCGTGACGATGCGGCCGGCATCCTCCATCTCGACGGTGTCGACCCGCTTCCGTTCGACGATACCGACCGGCAGGTGGAACAGCACGTCGACGACCTTTTCCAGCTTCAGCCGCTTGAGCGGCTTGGCCATGGTCGGGCCGACGCCTTTCAGCGCCTCCACCTCCGCGAACAATGGATTGAGTATTTCGGGCCGCATGATCTTCTTGCTGGTCGCATTTTCCGGGCCATCGGGTGTTTCCACCCGACGTGAAAATGCTTAGACGGCCCTTCTACTCATCCGCCGACAGGTTTCCAATTGCCTGTGGGCCAATCTTGCGTGGGAAGCCATGGACCGCGACATCCGCCTGAAACGCCTGCGCTTCCGTGCCTCGCATCGCGGCACGAAGGAAGCCGACTTCATGATCGGCGGCTTTTTTGACCATTGCCATGCCGAATGGGGCGAACCCGAACTCGTGTGGTTCGAAGCACTTATGAACGAGGAGGATGTCGACATCATGGGCTGGGCGCTCGGCACGATCGCGGTGCCCGAGCGCTGGCAGGGGCCGATGATGGAGCGATTCCGGCAGCTCGATTATATCGATGTGGAGAAAATGGGCGGGTGACCGACTCCATCCTCCTTTCCCTCCCTCACCGTCATCCCCGCGAAAGCGGGGCCCCATGGACAGCGGCCCGTCTCGGAACGCAAGCGCCCGTAACCGTGGGTTCCCGCTTTCGCGGGAATGACGAAGATATGTATTGCGCACTCAAGTCATGACCGACCTCCACCGCATCCTGAAATCCGGCGAAGCGCTCACGCTCGCCGGCATCCCTACCGGCTTCCAGCCGTGGATGCTGGCCGATCTGGCGCGCGCCGCCGCCGCGAAGGGCGGCCGGGTCGTGTTCGTCGCGCCCGACGATCAGGCGATGCGCGGGATCGCCGAAGCGGCGGGCTATTTTGCACCCGGACTTGCGGTGATCCAGTTTCCGGCCTGGGACTGCCTGCCATATGATCGCGCCAGCCCGGCGCTGCGGATCACGTCGGACCGGCTTTCGGCGCTCTACGCACTGCTGACGAAACCCAAGGGCCCCACCCTGATCGTCACCACGATCAACGCGGTCACACAGCGCGCGCTGACGCCGTTTCGCGTTCGCCAGCTCGTAGCCCGGCTCGCACCCGGCGAACGGATCGATCGCGACCGGCTCGCCGCCTTGCTGCAGGCCAACGGCTATATGCGGACCGAGACCGTCACCGATCAGGGCGAATATGCGGTGCGCGGCGGGCTGGTCGATCTGTTCCCGGCCGGTGAGCCGACCGCGCTGCGGCTCGATTTCTTCGGCGACGAGATCGAGACCGTCCGCCAGTTCGATCCGCAGGACCAGCGGACGATCGGCACGATCGACGGATTCATCTTGCTCCCGGCGTCCGAAGCTTTGCTCGACGAGGACACGATCAAGCGCTTCCGCAGCCGCTATCGCGAGCGCTTCGGCGCGAATGCGACCAGCGACCCGCTCTATCAGGCGATCTCCGACGGCCGCCGCCTCGCCGGCATGGACCATTGGCTGCCGTTGCTCGAGGAACGGTTGACGACCTTGTTCGATCATTTGTCTGCCGACGATATCATGGTGCGCGACCATGGCACGACCGGCGCGGCCGAAGCCCGCTTCGACGCGATCACCGATTATCACGCCAACCGCGTCCGCGCGAAGAGCGCCGATGCCGGCAGCTATCGCCCGCTCGAGCCGCAGGAACTCTATCTGGGCGCGGCGGATTGGGACAAGGCGATCGCGGATCGGCCGATCCATCTCATCACGCCGTTCCACGAGCCGGACAGCGCCAAGGTGATCGATTTCGGCGTGGATGCGGCGCGCGATTTCGCGCCCGAACGAACGCAGGGCGTCAACATCTACGATGCCGTCGTCGAACATGTCGAAGCGCTCAACAAGAAGGGCGTCAAGGTCGTCTTCGCCAGCTACTCGATCGGATCGCGCGAGCGCTTCGCGGGGCTGCTCAAGGACCATCACCTTCACCGCGTGCCCTTTGCCGACAATTGGCAGGAGGCGCAGGGTCTCGCGGCCGGCGGTGGTGCCGCGCTGGCAGTGCTGCCGCTTGACCATGGCTTTACCAGCCCCGACGTCGCTTTGCTTACCGAGCAGGACATGCTCGGCGATCGGCTCGTCCGCCGGCAGAAGCGCAAGAAATCGGCAGACGCCTTCCTCGCCGAGATGGCGACGCTCTCGCCCGGCGATCTCGTCGTCCACATGGATCATGGCATCGGCCGCTATGAGGGGCTGACCCAGATCCCCGTCGGCAACAGCCCGCATGATTGCGTGGCGCTCAGCTATGCCGGCGGCGACAAACTCTACGTGCCGGTCGAAAATATCGACGTGCTCAGCCGCTACGGTTCCGAGACCGAGGGCGTCCAGCTCGACAAATTGGGCGGGGTCGCCTGGCAGTCGCGCAAGGCGAAGATGAAGGAGCGCATCCGCGAGATTGCGGGTGAACTGATCAAGACAGCCGCCGAACGCGCGCTGAAACCCGCCGAAGTGATGCAGCCCGAGGCCGGCTATAACGAATTCGTTGATCGCTTCCCCTATCAGGAGACCGAGGATCAGGATCGCGCGATCGCCGAGGTGATCGAGGATCTGGGCGCGGGCAAGCCGATGGACCGGCTGGTGTGCGGCGATGTCGGCTTCGGCAAGACCGAGGTGGCGTTGCGCGCGGCGTTCGTCGCGGCAATGGCCGGCATGCAGGTGGCGGTCGTCTGCCCGACCACCCTGCTCGCGCGCCAGCATCACAAGCAGTTCGTCGAGCGCTTCCACGGCTTCCCGGTCAATGTCGGCCACCTATCGCGGCTGGTGACCGCAGCCGACGCCAAGAAAGCCAAGGAAGGCCTGGCCGACGGATCGCTCGACATCATCATCGGCACCCATGCGCTGCTCGCCAAGAATATCGAGTTCAAGCGGCTCGGGCTGGTCATCGTCGACGAGGAGCAACGCTTCGGCGTGACGCATAAGGAGAAGCTGAAGGCTCTCAAGACGGACGTCCACATGCTGACGCTGACAGCAACGCCGATCCCGCGCACCCTGCAGATGGCGATGTCCGGCCTGCGCGAGCTTTCGGTGATCCAGACGCCGCCGGTCGATCGGCTTGCGGTGCGCACCTATGTCGCGCCGTTCGACCCGGTGGTGATCCGCGAAGCCTTGCTGCGCGAACATTACCGCGGCGGACAGAGCTTCTTCGTGACGCCGCGGATCAAGGACCTCCCCGATATCGAGGAATTCCTGCGCAAGGACGTGCCCGAGATCCGTTACGTCGTCGCCCACGGCCAGATGGCGCCATCCGAGGTCGAGGAACGGATGTCGGCCTTTTACGACAAGAAGTTCGACATCCTGGTTTCGACCACGATCGTCGAAAGCGGGCTCGATATTCCGTCCGCCAACACATTGATCATCCACCGCGCCGATCGCTTCGGCCTCGCGCAGCTCTACCAGCTGCGTGGCCGCGTCGGGCGTGCCAAGACGCGGGCTTATGCCTATCTGACGACGAGCGAGCGGCGGATCAGCGAAACCGCCGAGAAGCGCCTGCACATCCTCCAGAATCTCGACACGCTCGGCGCGGGCTTTCAGCTCGCCAGCCATGATCTCGACATTCGTGGCGCCGGCAATCTGCTCGGCGACGAACAATCGGGGCATATCAAGGAAGTCGGCTTCGAACTCTACCAATCGATGCTTGAGGAAGCGATCATGGACGCCAAGGCGAGCGGCATCGCCAACGCGGTGCCGTCGCGCGAGGCGTTCAGCCCGCAGATCACGGTCGATGCGCCGATCCTGATCCCCGACGATTATGTGCCCGATCTCGATCTGCGCATGGGCCTGTATCGCCGGGTCAACGAGCTGGAGAGCCGGCAGGAGATCGAGGCCTTCGCCGCCGAACTGATCGACCGGTTCGGCAACCTGCCGCAGCCGACCCAGAACCTGCTGACGGTGATCGAAGCCAAGCTCAACTGCCGCAAGGCCTGTGTCGCCAAGCTCGATGCCGGTCCGCGCGGTGCGCTGGTGACATTCCACAACGATCATTTCCCGGATCTGCCCGGACTGCTTACTTATGTGCAGAAACTCAAGGACAGCGCCAAACTGCGGCCCGACAGCCGGCTGGTGATCAGCCGCAACTGGCCGGATCCGATGGCGCGACTGAACGGCGCGCTACAACTGTCGAGAGGCTTGGCGAAGATCCTGGCGTAATCAGACAGAAGGATCGAACGCCGACAGCCTTTTCTACGCAATAAATCCTTTCCCTTCACGGGCGCTTGCTCATGCAGCGTTAAAAGCATAATTCCCTTGCAGATGACGTCCATGCCACCCCCGGTTTCCAGCAGACTTTCCGACAGCTTCGGCCGTCGGATAACCTATCTGCGCATGTCGGTGACCGATCGATGCGACCTTCGCTGTCGCTATTGCATGTCCGAAGCCATGACGTTCATGCCGCGTCGGGAGATCCTATCGCTCGAAGAAATTGCTCAACTTGCCGAAGCCTTTGTCGCCCGCGGTGTCCGCAAGATCCGGCTCACCGGCGGCGAACCGCTGGTGCGGCGCGGCATTACCGACCTGGCCCACATGATCGGCAGATTGCAGGGCAACGGCCTCGACGAATTGACCCTGACAACCAATGCGACGCAGCTTGCCACGCATGCGGCCGGGCTCGCCGACGCCGGCATCCGCCGAATCAATGTCAGTCTCGACAGTCTCGATCCCGATTGCTTTCGTCACATCACGCGTCGCGGTGATATCGCACAGGTGCTGGGCGGGATTGCCGCGGCGAAGGCGGCCGGAATCGCCATCAAGATCAACATGGTCGCGCTCAAGGGACTGAACGATCATGAGATCGATCCGATGCTGCGCTGGTGCGCCGCCGAGGGTCATGATCTGACGCTGATCGAAACAATGCCCCTGGGCGAGATCGATGAGGATCGCACCGATCGCTATCTCCCGCTCGACCGGGTCCGTGCCGATCTTGAACGCCATCATACGCTGACCCCACTACCGGATCGCACCGGTGGCCCTGCCCGTTATTATCGGGCGGAGGAAGTGGGGGCGAGGATCGGCTTCATCACGCCGATGACCCACAATTTCTGCGAAGACTGCAACCGGGTTCGCGTGACCGCGACTGGCCGACTCTACATGTGCCTGGGGCATGACGATAAGGTCGATCTCCGCACGGCTCTTCGGAACGGCGGCCCGGCGGAACTGGACGCGCTGCTGAACCAGGCGATGCGGCTCAAACCGC
Organism: Sphingomonas sp. YR710; assembly: GCF_900101455.1. Taxonomy (GTDB): domain Bacteria; phylum Pseudomonadota; class Alphaproteobacteria; order Sphingomonadales; family Sphingomonadaceae; genus Rhizorhabdus. The sequence goes on along the minus strand of NZ_FMZJ01000011.1, from coordinate 70,935 downwards.
TACGCCATGATTTCCGGATCGAGCGACGCGATGCGGCGCCTGCCGTCGAACGCCATATGAGCGTGACGGGGGGATGAACGAACCGCGGATGGCGCTTGTCGCCTCTCCGACCGATGGTGCCCAGGAGGCTGCCGAGCGACTGCACGGCCTCTACGAATGGCATCCGATCGAGCGTGCGGACCTTATCGTAGCGCTGGGTGGCGACGGCTTCATGCTGCGGACCTTGCACAATATGCTCGATGTCCACCGGGTCCTTCCCATTTTCGGCATGAATCTGGGCACGGTCGGCTTCCTGATGAACGAATGGAAGCCGGAGCTGCTGGAGCTGCGGCTGCTGCATGCCAAGGCGATGACGGTACTTCCGTTGCGCATGGACGCGGTGACCGTCAGCGGCGAACGTTTCTCGATTCCGGCGATCAACGAAGTCTCATTGTTGCGCGAAACCCGCGAGACGGCCAAACTCGAGGTCACCGTCGACGGCCGGGTGGTCCTGCCCGAACTGGTCTGCGACGGCGTGCTCGTCGCGACACCAGCCGGATCGACCGCCTATAATCTCTCGGCGCAAGGACCGATCCTGCCGCTCGATTCGTCGCTGCTGGCGTTGACCCCGATCAGTCCGTTCCGCCCCCGCCGCTGGCGTGGCGCGATCCTTCCCAACAAGACGCGCATCTCGTTTCGCGTGCTCGACAGCGCCAAGCGCGCGGTCAGCGCGGTGGCGGATCAGCGCGAAGTCCGCGACATCGAAAGCGTCTCGATCTCGATCGACCGGACGAGCCCACTGACATTGTTGTTCGATCCCGAACATGCGCTCGACGACCGCATCACGATGGAACAATTCGCCACTTGAAAAGATCGCAGCTTGGGCTTGCCACGCCCGATTTGACGCTGCTATAGGCGCGCCTCGCCTTTGGAAGGCTGTTCCCCGGTAGCTCAGTGGTAGAGCGTTCGACTGTTAATCGAATGGTCGCTGGTTCGAATCCGGCCCGGGGAGCCAGAACCCTGTCCAGGGATGTCCCAGGACGTCCAAAATCACCAAAAAAGCCAGTGTTTTCAGGACTGAGATGTCCCTGGGCACGTCAGCGCGTCCATATGCAGCCAGCCATTTTGCGGGTATTTCTGGGGGTATCAGCAAAATTGCCCCGAGGAGATACCCCCAGATGGCTCTCACAGCGACCGCCGTCAGCGCCGCAAAGGTCGGGAAAAGGTGTACAAACTAAGCGATGGCGAGGGTCTGTACCTGTTCGTCACCACGACTGGCCAACGCTACTGGCGCTCAATTATCGGTACGGCGGAGCCTTCAAACTCGTCCCGGAAGATCTTGGGTTCGTTGTCATCGAGCAAGTGCCCGGCCCGAAGAGCCCCCGCCCTGAACGCGGTCTGGTGCACTCCCGACAAATTACCCGAACTCATGGCCATCAAGTCTCTCCGTCAGAATTGCTTCCAACCAAGGCACTCCAATTGGGAAATGGCATCAATCTCGTTTTCGCACGTCGTCATATAATCATGCCCGCAGCTCGCGTGGGCGCTGCGGGCATGATTTGTCGGTTTGCTTACTTGCCGCCGAAACGGATCTTGGCCCGCAGACCATACATTCGCGGCTGGCCGATATAGCCGACATTGAAGCCGAAGCTGTTCGCCAGGCCCAGCACGTAACCGTAAGTGAACTGGTTCGTCAGGTTGGTGCCGAATGCCGAAATATCGATCGGCGCACCGGCAACGTTGCTCCAGGTTAGGTTGGCGTCGATCTGCTTGATCGGGGTGGTTGTGCCGATGCCGCCAGTGAAGAACGAAGACGTATAGCGATAATCGGCGCCGACCTCGATCTTGCCCATGCTCTCGTCCATCGGCAGCGTGAACGTGCCACCCACGTTCGTGCTCCATTTCGGCGAGAATTCGATTGGACCGCCAGATGCCGGCAGCGTCTTCACATTGTACTCAGGGAAACCCGGATCGGCGATTTCGAGTTTGGTGCTCAGATAGGTTCCGGCGGCATCAATGCGGAACAACCTGCCGAAGCGGATCGACCCGTCGACTTCGATGCCCGACGCGCGCGACTTGCCCGCGTTCAGCACCGACGTGGCGCTGGGATGGACGCCGGTGGTGTCCTGCAGGCCCACCAGGATCTGCTGGTTCTTCAGCTTCGAGTAGAACGCGGCGACGTTCAGATTGCCCGACACCTCCCCCTTGAAGCTGGCCTTCATGCCCAGTTCGTAGTTGTCCACTTGCTCCGGCCCGAAGGTCGAGACGCCAGCGGCGGCGAACGGGGTGACGCCGCCCTGTTTGTAGCCGCGCGAATACGTGCCGTAGAGCATGGTATTGTCGCTGGGATTGTATTGCAGGTTCAACGTCCACGTCGGCTTCTTGTTGGATGTCCGGCCCGAGAATACGCAGTTGGTGGCCGCCGGATAGCCGGCCGAGCAGCCGATGAATGTGGGGGTAACATAGCCGGCTCCGACGTACCCGTAGTTCAGGCCCTGCGCGCTGCCGTGGACGCGGTCATAAGTGTAGCGGATGCCGGCGGTGGCCTTGAGCTTGTCGGTCAGCTTGTAGGTGCCCTGTGCATAGGCCGCCATGTTGATGAACTCGATCGTTCCGCTGTTGGGAGTGGCAAACGAGCGAGGACTGGCGAGGCAGCGCGTGTGCAGGAAATCATTATAGTCCTGGGGCAGGCAAATCACGCCGATGCCGGGCGAACCGCCGGCGGTGCGCGACCCCGGCGTACTATGCTCGTAATAGAGCCCTGCCTGGTAGTTCAGGCGTCCGTTCGAGTCCGTCCCCTGAAGCTGGAACTCCTCGGTGAAGTTCTTCTGGTCGCTGCTGTGCGAACCGTCGGGGTTGAACGAGAACGATGTCGACAGGTAGCCCCCCGTCAAGGGGACCGCATAAGCGCTGCCGAAGATGTCCTGCCGCAGGTCCTGGATGAAGTGCGAGTAGGACGCGATGTTCTTGAGGGTGATGTTGTCGGTCGCAATCCACTTGGTGATGTTGATCGCCTGGAACTGCTTGGTCAAAGAACTGGGAGTGGGCAGCGTGTTCTCGACCGCGTAGCGCCCGTCCTCGCCCAGCGCGGTGCGGCGCGCAACCTGCGCCGCGGCGAAGGATCCGAAGCCCGCCGCCGGATTGGCACCGAATATTTGCGGGATGGAGCCGTTGTTGTGCGACCACAGATTGGACACGATCGTGTAGTTCTCGAGATTGGCCCCAAGGTCGAGCACAAGGCTGGCGCGCAGCGCGGTGTAGTTGGTATTGTTGAAATCATTGGGCCCGATGCCCGAGATGTTGTGAAGGAAACCGTCCCTCTTCTGCCGGTCGACGCCGAGGCGCAGCCGCGCCCACGACGCCAGCGGCGCGTTGACCACGGCCTGGATGCGCCGCATGCTGTAGTTGCCGTAGCTGCCTTCGACATAGCCCTCGAAGCGGTCGATCGGCTTAGTCGGGGTGATGATCACCGCGCCGCCGGTGGTGTTGCGGCCGAACAGGGTGCCTTGCGGGCCTTTCAGCACCTGGATGTTCTGGACGTCGAACGTGCTGCCGGGGCCTGCGCCATCGCCTCCCTGGAGCGAGAGACCGCTGCCACGCGGCGCCACGACTTCGCCGAAATACGTGCCGACCGCGGCCGACGTGCGCAGCTGCTGTGTGAAACCGCGGATCGAGAAGCTCGACTGCTCGGACGAATAGCGCGAATCGACCCCGAGACCCGGAACCACACGGGCAAGATCCTCGCTCGAGGTCACGTTGACCTTGTTGATCCGTGACTGGTCGACTACCGAGATCGAGATCGGCACGTCCAGCAGACGCTCCTCGATGCGGCGGGCGGTGACGATGATCGTGCTGGCGTCCGGCGAGGTGTCTTTTGCGGACTGGGCAAACGCTTGCTCGCCCGCGATCAACTGAACCGCGGCGGTGACCATGAGTGCACAACGATAGTGACGGCGGTTCATGATAGGCTCCCTCCTAAAGGAAATTCTTCGCAGTTGCTCTGTCGGCAACCGTTTTGACTAATTTCGCGCGCCGACAATGCACACACGCATTTGCCCGGGCAAGGAAAATATAAGAAACTAGGACAAAACGAGGGCTACGCGGCAGCTTTCAGGTCAGGATGCCAGCGTTGGAAGTATTTGCGCAAGTCACCATTGAGAGCTTGGGTGCGAGTTTGCAGCAATAGGTGTGCACCTCTTTTGGTCCAGCGTATTTGCTGTTTCTTGACCATTCGCCCGGGACGGAACTTGATTGACGGCTGACTCGGTGAAGCCAGATGAGATACGCTCGCCCTTGCGCCACTTGTCGCCATAGCTTGCGATAAAAAATGGCATTTTTGCGGATATAGATGCTGAATGGGCCGTTTGCTGACTGGCGTCTTTCAAGAACCGGAAATCGAGACGCGGACGTTCATTCTGTGTGAGGATGAGGATCCGCCGATAACCAGCGGAGCTTCACATGCCAGCCGACCGGTCGGTCGCCTATCGACACTGGTCATGCGTGCTCGTACGCTGCTCATCACCCGTAGCTGACATTCCGATCCTATGTTATCCGAGCTTGACGTTGGCACCGGGCCCGCAGTCGGACGCCAGGCTCAGGAGACCACGAAATGGCAAGCAGTCGCCTCGCCTTGGGTGTGACCGGAGGCCTTATCGTCGGCTTTCTCGCACTCTTCGCCATTGTGGGGATGACGATGTGGCTTGGCGAAAGGTCTAATACCCTGTTCCATAACGCGGCGTTGCAACGAGACACCCGCATGGCTGCGGTTGAACTGCGCGATGCATTGCGAACGGCGGAGTCCAGCCAGCGCGGTTACCTTCTGACCGGAAATGAAATCTACCTGGCTCCCTATGACACAGCCAAAGCGCGCGCGCGGCCGCAAATGTCCAAGTTCGAGCGTCTTGTTAGCACGGCGTCCCGGCCGCCGCCGTTCCTCTCCAGGCTGCGAGCGGCAGTGGAGGAAAAGATTAGGGAAATGGACCAAAGCGTCGCCCTGAAACGCGCCGGTTCCGACACGGATGCCCTGACGATCATCCGCAGCAATCGCGGCAAGGCGCTGATGGATGAGATCAATGTTTACCTGTACGGCGCGATGCTGGACGCCGACGAAAGATCCACCCTTTCCGAGGTCGAGCGGCAAAACAATGCCGCCATGCTGCGGTGGGTAGCCGTCGTCGCAACGTTCGTCATCGTTCTTGTCGTGGCTGCGGTGGCCTTCACGGTTTTTCGCAACAGGCAGGAAATCACACAGGCGCGTGACGAGGTGCGTGCAACCAACCTCTCGCTCGAGGAACGGGTTGAAAAAAGGACTCAGGAGCTAGCGCTTGCCCGAGAACGCGCGGAAATCCTGCTGTCTGAAGTCAACCATCGCGTTGCCAACAGCCTCCAACTCGTGGCGGCACTGGTCCACATGCAGTCTAAGACAGTTGCCGATGAATCGGCCAAGGGAGCCTTGAAGGAAACGGAGACGCGCATCCAAGCGATATCGCAGATTCACAAGAGCCTCTACACGTCCAGCGACGTAACATCGGTGGCATTGAATGATTATCTGGGCGTGATGCTGGACAATCTTGGTGTCGCCATGCGCAACGACGGCCATACGGCCCGGCTTACAAGCGTGCTCGATTCAGTTACCCTGCCCACAGACCAGAGCATCAGTCTCGGAGTGGTCGCCACGGAATTGGTTACCAACGCCTTCAAATACGCCTATCCGCCCGGGCAATCGGGCGATATCCGCGTCATGTTGCGAAAGCTTCCGGAGGGGAAGGCCGAGCTTGTCGTTCAGGATGATGGTATCGGACTGGGCGCCACTTCGCGCCCGGGTGGAACCGGGCTGGGGTCGAAGATAATCGCTGCGATGTCTGCTGCGCTGAAGACGAATGTCGAGTATATCAATCGGACACCGGGGACCGCGGCCCGGCTGGTGTTCTCAACCGCGCAGTCGGTATGATACTTCCCGCGCCATCAGTTCCGATGCGGTCGTGGAGGCTCGCGCTCAACAGGCACTTCGCGCGTGGCGCGCTGGCGGCGCTTCTTGCCATCACTTCGCCGCCGGCCGCTTACGCGCAAGGCAATGGCCTCACCAGGCCAGTGGCCCTTCCGGCCTTTGATCCGGCCCGGCAGAGCTGTACCAAGCCCAGGGCACTGCGGAAGGAGCTGGTGTTCGTTCAGGATAATGAACGTGAGTTCGTTCAGGGCATCGGGTACGGACTGGCGTTAGCTGCTTCAGAGCGAGGGATGAAGTATAGCGTATTACGCTCCGAAAATAATGCGGCACTGATGGTAAGGCAGATCAATCGCCTCCGCACCAACAAGACCGGCGCAATCGTTGTCGCTCCGATAGATCCGCCCTCGCTGAGCCCGGGTCTCAAGAGGTTGATCGGAAGCGGGGCCTATGTTGGGGCGATCGTGCCGCCGCCCGCCATTACGATTTTGAATGCGCCGCAGTATCGGACCGGCGCGGTGCTGGCGGAAGCTGCGGCAGCACATATCCGTACGCGTCTAGGCGGAAAGGCCAAGGTGGTATTGCTGACTCACGACAATTTGCAGTTCCTCGCGCCTCGCTTCACCGCGATGCGCGATACGTTGCGGCAGCTCCCCGGGGTAACCATCGTGGCCGACATTTCGCCCGCCACGGTAGACAAAGCAGGCGGATATCGCACCATGAAGATGATCCTGCTTGCGCAGCCGAAAGTCGACGTGATCCTGGGCGCCGACACTGTGGTTCTTGGAGCGCTGGACGCTCTGCGCGAAGCTGGCAAGGCGCGACCGAGCCAGTTTCTTGGGGGCATTGACGGAGAGCGTGAGGCAGTCGCGGAGCTAAAGAATGCAGGGAGCCCGTACAAGGCCAGCATCAGCTTGGCATCCCCAATTTTTGGTTACGCGATGGGGCGTTTCGCTTCCGACTGGTTGGAGGGGAAGTCCGTGCCCCAGGCTATGGACATCCTTCCAAAGGCTCTGACGATTGCCAATATCGCGCAATATGAGCGCGACATCGGTGATCCCAAAGCCGTTTACACCGATCCGAGGCGCCGCAATTCCTATTTGAGGATGTATGGGAACATTTGTTTCGATAGCCGCTTCCAATACATAAACTTCCCTTGGTCTTCCGAGCGCAGGTAACGAGCTGGGCCATCATGGTGTCGCTCATCGACCAGCCCACCACCCTGCGGGAGAACAGGTCTACGACGGCGGCAACGTAAAGCCGCCCTTCCGCGGTCCAGATATAGGTGAAGTCAGCCACCCACTTCTGGTTAGGTCTGTCGGCCGTGAACTGGCGATCCAGCACGTTGGCGGCGATAACCGAGCGTTCACCATGGTCCTTAGGCAGACCACGACGGCGTGGCCTGGCTCGCAGGGTGAGCCAGGCCTGAAAGCCGCTTCGCGAGACACCGAGCGCCCTACACATCCACGCCACCGGCCAGATCCCTCGGTGCTTCGCGGCGCAGCCGCTCGATCTCCAACTGCTCCAGCTTCAACTGGCCATGCCCCGGAACCGCGTGCCCCGGATCGGTGGCCAACTCCTTGACCCTTTTACGCAGCACGTTCTTGGGCACGCCGAGATCGCGAGAAGCCTGGGCAACCGCCACGCCGCGCTCCCGGACCATCCTTACCGCCTCAAGTTTAAACTCTCGGGCAAACTTCCTCCGTTGCATTGATGCTCTCCGATCAGTGAAAACACCTTATCTCGGTGTCCACCAAACCGGCAGCAGCTCAAACAGACGATTTCGGCAGCATCTTGTCGGCGCTGAATATTGCCCTAGAGGAAGGGCATGAACGATCATCCCGATTATCCCGGCGCCACCATCCTGCCATTCAACGGCGTCTGGCCGCGTATCGATGCCAGTGCATTCATCGCGCCCGGATGCCGCATCATCGGCGACGTGGAGATCGGCCCGGATGTCAGCATCTGGTACAATTGCGTCATCCGCGCGGACGTGAACGTCATCCGCATCGGCGCACGCACCAACATCCAGGACGGAACCGTCATCCACTGCGACAGCCCTGGCAGGGAGGACGGCCGCCCGGCCGATGGCTGGCCGACGATCATAGGCGAAGACGTGCTGATCGGTCATATGGCGATGATCCACGGTTGCACGCTGAAGGACCGGGCCTTCATCGGTCTGGGCGCCATCGTGATGAGCGGATGCACAGTCGAGAGTGATGCGATGCTGGCGGCCGGCGCCATGCTTTCGCCGAACAAGACTGTGCCGCACCGGCAGCTTTGGGCAGGGCGGCCCGCCAAATATATGCGCGACCTCACCGACGCCGCGCTGATCGACATGGGCGAAGGCGTGCAACATTATGTGCAGAATGCGAAGGCACACAAGGATGCCGTAAAGGCCGCCGGTCGGGGTTGAGGCTGGCGGGCCCAAGGCGCAGCCAGCGGATGGCACCCTGGCAATCCGCAGTCCGCGCAGATGCTCGGCTTCACACTTACGCGGGCCCCATTCGGCCAAGAGTAAACTGACCAGGAGGCAATTGCGTAATAGCTATTACGTCGATGATGACGGATGGCGGGGAAGCAGCGATGTCTATGTCGGCGAGCAGCGCCTGGGGCGTTACTGGTGACGCGCCAGATGATGCGCCCTGCCATTTCGGATCATCGAACATAATAATATTGTTACGCGTCGACCAATTCACGCGATTGGCAGCGCGACGATTACGGCGATTCCCCGCGGCCGATTTTCCAACCGGATCGTACCGTGATGCTGCTCGACCACCCGCCGCGCGATCGAAAGGCCGAGACCGCTGCCGGGCTCGTCGTGCGATAGCCGCACGAAACGGTCGAACACCGCCTCCAGCCGATCGGCCGGGATACCGGGGCCGTCGTCGGTCACGCGCAGCACGCACCGCGCTGGTTCTTCCCGGGATAACGACACGCCGATCGTGCCGCCAGCCGGCGTATAGCGGATCGCATTGTCGATTAGGTTGCGGACCAGTATCCGCAGCGCATCCCCGTGGCCGGCGACGCAGATGCCCGGCGCGATATCGGCCCCGATGCCCTGATTTCGGTCGAGCGCCAGCGGCGCAAGATCGCGCGCGACATCGGCCACGAGTTCGGAAAAATCCACGCGGTCGGGCGTCGCGCTGCTGTTCGTCAGCCGGTTCAGCAACAGCAGATGATCGATCACCGCCGTCGCCCGATCGGTGGCGGCGACAAGCTGGATCGCGCTTTCCTGCCGCGCCGCATCCCCCTCCAGTTCACGCGCGACGATCTGCGCCCGCGTCTTGAGTGCGGCAAGCGGCGTGCGCAATTCGTGCGCGGCATTGTCCGCGAATTCGCGCTCGCGATCGATCGTCAGCCGCAGCCGTTCGATCAGCCGGTTGAATGCCGCAAGAAAGGGAGCGATCTCGATCGGAATACTGTGACCGCTCAGCGGCTGCAGATCGTTGCTGTCGCGACGGTCGACGTCTCTGGAAATCGCCCACATCGGCCGCATCGCGCGCGTCACCTGCAGGTAGGCGATCACGCTGGTCGCTATGATCAGCAGCAGCAAGGGCACGATCAGGCTCTCGACAATGTGGCGAACCATCGTCTTCCGCAATGCGTAGGGTTCGCTGACCTCGATCGTGATCGGCAGTTCGGGATGGCGCAGAGCGTAGATTCGCCATGGTTTTCCGTTCACATCCCGGTCGCTGAAGCCTTCGGGCGGCGGGCCAGCCAAAGGCGCCGGATTTGGCGCCGATTGCGTCATCAGCACCTTGCCGGACCAGATCCGGAACCCCGTCCGCGTCCCCAGCATCGCATGCAGATCGGCGGGCTCGACGGTGGCGATCAGGCCTATCGCCTCCCCTTCCGCCGCCTCATGCTTGGCGAGAACCATGAGGAAGGCCGCCTCTTGCTCCATCTGATCATCGCGCAGCACCGATATCGCGCGCCCCGATAGCAGCACTGTCGATATACTGATCAGCGCGACTACGAGCACCAGCGGCACGATGATCGCGATCAGGGTCGCACGGCGCAGCGAATAGAGTTTCATGGGTTCTTCGGAATCACGTAGCCGAGCCCGCGGATCGTGCGAATAACGTCGCGGCCGATCTTCCGGCGCAGATGCGATAGATGCACTTCCACCGTGTTGCTTTCGATCAGATTGTCCCAGCTGTATAGCCGCTCCTCGATCTGGCTCTTGCTGATGACCCGATCGATGTTCGTCATCAAAATATCGAGCACCGCCATTTCCCGCGCGGACAGCGCTACCGGATCGCCATTACGCGTGAGCCTGCGCGCGGCCGGCTCATAGGCCAGTTCGCCATAGGTGATCACCGGCGAGGCGCGTCCCTGCGAGCGGCGAATGATGGCGTCGCAACGTGCCATCAGTTCATCGAGATCAAATGGCTTGGTGACATAATCATCAGCCCCGCCGTTGAGCCCGGCGACCCGATCCGCCAGCGCGTCCCGCGCCGTCAGGATCAGCACGGGCAACGGATTGCGGCGCGCACGAATGCCGCGGAGCAGATCGAGACCCGATCCGTCCGGCAATCCGAGATCGAGAATCGCCAGTTCATAGCTGTTGGCATCGATCGCAGCTTCGCCATCGGTCATCGTGCGGCACCAGTCGACCGGGAAGCGCGGGCGCAGCCCGTCCACGATGGCGGAGCCCAGCATGTCATCATCTTCGATCAGCAGGATGGTCACGCTGCTGGCCTCCCCCAAAAGGCCGATCGATTGCCCGTTTCCACCTTCAGCTAGGCTTAAGATTCGCGGCTAACAAGCGCGATCGTCGGCAGGCGATCTGTTCCCCCGTGTGCGTCTGCCGACGCAAACCGAGCGCCATCATGGCGTCGATCATATTGCGTCCAACTGGAGAGTGAAATGCCCGTGCCCCAGACCGAAGTCTTCCTCGCAAGTGCGCTGGCCAGCGGGCAGGCTTATCGGTTCCTTCCGAACGCCGCCGGCGACTTCGCCGCCACGACCTCGGCCGCGCCTGCGGCACCGTGGATTTCGGCGATCAGGGATATCAATGGCGATGGGCTGCCTGATCTGATCTTCGGCGCCCCCGGCGACGACGACAAGGCGGTCGATGCGGGCCGCATCTTCATTCATCTCGGGCTTCCGGCCAGCGGCAGCACGACGACGCTCGGCAGTTCGACGACCGATATCATCATCGACGGTATCAACGCCGGTGATCGCGCTGGTGCCTCTGTCTCGACCACCAACGATCTGAACGGTGACGGGCGGGCCGACATCCTGATCGGCGCGCCTGGCATGGAGCGCGGTACCGTCGTCGATGCCGGCGCGGCCTTCGTGATCTGGAGCCCCGCAGCGGCCGGCGGCATCGATCTCAACGATCCGTTCACCGCGGGCGGCAAGGGGTATGTCATCAAGGGTGAAAATGCGGGTGACGTGGCCGGGACGACCGTGCTGTCGATCGCGGACCTGAACGGCGACGGCAAATCCGACGTGATCGTCGGCGCACCGGGTAATGACGCGGGCGGGGCCGATGCCGGCGCAGCCTATGTCGTGTTCGGCAAGAGCAGCGCAAGCGCGGTCAATCTCAGCAGCGTCGCGGCCGGTACCGGCGGCTACAAGATCATCGGCGACAATGCCGGCGATGCCGCGGGGCATGTCATCGCCACGATCAGCGACCAGAATGGCGATGGCAAATCGGAAATCCTGATCGGCGCGCAGCACAGCCAGATCGGCGGCATCGATTCGGGCTCGGTCTATGTGGTGTTCGGCAAATCCACCGGCACAGCCGTCGACCTGACCAACGTCGCCAATGGTACGGGCGGCTATGTGATCAAGGGCGTGGCCGGCGATGGCGCCGGCGCGGCGGTGGCCAATGTCGGCGATCTCAACGGCGATGGACGCAGCGACATCCTGATCGGCGCGGCCAATTCCGACGGCGCCTATGTCGTGTTCGGCAAAGCCGATACGACCACGGTCGATCTCGGCAATGTCGCGCTCGGCGTCGGCGGCTACAAGATCATCGCCGAAAATGGCGGCGACCTGACGAATATGACAGTGACAGGCGGAGTCGACCTCAATCGTGACGGAATCAACGACATCGTGATCGGCGCGCCCAATAACGGCGAAGGTGGAACCGACGCCGGGGCGGTCTATGTCGTGTGGGGCGGAACGGGCACCGGGACCATCGATCTGTCGGCAATCGCGCAGGGGATGGGCGGCGCGAAGATCGTCGGCGCAGCCGGAAGCCTGACCGGATCAAGCGTCGCGATCGTTCCCGATATCAACGGCGATGGCACCTCGGACCTGATGATCGGCGCGCCAGGCGCCGGCGAAAGCGTCTATGTGCTGACCGCACCGACCAGCTGGCAGCCGGACGCGAACATCTACGGCACGCAGGGCAATGACGTCATCGACGTCGGCTTCGGTGGCGGCGCGCATATCGTGGGAGCGGGTGCGGACACGGTCGTCGCCCTGGGCGGTGACGACATCATCAGCACCGGCGCCGGCAATGACGTTATCGACGGCGGCACCGGAGCCGACACGATGGCCGGTGGTACGGGCAACGACACCTATCTTGCCGATAATGCCGGGGACGTGGTGATCGAACAGGCCGGCGAAGGCACCGACACGGTGCAGGCCAGCGTCTCCTATGCGCTGTCGGACAATGTCGAGAATCTCACGCTGACCGACGCCGCGGCGAACGGCACTGGCAATGCGCTCGACAATGTCCTTACCGGCAACGGTTTCGCGAACACGCTCGATGGTGGGGCCGGCGCCGATACGATGATCGGCGGAGCGGGCAATGACAGCTATGTGGTCGACAATGCCGGCGATGTCGTGGTTGAAGCCGCCGGCGGCGGCACGGATACGGTCAACAGTTCGATCGACTATACTCTCGGCGCGAATATCGAAAACCTCACACTCGTCGGCGGTGCCCATATGGGCACCGGCAACGCGCTCAATAACGTCATCACCGGCAGCAACGGCAGCGACCTGCTCGATGGCGGCGCGGGCGCCGACACGCTGATCGGCGGGGCAGGCAACGACAATTACGCCGTCGACAATGCAAGCGATATCATCGTCGAAGCGGCAGGCAGCGGCACCGACAGCGTCACGGCGTCGGTCGACTATACACTCTCCGCCAATGTCGAAAATCTCACGCTCACGGGAGCTGCTCATAGCGGCACCGGCAATGCTCTCGACAACCAGATCACCGGCACCGCCGGCAACGACACGCTCGACGGTGCCGCCGGCGCCGACACGATGATTGGCGGCGCGGGCGACGACACCTACAAAGTCGATAATGTCGGCGACACGATCGTCGAGGCCCCCGGCGGCGGCACCGATACGGTGGTGGCATCGATCGACTATATGCTGGCCGACAATGGCGTCGAAAACCTTACGCTGAGCGGCGCCGCGCATGTCGGTACCGGCAATAACGGCGACAATATCATCACCGGCGGCAGCGGGGCCGATACGCTGGATGGCGGCGCAGGTGCCGATACGCTGGTCGGCGGCGCCGGCGATGATCGCTATATCGTCGACGGCGCAGATACGGTCGTCGAACAGGCCGGCGGCGGCACCGACACGATCGTCGCCGCGACCGACATCACGCTCGGCGACAATGTCGAGAATCTCGAACTGTCAGACAGCGGCACGGTCGGCACCGGCAACGCGCTCGACAATATGCTGACCGGATCGGACGGTCACCAGACGCTGAACGGCGGTGACGGCAACGACATCATCGATGGCGGCTCGGGCACCGACACGATGGTCGGCGGGACCGGCAACGACACTTATTATGTCGACAATATCGGCGACGTCGTGGTCGAGGCAGCAGGCGGCGGCAACGATACGCTGGTCAGTTCGATCGACATCACCGCGATCCCCGACAATATCGAGAATATCAAGCTGACCGGCACCGCACACAATGCGACCGGCAATGACGGGGCGAACCATATATCCGGCGGCAGCGGCAACGACGTGATCGATGGCGGGGCCGGCGACGATGTCGAAATCGGCGGCGACGGCAACGACACCCTAATCTCGCACGCCGGCACAGATACGCTGTCCGGCGGCGCGGGCGACGATCGCTACGTCATTTCGGGCGGATCGGTGCATATCGAGGACTTTCTCGGCCACAACACGATCGATGCCAGCGACGCCAGCGGCGACAGCGTGATCGATCTCTCGGGCGCCAGCGGCAGCACGATCGGCGGCCAGAGCTGCGACCTGGGGGTCGGCGGCACCGTAGCCTCCCCGCTCGACGTCCAGTTCCTGCAGGATCTGACCGGATCGTTCGGCGACGATATCGCCACCGTGCGCGCGCTGGTGCCTGCGATCACGACCGCGCTGCAGACGGTGCAGGCCGACAGCATGTTCGGCGTCTCCACCTTCGTCGACAAGCCGGTCTCGCCGTTCGGCGCGCCGGGCGAGTGGGTTTATCAGATGGCCCAGCCGTTGTCGGCCAGCGTGAGCACGCTTTCCGCCACCTATAACGCGCTCACCATCCGCTTCGGCAATGACGAGCCGGAGGCGCAGATCGAATCGCTGATGCAGGTCGCGCTGCACACCAGCGAGATCGGCTTCCGCGCCGACGCGGCCAAGTTCGTCGTGCTGTTCACCGATGCCCCCTTCCACCAGGCCGGCGACGGCATCCTGGGCGGCATCACCACGCCGAACAATGGCGACGCCTTCACCCCGGGCAACGGCGCGCTGGAAGACTATCCGACGGTCGCACAGCTCCAGTCGGCGCTGACGGCCGCGAACATCATCCCGATCTTCGCGATCGCGAACGGGTATAATGCGGTCTATCAGGGCTTGGTCGATACGCTGGGCCGCGGCGCGGTCGTCACCCTGACGCCGGACAGCAGCAATGTCGTCGCGGCGATCTCGACCGGCCTGACGGCGGCGACCACCACCCATATCCAGGATGCGGCCGGTGGTGCCGGCAACGACACGCTGACGGGCGGGTTCGAGAACAACCATCTGTGGGGCAATGCCGGCAACGACGTGTTGAGCGGCGGCCTGGGCAACGATACGCTCGAAGGCGGCACCGGCAATGACGTGCTGCACGGCGGCGACGGCACCGATACGGCGGTCTTCGGCGGCGCGTGGGCCAATTATGACGTGAGCACCACCGCCGACATCACGACGATCACCGATCATGGCCCAAGCGGCGACGGCACCGATACGCTCGACACGATCGAGCAGGTCACCTTCGCCAACGGCACCTTTGCGATCGCGGACATCGTCAATGTCGGCCCGGTCGCGGCCGACGATGTGGGCTCGGCGCTGATCGAGGCCGCTGCCGGCGTAACGGGTGTCGCGTCCGCATCGGGCAATGTGCTGGCCAACGACAGCGACGCCAATCTGGCAACCGCCGGCCTCGGCGAGACGATCCGCGTGGCCGACGCCCGCGCCGGCGCGCCAGCCGACACGGGCACGTTCAGCACGGTGAACGGCGCGACGACAATCGACGGCCAATATGGCACGCTGACCATCAACAGCGACGGCGGCTACAGCTATGCGCTCGACAACAGCCGCGCGGCGACGCAGGCGCTGAGCGACGGCCAGCAGGTGCAGGAGCTGTTCACCTATCATGTCGCCGACGTGCATGGCGCGACCTCGGCCGCCCAGTTGTCGTTCGCGATCGAAGGGACGACCGATACGGTACTCGTCACCGTCTCCACGGCGGCCGACAGCTTGCTGGTCACAGCCGGCCAGCCGTCCGCGCTCGCGGCATCGGTGCTGCTGGCCAATGACAGCGCAACCGGCGGCGAGGCGCTGACGGTGACCGCGGTATCGAATGCCGTGGGCGCGACGGTCGACCTCGTCGACGGCAATCTCGTCATCGCCGCGGGCACGGGTGCCGCCAGCTTCGACTATACCGCCACCGCGGCGTCTGGAGCGACCGCGACCGGCCATGTCACGACCGCGTCGGTGACGACGTCCGACCTCGCCGACAAGATCATCGCCAACGTCAAATATACCGCGGCCGACCTTCAGGGCCAGGGCGGCAACGACACGTTGACCGGCACCGGTGGCGACGATCATCTCGTCGGCAGTCTGGGCAATGACAAGCTGGTGGGCGGTGCGGGCAACGACGTGCTGATCGGCAGCGGCGGCGGCGATATGCTGGACGGCGGCGCGGGCGCCGACCGGATGGAGGGGGGCACCGAGAACGACACCTATATCGTCGACAATGCGGGCGACCAGGTGATCGAACTCGCCAATGCCGGCACCGACACGGTGAAGGCCGGCATCGCCAGCTACACGCTGACCGACAATGTCGAAAATCTCGTCGCGACCGTCAGCGGCACCTTCACCGGCAATGCGCTCGGCAACAACATGACCGGCAGCGCTGGCGATGACACGCTCCAGGGGCTGGACGGCAACGACAGGTTGACCGGCGGCACGGGCAACGATGTGCTGGACGGCGGCGTCGGCAACGACACGCTGGATGGCGGCATCGGCGCCGACCGGATGATCGGCGGCGCGGGCAACGATACGTTCGTCGTCGATAATACGGGCGATATCGTCGTGGAAAATGCCGGCGATGGTACGGACACCGTCAAGACCGGCCTCGCCGACTATATTCTCGGCGACAATATCGAGAATCTCGTCGCAACCGGCGTCGCCGCATTCACCGGAACGGGCAATGCGCTTGGCAATACGATCACCGGCGGCGCGGGCGACGACCATTTCTACGGCCTCGATGGCAACGACAAATTGCTGGGCGGCCTCGGCAACGATACGCTCGACGGTGGCACCGGCAACGACACGCTCGATGGCGGCGCGGGCGCGGACACGATGATCGGCGGTGCGGGCAACGACACCTTCATCGTCGACAATATCGGTGATGTCGTGATCGAAGATGCCAATGGCGGCACCGACACGATCAAGACCAGCCTCGCCAGCTTCACACTGGACGGCAATATCGAGAATCTGGTGAGCACGATGCTCGGGTCGTTCGAAGGCACCGGCAACAGCCTGGCCAACATCATCACCGGCGGCAGCGGCGACGACATCCTCAACGGGCTTGGCGGCAACGACAAGCTGATCGGCGGGGCGGGCAACGATGTTCTGATCGGCGGCGCGGGGGCCGACACGCTGACCGGCGGCGACGGGGCCGACATCTTCCGCTTCCTGCTGACCGGGGATCTCAGCGCCATCGCCGGCAAGACCGACACGATCACCGATTTTTCGTCAACCGCAGGCGACCATCTCGACTTTTCGGCATTCGACGCCGATCCGCTCGCGGTCGATCATCAGGCGTACAGCTTCATCGGCTCGGCCGCCTTCGATCATCATGCCGGCGAATTGCGCTTCGACAGCACCGGACTGATCACCACCGTCTATGGCGACACGAACGGCGATGGCGTGGCCGACTTCATGGTGAAAATGGCGGGCGATATCCACCTGACGGATCACGATTTCATTCTGTAGGGCACGTGTCTCAGGGTGGCTCGCCATTCGCGCGCATTGGCAGCCTGCCAGCTGGCGCATCTCATGGTCACCCACATCACGGTCTGGTGCATCATCGGAGGGCGGCCTACACCATCGCTATCGCGCTGATGGAATCGATGCTCATGAAGCCCAATAATCTTCCACTTGTCATCCTGCTTTCGGTGACGGCTTTTTCCGCGGCCGCAGCCCGCGAGCCTGGCGTCAGCCATGCCGCCGAGCATTTGTTCATCAGCCCTATGGGCGAACCGTTTCGCGGCGACGCCGGCCGCGCAGCCCTGATCGCGGCATGGTTCAACGGCGCGGACACTGATCACGACGGCAAGCTGAGCCTGGCCGAGTTCCGGGCCGACGCCGATCGCTTCTTCAACACGCTCGACACAAATCATGACGGCGAGATCGATCCCGATGAGCTGGACCGCTACGAAAACAAGATCGCACCCGAAATTGGCGCAGGTAACGGCTTCGGCGGCCCCTCTGCCTTTAGCGGCGCCGTGGGCGCGGCCCATTATGGCATGCTCGATCTCCCCGAACCGGTCGCTTCAGCAGATGCCGATTTCAATCGCGGGGTGAGCCGTGTCGAATTCCAGCGCGCCGCGACCTTTCGCTTCCGTGCCCTCGATTTCGAACATCACGGGCAGCTCACCCTGGCGGACCTGCCCGCGCGGCCACCGAAAATAGCACCTCACAAGACGGAAGAAGCGCCGCAACCAAGCGAATGAGCGCCTTGGCGGGGCACATCTGTCCGCTCGCTCGCGATCGCGATGGGGGAACTACCTATGGAGCGAAGGTGGTCGGTCCCGTAGCCTTCATCCCCGCAGCGCATGTCGAGGCGGCGAACGAGGCGGCGGCGAGGCCCCGAAGGGCGAAGAGCACGATGACTAGGCTTCACCGCAATCCCGAACACCATCTCGTCTCGCGGATCGGCTGGCTTCGCGCGGCCGTGCTCGGCGCGAATGACGGGATCGTCTCGACCGCCAGCCTGATCATCGGCGTCGCGGCGGCGGCCGCGAAACCGGGAGACATACTGGTGGCGGGGGCTGCCGGGCTGGTCGCCGGAGCCATGTCGATGGCGGCCGGCGAATATGTCTCGGTCAGCTCGCAATCGGATACCGAACAGGCCGATCTCGCGCGCGAGCGGGCTGAACTGGCGGGCAACATCGATGCCGAGGTGAACGAACTGGCGGGCATCTACATAAAGCGCGGCGTCGATCGGGTAACTGCCGACGCCGTGGCACGCCAGTTGATGGCGAAGGATGCGCTCGCCGCCCACGCCCATGACGAACTCGGCATTTCCGAGATAACGACCGCACGGCCGATCCAGGCCGCACTCACCTCCGCCGCAACTTTCACGACTGGCGCGGCCCTCCCGCTGGCGATCGTGATCTTCGCGCCCGCGACGCGGCTGGTACTGGTCGAAGCGGTTGCGTCGCTCCTGTTTCTTGCGCTGCTTGGCGGCGTCGGGGCACGTGCAGGCGGAGCTCCGGTGTGGGCCGCAACGCTGCGCGTCACGTTCTGGGGCGCGCTGGCGATGGCGCTCACCGCCGGCATCGGGCTGCTGGTCGGCACCGCAGTGTGACGCCGCCGCGCCATGCCCGGTCGTGTCGCCAGAGCGGCGCGCAATCGGGTCAATTGTAGTGTTTTGGTCAGTAATTGACTCTTAGTCCAGGGTCCGGCCGCGAGCGATCAGGCCCTGGCTGACAAGGTTTCCGGGATACCCCGCGAACCGGTTTCGACAGCGAAGATATCGCCGCCCAACGGAGACACGGGGAGGCCCATATGCGATTCCAGCCGGCAGGAGGTGATGAAGAGCGTGGACATATCCTTGCCCCCGAAGGCGACCATGGTCGGCCCCAGAACAGGCATTTCGAAATGAAGGTCGAGCTTTCCATCGGGCGTGAACCGCGCCACCCTTCCCTTGTCGCCATAAGGAACCGCAGCCCAGTAGAAGCCATCGCTATCCACCGTCGCTCCATCGGGAATACCGAAGCCTTCCGGCATGGCGGCGAACAGCCGTTCATTCGTCGGCGTACCGGTGATCGCATCATAATCATATTTCAGCACGATCCGCCCTTCAGGCCGCCAATCGGAGCGGTACATGGTCTTTCCGTCCGGGCTGAACGCGGTGCCATTGGGCACCATCACGTCCGGTATCACCCGCGTCACCGTTCCCGCCTCATAGCGGTAGAACCCGCCTTCCGGTGGCCCGTCGATCTTGAAGGCGAAGCGGATGCTGCCGGCCCACAGACGCCCCTGGCGGTCCGCCTTGCCATCATTGAACCGGAACTCGGCGGGATCGAAGGGCGCATCGCAGATCTTCTCGCATTTGCGCGCGGCGAAGTCGAAATCATAAAATCCGTCGCTGCAGGCCAGCACGGCGCCCCCGCCCTCGCGGAAATTGAAACAACCGGGGATCGCCGGAACCGGCCAGTCTTCGTTTCGGCCCGTCGCCGGATCAAAGCGGTTGAAGGTCTTGCGCTCGATATCGACCCAAAACAGCGCCTGCTGCTCGACAGACCATGACGGCGACTCTCCAAGCTCAGCCTTGATATCGAGCACATGCCGGATTTCGAACTCTGCCATTCCTCTCCCTTTCGATCACGATTCGACGTGCCCGATCACATGCCCTGCGCGCAATAATTTTGGCAGTTGACTGCCAAGTGATGGTGTGGTTCCTAGTGAAACCATGATGTCATTGCAAGTCACCTTCCATCCGCCCCCAGCGGATGAAAATTCCGACATGCGCTCCCGCAAGAAAGCGCGCACCCGTTTGGCGATTCAGGACGTGGCGCTGAACCTCTTTGCCAACCAGGGCTATGAGGAAACGACCGTCGAGCAGATCGCTTTCGTGGCGGACGTTTCCGCCTCAACCTTCTTCCGCTATTTTGGGAGCAAGGCAGATATCATCCTGAACGATCAGGATTCGCAGTTGCCCAGCCTGTGCGCCGCAATTCGCGCCTTGCCCGCCGATGTTGTTGATCTCGAGGCAGTACGCCTGGCGCTCCAGGCGGAATGGGTGCCGCAGATCGATCTCGAACGCACGATCCGAACGGCACAGGCTGTGGGCCGATCTGCCTTTCTGCGCGGTCTTGCTTATGGTGTTGGCGTTGGGTGGGTGGACGCGGTCGGAGCGACGCTCCTCGAACGGCGCGGCGCTTCCACCGATCCTGATTCCGCGGAGGAATGCCTGCTCGTCGCCCGTACCGCGCTGGGCGTGTTCGGCAATGCGATCGCCCGGTGGATCGCGTGCGATGCGCCGGAAGACTTCAGCGTCCTGATCGACAAGGGTTTCAAGCTGATCGAACGGATGTGCAAATGCTGAGCCCGCACGATGACCCCAGCTGAGCCGGCCATGATGGCGACGAAGACAATATCAGCACCAGTTCCGGGGAAGCATGCGGTGATACGTTTCGAAGATCAGGTCGTCGTCGTGACCGGGAGCGGCAGAGGCCTGGGTCGCCTCTATGCGTTGGAGTTCGCGCGTCGAGGCGCCAGTGTCGTCGTCAATGATCTTGGCACATCGAGCCGCGGCGACGGCGCCGATGCCTCGGTTGCCGATGAGGTCGTGGCGGAGATCAGAGCCGCCGGCGGCAAGGCGGTCGCGTCCTGCGACAGCGTCGCGACGCCCGAGGGCGGACAGGCCATCATCGACGCGGCAATGGACAATTTCGGCCGGGTCGATGTGGTCGTCAACAATGCCGGCATCATCCAGTTCACGCCCTTCGAAGATGTTACCCCGGAGGCCTGGCGCAAGACGCTCAACGTCCATCTGGACGGCGGCTTCTATGTCAGCCAGCCTGCGTTCCGCATCATGAAGCGGCAAGGTTACGGACGGTTCGTGTTTGCATCCTCGATATTCGGCGCGTTCGGATCTCCAGGCGTATCGAGCTATGCCGCGGCCAAGGCCGGGCTTCTCGGCCTGTCCAACGTCGTGGCGCTGGAGGGCGCCAATTACGGCATCCGATCGAACGCGGTGCTACCGAGCGGCTTCTCGCGCATGGTGACCGACCAGGAGACGGGAGGCCCCATTCCACCCGGCCGGCAGGCGTTCTACGATGCGATCCGGCCGGAACTGGTCACCCCGCTCGTAATCTATCTCGGAAGCCGCGAATGTACGCTGACGCATCGCGCGGTCGCCGCGTGCGCGGGGCGTTATTCCAGGGTGTTCACTGGCTACGCCGAAGGCTGGCTTTCGGAACAGGGCAGCACGCCGAGCCCCGAAGATCTGGCGGAGCGGATCGCCCGGCTGGAAACGACCGATGGCTTTTTCGTCCCGGAATCATCGGCAGACGAGACGATCACGGTTTGTCAGCAGCGTGGGGTCGATTTGAGACAAATGTAGTATTGGCGGTGCGCCGCTAAGCCTGAGCTTCACAAAGGAAATGACATCATGAGCAATAATGCTGCTGCGAGTGCCGTCTGCCCGGTTCATGCCGGGCGCGATGACCGAAAGACCGCCGACACGGTCAAAGCGGGGCTGCCCGTTTTTCCGAACTCCCGGGTGACCGAGAACTTCCGCTTCGCGCGTGATGTCATGCGCTCGCCCGAGATGCGCCAGGCAGCCGGCGACGCCGATTCGATCGTGTTCGATAACCCGGCGGAAATTTCCTTCTTCTTTCTCGACGGCGAACTGCACAAACGCCGGCGCGCGTCGGTCGCGGGCTATTTCGCGCCGAAAGCCATCGTCAGCCGTTATCATCCGCTGATGAAGGCGACGATGGATCGCCTCGTTGCGGAATTCCAGGCGAAGGGCTCCGCCGTCGTCGACGAGATGAGCCTGGAATTGGCATCCGACGTAACGATGGAGATCGTCGGGCTTACCAACAGCGATAACAAGGCGCTGACCCAGCGCATCAAGACGATCATGGGCAGCCACAACAGCTTCGACAAGCGCCGCTGGTATCGCTTCACCCACGACAAGCTGTTCGGCTGGTATCATACCGCGATCAAGGCGTGGCGCGTGATGGAACTCTTCAAGAAGGACATCGCCCCTGCCATCGCGGCACGGAAGGACAATCCGCGCGACGATGTCATGTCCTACATGATCCAGAATAATTATTCGAAAAAGGGCATGCTGATCGAGATCATGACCTATGCCGGCGCGGGAGTTTCCACCACCCGCGAATTCATGGTCATGGCAGTCTGGCAGCTCTGGGACCACCCCGAGCTCATGGAACGCTTCCTCAACGGCAGTGAGGAAGAGCAGTTCGCGATCATAGAGGAAATCCTTCGGATCGAACCGATTGCCGGTTATCTCTATCGCCGCCCCGTCGCCGACGTTCCCGAAACGGCGGAAGGGACGATCAAGGAAGGCCAGCTCGTCGCCATCGACATCAGGGGCGTCAATGCCGATCCTTCGATCGTCGGCGAATGCCCGTATCAACTCGATCCCGACAGGGCGAAGCGGCAAAAGATTGCGGGCTCCTGGATGAGCTTCGGCGACGGGCCACATCGCTGCCCGGGTTCGCAGGTCGCGCTTCACGAAACGCGCTTCTTTCTCGACCGCTTGTTGCGCGTGCCCGGATTCAAGCTTGTGACGCCCCCGAAAGTCGGCTGGAGCCTGTCGACGCAGGGCTATGAACTGCGCGAGGCCGTGGTGACGTGCGACCGGGTCTGAAGCGACAGCGCATAGGACGTCAGGCCGGGAGTGGACTGTCCGCTCCCGGCCCGAATGCGGAGATTCCTTGAGATCTCCGCTTGGAGCCATATCGGGAGTGCGAAGCACGCACCCTCGTGCAACTTACAGGCCGTCCACGCTCTTGCTGACCAGGACGTTCACCGCAACGCGGCGATTCTGGGCCTTGCCTTCGGGCGTGTCATTGCTCGCCAACGGGTCCGCTTTGGCCATCCCGGTCGGGGTAAGCATGCGATAGGGTTTCCAGCCGCAGGCCTGCTGAAGATAATTGATGACGTGACTGGCTCGCTTTTCGCTGAGCTGTTGATTGAAATCGTCGCTTCCAGTCGAATCCGTATAGCCGACAACCAGGATCAGCGCGTTCCCCATCCCCTCGGCTGAGGTTGCCGTGGTGCAGAGATTGGCCTTGTCCTCGGCGGAGAGGTCCGCCTTGCCGGTATCGAAGTGCACGTTCGTCGTGCCCTTGATATTATATTTGTCGATATCGCCCATGCGGCCGCGCAGCGCCTCCGTTGCCGCGGTCTGCTCATCAAAGCGCTGGGCAGTCCCGTTACGGATCATGGCCGCGGTCTTGAGATCGTTGTTCCGAAACGTGATCTGGCTCGCCACCAGGCCACCGCCCGATTGTCCGTCGGCCGGTTGCAATGTTTTGACGGCAACCGGCAATCCGTTGAGCAGCGAGTCTGCGCCAAGCTTGCCGCGATTGCCGCCGAACAAGCCCCCTCCGGCCTTGATCCGCGTAGCGTCGTTGATCGCAATGATACTGCTGGTGCCGTCGGCAGTCGTGACTTTCATCTTGTCGCCATTGCGCGCGGAGATGACGCCTTTGATCTCAGGCCCCGCGGTCATCACCGGCGCCTCCGCGGGCACGCCATTTACGATGATACCGCTGTCGGACGGGTTCTGCGGCTGAGCAGACAAACTCCCTGCAGGTATGGCAAGCGTGGCAAGCAGGAAGCTGACTCCAACCCTCTTAGAAATGACATGCATATGCGTCTCCTCTGAACTGCCCCTACGGCGCCAGCCTGTTCAGATTGACCTGTCTGGCACATGAACACCCTCGCCAAGACCGTTATCGAAGCCGGTAATTCGAGCCCACCGTGCGGCGAACCGATATAGGTGCTGCTGACAGGCGGCTCTCCGGCGAGCAGCGAATGGCCGGTCAGCACAAAAACGCCGTCACATTTCATGCCCTCGTCTCGTCTTGCATGCTGATGCCAAGATGGGAGGATTGCGGATGGTGTTTCGATTGTTGCGCGGCGGGCTGGGGCGGTTCCATGCGCTGTTCCACCTTTCGCATCTGGCGATGGGGGCAACCGCCGAGGCGCCGGTGGCCATCGCCGTTGCCATCCCGGCCTTCCTCGGTCTCGCGCTGGCGTGGCCGCGCGGGGAGGCGACCGCATGATCGGCTTTCTCGCCCGCCGGATGATCGACGCGATGGAGCGCCATCTCAACAGCGATATGCGCTATCTGCGGGCGCTCCAGGCCGCTTCGCCGCGCGGCTTTCACAAATTCCTCAAGGCCACCGCGCTGTCGCGGCATCGCGAGGTCGTTCCCATCGCCGCCAGCCACGCCGCGCGCCTGACCAGCCTTGCCTTCGAAGATTGCGGGCCCTGCGTTCAGATCGCGGTCGATCAGGCCCGGGCTGCGGGTATGACGGATGCCATCATTCGGGCGATCCTTGCCGCCGACACGGCGCCGATGCCGGAAGACGTGGTGCTTGCCTACCGCTTCGCCCGATCTATCCTGACCCGATCGGCCAATCTCGGCGAACTGCGCGAGGCGGTGCGGGACTGCTGGGGGGACGGGGGTGTAGTGGACCTGACGATGGCGACCCAGGGCAGCCGCCTGTATCCCATGCTCAAACTGGGCCTGGGCTTTGCGGAGACGTGCCACCGGGTCCGCGTGGGTGCGGAACAGCTTGCACCGACCGGACCGACCACATGAATGCAGGGCAAGACCCGATCGCCCCGTTTCGCGGCCGGCTGCTGGGGCTCGCTTATCGCATGCTCGGCAGCCGCGCCGATGCGGACGATGTGCTGCAGGATGCCTATCTCAGGATCCGCGACGCGGCGGGCATCGCCAACCCCGAGGCCTATCTGGTCACAACGGTCACCCGACTGTGCATCGACCGGCTGAAGAGCGCACAAGTCCGCCGCGAGACCTATATCGGGCCGTGGCTGCCCGAACCCATTCTCGATGCCGAGGCGATGTCACCCCACACAGCGCTGGAGCTGGCGGAGGACCTGTCCTTCGCCTTGATGCTGGTGCTGGAGCGATTGTCTCCGCCCGAGCGTGCGGCATTCCTGCTGCACGACATCTTCGATGTCGGCTTTGCCGAGATCGCGGCGGTCCTGGACAGGAGCGAGCCTTCGTGCCGGCAGCTTGCGTCACGCGCGCGGCGGGCCGTAAAGGCGCACCGCCCCGCGACGCCTGTCCCCATCGAGCAACAAGGCGCGCTGCTGGCGTCGTTCGCGTCGGCGGTATCAAATGGCGATGTCGCGGCGCTGATGGCGGTGCTGCGCGAGGATGCGATATTGTTGTCCGACGGTGGCGGGTTCAAGCTGACAGCGCTGAACCCGATCCTCGGCGCCGATCGGATCGCCCGCTATTTTGTCGGATCAATGCGCAAGTTCGCCGGACGCGGGCCGGTGCTGCGGCATCAGCCGCGCATGATCAACGGCGCGCTCGGCGTGGTGAGCTATCTCGGAGACGTGTTGGACCAGGTGCTGTCGCTTCACATCGAGGGAGACCGGATCGCCGCGATCTACATCGTGCGCAATCCGCACAAATTGGCCCATCTGC
Organism: Sphingomonas sp. YR710; assembly: GCF_900101455.1. GTDB lineage: Bacteria > Pseudomonadota > Alphaproteobacteria > Sphingomonadales > Sphingomonadaceae > Rhizorhabdus. Next base: position 45,136 of record NZ_FMZJ01000011.1, on the reverse strand, counting down.
GAGGTTGAATCCCAAGAGGAACCCGTCGTTAGAGATATTTGGAAATCGCGCGAAACTCCTCGACAGCCAGTTCGACCCCGCCATCGTCTTTGGCATGCACCAGGCAATGGTCGATATGATCGTTGATTAGCGCCTTTTTGGCGTTGACCACCGCCTTTTCGACGGCCTGGAGCTGCTGCACAACGTCGAGGCAGGGCCGGCCGGCCTCGATCATGTCGACGATGCTGCGCAGATGCCCGCCGGCACGGTTCAGCCGCTTGACGATCGCGGGATGGCTTTCATGCCTGTGCTCGGTCATCCACCACCATCCCGTCCGTTCTTCGATGGGGTTTACATATCCTCCCAGGGGGGATATTTCAAGCTGCGGCATATCCTCCATGGGGGATATCGTCGAGCCTGACAGGACACCGCCCTCCGTGCTTTCCGTTCTCGCCAACCGGACCTATCGCCATCTGTTTCTGGCCCAGGTCATCGCCCTGATCGGCACCGGGCTGGCAACGGTCGCGCTCGGCCTGCTGGCGTTTGATATCGCCGGCGGCAGTGCGGGCGCGGTGCTGGGGACGGCTTTGGCGATCAAGATGGTTGCCTATATCGGCGTAGCGCCGATCGTCGGCGCCTTTGCCGACCGGCTGCCGCGGCGCGCCTTCCTGGTCTGCATGGATCTTGTCCGCATGGCTGTCGCGATCTGCCTGCCGATCGTCGACCAGATCTGGCAGATCTACGTGCTGATCTTCGTCCTGCAATCGGCGTCGGCTGCCTTCACCCCCACCTTCCAGGCGACCATTCCCGACGTGCTGCCCGAAGAACGCGATTATACGCGCGCGCTCTCGCTCTCGCGACTCGCTTATGACATGGAAAGCCTCACCAGCCCGATCCTCGCGGCGGGGCTGCTGACCGTCATCAATTTCCACTGGCTGTTCTCGGGCACCGCGATCGGCTTCCTCGGCTCGGCCCTGCTGGTCATTTCGACCGTCCTGCCGCGCGCCGCAGCGTCGGCGCCGCGCCAGGACGGGATCTACGCCAGGACGACGCGCGGCACACGAATCTATCTCAAGACGCCGCGGCTGCGCGGCCTGCTCGCGCTAACCCTCGCGTCGGCGGCGGCGAGTTCGATGGTGATCGTCAACACCGTCGTGATCGTGCGCGGCAATCTGGGTCTGTCGCAGCGCGACGTCGCGTTCACCCTCGCGGCGTTCGGGGCCGGATCGATTCTGGCCGCGCTCAACCTGCCGCATATCCTCGACCGCCTCGCCGACCGCACGATCATGATCGGCGCGGCCGTGGCGATGACGATCAGCCTGGCGCTGCTCGCCATCCTGACGGCCTTTGTTGAACAGGGGGCCGGCTATTGGCACACCCTGCTGGCGGGCTGGTTCATCCTCGGCATCGCGTATTCGATGAGCGTGACGCCGTCCGGCCGGCTGCTCAGGCGCTCTGCCAATGCCGACGATCGCCCGGCCCTGTTCGCCGCCCAGTTCGCGCTCAGCCATGGCTGCTGGCTGATCTGCTACCCGCTTGTCGGGCAATTGGGTTCAGGCGCGGGGCAGGCCGCAGCGTTTGGCGCGATGGCGGTGATCGCATTGATCGGCACGACGACAGCGCTTTGCGTCTGGCCTGCTCATGATCCCGATACGGTTGCGCATGATCATGCGGATCTTGCGTCCGATCACCCCCATTTGCGCGAAGATCATGGCGCATCCGCCGCTCATCCGTTCGTGATCGACGACCTCCATCATCATTGGCCGCGGCAATGATCGCGGCTGTGCGATCCGACAGTCCTTGTGATCCCGGCCTGTCCGCTATAGGCTTGAGGGCATGACGACATTGTCGACCGGTTCGCGCCCCCCACGGGAAAGCGCGCGCATGCGCTTTTCGGCGCTGCTGGCGATTCTGGCATTGTTCGGAATGCTGGCGCTGGCGACCTGGCACGATGCGGCGCCGCACGTTCATGATGCCGATCATCCCGCCAGCGTCGATGTCCATCATGCGCCTACGCCCGATCATCAGCCGGATCTCGCCGATCTGATGCATGTGGCGGCGCATGCGGTTCTCCATACCGTCATCCCTCCGACGTCGCCGGTCATTGTCATGGCGATCGCGCCGGTGACATCGGGCTGGATGCCCGCGCAAACCCAATTCCACGGGTCGCTCGCGCCGCCTTCGATCCTGCGCCCCCCTCGGGGCTGAATGCCGCGCGCCTCCGCGCGCCCTCATTTCAGCCTTTCAGGGGAAAAAACTATGATAGCCTCAACGGGCCGGCTGCCGCGTCGCGCGCTGTCCGGCATGATGGCCGCGACGTGCGTCGTGAGCCTGTGCGCAACCGCGCATGCGGGTGTCGCGCCGCCTTTCGCCGCGCTGCTGCGGCAGGCCGCCAATGCGCCGCGGCTCGCGGTGAGCGAAGCCGAGATAAGACGGGCCGAGGGCCTTTCCGAACAGGCGCGCGCACGGCCCAACCCGACGGTCAGCGTGCAGACCGAGAATGTCGCCGGCTCCCAGCCCTATCGCGGGTTCGATCGCGCCGAGACGACATGGCAATATAGCCAGCCGATCGAGATCGGCGGCAAGCGTTCGGCGCGGATCGCCGCGGGCGAGGCCGGCGTCACCGCCGCGCGTGTTCGCGATCGGGATTCCCGGATCGGCTTCGCTTATGATCTCGCCCGCGCTTACGCCGCCGCCGAAATAGCCGACCGGCGGGTGGCACTGGCCGAGGACGAGGTCGAGGAAGGCCAGAACGATCTGGGTGCCGCCCGGGCGCTGGTCGATGCGGGCAAGGAGGCACGGCTGCGCGCGCTGCAGGCCGAATCGTCGCTGAACGCGGCGAGCGCCGATCTCGAGACTGCCAATGCCGCGCGAATCGCCGCGCTCGCACGGCTATCGGCACTGGCCGGGGTCGAAGAGCCGTATAGCGGGCTTTCCGAATCGCTGCTCGACCGCCCTGCCCGTGCGCCAACGATCGGCCCCGTCGATCCCGCGACCAGCACCGCCTATCTCGCGGCGCTCGCGGATCGGGATGCGGCCGAACGGCGCCTCGTCGTCGAACGCAAACACGCGATCCCCAATGTTACCGCCAGCATCGGCATGCGCCGCCTCGAATTTGAAAAGGCGAATGCGGTGGTGGGCGGCATATCGATCCCGCTGAATATCTTCGATCGCAATCGCGGCAATATCGCCGCCTCCCGTGCCGAAGTGCAGGCGGCAGACGCACGGGCTGCAATGGCGAAGAACGATGCGCGCGCCGAATCGCAGGCCATCAAGGCCGAACTCGCTGCGGTCGACAAGCGGGTCGCGGCCGCTGATACGGCCCAGGCAACGGCCGAAGAAACCTATCGCCTGGCGCGCATAGCCTATGAGGCCGGCAAGGCGCCGTTGATCGAGTTGCTTGCCGCCCGCCACGGCCTCGGGCTCGCACGCGGCACGGTTCTCGATGCCCGCACCGCCCGCTTCGAAGCCCAGGCCCGGCTCGCCCGCCTTCAGGGGCGCACCATTTTCGGAGATCCGATCCAATGACTCCCGACAAGCAGAAGCTATTTGCCGGCGCCGCACTGGCGCTCATTCTGGCGGCATTTGCCGGCTTCACCACCGCCCGTATGACAGCGCCATCCGCACCAGCCGCCGAAGCCACACAGGAGACGCCAGTCTCCACCGATGCGATCGCAATTTCGAACGATGGCATCAGGACATCCGACATCACTGTCGCGCCCGCGGGATCCGGCGCCGTTGACGCCATCATCGTTGCCAGCGCCACCGCCGAGGCGACCCCGGACGCGCTGGCGGTGCTGACCGCGCGCGCGCCGGGCACGGTCACGCGCATCTTCAAACGGATCGGCGACACGGTTCGCGCCGGTGAGACGATCGCTTTCGTCGAGAGCCGCGACGCCTCGGCAATCGCCGCCGATCGCGGTGCCGCCTCGGCGCGGGTGACGCTGGCGAGCCGACAGCTTGCCCGCGAGCGGCAATTATTGGCACAGGGCGTGTCGCCGCGTGCCGACTACGATAGCGCCGAGGCCAATCTCGCGGTAGCGCAGGCGGAAGCGCGCAGGGCGAATGCTGCGGCCAGCGCCGCCCGCGTCGCGCGCGACGGGCGATCTGTCGCCGTCGTCAGCCCCGTTTCCGGACGGATCACGTCGGCCTCCGCCAGCCTTGGTGCCTTCGTACAGGCGGAAACCGAGCTGTTCCGTGTCGCCGATCCGCGCCGCATTCAGATCGAGGCCAGCGTACCTTCGAACGACGCCACACGCGTGCGGCCGAGCGACCGGGTGGAGCTGATCGCGGTCGACGGGCGGCAGATCGAAGGCCGCGTTCGCTCGGCCACCGGCGTCGTCGATCCGCAGACGCGGCAGGCGACCATCCTCATCATGCCGGTTGGGAGCGACCTGATCGCGCCCGGCCAACTCGTTCAGGCGCGCATCTTCGCGAGCGGCGGCGCGATCGCCGACGGTGTGATGGTCCCGCAGGACGCGGTGCAGACGCTCGGCGACCGGGTCGTCGTGTTCGTCCGCACGCGAACGGGCTTCAAGGCGCAACCGGTCCAGACCGGCAGCCGCGGCGGCGGGCTCGTCGCGATAAGCTCCGGGCTGACGGCGGGAACGCCGATCGCGACAGGCAATGCCTTCCTGCTCAAGGCCGAACTCGGTAAGGAGGCGGCGGAATGATCGCGCGCATCCTTGGGCTGTCGGTGCGCGGTCGCTGGCTGATCGCCTTCCTGACACTCCTCATCATCGCCTTTGGCGGGTGGCAGGCCACAAAATTGCCGATCGACGCGGTTCCGGACGTGACCAATCGCCAGGTCCAGATCAGCGCGTTCGTGCCGACCCTCGGCCCGGTCGACATGGAAAAGCAGGTCACCTTTCCGGTCGAAACCGCTCTTGCCGGCATATCAGGGCTCGAAATGACCCGCTCGATCACTCGCAACGGCTTCAGCCAGGTGACGGCGGTCTTCAAGGACTCGACCAACATCTATTTCGCGCGGCAGCAGGTCGCCGAACGACTGGCGCAGGCGAGCGACACCCTGCCCGCCGGGGTCCAGCCACGGCTCGGGCCGCTGGCCACGGGGCTGGGCGAGATCTTCATGTATTCGGTCGCCTTCCGGCACCCGGACGGCAAGGGCGCGCAGCCACGCCAGGGCCAGCCTGGCTGGCAGACCGACGGCAGCTACCTCACCCCCGAAGGCGAACGGCTGACCACCGAACTTGCCAAGGCCGCCTATCTGCGGACCGTGCAGGATTGGGTCATCCGGCCGCAGATGCGTTCGGTGCCCGGCGTTGCCGGCGTCGATTCCAACGGCGGCTATGTGAAGCAATATGTGATCGAGCCGAACCTTGGCGCGCTTGCCGCTTATGGGCTTTCGATCACCGAACTCGCCGATGCGCTGGAACGGGCGAACCTGTCGGCCGGATCCAACTATATCCGCCGGGCGGGCGAGAGTTTTCTCGTCCGCGCCGATGCCCGGCTGAAGTCGATCGCCGATATCGAGGATGCGGTGGTCGCCACTCGCGCCGGTGCGCCGGTACGCGTCCGCGATGTCGGGCAGGTCGTGATCGGCGGCGCCGTCCGCACCGGATCGGGCAGCCGCGGCGGCGCCGAAGCCGTCATCTCGACGATTCTGATGCTCACGGGCGAAAACAGCCGGGTCGTCGCCAATCGGGTGGCCGACAAGCTCGTCGAGGTCAATCGGACGCTGCCGCCGGATGTGGTTGCCGAGCCGGTGTACAACCGTTCGAAGCTGGTCAACGCCACCATCGCCACGGTCGAGAAGAACCTGACTGAAGGCGCGCTGCTCGTCATCGTCATCTTGTTTCTGCTGCTCGGCAATATCCGGGCCGCGCTGATCACGGCGGCGGTGATCCCGATCACGATGCTGATGACTGCGGCAGGGATGAACGGGCTGCGCGTATCGGGCAATCTGATGAGCCTCGGCGCGCTCGACTTCGGCCTGATCGTCGATGGTGCGGTCATCATCGTCGAAAATGCGCTTCGGCGGCTGGCCGAACGGCAGGAACATGAGGGCCGGTTGCTAACCCACGCCGAGCGCATGGAGGAAACCACCCACGCCGCGCAGGAAATGGTGAAGCCCACGGTCTATGGCCAGGCGATCATCTTCCTGGTGTTCGTGCCGCTGCTCACTTTCCAGGGTGTCGAAGGCAAGACTTTCGCGCCGATGGCCATCACATTGATGATCGCGCTTGCCAGTGCCTTCATCCTGTCGCTGACCTTCGTGCCGGCAATGACGGCGCTCTTCATCACCGGGAAGGTCAGCGAAACCGAGGTCAGGCCGATCCGCTGGTTCAAGCAGCGATATGCCCCGCTGCTGGCGAAGGCGATCCGCCGGCCGCTGCCGTTCGTGGCGGCCGGCGCCGGCGTGTTCCTGGCGGCCGCGCTTCTCTTCGGCGCGCTGGGCGAGGAGTTCATGCCCCAGCTCGACGAGAAGGACATCACGGTCACCAATTTCCGCATCCCATCGGCCTCGATCGATCAGTCAACCCAGATGCAGCTCCGCATCGAGGACGCCCTGAAATCGCTCCCCGAAGTCGCCATGGTGTTTTCGAAGAACGGCAATGCCGATCTTGGCACCGATCCGATGCCGCCAAATGCGTCGGACACCTATGTCATCCCCAAGCCCGAAAGCGAATGGCCGAAGGAGGTTCGCAGCAAGGCGGATATATTGCGCCGCATCGAAGCGAAGATGAAGCCGCTGATCGGCAACCGCACCGAAATCCAGCAACCGATCCAGATGCGCTTCAACGAGCTGATCGCGGGCGTGCGTTCGGACGTGGCGGTGAAGCTCTATGGCGACGATCTCGACAACATGAGCGAAACCGCGGGACGGATCGCCGCCGCACTGCGGACGGTGCCCGGTGCCGCCGATGTGCAGACCGAACAGACTTCGGGCGCGCCGACATTCGATATCCAGATCGATCGGCAGGCTGCGGGCCGGTACGGCCTGTCGGTCGAGGAGATCGCGAACACGGTTGCAGCCGCACTCAGCGGGCGCGACGCCGGCATGCTGTATGAAGGGGATCGCCGCTTCGACGTGGTCGTTCGCCTGCCCGACGTCCAGCGCGACGATATCGAGACGCTGGGCGCGATCCCGGTGATGCTGCCCGCCGCCGGGGGCGAGCCATCGCGCTCGATCCCGCTGCGCGCAGTGGCGCGGTTCCATTATACCGAAGGCCTCAACCAGATCAGTCGCGAGAATGGCAAGCGGATGGTGGTCGTCCAGGCGAATGTGCGCGATCGCGATCTCGGCGGCTTCGTCAATGAGGCGCAGGCAAAGATCGGCAGGATGACGCTGCCGACGGGGATGTACGCCGAATGGGGCGGCACGTTCGAAAGCCTGCGGTCCGCCCGCATGCGCCTGCTGATCGTCGTGCCGATCTGCTTCGTGCTGATCTTCGCCTTGCTCTACATGGCATTGGGCGGGGCGATTCCGGCGCTAATCGTGTTCAGCGCGGTGCCGATGGCGCTCGCCGGTGGTGTGTTCGCGCTTTTGCTGCGCGGTATCCCGTTCTCGATCACGGCCGCCGTCGGGTTCATCGCCTTGTCGGGGGTGGCCGTGCTCAACGGGCTGGTCATGATGGGCGCGATCCGCAAGCGGATCGATGATGGCGAAGCGATCGATGCGTCGATCGCGGCCGGCGCGATGGAGCGCGTGCGGCCGGTGCTGATGACCGCGCTGGTCGCCAGCCTCGGCTTCGTGCCGATGGCGCTGGCGACCGGAACCGGCAGCGAGGTGCAACGTCCGCTGGCGACCGTGGTGATCGGCGGGCTGATCACGTCGACCGCCCTCACCCTCCTCGTGCTTCCGGCGATATCGGCGCTGATGTTCAGGCTGACCGGCCGCAGATGAGGATCCGGAGCACGCAGTGAATTATGCTGCGTGCTCCGCCTGCGGGCAGCGATCCTGCCAGCGCCGGGGTGTAGAAAAACCGTCCATCCCGTCGATGCTCTATAAACTTGATCCAACAGCGCCGTGGGGCGCCAAACCATAGGATGATCATTCATGCCTAGTCTGAAGCCCATTGTTGCTGCCGCGATTCTCGCCGGCATCCTTACCGCACCGGTCGACGCGCATGCGGTCTGGTTCGCACAGCGCGCCAAGCAGACCGCTCTCATCTACGGCGTCGGCGCCGACGATCTCGACGCTGTCAAACGCTTCTCGTTGATCGAGAAGATGACCGGCTACGACGCAAATTATCAGGCGATCGCGGCTAAACCCCGGATCGCCGGCCCGATCGTGCTGGTCGATACCGACCAGCAGCCCACCCTTTTGTCGGTGGTTTTCCAGAACGGCATCTGGTCGCGCGTCGGCAATGGCGAGTTCGAGAAGAAGGGCCGCGACGAGATGCCGGAAGCGACCCTTTCGGAAAAGAACATCAAATATTCGGTGGCGATCATGGGGCCGATCGACAAGCCGATCCCGGCGCTGCCCGATCAGGCGCTACAGATCGTGCCGGTCGGGCCGATCCCGAAGCTGCTCGGCGAGAAGCTGACCTACAAGGTGCTCTACAACGGCAAGCCCGCCGCGGGCGCCAGGATGATCAACGATCTCATCAATGATCCGGATGCCAAGCCGGTCGAGACCGCCGCCGATGGCACCGTCACGCTGGTGGTGCGCAACCAGGGGCTCAATGTGATCCAGGCGGTGTTCAACGGCCCGACCGACAATCCCAAGCGGTACGACCATATCGAGAATACGGCGACCTTGGCCTTCACGCTCCAGCATGCGCCGGAGTAATCGGACGCGCGACCCCAGAGGAGACAGAGAGATGAAGAAAATCCTGCCCGCGATCCTGCTCGCCATCGCCACGGCCGGCGCCAGCCAGCCGGCCTTTGCCCATGGCGCGACCCAGCCCAAGCACGGCGGCATCGTATCGATGAGCGGCGAAACCTTGTTCGAACTCGTCAATGCGCCGACCGGCATCCAGCTGTTCGTGGTCGACGATGACGAACCCGTCGTCGCCACGGCCATGACCGCCAAGCTTTCGCTCGATGCCGGCGGCAAGACTCAGAATATCATGCTGAAGCCGGCGGCCGGGAACCGCTTCGATGGGCCGGTGCTCAAGCTTAAGCCGGGCGCGAAGCTTGGCGTGCTCGTGATCGACAAGACCAGTCAGGCCCATCTCGGGACGACCTTCATCATCAAGTAACAGCGAGACAGGAATTTCGCGTGGATATGAAGCGGATCTTGGTGCGGGTGCGACCGCTGCAAGCGGGAATAGCCGCCGTCGTCCTGCTCTTGGCCGATGCCGCTTTGGCCCATGGCGTTGCCGCGAGCGACAAGGCCTATATTCAGAGCCATCCGGGTACCAATATCATTCCCTATATCTATCTCGGCGCCAAACATATGGTGACCGGATATGATCATCTGCTGTTCCTGTTCGGCGTGATCTTCTTCCTGTATCGGCTGAAAGACGTCGGCAAATATGTCACCCTGTTTGCGATCGGACATAGCACGACCCTGCTGATCGGCGTGCTCGCGAACATCCGCGCCGATCCGTTCGTGGTCGACGCGATCATCGGATTTTCCGTCGCCTATAAGGCGCTCGACAATCTCGGCGCGTTTAGGACGGTGTTCGGTTTCGAGCCGAACCAGAAGGCGGCGGTGCTCATCTTCGGCTTCTTCCACGGCTTCGGCCTGGCCACCAAGCTGCAGGAACTGGCGCTGTCGCGCGACGGCCTGTTCGCCAATCTCGTCAGCTTCAACATCGGCGTCGAGATCGGGCAGTTCATCGCGCTGAGCATCATCCTCATCCTGATGACCCTCTGGCGCCGCAGCCGCAGCTTCGATCGCAGCGTGCTCGTCGCCAACGCGTTGCTGATGACCGCCGGCTTCGTGCTAGTCGGCTATCAGCTCACCGGATTTGCCATGGAGCATGGAGCATGACGACCACCGCACTTGCCTATCAGGCCAGCGGCAAAAGCCTGGCAGGCGCGTCGATCGCGGCGCTCGCGGTGGCCGCCGCCATCCTGACTTTGTTCGTGCTTCCGGCCGAATATGGCATCGATCCGACAGGCGTCGGCCGCGTGCTCGGCCTGACGAAGCTTCACGGGGAAGCTGAGGATGTCGACGTGGCGGCGGCGCCGGCGCCGGCCGGTATCGCGCCGATCGTCGTTCCTGCGCAGACCCGCGATACGATCATCCGCACGACGCCGTACCGATCCGACACGCGCATATTGACGCTCGCGCCGCATGCCGGCGTCGAGATCAAGGCGGAAATGCAGACCGGCGATCAGTTCGTCTTCTCCTGGAAGGCGACCGGACCGGTGAAGATGGACATGCATGGCGAGCGATCGCTGACCGCCACCGATTTCTCCAGCTACTGGAAGCAGAAGGGGCTGACCGAGGCGCAGGGCAGCTTCATGGCGCCCTTTCCCGGCATCCATGGCTGGTACTGGCGCAACCAAAGCGAGAAGCCCGTAACCGTGACGCTCGTGACCAGCGGCTTCTACCGCAAGCTGATCCAGCCGACCGAATGAGCAAAATGACCGGATCGAATATCAACGCCCGAAAAGCAGGTGGTGAATGGCAATGCTGAAGCCAAAATATATAACGTTCGATTGCTATGGCACGCTGATCTTTTTTCAGATGGCGCCGGCTGCCCGGGTCCTGTTCGAGGACAGGATCGCGCCCGAGGCGATGGATTCATTCTGCAAGGATTTCTCGGCCTATCGCCTCGATGAGGTGCTGGGTGCGTGGAAGCCCTATAAGGATGTCGTCGAAGGATCGCTCCGCCGCACCTGCAAGAAATGGGGCATCGAATATCGCGACAGCGATACCGATACGATCTACGCGGCGGTTCCGACCTGGGATCCCCATCCCGACGTGATCGAACCGCTCAAGCGCGTTGCCGCGGAATTCCCGCTCGTCATCCTGTCCAACTCGATGATCGACCTGATCCCGCACAGCGTCGCGCGCCTTCAGGCGCCGTTTCACGCGGCCTACACCGCAGAGGCGGCACAGGCCTATAAGCCGCGCATGCAGGCATTCGAATATATGTTCGACATGCTGGGCTGCGGGCCGGAGGACGTGCTCCATTGCTCGTCAAGCTATCGCTACGACCTCATGACAGCCTATGATATGGGTATCCGGATGAAGGCTTTCGTCAATCGCGGGCACGAACCCATGAACGCTTATTACGAGGTCCATGAAATTCCGGATATTGGCGGCCTGCCGGGATTGCTCGGGCTGTGAAACAGGACGTTTTCACCGCATCCGAGCGGGTTCGCACCTTCATCGATCTGCGCAGCTTCGCCGCGACAGCGGCTGTTTCTGGCGGTGATTATCTGTCCGCGCGTACCCCGCTCGCGCTGCCGGATGGCCCGGTGGCGATCGCGGCCCTGACTGCGACGGGCAATGGCAGCATCGAACGCCTCGATGCGGACGAGTTTCTGATCGTGCTCGAAGGGGAATTGAGCCTCGATTCGGGCACCACGAACGTCCGCCTCAAGCCCGGCGAGAGCGCGGTGCTGCCAGCGAACCTCTCTTTCTCCTGGTCCGCCGGTCCGAACCTGCGGGCGATCGTGATGCGGTGCGCGGTCATCCCCGGCGCGACCGACATCGTGCCGATCGACGACACCGCCCCGTTGACCCCATCCGGGTCGCCGCAGGACGCGCTGCTGATCGGTCCGACGCCATCCTGCCGCAATCACCGCGACTATCAATCCGAAGATGACGTCTTCATCTGCGGCACCTGGGATTCCACGCCTTATCATCGCCGCGCCATGTCCTACGGCCATTATGAACTGATGCATCTGCTGGCTGGTGAGGTGACCGTCGAGGATGAAACCGGCCGAACGGGGACGTTCGGCCAGGGCGACACCTTCGTGGTCGAACTCGGCGCGTTCTGCTCCTGGTCGAGCAAGACCCATGTGAAGAAGGCCTACGCGATCTACCGCCCTGCCTGACATCGCAGCGCTACCATAGGCGCAGAAATAATGAATTACGTTATTTTTCAATATGATGTAACATCCTCAGCCGTCATTCCCGCGAAGGCGGGAACCCATATCCTCTGAAGCTCGAACCTCTTGTGGTTCGGAGATTATAGGTTCCCGCCTTCGCGGGAATGACGAGCCGATGATGACGCCGATCAACCCGCGAAACGGGCGATCGAATAAGGCGCGATCGGAGTGGTCGTGGCGCCCGTCGCGATCAGTTCAGCCATGACATCGCCCACACCCGGCCCGATCTGGAAACCGGCGCCGCAAAAGCCGAACGCATAATAGAGACCGGCCACGCTAGCGCTGGGGCCCATCACCGGAATGTCATCCGGAAAATAGCTCTCCACCCCGCTCCAGACGCGGATGATGCTGGTCGCCGCAAAGCCCGGCATCACCCGCCGGATCTGCTCCATCTGCCCCAATATATTTTCCGGCAGCACATTGGCGCGGTTGGTCTCGTTGGAGGCCGGCCCCCGCGTGCTGCCGCCCAGCACGATATTTCCGCGCTCGACCTGACGAAAATAAACGGTCTCATAGACATGAGGCGTCGAAACCCCGATCGTCGGGGCAATCCGATAGGGCAGCGGCTCGGTCACGGCCATTTGCGGTCCATGCGTCTCAAGCGGAACCGGCTCGCCGAACAGAGCCGAGAGCTTGCCGCCCCAGGCCCCCGCCGTCACCAGCAGGGTCGGCGCGGTAAAGGATCCGCGTCCGCGGACCTCGATGATGAAATCCTCGGCCGCCCTGGTGATGCCGACAACCTCGGCGCCTTCCTCGACAATCGCGCCCGCGCGCGCCGCCCCGCGCGCGATCGCCGGGGCGGTAAGGCGCGGATTGGCGTGGCCGCCCGTCGGATCGAAGCAGCCCGCCACGATCTCGCGCCCGAGATAGGGAAAGCCGGCGCGCAATGCATTGGCCGACATCATTTCGAGATCGAGGCCGTAATCACGTGCATCGCGGGCGTAGGCTTCGAGCTTGTCGGCCTGTTCGCGCGTATAGCAGACGCGCAGATGCCCGCGCTGGACGAATTCGCAATCCTCCCCGATCAGCTCGGGCAGCCGCATCCATATATCCAGCGCGCGGTTCGACAGCGGAAGCTGGTGCAGATAGCGCCCCTGCCGACGGACATTGCCGAAATTGGTGCCGCTGGCCGCCTGGCCGACGAGATCGCGTTCGAGCAGGATGACGCTCTTGCCGCGCTGGCGCAGGAAGAAGGCCGCCGAAGCGCCCATGATGCCGCCGCCGACGATGATGACGTCCGCGCTCCGCCTCATTTGTCACTCCTGACGGTGGCCATCGACAGCGGCTTGACCGGCGCTTGGCCCCGCAACCTGCCTACCTCGGGAAGATCGATCCCGCGCGCGGCGGCGAGGATCTCGGCCGCCGCCGAGCCGCAATAGCGGCCCTGGCATCGCCCCATGCCGACACGCGACAGCGCCTTCGCCCGGTTCAGCTCGGGTGCGCCCTTGGCCCCGCTCGCGTCACGAATCTGGCCGGCCGTCACCGCCTCGCAGCGGCAGACGATGATATCGTCGCTGATCGCGCGCGCCAGTTCCGCGGGCCATGGGAAGGCCGTCGCCAGACCCCGTCTGAAGCGATCGAGCCGCCCGAGGCGTCGTTTCAGCTTTTTCACCGCCACATCATCGACGGATCGGCCCAGATCGGCCAGCACGGCCAGCGCGGCCAGCCGGCCCGCCGCCTCCGCCGCATCGGCGCCCAATATTCGGGCGCCATCGCCGGCGGTGTAGATGCCGGCACAGGATGTGCGGCCGTCCTCGTCGGTTTCGGGGCGCCACTGGCCGGTCGCGCCATCGAACAGGAAGGTACAGCCGGCAAGATCGGCAAGCTGGGTCTCGGAGCGCAGGTGAAAGCCCATGCCCACGGCATCGCATGCAGTTCTGCGCTGTTCGCCGGACGCGGTGCGGTACAGCACGGCACCGACCTGATCCGGCCCTTCGATCGCGATCGGCACAATCCCCTGTTCGACCCGCACGCCCGCCGCCTTGAGCGCGACGCGCATCGCCATCCCACGCGCCAGCAGGCCCGGACGCACGAGAAGATCGCCGACGGCCCTGAATTGCGCCGTCGCTGCCGCTGTATCGAGCACCCCGGCGACCTTGATGCCGGCCTTCACATATTGCGATGCGACCAGATACAGCAACGGCCCGGTGCCGAGGAAGACCGGCCGGGCACCGATGCTGCACGCCTGCGCCTTGAGCGAAATCTGGGCGCCACCAAGGCTGTAGCAGCCGGGGAGGCTCCAGCCCCTGATCGGCAACAGCCGATCGGTGGCGCCGGTCGCCAGGATCAGCGCATCGAACGGCAAAGCGGTGGAGACCCCGGCCTGCACGACGTGAAGCACGCTATCGCGCAGATTCCAGGCGAGGCTGTCCGGCCGATAATCGATCCGGTCGCCGAGCGCGTCGAAGCCGCTGTGCAGCGCCCGCGCCTTGGCGGCATCGGGGCCATAGAGCATCTCCGGGGTTCGCGTGAAACCGGCCGGCTGTCGGCGATAGATCTGTCCCCCGGATGCGGTGCCTTCGTCGATCACGACGGGACGCAGGCCCGCCGCCACCAGCGTCTCGGCGGCACGCATGCCCGCGGGCCCTGCCCCGACGACGATCAGGCGGGGATCGGCCACAGCGACTCTCCTGCAGCGCCGGTGAGAACCTGCATGCCCTGCACGGCGCGGGTGGTGCAGGCGCGCAACCGCTGCCCGTCCGCCGTCCACATCCAGCAATCCTGGCAGGCGCCCATCAGGCAGAAACCCGCGCGTTCGCCATCGCCAAACTCGGACGAGCGCAAGGTCGACCGATTGGTGAGGACGGCCACGAGCAGGCTGTCGCCCTCCAGCGCGGACACCGGAGCACCGTCAACCTCGATCGTGATCGCGGCGCGCTTCGTCTCGGCAATGCGGTGAAAACGGCCGATACTCACAGATATTTCAGCCACCAGATATCCTTGCGCCGCTTCTTCAGGTTCGAAAACCACCGCGTCGGGAAATAGAGTGGCACGATCAGCCCGACATACCAGAGCCACACGACATAGAGATGGTCGACGCCGAACACCGTGCCCTTGTTCGGCCCCCAGATCGCCAGCGCGATCAGATAGAAGATCTTCAGCACATAGAGGTGGAACATATAGAAGAACATCGGAGCGCCACCGAGGATCGACAGCCAGCGCGAAAGATTGCCGCCTTCGAGCTTTTCGAACTGCCCGAGCAGCACCGTACCCACGCCCAGCGTCGACAGCAGGAACAAGAGCGACGGGGGATATTTGGTGAGCGCCAGGAAGCTCATGACCGTTCGCAGCGGCTCACCGGGGACGACGAACCAGGGCTTGTCGCCATAGATGTTCAACGCGCGCAGCACGATGAAGGCGGCGATCATGCCAAGGCCGAGGGTCAGCAGGCGCCGCCGCCGATCGTCGGCCGCCAGCCCGGAAAACCATGGGCCCAGCGCATAGCCGAGCGCGATGACGCCGATCCAGGGCAGGACCGGATAGGTCGTCTTGATGGTGATACCGGCCAGTTCGAACACGCCCCGCTGATGCAGCATCGCCCAGGGGATGTAGAAGCTGTCGCCGGGCGCCAGCACGATGCCGTCGAGCAGATCATGTCCGCACACAATCACAAGCCCGACCGCGACAAGCGCACCGCGCGACAGGTGCAGCAAGGCCGCCAGCACGACCATGCTCACGCCGATCGCCCAGATCACCTGCAGCCAGAGCGTCTGCGGCGGGAATTTGGCGGACCAGGCGAAAGCGACGAAGGTCAGTTCCAGAAACATCAGGAACAGGCCGCGCTTCAGCAGGAAGGCCGACGTTTCGGCCTTGCTGTGCTTCTGGCCGAACAGATAAGCCGAGAGGCCGGTCAGCGCCACGAAGACCGGCGCGCAGATCGTGCTGGTCAGCCGCGTGAAAAACAGGGCCGGCACGATCGTGCGGGCATCCATCGGGTCGCTGACCTGAAGGTGGAGAAACCATGTCTCGCGAACATGGTCGAGCAGCATGATCACCATCACGAGGCCGCGCAACGCATCGATGCTCATCAGCCGCGCCGTCGCCGCGGCGGGCGTCGCACCGGCCGGGATCGCCTTCATCTGGTCGGTTTGGGCTATGCTTGCCATGCTCACGCTCTCCCTGCTGCGCTGCGCGTCGTTCACATTACCAATTAGATGCGCTTCGGCCATGTTTCGGCGGTCGTTTTACAGGTCTGCGGCATGCGATCGTTGCGAAAGCGACGGCGCGCGCAGAATAAACTGCTGTCCTCAACCGGTCGCGTCGATCAGCTCTTTTATGCTGCGATGGCAATGGATGATCCGCCCCGCATGCGCACGCGCCGGCGGCGCTTCGACGTCACAGCGGCCGGCCTGCGCAAGATCGCACCTGACGAAGAATCGGCAGCCTTGCGCTCCCGGATTCGAACGGCCGGTTGTGCTCCCGAGATCGCCGACCTCCTCGAGCCAGCCCTGCCGGAGCACCGGCACCGACGCCATCAGCAGGCGCGAATAAGGATGGTGCGGCGCCGACGACAGGCTATCGCGCTGCGCCGTCTCCATCGTCGAGCCACCATAGAGGATCAAGGTCTCGTCGGCGATCGCGCGCACCGTCTCCAGATCATGGGTGATGAACATATAGGCCAGCCCAAGCTCGCGCCGCAACTCGATCAGCAGATCGAGCACCGCTTCCGCCACCACCGGATCGAGCGCCGAGGTCACCTCGTCGCACAGCAGCAGATCCGGCCGGGCGGCAAGCGCGCGGGCAAGGTTGATCCGCTGCTTCTGCCCACCCGACAGCTCGCGCGGCAGGCGATCGCCGATATGGCCGGGCAGGCGCACGAGATCGAGCAGCCGTGCCACCTCCGCCTTCAACGGAGCGCCGCGCAACCCATGGTAGAAGGTGAGCGGGCGGCCCAGCGCCTGCGCGACCGGCACCGCCGGATTGAGCGCGGTATCGGCATTCTGGAAGACGAGCTGGATCCGCCGCAGATCTTCGCGCTGCCGATGCGCGATACCCGCCGCCAGCGTCGCGCCGCTCAGGTTCACATGGCCCGAGCTTCTGGCGTGCAGGCCGGACACGACGCGCGCCAGCGTGCTCTTCCCGCTGCCCGATTCCCCGATCACGCCGAGCACCTGCCCGCGCCGGATGGTCAGGCTGATCCCGTTCAATATGCGCGTGCGGGGCTGCCCTTCGCGATCGACCCCGCCATAGCCGGCGATCACGTCCCGCAATTCGAGGAGCGGCGGCTCGCCCGGGGCGCCCGGCGGCAGATCAACCGCCTGCCCTTCGGCGCGCGGCGCCGCCGCGGCGACAAGTTGCCGGCTATAGGGATGTTCGGGCGCGTGCAGGATCGTGCCGGTGGTTCCCATTTCCTGTATCGCGCCATCGCGCAGCACGATGATCCGATCGGCAATCTGGGCGACCACGGCCAGATCATGGCTGACATAGACCGCAGTCGTGCCGAGATCGCGCACCGCGGTCTTGAACGCTTTGAGCACCTCGATCTGCGTGGTGACATCGAGCGCGGTTGTCGGTTCATCGAATATGACGAGCGCCGGATCGGTAATCAGCGCCATCGCCGCCATTAGCCGCTGCAACTGTCCGCCCGACACCTGATGCGGATAGCGCGCGCCGACGCCATCCGGATCGGGCAGTGCCAGCCGGCGAAAGAGGTCGCGCGCTTTCTGCTCGGCCGCGGCCCGATCCATGCACCCATGGATGACCGCCGGCTCGATCACCTGCTGCATGATCGGGAGCATCGGGTTGAACGCGGCCGCCGCGCTTTGCGCGACATAAGCGACGGTACGGCCGCGCAGTGATCGCAGCGCATGCTCGTCGAGCCGGTCAAGCCGATGGCCGGCCACCTCGATCTCGCCACCCACAATCCGGCAGCCCCTGCGGGCATAGCCCAGCAGCGCCAGCGCGATGGTGGTCTTGCCCGAGCCCGATTCGCCGATCAGCGCCAGCACCTCGCCCGGCGCGACCGACAGGCTGACGTCGCGCACGATCGGCAGGTCGCTCCCGTCGTCGGCGCGGGCGACGATATTGAGACCCTCGATGCGGGCAAGCGGCCGGATCATTGCTTTCCCCGTCCGCGATGATCGGGAAGGGCATCGATCAGCATGTTGACCCCGATGGTGAGCGACGCGATTGCGACCGCCGGAAACAGCACCGCCGGCGCGCCGAAGCCGAGCCCCGCGATATTTTCCCGGACCAGCGCCCCCAGATCGGCATAAGGTGGCTGGAGGCCGACGCCGAGAAAGCTCAGGCCGCTCAGCAGCAACACGACATAGACGAAACGGACGCCGAAATCGGCGGCGAGCGGCCCGGTCACATTCGGCAGGATCTCGCGGAAGACGATGTGGGGAAGGCGTTCGCCGCGCGCACGGGCGACCGTCACAAAGTCGAGCATTGCCACGTTCAGCGCCAGCGCCCGCGCGGTACGGAAGGCGCCCGGCATGTAGATCACCGCCAAGGTGCCGATCAGCACCGGCACCGACGGCCCCAGCGATGTGATCACCACCAGCCCGAACATCATGCTCGGAATCGCGATCACCGTATCGAACACGCGGCTGAGGAGCGTATCGAGCCATCCGCCGCTGGCCGCCGCCAGCCCCGCCGCCACGCCGACTCCGGCCGCGACCAGCGTGGCAATGAAGGAGATGGCGACCGTGTAGCGCCCGGCGGTCAGGATTCGGCTCAGCATATCGCGGCCCAGATAGTCGCTGCCGAGCGGGAAGCGCATGCTGGCCGGGCTGAAGACGTCGAGATCGATCACCTGGCCCACGTCGTGCGGCGCCAGCATCGGCCCGAACAGCGCGATCAGCAACCAGAAGCCGACGATCGCCATGCCGATCGCGCCGCTGGTGGTGAAGCGACGGCGGGGCCGCGCCGTCATGGCCGCAGCGTCGCTCATCGATAGCGCAGCCTTGGATTGGAAAGGATCGCGACGATATCCGCCGAAGTCACGAGGATCAGATAGGATCCGCAAAAGATCATCGCGATCGTCTGGACCAGCGGCATGTCCCGCGTGGCGACAGCGTCCACCATCAGGCGCGCCACGCCGGGATAGTTGAAGATGATCTCGACGACGATGACCCCGCCGAGCAGCACCGACAGGCTGAGCGCCACCGCATTCGCGATCGCCCCCATCGCGTTGGGCAGCGCATGGCGCAACACGATCCGTGCGGGCGAAACGCCCTTCAGCACCGCCGCTTCGGCATAGCTGCTGTCGAGCGCGTCGATCACGGCCGCGCGCGTCATGCGTATCATCTGGGCGATGACCACACAGGCAAGGCTGATCACCGGCATCGCGAAGACCCGCGCCATGCCGCCGAGCGATTCCACGTCGCGCATCGATGACAAGGCCGGAAGCCAGTGCAACGTCACCGCGAACAGCATCACCGCGAGCGTCGCGATCAGGAATTCGGGCACCGAGACGATCGCGATCGAAACCACGCTGACAGTGCGATCGAAGATCGAACCCCGTTTCACCGCGGCGAGAATGCCGAAGGTCAACGCGATCGGCACCGAGACGAGGGCCGTGAGCCCGGCGAGCAGCAGCGAACTGGCGAGCCGCGGGCCGATCATGGTGGCCACCGGAAGCCCCGTCACCAGCGAGGTTCCGGGATGCCCGCTCAGCAATCCGCCGAGCCAGGACAGATAGCGCCAATAAGCCGGCCGATCGAGGTGCATCGCCGCGCGCAGACCCGCCAGCGCCTCCGGGGTCGCGCTCTGCCCGAGGATCGCCTCGGCCGCATCGCCGCCCATCAGCAGCGACATGCCGAAGATCACGATCGACACCAGCAGCATCGTGCCCAATGCCGAGGCGAGGCGCCATGCGATCAGCCCGGGCAGGCGACTGCGCATCATGCCTCGTCCAGCCAGACATGGGCAGCGAAGTCATAGCCCATCATCCCGCCCTGCGGCATCGGCTTCAGCCCCTTGAGCCGGGGGCTATAGGCATCGAGCAGGTTGATGAAGAGCGGGATGCCGACGCCGGAGAGATCGCTCACCATATGCTGCATCTCGCCATAGATGGCGTGTCGCCGCGCTTCATCCGTGTCGCCGCGCGCTTCGAGCAGCAATTTGTCGAACCGCGCATTGCGCCAGCCAGACTCGTTCCACGGCGCGGTCGACGAATAGAATTGAGTGAAGATGATATCCGCCGTCGGCCGGGGATTTATATTGCCGAAGCCGACCGGCACCTTCATCCAGCTCTGGCTCCAATAGCCGTCCGCCGGCGCGCGACGGATATCCAGCATGATCCCGGCCTTGCGGGCGGCCTCCTGCATCAGGACGCCCATATCGTCCGATTTCATCGCCGCCGTCGATGTTACGATCGGTATCGTCGATCCGGCGAGCCCCGCCCGCTGGAAGTGGAAGCGCGCACGATCGGGGTCGAAGGCACGCTGCGGCAGGTCGGCGGCGTAATAGGGATTGGTCGGCGGAATGGGCTGATCGTTGGCGACCGTCGCATAACCGCGGAATATCGCGTTGCGCATCGTCTCACGATCCATCAGCGCCTTCATGCCGGCGACGAACTCGGGATTGCGGCCGGGGTCCTGATCGAGCCGGATGATCAGATCGGTATAACCGCCCGACCGGCTTTCGAGGACATGGAATCCCTGCGCCTTGAGGCGCCCGGCAATGCGGGGGTTGGTTTCGTTGACAAGATCGACGTCGCCGGACAACAGCGCGTTGATGCGCGCGCTGTCGTCGGCGATCGAAAACAGCTCGACCTCCCCCAGATGGACGGGGCCGCGCCAATAATCCTCGTTGCGAACCGAAACCGACCGCACGCCCGGCGTGAATTCGGCGCAGCGGAAAGCGCCCGTGCCGTTGGCCGTGCGAAAATCCGTGGTGCCCGCCCGCACGATCTGGAATTGCGAAATGCCGAGGATCACCGGCAGATCCGCATTGGGCCCGGTCAGCGTGATCCGCACCGTATCCGGCCCGAGCGCGCTCACCTCCGCGATCTGCTCGGCAAAGACGCGCGCTTTCGATCCAACCGCGGGATCATGGTGCCGCCGCAGCGAATAGACCACGTCGGCGGACGTCAGCGGCCTGCCATCATGGAAGCGAACGCCCTTGCGCAGCTTCACCATCCAGATCCTGGCGTCCCTGCTGTCGATCGCCTCGGCCAGCGCCGGCTGCGCGCGCTGATGCTCGTCGAGCCGGGTCAGGCCATCGTAGAACATGTTGCAGCGGCAATAGTCCATCACCATCGACTGTTTGGCGGGATCGATGGTGTCCGCGGTCGAACTCGCTGCCGTCGCCACCCGCAGCCGCCCGCCCTTCACCGGCGGTCGCGCCTTGGGAAAGCTGCACGCGCCGACCAAGGCTCCGGCCGCGGCAACACCCAGGAATTGCCGTCGGGTGGCGGAAAGGCGGTCGACGCCGATCAATGCCGCCAGTCCTGATAGCGATAATAAGCACCGACAATCGGCAGGAACCAGGGCGTGCCGAAATGGCCCGGGACAGTCGGCCAGTCGAGCCCCGCCAGCGGGTTTGCCCCGGTCTCCCCACCCATCACCCGCGCCATGCGATCGCCCATCAGCACCGACATCTGCGTGCCGTGTCCACTGAATCCGGTTGCGAAAAACAACCCGTTGCGCTCGCCCGCGCGCGGCAGCCGATCGGCCGTCATGTCGACAATGCCGCCCCAGGTGAATTCGATTGGCATGTTGCGGATAGCCGGGAAGATCCGGGCGAGATCGGCGTGCAGAACCGCCCCGCTCTTCATGTCGCTCTTCGGGCTCGACAAAGCGAAGCGCGCACGCCCGCCAAAGATCAGCCGGTTGTCGGCGGCGAGCCGGAAATAGTTGCCGATATTGCGCGTCGTCGTGCAGTTGCGCCGGCCGGGCATAATTTGCGCCGCGACATTGCGATCCAGCGGCGCGGTCATGATGATGAAGCTTCCGATCGGAACGATGCGCCGGCGGAGCCAGCCAAACGGCCCCCGCATCGAGGCGCCGGTTGCGAGCAGCACCTGATCGGCCACGATCGTTCCCCGCGCGGTGGTCACGCGGAAGCGCCCGCCGCCGAGCGGCACGAGCGCCGTGACACCGGCATGCTCATAGAGCCGCGCGCCATGGCGGACGGCCGCATCGGCAAGGCCGGCGCCAAAACGCCCCATGTGCATCGAAGCGCTGCGGGGAAACAATATGCCGCCGTGAAACTGATCCGAACCGATCTCATCCGCGAGCTCGGCGCGCGACAGCAGCCGCAGATCCGGCTCAACCTCGCGCGCCAGATATTCGGCGGTCCGGGCGAGCTTCGCACCATGTTCGGGCTTGTCCGCAAGCTTGAGCTTGCCGTTGCGCAGAAAATCGCAGTTTATGCCCTCTTCGGCGACGATCGTCTCGACGAGGTCGACGCCATCATCGAACGCGCGATACAGCGATCTCGCCCGCTCGATGCCCAGCCTGCCGGCCAGTGCACCGAGATCGCCGGCAAGGCCGTTGTTGCATTGGCCGCCGTTCCGGCCCGATGCCTCGCCGCAAATCTCTCCGGCCTCCAGCAGCACGACATCGGCGCCGGCCAACGCCAGCGATCGCGCCGCGGACAACCCGGTGAACCCGCCCCCGACAACGACACAGCCCGCACGCTCAGGCAGTTCATCGGCCGCGCCGCCGGCGAAGCGCGGGGCCGTCTCGCGCCAATAGGATTCGAGCATGGTCACAGAATTGCGGGCTCCACCATCATGACGATGTTTTCGATCGAAATGACGGCATTGTCCCCGCATCCGGCGGCGCTGCGGACGTTCGATGTGCCGATCTCGCCCGCCAGACCGCAGTTATTGCCGGGATCGGGGCGGCACATCATCAGGCCCGTCCTGCGGCCCAGCGTTTGAGATCGTCAGCGCCGATTTCGCCTTCGATCGACGCGATGACTCGTTCGCCCATCAACGGACCGAACTTGAACATCTGGCCGTCACAATTGCCGATCGCGATCGTCCGCCCCTCGGTCTCGACCCGGAATTCGCGGGTCGCGTCCATCGTATAATAGCCGACCTGGACGCGGAGCGGGGTATAAGCATCGATATCATGAACGAAGCGGCCGAAGCCGGCCATAATCTGCCGGTCCTCACCGGGCGGGCTCTGCCACCCCTCTTCATCCGGATTCCCCGGGCGACGATGCGCGCCATAGCCGAATTTGAGCTGGGTGCCCGCCACGCCGGGCAATGTGTAACCCCCATTGTCGCCAAAGGCGACGAGCGCGGGGCCGCGCCACGCATCAGCATAAGCCTCGGCCGGCTCGACATAACATAGCGCCTGCCGCATGACCGGCAGATCGGCGAACGATGGCCATAGCGCGCCGCACCAGGCACCGGCGGCCACCACCATCGCATCGCCCGCAATGACTTGCCCATCCGCCAGCGTAGCCGTCGCGGCGCGCGGGTCGATCGCGATCACCGAAGCGTGCGGCATCATCGTCACGCCCAACGCCTCGGCCAGCCGGGCCAGATCCCTCACGATCCGGTCGGCAAACAGCGGGCCGCCGGGGTCCGCGAGCACACCGAACGAAGCGGGCCTGAGCTTATATTGGGGACATAGCGCCTCGGTCTCCGCGCGGTTCAGCACGCGATGCTGCACCCCGGTCGCCCGAAAGCAGGCCAAGGTGCGATGCGCATAATCGCCGTCCGTCTCGGCAATCGCGATCGCGCCGGTATCGACGAAATGCCGTTCCCCGATCTCAGGCCAGAGTAGCTCCCACGCCGCGAATGCATCGCTCACCATCCGCGTATAGCCGGCGGCGGCACCATAATGGTATCGAATCATCCGATGCGAATCCCAGGATGCCTGGAATGGATTGGGAATCGGGCCACGTTCGATGAGCGTCACCGAATGACCGCGTCGCGCCGCGGCACGGGCTGTGGACAAACCGACGATGCCTGCGCCTATGACGATGATCCGTGCCAACTGAATCCATCCCATGCTGCCATGTTGCTGCTGGATATACAGTAAGGAGGAACATCCGGCATGAAGTTCCGGATCGCGTGTCATTTCCGGCGCAAGTCCACGCTTGTTCTCCGACGGGCGGCAGCGAATGCTTGATGGCGGCGTGTAGAGCAGTGATGTGCCGTTCGCGCGGCGCCATGGCAGATCATGAGGAGAATCGAGATGGCCACCTTGCCGGACAACCGGCTCAGCTTGCGACCAATGTCGTCCGGCGATATCGCCGCGGTGCATGCCCTGTCCAAAGCCGAGAAATGGCCGCATCGCAGCCAGGATCTGTCCGCCATGCTCGCCATCGGCTCCGGCCTCGTTGCCGAAATGGGGGGCGCCATCGTCGCGTCCACCATGTGGTGGCCGTGCGGCGACGACATCGCTTCGCTCGGCATCGTGATCGTCGCCCGCACGCATCGCGGCTCCGGCCTGGGCCGCATCATCATGGAGACCGCGCTCGACCAGATCGGCGATCGCGCGGTCATCCTGAACGCCACCGAGAGCGGGCTGCCGCTCTATCGCAAGCTCGGCTTCAACGGCGTTTCGGAGATTCACCAGCATCAGGGCGCCTCCTTTGCGGCACCGCTGGTGCCGCTGGCAGAGGGTGAACGCATTCGCCCGATCGGGGCCAGCGATGCCGCGCCGGTCGCGGCCCTCGTCGAAGCCGCAACCGGGCTGCATCGGCCCGCATTGATGACGGCCTTGCTCGAAAAGGGGCATGGCCTGGTGCTCGATCGGGATGGCGTGTTGACCGGCTTTGCATTGTTTCGCCGTTTCGGCCGGGGCTATGTCATCGGCCCGGTTGTCGCGCCGGACCGGGAACGCGCCAAGGCGCTGATCGCGCAATGGCTCGGCATGCGCAGCGGCGAATTCACCCGGCTCGACATAACCGGTGACAGCGGGCTGGGCGACTGGCTCGAAAATCTGGGCATCGTCAAGGTCGATCGTGCCATCACGATGGTCCGCGGGAAGGCGCCCCATCCCATCGGTCCGGCGCGCGCCTTCGCCATCGTCAGCCAGGCTTTGTGCTGATGTCCGGCATGCCCGATCTTCAGGACAGCGCCCTGTTCGTCCAGGCCGCCTTCATCGACGGCGAATGGCGAAATGCAGCTTCGAATCGCACGATAGACGTCCATGACCCGGCAACCGGCAGGGTGATCGGCACGGTGCCGGACTGCGACGCCGCCGACACCGAGGCGGCGATTGCTGCAGCCAATGCTGCGCTACCCGCCTGGAAGAAGCGCACCGCCGACGAACGCGCCGTCATCCTCGAACGCTGGCACGATCTGATGCTCGCATCGACCGCCGATCTCGCCCGGATCATGACCACCGAGCAGGGCAAGCCGCTGGCCGAGGCCGAGGCCGAGATCCGTTATGCTGCGTCGTTCGTGAAATGGTTCGCCAATGAAGGGCGCCGGGTTTCGGGCCATGACATTCCGGCGCCCACCAGCGATCGCCGCGTGCTCGTGAGCAAGGAACCGGTCGGCGTCTGCGCGATCATCACACCCTGGAACTTCCCGGCCGCGATGATCACGCGCAAGATCGCGCCCGCGCTGGCGGCCGGCTGCACGGTGGTGATCAAGCCATCGGACCTCACACCCTTTTCGGCGCTTGCGCTGGTCGTCCTCGCCGAACGCGCCGGCGTCCCCGCCGGGGTCGTCAACATCGTCTCCGGCCTGCCCGAGGCGATCGGCGGCGCACTCACCGCCAGCCCGGTCGTCCGCAAACTGTCTTTCACGGGGTCAACGCGGGTTGGCTCGCTGCTGATGCGCCAGAGCGCGGACACGTTGAAACGGCTGAGCCTGGAACTCGGCGGCAACGCGCCTTTCATCATATTCGATGATGCCGACATCGAGGCGGCGGTCGCCGGCGCGATGGCGAGCAAGTTCCGCAATGCCGGGCAGACCTGCGTGTGTGCCAACCGGCTGCTGGTGCAGGACGGCATCCACGATCGCTTCGTCGCGCGCCTGGGCGAAGCGGTTCGGGCGCTGAGGATGGGCGATGGCCGCGGCGCGGGCGTTACCATCGGGCCCCTGATCAACGCCGCCGCCGCCGCCAAGGCCACGGCGCATGTCGAGGATGCCCTGGCGCGAGGCGCGCTGGTCATGGCATCGGCGCCCGGCGGGGATCCGCACGGAAACTTCGTTCGCCCCGTCCTGCTGACCGAAGCCACGCCGGATATGCGGCTCGCGAGCGAGGAAACCTTCGGCCCGGTGGCGCCCGTCTTCCGCTTTCGCGACGAGGCGGAGGCGGTCGCCCTCGCCAATGCCACGCCGTTCGGGCTCGCCAGCTATTTCTATACGAACGACCTGCACCGCGCCTGGCGGGTTGGCGAGGCGCTGGAATTCGGTATGGTCGGCCTCAACACAGGTTCGATCGCGATGGAGATGGCGCCGTTCGGCGGTATCAAGGCATCGGGGCTCGGGCGTGAAGGCGGTCGTGAAGGCATAGAAGAATATCTCGAAAGCAAGGCCTTCCACTGGGCTGGCCTCAAAGGGTTCTCAACATGAAGACATATCGTATCGCCGTTATCCCGGGCGACGGGATCGGCAAGGAAGTGATGCCCGAGGGACTTCGCGCGCTGGAGGCCGCGGCCGCAGCCGGTGGCTTCGCGATCGAACAGCAATGGCACGACTTCGCGTGCTGCGATTATTATGCCCAGCATGGCGTGATGATGCCCGAGGACTGGAAATCGGTGATCGGCGACGTCGACGCGATCTTCTTCGGCGCGGTCGGGTGGCCCGATACGGTGCCCGATCATATCTCCTTATGGGGATCGTTGATCCAGTTCCGGCGCGAATATGATCAATATGTGAACCTTCGCCCGGTCCGGCTGATGCCCGGCGTCCCCTGCCCGCTGGTCGGCCGCAAGCCCGGCGATATCGACTTCATGGTCGTGCGCGAAAATACCGAGGGCGAATATTCGGCGATTGGCGGCACCGCCTTCCCCGGCACCGATCGCGAGGTCGTTCTGCAGGAAACGGTGATGACCCGCCATGGCACCGATCGCATCCTGCGCTACGCCTTCGAACTCGCCCAGCGCCGGCCCAAGCGCCACCTGACATCGGCCACCAAATCCAACGGCATCGCCATCACCATGCCGTGGTGGGACAGCCGGGTGGAGGCGATGGCGAAGGCCTATCCCGAGGTCCGCACCGACAAATATCATATCGACATTCTCGCGGCGCAGTTCGTGATGAACCCCGATCGGTTCGACGTCGTCGTCGCCTCGAACCTGTTCGGCGACATCCTCTCCGATCTCGGCCCGGCCTGCACCGGCACGATCGGCATCGCGCCGTGCGGCAATATCAACCCCGACCGATCGGTTCCGTCGCTGTTCGAACCGGTCCACGGATCGGCGCCCGACATCGCGGGAATGGGCATCGCCAATCCGGTCGGCCAGATCTGGTCGGCCGCGCTGATGCTCGAACATCTCGGCGAGGCCGACGCGGCGGCGACGATCGTGCGCGGCATCGAGACGGTGCTGGTGGACGCCAGCGGGCGGACGCGCGATCTGGCCGGCACCGCATCGACCGAGGATTGCGGCAAAGCGATCGCCGCGACGATCGGATAAGGGCGCACGTTCCGTCGCCGGAGGATGCGCCGACATTCCTCCGGCGACTGTCAGCAGATTATGCCGCGCCAACCCCAACTTCGGCATCGGCGCGCGCAATCAGCCCGGTGATCGAGCGCCCGACCGGCCCGAAGCGCATATACTTGCCCCACAATTTCAAGGCAGGTCGATGCAGTCCAACTCTCTTATCGAAAGCGATCGCAACCATCTCATCCATCCGGTGAGCGCCTATCGCGCGCATGAGGCGCGCGGCGCGACGATCCTGACCGGCGGACAGGGCATGTACCTCACCGATAGCGAGGGGCATCGCCTGATCGATGCCTTTGCCGGGCTGTGGTGCGTCAATATCGGCTACGGCCAGGAGAGCGTCGTGGCCGCGGCGACCGAGCAGATGCGGCGGCTACCTTATGCGACCGGCTATTTCTCTTATGCGAGCGAGCCGACGATCCGCCTTGCCGAACGTCTCGCCGATCTGTCGCCGCCGGGCCTGAACCGCGTCTATTTCACGCTCGGCGGTTCCGATGCGATCGATTCCGCGATCCGCTTCATCACCCATTATTTCAACGCCACCGGGCGGCCGACCAAGAAGCACATGATCGCGCTCGACAAGGGCTATCATGGATCATCGAGCAGCGGCGCCGGCATGACCGGCCTGCCCGTCTTCCACCGCCAGTTCGACGTGCCCTATTTCTGGCAGCATCATATCCCGGCGCCTTATCCCTATCGCAGCCCGGTCGGCGACGATCCGCAAGCGATCATCGATCTTTCGATCGCGCAGCTTCGCGCGAAGGTCGAGGAACTCGGCGTCGATAATGTCGCGGCCTTCTTTGCCGAACCCGTGCAGGGTTCGGCCGGCGTGATCGTGCCGCCGCGCGGCTGGCTCAAGGCGATCGAGGCGACCTGCCGCGAGCTCGGGATCTTGCTGGTCGTCGATGAGGTGATCACCGGCTTCGGCCGCACCGGGCCGTTGTTCGCGTGCGAGACTGAGGGCGTTTCGCCGGACCTGATGACGGTCGCGAAGGGCCTGACCGCCGGCTATGCGCCGATGGGGGCCGTGCTGATGCGCGAGGAGATCTATGCGGGCATCGCCGACGGGCCGGACAATCACCTACCGATCGGCCATGGCTTCACTTATTCGGGCCATCCCGTGAGCGCCGCCGTCGGGCTCGAAGTTCTCAACCTCTATCTGCAGGGCGGCATTTTGGCCAATGGCCAGCGGCGGATTCCGCAAATGCAGGCAGGGCTCCAGACGCTCGTCGATCATCCACTCGTCGGCAATGTCCGCACCGCGGGCATGCTGGCCGGCATCGAACTCGTTCGCGACAAGCAGACCAAGGAGCGTTTCGACCCCGCAACCGGCATTGCCGATCGGCTGGCGCGCACGGGCTATGCGAACGGCATCATCTTCCGCGCCTTTGCCGACGGCACGATCGGCCTGGCCCCGGCGCTCAGTTGCAGCGAGGACGAGATGGACATTCTCGTCGCGCGGCTGCGCAAGACGCTCGACGACGTGCTCGACGATGCGGATGTGCGACAGGCACTTGCGTAACGATCCGATGCAGCAGATTATTCCGTCATGAACCTCGGCCCCAAACTCGACCGGTTGGATTTCCGCATCCTTGCCCAGCTCCAGCGCAACGGCAGGATCACGAACGTCGAGCTTTCGGACGCCGTGGGGCTCTCGCCGAGCCCCTGCCTGGCAAGGGTCAAGCGGCTCGAAAAGGCGGGCTATATCACCGGTTATGGCGCGCATATCGCGCTGGCCAAACTGGGCTCGACATTGACGGTGTTCACCCAGGTCACGCTCAAGGATCACCGGTCGAGCGACTTTTCCAAGTTCGAACAGAAGGCGCGCACCGTCGACGAGATCGTCGAGTGCCATCTGGTCAGCGGCGGCTATGACTATCTGCTGAAGTTCATGGCCCGCGACGTCGCGCATTATCAGCAGATCATCGAGGAAATCCTCGAACGCGATTTCGGCATCGAAAAATATTTCAGCTTCATCGTGATCAAGTCGCCGATCATCAAGCGCTACGATCCGATCGAAACCTTGTTCGAAGAGCGGCTTTCCTGAGCCGCCCCGCCAGGAAGGAAGAAGCCATGCGCCTGGACCTGACCGCGTTTCAGCCATTGGTGCCCGAACTGACCCGTTTGCGCCGCGACATCCACGCCCATCCCGAACTGGGCTTTGCCGAACACCGCACGGCCGGCCTGATTGCGCAGGCACTCGGCAATCTCGGCCTGGACGTGACGACGGGGATCGGCGGCACCGGCGTCGTCGGCGTGCTGCGCCGTGGTGGATCGGCGCGGTCGATCGGCCTGCGCGCCGACATGGACGCGCTTCCCTTCCATGAGGAGACCGGGCTGCCTTATGCGAGCACGCAGCCGGGCACCTTTCATGGCTGCGGCCATGATGGTCATGTCGCGATGCTGCTCGGTGCCGCGCAGCATCTGGTGAATGACGATAGTTTCGGGGGCACCGTCAACTTCATCTTCCAGCCCGCCGAGGAAGGGCAGGCCGGCGCGCGGGCGATGATCGAAGACGGCCTGTTCGATCGCTTCCCATGCGATCGCGTGTTCGCGCTGCACAACTGGCCCGATCTGCCCGCGGGCAGCATCCGCACGCGCGCCGGGCCGATCATGGCATCCGCCGACCGGTTCGAAATCGTCATATCCGGGCAAGGCGGGCATGCCGCCATGCCGCATCAGACGCCCGATGCGATCCTCGCTGCCTGCGATCTGGTGCAGCAACTCAACACGATCGTTGCGCGCCGCATCCCCGCGACCGAGGCCGCCGTTCTGTCGGTCACGCAGATTCATGGCGGCCACGCGCACAATGTCATCCCGGGCACGGTGACGATCATGGGCACGGTCCGTACCTTCAATCCGGCGGTGCAGGATCGCATCGAAGCGTCGATCCGGGCGATGGCCAGCGGCGTCGCGCTTTCGAGCGAAACGACGATCACAGTCGCTTATGATCGCTATTATCCCGCGACGATCAACGACGCCGATGCGGCGGCGGCGGCGCTCCGGGCGTGCGCGGCGGTCTGCGATGATGTCGCGATCGCCCCCGATCCCGCCTTCACCTCCGAAGATTTTGCCTTCATGCTGCAGGCCCGGCCCGGCGCGTATCTGTGGCTCGGCCAGAAGACGCCGGACAAGGCCGCTGCGCTCCACCATCCACGCTATGACTTCAACGACGATGTCCTCACGCTCGGCATCGGCTGTTTCGTGGCGCTTATACATCAGGAGCTGGCGCCGGGCGCCTGATCGGTCCTGTTCCGGCCATCGGCATTTCATGCGTCCGCGGCGCCAATTTTGATGCGACGGGCCATATGCCGCAGCTCTGTTCGCAATTTAATTCCATTGCGGGCGCCCATACTGGTCCTGCCGAAAACGTTCGGATGAGGAAGCGGCAGGATCAGGCGCCGCCGGGCGCGTCAAACACCGTGTCGCAGATCATCCAGCGGGAGGACGGCGAGGGAGTTCATCTAAAGGGGATTCAGAATGCCTTCCGTCACCTTCAACCGATTTCAGCTCTTTTGCTCCGCGGCCATGGCGCTGACGATGGCCGCGCCGGCCTTCGCCGAAGCCTCCGCCGACGAAACGACGCAGGGCGATGAGATCCGGGTCGTCGCGCAGCGCCAGCCTTATCTCGGCAATGTGCCGCTCAGAACGATGCCGCAAAGCGTGCAGGTCCTCGACTCGGTAGCACTGACCACCGCGGGTCTCACCAAATTGCAGACCGCACTCGATTTTGTGAGCGGCGTGGCGCGCCAGAACAATTTCGGCGGGCTGTTCGACAGCTACGCCATCCGCGGTTTCGCAGGCGACGAGAACACGGCGAGCAATTATCTGCTGAACGGTTTCAACACATCGCGCGGCTTTGGCGGCGCGCGAGATGCTTCGAATATCGAGCGTATCGAAGTCATCAAGGGGCCGACCTCCGCCCTGTTCGGCCGGGGCGATCCCGGCGGTGCCGTCAACATCGTCACCAAGAAGCCCTATTTCACCACCGGTGCGCGCTTCACCGTTTCCGGTGGAAGCTACAATACCTATCGCGGCGAAGGCGATATCAATATGCCCTTGTCCGATCGGCTCGCAGTTCGCGTAACCGGTGCCTATGAGCGCGGCGACACGTTTCGCGATTATATCAGCACGCGGAAATATACCTTCACGCCATCCGTCCTCTTCAGGATCGACGACAAGACGAGCCTGACCTACGAACTCGAATATACGCATCTCACGGTGCCGTTCGATCGCGGCGTCGTAGCCCCCACCGGCAACCTTAAGACCATCCCCCGCTCCCGCTTCCTGGGCGAACCCGGCGACGGCCCGATCACCACCAAAGCGCTCGGCCATCAGGCGCAGCTGCAGCATGATTTCAGCGATAAATGGTCGCTGCTGATCGGTATGGGTTATCGAACATCGTCGTTGCGCGGCAATTCGACCGAAGCCGAACTGGGCGCCAGCCGTCAGCAGATTTACGTCGACGGCCAGACGTTGACGCGTCAGCGCCGGTTCCGCGATTATAACACCACCGATCTCACCTTCCGCGGCGAACTCAGCGGCACATTCGAAACGTTCGGGCTCACCAACCATGTCCAGATCGGCGCCGATTGGGACGAGTTCAGGTTCGATCAGATCCAGATGCGCTTCCGGGCCCCGTCAATTGCCTCGCAGACAACGGCAGCCCGCGGCAACCAGATCAATATCTTCAACCCCGTTTATGGTTTCCTCGCAACTGTCGGACCATTCCTCAACAGCAACGAGGATGACGTCAGCTATGGCGCCTACCTCCAGGATCAGATCGATCTGACCGATCGCCTGAAGTTGCGCCTCGGCGCGCGCTACGACCGGTTCGAACAGAGGATCTTCAACAGGATTGCCGTTCTGCAGATCGCGCAGAACAAGAGCGCCTTCAGCCCGACCGTCGGACTGTCCTACGAAGTGGCGAAACCAATTGTCGTCTATGCCAGTTTTGGAAAGGGCTTCCGTCCCAATACGAGCTTCGATTTCCAGAACCGTGCGTTCGCACCCGAGAAGACGACATCGTACGAAGTTGGTGCCAAACTTTCGACGTTCGGCGGCAGGCTGACCGGCACGGTCGCACTCTACACGATGGAGAAAACCAACGTCCTGACCGCGGACCCGGTCAATGCCGGCTTCTCGCTTGCGCTCGGCAAGGCGCGGAGCAAGGGCGTCGAAGCCCAGATTTCCGGCAAGTTGCCGGCCGGATTCCGGATCGATCTCAATTATGCCTATACCGATGCCACGGTCGGGAAGGATGCGCTCGATCCAAACTTCGCCTTCCCGATCCTGAAGGGCGATCCGCTGATCAACATCCCCAAGAACAGCGCCAGCGCACTGCTCTTCAAGGATTTCGAGATTGGCGGCGCGAAGGCCAGCATCGGCGGCGGCGTGAATTATGTCGGTCGACGGCTCGGCGAAACGGGTTTCAAGTTTGCCAACGGATCCTTCTTCTATCTGCCGTCCTACACACTCACCCGCCTGATGGCTTCGGTCTCGCCAACCGATCACATCCATATTTCGGCGGACGTCAGCAACCTGTTCAATGTCCATTATTTCCCGAGCTCTTATTCGCGGCTCTGGGTAATGCCCGGTGCCCCGCGGCAGTTCATGGTGCATGTTGGGTATAGTTTCTGATCGGCAAGGCGCCGTCTTCCTGACAGAAGGCGGCGCCGCGCGCCTCGAATTTCGAAGCATCGCTCGCATCGCCGTGGCCCGCGGCGGACGTTGAGGATATCATCCGCCGCCATGTCCAGCGTCGAAACACTCCTCCATGTCGGCGATGCGGCGCGGGGCAAGCTGTGGGCCGAACAATTGCCCACCCTCGTGCCCGACCTGAGCGTAAGGCAATGGCCCGACATCGGCGATCCCGCCGATATCCGCTATCTGGCGGCCTGGACCTTGCCGCCGGGCCTTATCGATACGCTGCCCGGGCTGCGTTTCGCAATGTCGATCGGCGCCGGGGTCGATCAGCTCGATGTCGCCACGATACCCCCCAACCTGCCATTGCTGCGCATGACCGAGGGTACGCTCGTCGACGGCATGGTCGAATATGTGACGATGGCCGTGCTGATGCTCCATCGCGATATGCCGCATTATCTGGCCGAGCAGCGAGCCGGCCTCTGGAGCCCGCGCCGCCACGTCGCTGCCGCCGATCGGCATGTCGGCGTGATGGGAATGGGCATGCTCGGCGGCGCGGTGCTGGAGCGCCTCGCCGGCTTCGGCTTCGCCCTGTCCGGCTGGAGCCGATCGCCGAAGGATATGCCGGGCGTGCATTGCCATGCCGGCATGGCGGCCCTGCCCGCCTTCCTTGCCGGTCTCGACATCCTGATCTGCCTGCTGCCGCTGACGCCGGAAACGCGCGGGCTGCTCGCGGCACCGGTCTTCCGGACGCTGCCGGCCGGAGCCGCGCTGATCAACGCAGGTCGGGGCGGTCACCTCATAGCGTCCGATCTGCTGGCGGCGCTCGACAGCGGTCATCTTTCGGCGGCCATCCTCGATGTCACCGATCCGGAGCCACTCCCTGCCGACCATCCCTTCTGGCACCATCGCCGAGTCCTGCTGACCCCGCATGTGGCCAGCAGGACCGATCCGGCATCGGCCGCCCGCTTTGTCGCAGAAGCCATCTTCAGCGATCGCGCGGGCCTGCCCTTGCCCGGCCGCGTCGATCGATCGGCGGGCTATTAGCCGACAGGCTCTAGCGTGCCGAGCCAGCCGACAAGCCCAAGGATCAGCATCGCCGCGGCCATTTCCACTCCGAGGCTACGGCGCAGGAGGCCGAGCGCCCGACCATGATCGCCCTGCCCGATCGCGCGTTCGAGGCGGGGCGTCAGGCGGAAGCGATTGGCGGCCGCCATCGCCAGCATGACGATGAACAACGCGATCTTCGCCAGCATCAGCCGTCCCCACAGGCTCGCCGCGAGGTGTGGCAGTTGATCGACGCCGACGAGAAACAGCGCGTTGATGCCGCCCGTGATCAGGATCAGCGCCACGAGGACCGTGCCGATCGCCGCGAAGCCGTCGAGCGCGCGGTGGAGCGTCCGGACCTGCGCCCTGCCATCATGCGAGGTCCGGACCGCGATGAAGAGCAAGGCGCCGACCGCGCCGATCCACGCGCCCGCGGCCAGCAGGTGCAGGATGTCCGCGCCGAGATGAACCATCCGCGCCCCGCCATCGCTCGCCGCGCCATGACCCGACCAGGCCAGGGTGGCAAGCGCCGTTCCCGCCGCGACGACAATCGTGCCCAGCGCGGGGGCGGGATGGCGAACAAGCAGGATGCTTGCGGCAACGCAGGTCACCAGCGTCGCCATCCGGATCTCAAATGCGGCACCGACCGCGGTCTGGCCGAGCAGCATGGTCAGCGTGTCGGAATTGACCTGGGACAGGCTGGTTCCGCCCATCGCCGCCGCCATGGCGACGAAGCCGAACGCGGAGGCCGCAAGGCCGATCGCCGCCAGCCCGCCCAGACAGAGGCTGAACGGGATCAGCCGGCGATCCTGCCATTCCTCGCCGCGCAGACTATGGAGACCGAATAAAGACAGGCCGAACAGCAGCGTCAGCGCGCCAAACAGCGCGAAACGCGCGGCGATGATCGGCCCGTCGCCCATGCTTTATTTGACCGTGAAGGTGAGATGACCTTCGACACGATGTGTGTCGGTCGAGACGACATGCCAATTGGCGTCATAGGTGCCGGCGGGCAGCGCCCTCGGCAAGGCCGCGACCAGCGTCTTGCCGTCGCCGGAAACGCTGGTCTTGAAACCGGTCACATTCATCGGCGCATGGTGCGCCATGCCGGGCATCCCGGTCATCGCGAGATCCAGCCCGGACATTTGCGGCATCAGCGTTTCGCTGAAGGTCAGGCTGATCTGGGTCGGGCCACTCACCGTCGCACCGGCGGCCGGCGTCGCCGACACAAGTTTCGGATGCGCGAAAGCCGGTGCGGCGATGGCCAGCGAAGCGGCGGCGGCGGTGATCAGGGCGTTTCGGAAACGAAGCATGACTTTCTCCATTCGGGATCGATATGATGGATACGCGGCTTGCAGGCTTATCCCTCATCGGGCCTTTGCAAATATTGCCTGAGGGATGATCCGGGCGGGTGCGTATCATCGGGCAGAGAGCGTGGAGAATGATGATGATGACCGACATTGACGCCGCCATGGCGCGCCTGCGCGATATGCCCGTGCATCCCCGACTGGCATCGATCGACGCCGCCATTTTCGAGGCGATGTCCGCCCGCGCCGCGGCCACGCGCCCGTTGTCCGGCACCCTCCTCGGCCTCGCGGCGATCACTTCGCTGACGATCGGCTTCGCCAGCTCGGTATTGCCGGGCACGCCGGCGCGGGCGGCATCGATCGCGCCGTTCGGCACCCCGCCCGCGCTCGCACCATCCACCCTGCTGGGCAGCGGCGAATGATCGATCGCCGGCTGCTGCTGATCGCGCTGATCGCCTTCGGCGCGGCGATTGCCGGCGTCATCGTCGGGCGTCTGTATATCGCGCGGCAGGCGCCGGTCGAAACCGAACTGCACAGCTTGCTGCACCGGCAGCTCCAGCTGGACGATGGCCAGGCCGCCCGGATCGAGGCGATCGAACAGCGCTTTGCCGTCCGCAAGCAGGCGCTCGAGCGCGAATTGCGCGCGGACAATACGCAGCTCGCCGATGCGATCGAGGCCGAGCATGGCTATGGCCCGCAGGTCGGCGCGGCGGTCGATCGATCGCACCACGCGATGGGCATGCTTCAGAAGGAAACGCTCGAACATATCTTCGCGATGCGCGGCGTGCTGCGCCCCGATCAGGCGGCCCGCTTCGATCAGGCGGTGGTCAAGGCGCTGACGGCCCAGGAGGAATGAGCCTCGACCTCGCCGGCTGTTCGGACGGCGAACTGGCTGCGCTTGCGCTCGCCGGCCGGCAGGCGGCCTATGGCGAACTCATGCGGCGCCATCGCGAACCGGCCTATCGGCTGATCCGCGGCCATATCGGCGACGCCGATGCCGCGCTCGACGTGACCCAGCAGACCTTCGTCGCCGCCTTTTCGGCGCTCGCCCGCTATGATGGCGCCCGCCCGTTCCGGATCTGGATCGCCCGCATCGCGATCAACAAATGCCATGACTGGGCACGGCGGCGGGCGGTTCGCAGAATCCTCTCCTTCGCGCTGCCGATCGAGGCGGCGAGCGCGGCCGCCGACGAGGCCGCGACACCAGAGGCGACGCTGTCCGACCGCCAGGAGCTCCGGCGCACCATGGCGGCGATTGCCACCTTGCCGGCCTCGCTCAAGGAATCGCTGATCCTGCGCACGATCGAGGGACTGTCACAGGCGGAGACCGCGCAGGTGCTGGGAATCAGCGAAAAAGCCGTCGAGACCCGGGTCTATCGCGCGCGCGCGCGGCTCGCGGAAAGTTTGAGGGATTGAGGCGCGGCCCGCGTATGAACGGATAAGAACGTCCATCGGGGAATCCCAGCCATGCCGTCACCGACACTCGATCGCCGATCGCTGCTGCGCAGCGCCGCATTGGCGAGCGGCGGTCTTTCGCTCGCAAGCTGGTTTCCGGCCTGGGCGCAGCCGGTATCGGGCGGGATCGTCCGGCCGTTGCCGACCGTCAGCGGCACCGACATCGCGCTGCGGATCGGGCATCAGATGATGATGGTCGACGGCCGCGAAAGCCATGCGATCGCGGTCAACGGCACGGTGCCCGCGCCACTCCTGCGGTTGAAACAGGGCACGACGGTCCGATTGTCGGTGACCAACGACCTGGACGAGGACAGCTCGATCCACTGGCACGGCCTGCTCGTGCCGTTCCAGTTCGACGGCGTTCCCGGCGTCAGTTTTCCCGGCATCCGGCCGAAATCGACGTTTGTCTATGAATTTCCGGTCATCCAGTCGGGCACCTACTGGTATCACAGCCACTCGGGCCTGCAGGAGGCGATGGGCCATTACGGCCCGATCGTGATCGATCCCGCCGGCGACGATCCGATCGGGTCGGACCGCGAACATGTGATCGTGTTGTCCGATCACAGCCCGATTCATCCGCATGTGATCTACCGGAAGCTCAAGCAGCAACCGGGCTATTTCAACTATCAGAAACAGACGCTGGCCGGCCTGTTCGACGGTCGCGACCAGAAGCTCAAGGATCGGATCGACTGGGGCAAGATGCGGATGGACCCCACCGACATTTCGGACGTCACGGGATCCACCTACACCTATGTGGTCAACGGCCATGGCCCGCGCGACAACTGGACCGGCTTGTTCCGGCCGGGCGAGCGGC
The DNA here is from genome assembly GCF_900101455.1 of Sphingomonas sp. YR710. Classification (GTDB taxonomy): domain Bacteria; phylum Pseudomonadota; class Alphaproteobacteria; order Sphingomonadales; family Sphingomonadaceae; genus Rhizorhabdus. The sequence continues at coordinate 7,384 of NZ_FMZJ01000011.1, read as the reverse complement.
TGCGGCTGCGCTTCGTCAACGCGTCGGCGATGACGATCTTCAACGTCCGCATTCCGGGGCTCGCGCTGACGATCGTCCAGGCCGATGGCCAGAATATCCGCCCGGTCACGGTCGACGAATTCCAGATCAGCGTCGCCGAGACGTTCGACGTCATCGTCACGCCCGCCGATGATCGCGCCTATACGATCGTGGGCGAGGCCGTCGACCGATCGGGCATGGCCCGCGCGACGCTCGCGCCCCGCGAGGGGATGGTCGCCGAGGTGCCGGCGCTGCGCACGCGGCCGATCGCGACGATGAAGGACATGGGGATGGACATGTCCGGCATGGCGATGGGCAACACGCTCGATCTCAGCGCACCGGCCAGCGCCCCGCCAGCCGGCCATGAGATGAGCATGAAGATGCGCGATCCGAAAAATGCGCCGCAGGTGCATCTGGGGCCCGGCGTGCAGACGATCAGCCCGATGCCCGCCGATCGCACCGGCGAGCCGGGCCAGGGGCTCGAAGATGTCGGCCACAAGGTGCTCGTCTATCGCGACCTGATCGCGCTGGAGCGCAATCCGGACGTGCGCGCGCCCGATCGCGCGATGGAGATCCACCTGACCGGCAATATGGAACGCTATATGTGGTCGTTCGACGGACAGGCGTTTAGCGAGATCAAGGCGCCGATCCCGTTCCTGAAGGATGAAAGGGTACGGATCACGCTGGTCAACGACACGATGATGTCGCACCCGATCCATCTCCACGGTCATTTCTTCGAACTCGTAACCGGCCATGGCGATCATGCGCCGCGCAAGCATACGGTGAATGTCCTGCCCGGCGGCACGGTGACGTTCGACGTCACCACCGATGCGGTCGGCGACTGGGCCTTCCATTGCCATATGATGTATCACATGCACGCCGGGATGATGCGGATCGTTTCGGTTCGACCGCGCGGAGACGTGGCATGAGCCGCCTGCACCTGCTTGCCGCGAGTTGCTTGCTCGCCGTCTCGCCGCCGCTTGCAGCGCAGACCGCAGCGCCGGCGAGCGATCCGCACGCCGGGCATGACATGTCGGCGATGCCGGGCATGGACATGGGTGCGCCGCCCGAACAGGCGACCGGCGGAACGGCGCTGCCGGCCGGCAATGCCGCGGCTCCTTCGCCACCGACCGATCATTATGCCGATCGGATTTTCCCGCCCGCGGAAATGGCGCGCGTGCGCGACGCGCTCAGCCGCGAGCATGGCCGCGGAACCTTTTATCAGGTCATGTTCAATCTGGCGGAATATCAGGCGCGCAAGGGCGGCGATGGCTATCGCTGGGACGGTGAGGCGTGGTTCGGCGGCGATATCAATCGGCTGACCCTCAAGAGCGAGGGCGAAGGTTCCGTTCGCGGCGGCGTCGACAGCGCCGAGGTGCAAGCGCTCTATTCGCGGGCGATCGATCCCTATTGGAACCTGCAGGCCGGTGTCCGCCAGGACATCAGGCCACGCCCGGCGCGCACCTATGCGACGATCGGCGTGGAAGGGCTGATGCCCTATCTGCTCGAGGTCGAGGGCGCGTTGTTCCTGTCCGACAAGGGCGATCTGCTCGCCCGCGCCGAAGGCTATTATGATCAGCGGATCACCCAGCGCCTGATCCTTCAGCCACGGATCGAACTGAACTTCGCGGCGCGGGACGTGCCCGAGGATCGGATCGGGTCGGGCCTGTCCAACGCCGAACTGGGCCTGCGGCTGCGCTACGAGATCAAGCGCGAATTCGCGCCATATGTCGGCGTCTCCTACGATCGGAAGGTCGGCGATACGACATCTTATGCCCGACAGGATGGCGAACATGTCGGATCGACCAGCCTCGTGATCGGCCTCCGGAGCTGGTTTTGAAGATCACCCGCCTGCGCCTCCATATCGGCGCCAGCAAGGTGCACCGGTGGCTGGGGCTGATCATCGGCGCGCAATTGCTGATCTGGTGCACGAGTGGCCTGTTGATGAGCCTGCTGCCGCTCGATCTGGTTCATGGGGACAGGCTGGTCGGTACGGCGCCGGCCAGACCGCTCGATGTGGCCGCGCTCCGCCAGCTTCCCTCGCTTTCCGCCGACCCCCGCCCCATCTCGACGATTACCATCGAGACGGTGGTCGATCGCCCGATGGCGGTCGTCCATTATGTCGATGGTGGCGGAAGGCTGATCGATATGGCCAGTGGCCGGGAGCAGAAAGTCGATCGCGCGCTGGCCGATCGGATCGCCCGCGCCGCCTATAAGGGATCGGCGACCGCAACCCGGGCCGAACTCGCCACCGCCCAATCGATCGAATATCACGGCGCGCTGCCGGCGTGGCGCGTCGCCTTCACCGACAAGGAAGCGACGCGCGTCTATATCGATCCCGCCACCGGCCGGATTGCGGCGGTTCGTACCGGAACCTGGCGGTTCTACGATCTGGTGTGGGCGCTCCACATCATGGACTGGAAAGGCCATGAGAATTTCCACACGCTCTGGTTGCGCGCCTTCGCGCTGGGCGGCCTGTCGCTGGGTATCGCCGGCGCCATCCTTCTCTACTTCCGCTGGCCCCGGAAGCGCCGCCGCGCGAAGAGCTGATACGCGTACCGACCGCGCGTGAGATCGCCTCAAAAGCCGATGATCGCCTTGGTTTCCAGATATTCCTCGAAGCCATGGACGCCAAATTCGCGGCCATTGCCCGACTGCTTATAGCCGCCGAACGCCGCATGGCCGTTCCACGCCGGATAGTTGATGAGCACCTGCCCCGCACGGATCTGCGACGCGACGCGCCGCGCGCGGTCGGGGTTCCCGGACTGGAGATGCGATCCGAGGCCATAAACGGTGTCGTTGGCGATCGCGATCGCCTCCGCCTCATCGCGATAGGGCATGATGGAGAGGACAGGGCCAAAAATCTCCTCGCGCGCGATCCGCATATTCGGGGTCACCTCCGAGAAGATCGTCGGGCGCACGAAAAAGCCCTGCTCGATCCCGTCCGGCCGGCCGAGCCCACCGCAGATCAGCCTGGCGCCATCATCGATGCCGGCCTGTATCATCGTCTGCACGCGCGCGAATTGCGCGGCGTTGGCGATCGGGCCCATCGTGGTTTCGGGATTCCGGGGATCACCGACGCGGATATCGGCAGCCGCCGCGGCCGCGAGCGCCTCGACTTCGGCCAGCCGATCGGCCGGCACCAGCATCCGCGTCGGCGCGCTGCACGACTGGCCGACATTGCGCATCCCTGCGAGCACGCCTTTTGCGACACCCTGCGCGAAATCGGCATCGTCGAGGAACAGGTTGGGCGATTTTCCGCCAAGCTCCTGCACGACCCGCTTCACCGTCACCGCCGCCGCCTGCGCGACCAGCACCCCGGCGCGGGTCGATCCGGTGATCGAGATCATATCGACATCGGGGTGGGCCGCCAGCGCGGCGCCGACCGACTCGCCGGTGCCGTTGACCAGATTGAACACGCCGGCCGGCACCCCGGCATCGTGCATGAGCTGCGCAAACAGCAATGCGCTATAAGGCGAAAGCTCGCTCGGCTTCAGCACGACGGTGCACCCGGCGGCGATCGCGGGCGCGACCTTCGCGGTGATCTGATAGAGCGGCCAGTTCCAGGGGGTGATCAGCGCACAGACACCGATCGGCTCCTTCGCCGTGGCGATCGTGCCGTCGAGCGTGAGAAACGTGTAACGCCGCAGCACCTCGATTTGGACGCGCACATGCTCCGCCGCGAACGGCACCTGCGACATGCGCGCGAAGCCGATCGCCGCGCCCATTTCCGTCACCAGCGCCTGGGCGAATTGCTCCGCCCGCTGCTCGATCAGATCGAGGATGCGCCCGAGCAGCGCCAGCCGATCGTCGATCGACGTGCGCGAGTAGGTCTCGAACGCCCGGCGCGCAGCCGCCACCGCGAGATCGACATCGGCGGGCCCGCCTGCGGCGATATGGCCGACGACCATTTCCGAAGCCGGATCGACGACCGGGAGCAAAGGCAGGTCCGCGCGATCCAGCCATCGGCCGTCGATGTAGAAGCGGGTCGCATGTTCGGCACTCATCAACCCAAGCCCTCTTCAGACGCATATCTTCCCGGACCGGACGAACGGTTCGATCGCCGTCACGCCGGCGAAATCGCTCTTTCCAACTTATGCGAAGATTGCTTCCGTCCCGCCGGACATGGATGCTGATTCAGGGCCCTCGACGTTCGCTTAGTGCCGAGTTTCACCGACATTGCCGGATATGATGCCGGTCAGGCCCGGATGCGCTTCAGCTGGCAGCCGAGCCGTTCCTTCACGGATGCGCGCTTTGCCGCAGGCGGGTCAGCGCGGCGGTTCGGCGGCCATGCTCAATTCGATGCCCCTGTCCGGCAACAGGCGAGACCGAATGGGAAGAAGTTCGCCGACGATGGCCCCGAACCGTTCGGGATTGTCGGTGCGGAAAACGCCGCTGATGCGAAGATGTCCGGTGGCATCATCCCGAATGAGGAGCCGGCGGCTAGAATAGCGGTTCATCTCCTGAACCGCTTCGGTCAACGGGACATCATTGAACTCCACAAAGCCTTCGCGCCATCGCAGCTGCTGATCGACATCGACCTGAACAAGCTGCGGTGCGGAACCAATCGTGGCCACAAACTCCTGGCCCGGCGCCAATACCATCGGCGTGATGATGGCCGCATTCACCGGGTGATCGCTGACGGCGTCCACCACCACCTTACCCTCGACCAGGGTGACGTGCATCCGGTCCCGATCCAGCATGACCTCGAAGACTGTGCCGAGCGCGGTAACCTGACGGTCGGCCGCCTCGACGACAAAGGGGCGGCGGCGATCCTTGGCGACCTCGAAAAGCACCTGGCCGCGCAAGAGGCGAACGAACCGTCGTCCCGGTGCATAAGCGACGCGGACAGCGCTATCGGTGTTGAGCGTGAGAGCGGTTCCGTCCGCCAGGTCTATGGTCCGGCGTTCGCCCTTGCGGGTCGCGAACTCACCATAACTGGGCTTCGCTATTTCCGCCGCCGGTACCGGTCTGGCAACGACATTCGTCGCCTGCCTGGAGGAAGATCGAAACGGTTCGACATTGAAAGCGGTGGCGGCCAGCAAGGATGCAGCAATGCCAGCGGCCAGGCCGAGCCACATGCCCTTGCGCGATTCCGGCCCGACCTCCAGCGCCGATTCTCGCAAGGCGTTCGAATGCGAATCGCCGTCTGCCTCCGAAAACAGGTCCCAGACCTTCGCTGCCCGATCAAATGCAGCGGCATTGACGGCCGATTCCGCACGCCAGGCGTCGAATTCGGCCTGTTCGCGCGGGCTGAGCGGCCCGGCATCAAGGCGAACAAACCAATATGATGCCGCCTCGTCCGGTGCGAGCCCGCGCACCGACGGTCGCTGCCCTGGCGCAATCATTCCTGTTCGACCCGCCGCATGAGATGCGTGATAGCCCGCTGCATATGCTTCTCGACAGCACTGACGGAAATGCCCAGCCGCGAAGCGATATCGTTGAAGCGCATGCCTTCCAGCCGTCTCAGCACAAAGATCACCCGCGTTCGTTCTGGCAGTTCGAGCAGCACGGCGGTTGCCCGCACCAGCCTCTCTCTATTCAGCAAAACGTGCTCCGGCGAAAAATCCACACCGGAATGTCGATCACTGTCAAATGGCTCGTGCGCTTCGACATGGTGGGTCACGCCTTTGCGCAGGCGATCCTTGAGGACGCTACTGGCCGTTTCGAAAACATATGCGCTCAGATTTTCGCGCGCGAGCGCCGAAGTGCCGCCACGCCGTATCAGCCGCACGAACACTTCCTGGACCATATCCTCCAGATCGGCAGTATTCGTCGTGCGTCGGCGAAAATAGCGCAGCAGCGGCCAGCGAAAATCGCGGCTTAACCGTTCAAGCGCTCGCTGATCCTCATCGCCCTCACTGATCGCGCTCTTCTGCATCGTGCGGGTCCTCGAGCACAGCCAAGTGTGAGTTAAATCGACCGCAACCGCAACCGCCTCAATGAGAGGTCTCGGGCTGGCCACCGGATCATCGGAAACGTCGCCAGGCGAGACACGACGGTACCGCCATCGCCGAATAGATGCCGAACGCGTCTAGTCGGCCAACACGTCCCGCCCTCCACCAAGCGTCTTTAGAAGCACGGCGGAGGCCAGGGCGATAGCAACACCGGCCCAATAGATCAGGTCATATGTGCCGAAACGATCGTGGATATAGCTTCCGAGCAGCGGCCCCGAGGCCGAGGCCAGGACCATCACGCTCGTAAGTGTTCCGAACACGAACCCGAACTGTTCTTCTCCGAACAACTGGCGCGTGACACAGGCTGAGACGGTGTACATCGCACCGATCGTCAATCCCAAAGCACAGCAGACGATGGTGGCCCAGAAGGTCGCGGCGCCGAAAGGCGGAAACAGCGCGCAAGCGGCCGCAAGCAGCACCAGCACCGATGTCGTGACGATGCTGAACGGCATATGATCGAACAGCCACCCCGCGATCAGCTTGCCTGCGATCGCGGTGACGCCCGAGGCACCGACAAGCTTGGCTGCGCTCAGGGCAGTGAAACCCTTGTCGATCAGCGCCGGCGCCAGATGCACCAGGAATGCGGATTCTGCCATGAAGATCGCAAAGATCGCCAAAGCGAACTTCAGGAACCTCGGCGATTTCAGCAGCGGAAGGATCGATGGACGCCTGGCCTTCGCCCCCGTTTCCGATCGCGCGCCGGCATGGTGATCGCGACGGTCGTAAAAGAAGAACAGGGTCAGCAAAAGGGCCGAACCGAACCACAGCAGCCCAAGCAGGCGGAAGGCCATCCGCCAGCTATATTCATCGATGAAAATCTGCGCCAGCGCCGGCGTGATGGCCACGGTCAGGCTGTTTCCGCAAAGCACTACGGCGATTGCAATGCTGCGGCTTGCAACGAATTTCGTAGGGACGACCGACAGCCAGATCACCGGTTCGATCAACACCGCGCAGATGGCGTGGAGGATCCACAGCACCACCCACAATGTCACGCTGGTGGTGGCGAGCGAAAAGGCGGCGTACATGAATCCTGTCAGGATAAGACCGACAATGGCAAAAATCCGGACGTTCAACACATCACTGTAACGCCCGACGATCGGCGACAAGGTGAACGAGACCAATGCGGAGAGCGTCAGGCCCATCGTTATCTGGGTTCGCGTCCAGCCCAGGTCCGCTTCCATGGGACCCATGAACTGGCCGATCGTGTAGCGCCCGAGGAGAGGCGCCGCCATGCCGGCGAAGGCGGCGAGCAGCAATGGCCAGCCCGTCGCCCACTCTCGCCGGATCGAAGCGGCTTCCATACCCTCCCCCTGTTTCACAACTCGCCCAATACTTCCTGTGTATGCTCGCCGACGAGCGGCGCGCGCTTGATCGTCGTTGGGATGAAGTCGCCGGTGAATGGCAGTCCC
>NZ_FMZJ01000014.1 GCF_900101455.1 Sphingomonas sp. YR710 | reverse complement strand
GATCCTCAACAGCGGCGCCAGCAAACGCGATCAGGTCGTGTTCGGCGTGGGCATGGGTTTCGGCTTCTAGGAGGAGGGGATCGCCGGGGCGGTCCCGAGGGGCCGCCCCCGGTTTCTCAACAGGCGCACCATAACCCTGTTCATAATGTCGACGAAGGCCGGTATCCAGCCCCATCGTAGGAGCTGGATACCGGCCTTCGTCGACATTATGGCTGAACCAAAGCGGCTCGCTTATTTGTCAATCGCAATGGCGGTGCCTCACACGTGCACCAGATGCGCGACATCTGCGGCGCTGTCCTCCGCGGTCTTGCCGTCCTTCACGATCCGCCCGCGTTGCATCACGAAATAGCGATCGGCGAAGCTCCAGGCGAAATCGAGATTCTGCTCGACGATCAGGATCGCGACGTTCAGCTCGGTCCGTACGCGGAGCAATGCATCCTCGATCTGCTGGACGATGTTCGGCTGAATGCCTTCGGTCGGTTCATCGAGCAGCAGCAGCGACGGCTGGCCTGCCAGGGCCCGCCCGATCGCCAGCTGCTGCTGCTCGCCCCCTGACAACACGCCCGCTTTGCGGTTGGCGATCTGGGTCAGTTTGGGGAAGAGATCGAACACCATGTCGGGAACCTTCTTCGGCCCCTTGAAGCCTTTGCGCGACAGCGCCGACAGCCCGACTTCGAGATTTTCGGTGACAGTGAGATGCGGGAAGACGTGGCGGCCCTGCGGCACGAAGCCGATGCCGGCGCGCGATCGCTGATGCGCGCTCATCGCGGTCACATCGTCGCCGTTGATATAGACATAGCCGCCACTGACGGGAAGCTGGCCCATGATCGTCTTCATCAGCGTGGTCTTGCCGACGCCGTTGCGGCCCAGCACGGTCGCGGCTTCACCGGCCTTCATGTCGAGCGCGACGTCCCACAGGACCTGGCCCTTGCCATAGGCCGCGCTGACACTGCGCAGGTTGATGAGGTCGGTCATTTAGCCCTCCCGAGATAGATGGCGGCGACTTCCTCATCCTGACGGATCGCCTCGAGCGTGCCTTCGCGGAGAAGCGCGCCCTGATGGAGGACGACGACATGACCGTTGAGCTGCGATACGAAATCGATATCATGATCGATCACGAGCACGGCATGCTTCCCGACCAGCGTCTTGATGATGTCGGCCGTCTGGGTGCTTTCGATCGCGCCCATGCCGGCGGTCGGCTCGTCGAGCAGCAGCAGTTCGGCGTCGGTCGCGACGACCATGCCGATTTCGAGCCACTGTTTCTCGCCATGCGAAAGGTTGCCGGCCAGCGCATCGCGCCGTTCGGTAAGGCCGACCTTCGCCAGCACCTCCTCGGCCTTTGCGTGTGCTTCGGCTTCGCCGGCTTTCGTGAAGCTCTTCCACCAGCGCCGGTCCTGCATCGCCGCGATCGCGAGGTTGTCGATCACCGACAGGCCGACCAGCACGCCCGGCGTCTGAAACTTGCGGCAGATGCCCTTGCCGACGATCCTGTGTTCGGCCTCGCGCTGAATCGGCTCGCCGTGGAACAGGACACGGCCAGCGGTGGGGCGGACCCGGCCGATGATCGTATCGCACATCGTGGATTTTCCGGCGCCGTTGGGACCGATCACCACCGTCATGCTCCCCGCCGCGATCGTCAGGCTGAGATCGTTGATCGCCTTGAAGCCGTCGAAATCGACCGTGATATGCTCCAGCTGGAGCATCGGTGCATCGCTCATGACGCAGCCTTTCCTTCGCGCCAGCGCGCGAACATGTCACCCAATTTGCTCGGCCTGAAACGGCTCTCGCCCTCGAATTCACCGGCAATGCCCTTGGGCAGCACGGTGACCGCGATGATGAACAGGGCGCCCAGCGCGTAGAGCCACAGGGCCGGAAGGGCCGTCGAGATCTTGTCCTTGGCGAAGTTGACGAGCAGGGCACCGATGATGCCGCCGATCAGATAGGTACGCCCGCCGATCGCCACCCAGATCACCATCTCGATCGACGGCACGACCCCGACGAGCGCCGGCGAGACCACGCCGGCGTGCAAAGTGAACATTGCCCCCGATACGCCGGTCAGCATCGCCGCGATCGTAAAGGCGACGACCTTATAGGGTGCCGGATCATAGCCCAGAAAGCGCATCCGGTTCGATCCGTCGCGCGCGGCGCGCAACAGCTTGCCGAACCGCGAGGCGAGCAGCCAGCGCAGCCCGAAAAAGGCGCCGATCACGAAAGCGAGTGTCAGCCAATAGAGCGCGAGCTTCACCGGATCGTCGTTGATGTTGAAACCCAGCAGCATGTGATAATCGGTCAGGCCGTTGAAGCCCCCGGTCGTGCCCTGCTGGCTGATCAGCAGCGTGGCAAAGGCGAGCGCCAACGACTGGGTAATCAGCGCGAAATAGACACCACCAATCCGCCGGCGGAACATCAGCCAGGAGAAAGCTGCGGCGATGGCTGCCGGGACCAGCAACACGCCGAGGATCGACGCGATCGGGCTGCGGAAGACCGCCCACCACCAGGGGAGTTTGCTCACGCCGCTCCACATCATGAAGTCGGGCAGTTCATCGGCACCGAGGCCATTCATCTTCAGGTGCATCGCCAGCGCATAGCCGCCGAGCCCGAAGAACACCCCCTGTCCGAGACTGAGCACGCCGCCTTCTCCCCACAACAGCACGAGCCCCATGGCGGTGAGCGACAATGCAAGGAAGCGGCCGAGCAGGTTGAGATTATAGCCCGAGACCAGCCAGGGCGCTGCGATCGCAAGCAGGATGGCGACTATGCCGATGATGGTTTTGAGGGACGGCTTGGTCATGGTCATGCCCCTATTCGGCGTCGAGCGCGCGCGACCGGATCGCGATCACGCCCTGCGGCCGGAACTGGAGGAAAAGGACGACGAACAGCAGGGTGAGCACCTGCGCGAAACTGACGTCGACGAAGATTTGCGAGAGCGCCATGAACAGCCCGATCATCACCGCGGCGATCGTGGTGCCGATCATCGAACCAAGCCCGCCGAGCACCACCACGAGGAACGCGGTGACGATATAGCTTTGCCCGACATTGGGCGTGACCGGCCCGAGCATCGCGAGCACAACACCGCCGACGCCCGCAACACCGGCGCCTAATGCGAAGATGAAGCAATCGACCTGACGAACGTTGACGCCCATCGCCGACGCCGTCGCGCGATCCTGATTGACTGCGCGGACGAGCAGGCCGACCCGCGTCAACCGCAGGAACAAGGCGAGGCCGCCGAGCACCATTATGGCGACCAGCATGATGAACAGTCGCGCCATCGGGAGCTGGATCGTGCCCAGCGTGAACGCCCCGTCAAGCCAGGGTGGCGCGGTCACCGAAACGCCGGTCGCGCCGAACAGGTCGCGCGCGCCCTGTTGCAGGATCAGGCTGACGCCCCAGGTGGCGAGCAACGTATCGAGCGGCCGCGAGGTCAGCTTGCTGACGAGCGTCACTTCAAGGATGGCGCCGAGCAGGCCGGCGCCGATGAACGCGACCACCATCGCCGCGATGATGCCGAGCGGGCCGGGGACGAACAGGATCGTGAGATAGGCAAGGTAACTGCCCACCATCAATATCTCGCCATGCGCCATATTGATGACCCGCATCAGCCCGAAGCTGAGCGCCAGCCCCATCGCCGCCAGGATATAGATCGAGGCAACGCTGAAACCGTTGAAGACCTGTCCGATCAGGAACGTGAAATCCATGGGTTCGGCCTTGATTTGCTATGACCCTTCTCCCCGATCCGATCATTCCGGCCGAAGCCGGAATGAGGGTTCGAGGGGAACGAACGCGGTACGCTACTTTCCGACGCTCCTCCCACCCGTCATTCCCGCGAAAGCGGGAACCCATATGCTCTGAAGCTCGAACCTCCTGCGGTTCGAAGATTATGGGTCCCCGCCTTCGCGGGGATGACGAAGAGGGGCGGTCAACTTTTACGAAATCGTGCATGTCTTCCCGGGGAAGGCCAGCGCGTCATAAGGCTGCGGGTCGATCATGCCCTTCGAGGTCCACAGGATCTTGAACTGGCCCTTCGGATCGGCCTGGCCAATATAGCCGGTCTGGACGAGGCTGTTATTGGCCGCGAACTTGACGACGCCAAGCGGGGTCGGGATCGCGTCGAGCGTGACCGCCGCCGCACGGACCTTGGCCGGATCGAAGCTCTTGGCCTTCTCGACCGCAGCCTTCCAGATATAGACGTCGAGATAGCCGTGGACCATCGGATCGGTGGCAACGGCGTCGGCACCGAACTTCGCCTTGTAGGCAGCGACGAATTTGGTGTTCTCGGGATTGTCGACCGTCTGAAAATAATTCCAGCCGGCATAGCTGCCTTCGATCAGCGACGGGCCCATCGCCTGCGCTTCCTGCTCGCCGATCGAGAAGGACATGACCGGCAGGACGTCGGACTTCATGCCGGCCGCGGCCATCTGCTTGAAGAAAGCGACGTTGCTGTCGCCGTTCAGCGTCGAATAGATCACGTCAGGCTTGGCCGCCTTGATCTTGGCGATCACGCCGGAGAAATCGGTGCCGCCCATCGGCTGATATTCCTCGCCGCTCATCGTCAGCTTGTCTGCCTCGATATGCTTCTTGAGGATCAGGTTCGCGGTACGCGGGAACACATAATCGGAACCCACCAGGAAGAACTTCTTGAAGCCCTTTTCCTTGCCCCAGTCATAAGCGGGCAGGATCTGCTGGTTCGGTTGCGCACCCGAATACATGATGTTCGGCGAGCATTCATTGCCTTCGAACTGCACCGGATACCAGAGCAGGTTCTTCTTGTTCTCGAACACCGGCAGCATCGCCTTGCGGCTCGACGAGGTCCAGCCGCCGAACACGGTGACGACGCCGTCGCTGTCGATCAGCTTGCCCGCCTTCTGCGCGAAGGTCGCCGGATCGGATGCGCCATCTTCGGTCACCGCCTCGATCTTCTTGCCCATTACGCCGCCGGCGGCATTGATCTCGTCGATCGCCATCTGCGTGCTGTTCTTCACGGTGACTTCGGAGATCGCCATCGTGCCGCTGAGCGAATGAAGTACGCCCACCTTGACGCTATCGCCGGCCGGGGCCGCAGCATTGCCGTCCTCCGGCGCCTTCTTGCAGGCGCTGAGCATCGCGACGCCGCACAGCAGCGCGACCATGAACTGTTTCCTGTAAACCCGCTTCGTCATCATGCCCTCCGGTGAAGATCGTGGCGCCCTGTCCGGAGCGTGGCCCGGACACCCCTTGCGCTGTCCGGAAGGTGCTGCGCCGCACAAATCACAGCCATGCGTCATTTGACGTAGGGCTGTGTGTGGAGGCTGCGGCAGGCGAGGGCGGGCACGGTAAATACGTCAAATGCCCCATGCGGTTGTGGCCGAGACCGCATTGAACGTCGGTGGAAAATATGAGCTTATGGCGGAGTTGACGATTGGGACGGCAGTGAAACAGGCAGGCCATTTCGACTTTGCAGAGCGCAACAGCGGTTTCGCCGGATCGCGTGAAGCCTACGAAAACGAGGGATTGGCGGCCGTTCGCAGTCGCGGTGAAATCCGGCTGGGATTCCGAATGTCGGAAGGTCGAACAGCCGTCTCTACAGGCTATCAGAGCGGTTGCCTGCGATTCCGGATACCGCGCACGGCCAAGCTCGATGCGCCGGTCGCGGTACTCCTGAACACCAGCGGTGGTCTGGCCGGGGGCGACCGGCTCGTGCAGCAGGTTTCTTGGGATAGCGACACGCGGGCGAGCGTGACGAGCCAGGCCGCCGAGAAGGTCTATCGCGCATTGCATGAAAGCGCCGTGATCGACACCCGCCTGACACTCGACGCCGACGCCGATGCCGAATGGATGCCGCAGGAGACGATCCTGTTCGATCGCGCGCGTCTGCGGCGCGACATGCAGGTCAGGCTGGCCGATACATCCTCCTTCCTCGGGATCGAGGCGGTGGTGCTCGGCCGGACGGCGATGGACGAGACGATGCGAACGGGATCGCTGGTCGATCGCTGGCGGATCTGGCGCGGCGGCAAGCTGATCTACGCCGATGCGCTGCGGATCGAGGGGGCGATCGACGACCAAATGCAGCGGAGCGCGGTCGGGGCCGGTGCACGGGCGATGGCGGTGATCATCCATGTGTCGTCGCGGGCGGCTTCACTGCTCAATGATGTTCGCGAAGCCTTGGTGGGCGCGATCGGTCTGGCGGCGGCGAGCTGCTGGAACGGCATGCTCGTCACGCGTTTCCTGGCGCGCAACGGGGCGATTCTTCGGCACGACATGCTGCGCGCGCTCTCCGTGTTGCGCGGCGGGCGGGCGATGCCCCGCGCGTGGAGTTGCTGAGATGAATCTCACCCCGCGCGAGAAAGACAAGTTGCTGATCGCGATGGCGGCGATGGTCGCGCGCCGGCGGCTCGAACGCGGTACCAGGCTCAACCATCCCGAAGTGATCGCATTGATCTCCGATTATGTGGTCGAGGGCGCGCGCGACGGCCGCAGCGTCGCCGATCTGATGGAGGCGGGCGCCCATGTCGTGGGCCGCGATCAGGTGATGGAGGGCATAGCCGAGATGATCCACGACGTGCAGGTGGAGGCGACCTTCCCCGACGGGACCAAGCTCGTCACCGTCCACCATCCGATCCGATGATACCGGGGGAGATCCTCTGCGCCGACGGCGAGCATGTCCTCAACGCGGGCCTGCCGGTGACGACGATCACCGTATCGAACCGCGGCGACCGGCCGATCCAGGTGGGGAGCCATTATCATTTTGCCGAAACCAACGATGCATTGCTGTTCGATCGCGATGCGGCGCGGGGCCAGAGGCTCGATATTCCCGCGGGGACGGCGGTGCGGTTCGAGCCGGGGCAGACGCGCGATGTCGATCTGGTGCCGTTTCGGGGCGGGCGAACAGTGATCGGCTTTCAGGGCAAGGTGATGGGGGCGTTGAAGTGATGGGTAGCTTCTGCTCCCCTCCCTGCAAGGGAGGGGCTGGGGGTGGGTGGCGAGCGCAAGCGAGCCTCCGACCTTCCGCCAGTAGCGACAATCCGGGCGTCGAGCCCGAATTGCCGCTCACCCACCCCTTAACCCCTCCCTTGCAGGGAGGGGAGTAGCAAATATGCCCTACCGCATCCCCCGCGCGGCCTATGCCGACATGTTCGGCCCCACCACCGGCGACCGCATCCGCCTGGGCGACACCGCGCTTATCATCGAGGTCGAGCGCGATTGCACGATCCTGGGCGAGGAAGTGAAGTTTGGTGGCGGCAAGGTGATCCGCGACGGGATGGGCCAGTCGCAGATCACCAATGCCGCGGGGGCGGCAGACACGGTGATCACCAACGCGCTGATCCTCGATCACAGCGGCATCTACAAAGCCGATATAGCACTGAAATCGGGCCGGATCGCGGCGATCGGCAAGGCCGGAAACCCGGATATCCAGCCCGGTGTCGACATCGTCATCGGCCCCGGCACCGAGATCATCGCCGGCGAAGGCAAGATCGTCACCGCGGGGGGCGTCGACGCGCATATCCACTTCATCTGCCCGCAGCAGGTGGAGGAGGCGATCGCTTCCGGTATCACGACGATGGTCGGCGGCGGCACGGGGCCCGCGACCGGAACCAACGCCACCACCTGCACCTCCGGACCCTGGCATATCGCGCGGATGCTGCAGGCGGCCGAAGGTCTGCCGGTCAATATCGCGCTCGCCGGCAAGGGCAATGCGAGCCGGCCCGAAGCGCTGATCGAGCAAATCCGTGCCGGCGCCGCCGCGCTCAAGCTGCACGAGGATTGGGGCACGACGCCGGCCGCGATCGATTGCTGCCTGAGCGTCGCCGATCAATTCGACATCCAGGTGATGATCCACACCGATACGCTCAACGAGAGCGGCTTCGTCGAGGATACGATTGCAGCGTTCAAGGGCCGAACGATCCACGCCTTCCATACCGAGGGCGCGGGCGGCGGCCACGCACCAGACATCATCCGGCTCGCCGGCTTCGCCAACGTGATCCCGTCGTCGACCAATCCGACCCGGCCGTTCACGGTCAACACGATCGACGAGCATCTCGACATGCTGATGGTGTGCCATCATCTCGATCCGTCGATCCCCGAGGATCTCGCCTTCGCCGAAAGCCGCATCCGCAAGGAGACGATCGCCGCCGAGGATATTCTCCACGATCTCGGCGCGCTTTCGATCATTTCGTCGGACAGCCAGGCGATGGGCCGGGTCGGGGAGGTCGTCACCCGCACCTGGCAGACCGCACACAAGATGAAGGTTCAGCGCGGAAGCCTGTCCGGCGATCCCGAACACAACGACAATCTGCGAGTGCGCCGCTACGTCGCCAAATATACGATCAACCCGGCGATCGCGCAGGGCATGGGGCATGAGATCGGATCGGTTGAGGCCGGCAAGCTCGCCGATCTGGTGGTGTGGACGCCGGCCTTCTTCGGCGCCAAGCCCGATCTGGTGATCAAGGGCGGCATGATCGCTTATGCGATGATGGGCGATCCCAATGCGAGCATCCCGACGCCGCAGCCCGTCCATGCCCGCCCAATGTTCGGCATGTATGGCCGGGCGATCGGCGCGACCTGTATTACTTTCGTGTCTGCCGCCGCGATCGAGGGCAGGGTTGCCGAACGGCTCGGGCTCGAGCGGATGGTGTTGCCGGTGATCGGCACCAGGGGGATCGGCAAGGCGCAGATGAAGTTGAACGATGCGCTGCCGGATATCCAGGTCGATCCGGAAACCTATGAGGTGCGCGCCGACGGCGAACTGCTGACCTGCGAACCCGCCGCCGAGCTGCCGCTCGCGCAGCGTTACTTCCTCTATTGAGTGGTCCCATGCGCAAGATCGTCAGCATCATAACCGAGGGCGCGCCCGACACGAACGAGGTGCTGAGGCTCGACCATGATCTGCGTAACCGGCGGCGAATGGTGTTCACCACCGATCAAGGCAGTATCCTGCTCGACATGCCGCGCCCCGTGCACCTGCGTGATGGCGATGTGCTCGCGCTCGATGACGGCAATGCCGTCCGGATCGAAGCGGCCGCCGAGGCGCTGATCGAAATCCGCGCGCACGACCTGCCGGCGCTGGTCCGCATCGCCTGGCATCTCGGGAACCGCCATCTGCCGACGCAATTGCTCGGCGATCGGCTGCGAATCCGCCACGATCATGTAATCGCCGATATGGTGTCGGGGCTGGGCGGGCATTGCGAGGCGATCATGGCGCCGTTCGATCCGGAACGGGGCGCTTATGCCGAGGATCAGGCCTTGCCTGGTGCCGGCCATCACCACCATCATCACGAAGACGAGCATCATCATGGCTGAAACCGCGATCTACGATTTGCTCTCCTGGATGTCGCCATCCTATCCGATCGGCGCCTTTTCCCATTCGAGCGGGCTCGAATATGCCGTTGAGGCTGGGCATGTCGTCGATCGGGTATCGACCGAGAACTGGATTACCGACCAGATCGATAATGGCGCGATCCTGACCGATCTGCTGATTTTCGTTCACTGCCACCGCGCGACGATCGCCGGTGATCGGTATCGGCTGCTGGCCGTCGCGGAACTCGCGCTGGCCAGCCTTACCAGCCGCGAGCGGACATTGGAGGGAACCGCGCAGGGCGCCGCCTTTCGCCGGATCGCGCGCGCAACGGCGCCGGCGGCGACGCTCGCCATGCTCGATGCTCTTGATGACGGTGAACTCAGTTATGCAGTCGCGGTTGCCTGCCTGACGGCGGGCCATGATATCCCGCTCGAACTCGCTTTGACGGGGTATC
The DNA here is from genome assembly GCF_900101455.1 of Sphingomonas sp. YR710. Classification (GTDB taxonomy): domain Bacteria; phylum Pseudomonadota; class Alphaproteobacteria; order Sphingomonadales; family Sphingomonadaceae; genus Rhizorhabdus. The sequence continues at coordinate 112,385 of NZ_FMZJ01000014.1, read as the reverse complement.
TGCATGCGGTCGTCGCTAATCTCGTCTCGGCGGCACAGAGGCTGGTTCCGCTCGGCCAGACCGATGGGCAACTCGCGATGCGGAACCTTGCTTCCACGGTGTTCGCCGCCGTCGCGATCATGGCCGCGATGCCCGACAGCGACCCGTTCGAGCAGATGGGCAGCGCGACCCTTTATGCCGATCTCGCCTGCATGGCGCACGAAACCCAATATACGAGGCTGTTTCGGACATGATTCACGAGCGATATTTTCTCGTTCCTCCCCGAGCTTGGTCGGGGAGGGGGACCGCCCGCGTAGCGGGGGGTGGTGGGGTAATCCCGACCTTTCATCCTCGACGTCTTCGCGCATCCTATCGTTGCGCCGGCCCCTCCACCATCCTTCGGATGGTCCCCCTCCCCAAGCAAGCTCGTGGAGGAATTGGCGCCGTCCAGATGATTGCTCCTGAGGGGAGGCCCGCAGCATGAGCGAACGCATGTCTCCGCTGCGTATTGGCATCGGCGGGCCGGTCGGCTCGGGCAAGACCGCCTTGATGGATGCGCTGTGCAAATATTTCCGTGACGATTACGATATCGCCGCGATTACCAACGATATCTACACGCGCGAGGATGCCGAATTCCTGACGCGGGCAGGGTCGCTGCCACCCGAACGCATATTGGGGGTTGAGACCGGCGGCTGCCCCCATACGGCGATCCGCGAGGATGCGTCGATCAACCTCGCTGCGGTCAACCAGTTGCACAAGGCGTTTCCGGCGCTCGACCTGATCCTGATCGAAAGCGGCGGTGACAATCTGGCGGCGACATTCAGCCCCGAGCTCGCCGATCTGACGATCTACGTCATCGATGTCTCGGCCGGCGACAAGATCCCGCGTAAGGGCGGCCCCGGGATCACGCGATCGGACATGCTCGTGATCAACAAGATCGACCTCGCGCCGTTCGTCGGCGCCAGCCTCGAAGTGATGGACCGCGATGCGAAGAAGATGCGCGGCGAGCGGCCATTCGTGTTCACCAATATCCGCGCAGGCACAGGCGTTGCCGAGATCGCACGGTTCATCACAATCACCGGCGGCCTGCCCGCCGTGCAGGAGAAACTGACATGACGAAGGCAGGAGCCCTAAGACTTTTACCGCACACCCTGTTGGCGCTGGCAACGCCGGCCTTCGCGCATCCCAGCCATGCGACCGGCTTTGCGGGCGGTATGCTCCATCCGATGACCGGCATCGATCACCTGTTGGCGATGCTGATGGTGGGCTTATGGTCGGGCTTGTGCCTCGGCCGGTATAGGTGGACCGGTCCGGCGGCTTTCGTCACGTTCATGCTGGCAGGCTTCACTTATGGAGCGGCGGGCGGAGCGCTTCCGATCGCCGAAGGCATCATCCTCGCCTCCTTGATCGGACTAAGCGGGCTGCTGATATTCCAGGTGAAGCTGCCAGTCGCGGCGTCGGCCGGGCTTATCGGGCTGTTTGCCATCGGCCATGGCTTTGCCCATGGTAGCGCTATGCATGGCAGCGGACATGACTATGCCTTTGCGACGGGCCTGATCACCACCACGATCCTGCTTCATGCCACGGGCATCGGCCTGTCGCGATTTGCCGGGCGCCGGATCGGGCAGGCGACGGGTCTGTTCGCCACCGTTACCGCCGCTGCCCTCATGTGGCCGGCCTGAACATCCGACCATCTCTGCCGGCGCCGAAACGCGCCGCCGATCCGGCGCAGATCCGCCGGCAGCGGATCGTGCGTACCCGGCGGCAATATAATCAGTGGGTCGGCAACGAGACGCTCGAAGATTATGCGCTGCGCTTCACGGCGTTGAAGGCGCGGCGCTGGTCGGCATGGTGGGTGGCGAACGCCGCCTTAGGTTCGATTGCCTTCCTCGCCTGCGAGGCGATCGGGGCGACCGTCACGATCAACTACGGATTCGCCAACACGACGTTGGGGCTGTTGATTGCAGGCATCGTATTCCTGCTCGCCGGCCTGCCGATCTGCTTCTACGGCACGCGCTACGGCGTCGACATGGACCTGCTGACCCGTGGCGCCGGTTTTGGATATCTTGGGTCGACAATCACCTCGGCGGTCTATGCGTCCTTCACCTTCATCCTGTTCGCGATCGAAGCGGTCATATTGTCGGCGGCGCTCAACCTGTGCTTCGGCCTGCCGCTGCCGATCGGGCATATCATCAGCGCGATGATCATCGTGCCGATCGCAGCCTATGGATTCCGGCGGATAAGCCAGGTCCAGAACTGGACGCAGCCCATTTGGTTGATATTGCAGCTCGCGCCGTTGGCTTATGTGGCAACACAGGGAAGGGCGGCGATCGCGCTGTGGACCGGCTATGCTGGCCAGAGCGGAGGGCTCAATCTGATCAGCCTCGGTATCGTGCTGTCCGTATTCCTGTCGTTGCTGCCCCAGATTGGCGAACAGGTGGACTATCTGCGCTTCCTGCCGCCGCGCGAAAAGATCGGGCGGTTCGCATGGTGGACGGCCTTGCTGTCGACGGGGCCGGGGTGGATCGTGATGGGCGGGCTCAAGATCCTGATCGGATCGTGCCTGGCCGTGCTGGCGCTATCGCTGGGCTTGTCCCGGCTCGATGCATCGAACCCGACGATGCTCTATTTTCTGGTGTTTGGCGGGCTGCTCCACTCACCGATGACGGCGGTGGTGCTGACCGGGCTGTTCGTCGCGATCTGCCAGATCAAGATCAACTCGACCAACGCCTATGCCGGGTCGATCGCATCGTCCAACTTCTTCTCGCGGCTGACCCACCGCCATCCGGGGCGCGTGATCTGGCTGATATTCAACGTGCTGATCTCGCTGATGCTGATGGAGGGCGGCATCCAGACGGTGGTCGAGCGGGTGCTTGCGCTCTACAGCAATTTTGCGGTCGCGTGGTTCGGCGCGGTGACGGCTGATCTGGTGATCAGCAAGCCTCTGGGTCTCAGCCCCAAAGGGATAGAGTTTCGCCGCGCTTATCTCTACGACATCAACCCGGTTGGCGTCGGCGCGATGGCGTTGTCGCTGATCGTCTCGACCTCCTGTTTTGCGGGCCTTTTCGGTGTTCTGCCCGGCGTTTTTTCGCCACTGATCGGCATGGCGGCGGCATTCGTAGCGGCGCCACTGATCGCCTGGAGCACCGGCGGACGATATTATATCGCGCGCGAGGCCGAGGTTTTCACCGGCAAGACGGAGGTGCGCTGCACGGTCTGCGAAACGATGTTCGAGCCGCCGGACATGGCGCATTGCCCGGTCTATCAGGGGCCGATCTGTTCGCTTTGCTGCACGCTCGAGGCGCGCTGTCACGATGCGTGCAAGGTCGAGGCGCGGGTGGTGGAGCAGGGGACGGCGGTTCTCAACCGCTTCCTGCCGCGCGCGTTGACCAATGCCGCCTACGGTCGGCTCGTGCGGTTCGTGATGCTCTATACGGTGGTCGCGGGCGCGATCGGCATATTGCTGACGTTGGTCTTCTATCAGCAGTCGCATAGCGGGATCGATCTCGCCGTTCTGCGATCGGTGCTGCAGGTGGTCTTTGCCTGTTTGCTGGTGCTGGCGGCCTTCGTCGCCTGGTATTTCGTGCTTGCGCAGGAAAGCCAGCGCGCGGCGGAGGAGGAAACCGACAGGCAGACGATGATGCTGATCGAGGAGATCGAGGCGCATCGCCAGACCGATGCGGAGCTGCAGCGTGCCAAGGAGATCGCGGAGGCCGCCAATCTCGCCAAAAGCCGCTACATCGTCGGCGTCAGCCATGAGATACGATCGCCGCTCAACACGATCTCCGGCTATGCGCAATTGCTCGAGCGCAACCCAGGGCAGCATGTGGGTGACGCCGTCCGCGTGATCCGCCGCAGCGCGAGCCATCTTGTCAATCTGGTCGACGGGCTGCTCGATATTTCGCGGATCGAGAATGGATCGCTGCGCATCGAGCGTAACCGGGTCAACCTGCTCGAACTGCTCGACCAGATCGTCGACATGTTCCGGCTGCAGGCCGCCGCGAAAGGGATCGGGTTCGAATATGACCGGGCGGCGCGATTGCCGGTGCATGTCTTCACCGACGAAAAACGGTTGCGCCAGATCCTGATCAACCTGATTTCGAACGCGATCAAATATACCCCGATGGGGACGGCCTCGCTGATCGTGCGCTGGCGCGATCCGGTGGCCGAATTCGAGGTCGCCGATACCGGGGTCGGCATTGCCGAAACCGATCTCCAAAGAATCTTCGAACCATTCGAACGGATCGGCAGTGTCAGCGGCGCGCCGGGCATCGGGCTTGGCCTCACCATTACGCGCCTCCTCACCGAAATCATGGGCGCCGAACTGACCGTCGACAGCCGGCCGGGCGCCGGCAGTACGTTTCGCGTGAAGATGTTCTTCTCGGACGCCCCGGCAAATGTGGGCGCTGCGGCGTCAGCGCGGACGATTGCCGGCTATCACGGAGCACGTCGCCGGATTCTCGTCACCGACGACGATCCGCAGCATCTGGAAATGGTGCGGGCGGTCCTCGGGCCGCTGGGCTTCGATCTCTCTTTTGCCGATGGAGCTACAGCCTGCCTGGCGGCGTATAGGCTCGCGCCGCCCGATCTCGTGATGCTCGACATCGCGATGCCGGGTCGTGATGGCTGGGCGGTCGCACGCGAACTGCGCCGCGATTATGGCGACGATCCGGTCATCCTGATGGTTTCGGCGAACGTCCATGATTTCCAGCGCAGCCGGCGCGAGGATGATCCGCATGATGACTTCCTGACCAAGCCGTTTGAGTTCGATGCGATGGTCGAACGCATCGGCACGTTGCTGGGGCTGGCGTGGGTTTATGGAGCCGCTGCATCATGACCACTTCATCAGCCCCAACCGAGCACAGATTGATCCTCATCGCTGACGATGATCCCGATGCCCGAGCCCTGCTGCACGACACGTTGAGCGCGTCGGGTTTCGCGGTGATCGCGGCGTGCGATGGGGCAGGCGCGCTACGCCTTCTTGCTGATGTCGTCCCTGATTTGATCGTGCTCGATGCGATGATGCCAGAGCCTGACGGGTTTGAAACCTGTCGCCGGATCAAGGCACAGTCCCATCTCGCCGCGGTCCCCGTCATCTTCATGACGGGGCTGAGCGATAGCGAGCATGTCATCATGGGTCTGCGCGCGGGCGGTGTGGATTATGTGACAAAGCCGGTGATGCTGGACGAACTGGTCGCCCGCATCCATGTCCACATCGCGAATGCGCGGCTGATGCGCAGCATGCACGAAGCGCTCGATGCGACCGGCCGCAGGCTGATCGCCACTGACGGCGAGGGGCGAATTCGCTGGTCGACCCCGCTTGCCGCCAGATTGCTGGCGGCGTTGCCGCCAGACACGGGGAAGGCAATCGGCTTGCAGGTGGGCCGGATGATCGAAGCGGCGCGGGCTTCGGCCGATCGGCAGGCGGTAAGAGTCGGCGTAGCGCCCTGTCAGATCGAGATCAGTCATCTCGGCCATGCTTCGGGGGATGAGCATTTCTTTCGCATCGCCGAAGTTCGCGAAGGCCTGGAAGCCGAGATTTTGCGGACCGCCCTGAACCTCACGCCACGCGAAAGCGATGTGCTGTTCTGGATCGCGCAGGGCAAATCAAACCGCGATGCCAGCGAGATCATGAATATCAGTGCCCGCACGGTTAACAAGCATCTCGAACAGATATTCATCAAGCTGGGTGTGGAAAATCGCGCTGCAGCGGCCGCAATTGCGACACGGGTTATTGCGCTGCAGCAATGATGCGGGCGATGGCCGCGATCATCAATATTGTACGAATTTTTCGGGTTCGGGGCGCTATATGTCCCTGATAGGGACGGGTGGCCATTTGACTGCCGCATTGGCAGCTATACACAGCAGCGCTACAGATCATGCGCAGCCGTTTAACCATTCGTTAAGAGTTTCGTTGGAAAAGACGGCTTAGCTGGTTAAGATTTCCTTGCGTAGCGTGAAGGGGGAAGGTCATGCGGTGGCCAGCATTCCAACGGCCTGCCTCATCCTTTGGAGTCAGATTCCTTGCACCGTTGATCGGTGTGACGCTTGCCGCCATCATGATTGCCAGCCTGGGATTATATTGGTCGACCAGCAGCAGCGACGCCGTTTCGGTCCAGCGGCAAATCCGGACAACCCGCCTCGCAATCAGTACCGCCATTGATGACCTCGCTCTGCAGCAGGAAACGGTCGCGGTATGGGATGAAACCGCGCAGATGTTGACTAAGCCTCGGCCAAATCAGACATGGTTGCGCGATAATGTCTCATTATGGCTGAATCATCTTTTCAATCATGATGAAGTTTTCATTCTGGACGGTCTCGATCGCCCGATCCACGCCGGTGCCAATGGCAGTACCGTGCCCCTGGATCGCTACGCGCATCTGGCCCTAACGCTCGAACCGGTGATCGCCGCCGTAAGAGGGCGCACCAACGAACCGAATGGCCGGCATGACCGCCTGCCCAATCGCCGGCTCGCCTCAGACAATTCGGTCCATACCACGTCGCGCAGTAATCATGCGTCCCGCCTGTTGCTGATCGCAGGTCGCCCTGCTGCCGTCAGTGCTATGCTGATCCGGCCCTCGACGCCGGGCTTTGTCACCTTCCACGGGCCTGAGCCCATCCTTGTCAGCATTCGTTACCTCGATACCAGCTTTCTGACCTCCCTGTCCGAGCGGAACCTGGTGGCAGCTCCCCGTTTTTCGCTGGCGCCAGCAGTCCATTCTGGCGAACAGGAGGTGTCGCTGCGTGAGGAAAACGGTTCGGCTTTAGGCTATATCATCTGGCGTCCGGAGCTTCCGGGAACAGCAATTCTGACAATGCTCGCCCCTGCTACGATGGTGGCGGTTGCCTTGATCGTCATGATGATGACCCTGCTTGCGCGCTGGCTGATCGGCACGACCCGCAGCCTCGAACAGACGATGCTCGAACTTCGCGCGAGCGAAGCCCATGCCCGGCATCTGGCCATGCATGACGTGCTGACCGGATTGCCCAACCGGGCGCTGTTCGACATCCGTCTCGGCGAAGCACTGGCGACAATGGGCGAGGATGCCGAGTTCGCGTTGCTGGCGCTCGACCTCGACAGGTTCAAGAATGTCAACGATACGCTCGGTCACCTCGCCGGTGATCGCTTGATCAGGCAGTTTGCCGAACGGTTACAGACCATCGCTCCAATGGATTCGACGATGGCAAGGCTGGGGGGCGATGAATTTGCGTTGCTGGTTCCTGTCACCAGTCGCGACACGCTCGAACGCATCTGCAGGCATATCCTGGATGCTGTCCAGGCACCGTTCGATGTCGGTTCGAGCCGCGCATTCGTTGGCGTGAGTATCGGTGTGGTTCGTGCACCGGCCGATGGAACGGATCGCGCAGAATTGCTTCGAAAGGCTGATATCGCGCTGTACAATGCCAAAAATGACGGCCGAAACTGCTATCGCTTCTTCAGTCCGGAGATGGGCAGGGCGGTTCAGAATCGCGGCGCGACCGAAGATGAGCTGCGCATGGCCTTAGGGCGACCAGGCGAACTGGCAGTGCATTATCAGGTCCAGGTGCACGCTTCGACGGGGGCGGTTGCCGGTTTCGAAGCGCTCGTACGGTGGCATCATCCCCGGCGAGGGCTAATCGGACCCGATCATTTCATTGCGATCGCCGAAGAAGCGGGCCTGATCGATGAGCTTGGCGAATGGGTGTTGAGCGAAGCCTGCGCCGTCTCATTATCTTATCCCGATCTTTATATCGGTGTGAATCTGTCACCTGCGCAATTTCGTTCGCCAGACTTTGCGGACCGGGTGATCGATATCATACTGGCCAGCGGAGCGGCTCCGGGGGCGATCGAGCTTGAAGTCACCGAGGGGCTGCTGCTTGAGGACTGCTCGATCAGCCACAGCGCGTTGAAGAAGCTTCGCGATTTCGGCATGCGTATCGTACTGGACGATTTCGGCACCGGCTATTCGAGTTTGAACTACCTGCGCAGCTTTGCCGTGGACAAGATCAAGATCGATAAGAATTTCGTTGCGGGCGTAGCCAGTAACCGGGAATCCGGAGCAATCGCCCAGGCGGTAATCACGCTGGGCCATGCGATGGGGCTGAAGGTTACCGCCGAGGGCGTCGAAACCGAAGCCCAACGCCTATTTCTGGCGAATGCTGGCTGCGATATCATGCAGGGCCATCTCTTCGGACCATCCTGCGCGGAGGAGGATCTCGCCAGGCCGAGCGATCCGATGCTGGCGGTTGTATGAGCGCAGCGCAGGGGCTCGTACTGGAACTCCGATAAAGACCAAGCGCTTCCCGAGATAGATCGGCTCCATCTAAAGAAAATCGCTATTTACGTCGGGCAAGAATCGGATATCTCCAGAATATAAAGAATATTCGGGGGAGAGACAGGTGCTGTTACGGAAGATGTGTGTGCTTGCGTTGCTTTCGCTGAACGCGCTGAATCTGTCATCGGTCGGAATGGCAGCCACACCATCGCTTGAAATCTACGGAAAGCTGCCGGGGTTCGAGAGGGCCGCGATCTCCGCCTCTGGCGACCATATCGCGCTGATCGGCACCGTGGGCGCGGACCGAAGGATCCTCATTTTAGACAAAAATATGGAACCCGTATCGGTCAGGCCGCTGGGCGACGCGAAGGTGCGCGGGCTATACTGGGCCGGTGATTCCTCGGTGCTCGTGGAAAAGTCGGTCACGGCCAAACTCGCGCCCGGCGAATTTACCACCGAAAAGGCCGAGCTGGCGGCAATGATTGTCATCCCTTTGGACGGCGGCAAGATGTGGTCGGTGTTCGAGCGTAGCGACACGATTACCGGCGGTATCGCCGGCTATCATGGCGTTGCCGAACATGACGGCAAATGGTTCGGCTATTTCGGCGGCATCACTTTTGAAGATAGCAAAATGGGTGGCTATCTCATCAGTACCAAGCCGGTGCTCTATGAAGTGGATCTGAGCACTCAGCATATCCGCAAGATCGCCGCGCGAACCGAACAGGGGAGTCGGCGAAACTGGCTGATTGGCCCGAACGGAGGAGTCAGCGCGACCTTCGATCTGGGCGAAAACGGCCGCTGGACCATTGTCAACGCAAAGGCGCAGGGGATTGCGTCGGGCACGAACCCGCTGGGAACGACAGGACTCATCGGATTTGGCTCAAACTCGGACACCCTCCTTTATTTCGACCAGCCCAAGGATGACACGAACAACCATTGGTATCAGATTCCGCTGGCCGGTGGTTCGCCGCAGGAGGTATTTCAGGACGTCGCGATCAGGGCAACGATTTCAGATAGCCGCACGCGCACCCTGGCGGGTTATGAGATAGAGGGTGATGTACCGGCCTATCGCCTGTTCAACGCACGGCAGCAGAAAATCATCGACGCGACGCAAAAGGCATTTCCCGGTCTTGCCATCGATCTCATCGACTGGAACGACGCCTTCGATCGCCTGATCGTGAAGACCGATGGGGTGGGCGATCCGGGCACATGGTGGCTGGTCGATATCAAGACCGGAGATGCGAAGGTGCTCGGCATATCCTATGCCTTACATGCCGCCGATGTCGCCCCGATGAAGATGATCCGTTACAAGGCCGGGGACGGGATGGACATCAGTGCGGTGCTGACCTTGCCGCCCGGCCGGCCGGCAAAGAATCTGCCCGTCATCGTCTTTCCGCACGGCGGCCCCGCCGCGCGTGATTATCCCGGCTTTGACTGGTGGGCGCAGGCTTTCGCATCGCGCGGCTATGCTGTGCTCCAGCCCAATTTTCGCGGATCGTCGGGCTATGGTGTCGCGTTCGAAAAGGCAGGGCACGGCGAATGGGGCGGCAAGATGCAATCGGACCTGTCCGATGGACTTGCCCAACTTGTGAAGGACGGTATCGCCGACCCGAAGCGCGCCTGCATCATGGGCGCGAGCTATGGCGGCTATGCCGCGCTGGCCGGCGTGACCTTGCAACAAGGCATCTATCGTTGCGCCGTAGCGGTGGCAGGCGTGAGCAATGTGGGCAAGATGGCTTCAACCGACATCGATGAGAGCGCCGACAATCGGATGACGATCCGCGGAATCAAAGACGAGATCGGCTCAGGCCGCGACTTGGCGAAGGTCTCGCCGATCCGCTTCATCGACAAGGTCGCGGCACCAATCCTTCTCATCCATGGCAAGGACGATACGGTCGTCGCTTATGAACAGAGCAAGGATATGGCCAGCGCCTTGCTTGCGGCAGGCAAGACGGTGGAATTCATAACCCTGCCGAACGAGGATCACTGGCTATCGAAAAGCGAGACCCGTCTTGCGATGCTGAAGGCGGCGATCGCCTTTGTGGAGAAATATAATCCTTCGGATACTTCCCCGTAAGATGCCGCAGCAAAGAGCCAGCTCCACAGGTGATGCTCGCGGCGTACCCGATCCAGCATAGCCGGTTTGATTTTCGCATGCCCCTATGAGTTTCAGTTATGGGACATGCCGTATCGGTAAGCGCACCATGCTCTTCCAACGGGCACAATAAGCCCGAGGATGAAGATCACATGGGAGTGTGATCACACGTCAAATCGCCGAGCGCAGGCGGATGACGCGGAAATATCAGCATCGGAGAGGGTCTGTGCGTCATTCTGTCAATCAGAACCGTCCGGTCGTAGCCAGCGCCGGCTACGGCAACGTTCATTACGGTCGGCCGCGCATATGAGGCTTCGGGCCACGCGACAGCTATGGCGCATGATGCATAATCCGAAAGGAGGCACCGGTGTATGACGTTCTGAAAGGCGTCCGGGTCGTCGAGATAGGCTCGTTCGTGTTCGTCCCGCTGGCCACTGCCGTGCTGGCAGACTGGGGGGCGGAGGTCATCAAGATCGAGCACCCCCGTACCGGCGATCCGTATCGCGGGCTGGTGACGGCGGGCATGACCTCGCAGGTCGACGACATCAATATCAGCTTCCAATATGCCAATCGCGGCAAGCGTTCGATCGGGCTTGATCTGGGCAAGCCCGAAGGCCGTGCGATGCTCGATATGTTGCTGGCGCAGGCAGACGTGTTCGTTACCAACCTGCGGCCGGCGGTGCGTTCGCGCCTGCGGCTTGGCGTTGAGGATATCCGCAAGGCCAATCCGAACATCGTCTATGTCCGAGGCGCTGGGTACGCCCAAAAAGGGGCGCAAGCGGATACGGCGGCCCTCGACGGCACCGCATATTGGGCGAGGGCAGGGGTGTCCGCGGCCCTGACCCCGCCGGGGTCGGAGTGGCCGCTGAATCAGCGTCCGGCCTTTGGCGACGTCATGTGCGCGATGACGCTCGCAGGCGGGATTGCCGCCGCGCTTTACCGGCGCGCGGCGGAGGGCAAGCCATCGATCGTCGATGTCGCGCTGATGAATGTCGGCATGTGGCAGATCCAGCGCGACATTCTGAGCGCGCCGTTCGAGCGCGCCGATCTCACACAGCGCGCGGTAGGCCGCACCGAGCGCAATCCGCTTACCAACGCGTATCGCACGCAGGACGGCCGCTTCATCACCCTGGCGATCGTCAACCCGGATTCCTACTGGGCGGAGCTCTGCCGGGTCATCGGCCGCCCCGAGCTGGTCGACGATGCGCGTTTCGTCAATGCGAAGGCGCGGCGGGCGAATGTCGAGGCGTGCGTCGCGATACTCGACGCGGTGTTCGGTGCGCAAAACTTCGATTACTGGCGCAAGGCCCTGGCCGGCTTTTCGGGCGCGTGGGCGCCGGTCCAGCGCCCGGCCGAACTTCACGCCGATCCGGAGGCACGCGATAACGGCTTCTTCACCGAATTGGCATTCGACGACGGGCGGAAGCTGGATGTCGTGTCGAGCCCGGTGACCTTCGACGAGTTTTCAGGGCCACGGCAGATGCCGGCGGCCCCTGAGGTCGGCCAGCACACCGAGGAGATCCTGCTCGAGCTCGGTTGCAGTTGGGAGGAGATCGAGACCCTCAAGGATAAAGGCGCCATCACATGACCGGTCTGGCCACTAGCGCCCGCAGGTCGCCCTGAATGGAGGCATCGCGCCATTCATGGCATAGTCTCGTTCGGGAGGTGCCGGTCGATGCCCGGCGTCCGATCATCGACGCGCACCACCATTTGTGGCGTGAGGGGGAGGGGCCACACGCGGGCCCTGCCTATCTCCACGGCCAGCTTCTGAGCGATATTGCGGCGCACAACGTAATCGGCACGATGTACGTCGAGAGCGGCGCCGATATGCGAAGCGACCGACCGGATGAGATGCGCGGGGTCGAGGAAACCCGGTTCGCGGCGTGCATCGCGGCGCGTTCTGTCGCGACCCGTGCGCCGATTCTCGGCATTGTTGCAGCCGCCGATCTCAGGTTGGGCGAAAGGGTGGGCGATGTGCTCGATGCGCATATGGAGGCGGGCCAGGGGCGGTTTCGCGGAATCCGCCACCGTCACGACAAAAGCGGCACCGGGGCGGCTTATAGTCCTTTGACCGACGCTTCAGTGTTGCCGGCGCTCAAACTGCTGGGTAAACGGAATTATAGCTTCGACGCCTTCGCGCTGTTTTCGCAATTGGGCAATCTCACCAAACTGGTGCGGTCCGTCCCCGACACACAGTTCATCCTCCTCCACATCGGCTTGCCGCTGACGAGCGGCGCCTTCGGTGTTCGTGAAGACGTGCTGCTCGCCTGGCGGCAGGGAATGATGGAGGCAGCCCATTGCCCGAACCTCGCGCTCAAGCTTGGCGGCATCGGCATGGATAGCCTGTACGGCACGGGCTGGTCGACACGCGCTCTGCCGCCCACGTCAGATGACGTTGCGGCCTGGTGGAGCGACGATATCCGCTTTTGCATCGACACGTTCGGGCCATCGCGCTGCATGTTCGAATCGAACTTCCCGGTCGATGGCGAAGGCGTTGGCTACACGGTGCTCTGGAACGCTTTTCAAAAGATCGCCGCCCCTTATTCGGACAGCGAGCAGGATGCCCTGTTTGCCGGGACCGCGATTCAATATTATCGGCTTGGCGGCTTGCCCGCATGACAAACCATAATCGCATCAAAGGGAGGGCGTGTGTCCTATAGCAACGAGTTCCGTTCATATTGGAGGCAGCTTCTGGGGGCGAGTATCGGTGTTTCGAGCGGGATAACACTCAACTTCTTCACCCTGAGCGTCTTCGGCCCCCGGTTGATCGCGGATTTGCATTGGACGAAAGCGCAGTTCGCCCTGATCGGTTCGATATCGATTTTCTCCGTTTTTGTCCTGCCGATTGCCGGAACGCTGGTCGACCGCTTTGGAACGCGCCGCACCGCATCGGTGGGTTTCATGGCCGTGCCGCTGGGTTTCATCGCCTTGTCGATGATGAGCGGAAGCATCTATCAGTTCCTCGCGATCAACCTTGTGATGAGCTGGCTTGGCCTGCTGACATCCGGGCTGGTGTTTTGCCGGGTGGTCGTCGACCGCTTTGACAAGGCTCGCGGCATTGCGCTCTCGCTGATGATGAGCGCTTCGCCGCTGGCGGGAGCGATCGTCCCCCAGGTGATCGCGCCCTTTATCGCGGCGCATGGCTGGCGCAGCGCGTATCTGTTGCTCGCGCTGATTTCGGTAATCGGCGGCGTGATGGCAATCATGCTGGTCGGCCCGACTTTGCACGCGCCTGCGGAACCGGCACGCACCGATGGCACCAAATCCGATGGGACGCTGACCAGATTGAAGGCCATCGCTTGCAACCCCGTCTTCATCCTGCTGATGGCCGGGATGTTCCTGGTCAATATGCCCAGGACCTTCACCACAAGTCAGCTCAAGATCGTTGTGCTGGATTACGGCTTTACCGACGCGATCGGCACGTCAGTCGTTTCGGTTTATGCGATCGGCACGATCTTCGGGCGCTGCGTTTCGGGGCTCGCGCTTGATCGGCTGCCCACGCACCTTGTCGCGCTGATCATATTGTCGATAGCGGCGACAGGTTATCTGTATTTCCTGTTCCCGCTGCCGAACACGGCCTTGCTGATGTCCGCCGTGTTCGTCATGGGCCTCGCCTTTGGCTGCGAATTCGACATTGGCGCTTATCTGATTTCCAGGAATTTTCCGGTCAGGGACTTCAGCAAGCTGTACGCGACGATGGATATCATGCTTGGGGCAGGTGCCGCGGTGGGATCGCTGATATTGAGCGCGTTGCTCAAGGAGACGTCGGGCTACCACAGCTTCATGGTCGTGGCGACAATCGGCACGCTTGTTGGCGCCGTGTTGCTCGGCCTGACAGGACGGATCCGCAAGCGATCGGACGCGCCGGTGGCGGGCTGATGCTGGCGCAATAATCGGCGCGCTTCAGGATCCCTTGTGTAAATGGAGCTATACCGAGGGTGAGGTCGCCAGGTCGATCGCGCCCTCTCGTCCATCTCTTAGTTTGATAATATATATTATGTTAAATCGACATATCATCGATGCTGGAACGTCATCACCACAACGGTGATGAACACGACAATCCCCACCCAGACCAGCGACATCCGAAGGAACCGGCCCTTCGGCATTTTCTCGCTCACCAGACGATGGATCAGCATCAGCAATATCAGTGAGATGCCGATCAGGCCCGCGATCTGGTCGCTGCTTATGCCCATGCTTCGAGACCGTCCTGGCCCGGTTCGACACCGACCGGAAGTTTTGCGGCCAACCCGCGATAGTCGAGCGACTGGTCCATATGCGTGAGGATTGCGCGCGCCGGCTTGCAGGCATGGATCGCGTCGAGGGTCATTGCCAGATGCGGATGGGTTGGATGCGGCCGCTCGCGCAAGGCATCGACCACCCAGATGTCGACACCGGCGAACAAGGCGATCATGCCCGGTGTTACCATATGAAAATCAGTGGAATAGCCGATAGACTTGCCATCATGATCAAAGCGCAGGCCCGAACTGTAGATATTGCCATGCGGCTGCGCGACCGATCGGACGCGGATGTCGCCGATCATCATGTCGCCATGCAGGATCTGCCTGTCGATGGTCGCCGGATAGCCGTCACGACCGAAAAAGGCATAAGCAAAACGCTCGGCCAGCATGTCCATCGTTTCCCGCGCGCCATAGCCCGCCACCGGTTCGCCTTTGGCGTGGAAGAGCTGCCGCAGGTCATCGATACCGTGGCAATGATCGGCATGGTCATGCGTCCAGATCACCGCATCGACCCGGTCGATATCGGCAGCGAGCAGCTGCTCGCGCATGTCCGGCGACGTATCGACGAGGATGCGGGTCGTATCGGTTGCAACGATGATCGATGCGCGGGTGCGTCGGTTGCGCGGATCGGCGGGATCGCAGGCCCCCCAGTCATTGCCGATCCGGGGCACGCCGGACGACGTGCCGCAACCCAGCACGCGGAGCTTCACGGCTTCGCTTTCGTGAAGAGATTGAAGAAGTTGTCGGTCGTTATTCGCGCCAGATCGGCAGTCGGCATGGCCAGCTCGTTGGCCAGAAACCGCGCCGTATCGGCAACGAAAGCCGGTTCGCAAGGCTTGCCGCGGTTCGGGATCGGCGCAAGAAATGGCGAGTCTGTTTCGACCAGCAGCCGATCATGCGGGATCATCCGGGCGGTGTCGCGCAGATCGCCCGCGTTCTTGAAGGTCACGATCCCCGACAGCGAGATATAAAGGCCGAGATCGAGCATCTTGCGCGCCAGATCGGTGGAGGCCGTGAAGCAATGCAGGACGCCGGTGAACGCCCCCTTCCCCATTTCCTCGCCGAGGATCGCGGCCGTGTCGGCCTCGGCCTCACGGCTATGCACGATCAACGGCAGGCCGGTTTCGCGCGCGGCGGCGATATGGCGGCGGAAGCTCGCGCGCTGGCGATCACGATCGGACTTGTCGTAGAAGAAATCGAGCCCGGTCTCACCGATGCCGATCACCTTCGGATGGCGCGACTTTTCGACCAGCATCGCGGTTTCGATGTCTTCATGGGTATCGGCATCGTGCGGATGGATGCCAACGCTCGCCCATACGTCGGGTTCGCGCTCGGCCGTGCCGATCACTGCATCCCATTCGGCGGCGCGGGTCGAGATGTTGAGCATCGTCGACACGCCGGCGGCGCGGGCATTGGCGAGCACCTCCGCCTGCCGCTCGACGAGCTTGGGGTAATTGAGGTGGCAATGGCTGTCGACGAACATCAGCCGGCGACCTCAAGCTCCAGGCGCGGGAATAGCGGAACCGGTTGCGACACCCGAAAGCCTGATGCGCGCAGGCGATCGTACCAGAATGTGTCTTCGAGCGCTTTGAAATCGCGCTCGTCGGTCGTGATACCCATCTGGTCGAGCAGCTTTCCGGCCGAAGCCGGGATGATCGGCTGGATCGCGATCGCAAGATCGCGGATCGCGCAAAACAGCACGCCGAGCACGGTCTTCATCCGTTCTGGATCGCTCTTGCGCAACGCCCATGGCGCCTGGGCATCGACATATTGGTTGCACGCGAACACGGCGCGCATCCACGCTTCGATCCCGACCGAGAAGGCGAATTGCTCAAACGCGCGCGGCAGTTCGTCGAGCACCGCGCCGGCGACCGTCCGGACCAGCGCTGCATCATCATCATTGCGATCGAGCGCCGGCAACTCGCCGTCGAGATTCTTGAAGATCATCGACAGGGTCCGCTGCGCGAGATTGCCGAAGCTGTTTGCGAGTTCAGAATTCGAACGATTTACAATAGCTTCATGGCTATAGCTCCCATCCTGTCCGAAGCTGACTTCGCGCATCAGGAAATAGCGGAGCTGATCGACGCCATAGGCTTCGGCCATGCCGACCGGATCAACGACATTGCCGACCGACTTCGACATCTTCTCGCCGCGGTTGAGCAGGAAGCCATGCCCGAACACCTGCTTCGGCAATGCAATCCCCGCCGACATCAGGAAGGCCGGCCAATAGACGGTGTGGAAGCGCACGATATCCTTGCCGATGATGTGGACATTCGCCGGCCAGTAACGCGCGAACAATCCGTCGAGGTCCGGATAGCCGAGCCCGGTGATATAATTGGTGAGCGCGTCGACCCACACATACATGACATGGCCGGGACTACCCGGCACCGGCACGCCCCAATCGAAGCTGGTCCGCGACATCGACAGATCGGACAGGCCGCCGGACACGAAGCTAACAATCTCGTTGCGCCGGCTTTCCGGGCGGATGAAATCGGGCTGATCGCGATAGAGCGCGAGCAAAGGTTCCTGATATTTGGACAGTTTGAAGAACCAGCTTTCCTCGGCCGTCCATTCGACGGGCGTGCCCTGGGGCGACAGCTTCACGCCGCCATCGCCTTCGATCAGTTCTTTCTCGTCGTAAAATGCCTCGTCGCGGACCGAATACCAGCCCTCGTAGCGATCGAGATAGAGATCGCCATTTGCCTCCAATGCGCGCCAGATCGCCTGGCTCGCGGCATAATGATCGGCCTCGCTGGTGCGAATGAAGCGATCATAGGAGATGTTCAAGGCATCATCCATCACCTTGAAATATCCCGACATCTCATCAGCGAGTTCGCGCGGGGTAATATCGCGCGTGCGCGCGGCCTGCGCCATCTTCAGGCCATGTTCGTCGGTACCGGTCTGGAAGCGGACGTCGCGGCCCATCGCCCGCTGGAAGCGCGCGATCGCGTCTGCGGCGATCGCTTCATAAGCGTGGCCGATATGCGGCCGCCCATTGGGGTAGCTGATGGCGGTGGTGATATAAAATGGCTCTGACATGATGATGTCAGGCTTTAACGCTCCCGGTGGCGGGGGCAAGCCTTGCGAGCATTGTTGCGAGTTCGAATACCGTCGTGGGCTGATCGAGCGACAGATGGACTGCGCTTTCGCCGATCTTGCGCGCCTCTGCCCACAGATCGATCGCTGTAGCCAGCGCGGCCCCCGATCGGCGCTTCGCTTCTGCGGCGATCCGCGCCGGCGCGCGCTCGAGAAAGGCTTCGTAGCGCGCCTGTACCGCCTTGGTGCCCAACTGCTTCGCGAGCGACGAGCGCAGGGCATTGGTGGGATCGCCCTGCTCCACCAGCCGATCGATCGCGGCGTCGAGCGCTGCAATTTCGAGGCCGGCGAACCGCAGCGCCCTGCCCGGAGCCCCCTCGCCCACCCGCACCAGCGCCTCGATCTCGTCGGAAGGCTCGTCGGGCAGCTTGTCCTGCAGCACGCGCGTCATCTCGCGTGGAGACAGTCCGCCGAACCGCAGCAGCCGACAGCGCGAGCGGATCGTCGGCAGCAGCCGGCCGGGGGCATGGCTGATCAGAAAAAATGTCGTTCCTGCAGGGGGTTCCTCGAGATTCTTGAGCAAGGCATTGGCCGCCGGCCGTTCGAGATCGTCGATCGCATCGATGATCACGACGCGGCGCGGCGAAAAGCCCGGGGTCGTGTTGAACAGGCTTTGCAGGCCGCGGACCTGGTCGATGCTGATCGAGCGGGCCAGATCGTCGCTCTTGTCGCGGGGCAGCCGCATC
This sequence comes from Sphingomonas sp. YR710, assembly GCF_900101455.1. GTDB lineage: Bacteria > Pseudomonadota > Alphaproteobacteria > Sphingomonadales > Sphingomonadaceae > Rhizorhabdus. Next base: position 94,036 of record NZ_FMZJ01000014.1, on the reverse strand, counting down.
AGCACGCGCAGATCGGGATGGCTCCCCTGCTCGATGAAATTGGCAATACGATGGCCGAACGGCAGGTCGAACCCGGGCAGATCGAACTCCGGCCCGGCCGAACTTGCCAGCAGCCACGTTGCCGCCGCCATCGCAAATCCAGCTTTGCCCACTCCTTCTGGGCCTGCGAGCAACCAGGCGTGGTGGAGCCGATCGGACAAGGCCGCCTCGCGAAATGCCGCGATCTGCGCATCCTGGCCAAGCATTCGGCTCATAACAGGTCGGCGATGGCGGCGATCAGCCGGTTGGTCACCGCCTCGGGCGCGCCGACCGCGTCGATCCGCCGGAATCGATCGGGTTCGGCCGCGGCGAGTCGATCGAAACTGTCAGCCACGCGCGCATGATAGGCATCCTCGCGACCACCGATGCGATCGGCGCCGTCGCGATCACGCGCGGCCGCCCGGGCCACGGCATCGCCGGCCGGAAGGGCCAGCAACAGCGTGCGATCGGGCAGATAGCCCCCGCTGCCGATGCCATGCAGCGTACGGATTGCCTCTTCGCCCAACCCGTCGGCACCGCCCTGATAGGCGATCGAACTGTCGAGATAGCGATCGGAGAGCACCCATTTGCCGGCCGTCACCGCCGGCCCGATCGTCCGCGCGACATGATCGGCGCGGGCGGCCGCGAACAGCAAGGCTTCGGTGGGCGCGGTCCAGCGATCGCCCGCCCCTTCGAGCAGCAGGCGGCGGATTGCCTCAGCGCCCGCGCTTCCCCCCGGTTCGCGGGTTTCGATCACGTCGATCCCGCGAGCGCGCAGAGCCTCCGCGAGCCGTCGCACCTGCGTCGACTTGCCGACCCCTTCGCCACCTTCGAGACTGATGAAGCGCCCGCTCATAAGCCTGCCGCGGCGCCGTTTCCGATCCTCCCCCGCCAGGGGGAGGTGGCTGCGCACAGCGCTGACGGAGGGGGAGGACACAATGGGCGAGGAAGGCGAGCAGCCGATCGCAGGTCGCCGCCCGCCCCCTCCGTCGCCTTCAGCGCCACCTCCCCCTGGCGGGGGAGGATGTGGAAGAGTCGATCGATTGCCACGGCTCGTCAGATCAGCCAGCGCAGCCCGGCCATGATCCGGCCGAAAAAGCCCGCCTTGCCAACATCGCTTGCCGCCACCAATGGCAGGGTCTGCGGCGGCATGTCGGCGGTGGTCACGACCAGATCGGCGATATGATCGCCTTTCTTGAACGGCGCCTTGATCGGCCCCTGATAGACGACCTTGGTCTTCACGTCGCTGCCGAGCCCGGCGGGAATGGTGATGGCGAGATCGTTGGGCGCGACCAGATCGACGGTCTGCGCGTCGCCCAACTGAACCTCGGCCACCTGAACCTTGCGGCCCTTGGCGACGATCTTCTTCGATTGCCAGGCGCGGAAGCCCCAGTTCATGAACGATACCGACTGATCGATCCGGGCAGAAGACGATGTAAGCCCCGCCAGCACCAGCACGAGCCGGCGGCCCTGCTGCTCGGCCGATCCGGTGAAGCCGTAACCGGCCTCCTCGGTATGGCCGGTCTTCAAGCCGTCGGCGCCCTGCACCCTGCCCAGCAGCGGATCGCGATTGGCCTGGGTGATGTCGGCGCCGCTCCCCAATGTCTTGCCCCAGGTGAAGTTCGGGCGGCTGTAGAAGGTCTTGTAGAGCTGCGGGTGATCGGTGATCGTCCGTTCGGCCAAGGTCGCGAGGTCCCGCGCTGTCACATAGGTGACACCGGCATCGGGCCAGCCGTTCGACGTGCCGAAATGCGAATTCTTCAGGCCCATTTCCTGCGCGCGCCGGTTCATCAGCGCGACGAATGCGGGTTCGGTTCCCGAAATTCCCTCGGCCAGCACAACGCAGGCATCGTTGCCCGACAAGGTGACGATGCCGAACAGCAGGTTGGCGACGCTCACCTGTTCGCCGGGCGACAGGAACATCGTCGATCCGGCGGCGGGGCCATGCCATTGCTTCCAGGTTTCCGGTCGCACGGTAATCATCTGGTCGAGCTTGAGTTCGCCCTTCCTGACGAGATCGAACGCGACATAGACCGTCATCATCTTCGCCATAGACGCCGGCGGCATCCGGCGATCGGCATCCTTCGCATAGAGAATCGCGCCCGACGACAGATCCTTCATGAACGCCACCGGCGCCGGAGTATCGAACGGCGGCGCCGCCGCCTGAACCGGCAGGCCGAGCAAGGCAAAGGCTGAGATGAGAGCAATCCGGTTACGCTTCATTGCGTCGATTTCCATTCCGAAACATGATCATTGCCGGCGATGACCACCAGCCTGGCATCCTGATAGCCTTGGCGCTGGACCTGCGCCAGCGCCGAACTGGCATCCGCCGCGTTGCGATAAGGCCCCATGCGGATACGCCACAACGCCCCTGCCGGCTCGACCCGTCCCGCCACATATTCGGCGATATCCTCGGCCTTTGCGCGATCGCCGACCGCCGTTACCTGGATGAACCAGCCGCCCACCGGCACCGCGGCATCGGGCACGGCCGCGGCGATCAGCGGCGGCGCCTTGGGATCGGGGGGACGATTTGCGAATCGGGCATTGAGCATCGCAAGCGCGCTGGTCGGTGCATAAGGGCGATCGCTTGCGGGCCGGCCCGATCGCAGCGCGAGCCGGTCTTCGTCCGATGGAAATACCCTGCGCACGCGGACGCGCGCGACGCCGCTGCGCTCGATCCCGAGCAGGATCGCGGTGCGCCGCGACAGATCGATGATCCGGTTCGAAACGAACGGCCCGCGATCGTTGATTCGCACGAGCACCGTGCGGCCGGTATCGAGCGCGGTGACCTCGACATAGCAGGGCAACGGCAGCGTCTTGTGCGCCGCCCCGACCCGATCCATGTCGAACAGCTCGCCATTGGCGGTCGGCCCGCCATGGAATTGCCCGCCATACCAGGATGCAAGGCCGACCTCGTCATAGTTCGGATCGTCCGCCGGTACATACCGGATACCGGCCACCTGATAGGGCTTGCCGACCTTGACCGGCGTATCGCTGACCGGCCCCGCCGGCCTCGGCGGCGACACCGGACGCTCGGCGGTGCGATGCGGCGCACGATGCGGCATCGGACGCGGCTGCCCGCCGCAGGCGGCCAGGAACAGGGCCAGCGACAGCGATGCGGTGCCGACGAACCGGCGTGTCATGCCGCTATCGTCGAAATCCCCCCATGCGTCCTCACTCCGCAATCGCATCGCCCAGCATCCCCACCGAGAGCGCATAGAAGTTCGAGCAATTATAATCGAGGATCGATCGGAAATTGGTGGTCAGCAGATAAGCGGTGCGCCCCTGCCCGTCCGGCTCGATCAACGTCGCCAGTTCGCTGTCGGCGGGCACCGGATTGCCCACCATCTGCACACCCTGCGTGCGCCATTCGGCGATCGTCAGCCAGCGGCTGTGGCGGGCATAGACGCGCGGGCAGGTCACCGGCCGTAACGGCGACACCAGGCTTGCGCGATCGAGCGCGTCGGGCACACGGACCGCAACGCCCCATGGCGTGCCCGCCTTCCATCCGGCATCGCGCAGATAATTGCCGATCGACGCCAGCGTATCGAGTTCGCTGCCCCAGATATCGACCTTTCCGTCGCCGTCGCCGTCGATGCCGGTGCGCAGATAGACGCTCGGCAGGAATTGCGGATAGCCGGTCGCCCCCGCCCAGCTCCCTTTCAGCTTTTCGCGCGGAACGCCGCGCTGGAGCAGCAGCATCGCGTTGAGGAATTCGGCACTGAACAGGTCGCGTCGGCGTCCCTCATATGCCAAAGTCGCCAGCGACTGGAGCAGATCGAAATTGCCGGTGAACGTGCCATAGCCGGATTCATGGCCGAAAATGGCGAGCATGATCCGCTCCGGAACACCGGTCTTCTGCTCGATGCCCGCGAGCAGCGGCCGCAATCGTCCATAGCGCGTGCGCCCCATATTGATCCGCACGGCATCGACATGGGCGGCCGCATAAGGCGCGAAATCCGGCGCGGCGGACGCGGCCGTGCTCGCCGGATTGCCGCCTGGTTGCGAACGATCGAGCCGAATAACCCGCGCGTTGAACCGCAGCCCCGCGATCGTCCGGTCGAACAGATCGCCACCGACGCCCATCGCGACCGCCTTCGGGCGTAACGTCATCAGAAATGCCTGCATCCCGCTGTCTTCGGCGGACGGGACAGGCGCGGCTGGCGCGGCCATCTCGGTCGGTTGGGCGGCCTGATCGCCTGTCGGCGTCACGGGCGCCATTGTCGCCTGCGCGGGTGCTTCCTGTGCGTGCGCGGCCATCAGGGGCATCAGGCCCGCGAGCGCCAGCAATTGCCCGATTGCCGGACGATATCGATGGCGCATGCTTGGCATCTTATTCCCTTTTGTCCGTCTCCTGATTGCCACAACCGGCGCGATCCGCGAAATCCTTTGATCGCGCGACTTGCACGCGGGGCCGCAGCGGGGATATGGCGCCCGTGCCACGCGATCCGGAGAGATGGCCGAGTGGTTTAAGGCAGCGGTCTTGAAAACCGCCGTAGGTGCAAGCTTACCGTGGGTTCGAATCCCACTCTCTCCGCCAAAAACCCTCTTCAGAAGGGCCCAAAAATACCAGAAATAGTTGATTTTCTGCCAATTTTGAGATAGCGCTTGTCTCAGTCGGTTGCTCCTGACGCCCCCAAACTTCACAGCAATCGGGGCACTTTTTGGGCACGAAATTGAGAGATGGGGGCATTCGTGCCCCCGCTGCTCAAGCCCAAGCGAGCATAATTGGCGCGATTTTACATATTGGGACTGATCAATACAGCCCGCACCAACGACGAATGAGGTGGCCCCCTCTGCCATCAACCCATCGTCGTAACCCAGCTCAGTTTGAGGATCGCGCACCTCATTCGCCCGCGACGATACGTTCGCGCAGGTCTGCCACGCCCGAAAGGTCAGCACGCGGCGCGATCGGCGCTTCGGCGCTGATCTTGGGATTTCCGCGCGTCGCCTGGCCGTCGTCCTCCACCGCATGTGGACGGACGGCACCGACTTCCGCTGGGGCAGCGAACCCGGCACCGCGGTCGCCTGATACGATCTCAGACAGGAGTTTTCACAGTTCTGCCAAGGCAGGAAGAGGTCCTCACGGGGACGAAGGTGGTCTGAGATCGCAACGACCGCAGCCCCGTCGCTAGCCGCGAGGGCGTTCCAAGGATTGATCCACGCCGCTTTTTCTTATCCACCATGGGGTGGCCACGTGTCGATCCCGGAGAGAAGCACGAACCCCGTGTGGCGATCTCAGCTCGGCAGAAAGCGAGTATTTGCATTTCGTCGCCTACCAATTGCTCACGACCGGCGCACTCGCGACGGCGGAGATTGGTCTGCGCCTGTTGACTCAGGCCGCGATAGAGAAGCGTTCGTCGCCGTCACGGTATACGACGGTTGTGGTCGGTCGGCAGCGTTACGCTGGTCGTGGTGTTTACCTATGCGCCGATCGTGACGCGCCAGGCCTTTCGGACCACGCGTAACGGCTAAAGTTCCCGCCGTGCATTCTGCACGGGCTCTCGCTGCTCCATGTATATGTCATAGCAAAATTAAGATAAGTGCCGCAGCATATCCTATATCTGCAGTTTTATCGATAATGGTTCCGATATTTTATAATTGTTAAACCGCACCGTGGCAATCCGTAGGTAAATATCCGAAGTTATCATGCGTGGTTATTGTGCGAGCTTCTGCCGGAAGGATTTGACCCTCGCAACGCCCGGCAGCGTGCATCGCACACTGGACCAAGGCGTGGACGGATCGATTCCCTTCCTGGATACAGCCGGGGCTTGTGATGGGTAATCGAAACACGCGATCCGAAAAGGTTCGAGGCCCTGAGCCGTCCGAACGCGCCGTGCTCGACAAGGCACTATATGCGTGCCGGCCTCACCTGCTTATGGTCGCCGTCTTCAGCGCCTTGCTCAATCTGCTCTATATCGCGCCAACGATCTACATGTTCCAGATTTATGATCGGGTGGTACCGACACGCGGCACATTGACGCTCGCCTTCCTCACTCTTGTATTATGCTTTGCGCTTATAACCCTTTCGGGGCTGGATCTCATTCGTTCGCGGACATTGGTGTGGGCAAGCAACCGGCTCGAACGGCTGATTGCCCCGATGCTTCTGTCTGCCCTGCTCCATCGTACCGACCAGAATCGCGGATCCTATGTCCTGCGCGAATTCGATAGCGTGCGCGGCGTGATCGCCGGTCCCGGAATGCTGGCGCTGCTCGATGCGCCTTGGACGCCGATCTATGTTGCCCTGGGCTGGTTGATCCATCCGGCGCTGGGGATGCTGGCACTGGCCGGATCATTGCTGCTGATCGGCGTCGCATTGCTGAACGAGCGTGCGATCAAAGGGCCGGCGCGCCGGGCGAATGACGCCAAGGCGCTAGCCTATTCGTCGCTGGATCGTTCGATCAACCTTGGCGAAACGGTGCGCGGGCTCGGCATGCGCCGGGCGCTGGTCGAACGCCATATGGGCGAACGGCAAATTTCCGCGGCGCTTGTCCTGCCGTCCAGCTTTCGGTCCGCGGCCTATCTTTCGACCACCAAATTCGTGCGTCAGTTGCTGCAATCGCTTGCACTTGGCCTCGGCGCTCTGCTCGCTGTTCAGGGGAGCATCTCGGCCGGAGCCATCTTCGCGGCATCGTTGCTGGTTACCCGCGCCCTCGCGCCGATGGAACAGATTGTCAGCGCCTGGCGCGCCATCGTTCAGGCGCGCAACGGGTGGGATCATATGCGCCAGCTGCTTGCAGGCGAGGAGGGCACATTTCGCCACACGTTATTGCCGATACCAACTGGCAGGATGAACGTCGAGGCTGCGGTGGTGGTGGCACCCGGCAGCCAGCGGATCATCATTTCCGGCATTTCCTTTTCGCTCGAACCCGGCGAATCGCTCGGAATCATCGGTGCGAGCGGAGCGGGGAAATCGACCCTCGCGCGTGCTCTCACCAGGGCCGCTCCACTGGCGTCCGGTACGATCCGGCTCGACGGGGTCGATCTGCGCGACTGGGACGAGGCCCAGCTTGCGACCCACATCGGTTACGCGCCGCAGGAGCCAGGGCTGTTTCCCGGCACGGTCAAGGAGAATATCGCCCAGTTTGATCCGCTTGTCGCGGTCGATCAGGTCTTCGTCGATGACGAGGTTGTCGAGGCCGCGCGGCTGGCCGGTGCGCACGACATGATCGTGCGGCTGCCAAATGGTTACGACACGCTCATCGATACCGGGGGGGCCGGCCTTTCGGTCGGCCAGGCAGCCCGCATTTCGCTGTCGCGCGCATTCTACCGGTCACCCCGCTACATGGTCCTCGACGAGCCCAACGCCTCGCTTGACGCGGAGGGCGAAACCAGCCTGATTGCCGCGATGAAGCGGATGAAGGAGGATGGTGTGACGCTGATCGTCGTCGCCCACCGCATCGGCGTTCTGGGAAATGTCGATAAGCTTCTGCTGCTGAAAAGCGGCCAGATCGAGCTGTTCGGTCCACGCGATAGCGTTATCCGCAAGATCATGGAGATGCAGGCCACGATCAGGCCCATGCCCACGGCACATGCAGGCGAACGGCGATGAACTACGCCCCTTCCCCCCGCGATGCCTTCAACCCGGCCCCGGAAAGCCCCATCCCTTATCACGATGTCAACGATGACGGCGCCCGGCGTGAATTGCGCGCAGGTCTGGCGCTTATTGCCGTCTTCTTCCTCAGCTTCCTGGGATGGGCGGCCTTTGCCCGGCTCGATTCTGCGGCTTACGCCGTGGGATCGGTAACGGTTGCAGGCCACCGGCAGACGATCCAGCACAAGGATGGCGGCATCGTTTCCTCCATCAACGTGCATGAAGGATCGGAGGTGCGCGCCGGGCAGGTGGTGATGAGTCTCGCGCCGGCCGAAGTCGAGGCCGCCGAGCGCGCGATGACGTCGCAGGTATTCGGCCTCCAGGCCCAACGGGCACGGCTTCTCGCCGAGCAGGCTGGCGCGCGTCATGTCGATGCCCCGCCGGAATTTGCCACCCTGCCGGCGGCAAGTCGCGCGGACGCCGCCCGGGCATTGGCCTTGCAGGAAACCGAACTGGCCGCACGGCGCGCAGCATTGGCGGGCCAGAAGCATATCCTCAACCAGCGCAGCGCCCAGCTGAGGGAAACGATCACCGGCTATCGCCATGAAAACAGCGCGACGACGGAGCAGAAGCGGCTGATCGGCGACGAGCTGGCCGGGATGCAGAGTTTGGCCGCGAAGGGATTTGCGTCGATCAACCGTGTGCGATCGCTGCAGCGGGCCGCAGCCGGCTTGCAAGGCCAGAGCGCCGAGCTGGAGGCCAATGCGGCCCGATCCGAAGCCCAGATCGGCGAGATGCGATCGCAGGCGCTCAGCCTCGACACCGATCGGATGCAGGAGGTTACGAAAGCCCTGCGCGAAACCGAGTTTCAGCTCAACGATCTTCTCCCGAAGCTCCACGCGCTGCGCGAACAATTGGCACAGACCCAGATTCGCGCGCCGGTATCCGGCCATGTCGTGGACCTGACGATGTTCACGGTCGGCGGTGTCGTCGCGCCAGGCCAGCGTCTGCTCGATATCGTTCCGACCCATCGCACGCTCGTCATCGACGGCCAGCTTTCTCCCACCGACACGGACGGCGTGCATGTCGGCCAGCGCGCCGAGGTAAAGATCATGTCGATCCAGGACAGGTCTCTCCCCATCCTGATCGGCGTCGTCACGCGTCTGTCGGCGGACAGCCTTACCGACCCGCGCACCGGCCAGCGTTATTTTACGATTGAGGTGGTCGTCCCGCAGGCCGAGGTCAATCGGATCACGACACTCCGGGGCATCAACGGCGGCTTACGCGCCGGCCAGCCCGTCCAGATCGTCATTCCGCTGCGCAAGCGGACGGCCCTGCAATATCTGACCGAGCCGTTGTCCAACGCGATGTGGCGATCGTTTCGCGAGCGCTGACCGCTGAGAGCCCATTAGGAAACTTAAAAGGTCGTTACTCCCGCGAAAGCGGGGGCCCCATGGCTCTCCCCCCAAGCAGCACCATGTTTTGATGCAGACATAGCCCTCGTCTTCGCGGGGATTGCAGGAATTGGGGTCAGGCAAGCCCAAGAAGACCCGGTGGATGTCAAAACACGGATCATCGAGCTGTCCCCCGGATCATTCCCGCACGAACGGCTGGCTCGCCGCGCAAGCGAGCGTCTCGTAAAGCGCCGCGTAGCGATGGTGGAGACTGTCACGGTCGTACAGACGACGAACGCGCGCGCGCAGGGTCGCGCCCATCCGCCGGCGAAGATCTTCGTCATCGAGCAGCCGGAGGATGGCCCTGGCGGTTTCCTCGGGGCATCGGAGCGGCGTTATGATCCCGCCAGGCTCCCCGTCATTGCTATCCGACGGGCGCCCCTCCAACATCTCCCGGCAACTACCGACATTGGAAGCAACGCTCGGAATCCCGCAGGCACCGGCTTCCAGGATGACGAGCGGCTGCGCCTCCGACAGGCTGGTCAATACGATGACGTCGATCACCGGCAACCAGTCATCGATTTGAACCCTGCCGGCAAAGTCGAACCGATGGCCGATGTTCAGCAGCCTGACCAGATCGCGACATTCCTCGGCATAACCGAGATCCTCATCCACCGGCCCGAGAACTTCGAACATGACGTCCGCGCGATGCGAAAGGATGATGGCCGCGGCCCGGATAAAGGTTTCGATGTCCTTGATCGGCACGACCCGGCCGATCAGCGCGACGGTCAGCAGCTCATGATGATCCTGTCGCCTGATCGCGGCGAACCGTTCCAGATCGACGCCGTTCGGGATGACGGCAAGCGATGCCGGCGCGGCGCCCAGCCTGGCCTGGATGAGGCTGTTGGCCTGATACAAGGCGATGATCGGGTTGCAGGCCGCGTAACAGGTGCGGGCATAGACGGAAAAGACACGGCACCAGAGATCGCGAAGATCGGGCGTGTCGTTTGCAAATGGCAAACCGATGGCGATGCGATCGCCGATCCAGTCCGCCATCATGATTTCGATCTGGCGCTCCAGCAGATAGATGCCATGTTCGGTGATCAACGTCGGTCGGCCGGTTTCGATGCGCGCCCGCGCCGCGAGCAGGCCGGCAAACCCGGTTGAGATTGTGTGATACACCTTCGCTCGCGGGAACGGCGCGAGCAAAGTCGCCAGCAATCCGCCCAGCAACGTGCGCAGCGCCCAGAAGAAATGATGGAAGGACGATAATGGCAGCGTCCGTTCAAAATGGCGCGTCAGGCTCGCAAAGACGACGGGGTGGGTCAGCACATCGTCGATGGCGGGCTGAGGGGACAAATCATGCAGCGTATCGAGCACGCGCGCGAGGCGACCGAGCCCGCCATTGTCCATGAAATCCAGCAGCTCCCAGGCCAGTTGCTCCATCAATGATGAATCATAGTGCGTTCCCGGGCGGCCGGGCCCGGGCGTAAGTGACAATTCCTGCAGGATCATCACATTGTCCGGCGGCTTGATGCGCCGTTCCAGCACGTCATTGCCCGCCTTGATGGCCACGATCGCGAAGCGCACGTCGGGCAGATTTTCGATCAGATCCTGCAGCCAGCTCGATACGCCACCAACGAGGAACGGATACGCCCCCTCGACGATGACGCACACATCGAGGCCGTCCTGATCATATCCGCTCATGAGACGATTGACCGCTTCAACGCGTCGGTATCGGCAAGCATCTGCAGCCGCGCCGTCGGCGACAACAGAACATTATATGTGCCATGGGCGCTGAGGAATTGGATGAGACTGGCAGGATCCCCCGTCCGTTGAAGACGGCGCTCCAGCCGCGCGCGCGTCCTGTCGCAATTTTTTGCGATCTGGGTTGAAGCCGCCGCAGCCAGGGCCCGTATCGTTTGATCCGAATCCAGCAGCGCCGCAGCCACGATCGGCGAAAGCCGGGGCTCGAACGAACGCACGGCGATTTCAACGGCGCGCATACGATCGTTGACATCGCCATAGCGCAGAACGCTGATCAACGATCCGACCTTTGCCGCGGTAATGAGCGGGAGCCGTCCTTCCAGCAGCGCCTCGGTGGCACCCAGGCCGACCGCACCGGTATCCTTATTTTCCACGTCATCATCATCATCGAAGCCGACCTGCCCCCGCCCCCGCCATCTTCCGGTGAGGCTTGCGAACAGCAGAAAGGCCAGGCATCCCGGAGGTCCGAGCGAGCAGGCAATCAGCGCGGATACCGCGTCCAGCCTGTCAAATGAACGCTTCTTGCCGATGATGATCCCGATCGCGGCGAGCGTCGTAAAGAGATGCACACCGACAAATATGGCACGATATGCTCCTTCCGCCGCCAGGCCGATCGCGATAGCGTCCAGCGCCGCAAGAATGGCGATCCAGCCAATCACATTGCCCTGTTTCGTATGATGGGCGCTTCGTCTTCGCGGGCCAGTTTGAGGAATGATGGTGCCAATTGGGCAAAGGCTTCCCCCAGCCCGCCCGTTGCATCCGCCAGTTCAAGCAGGCCAAGACGCGACAGCGGTCGTGATTTGAGGCTGTGAAACAGCAATATCCCGATGGTGATATCGTCCGGTGCGCGGATCGCCAGCGCGGCGATGCCAATGTCTTCGAAGAGCGCCCATCCGCCCTCTTCGGCGGCCAGCATCAGATGCTCGCCGTTGAGGAGTCGGTGCGCCAGCGCCGACCCTTCGATGCTCCGCAACGGCCGCTTCGCGCCGGTGCCGCGGGTCAGTGGTCTGATCGTCGTGCCTTCGACCATATAATATGTGAAATCGTCTTCCTTGCTGGCAACGCTGATCAGGTGCGCGGCGATTTCCGCGAATTTGGACGGCGTCGCCCTGGTGAGCGCGATTGTCGACGTCATCACGTCGGCGGTTTCATCGTCGCTTGTCGCGACGCGCACCTGCAAATCGCGGTTCACCGCCATGATCAGATCGAAGGCAGCGGAAACCTTGATAATATCGTGTTCCAGCCTGGTACGGGCTTCCAGTGAGCGACGCAGCTTGGATCGGCGATAGGCCGTCAATTCGCCGATGCAGATCGCCGCAAGAACCCAAAGCAACGGCGTAAGCGACATGTGCAGCAGATGATCGAACGGATCGTCCCCCGGCGACAGCGGCACCTGTTGCGACACGATCCACCAGCTGCTCGCGACAATTGCGGCGGACAGCCCGGACCCCGAGCCATAAGTCATTGCCATCGCGACGACCGGTATCCAGTAGGGGTTCGGGTTGAATTGCACGAGCGCCCCGTCCAGTCGATAATCGAGCCAGCCAAGGCAGCCGAACATCGCCAGCATCTCCAGCGATATCCTCAGATGGGGGTGCTTGCGCATCATAGGCGCCCCAATGCCCTGGTGAAGGACACGCGCAGAAAATATTGCCGGCCAGGAAAATCGGGCCGGCTGATCGAACTGACGCCGGTTGCCAGTTCCGCTCGCCAACCATGATATGCGGTACTGGCGTTGATCGTGGCGGTAGGGCCACTTCCGCCAAACCGGTCCTTCGTCCAGCCCGCGCTCCCGCCCAGCTGGACAATGCCAAACCGTTTTCCCGTCGCCAGCTGCACCGTATGATTCTCGCGATTGCTGAAGGGCAGAGCCAAAGCCCCTCCGGGCCGGAGCGTGAGCCGGCCGGGATATTCCGCTTCGAGCCGATAGGTGAGCGTCAGCCAGGGTTCGCGTCGCCGCAGCAGATAATCGAGCCCCCCGGTAACGCTGACGGTGCGGGCCACGACGCCTTCGCCGGCAAGACCGTAGCGATTGATATATCCGTCGGCCTGGATGACGGCCTTTGACGATAGCCGCAGCGTTCCGCCGATCGAGATCCGGTTGATGAAGCCGCCGCCGACCGCCTGCTCCGCCGTCGAGATATCCGGCAGGTGATAGGCGCCCAGCAGGCGCAACTCCCGTTCCGGCGGGCCGAGACGAAGCTGGCCGCTAAGCCCTGCCGATCCTCTGCCGATCCAGGTTGCGCCGACCAGATCGACCCGCGTGGTGGGACCGACAAACCCGCGTGCGGCAAGCTCCAGCATCGTGTGGCTTTCGCGAACCTCATGTCCGATGCCCGTGCTATCGATAACCGGATCGGCATGCGTGCGCACGACGCGGATCGCCGCTTCGGCGGCGACTTCGGCGTATATAGGCAATGTGCCCCGCACGGTGCCGTCGATCTGCCGAAAGCCTGTGCCATCGCGCGCCAATACCGTCACGCCGATCGCCCCGCCCAATTCGCGGACGATGCGCCCCGCGTCGTCATCCTGTGCCCGGAGCATCAAATAAGCGCGACCGGCCCGCAACCGCGCGCCAATCGCGGCATCTGAATCTGCCAGCGCCCGTTCAACGCCGGGATCGCGGGGATATTGCCGGACGAGCCCCAGCAATTGCGCGCGCGCACGGTTCGGATAACCGGCGGCCTGGTTCGCAGCGGCGGAGGCCAGCGCGAAATCCTTCGCGGCCGGATCGACCGCGGGGGAAGCGGGCTGCTCTATCAGCTTTGCGAAGATCAGGCGAACGCCATTGTCGCACACCTCGGCACTGGCGGTATCGCCCGCCGCCGCCTGCAGCAGGAAGCTGTTCTCGTTCCATTCGAACCGCCCGATCCGATCGCCGACCGCATGTTGCATCGCCCGGATCTGGTCCGGCGGAAGCGGATGATCGAAACGCGCGACGATTTCATTATCCCTGGTTTCCAGCTTCACCGACACCGGGCTGCTCCATCGCAAGACGACCTCGCTTGAAGATGAGCTCGAGCCCGTGACCGGGGCGGAGCTTGTCACGTCATCGCTATCGGCCAGGTTGCGTATGTCTCCCAGCGGCAGACGAGGGCTGGCTGGCGCGGGTGCCGCGATCCCGGCAGCGCCCAATGCGAGGAGCATGAGCATCGTCATTGCGTGAACAACGCCTGGGCACGCCCGGGCTCGCCTGCCTGAATCAGCAGCCGGGCCTGAAGTGCAACGAGGCTCCTGTCATCGGGTTTCATGCGCCGCGCCTGCTCAATCACCACCAGCGCATCCGCCGTTTGCCCCAGACGCCCCAGCAATTCGGCCCGGGTCCGCAAGCTCGCCGGCGCGTCGGGCAATGCCGCCAAAGCGCGCCGTGTCCAGGCTTTCTCGTCCGAGCCAGGACTGACGTCCGCCAGCAGACGCAGCGCGTCGATGTCTTTCGGCCTGGTGCGGAGTTGCTGCTGCGCAAATGCCGAGGCTGCCGGAAAATCGCCGCGCTCGCGTGCGTCCCAGGCAAGGTCCATTCGGTCATTTGCAGCGGCTATGCCGGCCTCCAGCCGCAACCAGGCCAGCGCCAGGCGCTGGCTGCGGCCAGTCGATCGTGGAAGCTGCGCGGAGATTTGCGCCAATGATGCTGGCGAAAGCCGCCGTCCATCGAGTAGCCGAAGCAAGGCGCGGTTTGCTGCGGCAACATCGGAAAGGTGTCCGGCAAGCGCCAGCCGCTCGATGAGCATGTCGGTCCGATCCCCGAGCGGCGATCCTTCCAGCATCCGCAATGCCCTGGTCGGCCGGTCGCGGCGGACATATAGCCTCAGCCACGCCAGCTGATCGGCCTCGCTGCTTGCCTCGCCAATGCGGCTGCGCAGCCAATCGAGCGCCGGCTGCGGCGGCCGTGGTCCCCAGAGATAGAGCAGCCGATCGAGTGCCTCCCCATGCGGACCACTATGGGCCAGGGCGTCGGCTTCGAGGAGCGCCACGGCATCGTCACCCGCGCCGATCGCAAGCAGCCGCTCGGCAATGGCGCGGAGGGCGGCGGGATCCGCCGTCGCATGCGCGAGGAGCAGCGAACGAAGCAGCGCCTTGTCGCCGGATCGCGCCGCGATCGCTTCGCGCGCCTCCACGATGATCGCCGCAGGCAAAAATCCGGCGGACCGCAGCGCGCCGGGAACGTCGTGCGTGGCTTCGGCGACGCGGATCGCCAGCCAGGGATCGCTGCGCCGCCAATCAACCGAGGACAGGCGTTCGATCCGTGGAATGAGGTCAAACCGGTTTTTCAGGGCGGCGCGGCGAACCAGATCGAGCGCCATCGTGCTGGTCAATGGCTCGATTGTCCCTTTCTCCGCGGCCGTGACAAGCAGGAGCGGCTGATCCAGGTCAAACGCGGCGCGGACAATGTCCGCTGGCGACGCCGTGCCGGGTTGCGCCGCCGCTTTGGCCAGTAGTGCCTGCGCCTGATCGATCGCATGTGCCTTTTGAAGCGCAAGGATTTGGAGCGGCCAGAGCGCGCGCCGCTCGTCCGGGCTCGCTTGTGCAGCCATCTGTGCGGCTATGGCTGGCCGTCCCATCACCAGCAAATCGGCCGTGATCGTTTGCAACGACGGCGGAGCGCCCCGCGCCGCCAGAGCGGCGTGAAGCGACGACAATGCATGCGCGTCGCCAGTGGCGAGCGACAATTGGAGGAGATGCTGCAACCCGGCAGTCGACAGCTGCTGATGGGCGTTGAAATGTTGCTCGAGCCGGTTCCGAGCCTGGGCGACATTGCCTTCCCGTTCCTCGAGCGAAGCCAGCCGCTCAGCCTCGCTGGCCGTGGCGGCGTGCCCGGCATCGAGGCGCGTCAAGGCGACGCGCTCGACAGGATCGGCCCCGGCGCCGGCGGCCAGCTTTGCGACACGACGAAAAGCGTTGGGATCGCCGGACAGTTCGGCCTGGCGATAGGCATGCGCAAGTTGGCGACGGGCGTCGCCATTCGCGGCGAGAGCTTGGTCGAGATATGCTTCTGCTGTAGCATTTCTGGTGCGACCGGTTGTGAGCGGCTGGAGCAGGGCAATCGCCTTTTCCGGGTGGCCCGCTGCGATATCCGCGCGGGCGATGAGCAAGATGGCGATTGTGCGGTCCGATGCCATTTTACTGGTGGCGGCGAGGGCGGCCCGATCATCGTCGGTCCGCAGTCCCACGCCAAGTGCCTCCATTGGCGATGGCGTGCGCAGTGCGCTGGCGCCGTAAACAAGGCCAACAGCGATCGGCGACAAGATCATGATGATAGCGACGCTTTTCATGCCTCCGGCTCCCGCACGAGATGATCGAGCGCCAGCGTTGCGACATAAGGGCTGAAGCCCGCCGCGCGCTCACGAGCATAGAGGTCCGCCACCGTTCGGGTGTCGCCTGTTTCCCAATAATCGAGCGTCAACAATGAGAGCGACGGATTGCGCGCTCGTGCTGTCCGCAGACGGGTCGCCTGCCAGATCCAGTCAGAGGCGCTCGCCATTTCGTAGCGCTTTTCCGCAAAATTCCACCGTGACGCCATCGCTTCGCCCAGCGCGGCGTCAATCGACGTCGCGACCTCCGGAAGCATGGCGTAACCGCGGTTCATCATGACGAACATGCGGGGGAAGAGCGATCGGATCGCCTTTACCAGCGAGATGCCGGCCGCGATCATCCCGGCATTTTCGACCGGGCTGGCGCGCTCCAGAGTCTCGGCGCTGTCGAGCGTGTCGAAAAACACGCCATCATAGCCTGTCGCGAGGATAGCCGGCACCAGGTTTTCCAGAACATATCGGCGCCACGATGCCGCGCGCAGATCGGCCATCCGGGCGCTCGGCCAGGCCGGGTTCGGCTTCAACATGGCGCCGGATGCGTCCAGTTCGGCGAAGAAGGGCCGCGACCGATCGACCTCGCCCAGGCTGAGATAGCCGAGCAGCAAGGCGCTCGGCCCACGCAGCGGCGCGATGGGGCGCATATGGTCGGGTTCGAGAACGAGCATATCATAGCTGCGCGCCAACGCAGGATCGGTGTCCGCACCATAATCTATGCCCCAGCACCGGATGCGCGGCCGTTGATCCAGCAATGGGGTGACCTCCGTTTGGGCCCGCATCAATCCTGGCACAGCCAGCCCCGCAGCCGCGGCTCCCAGAAAAAGTGCGCGACGTCGGGTAATCATACCCACACCCGCCGGTCACCCATGATCGCAGGGTTGTTCTTGACGAATATCAGATAGGTCAGCTGCCGGGTGGCGCTGCCGACCAGAAGGATGCCGAGTATCGCTGCGGTCAGCGCGCCGATCATGAAGCTCCAGCCGAAATGAATATATCCGGATTCGATATCCAGCAGCGCACCGGTTGCGCTTACGCACGCCATGCCGCCCCAGATGATCAATATTCGGCCGAACAGATCGTAATAAGCGAGGACGACCGTGGCCATTGTTGCCAGCAAGTGGAAAATCAGACCGATGGCCGTGAAGCGAAAGGCGAATATACCGCGGGCATCCGCGCCGATCCCGTCAAACAGCGCCGGCGCAAGCACCCAGGCCGCGCATCCGATGGTTGCCTGGACGATCAGGAGCAGCCGGGCATCCTGCAGGAGCGTCGCCGCGACCTCCCGTCGCGCCCTTTCGATGATCCGAAAGCTGCCGTCAACGGCGCACGCTTTCATGAAGCGGCCAAAAACGAGCTCGAACCGCGTCTCTACCGTAATCACCATGAGCGTCAGCCCGGGGATAATCAGCAGCAAGCCCATGAAGGCCGCCTCGTCATATATCGGATTGAGGCGCAGCCAGCCGAGCATGGGCGCACTACCAGGACCAAACCACGCCACCCATTTGTCGATCCACACCGCGGTCACTGCCGCAATTCCGGCCGCCGCAAGATGGCCCCCAGAGTGCAATCTCCACTGCCAGTCCCCTGGCCATATCGCAGGCGCCGTGAATTCGCGTCCGATCGTCCGGCGAAGCATCCCGCAGGTCGTGATCAGCCCGACGGTAATGGCCAACAGGACGAGCCGGCACGTCACGACGCCGAAGATCAGAATTGCTGCGGCAACCCCGATTCCGGCGCCGAACGCAATCAGAATTGGCCAATGCCGTTTGAGAGCCGTCAAAAACAGGTTTGCGACCCAGATCTGGCCGAGAACGGTGAGGATCGCGATGGCGAGCACCAAATCGATCGCAGGCAGATTTGCCAGGACTCCGAACAACAGCGTCGCGGCGACGAGACATGATCCGGTTACCGCAAGACTGGCGGCCACCATCAGCCCGGGCACCGCGCTCCTGTTATCGGCGGACAGGCTATCGGCAACTGCCCGCATCGTCAGCGTCGTGATCGGCGCAGCGATCAGCGCCGATACGGCGAACGCATAGGTCAGGATCACCTGGACATACAGGCTTCCTTCGGAGCCGAGCATCGACCGACTCCCCCATTGCAGCGCGATCATGGCGGCCGCCGTCATCAACCATGGGCCCGAACTGATCATCGCTCCGTGCATGGCCGCGGCAGCCACGCCACCGATCCCCCCGTCACGGGCTAGCCTCGACAATTTGAAGCCGATACCTGCCATGGCCGCCCTATCCGGGTTTGTGGGTCTGGAGCGAACTCATGTTCTCCTGCCTCGTCACAGGATGAAATCGCTGGCGGTGAGGATCTGGTGCCCGACCAGATCAATCGAGAAATCGGCCCCGATATGATTCACGTTGACGTCGCCCTCGACGATGGTGTGTTCGACCCCACCGACCGTGACATAGGTGTAACGCAACTGCGCCGCGCCGGTGAACGCCGTGCCCGCCACGGGCAGGAACGTGAACGCCTGGTCCCCGCGAAGACTACCCCGGCCGGCATTCGCGTCGATCGCGGACAGATCGATCCGATCGATCGCATGCTCGAAATCGGTGATGACATCGCGTGTGGTGGCCGTGGTGCCGCTATCGGCAACATCCGTATAAACGAACAGGTCGTTGCCCGGTCCACCCGTCAGAGTGTCCGCCCCGGCGCCCCCCGTGATCCTGTCATTGCCGACGCCGCCATTGATGATGTCCTTGCCGGCATTGCCATTGAGAATATCGTTACCGCCGAGGCCAGAGATGGTATCGGCTCCCCCGGCGCCGGAGAGCGTATCGGGCTCGATCGTGCCCGTCATGATGTCGTTTCCGCTGGTACCCGTCTGCACAATGCCGAGGACGTTGGTGACGTTAACCGTCAAGTTCTGCAGGTCGGCCAGGCCGCGTGAATCGGTAGCACTGATGTTGACGAGGTAGCTGTTATTGTGGTCGCTATCCTGCGGCAGCTCGTAATCGGGGGCTGCCTTGAAGGTCAGAACGCCCGTTACAGGATCGATCGCGAACAATGCCGCATCTGCACCCGACACGATTCCATAAGTCGTGGTGTCGCCTGTTGCCCTATTGGCATCGGTCGCGACCACCATCGTAACCGCGGTGGTGTTTTCGGCGATCCCCAGGGTCGCCGTGGCGCCAGCGCCATTCGACGTTATGATCGGAGCGACGTTGGCATTGGTGACATTCACCGTCAATTGCTGCAGATCGGCCAAACCATGTGAATCGGTCGCGCTGACGTTAACCAGGTAGCTGTTGTTATGATCGCTATCCTGCGGCAGCGTGTAATCTGGGGCGACCTTGAAAGACAGCACGCCCGTTACTGAGTCGATCGCGAACAAGCTCGCATCCACGCCGGATGCGATGCCATAGGTCGTGATGTCCCCCGCATTGGCGTCGGTCGCGACGACCGTTGCAACTGCGGCGATGTGCTCGGGGATCGACAATGCTGCCGTGTCGCCGCCCCCGTTCGACGTTATGACCGGGGCGGAATCGGCCCCCAGGCCGATCGTGACATCATGATGTCCCGCCGCACCCAGATTGAGGGTCAGAATCTCTCCGCTCTGGCTTGCAATCGTTGCGCCCGTCACATTTATCAAATCGGTGCCGGGATTCTGCAGGTCCACCGTAACGAGCCCGTCACCTTCAACCGAAAAGGCAAGGTTGCGCCCGTCGCCCGCCACCGAAATCAGCGAGGCCCGCATCGGCAGGGCGGCGATGTGGGTGACATCATCCTGCGCCGCGCCCAGATGAATGGTGAAGGTGCCGCCGGAGGCAGGCATGAATATGCTGTCCGTATCATAGGCATACCAGTTGTCGACATTCTGGATGACGCTGCTGCCCTGACGCTGGAGATCAAGCGCGAACCGCCCTGCGTCGGACGAGCCGACAGTCGCCGTAATGGTGTTGCCGACAACGCTTGTCGTGACACTGGCCTGATCGAACGCCTGTATCCGATCCGCCAGATCGGCAAGCGTGACGAATTCTGAACCACTTGCCGACGCTCGGGCAATCCAGTCGGTGAACATCTGCGTGGTATAAGGACTGGTGCCCGTACCATTCACATCGAAGGCGGCGGCGGCATAGTCGTGGAACGGCCAGACGACGATTGGTGTCTGGCCCTTGCTCGTCAGGTCAGTCCATTCCTGAGCCCAGGCGGCTTCGGCCTGAGCGATGGTTTTGCCCTGAAATTCGACAAGCGTGAAATCAAAGGAGGTATTGGGGGCAAGATAGACCTTGTTTTCCTGTGTCGGCGACAGGAAGCCGAAGGCATCCGGATATCCCGCGCCGACCCCCGAATAGCCGCCGGTCAGGTATTGCTGGACATATTTCATGATCTCGGTGGAGGTCGCAACCGTTTCCGGCGCACCCGGCACCGCCGCCCCCACGATGTTGTAGGGATGACCGAGATATGCCGATAATTGTTGGTTCAGGATCGTCGTGCTGTCCGCAAATTCCGTCTGAATCTGCGCAGCGCTCAACAGATTGGTATTGTCCGGATGCGTATAGCTATGCGTGCCGATTTCGTTGCCGAGATCGATCATAGCCTTGTAATAAGGAAGCGAGACAGTCCAGTCAGTATATATACCCTGGGCCGGATTGTTCCCGATATTGGCATAAAGACTGCCGACGAAATTATACGCATCCTTCCACTGCGCAAGAATTGGCACGAGCTTGTCGTAAACGCCCGGGCTCCCGTCGAGCGGATTGACGTCTTCCGCATACATGCTGCTGTCCAGATCAACGCGTGCCGCGACGATCCCGGTCTGGCGCGTCAGCTGCAGCCCGACCGACACGCCGGTCCCTTGTGCCGAATAGTCGATCGCCTGCCACAGCAGGTTGCTGTCGGCCATCGTCGCTTCGCTGGAAAACACGACGTTCCGGCCGCCCGTCTGCGTCGCCATCGCGGCCGCATATGTCTGGCCGCCGATCGTTTCGGTGGCCACCGTGGTGCCCGTGCCGCTGACATTGGTGAAGGCGTTCCAGCCCACGCCCGTATAGTTACGAATGACTTCGTTCGACGCGTAATTCTGCAGCACCAGCCCGCCCGGATCCGTGGCCTGAAGCGAAACGTCACCCGTTCCACCGGTGACGCGCGTCGCATCGAGCAGAAGTTTCATGCGGGAATAAGAGTCGCCGGGTAATGGGTTGTTGTTTTCGTCATCCGTCATGAACTCGCCGCCAACGATCAGGCCGACGCCGAACTGCACCTCGGCCTGTTGGAGCGTGTTGGCGATCGCATTGGCCTGGCTGGCCTGGACATTGCGGAACGACGGAAAAATGAGCGTGTCATATTGCGAAATCTTGGACAGGTCGGTCAGATCGGATTCGCTCAGCAGATCGAAGCTGACCCCCGCCTGCATCGCCTGCGCCTGGGCATTCATGAACAACTGCGCGTAAGCGGTTTCACTGAAATATTGGTGCGCAGTTGTGTCTGAATAGACAATACCAACCTTGGTCGATAGGTTTGGCGCTATTCCCGTATCATTGAAGAGTGTGAAGGGCTTGTCGGAGTAACTGGTTGGTCCGAAGACGGCATCGTTGACGTCATAAAGAACGTCGATCGCAGGCGGGTTGCCGATGGCCGCCTTCGGTAGGCTGAATTCCGCAACGGTATGATCCGCATTATAGGCGATCTGGAGGTTGGCAAGCACCAGCGTCTGCCCTGCCGCACCGGTGTACAGTGACGCGGTACCATCTGCCGCAATATTGACATTATATTCCGCACCACCTGCGAAACCGAAGATCTGGTATCCGGTTGTGGCATCACGATCGGTGTTAAGCCAGAAGGTGGTATTGGCGCCAATGGGCACGGCCGAATGAAAGGCAAAGGCAAGCGAGCTGCCATCCGGCCTGGCATATAGCGCATATCCTGGAGGGCTTTCGATCGCATTATCGATCCGCTCACTGTCGCTCCAATCGGAGAGATCGCCATCATAAATGACCGGTGCACTTGTCGCCATGATGTTCTCCTCAGATCATAACGGGTAACGCCAGTACTTTGCATGAGAGCACTGGCGTCCACCGTTATTTATAAATGATGCAATCACTATATTATTGAAATTATCAAAATATAGTGGTTTATATTTGGCTACGTGATATTATTCTGCTATAGCTATTACTTCTCATCCGGAAGCATCGTAGCCAAAATTATCGATCAGAAAATTAGTGAATGGTCATAAGTATTTCCACCTAAATCATCACCTATGTTTACGAGATCATGATTTATTCTACGCTTTGCGAGTCGCAAGCAGCATGCGCAGCCCGCAATCGCGCACCCTGCCGATATGAGGATCCAGATGTGGGGATGGTCATGAACAAAAAACCGACGATATTGGTAACAGGGGGCGCCGGCTATATCGGCAGCCACGCTGCACTTGCGCTTAGCGACGCGAGCTGGCCGGTTGTGGTCATCGACAATCTCACCACCGGCTTTCGCGAAGCCGTTCCCCACGATGTCCCCTTGCTCGTGGCGGACATTGCCGATCAGCCCGTTGTCGAGACCTTCATCCTGGACCATGACGTCGGCGCGATCATGCACTTCGCCGGTTCGGTTGTGGTGCCCGAATCCATTGCGAATCCGCTCAAATATTATCACAACAACACCGCCAAGAGCCGCTCGCTGATCGAGAGCGCAATACGGTGCGGCATCCCGCACTTCATCTTCTCGTCGTCGGCCGCCACCTATGGGGCGCCTGCCAAAAGCCCGGTGAGCGAGGACACGCCGCAGCGGCCGATCAACCCCTATGGCATGTCGAAGCTCATGACCGAGATCATGCTCGCCGACGTCGCCGCCACACATCCGCTCAACTATTGTATCCTGCGCTATTTCAATGTCGCCGGCGCCGACCCCAAGGCACGCGCCGGCCAGTCGACGATAGGTGCGACGCATCTGATAAAGGTCGCGGTGGAGGCCGCCTTGCTCAAGCGCGACCACGTCTCGATATTCGGAACCGATTATGACACGCCCGACGGCACGGGCGTGCGGGACTATATCCACGTTTCCGATCTGGCCACCGCGCATGTGCTCGCGCTCGAGGCCCTGATCGCCGATCCGGCCACGAACCACGTCCTCAATTGCGGCTACGGCCGGGGCTTTTCGGTACTCGAAGTGCTCGATGCCGTCGAGCGGATCACCAATCGTGGCATCGTCCGCAGGTTCGAAAAGCGACGGGCCGGCGATCCCGGCGCACTCGTATCCGATAATCGCGCGATTCTGGAATGCCTGCCATGGAAACCCCTGCATGCAGACCTGGACGAAATCGTCGCACATGCTGTGGCCTGGGAACGCAAGCTCGGCCAGCCAGGTGGAGCGTTTTCGAACGTCATGGGCTAGCGACCTGTTTTGAAACGCGTATTTTCGTGAAGATCACCCTAATACGTATTGGCCGCTATGGATACGTACCAATGGTTTCGCGGTGCAACACGTTCTAGCTGAAGACCAGACGCTATTCGAACGATAGCGCAATTCAAACGAGGTGCCGGTGAAAAACAAACAATCCCCATCGCCGTCGGGATTCCACCCTTCCCGAGAGCCGACACACCTCACGCCGACGATCATGAGCCGCAAGACCGGCTGGAGCGTCCCATATTGCAGCATGATGCTGACTGGCGCGCGGAAGGTGCCGCTGGAACGGGCCATCATAATATATGAGACAACCGGTGCGAAGATGGGTCCGTTGAAGGACGCAACCGATGCCGAAATCGCCGCGCTGTGCCATTATGCTCATGGACATTCCGGCTGACCACCCATTCCTGCCTCGCGGATGAAGGGCGTGAAAATGGCAGGCGAACGCAACATATTTGATAAATATGATGGTCAATATTTGATCGTTAACCCTCTCATGAATACGATGCCATTATAGATTCCATGAATATTGCGAGTAAATTGTCATCGATACTCAAAAAATGAACCGGCTTTGGAAATTGTCATCGACACGGTGTTCCGGCTGTAGCGGCCACGCGTTTATCGGGGCTTCATCGAACAAATCGCCGTTCCCATGCCCGTACCGAAATATTTTCCAAACCAGTGATGGTCCGCGGAGCCGTCGGACCATGTTGACAGCGTGAAATTTTACGTAGATTCTCAAAACGTGTCTGCTTCGGTAAACGATCAAGGTCCGCCCTCAACTGGAGGAGCTTGGATCGTGGCTGTGTTGGCGGCCCAGAACGAAGACATCTGGCGAACGATTCTGCTTACTATCGCCTGCATGCTGACGGCGATGGCGACCCTCTGGTTGGAAAGATTTTCAGGGGCTCCCACTCCGCTGTGGGCGCCAGCGGGCGTTGCGCTGGCCGGCTTTATGATCGGTGGGCCCCGGTTATGGCCCGCCGTCGCTGCCGGGCTGTTCGTGGCCCCCTGGCTGATAGGCGAATTCCCTGCCGTCGGGACGCAGGGCATCATGACCTGCGCATCGACCGTAGCGGCAGTCATGGCCGCGCATGCCGTGCGGCGCATGGCCATCCTCACCGACGCACCTCTCTCGCTCCATCGCCGGATGATCATGACCTCGTTGATCATAATGGCTTCGGCATGGGTCTCGGCGCTGATCCGCGCCTTCGGCCTGGTGGCCACAGGCACGGCGCCTGTGGCGCTTCTCGACGATATCAGCTTTGCATGGTTTGCCCGTGATGGCCTGGGCATCCTGGTCTTCATGCCAATCATTCTCATCTGGTGGCGCCACCGGGCCAAAGACCTGACCGCCGCGCGCCTGCTGCATATGGTCCTGGCCCTGCTTGCTACGTCGATCACGGCCTGGATCGTCTTTCTGGAACCAAAGTCGGGCGCAAATGCATGGAACATATTTCCGTTGCTCGTCTGGTCGGCCGTCGTGGGGCATTTGCGAGGCGGAACCGTTGCCGTCGTCATCCTGGCTGTGATGGCAATGGCAGGGACAACGATCGGAAAAGGACCGTTCAGCGCCAATGGCGTGGATATGGCCGGCAACATCCTCTTACTCCAGAAGTTTCTGGCAAGCGCCAGCCTGATGACATTGATGCTTGCTGCTATAGCCCAGGACCAGCAGACCACCGCCAGTCTCCGGAAGACCACGAACGAATTGCGGGAGCGCGAAGCGCAGCTCGCTTTGTTTGTGGAGCATACCCCTGCAGCCATGGCGATGTTCGATCGTGAAATGCGCTATCTCGTCGCATCGCATCGCTACCTCACCGAATATGGCCTGCCGCCCGACACCCTGTTGACCGGCCGATCGATCTACGATGTCTTTCCCAACTTTCCCGAGCGATGGCGTGCCATGCATAATCAGGTGCTCGACGGAATGGAGGCTTCGGCCGACGCACAGCCCGTCACGCGCGGCGACGGACATATCGACATCGTACGTTGGCTTGCCAAACCCTGGCTCGACAGCGAAGGCAAAGTGGCCGGCCTCGTCGTGTTCAGCGAGGTCGTGACCGAAGCGGTGGAAAACCGGCGTGAGATCGAGGAAGCCGAAGCGCGGTATCGGAGCGTCTTCGAGCAGGCCGCGGTCGGCTTCGCGCGCGTTGAGATAAATGGCCGATTCCTTGAGGTGAACGATCGCTTTTGCGAGATCCTGGGCCGCAAACGGAAGGAACTGCTGGCCACCACCTTCGATCAGATAACGCATCCACATGATCGCGTGGCAAGCGAGGAAGGAACCATCCGTCTGATCGACTCCGTCCCCCTCCTCTCGATCGAACGGCGCTATGTTGGCAAGGACGGGAATGACATCTGGACGAATGTGTCGGCGAATATGGTCACGAACTCGGCCGGAGTGCCGGACTGCTACCTTGTGGCAATCGAGGATATTTCGGCGCGCAAGACCGCGGAGGCCGCACTGAAGGAAAGCGAAGAGCAATTGCGGTTCGCACATGAGGCAGCCGGCGTGACGGCCTGGCAGTTTGACCCCGCGGAGAAATTTTCCGTGACGGCGTGCATCGCCGGCGGGTTCGGCATCGCGACGCCCGCCAACGTCGCGATCGGGCCCGAAGACAAGATGGTAGCTCTTTTTTATGAGGACGATATTCCAACGCGGAACGCGGCCGAGGCTGCGTTGGCCACAGGCGGGCTTTTTGATCACACGGTGGCGATTAGGACGGCCGAAAATGCTCAGCGCTGGATTCGTGGGCTCGGTCGCGCGGAGTATGCGCCGGATGGACGACCGCTTCGACTGATCGGGCTCGCGATCGACGTGACCGCAATGGAAAACGCGCAGAACCAGCTTCGTGCCGCCCATGAGGAGTTGCTGAGAATATCGCGCCTCAGCGCGATGGGTGCTTTCGCATCCACACTGGCCCATGAACTCAATCAGCCGCTGACAGCGGCTACCAGCTACATGCAAGCGTGCGAACTCACCCTGAAGAGCAGCCCGCAAGACCAGGACAGCGAACTGATCGAGATGGTGAGGCTGGCGGCCGCTGAGGTGCTGCGCGCCGGCGACATCATCCGCAAGATGCGGCAATTCACGATCAGCGGCGAAATCGCGGTCCAACCCGAAGATCTGAACAAGATCATCAACGAAGCGTCCACCGCCAAGCGCCGCCGCTCGGTGGCGTCCGGTCTCACCATCAAATGCCACTTCGACCCGAAGGCCCAATTCGTTCTCGTTGATCGCATCCAGATCGGGCAGGTTCTGGCAAACCTTCTGGCCAATGCCGTCGAGGCTATGCGGGAATGCCTCTTCAAGCACATTGATATCACGACCCAGCGGCAGGGAGACATGGTGCTGGTCCAGATCAAGGACAGCGGCAGCGGCTTCGCCCCTGGGGTGCTGGAGCATATTTTCGAACCATTCAGGACCACGAAGGAAACCGGAACGGGACTGGGCCTCCCGATATGTCGCACCATCGTGGAGGGGCACGGAGGAAAATTGTGGGCGGTACATTCGCCGGACGGGGCCACGCTTTGCATGACCCTGCGTTGCCAATCCGCTGCAGAGCCGGATGAGGCGAGCGAGAGTGTTTCCGCCGCGGTCCGTTAGGCCTTTTCCGACTTTCGTCGGCACGGGCCTGCGATCACGACCGGATAAGGCCCCGGATCAGGCGCCCAGACCGGCCGCGAACGCGATCCGCAGCGCCTCCGGGAAGCTCCGCACCCGCAATTTCATCATCAGGTTGGCGCGGTGAACCTCGACCGTTCGAGCGGAAATGCCCAGATCATAAGCGATGGTCTTGTTTGGAAGACCGAGCGCAAGCCCGTTGAGAATCTCCTGCTCGCGGGATGTCAGCGCCGCGATCTTGAGCGAAGCGTCGGCCGTCTGAGTCTCGACCTGTCCAGCCTGCTCGATCCTGTCAAATGCACGCTCGATGGCCCGCAGCAGATCATCGCATTCGAAGGGCTTTTCCAGAAAGTCGACCGCGCCAGCCTTCATCGCCGCAACGGCTGTCGAAACGTCGCCATGCCCCGTCAGGATAATCACGGGTAAAGTACATCCCGCGGCCAGCATGGCTTCCTGGACCTCAAGACCATCCATCTCCTGCATGCGAATATCGAGCAGGACGCAGCCATCGCTCAGTCGCCGCAATTGATCGAGAAAGGCCTTGCCATTTGCCCAGGATGTTACGCCAAAACCTGCTTTCCTGAGCATGAAGGTCAGAGCCCGACGAATACCTTCCTCATCATCGATGATATGCACCATATAGGGGCTTGCGACGGGCACACGCGTCTCTCTGCTCTGACGCTCCGGGGGCGCTCCATCCGAGTTCCCCGCGCCATTGGTACCGGCGGCTACCCGCAATCGAGGCGGCACGAGAGATCTGGAACGAAACGGCACTGTCTTCTCAAGAAGTGTCGGATTCCGGATGATGATGTTATCCATTACGCATACCTCCCCCGATTTGTACTATATCGCACAGTTACTTCAGAGCCTTAATACGTAAACTTACGCCATATTTGGTGAATTAAACCTTTCCCTATCGCTCATACAAACAAAATCGGGTTTGTTCCCTAAGTGATAACCACAATGCTTCGCAGCGAGAGATATCGATCTTGAAACGCGAATCTCCCGATCGCTGATCGCACGCCTCTTCCTTACCGAAATTGCAGAAAATGGCCCGCATACGGTGCTTCTTCTATGTCATATGACTGGAATGGGTGGAAATCCGGAAACGGTCTGCCTATCGGCGCATGACCCTTGATCCGGGCCTTTGTCTAGCGCTGTCACTACTGCAATAGTCCGCCCAGGCTCGTCGCGCATGAATTCGTTCGTCAGTTTGTGCTCCGCAGATTGCCCAAAAGCCCGAGTCGCCACCATCCGGCAAAACCAGCCTCAACTCTGTCCGCATAATCTCCGTCCGCTTGTAGATGCCCGGGATGAAATCGACCGGCCTGCATTGGCCAGGATTCAGTGGACTGCATCGCCGACAGGAAAGGCGCTTGCCCGCAACAGCGTGAAGTGGAACCGCGAGCCCCCATCGGGATGGGCCTCATACCAGATCCTGCCGCCATTGGCCTCCACGATGGTACGGCAGATCGAAAGCCCCAACCCCATGCCATCGCCTTTGGAGGAATTGAAGGCCGCAAACAATTTTTTGGCGATGTTCGCCGACACACCTGGCCCTGTATCGGCGATGGTGACCTGAACCAGCCCGCGCTCGCGTCGCGCCGATATTCGCAATTCGCAACGCTGGCAGCCCGCTAACGCCTCGATCGCATTCCGTAGCAAGTTGATCACGACTTGCTGAATTTGCACGCGATCGACAAGCACCGGCCCGACATCCTCGTCCAGCGCGAGCCTGATCGGAATACTCTGCGCCATCTGCCTTATTCTTCCTATGCTCAATGCATCTTCGATCAAATTCGGCAGGGATTCGATCGTCCGGACGACCTCTCCTCGTGCGACGAACTCCCGAAGCTTCCGGACAATGTCCCCAACGCGTCGGGCCTGGCCAATCGCCTCATCCAGCGCCTCGCTCTGATCCGGATCGTTCGCGGGAACATGGGCCCGGGCGGTTTCGACGAAAATCAGCATCGTCGCCAGCGGCTGATTGATTTCATGCGCAAGTGTGGACGCCATCGCCCCCATCGAACTGACACGCGTGGCGTGAACAAGATCCTGGCGCAGCTCTTCGAGCCGGGCCTCGGTGATATCATGTTCGGTCATGTCTCGTATGAAAATGGTCAGAATCCGTTGATCGCCGCTCACGGCCTGGCCGATCGAAACTTCCGCTTGAAAGGTCGATCCGTCAAAACGGCGCACCATTATTCGACGCCGTGGAGAGCCGTTCCGCCGTCCCTCACGGACGAATTTCCGTAGATTGCGGGCCTGCACGGCACGGTTGGCGCGCGGTACGAAGATGTTGGCATTGAGCCCGATCACCTCGTCGCTCTTCACACCCAGTATCTCCTCGGCCGCAACGCTGAAGAACTGGATCTGCCCCCGCTCGTTCGTCACGATCATGCCTTCCGGCACGGTCGACAATATCGATCGCAGATGCGCGGCATGAGCGCAAAGTTCGTTGGCAGCGGCACGCTCGCGCGTGATGTCGCGAAGGATCTGGCCGAAACCGATGATCTGCCCGTCCGCATCATGCAGCGCCGTAATCGATACATGGGCCAGAAACTCGCTTCCATCACGGCGGCAGCGATAGGCTTCGCGTTCCAGGTTCCCGAAGCTGCGCGCTTCTGCAATATCCCGCTCTGGCACGGAATCGGCGCCGGCCCGGGCCGGATACAGCATGCCGACATGGCGATTGAGCACTTCACCCTCCCGCCAGCCGGTGAGGCGTTCTGCGCCCGAATTCCAGCTCGTCACATAGCCTGCGGCGTCGAGCAGATGAAAGGCATAGTCCCTTGCCCCATCGATCATCAGGCTGAACTCCTCTTTCGATCGCTCTGCCTGCTTGCGTCGCCGATGCGCCTCCTCCTCGCTCCGCCGCGCCTCATCGCGCAGGGCATTCATCTTCTCGGCCACACCGATAATGGCCAGCGAGACGATGCCAAACAGCAGGGCATTGATCGAACGCCCGGAATCGACCGGCGAGATTTGCACGAGCATCGCCGCCAGAATCTGCGACAGGACCAACGCGATGATGCCGGCAGCCCAGCCCCCCAGGGCCGCGGCAAGCAACACCGCCACGGTGAAGGGAAGATAGGGAAACGAGCCTCCAACCACGTCGTCGAGCGCCAACCTGATCAACCCCGCAGCCGCGACGCAGGCCAGAGCCAGCAAAGCGCGGGAGGCCAGTGATGCCGCCTTGGGCAACGACCAGTTCCATCGGCCGGATCGGCTGGCAATCAGCCTGGAGCAAAAGATCAGTGGTCGGGACCGGGAAAGCATTCGCCAATATCCGGCGCCTGCCGACACGATCTTACCAGTCACGGAGCAACCCGGCTTTTCGCCCGATCTGCTTTTTCTTCCGTGCGCGGTACCATATTTCACTCCGACCGCCTTATCTTTTACCCTGAGCCAAGTTAGAGCCGATCGTAAACTCCTGCCGGAATCATCACTATTGACATATACCCCTACGGAACCGGCGCGTGATCGCGCTGCGACCAGCGTTCCCGTGATGCTTTTCCGGTAACGTCTTCGCCGCTCCCACGATTGAGGCTTGACTGTGGATTTTACGTAGTAGATGCCCCTTACCGACGTGTCCGAACTTTCCGGTTGTACGCGCTGCCCACGCTCTCCCGATCCATCGGCCGAGCTGTCGGCCCGGCGCCGCAAAGTTCCCTCACGAGCAAAAATGGTCGCAGCGCCTTCGTTTTTGCGAGGTGCTGCCAAAAGACCTTTGGGGCATCACGGAGGCACAAGATGGCATTGCGGGGGAACTTTTCGACGGCGCATATTCGGGCCCTTCTTCTGGGGGCAATCGTGACAGCCGGGATGTCATGCGCGGCGACGGCGGCGGAACCCTCTCAGGGTAACTCCCTGACACTGGAGATCTCCGGCTTCGTACCGGTGGCCTGCCGCGCTTCGCTGGTGGCCAATGTCGTGACACCGAACGGCAATGGCGAAACTAGCCTCGGTACGCTCTCCGAATTCTGCAATAATCCGAGCGGCTATCAGGTGCTTGTCGATCACTCGCCTGAGCTGACCAATGCCCGATTGGTGGTCGATGGTGTCGAAATCGCGCTGGCACAGGAAGGGTCCACGCTAATTTCGTCTTCATCGCATGCCGCGCGGAAGACACATAGCGTTGCGCTGCGCGGCGCCGGCGAAAATGTGAGTGGCACACTATCGGTTCGGATCGTGCCGCTCTGAACATAGCTCAGGAACAGGTGGTTCCCGGTGTCGTTGCAACCAGCGGCGCAATGGTGATCGTCAGCACGTCCTGATAATTCGGGGCCGGCGTCTTCGTCTTGCCGCCGCTGGTCAACCGGACGTCAACCGGTAGCAAGATGCCCTGGGTCGGTGGCGAGCCGGCCAGCCCGGCGCGCGTGCAGGTCTGCGAGATGGTTGTTATATTAGCATCGCTGCGAGTCTGACCGACAAAGGTTGCCTGATAATTTAGCGATTGCGCCGCCAGAGCCGGATTGCCGCCCGGGAAGGTGAGCCGATATCCGTTTTGCGACGTGACAGCGACCGAATAAGGCCCCGAACTCGCGACCCGTACATAGCCGGTTCTCAGGATGGGCGTGGTCGCGACATCGGCATCGGTCTTGTCGCCGACTTCGCCGAAATCGAGCGCCGGGCCGACATAGCTCGCCTGCAGCGCGCTCAGCACGTTGACGTTGATGTGGATCGCCTGCGCCAACTTGGTCGGCGTATTGACATCGCTCAGGCCGCCCGTCCCCTTGCAGACATAGCTGATGTCGAAATCGATCGGCTTGCCCGCCGAAAGATCGACATTGGCCGGCACAGTCACCACCAGATTGAACGGTGTCGACTGGTCGGGCTGCGAAGCCCCTCCGAAACTGTAGAAGATTTCACCCGAAGCCTGCGAGTTGATCTGGGGGTGCCCCATCGTATTGCCCTCGGTGTAGAGCACGCTCGAACCATTATAGAGGATCTGGTAATTCGGCGTTCCGATCGCCTTGGTCAGCACGAAATTGACCGACTGCGTCTTGGCGGCGCCGACCGCGAAGCGCGTCAGAACCAAAGGTATCGTCACCTGAGTCAATCCAGTTGGTGAGAAGGGATCATAGGTTATGGTCGGCGAAGCCTGCGCCTGACCCGAGACCCCGCAGCTGGCCGCCCAGCCAGGGGCCGACGGCATCAGGGCGATGACCGCGCAGCCGATGCCGAATGTTGAGGCGAAGTTTTTCATGGGTTTCACTCACCTTCCTGCGAAGGTTTCATGTCGCCTGTGCGAACGATACCCTCGGTGCCCTTGGGGATATTGATCGTGAAGCGGCTCTTATCCGCATCGTGCATCTCGAT
Organism: Sphingomonas sp. YR710; assembly: GCF_900101455.1. Taxonomy (GTDB): domain Bacteria; phylum Pseudomonadota; class Alphaproteobacteria; order Sphingomonadales; family Sphingomonadaceae; genus Rhizorhabdus. The sequence goes on along the minus strand of NZ_FMZJ01000014.1, from coordinate 61,714 downwards.
ATACCATTTGCCGGGGGCCAGGCCGGTCAGGCCAAACCGGCCGTCCTTGTTGGTGAAGACGGTCACGGGTTCGCGATCCGGATGCGCCATTTCGATCGCCGAGCCCGTTACCAGCGCGACCGGTTCGCCCGAAGCATCAAGGAATCGGCCCAGCGCGGTCACGCTATAGTCGGAGCCGACCCGCAAGCTGTAGCCGCTGCGATAGGGTGGATAGAGACGGTAAGCCCCCTGCCCCAGATCGATGCCGGCGGGTGCGTTCGGTGCGTCGACGGTCAGCGTGCGTTCGGCATAGGAGCTCAGACTCGGCTGAACCGCCGTACCGAGCATACCGGTTGCCGCCGTATAGCCGAACACCGTGGGGTCGACCATGATCGATGCGCCCTTCAGGCTCTCATGACCACGGACGATCGCGAAACTGTCGTAGATCGGCCGGCCGATCGCAGCCGTCCCGTCCGCGACCGCCAGCGACGAGGCGAAGCGGAAAGATGTCCGCTGCCCGGTCGACGCGCCGAACGTATTTTTGAACGTGCCGTAATGGCTGAGCCCCAGTTCCGCACGGTTCGCGAAATAGGTGCCGGTCGCGTTGATGCCGGATCCGAATTTGCTGCGCTCGATGTCGCCCGCCAGATTATAGGACCCCACGCCCTGCCCGTGGATGACATTGTACGATAGCCGCGCGCGATGATCGCGCGTGTCATAATCGGCGCGCGCGTTCGCGAAACGCCCGAAGCGTATGGTCAGTGAAAGCAGCGCGCCGACGCCGCTATGGACATTGTCGCGTTCCCATCTGACGTCGCTGGTCGCGCTGATCCGGTCGTTGATCCGCCAGCCCAGCGTGCCACGCAGCGTATAGAGATCGCGCTGCGCGTCGCGTCCGCTCGAATAGCGCCCGTCGACGCCGCCGTAGAAATAGTCACTGAAGGCATGCGAATAGCCGCCACCAGTCTCCCATTTGAACGGATTGCTGGGCGCCAGGATTCCCATCGGCCCGAAGTTGCGGCTGCGGCCTTCGAAGAACAGGCTGAGCGAGTCCGATCGCCCGCCTCCGCGTTGAATGAGGCGCTGAAAGGTGACCTGTGTCGCATATCCGGAACCGAAGCTGTCGATATCCGACGCCGAAACGGTCGTCGCAAATGTGCCGATCGCCGTCCCCAGCACCGCTTCCACGCCGCCCATGCGACTGCCGGGGGCGGCCTGGAAATTGGCGCCGAGCGTCAGCGAATCCGTGAAGCCATGGCGAAAATACCCGCTGACCGCGAAGTCGTTCGTATAATGCGGCCCATGACTCTCAAGAGGTGACAGAACACCCGCGTAGAAGCCGAACTCGCTGAGCCCGCGCGCCAATTGCGATTGATCGAGGAAGATGTTGAAACGCAGCAGCTGCGTCCGGCCAGTATCGTCGATGATCGACAGCTTGATGTCATTGGCGCCCTGCGTGAACGGGAAGTTGCGCAGGTCATAGGTGCCCGGCGACAGCTGCAGCCGGCGCACGGTCTGCCCGTTGATCTGCACCTCCACGGTCGATGGCCGGTCGAGCTGGAAACTGCGGTCGCCACGCGGACGCGCGATCTGCTGCGGCTGCAACACGCTGTAGGAGCGGAACACCGAAAGTCCGGAAATTTCCGGCGACGCCTGGAATCCCCGCGCGGTGGGCTGAAGGTCGCCTAAGGTCCAGCGCATCAGATGATCCTGATCGTCATAGACAAGGCGCGACCCGAGCCGCTGGAAATCAACGCCGTTAGAGCCCGGCTGCCAGATCGCCTCGGACTCGGCAACGGTTCCGAGGATGCGAGCGGCGCCATCGAGGAACATCACAGGTGACTGCACGCCGGTATCGGGGCCGTCGGACAGATAATCGACATTACCGCGCACGTTCAGATACGCGCTGAACGCTGCCGGCTTGATGAAATCGCCAAGACGGGCGCGATCGAGCGGGCTGACCATCAGCGTCTGCGTGGCGCGCCGCTCGGCCGCGATCGTCAAAATGACGGCGAGCTGCTGCGGATCATAACGGAGTTCGATGCCGGTCGCGGCGAAATCGGCCATCGTCAGCGTCGTCTTGCCGGCGAAACTCGCCTGCAATGTCTTCAATACATTTGGATCGAGCACATTGATCAGAAGGTCGAGCAACCGCTGGGCCGCAAATTCGACCTTGTCGTCGGTGTCGATCGTGATCACCAGATCGCCAAGATAGATCGCTCCATCCTTCGCGGGCACCGTGAGCGTCACCGCTCGCCCCGTCGGGTTCAGACGCGTCATGACATTGGGATCTGCCAGCGTCGGCCGGTCCAGCACGACATGTTGCTGCTGCGCTTGCAACGTTTCGCCCGGTTGATCGGCCCAGGCGCTGGCCGTCGACAATGCGGTCAACGCGCACCCCACCAGCAACTGCCAAAGGCGGCGTGTCTCCTGCTGTTCAATTTTCGGGGGTGAACTGCGCATCGATCGAGCCTTCGCTTGAGGGCAGCTCTACCGGCACGATCACGCGGCGCGTCTGGCCGGCGCCGATCAGGCCGAAGCCGATGCTCTGCTGGATTTCCGGGCCGGCAAGCGTCTTGCGAAAAACTTCCCGTCCGGCCGCGTCCTTCTCGATGATGCGCAACCGCCCTTTCGACAGATAGCCATAGGTCGGACTGTCGTTGGACAGGGTAATCGCCGGCACCGAATGGCCCGTGTCATCCCTGGCCACTTCCGTCGTCTGGATCCTGAGCTGGGGCCGGGCACCCGTCGGTCCGACGCTGGCCAGCACCTGGAAGTTGTAGAGGATCTGGATTGCCGACTGGCCTTCGGGCAGCTTGACCGGCAACTGGGCGACGGTCACATAATAATGCTTGCTGCGCGCCAGATCGGGATTGCCGACGAATTGCACGCGGAAAGACTGGGTCTGGCCCGGCTGAATCATTGCCTGCGGCGGGAAAACGAGCAGATCGCCAGGATCTTTCCCCGTCCCGTGTACGCCCTTTTCGTCGATCAGGAGCTCCTCCACCCGCAACTCGACGGGGAGCGGGTTGGCGAAGCTGTTCTCAACCGTCACGATCTGGCTCATGCGGCGGCCCGCCGTGCTCAGGTCGACGACGACGGGCTGCACCGTCATGGCCTCGCCTGCCTGCCAGGCCATGATCAGGGATGCCATCACTACCCCGGTCTTTAATCTTGATGATATTTTGGACATATCCACCCCCAATGTATAAATGTTATTTTGAGAATTAATTCGTAGCCTGAAATTCTATGATGATCTGATCGGAATAGGTTCCCGCCACTAATGATATCTCACCTTTGTCAACGTTGAAGGACAGGATGACATCACCTGTTCGAGCGCTATCGGCGTTGATCACGAGTTGACCGGCGATATCGCTCCCGCGCGTAACCCGTCGGTTCGCCCAGGCCGCGCCGAACCGGTAGGTCAGAAACTGCGCGAACGCGCCCTGTCGAGCCGAGGTCCCGCCCTGGCGTAGCAGGCCGCCATTGCCGCTGCGCATGACAAGCCGGTGCGGTGCGTTGCAAATTACGGGAATGGCCAGCCGCAACTCGGCCGCCTCGGGCTGTGCGGTGATCGGATCCACCAGTTCGGAAATCCGGATCTCACCTGTCGTTCCCGAGGTCGCTGTAAAGGTTGCGTTGAGTCCACTCGCGACGGTCGGGGCCTTCATCACGCAGGCCGCCGGTGCCTCACCGACGATTTCGACGCGGGCGCTGATCGGCGGCGTGGTCTGGGCAAGTGCCGGTGCCGCGATCGGAATGATCATGAGAATTGCAAGGCTTTTCATTGCTGTGGCTCCAAAGTGATGCGAAGCGTGTCGCCATAGACCCCCGCGACCAGCGGGGCGTTCGCGCGGGCGTTGGTGGCGCCAGCATCGACATCGAGGCGGATAAGCACCGCGCCGGTGGCGGTGTGATTCACGAAGATCGTGCCATCGGTCACGCGCCGGCTGCGGGCGTCCGCCGAGAAGGTCAAATTCTCGGAAGCCCAATGCACCGCGGCGTGATAGGGAATGGCATCGGCAAAGCCTTCGGGCGCCGCCGCCGTCCGCTCGCTCGTTCGCCAGAGGCCGTTATTCTGGCTCTCCACACGCAGCGTGTGGGGAAAAGAGCAATTGGCATCGAGGCTGATCTCGGCCGAAGCGGGGCTCGTCGACAGATTTTCGGTGTCGACGATCTGGTCGATCTGGAGCGTCGTGCCGTTCAGCCCGCGAAAATTCACAAGCGCGCCCGCCGCCAGCGACGGCGCACCGAGGACGCATCCGCCCGGCACCTGTCCTGTCACGGAGAAGCTGTGCGGCTCACCAGCCGCCTGTGCCAGCGCCATGGTCGGCAACAACGTCGCCGTGATCGCGAGGGGGAGCGCGATGTGCATCTCCACCCCCTCAGTTCGCGACCGAGAGCGTTACCGTGACGGCGCCAAGGTAGCTGGGATCGGTGATCAGCCGGAGGCCACTCCCGCCCGAGGTGCTGAAATTGCCGATCCCGACGGTGATGTCCCCCTGAAAGGCCGTCGCGCGTTCCTGGCTCGAACCGGGATTATTGTCGCTGCCGGTCGTGAAGGGCGCGGCCGTGCTGGTCCAGCCGCTGGCCGTGGCGCGATAATCAACGATCCTGGAAAAGCCGCTTGCCGGCGTGGCCGTGTTGTTCTGCGCTGCCAGCTGGGTCGCGCTGATCCCGATCCGGCTGCGCGCGCTGCAGAAGGCGCCGGTCAGCACCTTGGGCGATGCGATCAGATCGGTGCGCAGCAGACCGGTTGTGGTATCGACGAGCACGCCCAGATCGAATGAACCGCCCCCCGTGAGCGTACCGCCGAAACAGAGCGCCGGAACCGTTCCCGTCACCGAAATGATGCCGGCGGCCGGCGGCGTTTGCGCCTGTGCCGCGCTTCCCGTCGCCACGAACAAAGCCGCGCCGAGGGCCAGCTGGATCAATCCAGTCATAACATATCCTTCAGGTACAGAGGGTTCGCGGTGGTGGTGGCGGCGCATCATCATTTCCCCCCGAAGCTCACATTGGGGGCGAGCGTGACCAGCACTTGGCCGCCATAATTGCCGGCGACGAGCAGCCCGCTGGTCGGCGTCGATGCCGCCGACAGGTTGACGACCACATTGCCGGTGAACAGGCCGATGCCGGCGACACTGCCCGGTGTGGCGATCGTCGAGCTATCGGATGCGGTGACGCCGTTGGCCACGGCCGTAGCGGTATAGTCGACGCGCGCGTCGAAGCCGCTGATCGCGGGCCCGGTATAATCACTGTTGAGGAGCGGTTGCGCTTCGACGCCCATCGTCGCCGCAGTACCGTTGCACCAACCGATGAGCGTCCGGCTCTGGCCATTGACGCGGCTGGGGTCGAGCTTGCCGGCACCGGCAACGCCGCCGCCATTGGTCATCTCGCCCAGAGCGATCACCGCGGACGGTGTGGTAAACAGGCAACGATCCGCAACCGAACCATTGACTGTGACGGTACCCGTCGACTGCGCGAACGCGGGGCCGATGATGAAGGGCAGGCTGGCCAGCGCCAGGAGGGATAATCTGCGCATCGCGATTCTCCGAAAGAAGGCTACGAAGGAGAGCGCCCGTGGAGACAGGCGCCCTCCCCCCTCGTAAGCGTCAGGCAGACGGTGCGACCGTGATCGCGATCGAGCCATTGTAAGTACCGGCCTCGAGCAGGGCGCCCGCTGCCGTGTTGCCGGTCGACACGGTCACAGCGACGTTGCTCGCAGCGTTGGCGAGATGATCGCCAACCAGAACCGTGGTCGCGCCCGCGACGTTCGATGTATCCGCCACCGACGCCAACCCGCCGGCCGCTTTGGCCGCCGTCATCGTCGCGGTATAATTGACGGTGTTGGTGTAGCCCGTCGTCGGCGTGACGACAGCCGCATTCACCAAAGGCGACGCATTCACCGAAAGCTGCGGGTTGGAACTGGTGCACGTCACCGTGAACGTCCGCGTCAACCCGCCATTATTGGCCGAAAAGGCCGCGTTGACGGTGCCATCGGCCACTGCGAGCTCCCCGAGGTCGATGCTCGAATTGAGCCCGCCAGCTGCGGTGCATTTGGCGGCAACAGTGCCGGTAAGATCGATCGTTCCCGACACACTCTGCGCGACGGCAGGGACGGCAAAAGCAGCGGCGCCGGCGGCGAGAGCTGCAATGATCAGTTTCTTCATCATTCTGTCCTTCCTTACGTCCATTGAAAAGCCGCGAGGCCAGGTGACCTGAACCGGGCTCATGATGCGATTGCTCGCGGGTTTCCGGGGATGAGTTGTTCGACGCCGCCCCCCGGAACGGCGTCGGACACCGACAGGCTTACGGTGCAGCGCTCAGCGTCACGGTAAGCCTGTCGGAGTAGGTGCCCTGAACAAGCGTGCTCGGTCCCGGATAAGGTGGTGCGGCGACCCTGACGTAGGATCCCGCCTGCAGATTGGAGGCCGCAGCCAACCGAAGCCCCTGCGATGTGCTGGCCGGCCCCACGAACGAACAACCGGCGCTCGCCGTCAATGTACTTACCGGACATGTCGCGTCGGCGATCGTACCACCGCCATCCGCAATCAGGTGCAGTGTGACGTTATACGGAGCCTTGGTGATATAGCCCGCCGGCACCACACCGCCTGTCAGAAGACCGCCATTTTGGGAGACAACGGCCACGCGTGAGGGGCCGGTGCAATTCAGGACAAAGGCAAAATCCTGCTGAAACCCTTCCGCATCGAAATTGTCCTTATTGTAGGCCCCATTGGGCGCGCCGCCCGTGGCAAATCCACAACGTCCGCCAACAGATGCGGTAACCGGGACAGAAAGGACAATCTGGTTGGGCGAACGCCCACTATCCGGCGAATATGCAGTTTGCGCCTTCGCAACTGGCATGAGGAAACTACTTAGTCCCATTACCAATAAAAGATGCGTTCCTGACTTCACCGAACAGCCTCGTTTCCAATATAGTCGGCTCATCTGACCCGACATGTTCCGAGTCCTTATTCATGTAAATTTCTCGATTGCGCATTTGGTAATGCTCCCACTGGGGACTCTTCATCCGGATTCTTCCATCCGGGATTCCGCTTACATGGCCTCCGAATCCTGCTGCTTGCCGGAACCAGAGAATTCATATTTTTCCGATAAGAATCAATATGTTGCAAATTTCATCGGCGACAACCGACCGGCCCAGGCGCTCATGCCACAGCATCCGCCATGTTCTTCCAAAATTGTTTTCGGATTTTTATGTCTTGGCGAGGAATTTTGGCGGCAGAACAACAAATGCCGACTGAGAAGAGGCGATTCGCCCGCACTTTATTATGGGATAATATCTTGCGTAATTACGGCGTAACTACAGGTGCATTGCACCTGGCACGGCAGGGAAGGTCAGCAAAATGACGTTGCCGACTGCCTTACTGAAGCGGATACGAAACTGGCCATCGGCGGATTGGACGAGGCGCCGCGCGGTCAGCAGCGCCAGCTCATCTCTTATCGCCGAGTAGCTCAGCGCTTTTCCCATAGCCGATCGATAAACAAATATGACGCAGATGCGCCCGCAAGATCGCCTTGTTCTGATCGCTACCGAGCGGATGACGCCACTACAGGCGCGCGCGTGATTCACGAGTTGCAGCATGGCGGCTTCGATGGCAGCCGATGGCAGCCTTACCTCCGCGCCGGAAGCTCTCAGATCGCACGACAGCCGCGCGTCGGGGCCGATCAAGGCGCGCATGATATGTTCAACGGCCCGGACATGATCATCGATGGTGGCGACAATGTGCTCACGCTCCACGCCCCCCAGGAGGTTCACATGCTCAACCACCTCATGCAGCCCCTGATAGACTCCAGGCTCAAAGGGTTCATCGGATGATATGATATGGTCGCACACGGCCCGCCTCCCTGTTTAGCCGTGATCATCTTCCGCAAAGCTGCAACGGAGAATTGGGAACTATACCATCGGCGTTCCACTTACATGGTCGCCGCAGAACGGCATCGCCGGGACCCGTTCGGGGGGCCAGCCGAAATTGGCACAATGCGCGCGCGCCCAATCGCCATTCATACCCTCAGAGGGCCAGCGCGTAGCGCACCGCCATGCCGTGATCGACCGGCGCCGCCGCGACGTTGCCCGGTTCACGGCGCAGAAACAGATTGGCGTCGATCCATCCGCCCGCCAGCCGGGCACCGTAAGCCGCTTCGAGATCGAGCTCCCGCCCTTTGGGCCTCAGGCTCAGATATTGCCGATCATAGCCAACCGTGCCGGTGGCATAATCATAGCTTGAGGGCAAAGAGAGATCATAGCCGCCGCTTGCCACCCGCATCGGCTGCGCAACGCGCAGGCCGAAGCGATAGCCATGGCCCGCCTTGACGAGATCGAAAGCGAAGGCGCTGGTCAGCAGTTTGCCGTTGACCAGGGTGCCGCCGGCGTCCGCGCGGGTCCAACCCTGCCGCACAGCGCCTGCCAGCGACCAGCCATTGCTGATTTGCCAGGCAACGCGCGCGTCGATGATCTTCGTGTTCGCACCGCCACCGCCCAGCGCTGCGCCAAAGCGGGCTCCCAGCACGCTGGCGTCTTCCCGGATCACAGCTATGCCGCCCGACAACGACACGCCGCCGAGCCGGCGATCGAACCGAGCACTGGCCGAACTATATCCGGCATCGGACAAGCTATCGGCAACCGGCCCGCTCACCACGCCGCGTTCGGAGGCGACCGTCACCGCGGCAAAACCGAGGTCATGGCGGATTGCGAACGCAACACCATGGCGCACGGCGAAGCCGGGGGTCTCATCGGGCTCGCGTGCGACGAGGAAGGGCGCCTCAGCCTGACCAGCGATCATCGCGGACAAACGTCCGGCGCCTTCCGCCATGCCCAGCACGGCCAGGGTATTCCTGCCAATCCGCGCCATCACCCGGCCCGACAGCATCCGCACCATCCGCGCATCTCCGCTGCTGAGGCCCAGCCTGCGGATGTCTGCCGCCGGCTCGCCGATCCGGCCCTGCGCGACATTCAGCGACACCGCGATCGGCCCTCGTGACAGATCGGTGGTGTGGACATCCCCCATCAGTGATGCGATCAGCGGTCGCACCGCAGACGGTCGGCCAAGCGTCGATCCCAGGTTCATCGTATAAGCGCGGCCATAGCCATCGAGGATTACCATCTTTCCGGCCGACATCCCGGTCTGGGCAGTCGCATCGCCCATCGCCGCACTGGTCGTGCCGTTGCCGGTCAGCGACACCGCGATGGTGCTGCCCGCCAGGTTGGTGCCGCCCTGCGGCTGAAAGGCCTTGCCAAGATTGAGGATGCCATGGCCAAAGATGCCGTCGACGCCGGCTGCGCCAGCATCGGTCGCGGTGGAAAAGAGCAGGTCGACGATCTGTTTTCCAGTGAGATTCGGAAAGGCCTGCGCAAGCACGGCCGCCGCACCGGCAATTGCCGGCGCCGAATAAGAGGTGCCCGAAAACAGGAAGTGGCCGGCATTCTGGTTGATCGAGCGCACCGCCTCACCCATCGCCGTCAGATAATATGGGCCGTAAGTACCGGCTCGATCCGAGAAGGAAGACATATTGTAACCAGCATCATGCGAACCGGCGATGACGACCATTCCGTTCATGCCATTGGCGGCCGCGATCTGGGAGAAGGCGTCGGGATTAGCCCCGCCATCATTACCCGCCGAAATGACGACGATGATACCCGCCGCCGCCGCCGCCCTGACAGCGGTAACCAACCCGCTGGTCGCAGCTTCACTTCCCCCCAGCGACATGTTGATCACCCGCGCGCCATTCTGCCGGGCAAGATCGACACCCCTGGCCAACACGTCGTCATTATGCTGGCAGCCAGTGCTCGATCCGCACGATCCGATCGTATCGGTGCGGGCGACCAGCACGGTGGCGTTGAATGCCACGCCCATCATATCTTTGCCGTCGCGGCCCGCCGCGGCGATCGCCGATACCGACGTTCCATGGCCGTCGGTATCGGTTATGCCGCGATTGGATACCAGATCGGTACTGGCGGGATCGATCCGACCGGCGAATACGGCGGCCGGATCGGACAAGCCGCTGTCGATGATAGCGATCTTGACGCCAGCGCCGGTAGCCCCCGTATTGTAGGCCGCGAGCGCGTTCGCGGCGACATCGACGTTCGACAATCGATATTCAGCGTCGTCATAATTGACGCCTGCGCTGTTGGTCGTCGCGACGGGCGGCATAGCCGATATAGACGCGATCTCGATCGGTGGCGGAGAAGGTGGATTGGGTGAGATACTGCCCGTTCCCGAGGATGTTGGGGTGGGGGTCGAACCGACTCCGCCGCCTCCCCCGCACGCCGCGAGCAGAATGAGCGGCATGATAGCGGCGCATGCCCGCGTCGTGCTGATCAGCGCGCATGACGCTGCGCCAGGAATGTGAACTGCTTGGGCGGCTTTCCCCTGATTCAGCAGAGTTTTCGATGCCTGCAAGGCATACATACGTATGTTCATCACACACCCTCAATTGCATCGACTTACTTGCCGAATACGTAGGAGTGTCAATTTCGTATTTTTTATTGATTAGCGCATTTCGTAATGAACACGTTGGATATTATACTTCGGTGTTTTTATATCAGTACATATACGCAGGTATATTATATTCTATAGATACCATAATTTTGCTCGCATCAGCGATTGGCGCGCATAGATATTCACAATCATCAATTGATGGCCGGGATGAGGTGCGGGCCCTACAGCGTGAGGACAAACACACCGTTCGGATTCGGGCCGTGAACCATGATTGCCACCATCACGCCCGCCGCGATCGCAAGGCCATAAGGGATGGGTCCGTGGATCTGGAGCCCGGGCCACCCCAGCTGCTGCCGGAACCGCATGGTCGTCATCCTGCGACCAATGATGAGCGCCAGCCCCAGTACGCCGCCGCATAGAGCGACATAAATCAGGACAACCAATCCGCCGGAGAGACCGAACCAGATCGAAGACGCGGCAAGCAACTTCACGTCGCCGCCGCCCAGCCAGTGAACAGCAAACAACAGAACGCCGATGCCAAACGTGACGGCAAAGACGATCCCATTCTGCCAGATCGTTGCCGGAACGCCGTTCACGAACAACCACGCGCAAAACAGGACGAGCACCAGTGCCGGAAAGATGTTTGAAATCCTGAGCGTCGCGAGATCCTGCAGCGCTGCCAACATCAGCACCGCGTAGAACATATAGAGGATCACATCCTTCATGGCGCAACCTTTCCTGTCAGCCCTTCGAGATTGGTCTCGGCCGCGCGAAATCGATACGCGCTGGTCTCGATCGATTTATTGAAATAGGCTTCTGCAGTCGTTCGATCATCGGCGAGCCAGGCGGCATAGCCCGCGTTGTTGAGCCGCAGCGAGCGCCGTTCGGGATCGGATTCGTCGTCTATCGCCGGCGCTTTGCCCCCGGCCACGATCGCGATGTCGAGGTTGTTGCGATACCGCTCCGTAACGGGATCGCGTTGGACGGCCCGCTGAAAATAGTCCCGAGCCTCCCGAAAGCGACGCTGGGCAAACATCGACGCACCGGCGTTGTTGAGCAGCGCCGGGTTGTCGGGCTCAATCGCAAGCGCCTGCCGATGGACCGCGGCCGACGCATCCCATCGCCCCTGGATATCGTACAATATGGCCAGATGCCCCCAGGCCAGCGCACGATCGGGACAGGTGGCGATGACGCTGGCCAGCAGCGAGCCGGCCTGCTCATAACGACGCAGCCGCATCGCCGCGGTTGCGGCGCCCTCCTCTACACGGCAATCGTGCGGCATGCTCTGCAGGAGCACACCGAACAGGTCCGCCGCCTTCTCGTCCTCATGGCGGGCAAGCAGGAATGAAGCCGCCAATCGCTGACGCTCGACCGGATTGGCGATCGCATCAGGAACATTGAGCATGGCCTCGGCCTGAGTCAGGCGCCCCGCCGCAATCGCGCGCTCGATACCCGCAACATAGCGACCATCGTCGGTGCCCGCCGCGGCGGCACCGCTCGCGACAAGGAGCATCGCCGACAGCCTGATCCAGCCGGGCCGCAACATCAGCTTCCCGCCTCTTGCCGGAGGCGATCGTCGAATGGCGCTGAATCACCCCCGAGAACGAGGATCATATGGGACAGCGACGCGAGCTGGCGAATTTTCGGGGTGAAGGGCAAAGACGCCGCGAGACGCTGTGCCTGTGCCTCGTCCTTTTGCGAAACAAGAATGAGCGAGTGCTTCAGATGTGACCGAAAATCGCTGATGTCGACTGTCGCCCAGCCGGAACCGGTGAGATGGCCCCGCATGTGCGCCGCGAGATGCCGGCGCCCGACGGCATTGACGATGCGCAATGACACGCTCTGTTCGACGACAGCCGGCTTTGCCGCGGGCAGAACGACGTCCAATTCGTTGCCCACATCCTGCATTTTCGGTGTCGTCGAGAGGCCCACGAGCGCTGCCAAGTTTGTCAATATGCTCACCGGCTGCCGGGCTTCGGTCATGGGCTGGCGCGCGACTTCCATGCTGTCAGGCTGCACTGCCGTGGATTTCGTCAGCAAGGCGACTTCATCCATCAGCTTGCGAACCGCGAGCTGATCGCCCTGCCGGTCGAGCGAGCGCGCCAGATTGCGCAGAATGCGAACATCTTCCGGCGCACGCGCCAGCGCCAGCTCATAATAGCGGCGGCTGAGATCGAAACGCCCGAGCTGATCATAGCTGGCGGCAAGACCGTTATAGCCATCGGCGCCGGCCGGATCCTCACGCACAGCCCGCTGGAAGCATTCCAGTGCCAGCGCATATTCGCCGCGCGCGAACAGCATCTTCCCCTTAGCCAAGGACAGGCTGGGCAGCCCCGCATCGACGGCGGGCAAAGGCGACACCCGGACAGCGACATGATGGTGCGCGCAACCGGCGAGCACCATCGGCAGCAGGAGCGTGCCGAGAAGGGCGCTTTTCTGTTTCATGATCCGTGATGCGCCATGGAGGGCATGACTTGCCGCACCACCCGGATGCCGGCCGGCAGCATCAGCACGCCGATCATCACCGGCAGCATGCAGGCGACCAGCGGGATCGAGAGCAGGACCGGCAGGCGATGAGCCTTTTCTTCGGCCCGCATCCTGCGCTTCACCCGCATTTCAGTGGCATAGATCCGCAGCGTCTGGCCGATGCTCGATCCCAATTTGTCCGACTGGATAATCAGCGTGGCAAAGGATCGTATCTCGTCGATACCCGCCAGATCCGCCATACGGTGCATGGCCTCTTCGCGGCTGCGGCCCGCTCGCAGCTCAAGAACGAGGTTGCCGAGCAGTTCGGATAAAACGGGGTGGGCAAGGCTCATCTCCTGGCCGACGCGATCGAACGCAGCCTCGAGCCCCAGCCCTGCCTCAACGCATACCAGCATCAGATCGAGTGCGTCCGGAAAGGCATTTACGAGCTGGCGCTGACGTCGCTCGGCGCGGCGCGTCACCCAGAAATTGGGCAGATACAGCCCGATCAATGCCAGGATCGATCCGAACATATCGAGCCTGAAAAGGGTCACCGGCGCGCGCGCGAACATGTTGATCGTCACGAATGCCGCGGGCAGCGAGATCGTCAGCAGCAGGCGAATGAAGGTGAACAGCTGCGGCGCTTCCGGAGCTGTATAGCCCGCCGCAATCAGCTTCTTGCGCAGGATATGGCCTTTCGTATCGGCCAGCGAAATTCCGCGATGCTCGATTGCAGCGACCATCCTGGTCCAGGCAGAGCCGGTCGCGTCGGCCCGCAACGATGACCCTTCGAACGCCGGAAGGCCGGCGTGCGGCCCGGCCGCGCCCAATCGCTGCCGCAGCTTCACCCGTCGCTCGATCAGGCTGCTGACGACGAACGCTGCCGTCGCCACGAGCAGGAAGATCATCGCGAGCCAGGCGATGCGGACGGCGGTCTCGGAGAGGAGATATTGCATCACATTACACCTTCAGATCGATCATGCGACGAATAGAGAAGAAACCTATCGCATACAGAACCAGCAGCGAACAAAATCCAATGACAAAAGCCGGATCCTGTGCTACATCTAGATAAAATTCTGGATTCAAAATAAACAAGGCCACGAATGAAAGCACAGGAAGTGCTGTAAGTATTACGCCTGTCATTCGTCCTTCCGAACTCAGAGCCTTCACCTGCATCATCATGCCGGCTCTTTCCCTGATAACTCCGGAAAGATTTTCCAGAATTTCGGCGAGATTTCCGCCTGTTTCCGCCTGGATTGAAAGCGATACGACAAACATGTTCATATCTTCCATCCGGCATCGATCCGCCATATTCTGCAATGCATCGCGGATATCGGCGCCGTAGGTGACTTCATCGACCGCAAGCCCGAACTCGCTGCCGATCGGATCCGGCATTTCCTGGGTCAACATGTGGAGGACCGACGACACGGGATGCCCCGCCCGCAATCCGCGAACGAATACGTCGAGCGCGACTGGAAACTGTTCTTCCATCTTCCGGTGTCGGCGGTCGGCAAGCCGCGACAGGATCAGGGTCGGAACACCAAGACCCGCCGCGGCGGCGAATACCGCCAGCAACAATATGGTGCCCGCTGTGATCGCAAAGCCGGTAAATTTCGCGAGGCCCGCTCCCAGCATAAGGAGCCCTCCGGTAGCCGCCATCATGAAGGCTAGGACGGTCGATCCCGACCAGGGCAGGCCCGCGGCAACCAGATTGGCCTCGAGCCCCGCACTGATACGTCCCAAGGGGCCCCTCGGTTGCTGTCCGCGGCGCTTCCGGCGAAGGTTCGCGATCGCCACCGAACGATCGACATCGCCGGCGACCATCTTCAGACGCCTGTTCATTCGGCGACCGGTCTGACGGTGCATGCGGATGAAGCCCACGATAGCTTCAGTGGCCAGTACGACCGTTCCGAACAGGAGCGTGAGCAGCAGGAAGCGGAGCGATGCGGGACTCATCATTCGATCCTCGCATCTGGGCGAAACAGTTCAGCGGGCAGCATTATGCCGCGATCGTTGAGTTCCCCCATGAACTTCGGTCGAACGCCGGTCGCTTCGAAATGACCGACGACCTGCCCCTTGTCGTCGCGACCGCGGAGCTTGAACCGGAAAATTTCCTGCATGGTGATCGTTTCACCTTCCATGCCGGTAATCTCGGACAGGCTCATCAGCCGGCGCTTGCCATCACTGAGACGGCTGACCTGGATGACGACGTTGATGGCCGATGCGATCTGCGTGCGTGCCGAACGCGGCTCGATCTCCACGCCACTCATGCCGATCATCTGCTCGATCCGGGATAAGGCGTCGCGCGGCGTATTCGCGTGAACGGTGGTCATCGAGCCGTCGTGACCGGTGTTCATTGCCTGCAGCATATCAAACGCTTCGCCAGACCGGACTTCGCCGACGATGATCCGGTCCGGCCGCATGCGCAGCGCATTCTTGACCAGATCGCGCTGCGTGATCTCGCCACGGCCCTCGATGTTCGGCGGCCTTGTCTCCAGCCGCGCGACGTGACGCTGCTGAAGCTGGAGCTCGGCGCTGTCCTCAATCGTGATGATACGCTCGGTTGCACCGATATAGGCCGACATTGCGTTGAGCAACGTGGTCTTACCCGAGCCGGTACCACCCGAAATGAGGACGTTGCGCCGCGCCGCGACGATGCCGTGGAGGACATCGGCGATGGGCTGGGGGACGCTTCCCAATTCCCCGAGCCGCGCCATGTCGATCGGCATCCTGGCAAATTTGCGGATCGACAGCAGCGAACCGTCGACAGCGAGCGGCGGCACGATCGCGTTGACACGCGAACCGTCGGCGAGCCGGGCATCCACGAAGGGCGCGGATTCGTCGATACGACGTCCGACAGCGCCCACGATCTTCTGGATGATCCGCAGAAGATGCCGTTCATCCTTGAAACGAACCGCGGTCTCTTCCAGCCGTCCATGACGTTCGACGAAAACGAGCATATGACCGTTCACCAGAATATCGGTGACGCTTTCATCCTTCAGAAGCGGTTCAAGCGGGCCAAGGCCCAACAGTTCGTCAAGGATGTCCTCGACGAGTTGATCGCGTTCCTTCTGGTTCAGCGCGTGATTCTGAAGCGCCAGTTGCTCGTAAATGATCTCGCCGATTTCATCCTGAACCTGCGCCCGGGACTTGGTTTCAAGCGCCGACAGATTGATGAGGTCCAGAAGCTGTTTGTGCAATTCGACCTTGAGGTCGATGTGTCGGTTCGACCAATCCTGCCCTTCTCTGGTCACGGGAGGATCCGTCGGAACCCCATCCCCATGCTCGAAGCCGTCTTCCTGCGGCGATTTCATGATCTTCCACATCAGCGGGCACTCCGATCGAACAGGGTTTCACATTTCTCGACGATCGCCTCGATATCCCGCGCAACCTTGCTGCCGGGCTTGATCTCATCGATCAGGACCCCCTGATCGAGCGCGGTTCTGACCAGAGCGGGGTCATTCACGATGCCGAACGAGATCGCGTGCCCCAAAGCATGCTCCGCATCGACGAAGCTGATCGGCCGGAACAGCTTCTTCTCAACCCGGTTGAGGACGATGTGGATCGGAAGCGATGCCAGACCCTGATTTTCCAGAAAGACCAGTTGCCGCTTCGCCTGCCGAAGGCTGGCGATCGTGAGTTCGACGACCAGCAGAACGACGTCCGATCGCGCCGCCAGTGATAGCGACCAGTTCGTCCAGTTTTCGGGCATGTCGAGATAGATCGTATCGAATTCGTTGGTCGCCAGCTCGATGATGTTGAGAAGCTGATCGGCATTGACCATTTCAAACGGAATAATATCCGAAGGCGCCGCCACGAGGTTCAATCCCCGCGATGTTTTCGTGCACGCCGAGCGCAATAACGCTCCATCAACCCGCGAGCCCGCCTTGAGCAGATCGTGGAGGGTGAGAACCGAGCTTACCCCGAGATAGTTTGCCGCGTTCCCGAACTGGATGTCGAGATCGAACAGGCAGGTCTCCCGGCCGCTACCCGCGTCGCGCCGGGCATGGCTGCTGGCAGCCTGCGTCGCGAGCATCGTGCCCCCGGCCCCCCCGACGCTGCGAACGATCGATACGATCCTGCCGCGCGTCGAAGCGCGAACGGAATCGCGGCCGTTATCGCAGCGCAGTTGCTCCAATATCGTGGACAACTCGGAAAGGCGCAGCGGCAGCGACATCACATCGTTGACACCGGCCTTCATCAGGGTCCGAACCAGCTGGGCCGATGGATCTCGAACAGCCGCAATGATCGGCTTGTGGCGGCACGCCCTCCTGGCCTGGATGATGCGATTGAGGGAGGCCGGGAGATTCGCCTGGATCTCGATGATGATCACCTGGCCAAGTTCGAGTGTCTCGCACGGCAAGGGAGCGTCGGTCGGCAACGAGGTGATGGCGATGTCGAGCCCGACGACGGAACCGGCCGGCAACTCCGCGCTGATCAGTTCGGTTGGCGAGAGCACCAGCTGCACGGTACCGCCAGCCGCCCGCACCGACCAGTTCCGCGAGGTCTTTTCCGTGTTCTCGACACCCACAGCATGTCCCCCTGTCAATTTGATACCGAGCCCAAACCATCTTCCAATGTGAGCGCTGCGCTGAAATCGGGCAGCGGTACGGTCACAAACAGGAAGGATGTGATGGGCGTGAATTGCAGCGATTTGAGTCTGACCGTAACCAGCGGCGCCACATCCGAACCGGTCGGATTTCCGGCATAGCCGAGCCCGGAGGCACCATATTCGACTTCGACATTGGCGGCCTTTATCTCCGGCATGAACTGATCCATGCGGTTGAGAATGTTGGTGAAGGCATCGCTGTTGGCGGTGCCAAGGGATGGGCAGGTCGCACCCGCGTTGCACGTGCAACTCACGGTCCCGCCCGTCGATTTGCACGTAGCCCCTCCGAACGCACTCGTCGGGACAGGATCGCCCTGCGGAATGCCGCCGCTGCTCGCAAAGCTGTAATCATACAGCCCTTGCGGGATCATCTTGGTGGCAACTGCAAAGCGAACCCCCATCTGCGTCGCCTTCTCGGCCCGATTCCAGGTCCACATGAAGCGCCCGACATCGATGATGCCGAACGTGAAGATCATCAGTAGCGGCAGCACCAGAGCGAACTCGACGGCGGTCCCGCCCGACTGCGCCCGCAGCAAGCGATGGAGGAGCGTCGTCATATACCTGCCACCGCAGCCTGGGATTCGGCACGCAGCGTGAGCGTGGAGGAGGAGAAACCCGCCTCACCGAACAATGTTTGGTAAGGCACGGCGGCGCTGACGGTCACCACCGGGGCGCCCGTCGCCATGCCCGTGTAAATACCGGTATAGGCAACACCGCCCACGCCGGCCGTATTGCAACTGATCGAGATGCTGATCGTCGCAGGGTCGGTCCAGCCCGGCAGCCGCGCGGTACCGCCGGAAAGCTGCCCTGTCCGGACAATGTTACGCGTGTCGGTTACCACCGTACCGCCCGGCGCGCCCGAGCATGCCGAATAATTCGCAAATGCACGCCGCGCTGCATAACGCGCACCATCGCGCACCGCCTTGGCGACGACATGGCTGTCGAGATAGAAGTTGCCCGCCTCGAACGATCCCAGCATCACGGCGATGAGCAAGGGCGTGACAAGCGCCATCTCGACGGCGGCAGTGCCGCGGCGGCATCGCATCAAAAGGGGGAAACGCCTGCGCATCACCGATCACTCGATCAGATAGGGGGTGTCGTGACGAACGACCTGCCCCGCGGTTGCGCCCGCACTGCCGCTGGTCGTCTCGCCGATCATCTCGACATAGACTTCCTTGGAGTCGGTGAACGTCTTGCCGCTGGGCCGATTGAACGATGGCTCCACCAGAAAGGCCTCGACCCATTTGGCGACAGGCAGGTTGTTTTCGGAGCCATGCAGGCCCAACGCCTTGCAGTTCAACACCGCCACGGTGATCCTGCGGCGATCAACGGTCGATGGCCCCGGCGTCAGGCCCGGCGTCACGCAGGCCGGGGCGCCATAGGCCTTCTTTCCGCCCGTTACGGTCTGAGCGACGTCGATCCCCTTGGCAGGCGATCCCACGCTGGTATGCGCCAGTTCCCAGGTGTAAACTTCATAGCGCGTGGCGCTCGACGACAGCCCGGTCTGCGCCATCCACTGGCTGGCGCTGGTCCAGCCATAATTGACGCGGAAATAGGCATCCCGGTCCCATTGCCCCGTGCCGATATTTCCACACGTCTGCGATGATTGCTTAACGGCGTGGCAATAGTCCCTTGGATAGCCCATGACGTCCGGATAGCCGCTCGTCAGCGGTCCGACCGTCGTGGGCCGATACGGGTTGGGCGACTCCTGCCAGCCCTGACCGCCGTTGGTGGTGCAGGCGTTGCCGCGCACCAGATCCTTGCGGGTATTGCGCGATGGTGAGCAGGTTCCCGACCCCACACAGGCATTGCTGTCGTAAATGTCGAAACGCGTGTTGAGCGCCGCGATCACCGACGCGTCCATCCCCGTCTTGGTACTCACGCCCTGGGAAGGCGAGCAGTCCCCGGGGGGGACATTATAGCCCAGCGCCGCTTTCAACGCATTGGCGCCACTTCCGAAATTGGTGTCCAGAAAGCCGAAATTGCCGGGTGTATCCGGGGATCCGGAAATCAGCTTGAATCCAACGCCCCGCAACGCATTGGCATCGAAATCATAATTGACGTTGGTGTTCGTCAGCGGCTCGCTGGGATTGCACATCATCACCGGCGGCACCTTGCACACCGCCGAACCGAGCCCCGCGATAGCCTCTCCCGTGATATTGCCCGATTTCAATGCAGCCACGATCGGCGTCAGGGCGAAGAAGGCCGCCCGGCTTCCGGTCGTCACCTTCACGAAATGGGCATCGGCATCCCCCGTCGCGGCGGTGTTGGTGGTCGGATTGGTATAGGCCGAATAGAAGACGACGGTCGGCACCGTGACCACGGACGTTCCGCCGTCATTCACAAAACGCGTGTCGTTCGCCACCAGTGCCTGCGCGGCGTTGATCGCGCGGGTCCGCGCACTGGCCTTCCCGTCAAGCTGGGTCGCCGCCGCGAGCGCGGCCTGATCGGCGGCGCTCTGAAGTTCGGTATCAAGCGACGCCATCCGCGCATAATCGAAGGCAACGCCGCCGGCCGCGATCAGCGCGAACAGCGATATGCCCACGGTCGCGGCAACCGCGCCGTCCTCGGCTTTCAGCAGCCTGTGGAGGAAATGCCGGGTGGTCATCGCACACCTCACTTCGGTGTGCTGCTGCCGGACGAGCCGCTGACTAGCCCGCTCGTGATGCGGATCGTCTGCGGCTCCTTGACGGTGCCCTTGCGGTAGCGCTCCATCGCCGCCGTGGCATGCGCGCCTGATCCACCCTCGATCGCGTCGCCCGCATATCGCGGATCGGGATCGATGACCTGCATGGCATAATTGTGTTTGGCTGCGCCGCCCATGGTGATGTCGTTCGGCGTGCAGCCCGGCAGCGCGAGCCCGGCCAACAGCAAAAGCGTGATCCGCATTGTCTTGCTCCTACATTTCATAGCCGGTGGGGCCCGAAAAACCGCCGCTCTTCGCCTTGTCGGCGGGCGCAAGCGCGGGCTTTTCCGGTGGCGGTGCGTTGGGATCGAGCGGGTTGGTGCCGACGGCCTTGTCGGTACGGCCCATCAGGAACAGTTCGAGCTCGTTCGGATTGCCGACGCGATCGGTGGGCAGCCGCACGTCGGCGGCGTTCATCGGCTTTACGAGCCGCGGCGTCACAATGATGACGAGTTCGGTCTCCTGCTTCTGGAAACCGGTCGACCGAAACAGCGAACCGAGTATGGGGATCGATCCCAGCGCCGGGATCTGGCGCACCGTATCCTGGAAATTGTTGCTCAACAGCCCGGCGATCGCGAAGGATTGCCCATCACGAAGCTCGAGCACGGTCCTGGCCCGGCGCGTCTGGAGTCCGGGCACGACCAGCCCATTGATGTTGACCGATGCCGAGGGGTCGATCTGGCTGACCTCCGGCGCAACCACCAGGTTGATGATTCCGTCGCCGAGCACGGTCGGCGTGAACGCCAGGCTCACGCCGAACGGCTTGAACTCGATGGTGATGCCGTTGCCGCCACCGGTGCCGCCTGCCGTGCCGCCGCCACCGCTATTGCCCTGGATCACAGGGATCGGGAATTCACCGCCCGCAAGGAACGAAGCCGTCTCGCCCGAAAGCGCAATCAGCGTGGGTTCGGCGAGCGTTTTGACCACGCCCTTGCGTTCCAGCAAGTCGAGCGCGGAAAACAGATTGAGACCGCCGAGACTATAGGCCCCCGCAGCAATGCCGAAGGTGTCAAGAATACCGCCAATGTCGATCGTTGGCGTGCCATTCTTGTTCGTCAGCAAGGTTGTGCTCGGGGCAGTATTGCCGGTGCCGCCCTGAAAACGGCGATTGTTCGAAATGAACGAATTGTTCACGCCGATCTGCTTGGCGACCGTCCGGCTCATTTCAGAGAAGCGCACCTCGAGCATCACCTGCTGCGATCCGCCGATCGACATCAGGTTGACGACCTTTTCCGGCGCATAGGTGGCAGCCACCTGCATCGCCCGGTCCGCGATCGGCCCACTCGAGACCACGCCCGTCAGCACGATCGCATCGTTCGAGATCCGGGCGCCGATCTTCTCGTTCGGCATCAGTTCGGTGAACTGGCGCCGCAGCGTGATCACGTCGGGTCCGACCGCGACATCATAGACCCGGATCAGCGCGCCTGCGGCGTCATACAGGGTCAGCGTCGTCGTTCCCGCCTTCTTGCCGAGCACATAAAGCGAGTCATTCGACAGTGGCAGCACATCGGCGATCTCGGGATTGCCGACCAGCGCCCGTTTGAAATTGCGCCCCGCCTGGACAACCTGGCTCTTGTTGACCGGTACTTCGATCTTTCCGGCCTCGAACGCCGCGGCAGCTGGTGCTGGAGCGGCAGATACTATCGCCGCGGGTGCCTGGGCCAATATCGCCGCCGATCCGATCAGGATCGCACGAGTCAGCCGCACGGGTTTTTCAGAGCCCCACATGATGTCCCACCTCATAATCTTTGCCTGTCGTCCCCCGGACGATCTCGACGGTTATCGTGCGCAGCACCGGCGCCAGTGACGGCCGACGGACGGCACGCCATATGCGCGGCGCCGGAGCGCTGTTGTTCGCGGCGACCATCGGCCCGGAAAGGTGCGCGCCATCGCGCAGATCCTGGGTTCCGACGGTCCTGACGGCTGCGCTGGTCTGATCGGACGGTTTCTTGAGCGCGAGGCTCAGCGATCCGATCTGTTGGGCAAGCGCGAGTTTCTGGGCGTCGGCCTGGCTGACCTCGAGCGTGGCGGTCTTTCCGATCCGCGGATCGGATTTGCCGTCATTCGCATCCTGATCGATCGCGACCACCCGCACATTTTGCAGGAGGACATCCGTAATCTGCTGACTGTTTGAGTCGGTGAGCGTGCGCGTCACCAGCACATCGACGACATCGCCCGGCAGCACGAAGCCGGCAACACCACTGACTTCGCTGACGCGCACCGCAAAGGCGCGCATGTCCGGCCGCAGCATCGCCGCGATCGTCGCCCGGCCACCTTCGCCGGAAAGCTTCGAATTCAGGATCGGTTCGTTGACAGCCATCGGCCGCAACACCAGGCGCTGCTTACCCATCGGCAACAGTTGCGCGTCGGATGTGAAAGTCCCTTCCGGAACCGACCAGTTCGGCCAGTCGACATAGCGCACCTTTTCAGGTGTCACCGCCGCGCCGAAGTCGAGCGGAACGCGGGCGACGGCGACTTTCACCATGCCCCCGCTATGCTTAGCCTCGCGATCCGCGACACCGCCCAGATAGGCGTTGGCGACCAGAACAGCCGCCAGCCCGAGCAGAACCGCGATTCCGAAGATGATGAGCGAGCGCCCGTACAACATGGCCCGTTTCTCCCCCGACGTCTTGAATTATATGCAGGTAGAAGGCAGCTTCCGGCCGGATGACGGCCGGAAGCCGTAAATCAAATCAGCACGTTTTTGCGGAGATGCAGGTTGATGCATCATTCATGGCTTTGCTGATCGTTCCGCCCAGGTTGACAGCCGCCAATGCGATGGCCGATCCAACAATTGCGAGGATCAATGCATACTCAGCCGCCGAAGCTCCGCTGGTATCAGCAATAAGTCTTTTGATAATATTTTTCATGATATTGCCCTTCATCGATATTATTTGGTAAAATTCCTAAACGGTAACATATTTACGCAAGCCAATTGGACAATTATAAAATACGAGTAATATTTAGTTGAAACTATTTGGCAAGCGATGCGCTAAGAAAGCAATATAAATAACAAGTCTCAATAAGTGATTTTCCTGCGGTTCATACGTAAATAAAATGACTTATTTTCCATTTCATAATTTACCAATGAATGCATGGAAACAAAACCGCCTTTCAACATCGTGAAAAATAATAACATTTTATTTTCACATTATTATTTTTAACTGATTAGTGGCGCAGAAATTTCGTATTTCCCGCATCACATTGTGATAATAATTGATGTTAACAGCGACGCCTATAAGTGATCATCTATCCGTGATGATACTTACGCGATGACAGACGGATTCCACGCGACGGCGTTGCGTACGGCCACGCATCGTTCCGCCGTTTCAGATCTTATGCAGGCCTTGATTGGGCCGAACGGCGCACGGCCAGGGCCGGCGGCTCCTACGGCGATGGTGCGGATTCAGGCGCGGATGCGCTGCCTGTAGGTAAGGTTCACCCGCCGCGACAGCAGCAGATAGGGCAGCCAGATCGCGACGCTGATCGCAACCTTCTGCAAATTCCCATGCAGCAAGGCATCGAATTGCATCTGCACGGATGCCGGTACTCCGGCAACGAGGTGCATCGTCCGGCTCATCACGATCTGCGCGAGCATATCGAGCATCCAGGCACCGGCCAGAACCCTCGGAAACAGCGGAAACCGCCGCAGGGCAAGCGCGAAGGCAACCGCGTAGCAGCTCGACAGGATCATGAGATCCAGCGACATCAACATGAATAACGCGTAGAGCCACTTGGGTGCTGACGCCGTCGGCAGCGGCATCGCCGCAAAAAATTCGATTGTGCGGATCGCCACATTGAGGAGCAGCCCGATCAGCAACATCGCCATGAAGCCGCCAGGGCCGAATTCAGCAGACTGGCGGCATGAAAAATAATCAACGCTGCGCCAGCGCCCGGCACGCGCCAGCCTGAATCTGGGTTGGGAAACCGGCACGTCGCTGTTGAAATGGTTCAGCATCCATCGCAGCACGATGACCGGCGCCGAAATTGCCAGGATGATCCAGGCCAGACTAACTAGGCTCGACTGCGCCAGCGTCGCCCAATTTCTGGCGGCGCACAGCCATATCGCCACGGCCAGCCAGATCAGCGATAGCAGCGGAACGCCGACTTCCAGCCTGAGAGCGTATCGGCTACCCCTTCTTTCCCATGCTGCAATCAGTGAATGGAACATGCTCTGTGATATTCCTGCAGGGGGCGATCCGCAACATGGCCCCATCCATAGCGGGGAATGCCTAGGGTCTGGCCCCGGGGACCGAGCGAAAACGATCAATGTTCGCGAAACGATGTCCAGAAGGCCCCCACCAGCGGCTCGAGCAGATAGTCGAGCGCCGTCCGCTTGCGCAGCGGGATCAATATCTGAGCGGGGAGCCCGGCACGCAGGGCAAAACCCTCGCCGCGAACGTCGCTGATAAGACGTAGCTGATCGACGGGAACGGTGACCTCCGCGGTGAAATAGCTCTGCCCGCTGTGCTCGTCGGTGAAGCTGTCGGCCGAGAGCCGGGTAAGCCTCCCTTCGAGTTCGGGCAGCGAGCGTTCGTGCAGGCCAACGAACTTGACGAGGGTGCGCTCGCCGACCGCGAGATCGTCCGCATCGTCCGGCGAGATCCGCGCCTGAATCAGCAACGGCGTGCGCTCGGGAACGACGTCCATCAGCTTCTGGCCTGGCGCGATCACGCCACCGGGGGTGAAGACCGTCAGGCCCACGACGGCGCCCGTTGCGGGTGAGCGTATCTCGGTACGTGCGAGCTGATCGCGCGCGGCGCTCAGGCGCGGCAGCAAGTCGCCAAGCCGGGCCTCGACATCGCGCAGATCGGCGGCAGTGCGCTCGCGATAGCTTTGTTCCGCCTGCAGCATCTGGATCCGGCTTTCGCGCGCGGCATCGCGGCTCTCGGCGACGCTGGCGCTGTACTGACCGCTCTCGCCGTCCAGTTGCGCCCGCATGCGTTCAAGCTCGCGCATCCGGGTTTGCGAGACGAATCCCTTGGCAGCAACCGGCTTGAGCGCGTCGATCTGCTGGTCGAGGAGGCGGAGCTGTTCGTTGGTCGATGCAACCTGGCGACTATAGCCCCGCCCCTTCTCGCCCGACTGGGCCGCGCGTTGACCGAGCGCGGCGCGCTGCGCGGCCAGCACCGCGGCGCGCGCATCGAGCTCACTCTGCTGGAGCTTGAGTGAAAGCCCCGCTTCGGCGCGATCTTCCGGGCGCAGTTCGGCAAATTCCACGGGTGCGGCGACCTGCGCCTGCCCCGATTGTTCGGCCTGGAGCCGGGCCCTCTGCGTGAGCAGCCCGATTACCTGCGACGCATAGCCACGTTCCTGCGCACGGGCCTCGGCCGCTGCGAGGCTGATCAGCAGCTGGCCCCGCAGCACGCGCTGTCCTTCGTGGACAAGAATCGCGCCCACCACCCCGCCATCACGATGCTGGACGGACTGGCGCTGCCCCGAGACGACGAGCGTGCCCTGCGCATAAGCCGCCGCATCGAGCCGCGCAAAAGCTGCCCAGCCAAGGAAGAGGACGAAGAACAGCCCGGCGATGATCAGCCCACCCCCGATCTCGCGTGTCGGTTCGGCGGCCGCCGCGAGCCGGTCAGCGGCATCGGGCGCATAGATGCTGTACGCCGCCGGCGCGGCGCCATGCGCGCGAGCGCGTGAACCGGGAACGGGAAGCGGCGTCACGCTCATGGCCTTGCCCGTCCGCCTTGCGCGACCGGCGCCATCACCGGCCGGACATTTTGTGGCACGATATGCGGCAAAATCTCGTCGCGCGGCCCGAACACCTCGATCCGCCCGCCGCGTAGCACCATGATCCGATCGACGATCGGCAGGATGCCGAGCTTGTGCGACACGATCAGGATCGTCTTGCCCTCCGCCTTCAGTCGGGCGAGCACAGCGATCAACTGCGCGTCGCCCTCGCTGTCGAGATGGGCATTGGGCTCGTCGAGGACATAGAGCGCGGGATCCCCATAGACGGCGCGGGCGAGCGCGATCCGCTGCGCCTGCCCTGCCGACAGCCCGCGGCCACCGGGCTGGAGGCGGTGTTCATAGCCGTTCGCAAGCTGCAGGATCAGCTCATGCGCGCCGACCTTTTGTGCGGCGGCAACCACGGCGGCATCTATCGCGGCCGAATCTTCGCCCAGCTCGGTCGCCAGGCGGCAGATATTTTCCTTCACCGTGCCCGCGAGCAGCGAAGGATCCTGCGGGAGGTAGCCGATATGGCATGCAAGCCGTTCGGGATCCCAGTCGCGCTGATCGGCGCCATCGATGCGGATCGTCCCGCGATCGGGAAGAATCGCCCCCGCGATCGCGCGCACCAGGGTCGATTTGCCGGCGCCGCTCGGCCCGACGATCGCCACCGCCTCCCCGGCCCGCACGGTGAAGCCGATGCCCCCGATCACGGCGCCGTCGCGGGCTTCGTTGAATATGGTGAGCTGATCGAGGAGCAGCATGCCCTTCGGCGCGGGGAGCGACGTATGATCGGGGACGAGATCGCCACGGCCGAGCAGTCCATCGAGCGCTTCATAGCTGTTGCGGGCCTGTACGATCGATTTCCAGCTTCCGATCAGCTGCTCGATCGGGGCCAACGCGCGCGCGATCAGGAAGGACGCCGCGAAGATCGCGCCGCCGCTGATCTTGTGGTCGATCGCCAGCAGCGCGCCCACCCCGAGCGCCAGCGACTGGAGTGCGAGCCGAGCAAAGCGTGTGGCGGCCAGATAGGCGCCCGCCGTGAAGCTGACGTCGACGATCGTTGCCATCATGCCCTGCCGCTGACGCAGCTGGCGCGCGACGACCGCGCGGCGCATTCCAAGCGCGCGCACGGCCTCCGCCGCCTGCAGAAATCCCTCCTGGCCGGCATAAGCGGCGACGGCCGCAGCCTGTGAGCGATCGAGCCGCGAATGGGTCGCCTTCTCGTTCCGCCAGGCGATGACCGGCAGGATGGTGCAGCCGATGATCGCGACGCATCCCAGCAGCGGGTGGATCAGGAAGCAGGCAAGGACGTAGATCGGGCCCCAGGGTGCATCGAACAGCGCAAGCACGCCCGGCCCGGTCAGGCTCTGGCGCATCGCGTCGAACTCGCGAAGCGCCTGGCGCGACACCGCGAGTTCGGGCCGCCCGAGCGTCGCTTCGAGAATGGCTGGTGCCAGCGCGACATCCACGGCGACGCTGGCGCGCACCAGCAGGCGGCTGCGCACCCGATCGAGCAGCGCCTGCGTGCCCAGCGCGAACAGCAGCGCCAGCGTCAGGAACAGCAAGGTCAGATGGCCCTGGGTCGGCACCACCCGATCATAGACCTGCAGCATGTAGAGCGTCGGCGCGATGTAGAGCAGGTTGACGAGCGCGCTGAACCCTGCCGCCCCAAGGAAATGGCGGCGGCAGAGAAGCAGCGCGGCGCGCATCGGGCCGGGATGGAGCTTAAGGTTCACCTATCGTTTCCACGACGACGTCCGTCCGACCCGCCATGGCTGACGTCGCCAATGTTCAATGGAAAATACCCGATCGTCATATGATGGCCTGGGTCGGCGTAAAAACACGAACGACCTAAATAATGTGGAAGTCCGTGTGACTCAGATCCGTTCCTATCGCCACGGTCGCTACCTGTACCTGCCCTGCGCGACCCGTGCCGTCAGGATCATAATAAATGATCCCGGTGGCCGGATTGTAGATGATATGGTCACTCGAATCATGCGCCCGAGTGCCTTCCCAATAGGCAGCATCGGACAGCGTACCGATCGCACCGGCGTTCGAAAAAAACGAATGGTCCAATGCTATGACATCGGTCCCCGGCTGAAAATCATGGATGTTATCGACATTATACTTGCCGCTAGCGCGAAAGACGAAGGTATCGGCACCGCTTCCGCCGGTGAGTTGATCGTTGCCCTTGCCGCCATCGAGCCAGTCATTACCATCATTGCCGTTGAGAATATCATTGCCGCTTTTGCCGTAAAGCGTGTCGTTACCGGCCTGGCCTGTGAGCGTGTTATCGTAACTGTCACCGGTCAGGACAAGGTCAACGGGCGGCGGCGGAGTAGTGGTCGTGGTCGTTGTGGTGGTTGTCGTGGTCGTCGTACCCCAGTCATCGTGAATGGTTTGACCGGGCAGAACCCCGGTATAGCTGACGCCGTCCAGATTGATATCGGCCGTGTAATAGCCAAGCCCGTCGTGCGCCGCTTGCGCTTCGACGTCGGCAACCTTGGCCGCATCGGAAACATACTCGATTGCGATGACGTCCTTGCCAGCGGCGAGCATCGGCTTCAGAAGATCAAGGCTCGCCTGCGTTTCGGAAAGCGGCTGCTTGGATCCGCTGTCGGTATAATAGAGATCTTCCTTGAACATTCCATCGATGTGATCAAAATAGGTTTTGTTGCTGAGCAACTCTTCAGCATTGTTGGCCCATATCTTGAATGTCGGATTCTTCGCATGAGCATAGTCCGCCAAGTAGGCGACCAGGTCAGCCATGGCTTGTTCGGCGCCGGCGGCTCCTCCCGGAGCATTATTCTTGGCCCATGACTGTTGATATTCATCGACAACGTCGAAATATATACCGTCATATCCTGCGGCAATCACCTTAGCGAGGTACGCGGTGGCCACGTCTCGCCACTCCTGCGTCCAATAAGCAACCTGATAATCACCTTGCCATTGCGGGTTTTCCGGGCCGATGATCGACTTGGGAATGGTGCTGAAATAATCCCGATATGTCTCCGCTTCGCCGATGCTGAAATACCCCAACAACAAACCATTTCCCGGTCCGCCGCCCATCTGGGCGACCTGCGTCGGGTTAAAAAGCGTTCCATTATCATCGTAGATATCGACGACCTTCACATCGAAAGGCGCTGCGGCAATCTCCGACGGCACGACCCCCTGCAAAACATACATTCCGGTATGAGTCATATTACATCCTCCGACATCTGTTCGAATTTGTTCAAAAGCCAAGCGACCACTGACTGCCTGAATCTTGATAAGCGGATGCTACTGAGCAATTAGTGGCCGATCGTAATACGTCTTCGCTCGGACAAGCC
The DNA here is from genome assembly GCF_900101455.1 of Sphingomonas sp. YR710. Taxonomy (GTDB): domain Bacteria; phylum Pseudomonadota; class Alphaproteobacteria; order Sphingomonadales; family Sphingomonadaceae; genus Rhizorhabdus. The sequence goes on along the minus strand of NZ_FMZJ01000014.1, from coordinate 32,506 downwards.
TGTTCGGCCACCCGCAGGATCAATAAATTCGTGGAGAAGGTTGGCCCCCGCCGTCTCGCGAAATGGCGTTAACTGGCTCAAGGTTTTCGAAGCAAGTCCAACATTTACAGAGTGTTAACTTATCGCGACCAACCGGCTGCCGCACACGCCGACTCGTTTCGCCGACGGGCCGACTGAGCGCGCGCGATCAGCTCTGAATTGACAAATCGCGACTCAGCTCGTCGGACCGCCCCGATTCCCTCGCACGGCTTGCCTCGCCTGGCGGCTCAACCTGTGGGCGCGCCTGCGCGACGGGGAGCATGCGCATACCATCCTCGGCCGGCTACTTGGCCCTGAGCGGACCTATCCCAACATGTTCGACTCGCACCCGTCGTTTCAGATCGATGGCAATTTCGGCGGAACCGCCGGCATCACCGAGATGCTGGTGCTTAACCGCGGCGAACTGGTTGACCTTCTTCCCGCCCTGCCAGCCGCATGGCCGAACGGCAGCATAACCGGCGTTCGCCTGCGGGGCGGCGCGGAAATTGACATGATCTGGCGCGACGGCAAATTGTATAGTCTTCAGTTGCGATCGGTTGTTGGTGGAAGCTGGATTTTGCGCCATCAACAGAAAGAGTGGCGGGTAACATTATCGCCAATAAGTATCTATCGCTTCTAACTCCTGTAATCATCTGATAATATAAATTGCGAATCCTCTTCGAGCGGCGACGATAAAATTTGCCTTTTCTTCACGGAGTGTGACACTGCTCCGATCAACATCGATATATCCTGACGGAACTTTATTCGCAAAATGGTTCATGCAATCTCACAATTTTTGGGGGCATTGACGGGGGCACTGGAACAAATGATCGTTGAGGAATCGACGATTTTCAGGGCTTTCAGTGCTGCTTTTCGAATCCCACTCTCTCCGCCAGTGCCGGCTCCCCCGGCATTCACCCCGATTAAAAATAAGGCACTGTATTCAAATTATATTATACGGAATTTTGGTTCCACCCCTGGAACCAGGAGTTGCGCTCGCTAAAAGTTGGCGAGTTTAGGGAATATAGAAAATTTGGGGGGGGGGGGGGCCTCAGCGTCTTTCAGTTGGCGCTGACGCGTTTGGCGATCCGATCGGCCAGTGCACTGAGTTCTTCGAAAATGTTCGCCGGCACGGAGTAGCCGCTGCACCCGTGACGTATAGCGAGTGGTCGCACAGACAGTTGCTTGAGGCAGCCCGAAGTTCCTACTTTTCGATTCCCCTACCCTCATGCCGGGCTTGCATGCGCGCTACGCTATGTCATCTGCTTAAGTGCGGGCACCTCGAAGTCAGTGGGCATTGTACCCGGCTTGGACAACAGGAGAGGGAAGATGGCCATTATAGATTGCCAAGTCCATGTCTATGAGGCTGATGGTCCTGAGCGCCCATGGGCTCACAAGATCGACGGGGCCGAGCATGCCACCGGCGACGAACAGATTGCGGCGATGGATGCGCTGGGGATTGACGGCGCGATCATCGTTTCGACGTTCACGACCTATAAGTACGACACGAGCTATGCGCAGCAGGTTCATGCCCAACATCCCGACCGCTTCGCGCTAGTCAAACCCATCAGGGTTACCGATCCGGCCGTCGGCGAGGCGATCACCGACTGGGCTTCGACACCGGGAGCAGTGGGCGTCCGGATCATGCTCGCGTTCGCGAAAAACAAGGATCCCCTCGATCCCGGGCTTGCCGGGGCGCTTGCAGCCAGCGCCAGGCACGCCCTTCCGGTCAACGTCTTTGCTACAGGATGCCTTGACGTGGCGAATGGCCTTGCCGCGCGCCATCCCGATACCTGCATGGTCATCGACCATGTCGGCCTGCCTCAGAACGGGCGCCCGGAATCCGTCGACCCCTGGACCGACCTGCCGAAGGTACTGGCTCTCGCGCAATATGAGAATGTTCGCATCAAGCTCAGTGGCGCCTGCACGCTGTCAGCAAAGCCGTTTCCGTTTAGCGACATCTGGGATCCGCTGCTGCGGATCATCGACGCCTACGGAATCGAACGGTGCATGTGGGGAACCGACTGGACGCGCGTGACCTCGGCGACCTACGAACAGGCCGTCGATGCATTCCGCACGACGACGCGCCTGTCAGATAGCGACCGCGCCGTGTTGATGGGCGGTGCCGCAGAGAAGATCTACGGTTGGGCGCCGTCGCGTTAGGCCATCATCCAGATTCAGACCCTAAAGCGCTTTGACGAAAGAGCGGTCTTTGTCATGGTCGGTGGCCACGAGATGGCCCGGCCCTGCTTCATCATAAGCGAAGACCCGTGGCTCGTCCCCGACACGCCGAACGGGGCTCGGAATTTCGCCATTGATCAGCGTCGCGGGCTGCGATCGTGCTGTCGGATCGCCGGTCGGCGCCGCAGCCAGCAGTCGCCTCGTATAAGGATGCTGCGCCCGCTCGAAGATGTCCCGACGGCTGCCAATCTCGACGATCTGGCCGAGATACATCACCGCAACCCTGTGGCTGATCCGCTCGACGATCGCCATGTCATGGCTGATGAACAGATAGGCAAGGCCGAGCCGGCGCTGGAGATCGATCATCAGGTCGACGATCTGCGCCTGTACCGACACGTCGAGCGCGGCCACCGACTCGTCAGCGATGATCAGCCGCGGTTCGGCGGCGAGCGCGCGGGCGATGCAGATGCGCTGGCGCTGGCCGCCCGAGAATTCGTGGGGGTAGCGCGCGGCATGATCGGTGGCCAGGCCGACATCAACCAGCAATTGCGCCACCCGTTCGCGAACTGCCGCGCCGCGCGCGAGCTTGTGCACGTGGATCGGTTCGGCGATCGACGCGCCGATCGTCATGCGCGGATCGAGCGAGGCGAACGGATCCTGGAACACATATTGGATGCCGCGATTGACCTGCCGGCGCAGATGCCGTGGCGCGCCGGCGACGTCGACGCCCTCGAACAGGATCCGGCCGGCTTGCGGAGCCGCGAGTTGCAGGATCGATCGGCCGATCGTCGATTTGCCGCAGCCGCTTTCGCCGACCAGCGACAATGTCTCGCCGGGTTCGATGTCGAAGCTGACCTGCTCGACCGCATGGACCCGGCTACGCACCCGCCCGATCACGTCGCGGCGCGCGACGAAGCGGGTTGTGAGACCGCGAACGCTCAGCACCGGCGGGTCGCCGGGGCCCTTTTCGGGCGGGACCGACGCGAGAGAAGACGAAAAGGGCTCGGGGTAATCCCTGCCCGCCATCGCCCCGAGCCGCGGCGCCGCGTCGATCAGCATCCGCGTATAAGGCGCCGCAGGGGCGGTATAGATCTGTTTCACGTCCCCGGTTTCGATCAGTGCGCCGCGCTGCATCACCACCACGCGATCGGCCATTTCAGCGACGACGCCCATGTCGTGACTGATGAACAGGACGGCCATTTCCAGCTGTTGCTGGAGTGTCCTGATGATCGACAGGATCTGTGCCTGGATCGTCACATCGAGCGCGGTTGTTGGCTCGTCGGCGATCAGCAGGCTGGGACGGCAGCACAACGCCATCGCAATCATCACCCGCTGCCGCATGCCGCCCGACAGTTCGTGCGGATGGCGGCCGAGCGCAGCGCGGGCATCGGCGATGCGCACGAGTTCGAGCATCAGCCGGGCCTGTTCGCGCGCCTCGGTCATTGACGCGCTGCGGTGGCGCGCGATCGTTTCGGCAATCTGCTCGCCGATCGAAACGACCGGATTGAGCGAGGTCATCGGTTCCTGGAAGATCATCGAGATCTCGGCGCCGCGGATGTCGCGCAACGCCGGTTCGGGGAGTTTCGCCAGATCGACGATGCTGCCATCCTTGCGACGAAAGTCGATCGCGCCGTTCAGGATGGTCGCATCCTGGCCGAGCAGGCGCAGGATCGAGAGCGACGTGACCGACTTGCCCGATCCGGACTCGCCGACGATCGCAACGGTCTCGCCACTGTCGACATGGAAGGAGATGTCGCCAATCGCCTGCGTGCCGCCGAAAGCGACAGAGAGGTTCCGGACATCGAGCAGGCGTTTCGGGTCCATGATCGTCCTCCGTGTCGTCACCCACCGTCATCTCGTACCTGAAGCCTTCTCCCGCTTGCGAGAGAAGGTTTGGATGAGGGTCTTCTTCTTGTTCTTCTTTCCAAACTCCGTGTTCGAAGCGACGAAGAAGAAGTAAGTAGACCCTCACCCAACCCTCTCCCGCAAGCGGGAGAGGGCTTTGGGAATGACGGTCGTAGCGCTTCACTTCACCCCATATTTCCAGTCAAACGTGACGCCCACTGTCCGCCGCGCCTCGACGTTGAGGATGCTCGTATATCCGCCCGGATCATTGCCGTTGGCCTGCACGGCCGACACATAAAATTTGTCGAAGAGGTTGCGCGCGAACACGCCGATCCGCCAGCCCTGATCGGGATTGCCGATACCGATATTGACGTTGGCGATGCCATAGCCCTTCACTTTTGTGTTGGGGTCGTAACCGACCGTGCGGAACGAACTGCGGTGGACATAATTGGCGGTCGCGTCGGCGACGATGCCCGGCACCACTTCATGCGAGTAGTTCGCGTTCATCTGATAGGTGAACTTGCTCGAATTGTTCAGCCGGAAGCCCGCCGCCTGGACGAAGCTCGCATTGGTACCGGGCACCGCGTAACAGGCGCCGACCGCATTGGGGTCGGTGGTCGTCGGTTGCGGGATCGGCGCGAATTTCTGGTAACAGGGCGCCTTGAAGTCGGTATATTTCGCGTCGAGATAGGTGAAGGCCGACGAGAAAGTAAGATCGGGGATCGGCTTCGCGGTCATCTCGAACTCGACACCGCGGGTGCGTTCGCCGCCGGCATTGCCGAGCACCTGCGCGACCGGATTGATGTTGGTGTTCAGCACGGTCGTCTGGAAATTTTTGAACTTCTCGCTGAACAATGTGAGGTTCAGGAACAGCCGGTGCTGCAGGAAGCTCGATTTCACGCCGAATTCGATCGAATTCACCGTTTCGGGCAGGATGTGTGTGATCACCGCATTGGTGGTGTCGGCCGCCGGGCCCTTATAACCGTGCGAGAAAGTGCCATAGGCCATCAGGTCGGGCGAATAGACATATTGCACGCCAGCGCGGTAGGTCGGCGCGGTCTTCTTGAAGCCCGCCGATGAGGCCGGCTTGATGCTGGTGCCTGGGAAGGTCGGCACGCCGGCCAGCAGGGCCGTTGTCGAATCCGCAGTCACGATATCGTGGGTCAGGCGGACGCCGCCGATCAGCCGGAACTGCTCGGTAACGTGATAGGTGCCGTCGAGGAAGGCGGCATAGCTCTCATTCTTGTTGGTGGTGAGGATACGCCCACCATTTTGGGCAACCTGTACGCCGGGGCCATAGGTCGCCGCGGCAAAGCCGTAGAGGCCACCGATCGACAGCAGGCCGCTATGGTTGAGCCGGTCATAATAATAGAGGCCGCCGACGAACTGGAGCGGCACATCCGACGGCGACGTGATCCGCAATTCCTGCGAGATCTGATGGCCGCTATAATCGTTGTAGGAATAGGTACCGGGTGTCGGGCTCGATCCGATCGGGGTCGCATAATGGCGATCGATCATCCGGAACGCGCTCAGCGACGTCAGCGTGTAGTTGCCCATCGCATAATTGAGCTCGAGCGAGGTGCCGCCGCTCTTGGTGTTGCGGTAGGAATCGGCGCTTTCGGCGATGTCGACATTGGTGGCCGACGGGGTAACGCCGGCAGCGATCACGCCGAGGCCGCCGGGTGCGTAGGTCACGCCGTTGCGGACGAAGCCGATGCCGATGTTGCGATAGGCCTGGATGAAATTGGGCGAGGCATGTTCATAGCGATAATCGCCGTTGAGCAGCACCGAGAGCGTGTCGGTCGGCTCCCACAGCAGGCGTGCGCGAACGCCGCGCTGATCTCGCGAGCCTTCCTTCTCGTGACGGATGATGTTCGGATAGACGCCGTCGCGGTTAAGGTAGGAACCGACGACGCGGAGCGCCGCAGTATCGCCGAGGGGCGCGTTGAGCACGGCCGAGGCGATCGTGTCGCCATGTTCGCCATAGGAAACATGGCCCTTGACGCCGAACTGGCCGAGCACCGGCCTGGCGGTGCTGATCGACACCAGACCCGCGGACGCGTTCTTGCCGAACTGGGTGCCCTGCGGTCCGCGCAACACCTCGATATGATCGAGATCGCTGAGATCGCCGCTGATATCGTCAACGAAGCCGATCACGACGCCGTCGACGACCATGCCGACCGATTGTTCGGTGCCGCTGTTCTGGCTGTTGATACCGGCGCCGCGGAGATAGACACCGTTGCCGCCGACGATGCTGAGCTGGACGCTCGGCGAAAGCTGGGTGAGATCGCCCGGGCCCTTGAGATTGAGCTTCGTAAAGGCTTCCGATGAGATCGCGGTGACGGCGAGCGGCACTGACTGGAGCTTGTCCGATCGGCGGGTGGCGGTAACGAGAATGTCATTACCAGTGGCGCCGTTGTCGGCAGGTGCCGCCTGGTCGGGCGTGGCATCGGCTGCAGCGGCGTGCGCCATCTGGATCGGAACCAACGCGGTTGCAGCAAGAAGCAAGGTGGTGAAACGGGCGGCCATATATTCCCCCTATGGTTGCGACGTCCGGCTCATGCCGATGCGTTGCAATTCAATAAGAGCAGTTTAGGGGCGCAGACTATGCGATAATATTTGAAAGACTTCGTACGAAGCGGAACGGCCTTTATCGCCAAATCGTACAACAGATTATCATACACACAATAAACAATTGCATGAAATTTGTGCATATGCCCATTTTGCGGGCGGCACAATGCACATTTATCGAACAGAATTGCACCTTTCCATAGGTGTTGTACGTCCGTATGCCCGACAGCATACTCATGTAAATAGCCGAAAAATATATCGAAATTTTCGCGTTCGGTCTTTTCGGCCACTTGTCCCATGCCATGCCGCATCGCTTCATCACGTTCGTTGAAACTGCTTGCGAAATGTCGCGCAGGCGCGGCCGCTCAATTATCGTTATGGTAGGCACCATGTCGTCGCACAGCCAGCCTTTCCCTGCATTCCTCTCGCGCCGCAATATGCTGGCCGGCGCGGCTGCAGCATTGACGGCAGCGTGCGCCGGGCCTGTTGCGCGCCGCCCGGATAGTGACACGCTGACCTTTGGCAGCCCGGCCAGCAATGACGATGGCTATGATCCGCGTGTGACGCTGTCGCGTAACGAAGAACAGGTCATCCTCCAGATCTTCGACCAGCTCGTCGTCGCCGATTGCGACAACAGCCTGCATCCCGGCCTCGCGCGATCATGGAAAGTTGCAGACGATTTCCGTTCGATCGCGCTTGAGTTGCGCGACGATGTGCATTTTCATGATGGCACGCCGTTCGATGCCGGAGCGGTGAAATTCACCTTCGATACGATCGTCGATCCGAAGACCGGATCGATGGGCGCGATCGACGTGATCGGGCCCTATGAAGGGGCCGATATCCTCGGCCGACATGCGATACGACTGCGCTATCGCGAGGCCTTTCCGCGCGTGCTCCACGCGCTGGCGGATATAAAGGCATCGATCGTCTGCCCGGCGGCGGTGCGGCGGCTCGGCAATCGGGGTTTCGCGCAGGCACCGGTCGGGACCGGCCCCTTCCGTTTCGTCTCGTGGACGAAGGGCGATCAGGTCGTGCTGGCGCGCAATCCCGATTATCGATGGGGGCCGGCGTTTCTCCCGACCGGGCCGGCACGGATCGAGCGGGTGGTCCACCGCTTCATTCCCAACGCCTTCACGCGGGTCGCGGCCCTTGATGCGGGCGAGATCGATATCTGCGCGCAGACGCCACCGCTCGATACGCGCAGTCTGGTCACAGGCGGCGGCTATAAGGCAATGGTCGGCGTGGCGCAGGGTCTGCCGTTCGGCTTCAGCCTGAACAGCTCGCGCGGCCCCTTTGCCGATCGCGATGTGCGGCGCGCCTTCATGATGGCGATCGACAGGCCCTGGCTGTCGCGCAACCTGTTCTTCGGCCTCGCCGATCCCGCCTGGGGACCCTTGGCCTCATCGATCCCCGAATATTGGGCCGGCGTGAAGGGCTATTATCCCTATGATCCGGCGGGCGCAGCCGCCCTACTCGATCGCGCTGGCTGGCGAACGGGCCCCGGCGGCATAAGGCAACGTGGTGGCATGCCGCTCGCGCTGTATCTGCCGATCTTCATCGAGCCCGAACTCGGCGTCGCGATCCAGGCGCAGGCGCGCCGCGCCGGCTTCGACATCCGCATCGAACAGGTGACGCGCCAGAAGCAGGACGAACTGATGTTCGGCAACGGCTATGATCTGCTGTCGCAGCGCTGGGATCATAATGATGCGAGCGTGCTCGAAATCCCGTTCCTGTCGCGCAATATCCCGGTGCCGGGGCGCTACTCATTCAATTGGGCGCGGATCCATGACCCCGCGCTCGATGCCATGCTCGGGGCAGCGGCGGAGGCGACGACGCAGGAGCGCCGCTCCGCGCTTTATGCCGATGCGCAACGCCGGATCATGGATGCGGCAGTGTTCCTGCCGATTCATGAGCAGGTGCAGACGATCGTCCATCCTGAGAGGGTGAGCGGGCTGCGCTATGCCAGCGGCAATTGGCAAGTGCGCCTGGCAGGAGCGAGTTTATGAACGGGCGCAACCAATTCCTCCCCGAGCTTGCTCGGGGAGGGGGACCATCCGAAGGATGGTGGAGGGGTCGGCGGGCCCTTCGGGCAAGCAGAAGCCGCAAGGGTGCGAGTTCGGGATTACCCCTCCACCGCCTTCGGCGGTCCCCCTCCCCGAGCAAGCTCGGGGAGGGGTTGGGGAGTTTCTTATGATCCGCTACCTCTCCCTCGCGATACTGCGGGCCATCCCCACCCTGCTCGTGACATGGGCGCTGGTGTTCGCCTTGTTCCAGATCATCCCGGGCGATCCGGTCAATTTGATGCTCGGCGGCTCGCCGGCCTCTCCGCAGGTGCGCGAGACGATGCGCCAGCAGCTCGGGCTCGATCGCCCGGCGCCTGTGCGCTTCGTTGCCTTTCTCGGCGACGTCGCGAAGGGCGATCTCGGAACCTCCTATCGCACGCGGCAGCCGGTAGCCGACATGCTCGCCGCCAATATCCCACCGACGCTCGAACTCGCCGCCGGCGGGCTGGTCGTCGGCGTGACGTTCGGCCTGATGTTCGGCTTGCTCGCGGGCCTCAGGCCCGGCGGGGTCACCGATTTCCTTTGCTCGACCCTCGTGCTGGCAGGCGCATCGCTGCCCAACTTCTGGAGCGGCATGCTGCTGATCTGGCTGTTCGGGATCGTGCTGCACTGGGCGCCGATCCTGAGCCATGGGATCGGTGCATTGATCCTGCCGTCGATCAGTGCCGGCCTGTTCGTGGTCGGCGGGTTTGCGCGGCTGATCCGATCCTCGCTGATCGAGACTTCGGCGCAGGACTATATCCGCACCGCGCGCGCCAAGGGCCTTCATCCCGCGCGCATCCTGATCCGCCACATATTGCCCAATGCGATGATCCCGCCGGTCACCTTGCTCGGCATGCAATTGGCGACGATGATCGGCGGCGCGATGGTGACCGAGAACATCTTCGCGCGACCCGGCATCGGTACCTTGCTGATCCAGTCGGTGCTGGCGAAGGATCTGCCGGTCGTCCAGGCGGTCGTGGTCTATACGACTGGCGCCTATATCCTGCTCAACCTGCTCGTCGATCTGCTCTGCCATCTGATCGATCCGCGCCTGCGCGTGGATGACGCACGATGAGCCGGCGCAAGACCTTCCTCGCGCATCCCGGCGCGACGATCGGCGGCGCGATGCTGGCGATTATCTTCGCCGCGGCCGCGCTCGCGCCGTGGGCCGCACCCTATGACTGGAACGCGATCGGCATCGCGCCGTCTTTGTCATCACCGTCGGCAAACTGCTGGTTCGGCACCGATCTCTACGGCCGCGACATCTTCTCGCGGGTGATCGCGGGCGGGCGCTATTCGATCGCGATCGGCATGATGACCCTCGCGCTGTCGATGTCGCTGGGCAGCCTGATCGGCATGGTGCTCGGTTATTCGGGCGGGCGGGTCGATGCGTGGGGCTCGCGGGCCATCGACGTGCTGCTGGGCCTCCCGGCACTCGTCGTGGCTATCATGATCGTGTCAGTACTCGGCGTCGGCCTTGTCAACGTCGCGATCGCGGTGGCGCTGGCACAGGCGCCGCATTATGCCCGCATCATCCGCAGCGCGACGATAATGCTGCGGCGGACCCTATTCATCGATGCGGCGCGCGCGATCGGCGCCGGGCCCTTGTCGATCACCTTACGCCATTTGCTCCCCAATGTCGCGCCAACCCTGATTGTCGTTGCGACGCTGAACCTCGGCGAGGCGATCCTTGCCACATCGACCTTGAGCTTCCTCGGCCTCGGTGCGCAGCCGCCAACCCCCGAGTGGGGCGCGATGCTCGCCGATGGCCAGGCCTATATGCGCTACGCGCCCGGACTGATGATCTTCCCCGGGCTGGCGATCTTCCTGACCGTGATCGCGGTGAACCTGCTGGGGAACCGCCTCTCGCAAACCCTCAATCCCCGTTCCAAAGGCCACTGACATGACCCGTCTGACGATGTTGATGAACAGCTATTATTCTGGGGCGAATGCCTGGTTCGCACTGGCCGAAGAGCGTGGATATTTCGCCGAAGCCGGGCTCGATATGGCGTTCACCGCCGGCAACGGTGCGTTCCGCGCGCCGCGGATGCTCGTTGAGGGCGACTATGACCTGACCTTTGGCGACATGTGTTCGTTGATCCGATTTGCGGCCGAAGGGCAGAATGTCGCCCCGGTCGGGATCTACATGATGCATCATCGCAGCCCGTCCGCAATCGCCGTTCCGTCCGAAAGCCCGATCCATACGCCGGCCGATCTGCACGGCCACCACATCATCGGCCATCTCTCCGACGTCGCGATGCGGACCTTTCCGGCTTATGCGAGCAAGGCGGGAATCGATCTCGCGAGGGTTTCGACCGCCATCTCGGATGACACGATGGCCGAAATGCTGGTGACGATGATGAAGGGCGGCTGCGACGGCGTATTCGGCTATGTGAGCAGCCAGCGTGCCGTGCTGCGCCAGGCCGATCCGGCGCTGGCTGCGCGGCTGCGGTTCCTGCCGTTTCCCGATATCGCGCCCGATCTTTACGGCAGCGTCATCATGGCCTCACGCAGCGCGATCACCGACAAGGCAGATGCGCTCAAGCGGTTCCTGCAAGTGGTCAACCGCAGCCTGATCGATGCGATCAACGACCCCTCCGCGGCGATCGATGCGGTGCTCGCACGCAATCCGTCACTCGATCGGGCAATCGAACGCGATCGCTGGCGCGGTACGATCGACGAAGAATGCTGCCATGACGAAACTGCCACGATCGGTTTCGGCGCCGTCGACACTGACCGGCTTGCCCGTTCCGCGACACTGATGGCCGAGACGGTGCCCCTGCCCCGCGTCGTCGCTGCCGCCGAACTGTTCAACGGCAATTTTCTGCCGCCGCTGGCGGACCGTCTGGCGGTCGCACTCGCCAATGGTCCAGTTTACGAATCTGTTTGAAGGCCAAGGCGATGGGGGACCTACACCCTTAGTCCCCAAAAGCTGATATATCGGGCTGGACTGCACGAACGTCGCACTTGCACGAGCCTCGCCTGATCGGCATTATCTCACAAAATCGTAGGAAGAGGGTGCTGGGCGAAGGCGTTTACGGCCGGGGACCAGCCATGTTGACCGAACTCACTGTGTTCGTGCGCGTTGTCGAGCTTCGGAACATCTCCGCAGCGGCCCGCAGCCTGCGCCTTTCCCCTGCCGCCGCCAGCCATCGCATCCAGCAGCTCGAAACCCGGATTGGTGCGCGATTGCTCAACCGCACCACGCGCAACCTGCAGCCTACCGAGGAAGGCTATATCTTCTACGAACATGCGCTGGATGTGTTGAGCGCAGTCGAACGGGCCGAAAGCAGCATCGCTTCGGTGGGCGGAACACCCTCCGGCGCACTCCGGATTACGGCGCCGCTGGGTTTCGGGCGCCGGGTGCTCGCGCCGCTGGTTGCCGAATATAACGAACTCTATCCGCGCGTGCAGATCCGCTTGCGTCTTTCCGATCATCTTATCGATCTGCTGGCAGAGGCGATTGACGTTGCGGTGCGGATGGCGAACCCCACCGACAGCAGCTTCATCGCCCGCCGGCTCGCCGATTGTCCCCGGGTGCTGTGCGCGGCGCCGTCCTACCTCGCCAGACACGGCACACCCGTGGCTCCGGCCGAACTCTCCGCGCATAACTGCCTTTTGCTTCGCTTCCCGGGGAGTCAGCAGGCACGATGGACCTTGCATGACGATGGCCGGCCGGTCGCGCTGAACGTCACCGGCAACCTCGATGCCGACGACGGCGACGTGCTCACCGAATGGGCGCTGAGCGGCCATGGTATCGCGCTGAAACCCTGGTGGGAAGTCGCCGATCATCTGCGATCGGGCGCATTGATCGAGGTGTTGCCGAACAATCGGCCTGAATCGGTGTCGCTGGTCGCGCTGTTTCCGCATCGCCAACTGGTTTCGGCGAAGGTGCGAACCTTCGTCGAATTCCTCAAGCAGAAGCCCCAACTGATCGAAGCACCGGATATTCCGGAGCCGGCCCGTATAGGGGCGGTGATTTGACAGATTGGCTTGAAACTGTTCGCGGGTCGCATCGGCTTATCAACGCGCGCGGCAACTCTATGGTGTTGCGGAAGGTGATCGATGGACAGAGCGGAGCATCGAAATGACGACCCGGACAGCACGAAGGCGTTGCGCAACATGATCCTCAACGAACCCGAAACTCTGGCCGAGGTCACCGCCGCCTTCCGCTCCTATGAGATCGCGCTGGGCGAGGAGGATGTCGCGACGCTCGACTCACTTTTCCACGAATCGCCCTTTACCGTGCGGTTCGGCGTCGATGGCGTGCTGTACGGCTATGAGGCGATCGCCGCGTATCGCCGCGCGCGCCGCGCCCAGGGCGGTTCGCCGACGCAGCGGCGGATCGATCGATCGGTGATCGCCAGCTATGGCCGGCACTTCGCGACGGTCGACGCCGAATTCACCCGCGACAGCGGCGAGCGCGGCCGACTGAGCCTGACCTGGGTGCGGTTTGTCGATGGCTGGAAAGTGGTTTCCACGCACCTTTCGATCGAGTGACCGGGCGCCGCAGCTTGCGGCGTGAGATCGTTCGGCCTGACGCACCCCCGCAATCAGGGGCCGTGCGATCCGACAAGGATAATATCATGAAAATCGATGGATTCCTGCTGGCCATGCTGGCCGCGGTTCTGCTCGCTTTGGCCTGGCCCGCGCCAGGCGCCCCGGGCGGCATATTGCACCTCGCCTCGGTCACCAAATATGGGATAGGTCTCGTCTTCTTCCTGCAAGGCTCGATGCTGTCGCCGGCAGCGATGCGATCGGGCGCCGCCAAATGGCAGTTGCATCTGTTTGTGCAGGCGATGACGTTCGTCGTCTTCCCGATTATCGGCGGGATCGCCTATCGGCTTCTGTCCGGCATGGTCACCGAAGAGCTTCGCCTCGGCTTCTTTTTCCTGTGCGCTATGGCGTCGACGATCACATCCTCGGTCGCGATGACGGCGCTGGCCGCGGGCGACGTTCCCAGCGCTGTGTTCAACGCATCGATATCGGGTCTGATCGGCATGATCGCGACGCCCGTCATCATGCTTTGGGTCGGGGCAGGCGGGCACGCCATGCCGCCGCTGCTCGATACGATCCTCGGCATATTGGCCACGCTGGCGATCCCGTTCGCGCTCGGGCAGATCTGCCGCCCGCTCACCCTGCCCTTCCTCGGCACGCGCAAGAAGGCCGTGAATCGGGTGGATCGCTTCATGATCATCCTGATCGTCTATGCGTCCTTCTGCGATTCCACGGCATCGGGGGTATGGCATCGCTTCAGCATCGGCCAGTTGCTGGTCGTGGCGCTGCTGGCATCGCTGATGCTATTCATCATGCTCCTGCTCACCAGCCTTTGCGCGAAGGCGCTCGGCTTCAGCCGTGAGGAGCGGATCACGGCAATGTTCTGCGGGTCGAAGAAAAGCCTGGCGAGCGGCGCGCCGACCGCCAAGATCATGTTTGCGGGGCATCCCGGGCTCGGGATGATCATGCTGCCGCTTCTGCTCTACCATCAGATCCAATTGGTCGTGTGCACGATTCTGGCCGGCTCATGCGCGCGGGACAACACAGCACGGGCAGAATGAAGTCCTGCCGCGGCGAGCGGTTCACTTTCTACCGAACAATTTCTCGATATCGCCATGGCCGAGCTTGATCCAGGTCGGCCGGCCATGGTTGCACTGGCCCGAATGCGGGGTAACTTCCATTTCGCGCAGCAGGGCGTTCATCTCGGCGATCGAGAGTAGGCGGCCTGCCCGCACCGATCCGTGGCACGCCATCGTCGCCGCGACATGATCGAGCCGTTCCTTCAGCGACAGCGCCGAATCATAGGCCGCCAGCTCATCGGCGAGATCGACGATCAGCCCCTTCACATCGCTCTGGCCGAGCAGGGCGGGCACCGCCCGCACCAGCATCGCCTTCGGACCGAACCGTTCGAGTTCGAGCCCCATTTCGGCCAGTTCGTCGATCCGCGCATCGAGCCGGTCGCACGCGACCTCATCGAGTTCGACGACCTCGGGCAACAACAACGCCTGCCGCGAGATGCCGCCATCGGCCATAGCCTTGCGCATGCGTTCGAGCACCAGGCGTTCGTGCGCGGCATGCTGATCGACGATCACGAGGCCATCCTCGGCCTCCGCCACGATATAGGTCGCCGCGACCTGGCCGCGCGCGACCCCCATCGGAAAGGCCTTGTGCTCGGGCGGTGGTTGCATGTGCCCGCCGGACTCGGATCGCCCCATCGGTTGCGGCGCGAAACCGGGAGCATGATCCCAGACGCTGCCCTGCGCGCTGCCCGACGGGGTGGGATAAGAGAAATTGCCGCCGCCGGACGCGGGGCGCGATAGGGACGGCAAAGCGCCCGGCTGCCAGTTGCCGAGCGCACCCGCCGAGGGACGCTGCGCACTGCGATGCCCCGCCGCGTCGAGCGCGGCCCGTAACCCGCCGACGATCATCCCGCGGATCAGCCCGGGATCGCGGAATCGCACTTCGGTCTTGGCCGGATGGACGTTCACGTCGACCTGATCGCCGGGCAATTCGACGAACAAGGCCACCACCGGGTGGCGGTCGCGTGCGAGCATGTCCTGATAGGCCGCGCGCACCGCGCCGATCAGCAGCCGGTCCTTGACCGGCCGGCCGTTGACGAACAGAAACTGGTGATCCGAAATGCCACGGTTGAAGGTGGGCAGCCCGGCCACTCCGGCCAAGGTGACACCCTCGCGCCGATAATCGACCGCGACGCTGTTATCGGCGAGATCGCGGTCGGTGAGCGCCGCCACCCGATCGATCTGCGCTTCACCTGGCGAAACCGAGAGCGCCCGCCGACCATCATGCTGGACCGAGAAACCAATATCGGGCCGCGCCATCGCCAGCCTTTTGACGACATCAATGCAGGCGGCGAACTCGGAGCGGGCCGAGCGCAGGAATTTGCGGCGCGCGGGGACCTTGGCGAACAGGTTGGCAACCCGGATGCGCGTGCCCGGCGGCAAGGCGGCCGGCCCCTCCCCCGCCAGCACGCCATGATCGATCCGGCGGGACCAGCCATCGGCGCCGCGCACCCGGCTCTCGATCGTGACGTCGGCGACACTGGCGATCGACGGCAGGGCCTCGCCACGAAAACCCAATGTCGTTACGTCCTCGATCGCGTCGTCGGGCAGTTTCGACGTGGCGTGCCGCTCAAGCGCCAGCGTGATTTCGTCCGGGGCCATGCCGCAGCCGTCGTCGATCACTTCGATCGCGCTGAGCCCGCCTTCGCCCAGCAAAACGGCGATCCGGGTGGCGCCCGCATCGATCGCATTTTCCACAAGTTCTTTCAACGCGCTGGCGGGCCTTTCGACCACTTCGCCTGCGGCGATACGATTCACCAGATGCTCTGGCAGGCGGCGTATTGACATGGATGACGCTGTAGCCCAAGCGGCGGCTTTCCGCACCCCTTCAAACCCGATCTTCTCGATCGCCAAGACGGTTGTGCGCAAAAAGCGAGACTGGCCCGGTACGGCCGATATAGACGGACGGTAGCATGTTCTTTCAGCGTTTCTTCAAGATCATGTCGCACGATATGGCGATCGACCTCGGAACGGCGAACACTTTGGTCTATGTCCGCGGCCGCGGCATCGTGCTCAATGAGCCATCGGTGGTGGCGATCGAGACGATCAACGGCGTGAAGCGGGTCAAGGCGGTCGGCGACGACGCCAAGCTGATGATGGGCAAGACCCCGCACCAGATCGAGGCCATCCGTCCGCTTCGCGACGGCGTGATCGCCGATATCGACGTCGCCGAACAGATGATCAAACATTTCATCCAGAAGGTTCATGGCCCCCGCCGCTTTCCGCGCTGGCCCGAAATCGTGATCTGCGTGCCATCCGGATCGACCTCGGTCGAGCGGCGCGCGATCCGCGACGCCGCCTCCAATGCCGGCGCGAGCCAGGTGTGGCTGATCGAGGAGCCGATGGCGGCCGCGATCGGTGCCGGGCTGCCGGTGACCGAGCCGATCGGATCGATGGTGGTCGATATCGGCGGCGGCACCACCGAGGTGGCGGTGTTGTCCCTGCGCGGTCTTGCTTATACGACGTCGGTGCGCGTTGGCGGCGACAAGATGGACGAAGCGATCGGATCCTATGTCCGCCGCAACCACAATCTGCTGATCGGTGAGGCGACCGCCGAACGGATCAAGCAGGAAGTGGGGATTGCCAAGATGCCGGCTGATGGCAAGGGCAAGACGATCCTGATCAAGGGCCGCGATCTCGTGAACGGCGTGCCCAAGGAAATTTCGATCTCGCAAGCGCAGATCGCCGAAGCGCTGACCGAGCCGGTGAGTGCGATCGTCGAAGGCGTGCGCATCGCACTGGAAAACACCCAGCCCGAGCTGGCGGCCGATATCGTCGACCAGGGGATCGTACTTACCGGCGGCGGGGCATTGCTGCAGGGGATGGATGAGGTGCTGCGCGAGGCGACCGGCCTGCCGGTGGTCGTCGCCGACGACCCGCTGACATGCGTCGCCCTCGGCACCGGCCGCGCGCTGGAAGATCCTATCTTCCGCGGCGTGCTGCAGACAGCCTGACGAGTCCAGACCGCGATGGCGGCGCCCCGCCACCGGCGTCGAGGTTTTTCGCGCCGCATCCAATATGGCCTGTTCGCGGGCTATGTGATTGCCGTCGCCGGCACCGTGGTGGCCGCGGCCATGCTGCTGCTCGCCCATTTCGATCCGCGTTCATTCGCAACGGTCCGGGGCATGGCGATCGACTTTGGCGCCGGGCTGACCGGCATCGCCCGCATCGGCGTGCGTGGCGCGGCTGAGGCGAGCGCCGAGATCGACGCCTATTTTGATGCCGCCGCCCAAAATCGCCGGCTGACGCAGGAACTCGCCATCGAACGCCACCAGGCGATCACCGCCAGGGCGCTGATCCTCGAAAATGCCCGGTTGAAGAAGCTGGCAGGCGTCGTCGAGCACCTCCCAAAACCCTTGCTGTCCGCACGCATCATCGGATCGAGCATTTCGGGCCAGCGCCGCTTCGCAACGCTCGCCGCCGGCCGCATTGATGGCATCGCGCCCGGCATGCCGGTGCGATCGCCCGAAGGGCTGATCGGGCGGGTGTTCGAGACCGGGCAATTCGCCGCGCGCGTGCTGCTGCTGACCGATGGCGACAGCGCGGTGCCGGTACGGATCACACGCAACGGCGTGGCGGGTCTGATCACCGGCCGTGGCGACGGCGGCGTCGAGATACGCGGGCTGAACGTCGGCGGCCAGCCATTCCGCCGGGGCGATCTGGCGGTCACGTCGGGGACCGGAGGCATCTATGCCCCCAATATCCCGGTGGCGGTGATCACCGCGGTCCATGGCGATCGCGCCAGCGCCGCGCCGCTCGCCGATCCCGCGACGATCGATTTCGGCGCGGTCTATCCGATCTATCTGCCGCCGGCCGAGGATCGTCCGACGCAGCCGAAGCCATGATCGGTCGTCCGGCCATACGCCCTGTCCGTGCGCCGTTGCGGCCATTGCTGGTACCGATCGCCTCGACGCTGGCCGGATCGGCGATGATCCTGGCGCCGATGGTCTCGTCCGCCCCCCAATTGCCGCCGTTCGGCCTGCTTCTGCTGCTGTCCTGGCGGTTGCTGCGCCCCGAAATGTGGCCAGCTTGGATCGCGCTGCCGCTCGGCCTGTTCGACGATCTGCTCACCGGCCATTTTCTCGGCACGTCGATGGGACTGTGGACGGTCGCCTTTCTCGCGTTCGATTGGATCGATCATCATATCGTCTGGCGCGATTATTGGATGGAATGGATTATTGCGGCGACGAGCATCGCGATCATCCAGTCGGCGACATGGGCACTTTCGCAAACCCCGGGCGCGAGCGGCACGATCCTGACCGTCATCCCCGAAACCGTGGTCGCGATCCTCGTATTCCCGGCGACGGTGCGGCTGACCGCCCTGCTCGATCGCTGGCGGCTGGCCCGATAGATGCGCCGCGGCAGGATCATCACCGAACAGGCGCAGGCCTTCTCGTTCACGCGGCGCGCCTTCGTGCTGGGCGCCGCGCAGACGGCGGTGGGCGGGCTGCTGATCGCGCGCATGGCATGGCTGTCGGTTGCGCAGAACGAGCGCTATTCGACGCTGGCCGAAAATAACCGGGTGCAGATGACGCTGGTGCCGCCGCGGCGCGGGTGGATCATCGACCGGCATGGGAAGCCGATCGCGATCAATCGCACGATTTTCCGGGTCGATATCATTCCCGATCAGTTGCACGACAAGGATCGGGTGCTCGGCCAGCTCCAGTCGCTGCTCGCGCTCACCGCCGACGATATGGATCGGATCCGCGAGGATCTGGGCCAGGCGCGCGGCTATCAGCCGGTCGCGGTGGCCGAGAATGTCAGTTACGAACGGTTCGCCGCGGTCAGCATCCGCCAGCCCAGCCTTCACGGTGTTTCCCCCACCAGCGGGTACGGGCGTTATTATCCGGCCGGCGCCGCCGTCGCCCATCTCGTCGGCTATGTCGGCGGGCCATCCGCCGCCGATTATGATCGAACGCACGATCCGCTCATGCTCACACCGGGATTCAAGATCGGTAAGGAAGGTCTTGAACGAACGATGGAACAATGGCTGCGTGGCAAACCCGGCGCCAAGCGCAGCGAGGTCACCGCGCACGGCAAGGTGGTGCGCGAGCTGACGACCCGCCCGGAAGTGGTCGGCAACGCCCTGCAGCTGACAATCGATGCCGGCCTGCAGCGTTATGCGGCGAGCCGCCTGGGGCCCAACAGCGGCGCGGCCGTGGTGATCGATACGCAGACCGGCGGCATCCTCGCCATGGCATCGATGCCGGCTTACGATCCGAACAGCTTTTCGGACGGCATTTCGCAAAACGAATGGGCGATGATGTCCGGAAACGATCATCTGCCGCTCACCAACAAGGTGATGCAGGGGCTTTATCCGCCGGGATCGACCGTCAAGCCTATGGTCGCGCTCGCGTTGCTCGAGGCAGGGATCGATCCCGGCCAGACGGTGAATTGTTCGGGCACCTATCGGCTGGGGAACAGTTTCTTCCACTGCTGGCGTCATAGCGGCCATGGTCCGGTCAACATGGCACACGCGATCGCGGCGAGTTGTGACATCTATTTCTACACGATGTCGCGGCTGATCGGGATCGAACGGATCGCCTCGATGGCGCGAGCGCTGGGGCTGGGTCAGGAATTCGAATTGCCGATGCCGTCGCAGCGTTACGGCACCGTGCCCGATGCCGAATGGAAGGCGCGCAAATATAAGGGCGCGCGCTGGGGGGTGTCCGATACGCTCAACTCAACGATCGGCCAGGGCTATATGCTCGCCAATCCGCTCCAGCTTGCGGTGATGGCGGCACGGATCGCATCAGGGCGCGAACTGGCGCCACGCCTGATCGTCAACCGCAAATATCCGCCGCAGGGCGGACCGCTCGCCTGCAATCCCGAACATTTGCAATTCGTGCGCGACGCGATGGCGGGAGTCGTCAACGGCCCGTTTGGCACCGGTGGCCAGGCACGGCTCAACCTGCCTGGAGTGCAGATGGGCGGCAAGACCGGGACCGCGCAGGTGCGGCGGATCACGATGGCGCAGCGCGCGCGCGGCGATTTCGGGGTGAATGGCGTGCCATGGAAGTATCGCGACCATGGGCTGTTCATCGGCTTCGCGCCCGTCGTCGATCCCCGCTACGCGGTATCGGTGGTGCTCGAACATGGTATGCACGGCGCCGCCGGCGCGCCGATCGCCCGCGACATCATCACCTGGCTATATAATCGTCCTCTCGCCGAACAACGGCTTGCGGCAATCGAGTCAGAATCGGGATCGATCGAGCAGCGTATGGCCACCGAGGCGCAGGCATGGCAGCACCGCAACGATGCCACGCCGTCTCCCGCCCCGGCGCCGGCCGCTCCCGAGCCATCGGTCCCGCCGCAAAACGCCGCCGAGGAGCCCGAATGAGCCGCGACTCGCTGATACCGGCGTTCCTCCAGCAACTGCCATGGAGCGTGCTGTTCCTGATCCTCGCGATCGGCGGGTTCGGGCTTGTCGTGCTCTATTCTGCCGCGGGCGGCAGCATGTCTCCCTGGGCCTTTTCACAGGGCACGCGCTTCATTCTGTTCGTGGGGCTAGCGATCCTCCTCTCGCGGGTAAGCGAGGCCCGGCTGAAGGGCGCGGCCTGGCCGATATATGGCATCCTCGTCTTCCTGCTACTGCTCGTCGAAGCATTCGGCTTTGTGGGCGGTGGCAGCCGGCGCTGGCTCGATCTTGGTATCATCCGGCTGCAGCCTTCCGAATTGATGAAACCCGCGATCGTGCTCGCGGTGGCGCGCTTCTACGACATGCTTCCCGTCAACCAGATCCGGGCATGGACGGCGATCTGGCCGCCTGCCTTGCTGATCGGCGTGCCCGCCGGCTTGGTGATGGCGCAGCCCGATCTCGGCACGGCGCTGATGATCGTGTTCGGCGGCGTGGTGGTGGGCTTTCTGGCTGGATTGCCCGTGCGGCTGTTCGTTGGCGCGGCAGCGGCGATGGCCGCGGGCCTGCCGATCGCTTTGTCGATGATGCATGGCTATCAGCGCGAACGGATCGAGATCTTCCTGAACCCGGAAAGCGACCCGTTGCGATCAGGCTATCATATCATCCAGTCGAAGATCGCGATCGGATCGGGCGGCATCTTCGGCAAGGGATTTCTGGGTGGAACGCAGAGCCATCTCGATTACCTGCCCGAGCGCCATACCGACTTCGTTTTCGCGACGATGGCCGAGGAATGGGGGCTCGTCGGCGGCGCGTTGCTGATCATCGCCTTCCTGCTGGTCATCCGCTGGGGCATGGGCGTCGCGAGCCGCGCGCGCACCCGCTTCGCCCGGCTGACCGCGGCGGGGCTGGCCACCACGATCTTCTTTTATGTCGCGATCAACCTGATGATGGTGATGGGCCTCGCGCCCGTGGTGGGCATCCCCCTGCCCCTCGTCTCGTTCGGCGGATCGGCGATGATGACCGTGCTGATATGCCTGGGCGCATTGATGGCGATCGACCGTTCGGCCCGGCGCTACTGAATGATCCACAGCCAATTTCAAAAAATATGCTTTTGGTGGTTTACATCGCCGACAACCCGCTGCTAAAGGCGCGCCTCACCACGACGGGCGGCACCAACCGCCCCTGCCGTTCGGTAGTGTGGACGCATAGCTCAGTTGGTAGAGCAGCTGACTCTTAATCAGCGGGTCCTTGGTTCGAGCCCAAGTGCGTCCACCAAAACCTCCTCATGTTTCAATGACTTGATGGTGGCATTGCAAGTAGGATGAGGTTGGCAATTAATGGCCACGGAACGGGCTAGGGAACAGCTCATAGGGCCAAAAAATCTCCCACTCCATCTCCCGCCGCATCAGGCGGTCTCACCACCCAGCATCGCGTTCACCTTCGGCTATCCTCGGCTGAGCCAACCCCGCCTACCGGCAATGGCAGGGCCACGCTGATCATTTTCGCGCAATTGGGTGCATTTCTAAGCGGCTTCACCGTGTTCGGCCCGCTTGTCTACTGGTTACGCCGGACCAGCACGACAGGTTCAGACGGTAGCGACGGGCGTGACGGGGGAGCCCACCGCGCCCGGCAGGCGCAGCGGCGGGGCGGTCAAAAGGAAGGCGTTCCGGTCGTTGGCGCTAAGCCAGGCCGCCAGCTCGTCCAACCGCCACATCTCGCCCAGATGGATTCCCTGTTTGAACAGGCACAGGTCGTGCAGCGGCAGGCGAGGGTCGTGCTCGCCGCGTTCGCTGCGCATGTCAAAGCCTTCCACGGCCTGGTTGTCCGAACACAGGGCGACGGCGTCGGAGTCCGCGATCCACTGCAGGAGCCGCGCGTCGGAGCCGTCCAGCACCGCGCCAGCCAAGCCCAGCGCCTGAGTGTCACCGTCGTAGCCGATCGTCAGGATCGCCTCGCTATAACCGGTGTTTATCAGCAGGAAGTCGCCGGGGCGGACCTCGACCTTCTGCTCGTCCAGCGCGCGCATGAACTCGTCGTAGCCGACCCAGCGCCTCCCGGTTCCGTAGCGGGCGAGGTCCACCAGCACGCCGCGACCCTGGGCGCCGGTGGCGGCGAAGTTATCGATGCCCAGGGTCAGCGCGGCGGGGCCGCCCTCCTCATCGGGACCGATGAAGTCACCCTCGTTGTAGCCGTTGTAATAGACCTTCTCCGCCGCCCCATCGCCGTTAGCGTCGAACAGCCGGCCGTAGTGAGCGAAGGCGTCCCATTGGGTGGAATATTGCAGGCTGAGCACGACCTCGTCATCGCAGACCAGCTCGCTGCAGCATCCGCCCAACGCATCCATTGTTGTATGGTACCAAGCGGGCGACCGCAGGCGTGGCGGCTTGCGCGGGCCTTGCCCGTCCGAGACGGGCAGGTCGAGCGGAAGGCTGAGGCAGAAGGCGATTCCCTCGCGCACCTCGGCCACGGCGGCGCGGCGGCGCTCAGATGTCAGCAGGTTCATCTTGCCCAGCCGGTCGTCGGGGCCGAAGTCGCCCCAATTCGATCCCTCAGGCCGCTGTTTCCACCTACTCATACGCGGTGTTCCTCCCATGCTCTTGCTTGGCCGAGTGAATCCGCTTGATTTTCCCTTGCTAGAGGCATTTCAAGATTTGTCACACGGACAGCGAGTATAACCCGACAATTCCCAGATGGGTGTCACATCTGCCCGCGGTTGGCGGTAAGCTCTGTTGATTTTTGGCTGATGGGAAGGTTGTGCTCGGCCTGGTGGCTGCAGTTCAGGCCTGCCTGACGCGTGCGTCACGATCGCGGCGGCGAAGCGCGCCAGCGGAGGGCGCAGGTCGCTCCTCTGGAACGATAGGGATGGGCTGACCACGCCGGGCGAGTTCCTCGCCGAGGCGGCTCAGCAGGGCCGCGCGAACCTCATCGGATGGCTCCAGCACCTGGGCCGGATCCTCGACCATCGGGTGCACCGGCAACATCCGCTCGACCATCAGCTGCATCGACCCGCCGGAGCCGCTGACGGGCCCGACGAACGTCGCGCAGCCCGCAAAGGTGAACGTCGCCATCCCCGCTCCCGTCCACGGCACGCCAAGGGGCACATCGAGCTCGAACATCGTGTCGGTCATCCGCACGCCGCGGACGCCTATCGGCAACGGGAAGCCCTCCGGATCGAGCAGTGTCAGGTGACCTGGTACGCCGCCTTCGACGAATGGCCGCGCAAACTCGCGCCAATCGCGTTGCGGCCACTTCGAAGCCCCGCTCGGTCGTCCGGCAGGAGCGGGATCGGATGGGGGAAAGACGGTATCTGCCGGCGCGGTCCAGACATTCGGCGGTTGGTCCATCGCCGCTCGATTTTCCCACCACATGATCCGCTTGGGGGTCACGTCCATGATGATCCGCGCCCAGTACCAGACGGCATTTCGCGTCAATTCCCACGGGCGCGAGGTGCCGACGCTGTAATGGCCGGTTTCGGACAAATAGCGGATCAAATTGGCTTGAATGTCGGCATCGCGCACGGCGCAGAGCCCGGCCACCGATATGACCGGCTCGTCGACAGTCCCTTCGATCAACAACCCAACCTTGGGATTGCGGCGGGCCCGCTCCGCCTTCACGGGATAGGCCAGTCCGGTCGCGCCGGAGATGATGCCGAGATCGTCGGACGAAAAAGTCATGATGGGCGTGTCGATGGGCACCCCCTCACCGCTTACCGTCGCGAACTGCATGTGGAGCACGCTGCGCATCAGGTCGGTGACGTTTTTCGGGATATCCTGCAGCGCCGACATGCTCTTCTCCCGTTATGCCGGGACCGAATCTTCCCGCTCGACCTGGTTCAATCTTACGGTGCGGGGAGCCGCGGAAGATTCCAACTTGCGCGTTTGGCATCGGCATATGTGTCGCTGCATTCGCGCGCGCGCGTCACAATAGCGTAGGCCCCAAAACCGGAAAAGTGATGCAGGAGAGTCGACGGTGACGCAAGCATTTCTGGACGGTCGAGCGCGCCTCCAAGGGCGGGTCGCCGTGGTGGTCGGTGGCGGCGGGGGGATCGGTCGCGCGGTATCGCTTGGCCTGGCTGGCGCGGGGGTCAATCTTGCAATCTGCGATATCGACGGGACTGCGCTAGCCGCGACTGCGGCGGAGGCACGTGAACTCGGCGTCGCGGTGCTGGCCATGGAAACGGATGCTACCGTTACCGCTGCACTTGCCAGCTTTTATGACGAAGTGGGCCGGACGTTCGATGGTATCGACATTCTGGTGAACGTGGTCGGCGGGGTGAAGCGCGGCCGGTTCATGGATAGCACGCCCGAAGCATGGCAAGCGGACATCCACCGGAACTATGTTTACGTGCTCGAATCCATCCATCGGGTGGTCCCGTCCATGATCCGGCGCGGCGGTGGCAGCATCGTCAATTTCACAACGATCGAGGCGCATCGCGGCGCCGCGACCTTCGCGGTCTATGCAGGTGCGAAGGCCGCCCTCACCAACTTCACGCGCTCGCTGGCAGTCGAGCTGGGATCGCAGAACATCCGCATCAACACGCTGGCGTCGGATAGCACGCCGACAGCGGGCAATATGAATGCCATCTCGGCAGAATTACGTGAAGAGGCGATGGCAGCGACACCCGAACAGCATCTAGGGGGGCGGCGCATGTACATTCCGATGGGACGCGCGGCGAGTGTGGATGACCTTGCCAACGGCGTGCTTTTCCTGGTTTCCGACCTTGCTGCTTCGATCACGGGGACGACACTGCACATCGATGCGGGCACGCACGCCGCGTCGGGCTTCATCGACTGGCCAAACGGCGTCGGTCACCTCCCGGCGCCGTTGGGCAAACCGCTCAGCCGACTGTTTCCGAGCGCGGATGCGTAAACTGCGGCCGGAGGCGGCCAGTATGCCGGGTTGCACCCTGTAAGGAGATTGGGGCAACGTTTCATCGGGTGCGCGGCGGGAGTGGCATGCTTGATGGCGACGCGGTAATCGAACCTCGCGGAGCGCAATACAATTTTCAGACTGAAGGAGAAAATCATGACAAATGTAGTGATCGGCGCAGCGTCGGGAATGGGTGCGGCAACAGCCCGAAAACTGGCTCCGCGCGGCCCGTTGATCGTCGCCGACTATAATCTGGAAGGCGCGCAGCAGATCGCGGCCGAAATCGGCGGTGACGTTCGGGCGTTCCAGTGCGACATCTCCAACCAGGAGCAGGTCGATGCGCTCATGTCTGCGGTCGACAGTCTTGATGCGCTCGTCATCACGGCCGGCGTTTCGGCCGTTCAGGCGCCCGGCCCGCGTATTCTCGCGGTCAATGTCGCCGGCGTAGCGCGCGTTTTCCGCGCAGCCGAGCCGCTGCTCCGCGAGGGTACCGTTGGTATCGCTGTGGCATCGCAGTCGGGCTATATGGTACCTGAGGCGCCAGGACTGTTCGCCGCGATCGACGATCCGCTGGCACCGGATATGATCGAAAAGGTCGGACAGTATATCGATGTCGAGCAGCGGAGCCTGTGCTATCAGCTTTCGAAGCGCGCCGTGCATCGGATGGCGCGCCGTCTCTCGTTCACTTGGGGGGCCAAGGGCGCGAGGATCCTGTCGCTTTCACCGGGCATCACCGACACGCCGATGAACCGTGCGGAAGAGCAGAAGAACCCGGTGATGCTCAAGATGGTCGCATCCTGCCCGCTGCAGCGGCGGGGCGAGACCGAAGAGATCGCCAATGTCATCGCTTTCCTGACCTCGCCCGACGCCTCCGCCATGACCGGCAGCGACGTTCTGGTCGATTGCGGCATGCGTAACATCTTGCCGACGACCAGTTGGGACGGAAAAATTCGGAGTGCGGCGGCGTAATCTGCCCTAGCCCTCCGACGATTATCCGGCGGTGAGCAAGACGGCCTGACGCATTCGGGCGGATGAGAAACGCTGCGGCCATCGGCCGCATGCCCAAAATGTCGGGGCGCGCTTCTGGGAAGAAGGCGCGCCTCGACATCGACCTCTATTACTTGCACGATATGAACTTAAGGGGGCCGGCTGCGGCCGCGCGCAAACAAAACAGGATCGGCGCATCCACAGCCGAACACATGGGGAGATGGCAATGTTTGCAACCGAGAAGGAGCCGGCATCAGGCACCGCGACAGCTTCCGCCCCCGGGGATGCAGCCGGAAGCAGGGTTCCCGCCGCGGCCTGGTATGCACTCGCCGTTCTCACCACCATTCACATCTTCAGCCAGATGGACCGGGTGGCGCTGTCGATCCTGCTGCAACTGATCAAGACCGACCTTCACCTCAGCGACGCGCAGCTTGGCCTGCTCTCCGGCCTCGCTTTTGCGCTGTTCTATGCGCTGCTCGGCGTACCTCTGGCGTGGCTGGCAGATCGCACATCGCGCCTGCGGCTGATATCGGTATGCCTGGTCTTGTGGAGCGCCATGACCGCGCTTGGGGGCTTCGCGCGAAGCTATTCGCAGTTCTTCCTGTCGCGGGTGGGTGTCGGTGTCGGCGAAGCGGGTTGCCTGCCGCCATCATATTCGCTGGTCGGCGACTACTTTCCCCGTACCAAGCGGGCTCTCGGCATCAGCCTGTTCAATACCGGCGCGGCGATCGGCATGGTCGGCGGGATGAGTCTGACCGGCTACCTTGGCGAACATTTCGGCTGGCGCGCGGCGCTTCAGATCATCGGACTTGCCGGCTTGCCGCTCGCGTTGATCACGATCCTGACCCTGCGCGAACCCGCACGGCCGAAATCCGATCGCCCGGCAGAAAGCATGCTGCAATCGCTGTGGGTGCTGTTGCGGCGGCGGACGTTCATGCATCTATCGCTCGCTTACGCGCTCAGTCACGTGGCAACCCAGGGATATTCTCAATGGGCGCCTTCGTTCCTCATGCGCAGCTTCGACATGAAGCCCACCGAGATCGGTGCCTGGCTTGGCGGTATGGGCGCTGCCGGCGGCATGCTGGGGGTCGTATCGGGCGGACTGCTGGCGTCGTGGCTGGTCCCCCGCGATCAGCGCTGGGAGATCTGGATTCCGGCGGGATCGGTCGCCTTGTGCACGCCGCTATATGTCGTGATGGTCCTGAGCCCGCACGCGTGGCTGAATCTACTGTCCAACGGCATAATCGCCTTTCTGACCGGCGTGGCTGGTATCGCGACTGCCACCGTCCAATCTTTCACCGAGCCCTATCGCCGGGCCACGGCCGTTGCGATCATGATGTTTCTGCTCTCATTGCTGAGCAGCGGCATGGGGCCTTATCTGATCGGCCTGACGAGCGATTTTCTGGCGCCGGTCGCGCGTGGAGAAAGCCTGCGCTATGCGCTGCTGGTTGCGAGCGTGATGCTATTCTGGTCTCTCGGGCACTATATGCTGGCAATCCGTTCTGCGGCAAATGACCGTGTGGCGTAATCATCGGCGACCGCATCGCCTCCTTGCTCGACCCGAAAAGGTACAGATAACGGAAGATCAGCGCCTCGGGTCAGCGAACTGAGGCCTTCAATTTTTATCAGACTGCGAATCCTGATTTGATGCGCCTGTGTTCAACGTATGGCCCAACCTTGTTCGCGATCTCGCCGGCCGTTAACCGGCTTTGACCAGGCCGCGTGGACGTTTTGACTGAGTAGCTAAGTGCAGCGATGCCGGCCATGCACCTGAAGCTGACCGCGAATTGGCTGCGGAGTACCCGTGCATGATCGATTGCGACCCGACGGTCTGATCGAAATGACAGCCCGAATGTTGCGATTGGCGAAGCCGGCGTCGATGGCGTCAGCACAATAGCCCTTATCGCTCAGCGGAAAATCAGCCAAGGCATCCTGCGGCGAATTCGCCAAAACTTGTCACCGATCATTGAGCGGTTCTGCTCTGGTCGGCGGCTGCGCTCCCGGTTCACCTCATCGATCGGCAGCAAACGCTTCCAAGGCCGGCGTTGCACTTCGTTCAGATCATCCCGGATCAATCCGGCTGTGCCGCGTCAATTCGTCCTTCTGCCTAAACTGACGATCACGCACGGCGGAACGGAAATTAATCAATATTGAACTTCTGTTCACTAAACATATTGACGAATAATTTCGCATTTCATGACGTCAGTATTATATCTATAGAACAGCTATAAATTCCAAAAATTTGTAATGTCAAAAACTATTTATGTAGATCGCAAAAATAATATCGACACTATTAAAATGAATTGTCGGTAATATTGCGAAATTTATTCTGAGAGGTATCCGTTGGCTACCAAGGGAAATAACGTCGTTGACTCACTTGAATGGCTCGGCAGGCGAGGTTCACCATTGAACACCGCGAAGCGCCTTGCGCATGGAATTGCTTTCGCCACCGCAACGAGCGTACTGGCTATGAGCGCGGCTCGAGCAAACGAAGCGCCTAGCATGCCGACCGTCACTCGGGGCGTGGCGACGATTGCTACTGCCGGAAATATCACGGTGGTAACCCAGAGCAGCGATAAAGCCGTGCTCAACTGGTCCAGCCTTTCGGTCGCGGGCGGAACCACGCTGAGATTCGATCAGCCCGGTGCCAATGCCGTTACGCTCAATCGCGTTACCGGTGGCGGTGCATCGCGGATCGACGGGACCGTTTCGGCCAATGGGCAGGTCTGGCTGCTGAATTCATCGGGGATATTGATCGGCGCCACGGGCCGTGTGAGCGCGGCCGGCTTCCTGGCGACCACGCGCGATATCGCCGATGACGATTTCATGGCCGGCCGCTATGTGTTCGGCGGGCACGGCGGCGGCGAAATCCGCAACGCAGGGGCAATCGTTGCGGAGAATGGCTATGCGGTTCTCGCCGGTGGCAAGGTTTCGAACAGCGGGCTGGTTTCGGCGCGGCTCGGCACCGTGGTAATGGCGGCCGGCGAAGGATTTTCGCTGGATTTCGCCGGCGACAAATTGCTGTCCTTTGCGATCAGCGAGCCGCTCTCGGCCATGTCCGCGGACGGCGCGATATCGAACAGCGGCACGCTCACCGCGAATGGCGGCCGTGTCATTCTTTCGGCGCGGGCCGCCGCCGATGCCGCTGCGAGCGTCATCAACAATGCCGGCCTCGTGCAGGCGCAAAGTGTCCAGTTGCGGAACGGTGAAATCACCCTCGACGCGGGGCCGGACGGCAGCATGCGGATCGGCGGCAATCTCGATGCATCGGGTCGCGTGGCCGGGGAAACGGGCGGCACGATCGGTCTGTTCGGTAGAAGCATTCTGGTTGACGATGGTGCCGGACTCGACGCGGATGGCGATCTTGGTGGCGGCAATATCCATGTCGGCGGCGGGTATAGGGGCGCGTCGATCGACGGGCGGCCGTCCGCCCTTGTTGTCACCGTCTCTCACGGAGCATCTCTCAGCGCCAGCGCCCTGAGTCGCGGCGACGGCGGTACGATCAGCCTGTGGTCGGACGTGAGCAATCCGTTGTCGGTGACGCGCGCTTACGGTAGTTTTACCGCAAATGGCGGCGCTTCGAGCGGCAATGGCGGCAAGATCGAGACCTCCGGCCACTTGCTGCTGACACAGGGTGTCCGGGGATCAGCGTCCGCGCCTGCGGGGATGGCCGGCGAATGGCTGTTCGATCCGTATGATGTCCATATCGTCGACCAGATCACGACGCCGGATTCCACCGAAATCCTCGCCAGCGATATCGTCACTGTGCTGAGCAGCGGGACCGATGTGACCATCGACACCGCTAATGCTCCGTCGCAGGGGGCGAGCAATATGGCGGATGGCAATATTACGGTCAGCACCGCGATCACCAAATCGGGCGACGGCGCGGCGACGCTGACGTTGCGTGCACACAACGACATCATCATCGAACCGGGCGCCAATATCACCTCGACAGCCGGCGCTTTCAGCGTCGTCCTGACAGCGGACAGCGACAATGACGGCATGGGCTTAATCAAGCTGGGGGCCGATATCGGCGCCTCGGGCGGAGAAGTGAACGGCCTGCAGGGCATAAAATATGAGGGCTATTTCAACGAGAATTTCGACTTTTTCAAAACAGCCAGCGTCCAGCAGGATTCGCGTTTCACCAACCTCTTCACGGCGATCAACACGACGACACCGGGCCAGAATTTCGATGACACCTATTCGGTTCGCTTTTTCGGTTTTTTCAAACCCGACGTCAGCGGCGTCTATACGTTCCGAACCGGCAGCGATGATTCCTCTTACCTGTGGGTGGGAAATGCCGGCGAAAGCGTGCCGTCGCTCGAAGGCCGAATTTCGTCGATTTCGCCGACGGCAGCCGTACCAGGGCTCCACGGGATCAGCTATAACAGCGGCACGACGACGCTAACCGCCGGGGTTTTATATCCCATCCTCGTTTATTTCGGTGAAAATGGCGGTGGTGACGCCATCATCGTCGATTTTGCCTCGCCGGGCGGCGGACTCACGAACAATGGCACAGGCCATTATTTCACGAGCCTTGGCGGACAGGTGACCCTGAACGGCAATGTCCAACTGACCGGTAACGCGACCATCAGTGCGCCAGGCAATGTGGCCTTCAACGGAAAGCTGGATGGCCCGGCTTATGGTTTGACAGTGCAGGCCGCCAGCGGCTCTGTTAAGTTCGCCGACGCGATCGGATCGATCAACCCGCTCGCTAACCTGACGATCGACGCGGGCGACGTCAGCGCCGGGTCGATTGCGCTGGCCAGTGGCGGAAACCTCGCGCTGGCAGTTGCCCGCAACAGCGACATTACCGGTGCCATCACGGCAAACCATTTCACGGCTTCGGGTGCCGGCGACATCAACTGGATCGCGACCTCCGACGCGGACATTGCCGTCAACGATATCGGCCTGAACGGGGGCACGCTGCGGTTCAAAAGCGCATCGGCGCTCACGGTATCCGCCCCGATCCTGCTGACCGCAGCGAGTATAATCGCCTTCGACAACCCTTTCGGCGTAACGCTTTCGGCTGCGATCGACGGTCATTACGATCTCGATCTGGGCGGCAATGGACCGCTGACCATCGGCGGCGTAATTGGTGGCTCCGACCGGCTGGCGAATCTACACATCCATGCCGATGGCGTGCTGACCATCGGCGCCGATGCCCAGATCAGGACCGACGGGAATATCCGGATCGCTGCGGCCGGCGGGTTCGTGAACAATTCGCTCGACGCCGATGTGTTGAACAGCTCCAGCGGCAACTGGCTTGTCTGGAGCGGGAACAACGAGCCCTTCGACGGCGGCACACCCGATTCACGCGGCAATCTGATTCATGATTTCAAAGCTTACGGTGTTAGCCGCGCGGATTTTGACGCCATCGACAGCAGCGCGCCCTTCCCGGTACAGGGCAACGGCTTCGTATATGCCATCTCGCCCACGGTTACGGTCAGTGTCAGCCGTGACTATGACGGAACCACCAGTGCGACCGGCCCCAATATCCAGCTCACAGGATCCGGTACTGTCGATGGCGATGCGATCACCGGGGGGACGGTCGCCTACGGCTATTTTGATTCGGCGAATGCCGGCGCACGTACCGCGACGCTCAACGGGATAAGGCTGACCGCGGAGGATCGCAGCGGCAAACCCGTTTATGGCTATACCCCTGATTCAGGTGAAGTTTCGGGCACGATCACGCCCAAACAGCTGACCGCCAGCCTGACCGGCGCGGTGTCGCGCGCCTATAACGGCACGACCGCGGCGACGCTGGCGTCGTCCAACTACCAGATCAGCGGGCTGGTCGACGGCGAGACCATCACTGCGACGCAGACCAGCGGCACCTTCGCCAGCGCGAACGCGGGCAGCGGGATCACGATCACCGCCAGCCTCGCCAGCAGCGACCTCTCGGCGGGCTCGAACACCCTGCTGGCCAACTATGTGCTACCGACCTCGGCGGCCGGCGCGATCGGCGAGATCACGCGCAAGCAGCTGACCGCCAGCCTGACCGGCGCGGTGTCGCGCACCTATGACGGCACGACCGCGGCAACCCTCGCCGCGTC
>NZ_FMZJ01000008.1 GCF_900101455.1 Sphingomonas sp. YR710 | reverse complement strand
TAAGGGCTGGCCTCCAAACCCAGCCCAAAGCTTGAATCACATCCAGGCCGCTTTGGGAATCCACCCTCGATTCAAGCTATTCACAGTGCGCTCTAGCAGAAATTTGGGGGCGGCGCGAAGGATATGTTGCGCCGCACAATCGAGCATCGCGAAGCCCAGCCAAAAACAAAACCCCGCCGGATCGCTCCGGCGGGGTTTCATTTACATCAGCCTATCGAACCTCAGATCGCTTCGGCATCCGTGCCATGGCTTTCGCCGACGACCGCGCCCAGCGCATCGTCACCGGTATCGGCTTCGATCGGCTGACGCAGTTCGGCTGCTCGCTCCTCGGCCGCGGACTGCGGCGCGATCAGCGATTCCTGCCAATTGCGCTGCTGCACGCGGAGCGCAGCGTCGCGGCTGGAGGCGGTGACGCGCAGGCGGCTCATGCCGGCGCCGGTGCCCGCCGGGATCAGCCGGCCGACGATGACGTTTTCCTTCAGGCCCGTCAGCGTGTCGATCTTGCCCTGCACCGAAGCCTCGGTGAGAACGCGGGTCGTTTCCTGGAAGGACGCCGCCGAGATGAAGCTGCGGGTCTGCAGCGACGCCTTGGTGATGCCCAGCAGAATCGGCTTGCCCGTGGCGGGCTCGCGACCTTCGGCGACGGCCTTGGCGTTCAGCTCGTCCATTTCCTCACGGTCGACCTGCTCGCCGGCCAGCAAAGTGGTATCGCCGCCGAACGTGATCTCAACCTTCTGCAGCATCTGACGAACGATCGTCTCGATGTGCTTGTCGTTGATCTTCACGCCCTGGAGTCGATAGACTTCCTGGATTTCCGACACGAGATATTCGGCGAGCGGCTCGATGCCGAGCACCTCGAGAATATCGTGCGGATCGGGTGAACCGCCGATCAGATTATCGCCGCGCTTGACGTAGTCGCCTTCCTGAACGTCGATCACCTTCGACTTCGGCACCAGATATTCGACGGCGTCCGATCCGTCGTCCGGGCGGATGATGATCTTGCGCTTGGCCTTATAGTCCTTGCCGAATTCGACACGGCCCGAGACCTTGGCGATGATCGCATTTTCCTTCGGCTTGCGCGCTTCGAACAGTTCGGCAACGCGCGGCAGACCGCCGGTGATGTCGCGGGTCTTGGCGGACTCGCGGCTGACACGGGCGAGCACTTCACCCGCCTGCACCGTCTGACCGTCCTCGACCGAAAGCATCGCACCCGGCGCCAGCATGTAGCGCGCGGTTTCACCCGAGCTTTCGTCAAGCAGGGTCAGGCGCGGACGAAGATCCTCCTTGCGGCTGGTGACGCGATATTCGATCACGACCTTCTGGCTGATGCCGGTGGCTTCGTCGGTCTGCTCGGTCAGGGTCTGGTTCTCGATCAGATCCTGGTACTTCACCACGCCGCCGGTTTCCGTAATCACCGGCATGGTGAACGGATCCCATTCGGCGATGCGATCGCCCTTGGTGACGATCGCCTGGTCTTCGAGCAGCAGATAAGCACCATAAGGGAGGCGGTGCACCGAGCGCTCACGACCTTCGCTGTCGATGATCGCCAGTTCGCCATTGCGGCTGAGCGACACACGCCGGCCGCGATGATCGGTGATCGTGCGCAGTTCGCGATATTCGATCTTGCCGTCCGCGATCGCCTCGAGGTTCGACTGCTCGTTGATCTGCGCCGCGCCGCCGATGTGGAAGGTCCGCATCGTCAGCTGGGTGCCCGGTTCACCGATCGACTGCGCCGCGATGACGCCGACCGCTTCGCCGATGTTCACCGGCGTACCACGGGCGAGATCACGCCCGTAGCAGGCCGCGCAGACGCCGCCCTTCGATTCGCACACCAGCGGCGAGCGGATCTTGACGCCGAGGATGCCGATGCTCTCGATCAGCGTGATATGCGCTTCGTCGAGCAAGGTGCCCTCGTGGATCGCGACCTGATTGGTCTTCGAATCGACGATGTCCTCGGCCGTGGTGCGGCCCAGGATGCGCTCGCCCAGCGACGCGATGGTCGCGCCGCCCTGAACGATCGCCTTCATGTCGAGCGCGCGCTCGGTGCCGCAATCGAGTTCGACGACGACGCAATCCTGCGACACGTCGACCAGACGGCGGGTGAGATATCCCGAGTTCGCGGTCTTCAACGCCGTATCCGCGAGGCCCTTGCGGGCGCCGTGGGTGGAGTTGAAATATTCGAGGACGGTCAGGCCTTCCTTGAAGTTCGAGATGATCGGCGTCTCGATGATCTCGCCCGACGGCTTGGCCATCAGGCCGCGCATGCCGGCAAGCTGCTTGATCTGCGCCGCCGAGCCACGGGCACCCGAATGCGCCATCATGTAGATCGCGTTGATCGGGGCTTCGCGGCCGTTGGGCAGCTTCTTGACCGCCTGGATCTCCTTCATCATCTCGGCCGCAACACGGTCGCCGCAACGCGACCAGGCATCGATCACCTTGTTATACTTTTCCTGCTGGGTGATCAGGCCGTCCTGATATTGCTGCTCGAAATCCTTGACGAGGCCCTTGGTCTCATCGACCAGCGGCACCTTCGAGTCCGGAATGATCATGTCGTCCTTGCCGAACGAGATACCGGCCTGGAACGCGTGGCGGAAGCCGAGCGACATGATCGCGTCCGCGAACAGCACGGTCTCCTTCTGGCCGGTGTGGCGATAGACGATGTCGATGACGTCGCCGATCTCCTTCTTGGTCAGCAAGCGGTTGATCGTCTCGAACGGAACCTTGTGGCTCTTCGGCAGGGTTTCGCCCAGCAGCATACGGCCGGGCGTGGTTTCCACCCGCTTCATATACTGCTTACCGTCTTCGTCGGTCTGGGGCACGCGGGTGATGACCTTGGTGTGCAGGGTCACCGCCTTGGCGGCGATTGCATGATGCACTTCCTGCATGTCGGACATCAGCATGCCCTCGCCGGGCTCGCCTTCCTTGAGCATCGACAGATAATAGAGACCCAACACCATGTCCTGCGACGGCACGATGATCGGCTTGCCGTTCGCGGGCGACAGGATGTTGTTGGTCGACATCATCAGCACGCGCGCTTCCAGCTGCGCTTCGAGCGACAGCGGAACATGGACGGCCATCTGATCGCCGTCGAAGTCGGCGTTGAACGCCGAGCAGACCAGCGGGTGAAGCTGGATCGCCTTGCCCTCGATCAGCACCGGCTCGAATGCCTGGATGCCGAGACGGTGGAGCGTCGGCGCGCGGTTCAGAAGCACCGGATGCTCGCGGATCACCTCGTCGAGGATGTCCCAGACTTCCTTGCGCTCCTTCTCGACCCACTTCTTCGCCTGCTTGAGGGTCATCGACAGACCCTTGGCATCGAGGCGGGCGTAGATGAACGGCTTGAACAGCTCGAGCGCCATCTTCTTCGGCAGGCCGCACTGGTGAAGCTTGAGCTCCGGACCGGTGACGATGACTGAACGGCCCGAATAGTCGACGCGCTTGCCGAGCAGATTCTGGCGGAAGCGGCCCTGCTTGCCCTTGAGCATGTCGGACAGCGACTTGAGCGGACGCTTGTTGGCGCCCGTGATCGTGCGACCGCGACGACCGTTATCGAACAGAGCGTCGACGGACTCCTGCAGCATGCGCTTTTCATTGCGGACGATGATGTCCGGCGCGCGCAGCTCCATGAGGCGCTTGAGGCGGTTGTTACGGTTGATCACGCGGCGATAAAGATCGTTGAGATCCGACGTCGCGAAGCGACCGCCGTCGAGCGGCACCAGCGGGCGCAGCTCGGGCGGAATGACGGGGACGACTTCGAGGATCATCCATTCGGGGCGGTTGCCCGAATCGATGAAGCTCTCGACGACCTTCAGCCGCTTGATGATCTTCTTGGGCTTCAGCTCGGACTTGGTCTCGGCAAGTTCCTTGAGCAGTTCCTCGCGCTCGCCGACCAGATCGAGGTCTTCGAGCATGCGGCGGACCGCCTCGGCGCCGATGCCGGCGGAGAAGGCGTCTTCACCGTACTGGTCCTGCGCTTCGAGCAGCTCGTCTTCGGTCAGCAGCTGATATTTGTCGAGCGCGGTCAGGCCGGGCTCGATCACGATATAGGCTTCGAAATAGAGCACGCGCTCGAGCTGCTTGAGCTGCATGTCGAGCAGCAGGCCGATGCGCGATGGCAGCGACTTCAGGAACCAGATGTGCGCGACCGGAGCGGCGAGCTCGATATGGCCCATCCGCTCGCGGCGAACCTTCGAGACGGTAACCTCGACGCCGCACTTCTCGCAGACGATGCCCTTATACTTCATCCGCTTATACTTGCCGCACAGGCACTCGTAATCCTTGATCGGACCGAAGATGCGCGCGCAGAACAGGCCGTCACGCTCGGGCTTGAACGTGCGATAGTTGATGGTTTCCGGCTTCTTGATCTCACCGAAGGACCAGGAGCGGATGCGCTCGGGCGATGCGATGCCGATCTGAATCTGGTCGAAGGTTTCCGGCTTCGCCATCGGATTCGCGAAATTGGTCAGTTCGTTCATAGTCCCGCTTCCTTTCTAGGCCCTCTCCCGCTTGCGGGAGAGGAGGGGCCCACCGCCTTGGCGGTGGGAGGTGAGGGTCTTCTTCGTTGAAGAAGAAAGAAGACCCTCATCCAACCTTCTCCCGCAAGCGGGAGAAGGCTCTGTTGTTTGTTACTCGGCTGCTTCGGCCAAACCGGTCTTGTCCTCGATCGCCGAAAGCTCGACGTTGAGGCCCAGCGACCGCATTTCCTTGACGAGCACGTTGAAGCTCTCCGGAATGCCGGCCTCGAAGGTATCGTCACCCTTGACGATCGCCTCATAGACCTTGGTGCGACCGACGACGTCATCGGACTTCACCGTCAGCATTTCCTGCAAGGTGTACGCCGCGCCATAAGCCTGCAGCGCCCACACTTCCATTTCACCGAAGCGCTGGCCACCGAACTGCGCCTTACCGCCCAGCGGCTGCTGGGTGACGAGGCTGTACGGCCCGATCGAACGTGCATGGATCTTGTCGTCGACCAGATGGTGGAGCTTCAGCATATAGATGTAGCCCACCGTGACCTTGCGATCGAACTCCTCACCGGTGCGTCCGTCGAACAGTTCGACCTGGCCCGAGGTGTTGAGCCCGGCAAGCGTCAGCATCTGCGAAACATCGGCCTCGCGGGCGCCATCGAACACCGGCGTTGCCATCGGCACGCCGTTCTTCAGCAACCGCGCCATCTCGACGATCTGATCGGGCGTCCGTGCGTCGATCTCGGCGTGATACTGCTCGCCATAGACCGTCTTGAGACGATCGATCACCACCTGGGGCGCCAGGCCAGGTTCCGGATTCGGATTGGCTTCGCGCCACCCTTCCAGAGCCTCGGTGATCTGCTTGCCCAGACCGCGCGATGCCCAGCCCAGATGCGTTTCGAAGATCTGGCCGACGTTCATGCGCGACGGCACGCCCAGCGGGTTCAGCACGATATCGACCGGCGTCCCGTCGGCAAGGAACGGCATGTCCTCGTTCGGCAGAATGCGGCTGATCACGCCCTTATTGCCGTGACGGCCGGCCATCTTGTCGCCTGGCTGCAGCTTGCGCTTCACCGCAACGAACACCTTGACCATCTTGAGCACGCCCGGGGGCAGCTCGTCGCCGCGTTGGAGCTTCTCGACACGATCCTCGAACTTCTTGACGATCAGGCTGACGGCTTCGTCATACTGCGCCTTGACCGCTTCCAGATCGCTCTGGCGCGCATCGTCGGCGACCGCGAACTTCCACCATTCGCGACGCTCGACCGTTTCCAGCAGGTCGTCGTCGATCGTGGCACCCTTGCGGACGCCCTTCGGTGCGGCGGTCGCAACCTGGCCGAGCAGCATTTCGCGCAGACGCGCAAAGTTGGCACGGTTCAGGATCGCGCGTTCGTCCTCGCGGTCCTTGGTCAGCCGATCGATCTCTTCGCGCTCGATCGCCATCGCGCGCTCGTCCTTGTCGATGCCGTGACGGTTGAACACCCGGACGTCGACGACGGTGCCCGAAACACCCGGCGGCAGGCGCAGCGACGTATCGCGCACGTCCGACGCCTTTTCACCGAAGATCGCGCGGAGGAGCTTTTCCTCGGGCGTCATCGGGCTTTCGCCCTTCGGCGTGATCTTGCCGCACAGGATGTCGCCCGGCTCAACCTCGGCCCCGATATAGACGATGCCGGCCTCGTCAAGGTTGCGCAGGGCTTCCTCGCCGACGTTCGGGATATCGCGGGTGATGTCTTCCGGCCCGAGCTTGGTGTCGCGCGCCATCACTTCGAACTCGTCGATGTGGATGGAGGTGAACACGTCGTCCTTCACGATCCGTTCGGAAATGAGGATCGAATCCTCATAATTATAGCCGTTCCAGGGCATGAACGCGACCAGCACATTGCGGCCGAGCGCGAGTTCACCGAACTCGGTCGAAGGACCGTCGGCGATGATGTCGCCGGCCTCGACCACTTCGCCGACCTTCACCAGCGGACGCTGGTTGATACAGGTCGACTGGTTCGAGCGCTGGAACTTCATCAGCGTGTAGATGTCGACGCCCGACTTGCCGGCATCGATATCGCCCGAAGCGCGGATCACGATACGGGTCGCATCGACCTGATCGACGATACCCGCCCGACGGGCGCCGATCGCGGCACCCGAATCGCGCGCAACCGTCTCTTCCATGCCGGTGCCCACGAACGGGGCCTCGGCGCGGACGAGCGGCACCGCCTGCCGCTGCATGTTCGATCCCATCAGCGCGCGGTTGGCGTCATCGTTTTCCAGGAACGGGATCAGCGATGCCGCCACCGACACGAGCTGCTTCGGACTCACGTCCATCAGCGTGATCTGATCGCGCGGGGCGATCAGGAATTCGCCGGCTTCGCGCGACGAAATCAGATCCTCGACGAACCGGCCTTCGCTGTCGAGCTCGGCATTGGCCTGCGCGATCGTGTGCTTGGCCTCTTCCATCGCCGACAGATAGACGACGTCATCGGTGACCTTGTGATCGACAACCTTCCGATACGGCGTCTCGATGAAGCCGTACTTGTTGACCCGGCTGAACGACGCCAGCGAGTTGATCAGACCGATGTTCGGGCCTTCCGGCGTTTCGATCGGGCAGATACGGCCATAATGGGTCGGGTGAACGTCGCGGACTTCGAAGCCCGCGCGCTCGCGCGTCAGACCGCCCGGCCCGAGCGCCGACACGCGACGCTTGTGGGTAACTTCGGACAGCGGGTTGGTCTGATCCATGAACTGCGACAGCTGCGACGAGCCGAAGAATTCGCGGACCGCGGCCACTGCCGGCTTGGCGTTGATCAGGTCGTTCGGCATTGCCGTCGACACGTCGACCGACGACATACGCTCCTTGACCGCACGCTCCATGCGCAGCAGGCCGACGCGATACTGGTTTTCCAGAAGCTCGCCCACCGAACGCACGCGGCGGTTGCCGAGATTGTCGATATCGTCGATCTCGCCCTTGCCGTCCTTCAGATCGACGAGCGTCTTGACGACAGCCAGGATATCCTCGCCGCGCAAGGTCGTGATCGTGTCTTCGACATCGAGCTCGAGGCGCATGTTGAGCTTGACGCGGCCGACGGCCGACAGGTCATAGCGTTCCGGATCGAAGAACAGGCCGGAGAACAGAGCCTCGGCCGTTTCCTTCGTCGGCGGTTCGCCAGGACGCATCACGCGATAGATTTCGGACAGCGCATGATCGCGCTCCTCGACCTTGTCGGCCTTCAGCGTGTTGCGGATCCACGGACCGGTCGAGACATGATCGATATCGAGCAGTTCGATATGATCGATCCCGGCCTTATCGAGCAGTTCGAGATTTTCGGGCGAAACCTCGTCACCGGCCTCGATGTAGATGCGGCCGGTGCTCTCGTCGATCAGGTCCAGCGCCGAATAGCGGCCGAAGATCTGGTCGGTGGGGATCAGCAGCGTGGTGAGGCCATCCTTGCCGGCCTTGTTGGCGGCACGCGGACTGATCTTGGTGCCGGCCGGGAATACGACTTCGCCGGTCTCGCCGTTGACGACATCGAACTGCGGCTTCTGGCCACGCCAGTTCTCCGACAGGTACGGAACCTTCCAGCCGCCATCGCCGCGGACATAGGTCGCGGTTTTGTAGAAATGGTTGAGAATTTCCTCGCCATTCAGGCCCAGCGCATAGAGCAGCGTCGTGACCGGCAGCTTGCGCTTGCGATCGATGCGGACGTTGACGATGTCCTTGGCGTCGAATTCGAAATCGAGCCACGAACCGCGATACGGAATCACGCGGGCAGCGAACAGATATTTGCCCGACGAATGGGTCTTGCCACGATCATGATCGAACAGCACACCCGGCGAACGGTGCATCTGGCTGACGATCACGCGCTCGGTGCCGTTGACGATGAACGTACCGTTCTGCGTCATGAGCGGCATGTCGCCCATGTAGACGTCCTGCTCCTTGATATCGAGCACCGAACGGGTTTCGGTATCGGGATCGACCTCGAACACAATGAGGCGGAGCGTCACGCGCATCGGCGCCGCATAGGTCATGCCGCGATGACGGCATTCCTCAGTGTCGTACTTGGGATCTTCGAGTTCATACTGGACGAAATCGAGTTCGGCGGTGCCGGCGAAGTCGCGGATCGGGAAAACCGACCGCAGCGTCTTTTCAAGCCCCGAAACATAGCCATCGGCCGGGCGCGAGCGCAGGAAATGCTCATAGCTTTCACGCTGCACCTCGATGAGGTTCGGCATCTGCACGACTTCGTGAATATTTCCGAAGACCTTGCGGATGCGCTTCTTGGCGGTTGTCGGAACTGCCTGGGTTGCCATTAAATCGTCCCTCGCATCGTCAAAAAAAGTCCGCCTCGCAGCGGGATCGCGGCCGATTCGCAGGACAAGTCCCACGAAAAAAAGTGCGGGTCCGGGCCTTCGGAACCGCACTGCCTGCGTTTGGTGAAACCCTTGAAATCCTTCTCCAATTCGTCGCGTCCCGTTCGCAAGGCGGGCCGTGTCCCGGAGAGGCAAGGGCGGCGCTCCCTTTTAACGGGCGAGCATCTGCCGATGTCTGTAGATGGCGCTATATAGTTAGCGTGCCCTTCGAAGGGAAGCCCCCTTCTACTCCCCTTTTTTGCTCCCCTCCCTGCAAGGGAGGGGTTGGGGGTGGGTAGCGAGCGCCAGCGAGCATGCTACGCTGTGGAAATGAAACGTGTTGCCGAACACATGACCGCCAACGCCCGCGCACTCCGCAACGGCACGACCAGGACGGAACGCGATCTCTGGCACGCCCTATCTCGCTACCGGCCGAAATTCACGCGCCAGTTGCCCATTGGACCTTACATTATCGATTTCGCCTGCCGCGAGGCGAAGCTGGCGATCGAACTGGACGGAAGCCAGCATCTCGACACAACTGCATATGATGAGCGGCGCTCGGATTACCTCGCCAGCCTCGGCTGGAAAGTCATCCGCTACTGGAACGGTGACATCATCGAGAACCTTGACGGTGTCGTCCAACAAATCCTCTCGGAAGCCGCCGAGTGCCTCGGCGGCACCCACCCCCAGCCCCTCCCTGCAAGCAGGGAGGGGAGGAGGAGAAGAAACGGCAAATAGAAAAAGGCGACCTCCTTTCGGAAGCCGCCCCTTTCGATCCGATCGCCCCGAGGGGCAACCAAAAAGCTTACTTGAGTTCGACGGTCGCGCCGGCTTCCTCGAGCTGCTTCTTGATCTTCTCGGCTTCGTCCTTGCTGATGCCTTCCTTGACGGCCTTCGGAGCCGACTCGACCAGCGTCTTGGCTTCGGTCAGGCCGAGGCCGGTGATCACGCGAACTTCCTTGATCACGTTGATCTTCTTGCCACCGTCGCCGGTCAGGATGACGTCGAATTCGGTCTTCTCTTCGGCAGCCGGAGCGGCTGCGCCGGCACCGGCAGGTGCTACTGCAACAGCGGCAGCAGCGGAAACGCCCCACTTCTCTTCGAGGAGCTTGGAAAGCTCCGCGGCTTCGAGAACGGTCAGGGCCGAAAGGTCGTCAACAAGCTTCTGAAGGTCTGCCATTTTAAGTCTCCATGCGGGCGATCACGCCCAATATGTTTCAGTCAGTTGATATCGAAGATCAGGCGGCTTCCGCCGTCTCGTCCTTCGCCGCATAAGCGGCGAGTACCCGCGCAAGCTGGCCGGCCGGAGCCTGAACGATCTGGACGATCTTGGTCGCGGGCGCCTGTACGAGGCCCACGATCTTGGCGCGCAGTTCGTCGAGCGACGGCAGCTCGGCCAGCGCCTTCACGCCGGCCACGTCGAGGACCGTGTCACCCATCGCGCCGCCGACGATTTCCAACTTGTCGTTGGTCTTCGCGAAATCCACGATGACCTTGGCAGGTGCAACGGGATCGACAGACGTGCTGAGTGCGGTCGGGCCTACGAGCAAGTCATGCAGACTGCTGTAGGTCGTGCCCTCGACGGCAATGCGGGCGAGCTTGTTCTTCGATACCTTGTAGCTGGCACCGGCTTCGCGCATCTTCGTACGGAGCACAGTGGACTGTGCGACCGTAAGCCCAAGATTGCGGGTGATGATCACCACGCTGGTCTTGGAGAAGCTGCTCTTCAGATCGGCGACCAGCTCGGCTTTTTGAGCTCGATCCATGCCTTACTCCTTAGAACACCCGGCAGAACATCTGCCGGGCTGTTGAGCCACGGGACCGATACGCCGTCCCATGACCCGTCCGAGGGGTCGGTCGCCTGACTGAAAGACTCGTGGAGCCTTCTGGCAGACCCGGGCCATCCGAAGATGGAACCCGGAAAACTTTTCCCCGTCTTGGCAGGACATTAAGCCGGGCGGATTCCCG
This sequence comes from Sphingomonas sp. YR710, assembly GCF_900101455.1. Taxonomy (GTDB): domain Bacteria; phylum Pseudomonadota; class Alphaproteobacteria; order Sphingomonadales; family Sphingomonadaceae; genus Rhizorhabdus. Next base: position 189,230 of record NZ_FMZJ01000008.1, on the reverse strand, counting down.
GCACCTGCTGTCTCGGACGGTACTATTCCCCTCCCCCGCGCAGGCGGGAGAGGGGGAATTCGGTTACGCCGAAATCTCGGCGACATCGACCTTGACGCCAGGGCCCATCGACGAGCTCAGGGCGACCTTCTGGAGGTACTTGCCCTTGGCGCCCGCCGGCTTGGCCTTGACGATCGCATCGACGAACGCGTCGAAATTCGCGCGCAGGTCGGCGGCCGGGAAGCTGGCCTTGCCGATGCCGCTGTGGATGATGCCGGCCTTCTCGACGCGGAACTCGACCTGACCGCCCTTGGCGGCCTTGACGGCCTCACCGACGTTCATGGTCACGGTGCCCAGCTTCGGGTTCGGCATCAGGCCCTTCGGACCCAGGATCTTGCCGAGACGGCCGACGATTCCCATCATGTCCGGGGTCGCAATGCAGCGATCGAAATCGACCGTGCCACCCTGGATGGTTTCGAGCAGGTCTTCGGCACCGACGACTTCGGCGCCAGCGGCGCGGGCTTCGTCAGCTTTGGCGCCACGGGCGAACACGCCGACGCGAACGTCCTTGCCGGTGCCCTTGGGCAGCGTGACGACGCCGCGGACCATCTGGTCAGCGTGACGCGGATCGACGCCGAGGTTCAGCGCGACTTCGATCGTCTCGTCAAACTTGGCGGTGGCATTCTTCTGCGCCAGCGCGATCGCTTCGTCGATCGCATGCAGCTTCAGCGGGTTGACCGCCGCGGCCATGGCTTTCGCCTTCTTGCTCAGCTTTGCCATGATATCAGCCCTCCACCACTTCGAGGCCCATCGCGCGGGCAGAGCCTTCGATGATGCGGGTTGCCGCCTCGAGATCGTTGGCGTTGAGATCCTTCATCTTCGCGGTCGCGACTTCGGCGAGCTGCGAACGCTTGATCTTGCCCGCGACCAGCTTGCCCGGCTCCTTCGAACCCGACTTCAGGCCGGCGGCCTTCTTGAGCAGATAGGTTGCCGGCGGCGTCTTGGTGACGAAGCTGAACGAACGGTCCGCATAGACCGTGATGACGGTCGGCAGCGGGGTACCTACATCATGATCGCCGGTCGACGCATTGAACGCCTTGCAGAATTCCATGATGTTCACGCCGCGCTGACCCAGCGCAGGGCCGATCGGCGGCGACGGATTGGCCTTTCCGGCCGGAACCTGGAGCTTGATATAGCCCGTAATCTTCTTTGCCATTACTCTTCACCCTTCAAGGTTTAGCGGTCCATGCGGCTTCCCGAAGGTCGCCTCCCGCAACATTCCCCGGCCAAAGCCGGAAAAACTCATTTCATTCGTTCGACCTGCTCGAACTCGAGCTCGACCGGGGTTGCGCGACCGAAGATCGATACCGACACCTTCACGCGACTGCGGTCGAAGTCCAGTTCCTCGACGACGCCGTTGAAGCTGGCGAACGGACCGTCCAGCACCTTCACCTGGTCGCCGATCTCGTAATCGACCTTCAGCTTCGCCTTCGGCGCAGCCGCTGCGGCTTCATCCTTGGTATTCAGGATGCGCGCGGCCTCGGCTTCGGTGATCGGCTGGGGCTTGCCCATCGACCCCAGAAAGCCCGTTACCTTCGGCGTGTTCTTCACCAGGTGATAGACATCGTCGTTCATGCTCAGCTTCGCCAGCACATAGCCGGGGAAGAATTTGCGATCGGACGTAATCTTCTTGCCACGGCGAACTTCGGTGATCTTCTCGGTCGGAACCTCGACGGCTTCGACCAACGCTTCCAGCCCGAGGCGGGTCGCGTCCGAAAGGATCGCTTCCTTCACCTTGTTCTCGAAGCCCGAATAGGCGTGAATGATGTACCAACGCGCCATGAACGCCATCGTCTCCGTTTAATCAGTTCAGCATCGACAGGAGCAACCGGACGATCCGGCTGAAAATCTGATCGATACCGAAGAAGAATACCCCCAGCAGCATCGTCATGATCCCCACCATGATGGTGGTCGTCACGGTTTCCTTGCGGGTTGGCCAAACGATTTTCCGTCGTTCTGCCTGCACCTGCTTCCAGAATTCGCCGGGTGAAGTCTTCGCCACGCCCAAACCTTTTCAATCGAAGCCCGACGAATCGGACCTCGTGATAACCCAAAAACACGACATGAGGCCATGTTCCGCTTCAGCCTTCCGGCCGGCGGACCAGACCTCATCTCACACTCGACCCCGTCGGCCTTAACCCGTCATCCCCGAAAGGATGGCAGGAGTGGGGGGACTCGAACCCACGGCCCTCGGTTTTGGAGACCGATGCTCTACCAACTGAGCTACACTCCTCCGGCGCCGAGACGCGGGCACATAGCGAGGGGGGCAGACTAAGGCAAGGGGCGAGTAACGCCGACACGAAGATCCGCGCGATCATCTTATGCCCGATGATCATGGGCTGCCGCGCCCATCCGCGGGTGACAGCCGCCGCAGGAATGGTATGCTGTGCCCCATGAGACCGCTCCTCGCCTCGCTGCTTCTTATTGTCACGTCGTCGGCCGTGGCCACCGTACCGGCCGCGCAAAATTATAGCGACCAGGTGGCGAAGCTGTCGGACATCCAACAACGGGCCGTGATGCGGCGCGCGATTCTCGATGGCGGGCAATATTGCCGGCAAGTGCTCTCCACCCACCGACAGGGGCCTTACAAAAATCTGGTGATGTGGACCGCCCATTGCGCCAAGGGCGGCGACTATGCCGTCTATATCGGCCCCGACGGATCGGCCCAGGTGCGGCCATGCGCCGACCTCGCCAAGCTCAAGCTGCCGGTTTGCCAGCTGCCGCCTGCCCGGCCCTAGTGAGCGCCCACGGTTACCAGGAAGATGAAGAAGATCAGCGCCGACGTGTAAGCTGATATGACCAGCGCCACCATGCGCCACGCCGCGCGGAACCGGCCAAGGCTATAGGCCTCCTTCAACTGGCGATACATGTGCCACGGCGGGAAGAAAAAGAGGATGAGCCAGACGAGAGCCTGAGGGACGCCGATTGCGGCGGCGATGCTCAGGATGGCCACCGTCAGGGTCATCGCCGACAGCGAATAGGTCGCGAAGATCGCATGGTCGTACATGCCGACGTCGCGCCGGAACATGAACAGCATCCAGATGAACGGCAGCGAGATCGGAATCAATGCCCAGGAAAATTTATAGGCGCTCGACTGCAGTTTATACGCCATCAGCCCCGGATTTTCCTTGGCGTGGCTGAGGATTCGATCGATCTGCTCGATGCGCGAACTCGGCACGAAATTGACGGCTGCCGCTCCCGGAGCCTTGCCGTCCGCCACGATCGCGAGGCCGGCCATCTCGCCGCGAAGGTCCGATAGCTCCTCGTCAATATCCTCGGTCGATTTCGCGGCGGCCACGGCCGCGGCGCGGCGTGCGAGTAATTTGGTCAGTTGGTCATTATCCTTGACCAGCTCCCGTTTTGCGTCGGCTCGGGCATCAGCTGTGGCGGGCCTTGCTTGATGGCCGGTCGGCCCGCCCACCCAGGAAAAGGTCGCCGCCATCAGGAAGACCGAGAACAGGAACAACGCCATCGGGGACACGAACTTCACACGCTCGCCCTGCACATAGCGGCGGGTCAGGTCGCCCGGATGCCAGAACAGCATCGGTAATGTGTGCCAGGTACGCCCTTCGAAGTGGAACACCCCGTGGGCAATGTCGTGGAACAGGGCCATCGCCGTACGATGGACATGGCCCGATTGCCCGCATCGATGGCAATGCGCGCCCATCAGTTGCGCGCCGCAGTTCAGGCAGGCGCTACCTTCGACATGATCGTGCGCACCGGCGCCAGCGATCGCGCGCGCGGCCAATGTCCCGGTGGCGACATCGGCGATTGCTTCGAATTCCCCAGTCATGGGGCTGATAGCTAACATTGACCCGATCCAAGCGCGAGTGGGTTTGGGGCGGAATGACGAATATGCTAGGGCTTCCGGCATGTCCGCTACAGCTACACTCGACCGCCCTCTGGATGCCACCGCCCTGATCGCCGATATGGGCGGGCGGGCGCGCCGTGCCGCCGCGATTCTGGCCGGCGTGCCAACCGCGCAGAAGGCGGCCGCGCTGACCGCCGCTGCCCGGGCCATCCGGGCCGGCGTCGACGATGTCGTTGCCGCCAATGCCGCCGATGTCGCCAGCGCCCGCGCTGGTGGCCTGTCGGCAGCGATGATCGATCGGCTTGTCCTCAATCCGGAGCGGATCGAAGGCATTGCGGCAGCGCTCGACGCGGTTGCAGCGCTCCCCGATCCCGTCGGTCAGCAGATCGACGAAACGGTACGGCCTAACGGCCTGGTGCTGCAACGGGTCCGCGTGCCGCTCGGCGTTATCGGCATCATCTATGAAAGCCGGCCGAACGTAACGGCCGATGCCGGCGCATTATCATTGATGTCGGGCAACGCCTGCATCCTGCGCGGCGGATCGGAAGCGAGCGGCAGCAACAAGGCCATCCACGCCGCGATGCTCACCGGCCTGCGCGTGGCCGGGCTGCCCGAAGACGCGATCCAGCTGATCCCCACCACCGATCGCGCGGCCGTGGGCGCGATGCTCACCGCCGCCGGACTGATCGACATCATCGTGCCACGCGGCGGCAAGAGTCTGGTCGCGCGCGTACAGGATGAAGCGCGCGTGCCGGTGCTCGCGCATCTCGACGGCATCGTCCATCTCTATATCGATCGCGCCGCCGATCCCACCAAGGCGCAGGCGATCGCGGTCAATTCCAAGATGCGCCGCACGGGCGTCTGCGGCGCGACCGAAACCGTGCTGATCGACCGCGCCTTCGCCGATCCCGCTCCGATCCTGGCCGGGTTGATCGACGCCGGGTGCGAGGTCCGCGGCGACGCTGCGGCGCGGGCGATCGACACGCGGGTACTGCCCGCTTCGGCCGAGGACTGGGATACCGAATATCTCGATTCGATCGTCTCGGTCGCCATGGTCGACGGCGTCGACGGCGCGATGACGCATATCGCCGCCCATTCGTCGCACCATACCGATGCGATCATCACGGAAGACCAGCCGACCGCCGATCGCTTCCTGCGCACGGTCGACAGCGCTATCGTCATGCACAACGCCTCGACGCAATTTGCCGATGGCGGCGAATTCGGGCTGGGCGCGGAAATCGGCATATCCACCGGCCGGCTCCATGCGCGCGGCCCCGTCGCGCTGGAAGGGCTCACCACATATAAGTGGGTGGTGCGTGGCACCGGGCAGCAGCGCCCATGACCGCAGCCGCCAAAGGATCGGTCTTCCGCTCGTTCGGCTTTCAGGTTCTGGCCGGCATGGTGGCGGGACTCGTACTCGGTCTCGTTGCCCGCGCGCTGGGCCCGGGTCCCGGCGGTGACCCCAACGCGCTCGCACAAGCACTCGATACAATCGGGACGATCTTCGTCCAGTTGCTGAGGGCGCTGGTGGCGCCGCTGATCTTCGCCGCGATCGTCACCAGCATCGTCAACCTGCGCAACCTCAACAACGCCGCCCGGCTCGTCTCGCAGACCTTGCTGTGGTTCGCGCTGACGGCCTTGATCGCCGTTTCGATCGGCATCACGCTCGGCCTGCTGATCCAGCCCGGCCTGTCCAGCGGCGTGGCGATCGCCGAGGCGACAACGCCGAAGACGATCGGATCCTGGCTCGATTTTCTCAAAGGGCTTGTGCCCGCCAATGCGCTGGGCCTCTATGCAACCAGCAAACCGCTGAGCAGCGGCGCGATCACGACCAACCTGAATTTCAACGTGCTGCAGATCATCGTGATCTCGATCGCGGTTGGCGCGGCGGCGCTGCGCGCAGGTGCGGCCGCCGAGCCGTTTCTGGCGTTCGTCAAATCGCTGCTGGTGGTGATGCGCAAATTGCTCTGGTGGGTGATCCGGCTGACCCCGATCGGCAGCATCGGCATGTTCGGGAACGCCGTCGCCAATTATGGCTGGGACGCGCTGGCGAGGCTCGGCTGGTTTGCAGCAGCGGTCTATGTCGGCCTCGCGATCGTACTGCTGGTCGTTTACCCGACCCTGCTGCTGTTCAACGGAATTTCGCCGCGGCGTTTCTTCGCGGGCGCCTGGCCGGCAATCCAGCTCGGCTTCGTCTCGCGCTCGTCGGTGGGAACACTCCCCGTCACCGAACGCTCGGCCGAGGTCCTCGGCGTGCCGAACAACTACGCCGCCTTCGCCGTGCCGCTCGCCGCCACCACGAAGATGGACGGCTGCGCGGCGATCTATCCGGCGATCTCGGCGATATTCGTCGCGCAATTCTATGGCCTGCCGCTGCACCTGATTGATTACGGATTGATCGTCTTCGTCTCGGTGATCGGATCGGCGGCAACGGCGGGGCTGACCGGCGCTGTGGTGATGCTGACCCTGACGCTCTCGACACTCGGCCTCCCGCTCGAAGGCGCCGGCCTGTTGCTTGCAATCGATCCGATCCTCGACATGGGGCGAACGGCCGTAAACGTCGCGGGCCAGATCCTGGTGCCGATGATCGTGGCGAAGCGCGAGGGGATATTGCAGGAGCCGCTGCCGCAGGGATTGCCGGCGGAGGCGTGATATTTTCGGCGAAACATTTGCGGAGCGCGCCGCCTCTCCCTGCACAAGGAAGGGGTGATCTAGCGTCATGATCCCCACCGGCTTGCTCGGGGGCAGCTTCAATCCCGCCCATAACAGCCATCGCCGTATCAGCCTGTTCGTGATCGACGCGATGGGGCTCGATGAGATGTGGTGGCTGGTCTCGCCGGGCAATCCGCTGAAGCCGGTCGAGGGGATGGCCCCGCTGTCCGCCCGGCTCGCCTCGGCGCGGAAAATGGCACGCCGGGCACCGATTCACGCGACCGCGATCGAACAGCGACTCGGCACGCGCTACACCGCCGATACGCTCAAAAAACTGGTACGGGCCTATCCCAATCGCCGCTTCCTGTGGGTGATGGGAGCAGACAATCTGGCGCAATTCCACCGTTGGCGCGACTGGCGGGAGATCGCCCGCACGGTCACCATTGCTGTTGTCGCCCGTCCGGGGTATGATAGCCATGCCCGCGCTTCGAGGGCGATGGGTTGGTTGCGGCGCTTCGTCCGGCCCGGGACCAAGGCAAAAGACTGGACAACATGGAGTCCGCCAGCGCTCGTGCTGTTGCGCTTTTATCCCGATCGCGGTTCCGCAACCCGGCTTCGCGCCAAGGCACCATGCTGGCATTCGTCATATAACCAAAAGGCGCTGCGCGATCCGGTTTCGCGCAGGCCGGTTCGTTAGGAGGTACATTGACCGCCCAAAGTAGCATCAAGCCCCGTGCTTTGGATGCAGATCCTTCAGCCGCGCTCCATGAGCTCGTTCTGAAATCGCTCGACGACGACCAGGCCGTCGAAACCGTCACCATTCCGCTCGCCGGCAAATCGTCGATCGCCGATCACATGGTGATCGCCAGCGGCCGTTCGACGCGCCAGGTGGCATCGATGGCTGCCAAGCTGGTCGATCGGATCAAGGCCGAAACGGGCCGTGCCGCCCGGATCGAAGGCCTGCCGACGGCTGACTGGGTGCTGATCGATGCAGGAGACGTGATCGTCCACCTGTTCCGTCCCGAAGTGCGCAGCTTTTACAATCTTGAACGCATGTGGAATTTCGGCGACGCCCCGGCTCCGGTGGCCGAGGTCTGACGCCCGACAGCAGACCCAATTGCTGCTCCACATCGTCGCGCGGGGGAAGATCGGCCGTAGTCCCGAGGCCGATCTGGTCGATCGCTATATGCGGCGTATCAGCTGGCCGACGCGTGTCACCGAGCTCCCCGATCAGGGCGGCAGGATGCCACCGCGTGATCCGGGTACGATCCTGATCATGCTCGACGAGAAAGGCGAAGCGATGGGTTCGCTCGCCTTTGCCGAGAAGCTCGGCCGCTGGCGCGACGACGGCCGACGCGAGGCGCGTTTCCTGATCGGCGCGGCGGACGGCTTCGACGAGAGCCAGCGGGCCGACGCCGATATATTGCTGTCGTTCGGCAAGGCGACCTGGCCCCACATGCTGGCCCGCGCGATGCTCGCCGAGCAATTGTGGCGCGCGACGAGCATATTGGCCGGTCACCCGTACCATCGGGAGGGGTGAGGATGATACATGAAACCCCCTCCCATTCGTCACCCCCGCGAGGGCAGGAATCTGTTCTGTTGGCAAGCCCCTCCCCTTCAGGGGAGGGGTTGGGGTGGGGCGTCCGCGTCTCACCGAGACCAGCGCCGAGGAGGAGAGGCCCCACCCCAACCCCTCCCCTGAAGGGGAGGGGCTTAGGTTTCTCTAAACTCTTCGTGGGGATGGCGGCTTTGATTGAAGCGGGTACACTCTTGCTCTCTCCAATCATGCTCACCGCTGCCGAACGGGCCCGCGATCCATCCGTTATCGAACAACGACAGGCTCTCTCTGCATCCCGGCGCATCGCAGCCCAGGCCGAACGCCGCTCGGCCCAACTGGAGGCCCAGGCCAGGGCAATGACCGAAGCTGCGGGCCGCTCGCGCGCCGAGCAGGTCGCCGCAGCCGCCGCCATCCAGTCCGCCGAAGCGCGCATAGCCGCGGCCGAGAGCCAGGTCGCACTGATCGATCGACTCCGCGCCGAGCAACGGGCCCGGCTGGCCGATCAGCAAGGGCCGATCATCAAATTGACCGCAGCGTTGCAGACGATGGCCCAGCGGCCATCGGCGCTTGCGCTCGTGCAACCCGGATCGGTGACCGACATGATCCACGTGCGGGCACTGCTGGGCTCCACACTGCCGATCATCCGCGAGCGCACCGCAAGTCTTCGCGCCGAGGTGGCCCGCGGCAATGCCTTGCGCCGCCGCGCCGATCTCGCCGTCGCCGAGCTCCAGCATGATCGCGAGCAGCTCGAAATCCGCCGCAAGGCGTTGGCCCAGCTCGAAGCCGATCAGCGCCGCCGGTCGCAGCAATATGTCGACAGCGCCATGATCGAGCAGGATCGCGTGATCGCGATGAGCGAAAAGGCCAGGGACATCACCCAGTTGATCGCCGACCTGGGCGATCAGGCCGATATCCGCGCGCGGCTGGCGAGCCTGCCCGGGCCGATATTGCGCCCGGCGGTGCCCGGCGCTGCCGCGATGCCGGCGCCGCGTCCGCCCGATGCCGGCACTTCGGGCGCCCTGCCGTCCTATCGCCTTCCGGTAATCGGCAAGATCGTCGCCGGCATGGGCGAAATCTCCGACGCCGGCGTCCGCGCGAAGGGGATTACGTTGACGACCGCCCGCGGGGCGCAGGTGGTGGCGCCCGCCAAAGGCCGGATCGCCTTCGCCGGCCCGTTCCGTAGCTATGCCGCGATCGTCATCATCGATCATGACGGCGGCTGGACCACCTTGATCACCGGCATGCGCGCGCTGGCCGTCAAACCTGGCGAGACCATCTGGCAGGGCAGCCCGATCGGCACCGCCGATGGCGCCCAGCCACGCATCACCGTCGAGTTGCGTCATGCCGGCCAGCCCGTCGACATCCTGCCGATCGCTTCGGCGGGATGATAGATTTCGGCAAGGATTTGGGGATATTTCCAGAACGTGAAAATAGCTGTACCATGGCGGTACTCCGGGAAAGAGCGTGAATCGATGAAGAAGACCTTGTTGCGTTCGATCGGCCTTGTCAGCGTGTTCGCGCTGATCCCGGCATTCACCACCGCCTTCGCCGCCGTTGACGTCAGCACATACAAGGAACTCGATCAGTTCATGAGCGTGTTCGAGCGGGTGCGATCGGACTATGTCGACAAGGTGGACGATCGCACCTTGATCAAGGGCGCGATCGACGGAATGCTGGCCAGCCTCGATCCACACAGCGCATATCTCGATGCGCGCGACCGGCAGAATATGCGCACGCAGACGCAGGGCGCCTATGGCGGCCTGGGCCTCTCCGTCACAATGGAGGATGGCGCCGTCAAAATCATGACCCCGCAACAGGACACGCCAGCCTGGCGTGCCGGCCTGAAATCGGGCGACTATATCACCCATCTCGACGGCAATCTGCTCTATGGCGGGACGCTCGACGAAGCCGTCGACCAGATGCGCGGCAAGCCCGGAAGCAAGATTTCGCTGACGATCGTCCGGCCCGGCCGTGACAAGCCGTTCGACGTCATCCTCACCCGCGAACTGATCCAGCTCAAGCCCGTCAAATGGGAGGTGAAGGATCAGGTCGGCATCATCAACATCAACACCTTCGTCAACAGCGGCACCGGCGATGCGGTCCGTTCGGCGATCTCGGGCATCCAGAAGTCGATCGGCCACGAACCGCTTGGCTATGTGATTGATCTGCGTTCAAACCCCGGTGGCCTGCTCGATCAGGCGATCGACGTGTCCGACATCTTCCTCGATCATGGCGAAATCGTCTCGCAACGCGGCCGCGAGAAGACCGATATCGAACGGCGCTATGCGACGTCTGGCGATCTGGCGCGCGGCCTGCCGATCATCGTGCTGGTCGATGCCGGCAGCGCGTCGGCCGCCGAAATCGTTGCCGGCGCGTTGCAGGACAATAAGCGGGCTTTGGTGATGGGCGAACGCAGCTTCGGCAAGGGTTCGGTCCAGACGGTGATCGAACTGTCCGACGATACCGCGCTCAAGCTGACCACCGCACGTTATTATACCCCGTCCGGCCGTTCGGTGCAGGAAGGCGGCATCAAGCCGGATATCGCCGTGCCGCAGCTCAGCGATCCCGATTACAAGGATCGCCCGCGCCTGCGCGAAGCCGATTTGCGCAAGCATCTGATCAACGAGGCGAAGGTCGACGACAAGGTGCTCGAGGACGACGGTAAACCCGATCCGCGCTTCATCCTGACCGCCGACGCGCTCAAGAAGCAGGGGATCGAGGATTTCCAGCTCAACTATGCGATCAAGACGATCTCGCGCATGGCCCAGGCGCCGCTGCGGACGGCGCTTGCCTCGGTCAAGCGCGGGGCACGGTAATTCACCTTAATTCCTCCCCGAGCTTGCTCGGGGAGGGGGACCGCCGAAGGTGGTGGTGGGGTAATCCCCAACTCTCCTCCCCGATGTCTTCGCGTGTTCAATCGTTGCGCCACCCCCTCCACCATCCTGCGGATGGTCCCCCCTCCCCGAGCAAGCTCGAGGAGGAAATTAGGAAGCGACTAGCGCATTCCGATACGATCAGAGTAAACACATCCCATGACTTCGTTCGCGAAAGCCCGTCTCGCCACGCTGATCCTGCCGACCGCGCTGATGGCGGGGGCGCTGGGATCGCAATATATCGGCCATCTCTTTCCATGCGAGATGTGCCACTGGCAGCGCTGGCCACATTATGCGGCAATCGTTCTCGCGTTGCTCGCCTTCCTGGTGCCCGAAAAGCCATTGGGCCGGATCTGTGTCGCACTGGCCATCGCCGCGATCTTGACGAGCGGCGCGATCGGCGTGTTCCATGCCGGCGTCGAATATCATTGGTGGAAGGGCATCACCCGCTGCGCCGCCACCGTCACCGGCGGCAGCCAGACCGATATCCTCGCGCAGATCATGGCAACCCCGATGATCCAGTGCGATCAGCCGCAATGGACCCTGTTCGGCATTTCGCTGGCGGGCTTCAATGCCTTCTTTTCGATCCTCGGAGGCCTGACGATCATCAACCTGTGGCGAAAGGGCGCCTGATGCCGACCGACAAGCGCCAGCGCGCGGACATGCTGCGGGTCGATCAGGCCGGCGAATATGGCGCGACCCGCATCTATGCGGGCCAACTCGCGGTGATGGGCGGACGCGGCCCCGATGCCCGCACGATCGCCCGCATGGCCGATCAGGAGGCCCGACATCGGCAGATCTTCGATGCGATGTTGGCCAAACGCGGCGTGCGGCCGACAGCGCTGCAGCCGCTGTGGAACGTCGCCGGGTTCGCGCTAGGGGCAGCGACCGCGTTGATCGGGCCGAAAGCGGCGATGGCATGCACAGCAGCGATCGAAACCGAAATCGATCGCCATTATGGCGAACAGCTCGACGCGCTCGGCACCGACGACCCTGAACTCAGCGAAAAAATCGCCGAATTTCGCAGTGAAGAAGTCGATCATCGCGATACTGCGCTGGCGGCTGGCGCGGAGCAGGCGCCGGTCTATCCGTTGCTCTCCGGCGCAATTCGTCTCGGCTGCCGCATTGCCATCGGGCTGTCGCGCCACATATAACGGTCCGGGATCAAGTCCCCAATTTCTCAGCAGGATGCCGCCGATGATCACGAACCGCACATTCCTCTCGGCGCTTTCTGCTGCACTGGCGCTATCCGCCACACCCTTGCTTGTGGCCCCGGCGGCAGCGGCAGATCGTGTATTGGTGATCTATGGCAATGACAAATGCCCGACCAGCAATGGCGAGGAGATCGTCGTCTGCTCGCGCAAGCCCGAAGGCGAGCGCTATCGCATCCCCGAAGAGCTGCGCCACACCACCAATCGCGGCAATGAGAATTGGGGCGATCGGGCATCCAGCCTCGAATATGTCGGCCGCACGGGCATCCAGAGCTGCTCTACGAGCGGATCGGGCGGCGCCACCGGCTGTTTCAAGGAACTCGCCCGCAAGGCATGCGACGAGCATAAGGATGACGGCAAGAAATGTGGCCTCAAATTCTGACCGTTCAGCACTGCGAAAGCCCGTTGGCGTAAGCGAAGCCGCACGGAACATGTGCGTCGCTGTGGCGTCTGTTCCGCAACCGATCGGAGACCGACATGCGCAACCGCTTTCTTGCCGCTTTGGCGCCGATCGCTTTGCCCCTGCTCTTCGCTCAGCCGGTGGTCGGTGCCGAGCTGAACGAGCCCGCTCCGGCCCGGATCAGCGCCCTTGTCGTTTATGGCAACGATCCATGCCCGAACAGCAAGGATGACGAGATCGTCGTCTGCGCGCGCCAGCCGGAAAACGAACGCTATCGCATTCCCAAGGAACTACGGAAAAAGAAGCCCGAAGCCGTCGCGCAAAGCTGGGTCGCGCGGGCGCGGACACTGGACATGGTGAGCCGCCTTGGCACCCCCGACAGTTGCTCACCGCAGGGATCAGGCGGGCAGACCGGCTGTTTCCGCCAATTCCAGGAACTCGCGCGGCAGGAGCGAGAGGCACAAAAGGCGCAAGCCGCCGATCAGCCTTGATCCTGTTGCGGACGCAGGGAAATCGGCTAGACTTCACATCGTCCGCATATTGCCGCTTCGGCAGGAGGGGATGAAGGGGCTATATCGATGAAGATGATCGATCCCGAACTCCTGCTGCGGGCCTATTCGATCGGCGTCTTCCCGATGGCCGACAGCCGCGGTGCCGATGATGTCTATTGGGTGGAGCCGAAAAAGCGCGGCATCCTTCCGCTCGATAGCTTTCGGCTGTCGCGATCGCTGGCCAAAGTGCTGAAATCGGACCGGTTCACAGTGACAGCCGATACCGCCTTCGCTGACGTCGTATCGCACTGCGCCGAACGCACATCGGATCGCCCCGACACATGGATCAACCCGGCGATCGAGACGGCCTATGCCGATTTACATCGGCGCGGCCATGCTCACTCAATCGAAACGTGGCAGAATGGGGAATTGGTCGGCGGCCTTTATGGCGTGCGGCTTGGCGGCGCTTTTTTCGGCGAGAGTATGTTCAGCCGCGAGAGCAACGCCTCCAAGGTTGCCTTGGCGCACCTCGTGGCACGCCTGAAAGTCGGCAGCTTCCAGCTGCTCGACTGCCAGTTCATTACCGATCACCTGGCCTCGCTGGGCGCGATCGAGGTCAGTCGCGACATCTATGTCGGATTGCTGGATGCGGCGCTCGGCGTCGGCAAGGGGCCGGTCGTACCCGGCGAAATGGCGGGGGCCTTTTCGTCGCCGGCCGACTTCTTCGCGCTCGACGGAATCGAGCCGGTAATCCGTACGGTATCGGGGCCGATATCGGGATGGACCATCGCACAGCTTTTGGGCCAAACGTCATAAACCGCATCTTCGACGGCGTTGAGTGAGGGTGATTCCTTGTACAACCATCCGGAAAATGGCCGACGCCAGCTGCCGTCACGGTTCCGTACATCGACCTGGACGAACGCACCGGTGAGCTTCTGATCCTCCCACGGCGCGGTTGTCTCGCAGGTGCGCAGCCGCACCACGACATCGCCCACACGAACCGCCTGGCCGGGCCGTAAGGTCAGGTCCCGCGATTCACCGCTTCGCTTGTTGAGCAGGCCGAGCACCGCCACACGTTCGGCCAGCGGTGTTTCGGCCGTGACCAAAGGCCGCTCGGGCGGCGGCGCGGGCTTCGATAGGGCCTCCGTCGCATTGTCACCGGACTCGGACGGCCCCGCAGGCGCCGGGGCCACGGTGCTTTCCTCATCCGGAACCACCGCCTCGACCGGCTGACTGCCCAGGGCATAGGCTTGCCACGCGGCCAATCCGAGCCCGCCGAGCGCGAGCGCGCCCAGCGCGATCCGCTTCACGGTGCTTTCTTTTCCGCTGGCTTGGCATCGGTCGAGGAACTGCCGGATTTGTTGATGAACTGGCCCACCATGCTCATCAGATCCATCGCGCCCTGCGTATCGGCGATTGTGTCGCCATCCTTGAGCGGCGCCGGATCGCCACCGGGCAGCAGCGAGATGAATGTCGCCCCGAGAAACCCCTCGGACGTGATCGCGGCGCTGCTGTCGGCAGGCAGCTTCACCGCAGGATCGAGCGCCAGCGTGATCTTCACCTGAAAGCTTTGCGGATCGAGCTCCTGTTGTGTGACAGTACCGATCTTCATGCCAGCGACACGTACGTCGCTGCCGACATTCACGCCCGTGCTGTTCGGAAACAGCGCGGTGACGTGAATAGCGCCCGGCCTGTCGCCGCCGCCCGTCCGCGCCCATGCAAACCAGACGAACCAGATCGCGAAAATAACGACGAACAGACCGACCAGGGCTTCGCCCAGATTTTCACGAAACAGGGTCTTCATAGCTCAGTTCGGGCTCCACGCCTCATAATCGCCAGTAGCGGCCGCACGGATGCCGCCGCGCTCCAGCGCGCCCGACGGCCGATAGGCAGCCTCGCTGCCTGTAAGATTAGGGACCGCCGGCTTTTGCCAGACGCGTGGCGACGGCAAATGATCCGGCGTAACATCCACACTGTGATGCAACCAGCCATGCCATTCGGCAGGAACCCGGCTGGCATCGTTGGGGCCACTGTAGATTACCCAGCGGCGCTTGCGGCCGTCGGTGGTCTCCCCGCCCTCATAATAGATGTTGCCCAATGCGTCCGCGCCCACGCGCGTCCCATTGCGGCGGCTGAACAGCAGGGTGCCGATCGTTGCGCCATCCCACCAGGTGAAGATTTTCCCGAGTATCGCCATATCCCCGCTTAGCCCGGACGAGTGCGCCGGCGCAACCGATTCAGATCATGTCTTTCAGGAAGCCGGTCCGCCGGGCCACCGGACAAGATCACCCGCCTGTAGGCCATCCTTCTCGGCACCGCCCCCGATGATCTCCAATACCGCGATCACCGGCTCTCCCGACGATACCTGATCCAGGCTCTGCGGCGTGGTATTGGCGGCGATCCGCGCAATATGGCCATCGGCACGGATGAAGATCATGTCGAGCGGGATCAGCGTATTTTTCATCCAGAACACCGCCCAGCGCGGCGATGCCATCGGGAAGATCATGCCGCCATGATCGGGCAAGCCGGTGCGGAACATCAGCCCACGCTCCTGCTCCGCATCGGTCCGCGCCACTTCGACGTGAAAGTGGACTGTCTTGTTCCTGTTCGCGGTCACGATATCCAGCGGCGTCAGCTTCGCCGCGACGACAGAGGTTCCGGGTTTGGCCGACGACGGCGCACACCCGGCAACCGCGATCAGCGCACAGACGAGCGCGGTACGAACCTTCGATGCGGTCACGATCAATCCTGAAACAATTCCACGGCAAGCGGCCCCTTGCGCCCCTCGGCAATCCGGGCCTTCATCCGCGTTTCCGGGATGAGATCGGCCAGCCCGGCACGGCGAACTGTTTCCATATGGACGAAGATATCCTGCGGATCATTGTCGCGCACGACAAATCCGTAGCCCTTCAACCGGTTGAACCACTTTACCGTCACGTTCTCAGGCGCGCCGGCGCGATCTACCAGCGCCGCGGGATCGACACGATCGGCATTGCGCTTGGCGATCAGATCAGGGTCAGGGCCGGTAGCGGTCGAAAGATCGATCGCCAGAATGCGGCGCGCCTGCAATCCCCGATCGCGCGCCACGACCTCGCACGCAATCCGCGCGCCTTCGGGCAAGGTGCGGCGACCATGATCGCGCAGAACGGAAAAATGAACCAGCACATCGCCACGATCGCCATCAGCAGCGATGAAGCCGAAGCCACGGGTGGCATCGAACCATTTGACGGCCCCCACAACCGTTTCCGCTGGCTCGTTCGCGCCGAATCCCGCGCGGTCATCCGAACCCTCAAGGCCCAGATCGCGCAGCGAAACAGACGCAACAAACTGTTCATTCATCGTTACGACACCCGCTGTTCTTGCTGCTTTTTATCATAGTTCCGCAACGAAGCGAAACCGCTTTTATTATCGGCCTCAATCGGCGTCCGGCGAAACGTTTTCCTCATCAGGATAGCCCCCCTGATCAACCGCTCTCAATATCCTTAGTGAGACGCCGAGCCCGTGCCCGGCCCGCATCATCGCGGCAAGAGATTTGCGAATTTCATCGGAATTTTGCGGTTTTTTTGAAAATGGGCCGAGCTTTCGCCGCCGCGCGCAGGCCAACGCCGCCGCATCCGCCGATTGTTCGAGCGTGCCCTGCAGCATATCGGCTGTCTCTCGATCGATCCCGGCGGCCCGCAAACTGGCCTCGATCCGCCTCCCGCCATAGCCGCGCCGCAACAACGATGCGGCTTTGCTTTCGGCATAAGCAGCATCGTTCACATAGCCGCGTTGCGAAAATCGTTCCACCAACGACTCGACATCGGCAGGCTCCTCGCCATCCCACCCTCGATCCGCGAGCTTGCGTTGCAAGTAAGTGTTCAGCTTCGCGCGGGTAGTGGCGTAGCGCGCTGCATAACGCAGCGCGGCCTGTTCGAGGCTGCTTGCCGTATAGGGTTTCGATGACGGCTTTGTGATGATAGGCGACATACGCCATGATTGTGCCACAGTCGGGCCGGATTTTGAACGCGGCTTGTCCCTACGAAGTCAGCTGTGAAGGCTCGTCTGTTCGATATGCGGGCCGAATTGCCGAATGAAGGGACCTGCGAACGTGCTCGATCAGCTTAGCCGCAGGACAAGTGCGAAAGGAAATCGCGATATTATGGCATTGGAGCCGACGCCGACGGTCGATGCGCTGCCGCGCCGCTTTGCCGATTTCGAGACGCTGATCGATGCGCTCGATTATGCCGCGAGCGGCGAGCGTGGGCTGAACTTCCACGATGCCCGCGGCCAGCTTTCACAAGCTTACCCCTTTTCCACGCTGCGCACCGACGCGCTCGCAAATGCCTGCCGCCTGATCGAACATGGCATCCGGCCCGGCGATCGCATCGCGCTGGTTGCGGAGACGGGGCGCGACTTTGCCGCAATGTTCTTCGGCGCCGTCTATGCCGGTGCCTGGCCGGTGCCGTTGCCGCTGCCGACATCCTTCGGTGGCAAGGACAGCTATATCGATCAGCTTGCTGTGCAATTGGGTAGCTCGGATCCGAAAATGCTCTTCTATCCGATCGAGCTCGCCGAAATGGCCGGCGCCGCAGCCGCGCAACGCAAGGTCAACGGGCTCGATTACGAAGGCTTCGCGGCACGTGACGTGAAGCCCGCCACCCTGCCGACGCTATCGCCCGACGATATCGCCTATCTGCAATATTCGAGCGGATCGACCCGCTTCCCGCACGGCGTGGCCGTCACCCATCGCGCGCTGCTCAACAACCTTGCGGCACATGCCTGGGGGATGATGCTGGAACCGCAGGACCGCTGCGTCTCGTGGCTGCCATGGTATCATGACATGGGACTGGTCGGGTGTTTCCTGTCACCGGTCGCCAACCAGGTTTCGACCGATTACCTGAAGACCGAAGATTTCGCGCGCCGGCCGCTTGCCTGGCTCGATATGATCAGCCGCCATCAGGGCACCACCGTCAGCTATTCGCCGACCTTCGGCTACGATATCTGCGCGCGGCGCATGTCGAGCCAGACCAAGGCGTCGGACCGGTTCGATCTGTCGCGCTGGCGGCTGGCCGGCAACGGCGCCGACATGATCCGCCCCGATGTCATGCAGAATTTCGTCGATGCCTTTGCCGAGGCCGGCTTCAAGGCAAACGCCTTCCTGCCCAGCTATGGCCTGGCCGAGGCGACGCTTGCGGTGTCGATCATGCCACCGGGCGAAGGCATTGTCGTCGAACTGGTAGAAGAGACGCAATTGTCGGGCGGCAGCGATCCGCAGGATCGTCCGCGCCGCTTCCGCGCGATCGTCAATTGCGGCAAGCCGGTGCGCGACATGAGCGTCGAGATCCGCGACGAGGATGGGGTGCCTTTGCCCGAGAAGATGATCGGCAAATTATGGGCGAAAGGCCCGTCGATCATGCAGGGCTATTTCCGCGACGATGAGGCGACCGCCGCCTGCATGTCCGACGGCTGGCTCGATACTGGCGACATGGCCTATCTGAGCAACGGTTCGATCTACATCGTCGGTCGTGCCAAGGACATGATCATCATCAACGGCAAGAACCACTGGCCGCAGGATATCGAATGGGCGGTCGAACAATTGCCCGGTTTCAAGGCGGGCGATATCGCGGCCTTCGCGATCACCACGCCAGGCGGCGAGGAAACCCCGGCCGTGCTCGTCCAGTGCCGCACCTCCGATCAGCAGGAACGCGCGCGTCTGCGCGATCAGATTCGCGAGAAGGTCCGCGCGATCACCGGCATGCATTGCGTTGTCGAACTGGTGCCGCCGCGCACCCTGCCCAAGACGAGTTCGGGCAAGCTCAGCCGCGCCAAGGCCCGCAACCTCTATCTGGCCGGCGAAATTCAGGGCTATGATATCGCGGCCTGACCTGGCGCGACGCTTCCGTGGCCGCACGAACAGGCCTCCCAACGAAAAAATGGCGGCCTAAGCCCCGAGAGGAACAGAAAATGGCAGTTCGCGGAGAAGTCTTCAGCGCACGATCATGGCTGTTCGCCCCGGGCGACAGCGAGAAGAAGATGGAGAAGGCGGCGGCCGGTCCGGCCGACATCGTCCTTATCGATCTTGAAGACGCGGTCGCCGATTCCGAAAAGCCGACGGCGCGGACGATGGTCCTCGATTTCCTGAAGAGCCAACAATCGGGCCACGAACGGCTGTGGGTCCGCGTCAATCCGCTGGATGGCCCCCATACGCTGGCGGATCTGGTGGCGGTGATGCCAGGGCGTCCAGGCGGCATCATGCTGCCCAAGGCCTGCGGCCGCCCCGACGTCGAACGGCTCGACCATTATCTGTCGGCGCTCGAAGCCGCCAACGGCATCGAGCAGGGCGCGACCAAGGTGATCGTGCTCGCGACCGAAACCGCCGCGGCCATGTTCACGACCGGCGACTATGCCGGCGCGCCGCGGGTCGTCGCGCTGACCTGGGGGGCCGAGGATCTGGCCGCCTCGATCGGCGCCAGCGAGAATTACACGCCCGACGGGGCCTATAGCTTCACCTTCGAACTGGCACGCAGCCTGTGCCTGCTCGGTGCCGCAGCCGCGGGCGTCGCACCGATCGACACGATCCAGGGCGATTTTCGCGATCTCGACGGGCTGCGCAAGCGTGCGGAGATGGTGCGGCGCTCCGGCTACCGCGGTATGTTGGCCATCCATCCGGCGCAGGTCGACGTGATCAACGAAGCCTTCGCGCCCAATGCGGACGAACTCGCGGCCGCGCAGGAGATCGTCGATCTGTTTGCCGCCAATCCGGGGGTCGGCGCGATCGGCTATAAGGGCGGCATGCTCGACCGCCCCTATCTCGCCCGCGCGCAGCAATTGCTCAAGCTGGCGCGCCGCTGACGGCGGTCAGCCGTCCTTGCGCTTGAGCAGGGCCATACGCAGGCAGCGGCACACGACTTCGCCCCGCTGGTTGATCAGTTCGTGGGTGAAGGTGACGATTCCCGCGTTCGGGCGCGATTTCGATTCCCGCAACTCGCTGATCTCGCTGGTCGCCCGCATCGTATCGCCGAGGAATACCGGCTTGGGCATGACGAGCTTGTCATAGCCGAGATTGGCGACGAGCGTGCCCAAAGTCGTGTCGCTGATCGTCAGCCCGATCATCAGCGCGAAGGTGAAGGTGCCGTTGACGAGGATCTGGCCGAACTCGGATGCCCGGGCCGCCTCGGCATCGATATGCAGCGGCTGCGGATTGTGGGTCATCACCGAGAAAAGCAGATTGTCAGTCTCGGTGACCGTGCGCCTGATTTCATGATCGATCCGGTCGCCGATCTGCCACTCGTCGAAATGCCGCCCCGCCATCAGATATCCTTCTCGATCCGCGCCAGCACGGCCTCGACCTGAACCTGCGCGCCGGGCGCCGCATTGAGTTCGGCCACCACGCCGTCGAACGGCGCGGCCAGGCTATGTTCCATCTTCATCGCCTCGAGGGTCAGCAGCTTCTGGCCCTTCATCACCCTGTCGCCGGCCGCGACCGCGACCGCGATCACCCTGCCCGGCATGGGCGAAAGGATCACCCCCGACGATGCCACCCCGCCGGTCGAACCATCCTTGCGCCAGGGCGTCAGCAGCCAGGCCTGCCCCTGGTCGGTGACGAGCGCCGATGCGGCGGGCTTATCGCACCCCTCGCCCTCCAGCATGACGTCGACCGGGTTGCCATCGAGCAGAAAGAGGGCGCTTCGGACCCGTGCCGCGTTGAGCCGGAAACCCGCCTGATCCGCCTGCGGCACCAGCGCGATGGCCGCACGCGTCAGCGCTTCGGGCGATGGTGTCGGCGGCGCCCCCATTGTCTCACCGTCGCGGCCGATCAGGCCGGTATCGACATCGCCGGCGACGAACGCCGGATGCTCGAGCGCCTTCACGAGGAATGATGCATTGGTCTTGACCGGCCACACCGCGGTGCCAGCGAGGATCCGCCCCAGCCTCTTGCGCGCCTGATCGCGATCATCGCCACGCGCAATCAGCTTGGCGATCATCGGGTCATAGAAAGGCGAAACTTCGCCACCCTGATAGACGCCGGTATCGACGCGGCGCCCCTCGCCTTCGCCGAAGCGCAGCACATCGAGCGCGCCGATACTCGGCAGGAAGCCCCTCGCGGGATCCTCGGCATAGAGCCGCGCTTCCATCGCCCAGCCGTCGATCGAAAGCTCGCCCTGCGCCTTCGGCAATTTCTCGCCACTGGCGACGCGAAGCTGCCATTCGACGAGGTCGACGCCGGTGATCTCCTCAGTCACCGGATGCTCGACCTGCAGCCGCGTGTTCATTTCCATGAACCAGATGCGGTCCGCGCGCAGCCCTTCCGACGCATCCGCGATGAACTCGACCGTGCCTGCGCCGACATAGTCGACCGCCTTGGCCGCGCGTACCGCTGCGGCGCAGAGCGCGGCACGTGTGTCCGCATCCATGCCTGGCGCCGGCGCCTCCTCGATCACCTTCTGGTGACGACGCTGGAGCGAGCAGTCGCGTTCGAACAGGTGGACGATGTTGCCATGGCTATCGCCGAACACCTGCACCTCGATATGGCGCGGACGCGGGATATATTTCTCGATCAGCACATGGGCGTTGCCGAACGACTCAATGGCCTCACGCTGGCACGAGGCTAGCGCATCGACGAAATCCGCAGGGCTTTCAACGAGCCGCATGCCCTTGCCGCCGCCGCCGGCAACCGCCTTGATCAGCACAGGATAGCCGATCTCGCCGGCCTGTTCCGCGAGGAATGCCGGATTCTGATCCTCGCCCATATAGCCGGGCGTAATCGGCACGCCGGCCTCGGCCATCAGTTTCTTGGCCGCGTCCTTGAGGCCCATCGCACGGATCGCATGCGGCATCGGCCCGACCCAGACGAGCCCCGCCGCGAGTACGGCTTCCGCGAACCCGGCGTTTTCCGAGAGGAAGCCATAACCTGGATGGATAGCCTCGGCGCCGATCGCCCCGGCCGCAGCAAGGATCTTCTCACCGACCAGATAGCTTTCACGCGCTGGGGATGGGCCGATATGGACAGCCTCATCAGCCTCGCGAACATGCAATGCCGAGGCGTCGGCATCCGAGTAAACCGCAACGGTGCGTATGCCCATCTGGCGCGCAGTGCGGATGATCCGGCACGCGATTTCGCCACGATTGGCGATGAGGAGGGAGCCGATCATGATGCGAGCCTGCCAGGGCAGCGGCTGCGGAAACCGCCCGCCTGCCCCACCACCATCCTGCGGATGGTCCCCCTCCCCGTTCCGGGGAGGAATGAAGAAGAGTAGTACGCCATCGTCATTACATCCTGAAAATGCCGAAGGCCGGCCGTTCCGGGATCGGTGCTTCGAGCGTCGCCGTCAGCGCGAGCACGAGCACGTCGCGCGTCTGCGCGGGATCGATCACGCCATCGTCCCACAGCCGCGCCGTCGCGTGATAGGGATTGCCCTCATCCTCATATTTCTGACGGATCGGCGCCTTGAAGGCCTCGGCTTCCTCTGGCGTCCATTTGGCGGCGTCACGGTGGACGGTCGCGAGGACGCTTGCCGCCTGTTCGCCGCCCATCACCGAGATCCTGCTGTTCGGCCACGTGAACAGGAAGCGCGGGCTATAGGCCCTGCCGCACATCCCGTAATTTCCGGCGCCGAAGCTCCCGCCGATCAGCACGGTGATTTTGGGCACCGAAGCCGTTGCCACGGCCGTCACCAACTTGGCGCCATGCTTGGCGATACCCTCGGCCTCATATTTGCCGCCCACCATGAAGCCCGAGATATTCTGGAGGAACAGCAAGGGAATCCGCCGGTGGCAGGCCAATTCGATGAAATGCGCGCCCTTCTGCGCGCTTTCGGAAAACAGCACGCCGTTGTTCGCCAGGATCGCGACCGGCATGCCCCCGATATGCGCGAAACCGCAGACCAAAGTGGCGCCGTAGTTCGCCTTGAACTCGTGAAACTCACTGGCGTCGACGATCCGCGCGATCACCTCGTGGACGTCATAAGGCGCGCGCACATCATCGGGGATGATCGCGTAGATGTCCTCGGCCGGATAAAGCGGCGCACGCGGTTCGCGTAGCGGCAGGCCGTGCGGATGGACGGGCCCCAGATGGCTGACGATGTCGCGCACGATGGTCAGCGCATGCTCGTCATTTTCGGCAAGATGATCGGCGACGCCCGACCTGCGCGCATGCAACTCGCCACCACCCAGATCCTCGGCGCTGATCACCTCGCCGGTGGCCGCCTGAACGAGCGGCGGACCGGCGAGGAAGATCGTGCCCTGATTCTTCACGATCACGGTCTCGTCGCTCATCGCGGGAACGTAAGCGCCCCCCGCGGTGCAGCTTCCCATCACGCAGGCGATCTGCGGGATGCCCCTGGCGCTCATATTCGCCTGGTTGAAGAAGATCCGGCCGAAATGATCGCGATCCGGGAACACTTCGGACTGGTGCGGTAGGTTGGCGCCGCCGCTATCGACAAGATAGATGCAGGGAAGATGATTTTCCGCCGCGATCTCCTGCGCGCGCAGGTGCTTCTTCACCGTCATCGGATAATAGGTGCCGCCCTTCACCGTCGCATCGTTGGCAACGATCATGCACTGGCGACCGGATACGCGGCCGATCGCAGTGATGATGCCGGCGCCGGGGATTTCGCCCTCATACATGTCGCAGGCGGCGAGTTGCCCGAACTCGAGCAGTGGCGAGCCCGGATCGAGCAACCGTTCGACCCGTTCGCGTGGGAGCAGCTTGCCACGGCTCGCGTGGCGCTTGCGGGAGGCCGTATTGCCGCCCAGCGCCGCTTCGGCCACCCGGGCACGCAGTTCGTCGGCAAGCCCGCGATTATGGCACAGCCGCGCTTTGGCCTCGGCGCTCTCCGCGTTGAGCGAAGTCGGCAATATCGGCGCGCTCACAGGCCCGACCCGTTTCCGTCGAAGCCAGAAGCTGTTTCACCCATCGACGACACCCTCTTCCCGATCTGTCGATCGCTTCTAGCCGCTCGCGTAGCCCCGCGGAAATTGAAATGTCGATATCCACGAAAGGCATCATCGGCTGGCTTCATCCTGGCCCTCATCGCCGCATCATTATAGGTGTACATAATATCTTTTACCTATTATATATATGTATATTGATGTATAAAACATCATGAGGCACCATGATCACGTCGCAACAAATGCGCGCAGCGCGCGCGCTTCTCGGGATCGACCAGCGCCAGCTCGCTGCCTTGGCGACGGTTTCGCTGCCGACGATCCAGCGTATGGAGGCCTCTGACGGGCAGGTCCGCGGCGTCGTGGAAACGCTGGTCAAGGTCATCCGCGCCCTTGAAGATGCCGGCGTCGAACTGATCGGCGAAAATGCCCCAAGCAGCGGCGCCGGACGCGGCGTTCGGCTCAAGGAAAGCCTCGCCGGGCGCTCCCCGAAGCGTGTGATGTCGATGTTGTTCGATCAGGCCGAGAGCAGCGGGGAGGACGGCAATGGCCACTGACTCGCCCTGGGCCGCCTTCACGCCGAAGCTGGTCACCGTGTTTCGCGAAGGCTATTCGCTTTCGCGGCTGCGCAAGGATGCGGTGGCCGGCCTCACGGTCGCGATCGTCGCCTTGCCGCTGGCGATGGCGCTGGGCATTGCCAGCGGGGCGTCGCCCGACAAGGGGCTGATCACCGCCGTCATCGCGGGATTTCTGATCTCGGCGCTCGGCGGTTCGCGGGTGCAGGTCGGCGGACCGACCGGCGCCTTTGTCGTCGTCGTGTTCAATGTCATCGCCCAGCACGGTTATGACGGGCTGCTGCTGGCGACGCTGATCGCGGGGCTGATCCTCGTCATCGCGGGCTATGCCAAGCTTGGCGGGCTGGTGAAATTCATTCCCTATCCGGTCGTCACCGGCTTCACCGCCGGGATCGCGATCATTATCGCGTCCAGCCAGGTCAAGGATTTCCTGGGGCTCGCGATCGCGCATGTGCCCGCTGACTTCCTGCCGAAATGGCAGGCTTATTTCGACGCGATCGGCACGGTCCAGCCCGCGACCCTCGCGATCGGCGCCGGATCGCTCGGGCTGATCATTGCCTTGCGCAAATGGGCGCCCCGGCTACCCGGCTTCCTGATCGCCGTGGTCGTGGCGTCGGTAGTCGTCGCGGTGCTGCACATACCGGCGGCGACGATCGGCATGCGCTTTCCCGACATGCCCTCGGGCTTGCCGGCGCCCGCTTTGCCGGCCCTCTCGCTGGCGAAGATTCAGGCGGTGCTGCCATCCGCCTTCACCATCGCGTTCCTCGCGGGGATCGAGGCGCTTCTGTCTGCGGTCGTGGCGGACGGCATGATCGGCTCGCGCCACCGGTCGAACCAGGAACTGGTCGGTCAGGGCGTGGCGAACATTGCCTCGGCGCTGTTCGGCGGACTGCCAGCGACAGGCGCGATCGCGCGGACGGCTACCAACATCAAGGCCGGCGCGCTGACGCCGGTTGCAGGAATCCTCCACGCAGCCTTCCTGCTGCTCTTCATCCTGTTCGGGACGAAGCTGATGGCCTTCGTCCCCATGGCGGCGCTGGCGGCGATCCTGTTCATGGTCGCGTTCGGGATGAGCGAATATGAGCGGTTCATCGGTCTCATGCGAATGCCGAATGGTGATCGCGCCGTCCTGCTGCTGACCTTCGGGCTGACCGTGCTGGTCGATCTCACCGTGGCGATCGGCGTCGGCGTGACGTTGGCGTCGCTGCTGTTCATGATGCGGATGAGCGGGACAGTTCAGGTCGACGCGGGCGGCGACGAGGGCGACGACGTCCATCAACGCGAATTGCTGCCGCCCGGCGTCGAAGTGTTCCGGATCAACGGTCCGTTCTTTTTCGGCGTCGCCAACGAATTGCTCGATACGCTGCGGCGCATCGGCTCCACACCCCGCGTCATCATATTGCGGCTCGAACTGGTGCCCCTGCTCGATTCGAGCGGCGTGAGCGCCATCGACCATCTGGTCGAACAGGCGCACGCCGCGGGCACGCAAATGATCCTGTCCGGCGCCGGGCCGCAGCTCCTCGATATGCTGAACCGCACACGGCTCGGGCCCGACAGCAGAAGGGTCGCCCATAGCGCGAGCTTCCCCGATGCCATAGGGATCGCATCCGCGATGGCCGGCGCGGACGCCGAATCCGCGCATATGCGCAACCAGGGCCAGATATCGCCGATGGAGACAGACCAGTGACCGAAGCCGACGACGAATATGTCTATGACGAGGAAAGCGGCGAATGGATCAGCGCGGCCGACGCCGCCACGAAGAAGGCGACATCCTTGCAGCCCGACACGGTGGAAGTGCGCGATGCGATCGGCAACCTGCTTGCCGACGGCGATAGCGTCACCCTGATCAAGGATCTCGCGGTGAAGGGCGCGAACCAAACGATACGGCGCGGCACGGTGATCAAGTCGATCCGGCTGACGGGCGACGCGCAAGAGATCGATTGCCGGTACGAAGGCATAAAGGGGCTGGTGCTGCGTGCGGAGTTCGTCAGAAAGCGCTGATCTGCCCCGACAGACAGGTTCACCCAGCCTTATTCGATACCCCCCTTACAGGCAGGACCGAGCGGTCCTTGGCGCACCGGGACACCTGCGGTACGCAGCATCTGCGAAGGTGGCGCCGCGATCACCGCATTGCTGAGCGCGATTGAGAGGGACTAGCCAGGCACTGGCCGGAGCGGCGCATAGGGAGGAGTGGATGCGATTCATATTCGTCCATGGCGGATTCCACGGTGCGTGGTGCTGGGAAAAGCTCATCCCCGAATTCACCCGGCGCGGCCATGCCGCGCTTGCCATCGATTGCCCGGGTCATGGACAACGCGCCGCTGAAGACGCCACCCTGGCCGGCTATCGCGATGCTGTCGTCGACGTCATCGAGCAGGGCGACATCATCGTCGCCCATTCCATGGGAGGGCTTACCGCTACCGTGGCAGCCGATGCCGCGATCGATAAAGTTGGCCATATCGTCTATCTGGCGTCCAGCCTGCCGGTCGAGGGCCAACCCACCTTTCCAGTCGGAGGCGGCAATCCTTCGCAACGTCCTTCGCCCGCCGGGCTGATCGATGGCGGGCGGAAGATGCAACTGATGCCGCGCGACGAAGCCGTCGCCGCTTTCTATCATGATTGCTCGCCCGAGATCACGGACTGGGCGTTACGCCACCTTACCCCGCAACCCGTCGCGCCATTGATCGAGCCGGTATCCGTGCCGCGCTTCTGGACATCCGCCCCCCCGCGCAGCCTGATCCTCTGCAGCAACGATCGGGTGAGTGCCGCCAGCGAAGGTCGCCAGATGCGCATGAGCGAGCGGCTCGGTGTCAAACCGCTCTCGCTCGATAGCTCGCATTCGCCCTTCCTCAGCAAACCCGCCGAATGCGCCGAGGCGATATTGGAGTCGTTGAAGCGGCCGGGGACGGGTCCGGTCAACCCCGGCTGATCGCACAGATTTGCCGCGATCCTATCGATGAAACCGATCATGATCGCCTGCCCATGACGTCACCCAAGAGGAATTGATCGATGCCCGAAGCCTATATCGTCTCCGCCCGCCGCACCGCCGGCGGCCGTCGCAACGGCCGGCTCGCCGGCTGGCACCCGGTCGATCTCGGCGCCGCCGTGCTCGACGCGCTGGTGGCCGAGACCGGCATCGATCCGGCGGCAATTGACGATGTCATCATCGGCTGCGTCAGCCAGGTGGGCGAGCAGGGTTTCGCCTTCGGCCGCAACATCGTGCTCGCATCGAGCCTGCCTGACAGCGTGCCGGCGGTGACGATCGATCGCCAGTGCGGCTCATCACAACAGGCTCTGCATTTCGCGGCGCAGGCGGTGATGTCGGGCACGCAGGATCTGGTGATCGCCGGTGGCGCCGAGAGCATGTCGCGGGTCTGGATGGGATCGCCGCTGACCCTGGCCGCGCAGGCCGGCATGGGCGAAGGGCCGGTCTCGAAGAGCATCCAGCAGCGCTATGGCGTAACCGAATTCAACCAGTTCGTGGGTGCGCAGGCAGTGGCCGACAAGCATGGCATCGATCGCGCGATGATGGACCGCTTCGCGCTCGGTAGCCATCAAAAGGCGGCGGCCGCGATCGCGGCGGGCGCATTCGCCAAAGAAATGGTCCCGCTGACGGTCACGACCGCGACCGGCGAGCAGATCATCCATGATCGCGACGAGGGCGTGCGCCCCGACTCCACGCTCGAATCGATCGGGTCGGTCAAATTGCTCGCCGAGGGCGGTTCGCTGACCGCCGCAACCGCCAGCCAGATTTGCGATGGCGCCAGCGGCGTGCTCGTCGCGTCGGCGGCGGCGGTGAAGACGCACGGGCTCACCCCGCTCGCGCGCATCGTCAACCTCACGGTCACCGCCGGCGATCCGGTGATCATGCTCGAAGAGCCGATCCCGGCGACCCGCCGTGCGCTCGCGCGCGCCGGCATGACGATCGACGATATCGACCTGTTCGAGGTCAACGAAGCCTTCGCCTCGATCCCGCTCGCCTGGCTCAAGACGCTCGGCGCCGATCCCGACCGGCTAAACGTCCATGGCGGCGCGATCGCGCTTGGCCATCCGCTCGGCGCATCGGGCACCAAGCTGATGGCCACCCTGATCCACGCGCTGCATAAGAAGGGCAAGCGTTACGGCCTGCAGACGATGTGCGAGGGCGGCGGCATTTCCAACGTCACCATTATCGAGCGGCTCTGAACCGCCGGGCTTCGCAGCCCTGACGTTATCCAGGTGGCGTCAGGGTTGCGGCGTCACCAATAAGGCACCGCGCCATAGGCGCCGTAATAGGTGAAGATCCGCTCGCCGTAACTCAAGTGGCTGGAACCACCGAGATCGGCCAGTTCGTAGCGATCATAATAAGGGGCGTCCGCCAGCGTGGCCTTGTCGAGCGGCACGACATAACCTCCACGCTCGGGATCGTAATCGAGCATCGGCCAGGGAAGCGGATGGAATTTCTCGCCGATGCCGAGAAATCCACCGAATGACATGATCGCATAGATCACCTTGCCGCTGGCCTTCTCGATCGAGAGATCGTCGACATGGCCGATCCGCTCGCCCGCCTTGTTGAAAACGGGTGTGTTGTTGACGCGGCTGCCAAGGATCAGCGCATGTTCAGTCCGGTCGAGCGCCGCGCCGGATGTTGCCTCATTCATGATCCATCTCCTGTCAGCCTCGCCCATTCAGCCTTTGCGCATGGCGAGGCGAGGAACCACGGAAACAACCCCGGACCCTCGAGGTTCGTTCCGTCACGTGATGGTTCGATCGACCTAGGGGCGATTACCCCCATCCGCTAAATTCAGGAATTAGGGAGGCCTTCGAATGGCATATGATGCCCTCCCACGAATCGTCATTCCCGCGAAAGCGGGAACCCACGGTTACGGCACACTTGAACCGGTAAGTGCCGCTGTCCATGGGTCCCCCCGTTCGCGGGGATGACGATGAAGGGGATGCCTGCGCTTAAAAAGGATTGTTATATTTCAGCTGTATGTCAGCCATATGGCCGCTCGGTCCACCATGGAAAGAAGTCGGGCATGTCCTCGGAAACTTTGAGGGGAAACACGGCCGGACGCTTTTCGAGGAAGGAAGCGACACCTTCCTTGGCATCCGCGCTCAACGTACGCGAAAGCACACTGCGACTTTCGATCTTGTGCGCCTCCATCGGATCATCGAGCCCCAGGCCGCGCCACATCATCTGCCGTGTCAGCGCGATCGAGACCGGGGCGGTGTTGTCGGCGATCCCGCGCGCGATGGCGTAGGCGGCCGGAAGAAGCTCCTCCGCGGGGACCACCTGTGACACAAGGCCGCCAGCCAGCGCCTCGGCTGCGGGGAAGACCTCGCCGGAATAACACCACTGCAACGCCTTCGATATCCCCACGACGCGAGGCAGAAACCATGTCGAGGCGCATTCCGGTACGATTCCGCGCCGCGTGAAGACAAATCCGAACCGCGCATTCTCGCTTGCAAGACGGATGTCCATCGGCAGCGTCATCGTCACGCCAACCCCGACTGCCGCGCCGTTGATTGCACCGATGATGGGCTTTTTCAGCGCAAAAATGCGAAGACCCAGTTCGCCCCCGGTATCGCGGGCAGCCGGCGATGCATAATCAAGGCTACCATCGGGCTTGCGGATCGATCCACCTTCGGGATCGAAAAATCCGTCAGGGCCTCCGGATATATCGGCACCGGCACAAAATGCCTTTCCAGCACCGGTCACGACGACAACGCGCACCGCATCATCGGTGTCGACCCGGTCAAATGCGTCGAACAGCTCGTTCTTCATCAACGTATCGAGTGTGTTCATTTTTTCGGGTCGGTTGAAGGTGATCGTGGCGATCGCCTGATCAACTTCATAGCGGATCGTGGTATAGTCCATATTCCCCTCCGTAACCTTCGAATGTTTTGGCTCCTTCACGGTCGCACGAGCCACCGCCACTGCCGGGAATCTGCTGGCCCGGCATCCATTCGAAACGTCACTTTGCGCTCATCGGGCCAATGATCTCGTCGCCGAACTCTTTCAAGGTCGCCGGCGATGCCAGATCAGAGAACCATGCATAAACGCGTTCGACACCCCGCGCCGCCAGGCCATCAAAATAATCGCGGAGTTCGGAGGCGGTTCCTATCTTCGTTCCCGAACGCCCCAATCGCTTCGCGGCTTTGTCTGCCACTTCCTGACGCACGGCACCGACACCGACATAGCCCAGTTTCTGCTGGACAGAGATCCGGGCCGTCCCGATCTGCGCGCGCAAATCCTCAAATGCCTGGCCCTCGAACTTGTCCTTGTAGCGGGTATCGAGATTCCACCAATCGGCATGCTCACGAACAAGCGCCAACGTCTTCGGGCCCGAGCCGCCGATCAGAATCGGAATTCGATTCAGCGGCTTCGGTGCCAGCACCGCGCCGCGCAACGTGTGAAAGCGGCCTTCATAATCGACACTCTCTCCGGACCAGAGCGCCTTCAAAACCTCAAGCGTCTCGCGCAGGCGCTCGACGCGGTCACGCGGCGCCTCCGGTCCGACGCCGAACTTTTCGAAATCCGGCGTCCATGAACCCCAGCCGATGCCTAGTTCGAACCGGCCATTGGACGCGTGATCGAGCGATACGGCATGATGCGCCAGCAAGGCGGGGTGACGAAATGGATCACAGGTCACCAGCGAACCAACCTTGAGCCGCGTCGTATGCGCCGCGATCCAGGTGTTGACGGTGGTGGCTTCAAAGGTGGGCTGGCCGATGGCGCCGGGCGCTTCGATATGGTCCATACCCGTGATGCCGACGAAACCTGCTTGCTCGGCGGCTTGTGCCGTCGCGACCAGCTTGTCGAACGACGTCCGAAATTGCGGCAAAAACAGGACGAATTCCATTAGCATTTCCTTTGGACCGGTGCCGGCCAATTGCTCCGGCCCCGCGCACATGCCACCGGATGTGGTGGCATGTGCGCGGGGCGGAGGACGTTCGTATCAGACGATCGCGGCGATCGAGAGCTGGAACTCGGGTATGATCAGCCCATCCGTCCGGCCCTTGAGATAGGCTTCCCGCGCGGCCACCTGCGTGAGGGGTTCGATCCGGCTGAAGCCCGCCTCGCGCAACATATCGCTCATCTCCTCCAATGAGATGAAGGAGACAAAATGGACGGGATCGCTGGCCCTGGCACGCCGTTGTTCCTGGGCGCCGGGTTCCACGATCGTCACGACGATCTCCGATCCCGCCGGGCGTTCGCCTGCCCAGCGCAAGGTGGTACGGATCGCTTCGCGCGTCAGATATTGGGTCACGCCCAGCCAGGAGATGAAGCATGGTTCGTCGGCGGCGAAGCCCTGCGCGGCCAGCGCCTGATCGATCGACATCCGTTCGAAATCGCACGGCACATAGCGCACCTGCCCGGGCGTTTTCAGGCCCAGCTGCTCGATCCGCTTCTTCTTCCACGCCTGGAAGGGCGGGTCGTCGACTTCGAAAACGATCATCGATTCCAGAGCGTCGCCCATTCGCAGCGCATAGGAATCAAGCCCGGCGCCCAATACGACATATTGATTGAGCCGACCGCGGGCAGCGGCCAGACGATCCTCCGTGAAACGGCTGCGCAATACGCATGAGGCGGCCATTTCAAGCGGAACCTTCGCCGTAAATTCGCGGATTTCGTCGTCGCTCATCTCAAGCAACTGCGGTGCGAATTGATCCCGGAAGATCTTGGGCTCCGCCCCTTCCAGAAAGTGCCCGGCCCGCATCGCCGCTGCCATGAAAGCAGTGCGATGAACCTCGGACAATGCGCCGTCAGAACCAGATGACATCTCGATTTCCTCTCCTATCCACTTCCACTCGCGCCAATATGCTTTTTTTTGAAGGCACGACTTTATTCGGCGCCCCAGCAGCGCCAACGCACGATAGGCATTCTGCTCGTGCGTCATGCGATTCTGTCAACCGCAGGCGAACGATGCCATATCGGAAGCGACCACACATCGTGCGAAGTACACATGGGCAGGGGGTTTCTCTCCGCACCTGCCTTTGTCGCCGGTCCGCCGTCACCGCGGCCGGGACCGGGCCAAAACCACGCCGTCGCAATCGCTTACTTTCACCCGGCGCCCGATCGGCCTTCGCCACATGACGCATAAATGTCACAACGTGTATGATTTCGAATTTTGCACTTGCGAAAGGATCGCGATTCGCGCAGCCTAACCGGGTCGCGCAATGATGCCGCGGCACAGCATTGGATCGCCCCAACGATGGGGCCGGTCCATCCGGAACACAGCAACGTCGCTGCACACCCCCGCACTCGCGGTGGTCGTGAGCGGCGTTTTTTTCGTTTTTACAGCTCGGGGGCAGCAATGGCGAACGACAAGAGCAAGGGCCTGGATCGGCGCGAACTACTGAAGATCGGCGGAGCCGCGGGAGCGGCTGCCGTGCTGGGCACAACGATGGCGACGGCCGTGCATGCGGCACCGGTGGGCAAGCCGGAAGTGACGGGCGCAAAGCTCGGCTTCATCGCACTCACCGATGCTTCGCCGCTGATCATCGCCAAGGAACTCGGGCTGTTCGCCAAATATGGCATGCCCGATGTGGTGGTGGCCAAGCAGGCGAGCTGGGGCGCGACGCGTGACAATATCGTGCTCGGCAGCGCCGGCGGCGGCATCGACGGCGCGCATATCCTGTCGCCGATGCCCTACATGCTGACGCTCGGCACGATCGGCAAGGCGACGCCGATGAGCATTCTTGCGCGCCTCAACGTCAATGGGCAGGGCATCTCGGTCGAAAAGGCCTATCTCGGCGCCAAGGCCGATATCAATTCGGCGCGGATGAAGCCGCTGATCGCGCAGCGCAAGGCGGCCGGCCGCAAGATCACGATGGCGATGACCTTCCCGGGCGGCACCCATGATTTGTGGATCCGTTATTGGCTGGCGGCGCAGGGCATCAATCCCGACCTCGATGTCGAACTGATCACCATCCCACCGCCCCAGATGGTCGCCAACATGAAGGCGAAGACGATGGAGGCGTTCTGCGTCGGCGAGCCATGGCCCGACCAGCTGGTTGCGCAGGGCCTCGGTTATACCGCGGTGTCGACCGGCCAGCTCTGGATGGACCATCCCGAAAAGGCGTTCGCGATGCGCAGCGACTGGGTTGCCGCCCATCCCAACGCGGCAATCGCGCTGACGGCGGCGATCATCGAAGCGCAGCGCTGGTGCGACAATCCCGCGAACACCGCCAAGCTGGCCGAGATCATCGGTGGGCGCGACTGGCTCAAGGTCCCGGTCACCGACATCCAGGATCGCCTCGCGGGCAATTTCACGATGGGCGACGGCCGCGTGTTCAACAACGCGCCGTTCAAGATGAAGTTCTGGGCCTCCAACGCATCCTTCCCGTATAAGAGCCATGATCTGTGGTTCCTCACCGAGGATCAGCGCTGGGGCAAATTGCCGGCCAATCTCGACAAGACCGCCGTGATCGCCAAGGTCAATCGTTCGGATATCTGGCGCAAGGCCGCCGCGCTCGCCAAGGTGCCGGCTGCGCAAATCCCGAAATCGGAAAGCCGCGGCGTCGAGAAATTCTTCGACGGCAAGGTTTTCGATCCCGGCAATCCGGCCGCCTATCTCGCCAGCCTGAAGATCAAGAAGGTCTGATCTCGCGCAGATTTTGAGGAGTAGTCCGATGTCGTCACCCGTTCGCCTCGTGCATACGTCGGCCGGCTATTTGCCGCCCAGCGTCGCGGCGCCTCAGAGCGCCGAGATCATCCCTTATCCGAACGCACCCTCCGTTCAGGCTCAGGAGGTTCCGATCAAGCTCCCCCATCCGCTTGCGGAAAAGGCGCGCGACGTCGCTGCGAACGTCCTGCCGACGCTGATCATGCTGGTCGTCCTGCTCGGCATCTGGCAGATCGCGTGCGGACATGAAGGCGCGACCTTCCCCAGCCCCTCCAAGGTCTGGACGGAAAGCCGCGAGGTCATCCTGCATCCGTTTAAGAACGTTACGATAGACGGGTGGCACATCAAGATCCAGGATGGCGGCGACGTCGGCATTGCCGGGCACGTGCTGCGCAGCCTCGGTCGGGTCGCCTTCGGCTTCAGCCTGTCCGCGACCTTCGGCATCGCGCTCGGCATCCTGATCGGGCAGAGCAAGACCGCCTACCGCGCGCTCGATCCGATCTTTCAGATCCTGCGTACCGTGCCGCCGCTCGCCTGGCTGCCGATCAGCCTGGCGATCTTCCAGCAAGCCGGGCCCTCGGCGATCTTCCTGATCTTCATCACCGCAATCTGGCCGGTGATCCTCAACACCGCCGCCGGCGTCCAGAATATCCCGCCCACCTATCGCAATGTCGGCCGGGTGCTCTCGCTCAACCCGTTCGAATATTTCATCAAGATCATGCTGCCGGCCACGGTACCGTACATGTTCACAGGGCTTCGCGTCGGCATCGGCATGAGCTGGCTGGCGATCGTCGCGGCCGAGATGGTGCAAGGCGGCACCGGCATCGGCTTCTTCATCTGGGACAGCTATAACAGTTCGCTGCTCACCGACACGATCGTCGCGCTCATCTGGATCGGGCTCGTCGGCTTCGCTCTCGATCGCATCGTCGGCTGGATCGGCCGCCGCGTCGCTCGCGAAGTGTGATCCCGTCCTCTCTCTTCTCTTGTTGGAGTTACCAGCATGAAACAGCGTAGCTATCTCGCTCTCGAAGATATCGGCGTCGCCTTTCCTACCCCGAAAGGGCCATTCCAGGCCCTGAAGGGAGTCGACCTCTCGATCGAAAAGGGCGAATTCGTCGCGCTGATCGGCCACTCGGGTTGCGGCAAATCGACCCTGCTCAACATCGTCGCCGGGCTGACCAAGCCGACCCGCGGCGTCGTCTTCCTCGAAGGCGACGTGATCGACAAGCCCGGACCCGACCGCGCGGTGATCTTTCAGGACCATTCGCTGCTGCCGTGGATGACGGTGGAAGAAAATGTCCGCCTCGCGGTCGACAAAACGATGGCCGGCAAGAGCCGCGCCGAGCGCCGCGACTGGGTGATGCACAATCTCGATCTGGTGCAGATGACCGCCGCCGCCGCCAAACGCCCCGCCGAATTGTCGGGCGGCATGAAGCAAAGGGTGGGCATCGCCCGCGCGATCGCGATGAGCCCGCGCGTATTGCTGATGGATGAGCCGTTCGGCGCGCTCGACGCGCTCACCCGCGCCAGCCTTCAGGACGCGGTGATGACGATCCAGACCAAGCTCAAGAACACCGTGATCATGATCACCCATGATGTCGACGAGGCAGTGTTGCTCGCCGATCGCGTGGTGATGATGACCAACGGCCCGGCGGCGACGATCGGCGAGGATCTCCACATCGATCTGCCGCGCCCGCGCAACCGGATCGAGATGGCGGACACGCCGGCCTACAACCATGCCCGCCACGACATATTGGAGTTCCTGCATCAACGTTTTTCGAATCCAATGGATCGGGCGGCGTAATGCGCGGCTGAGGATCTTTCTGCATTCCCGCTCTTCATAGAAAATATTCGGAAGAAAAGGACGAGGAAGAAGTCCGTCACCCGGCCTCGCCCACAATTGGGAGAAGCATAGAAGGCAAGGGCTAGAAAAGGCCCAACCTGGGAGAGGATGCCGACAAAGCATCCGATGAGTTCAGCTTCGATACTTCAATAAGGGGGAAGATCATGCGATTCCTGACATGCTGCCTGCTGTCTTCAGCAGTTGTGATTCCGGCTGCGGCCAATGCCGATGGCCTCAAGCCGATCATCGATACGCGGCTACGCTATGAAAGTGTCGATCAGACCGGGCTACCCAAGAACGCGGACGCGCTGACGGCGCGAGCCCGGGTCGGCGTGGAAGCAACCGAGGGCAAATTCAGCGCGATCGTCGAAATCGAAGGCACCGCCGCCATCACCACCGACTATTTCAACGGCGTCAACCTCAAGTCCGCCAGCTATCCGATCGTCGCCGATCCGGCCAATATCGAATTCAACCGCGTTCAGCTTCAGTATAAAGGCCTGCCCAAGACGGTCGTCACCGTCGGCCGCCAGCGCATCAACCTCGACGACCAGCGTTTCGTTGGCTCGGTCGGCTGGCGGCAGAACGAGCAAACCTTCGATGCCGTGCGGATCGAAAACACCTACATCAAGGATCTCAAGATCGACGTGACCTATAGCTGGTCCGATCGCACGATCTGGGGCATCAACGGTGGCGAAAATGGCTTCACCAACCGGCCGCAGTCGATTGGCGGCGACAATGTGTTCGCGAATGCCGCTTACAAGACCAAATATGGCCTGGCGACTGCATTCTATTATCGTGTCGACGAGGACGAACCCGTCGTCGCCCTGCTCCGCAACAGCAGCGCAACCTATGGCGGCCGCTTCGCTGGAACCTATGCATTCAGCAAGACCTTCAAGTGGAACTACGCCGTCAGCTATGCGCGTCAGACGTCGAACAAGACCAATCCGCTGATCTATGCCGCCGACTATTTTCTGGCTGACGGCTCCTTCGACATCAAGGCGTTCAAGCTCGGCGCCGGCGTCGAAATCCTCGGCAGCGACAAGAGCGTCACCACCAAGGCGACCGGTCTTCCGCTCGCCGGCGGCTTCGCCTTTCAGACGCCGTTCGCCACCCTCCACAAATTTCAGGGCTGGGCCGACAAGTTCCTGACGACCCCGGCGCAGGGCATCGTCGATTATTATGGCTCGGTCGGCTATGGCTGGAAGAAGATCGGGGTGTTCGATACGATCGGCATCAGCGCCATCTACCATCGCTTCAACAGCGATGTCGGCAAGATCAATTATGGCCAGGAATATGACGCTCAGATCGTCGCCAAGGTGAAGAAATATACCTTCACCGCAAAATATGCCGACTATGAGCGCAAGGGCATTGCGAGCTTCGCCGGCGATGCCGACACGAAGAAGTTCTGGTTGTCGGTCGAGTGGGCGCTTTAATCTCCTTTGCCAGGCCAACCACAGGCAGCAGGATATAATTATGCAGCTATTAAATGCACCCACCCCCAATCGTCATTCCCGCGAAAGCGGGAACCCACGGTGAAGGCATACTGGAATCGGTAGGTGCCTCCGTCCATGGGTCCCCGCTTTCGCGGGGATGACAAAGGGAGCGGCAGCTCGCCCATTCTCGGGCAGCCCCTGCTGCGGTGCAATGAACGCACTTGCAGCCGGGCCTGAATTCCGGCAGTAGGCCAACGAATTCAGGCAACGCTGCCTGCACGATTTCACGGTGCCGAACCCGATGACGGGCCCGGGCACTGCAACATACAGCAAAGCCGCTGTTCGGTCCCTGCGTCGCAGGTGGCCGGGCAGCGGCTTTTGTCGTTTCGGCGGAGGCAGACGTGGTGAAAGGTTCGGGCTCAGCGCGCGAAAAGCGCCGCGATCAACGCAATGGCGAGCAACGCCGCAACGCCCTGCCAGAAGCGTACCGGATCACGCTCGA
Organism: Sphingomonas sp. YR710; assembly: GCF_900101455.1. GTDB lineage: Bacteria > Pseudomonadota > Alphaproteobacteria > Sphingomonadales > Sphingomonadaceae > Rhizorhabdus. The sequence goes on along the minus strand of NZ_FMZJ01000008.1, from coordinate 151,362 downwards.
TCAACGGCCGCTTGCGGGGCGGTCGGATAGCGTGCGAACCGCCGCTTTCAAGCGTGGCGATCAGCTCCTGGACGTCGCCGAAACGCGCCTGCGGATCGACCGAAATCGCACGCAGGATCAGCGCCTCGAGCCAGCCAGGCATATCGGGGCGATGCCGCGAAGGCAGAGCCGGCCGGCCGAAGCGCGGATGGCTGAACGGCTCGATCTCGCCAAAGGGATAGCTGCCGGTGAACATCCGGTAGAGCGAGACGCCCAGCGCATATTGATCGCTGGCTTCGCTCGCGCCGGCGCCGTCGAACATTTCGGGCGCCATATAGCTCGGCGTGCCCGGCGCCTCGTCACCGACAAACTCGTCCACCTTCGGCAATCGCGCGACACCCAAATCGATCAACTTGAGCCCGCCGCCATGGGTCAGCAGCACGTTATCCGGCTTGATATCGCGGTGGATGATGCCGCGCCGATGGAGCGCCGCTATGCCGCGCGCCAGCCGCGCACCGATATCCACTCCCGCGCGGATCGACATCGGCGCGCGCAGCAGGCGCTCTTCGAGCGTCTCGCCCTCATAATATGGCATGGCGACGTAGAGCCGGCTCTGCCGCTCGGGCGGAATGGCGATGGCGGCCCCCACATAGGGGCTCTCGACCCGCGCGGCGATCAGAGCCTCGCGCGTGAACGACAGGCGCGCGCCGCGTTCGGACAGCAGAGCGGGCTTGGGAAATTTGAGCACGCATTCGCCGCCCATCGCCCGATCGCGCGCCACGAACAGCCGCGTGTAGCGGCCGTCCGAAATCATCCGCTCGAGCGCGAAGCCGTCGACGAGATCGCCGGTCACGGGCGGCGGCTCGATCGGCAATTGCTGGACGCGCGCCGCCACCGCATCCTGATCGACCGGCGGCAGCGCGATCACATCGATGACGAGCGCAGTGATATTGTCTTGCGATCCGGCCGCGAACGCCGCCTCAACGATCGCCTCGGCATCGCCTTGTGCCGATCCATGCTCGTTGAGAAGCGTCGCGATCGCCTTGGCGGACAGCACCCCATGTACGCCGTCGCTCGCCAGCAGCAGCCGATCGTGCATCGCCAGATCCTGCGTGCGTCGATCGAGCCGCATGGTCGGCTCGATCCCCACGGCGCGGGTCAGAACATGGCGCTGATCGGGATGGGTGCGGACATGATCGTCAGTCAGCGGGGTGAGCTGGCCATCGCGAAAATGCCAGGCACGGCTATCGCCGATGTGCAAAACCGTCGCCTGCCGGCCGCGCAGGACGAGCGCGGTGAAGGTCGTCGCGCAGCCGGCAAGCCGCGTGTCGGTGCGCCCCATCTGATGCACCCAATGGTTGAGGCTCGCGAGGACGCGCTCGGCCGCAGCGGCGATGCCGATCGTCTCGGGTTGCGCATAATAGCCATCGATGAAGCCGCGCACGACGGTTTCGGCCGCCACGCGCCCGCCCTTCGCGCCGCCGACGCCGTCCGCCACCGCGGCGACGATCCCCATCCGCGCCCGTTCGGCAGCAGTGCCGAGCCACAAGGCCCCGAAATCCTGATTGTCCTGCCGTCGACCGGCAATCGACGCGAAGCCGGACGCAATATCGATCCGGCCCTCGGTCGTCATATCCACCCCTTGTTTTGCAATCCCTTTCCACCAATAGCAGCCATGTCAAGCATGGCCCTTTCACGGAGCCCATCATGAAAAGCAGCTTCTGGAGCGCCGGCCATCGGCCAACGCTCATCGCCGCCTTCCTTTATTTCGATCTGGCCTTCATGGTCTGGGTGTTGCTCGGGCCGTTGGCGCCGGAGATCGCCAAGACGCTTGGCCTCACCCCGGCGCAAAAGGGCCTGATGGTCGCCGTGCCAACTCTGGCGGGCGCGATCCTGCGCGTCGTCAACGGGCTGCTCGTCGATCGCATCGGGCCGAAGCGTTCGGGCGCGATCAGCCAGGTGATCGTGATCGTAGGGCTGCTGTTCGCATGGCTGCACGGGGTGAACAGCTTCGCCGGCACGCTCGCATTGGGCGTGATTCTCGGCTTTGCGGGCGCCAGCTTTGCGATCGCGCTGCCACTTGCCAGCCGCTGGTATTCGGGCGAGCATCAGGGCAAGGCGATGGGAATTGCCGGCATGGGCAATTCAGGCACAGTCTTCGCATCGCTGTTCGCGCCGACCCTCGCCAAATTGTTCGGCTGGAACGCGGTGCTGGGCCTCGCCTGCATTCCGCTGTCGATCGTGTTCGTGGCCTACATGATCATGGCCAAGGACGCGCCCGACGCGCCGCCGGCCAAACCGCTCGCCGCCTATCTCGAGCCGCTCAAAATGGCCGATGCCTGGTGGTTCATGCTGTTCTACGCCGTGACCTTCGGCGGCTTCGTCGGGCTCGCTTCGTCGCTCTCGATCAATTTCACCAGCGAATTCGGACTGACGACGGTGGTTGCCGGCTATTGCAATGCCGGCTGCGTGTTCGCCGGATCGCTGGTCCGTCCGATGGGCGGCGCGCTCGCCGACCGGATCGGCGGGATCAAGACGCTGTCGATCGTCTATGTCGTCGCTGCGCTCGCGCTGGCCGGCGTCAGCACCGGGCCGTCCTCGCTGGCCGTGGCACTCGGTTTCTTCGTGGTCGCGATGCTCGCGCTCGGCACCGGCAATGGCGCTGTCTTCCAACTCGTTCCCCAACGTTTCCGCGCCGAGATCGGCGTGATGACCGGCCTCGTCGGCTTCGCCGGCGGCATCGGCGGCTTCTACCTCGCCTCCAGCCTGGGCTTCGCCAAGCAGCTCACCGGCACCTATCAGGCCGGCTTCCTGATCTTTGCGGCGCTCGCGCTGGTGGCGCTGGGCGGCCTGACCGCGGTCAAGCGCAAGTGGCGGACGACCTGGGGCGCCGCGATCCAGGGGGTGCGGATCTGATCGCGGGGCATCGGCCCCACATGCCTCTCAGGCGCGTTTCGATGATATTCGGGTCTGCCAGATCCAAGAACTGGCAGACCCCTTTCCTTTTCGTTACGAAATCGGGGATGAACGCCGGGTCAGATAGCTGCAGTAACGTCCTGTAGAGGAATCATGCTCCTCGAAGCGGATTGAGAAGTTCGATTCCCGCAAAGTCCCTGACATTGTCAGTCACGACCACACAGCCATTCGCTTCAGCTATCGCCGCAATGACCATATCGAGCGCACTGCGCGGCCGGCCACTTGCCTTGCCTGCTGCCATCAGTCGCCCCCAAGCAAGGGCCGCTTTTTCATCGAAGGCCAGGATGCGGCCAGAGAACAGGGCTGGTGGTCCTTCTGGGCCTGAAAACCAGCCCTCCAGATCGCGCCGTTTTCGGCCCGCCGGCAATTCCAATATTCCGCGGTGGAGCTCGCCTATCGTCAGCGACGATAGGTATAGGTCGGTATCGATCTGGGCGCCGAGCCAATCCAGTAGGTCTTGCGAAGGTGAAGGCCGCGTGACATTGCTGATGATGTTGGTGTCGAGCAAGTAGCGCGTCAAAGGTCAATCATCCGTCCTGCAATGATTGGGCGCTCAACATCGATATCCGCGCCGACCAGCGGCGATCGCCGGAGAGCCGCAAGGATACCCCCCTTACGAGGCGGCTCTCCCGAGATGCTCGTCGCGACGGAGGCACGGATTCGCGCGGCTTCGGGACTGTCTTCGGCAAGGCATTTTGCGAGCGAGCGGATGAGATCACGATCGCCCTCGAGCCCGAGCACCTCGAATCGCGCGAGACCGCGCTCGCTCAGGCGATCCCGATAGGTCTTGAGGGCACGCTTCTGGGCAGCGTTAGTCACGGACAGCTCCTTATAGCAGGATATATAGCCTGAACATCGATGCGGTTCAACCGATAAGCCAGCCGATCCTTCCTCCGAGAAATATGACGGCCGCCGCAAATCTTGTGCGATGCAATAAACGCACTTGTCGCCCACACGAATCTGCGGCATTGCGGGGGCATCCGATCCAGCAGTGTTGCCGGATCGACTTATAGCCGCCGACCTCGAGGATGAGGCCCGGAGGCGCATCGAACCGATGGACGGCTGAGGCCGGACACAGGCAAGGATGATTGGCAAGGCCGCCATGCAAGCACTCGTTTTTCGAGTGTTCGCATGGCGGCCTTTTCCGTTTCGGAGCATGAAGATGGACATAAGGGCGCAGGAATTCGGGACAGGCGAAGCGGCGGCAGGCAGCCGGCAGCATCTCGTCGTCATCGGCAACGGCATGGCGGGCTGCCGCGCGATCGAAGAATTGCTCGCGCGCGATCCTGGTCGCTATCGGGTGACGATCGTCGGTGCCGAGCCGCATGTGAATTACAATCGCATCATGCTCTCTCCCGTGCTCGCCGGCGAGAAGACCTTCGACGAGATCGTGATCAACGATCGCGCCTGGTATGACGACAATCGGATCGATCTGATCACGTCCGACGCCGCCGAGGCGATCGACCGCGATGCGAAAACCGTGCGGCTCGGCTCGGGCCGGATCATCGCTTATGACAAGCTCCTGATCGCAACAGGATCGAACCCGTTCATCATCCCGGTGCCAGGCCACACCCTCCCCGGCGTCATCAGCTTCCGGGATATGAATGACGTCGGATCGATGCTGTCCGCCGCGGAACAGGGCGGCGATGCGGTGGTGATCGGCGGCGGCCTGCTCGGACTCGAGGCTGCGCACGGGCTCAACCTGCGCGGCATGAAGGTGACGGTAATCCATCTGATGCCGACCTTGATGGAACGCCAGCTTGACGAAGCGGCCGGGTGGCTGCTCAAGCATGCACTCGAAGGACGCGGCCAGACGATCCTGACCGGGGCCGACACAGCGGAGATCGTCGGGGACGGCAAGGTCGAAGGCGTCCGGCTCAAGGACGGTACCTTGATCCCGGCGAGCATCGTCGTGATGGCGGTCGGCATCCGCCCGTCCGTCGCGCTGGCCAAACAGGCCGGGCTTGCGGTCGGCCGCGGAATCCAGGTCGACGATCATATGGTGACCTCCGATCCTGACGTGCTCGCGGTCGGCGAATGCGTCGAGCATGACGGGCAGGTTTACGGCCTCGTCGCCCCTCTGTGGGACATGTGCCGCGCACTCGCTGACGGGCTCACCGAGCGTCACACCGGCTATAAGGGCTCGGTCACCTCGACCAAGCTCAAGGTCTCCGGCATCGACGTCTTCTCGGCCGGCGATTTTGCAGGCGGCGCGGGCGCCGAGGATATCGTGCTCCGCGATGCATCGCGCGGGGTCTATAAGCGCGTGGTCGTCGCCAACGACAGGCTGATCGGCGCGGTGCTGTACGGCGATACCGCCGATGGCGGCTGGTATTTCGATCTGATGAAGAAGGGCGAGGATGTCTCCTCGTTCCGCGACATGCTGATCTTCGGCCAGTCCTACGCCCTTGGGGGTGGGCAAGCGGACCCTAAGGCGGCCGTTGCAGCGCTCTCGGACGATGCCGAGATTTGCGGCTGCAACGGCGTCAGCAAGGGCAAGGTCGTGGCATCGATCGAAGGCGGCGCCTGCACGCTCGATGCGGTGCGCGCCATTTGCAAGGCGTCGGCTTCATGCGGATCGTGCACCGGGTTGGTCGAGACGCTGCTCGCCGTCACGCTGGGCGATGACTATTCGGGCGAACGCACCACGAAGACGATGTGCAAATGCACGAGCTTCGGCCATGACGAGGTCCGCAAGGCGATCGTCGAGCGCGGCCTCAAGGAAATCCCCGAGGTCATGCAGGAAATGAGCTGGTCGACGCCGGACGGCTGCTCGTCCTGCCGCCCTGCCCTCAACTATTACCTGCTCTGTGCGTGGCCCGGCGAATATCGCGATGACCAGCAGAGCCGCTTCGTCAACGAGCGCATGCACGCCAACATCCAGAAGGACGGCACCTATTCGGTCGTCCCGCGCATGTGGGGCGGCATCACCAATCCGCGCGAACTGCGCGCGATCGCCGACGTGGTCGAGAAATATAATGCGCCCATGGTCAAGGTTACCGGCGGCCAGCGGCTCGACATCTTCGGAATCAAGAAGGATGATCTGCCTGCGGTATGGGCCGATCTCAACGCCGCCGGCATGGTTTCCGGCCATGCTTATGGGAAGGCGCTGCGCACGGTGAAGACCTGCGTCGGATCCGAATGGTGCCGGTTCGGGACGCAGGATTCGACCGGGCTCGGTATCCAGCTCGAACGGATGAGCTGGGGCTCCTGGATGCCGCACAAGTTCAAGATCGCGGTATCGGGCTGTCCGCGCAATTGCGCCGAGGCGACGATCAAGGATTTCGGCGTGATCTGCGTCGACAGCGGCTATGAACTGCTGGTCGGAGGCAATGGCGGGATCAAGCTGCGCGGCACCGAATTGCTCTGCAAGGTGGCGACCGAGCAGCAGGCGCTCGACCATTGCGCGGCGTTCATCCAGCTCTATCGCGAGGAAGCCCGCTATCTCGATCGTACCGCGCCGTGGATCGAGCGGGTCGGTATCGACTATGTCCGCCAGCGGATCGTCGACGACGAAGTCGGCCGCGAGGCGCTGACCGCGCGCTTCCTCTACTCGCAGAGCTTCATGCAGGACGATCCCTGGGAGAAGCGCGCCGCCGGCGCCGAACGCGAATTGCACAGCCCGATGGGCATCTTCCAGCCCATCGCCCTCGCAGCGGAGTAAGCATCATGGTGACCGCAGACTGGCTCGACATTGGCCGCCTCAACGAAATTCCGGTGCGCGGATCGCGGACCGTGCAAGTACCCGGCGGCGAGGAGATCGCGATCTTCCGCACCGGCGACAACAGGGTTTTCGCGCTGGTCAACCGCTGTCCGCACAAGGCCGGGCAATTGAGTCAGGGCATCGTCCATGGCCACAGCGTCGCCTGCCCCCTGCACAACTGGACGATCGCGCTGGCGACCGGCGAGGCGCAGGGCGAGGACAAGGGCTGCACGCCTGTCGTTCCGGTTCGTGTCGACGCCGGCCGCGTGCTGATCGCGCGGGCAGCAGCAATTGCTGTAGCAGCCTGAAATGACCAGCACCCGCACCACCTGCGCCTATTGCGGCGTCGGCTGCGGCATCCTGGCGACGCCGGGGCCGGATCGCGCGGTGCAGATCGCGGGCGATCCGGAACATCCCGCCAATCGCGGCAAGCTCTGTTCGAAGGGCACGCATCTTGGCGAAACGGTCGGGCTCGAAGGCCGGCTGCTTCACCCGATGATCGGACGCGAACGGGCCAGCTGGGACGAGGCGCTCGATCTGGTCGCCAATGAATTCCGTGCCGTGATCGCCGAACATGGTCCGGACAGCGTGGCCTTCTACGTCTCCGGTCAAATCCTGACCGAAGATTATTATGCCGCCAACAAGCTGATGAAAGGCTTCATCGGTTCGGGCAATATCGACACCAATTCACGGCTCTGCATGTCGAGCGCGGTTGCCGCCCATATCCGCGCATTCGGCGAGGATGTGGTGCCCGCGAGCTATGACGATATCGACGCGGCCGATCTGATCATCCTCGTCGGATCGAACACCGCCTGGTGCCACCCGGTGGTCTGGCAGCGGATCGAAGCGGCCCGCGCCGCTCGCGGCACCAAGCTGGTGGTGATCGATCCGCGCCGCACCGAGACCGCAGAGGGCGCCAACCTGCATCTGCCATTGCGGCCCGGCACCGATGTCGCTTTGTTCAACGGACTGCTGGCGCGGATGCGCGACCGGCAATTGCTCGATCGCCAATATCTCGACGAATATGTCCAGACGCCCGACGGGTTTTGGAGCCACTTGTCGGCCGACGTCGCCGAGATCTGCGATCTCGATCCCGTCGCGCTCGATCGCTTCTACGAGCTTTTTGCGCAAAATCCGCGCACTGTCACGCTCTTCAGCCAGGGCGTGAACCAGTCGGTACAAGGCACCGACAAGGCGAATGCGATCATCAACGTTCATCTCGCCACCGGCCGGATCGGCAAGCCGGGCGCCGCGCCCTTCTCGATAACCGGCCAGCCCAATGCGATGGGCGGCCGCGAGGTCGGCGGCCTCGCATCGACGCTCGCCGCGCACATGGATTTCGCAACCGACAATGTCGATCGGGTCGGCCGCTTCTGGAACGCGCCGGCGATGGCATCGAAGCCGGGACTGAAGGCGGTCGATCTGTTCCGCGCGGTCGGCGAGGGCAAGATCAAGGCCTTGTGGATCATGGCGACCAATCCCGCTGTCAGCATGCCCGATGCCGGCGCTGTGCGCGCCGCGCTGGCCACCTGCCCGTTCGTCGTCGTCTCCGACGTGATCGCCGATACCGATACGACGCGCTTCGCGCATGTCCGGCTGCCGGGCGCCGCCTGGGGCGAGAAGGACGGCACCGTCACCAACAGCGATCGCACCATTTCCCGCCAACGCCGCTTCCTGCCGCTGCCGGGTGACGTGCGGGCGGACTGGTGGGCGATGGCCGAAGTCGGCAGAAGGATGGGATTTGCAGAAGCGTTCGACTGGGATGGTCCGGCAGCGGTGTTCCGCGAGCATGCAGCGCTGACCGCATTCGAGAATGACGGCGCACGCAAGCTCGATCTGGGCGAAGTCCAGACGATCGACGATGCCGGCTATGACGCGATGGCGCCTTTCGTCTGGGGCGGCACGCCGTTCGCAGACGGCCTTTATTCGCATGCCGATGGCAAGGCGCGGCTGATCGCCGTCCGGCAATTGCCGCTCGACGATGCGCCGATGATCCTCAACACCGGCCGCTATCGTGATCAGTGGCACACGATGACGCGGACCGGGCTCAGCCCCAAATTGTCGCAGCATCGCCGCGAGCCGCTGATCGAAATGGAGCCCGAGGATGGCTATTGGCACGGCCTGGTCGACGGCGATCTGGCCCGGGTCACAACCCCTCAAGGAACCAGCATCTTCCGGGTCGCGTTCACGCCCGGCCAGCGCCGCGGCGATGTGTTCGTGCCGATCCACTGGACCGACCGCACCGCTTCGGGAGGGCGCGCCGGCCTGCTGCCCGGCGATGCGGTCGATCCGATTTCGGGCCAGCCGGGCTTCAAGCTGACGAGCGCGCGGATCGACAAGGTCAGCCCGAAATGGCGCGGCTTCCTGATCGCGCGCGGGGCCCCGGTCGAGGACCCCGATTGCCTGTGGTGGGCGAAGATCCGCGTCGCCGGCGGCTGGCTGATCGAACTGGCCGGCGACGGCGATCCTGCCGAACTGCGCACCCTGATGCCGGCTGGCCATGAGGTCGAGATGGCCGATCCGGTGCGCGGCACCTTCCGCGCCGCCGTGGTTACCGACGATCACGTGCAGGCCGCCTTGTTCACCGCCACCGATGGGCGGTTGCCGCCGCGCGACTGGCTGATCGCACAACTCGCCGAGGCCGAAGCCGCGAACCCGGCGGCGTTGCTCGCCGGCCGGCCGGCCCAGGCGCTCCCCGATCGCGGCCCGATCATCTGCGCCTGCTTCGATATCGGGCTCAACACGATCGTCGAAGCCATTGGCAATCAGGCGCTGACCAGCGTCGCCGAGGTGGGCGCTGCCATTCGCGCCGGCACCAATTGCGGATCCTGCCGCCCCGCCATCGCAAAACTCATCCCGCACAAGGAATTGCTCGATGCCGCAGAATGACCTGATCGAGGCCGGCACCGTCTGGCTGGTGGGCGCGGGCCCCGGCGATCCCGATCTGCTGACCCGCAAGGCCGAACGCTTGATCGCGACCGCCGACATCGTCTTTTACGACGCGCTCGTCGGCCCCGGCGTGCGCGAGCTGATCCCGGCGCATGTCGAACAGGTCAATGTCGGCAAAAGATCGGGGCGCCATTCGAAGGATCAGCGCACGATCAACGATCTTCTGCTCGAAGCCGCACAGGCCGGGCGCAAGGTGGTTCGGCTCAAGGGCGGCGATCCCTCGATGTTCGGCCGGTCGACCGAGGAGATTGCGCATCTCGCCGCGCATGGCATTCCGGTCCGGATCTGCCCCGGCGTGACCGCCGCCAGTGCGGCGGTTGCCGGCGCCGGCGTGTCGCTCACCCTGCGCGGACAGGCGCGCAGCGTGCGTTTCCTGACAGCGCATGTGCGCGGCGACGAACCGCTCGACCTCGACTGGAACGCGCTTGCCGATCAGCAGTCGACGCTCGCCATCTATATGGGCCGTGAAGCCGCGCCGCAGATCGCCCGCGCGCTGATCGATCATGGCATGGCCCCCGACATGCCGGCGTTGATCGCGGTGAACGTGAGCCTGCCCGGAGAGCGCTATCTCTTCACCCGGCTCGATCGCATGGCGCAACTGGTGCCGGTCGTCTCGGGCGACGAGCCAGCGGTGTTGCTGATCGGCGAAGCCGTGCGCCGCTGCGCGGAACAGCAGGGCATTGAGAACGCCGTTGCAACGCCGATGGCGTCCATGGCGGCCGACATCGCCGCGATGCGATAACGCCCAATTCATTTCATCGATTCGCTATCGCGCTTTCGAGCAGCCGCTCGGAGCGCACCTTGCAGACCCATATATGGCAGAAATCTGCGCGCCAAGCCGGCTGCCGCTTCGACTTGACAATACTAACGTAGCTTAGTATAAGCCACGTTAGTATGCTGCATCGCGCCATTGCGACGCACGTCAGATTGAAAGGAAATGTGTAATGGATCGCTTCGAAGGACTTCTGATGTTTGCCGCCTTTCTTGGCACGCAAACGCTGGCTCTCAGCCTGTTTTTCATCGGCTGATATTCCGAGTTTCGCCTTCTGCCGGCGATAACGCATAGGCCGAAGCCTCTGACGCTGATGGCCGCAAGATCGCCGGGCAGAATCCGAATTGGCTTACGAGCCGAATCGATAGGATAAGGACAGGAAGCCGACGGGCTGCGTCTTATGATAGACGAGCGGGCTGTCCTTCATCTTCCCGAGCAGGGTAGTCACCCCGCCCGAAGCGCCCAGACTGATACGGCTTGTCAGGCGGTAATTGGCGGTCAGCATCGCCGATGCATCCTTGAAGCCGCTGCCGGTATGGAATTCGGGAAGCCCGGACGCCAGCGACTGCCGGGCAGAGACGCCAAAATAGCGATCATTGTGCTTCTTGTCGGCCCATGTCGTTCCGATCGTGGGAATGAGCGTGAGGCGCGAGGAAATATTGACCGGATAGGACAGGCTCGCATCTGCGATCAGGCCCTTGGTCCCGCCCGAGAAGCCCTTGGTCGCGCCGACGGTAGCGATGAAGCCGCCCTTCCTGACATTGGCGTAGATTCGCCCGCCGACTCCGAATGCAAGCTTGCCTATTCCCGCGGGCGCATCCTTGGCACGGTAGCCGGGCATTACACTCACGCCACCGCCGATGGTCAGCACGCCCGTATCGATGGCATTGACGCCGATGCCGTTGCGCAGATTGGCGTAGAATCGTCCCCAGGCCACATCGATCGCCGGTACCGGCATCACGATATATTTATCGGCGCCCTGATAGGCCGGCACGTAGCTGGCCCCCGCGCCGATGATGATATGATCCTTGCTATTCCCCTGATCCTCAGGCTGCGATGCATCGGCGCTCTGCGCCTGCGCGGACGTGCCCGGTACCGCGAATAGAAACGCGATGGCCGCCGCGAACAGGCTGGAACGGGATGTGATCGGATTATGCATGTGGCAGTCTCTCATATTGGGTCCATGGAATGCCGTGGACGTCGGGGGGGATGCTGGGTGTTCGCCTGGCCGTGCCGGTCTGGTGCGGGACGGCATCAGCGGCGGCGTTGGTCAGGAAGCCGCTGGCCAGAACCTGCTTATCCAGGTGCGGCCTTTGCGGCGGGGCGGCGCGGAGCGCTTGTCGATCTCGTCAATCTGCCCGGCCGAATACCCCGCCTCGCGAAGTGCCTCGGCGGCTGCGTCCGCTTCGGGGTCCGCGTGGCGAAACAGGATCGCGTAACGTCGCAGCGCTTCGAGCCGGGGATTGGCGAGCACGAACGTGCGACGGGGACCGAACAACAGGATGGCAAGACCGCTCCTGGCGTACCGGCCTGGCGGCTTCACGCTCGTGATGGGATCGCCAAGCGACAAGGCGATGGTGGTGCGCTCGATCGCGGTTAGCTTGTCATCGGCAGATAACACGACCGGAGCACCGGGATTCCGCGCTACGATGGCGGCCGGCGGCGGCATGATGGCCTTCTTCCGATAGACCGGACTGACATAGGCGAAGCGCACAGGCGCCGCCGGCCGGAAGCGGTTAACCCGCGGAATATCGACGACGATCGTTTCTGCGAAGGGCACGAGACATTCTCCATTCCCCCCTGAGACACCGGGGGGAGAAGCGATCCCCACCAAGAAATTCGGTGTTCGTGTGTGAACGCCATCGCGGTCGGCACAGCGGCCCGAAAATCGCGGGCGTGCCACGCGCAACTCATTTGCGGGTGGCGTTGCCGACGCGCGGAGCCAACAACCCGAACAGCACGACCAGGACGATCATGACCAGGAAAAGCGCCGCCAGATCATCCCCCAGCAATCGGCTTAGCCAACGCTGGGCGCCAACCGTCGCCATCGCGCCGCCGCCCAGTGCGACGACGAGATGGCGACGATTCGATCTCATCCGGATCGCCTTCGCGGGGCTTGCCGCAAGGGTATCCACGGCAACCCGCACGGCCGCATGCGATCCTTTCTCCGGCATGTGGCGGCACGGATCGCCGGATTGCAAAGGCGCAGCGGAAGGCGCGGCGGCAGGCACGGGTGGAACCGCGATGGCCGGTAGATCGTCGGGCACGGATCATTCTCCAATCGCCCCTGTGACACCGGCTGCGGGACCCACCCTCACCACAAAGTTCGACGGATCCGGTGGCGCCGATCGCGATTGCGGTGAGGGCTTCCGCCAGTCTCATTTGACCGCTGACCGATCCCTGCTATTCACGGCCCAGAAAAGCGGATCGCCATTTGGCGGCCCCCAATGAGCGGGGCTCGCGCTCCGTACCTGATTGAGGACGTCAAGCAGATCATGTCGAGTAGCGGGCTGCTCGGAGCCTTCATGGATGCGCGCGCCGCCCTGCTGCATTATCTTATGGTGCGTGGCGCCTCAGCGGACGAGGCAGAGGACATCCTTCAGGAAGTCAGCCTCAAGCTGTCCGCCGGGGGGATCGGCCCGGTCGAGCAACCGCGCGCCTATCTCTACAAGATGACCAACAACCATTTCCTGCTTCACCGTCGTACCGCGCATCGCCGGACGCGGCGCGAGGAGGATTGGGTGGATGCCCAGGGCGGTGATGATCGGGAAGTCGACGAGCAACCCTCGGCGGAAACGCGGCTGATCGCACGCGAGCAGCTCGCGATCCTCCAACGGACACTGGACGGATTGCCCGAGCGGACCCGCATGATTTTCCGGCGTTTTCGGATCGACGGCGAGCCCCAGCGCCAGATCGCAGCTGATATCGGCATCAGCCTGAGCGCCGTCGAAAAGCATCTGGCGCGGGCCTATGAAGCCATCGCAACAGCGAAGCTTCGTCTTGATGGGGATCCAAGGGACTCGCGGTATCTCAGCGGGGGGGGAGATCGTCATGGATACTGAAATGCCGGAGCCGCTACGTGCGCTTGCCATCGAATGGCATATCCGGCTTCGCCATGGCGGCGATGCCGACTGGGAAGCGTTTGCCGAATGGCTGGGCGAAGATCCGGCTCATGCGGAAGCCTATGACCTGATCGAACAGACCGACCAGGCGATCGAGCCATTGCTGCCGGACCTGGTCTTCCACGAAGCCGCCAATGATGCGGGTGACCCGCCGCAGGAATATGAACCCGTGCGCCGATCGGGCCGCTGGCTATGGGGGAGCGGAGCGCTGGCGGCGTCGATCGCGCTGACCATCGGCCTGGGCCCGCACCTTCTGTCCAGCCGCTACGAGATTCTGACGGGACCGGGCGAACACCGCACCGTGATGCTCGACCCCACGACGAAGATCATGCTCAACGGATCGACGCGGATGACTTTCGATCATGACAATCCGCGCTTTGCCGCGCTTGCGTCGGGCGAAGCGCTGTTCCAGATCCGCCATGACAGCGCCCGCCCCTTCCGTCTCGAAGTGGGCGATAATCGCGTCGAGGATGTAGGGACAGTGTTCAATGTCGTCCATGATGCCGACGAAGTCCGGGTCGCCGTGGCGGAAGGCAAGGTGATCTACAACCCCGGCAGGGCGCCTGTCGCACTGGACGCGGGACAGGCACTCGTCGATCGCCCATCGTCCGGAACCGTTCGCGTGATACGCACGGCTGCCGAGGCGGTCGGCACTTGGGAAAAAGGGCGGCTGATCTATGCGGGTGAACCGCTGTCCCAGGTGGCGAGCGATCTTGGCCGTTCGCTCGGAATCCGTATCACCGTATCGCCCGCTATCGCCGGCCGATCCTTTTTCGGAACCATCGTGCTCGATGGTACGGGAGCCGAACAGCTGCAACGACTTGCGCCTGCCCTGAACGTTACCCTGCAATCCGATGCCGACGGATGGACAATGAAGCCTGCTGACGGTGCGGTGCATTAGGTGGACGGCGGCAGCCGCGAGTGTCGCTTTCGCCCTTGGCGCCGCTGCTGCAGCCCATGCGCAGGGCTGGAACATAAAGCCGGGCCGTCTCGGTGATGTCGCCGGAGCGCTTGGCGCGCAGGCCGGAATCACGATCACCATTACCGACCCTGACCTTGCGACCAGGCCCTCCCCCGGCGTTCGCGGCGACCTTCCTTTACGTGCAGCACTGGCGCGCGTGCTGCACGGTATCGATGCGGAGGCCATTTTCTACGATCAGGCTACAATCCGGATCGTCTGGCGGCGCAGGCAGCCCCGACCTTCCAACAGGCCGCCCGCCGCACCGGTCGCTCCGGCTGCGCAGGAGCCGACAGAAATCATCGTCACGGCGAGCAAGCAGAACATGCTGCTCGACCATTATCCCGGTTCCGTAAAATTCATGGAACTGGAACGGGGCTGGCTTGCGGGCAACGCCGCGGCGGGAACCTCCGCGATCATCCGGCTGACGCCGGCGCTCGGTTCGACCAATCTTGGCCCGGGACGCGAGAAGATCTTCATCCGCGGCATCGCCGACAGCAGTTTCAGCGGCCCGACACAGGCCACGGCGGGGCAGTATCTTGGCGACGTCCGGCTCAACTACAACGCACCGGATCCGAACCTCAATCTCTACGACATGAAACGGGTCGAGATACTGGTCGGTCCGCAGGGCACGCTGTATGGCGCATCTTCGCTGGGCGGGGTCATCCGCCTGATCCCCAACCTGCCCGACACCAACAGAATTTCGGCAACGGCATCCGCCAACACGGGCTTCACCCAGCATGGCGGGATCAGTCAGGACGGCGCGGCAATGCTCAACCTTCCGGTGGTCGACGGCCGGTTCGCCGTTCGCGTCGTCTCCTTTGGCGGGCGTGCGGCCGGCTATATCGATTCACCGGCCCGGGGTCTGCGCAACATCAACGGCACCACGAGCTATGGCGGTCGCCTGAGCCTGCGGGCCGAGGATCTGGACGGATGGACAATCGACCTCGGCTCTCTCCTCCAGCATATCGTCAGCGATGACGGGCAATATGTTTTGCGCGGTGATCCCCCGCTCACGCGCAACACGCTGATTCCACAACCTTTCAAAAATGCCTATCGGCTTGCTTATGTCTCCGCCCGCCGGAAGTTCGGCAGCATCGAACTGGTTACGACCACGTCGCTCGCACGCCACAAGCTGACGACGGTGTTCGATGCGACCGGATATGGCGGCACAACCACGCCGACGCGTTTCGAAGAAAATAATGACATCAAGCTGTTCTCGCACGAAACGCGCTTGTCGGGCGGCAGCCCGCGTGTACCCTGGGTCGCCGGGGTAACAGTTCTGGCGAATCTGAGCGTTCTTTCCCGATCGTTGGGGCCGCCGCAAGCGCCGATGCAGATCACCGGCG
This sequence comes from Sphingomonas sp. YR710, assembly GCF_900101455.1. Taxonomy (GTDB): domain Bacteria; phylum Pseudomonadota; class Alphaproteobacteria; order Sphingomonadales; family Sphingomonadaceae; genus Rhizorhabdus. The sequence continues at coordinate 135,554 of NZ_FMZJ01000008.1, read as the reverse complement.
TCGCCAATAGCCAGGCGGAAGCGGGCATGTTCGGTCAGTTCTCCTTGCCCCTTACGCGCACGCTGACCGCCATGGCCGGCGAGCGGGTCACCATCGCGCGCAGCACCGGTGCGCTGATTGACGAGCCGATCGACAAGAGCCAGAAGTCCTCCCGAAGTGCGACCCGCTTTTCCGGGACGCTGGCACTCGACTGGCATCCCGGCGGGCCGCTGTCCGCCTTCTTCCACTACCAGCAGGGATATCGCGCCGGCGGTTTGGCCGTTGCGCCATCGGAATCGGGACTGAAAAGCCAGCGCTTCGTCGCCGACAACCTGTTCATGAAGGAATTCGGCATCCGGATGGGCGATGCCACCCGTGATCGGCTTTCCGCCCGCGCCACGATCTTCGTGGCCAACTGGCACAACATCCAGGCCGATCTGATCGACAGCTCGGGCCTACCTTACACCACCAATATCGGACGCGGCATTATCTATGGAATCGATGGCGAGATTTCGTGGCACCCGTCGGCCGCACTTGCGCTCAGCGCGGCAGCATTTGTCAACGACAGCAACTTGGCCGATCCGGCACCCGGCTTCGCGGCCAGCAGCGGGCAGGGCATTAAGCGCATAGCCCGGACGTTACCGAATATCGCCCGAAATGGCGCGCACTTCGCCATGGATTGGCACAAGGAGATCAGGCCGCGCACGATGCTGACCGCCGACGCATCGCTGCGTTTTGTCGGCCTGTCACAGCTCGGGCTGGGGCCGCTGCTCGACATCCCGCAAGGCAGCTATGTGGTGGCCGACGCCGGAGCGCGGATCGATTTCGGCCGGTTCGCTGTGTCATTCAAAATCGACAATATCGGCAATATTCAGGGCAACAGTTTTGCCTATGGCAACCCTTTCGGCGTGGCGCGCCGCGACCAGATAACACCGTTACGCCCGCGCACCTTCAGGCTTGGCCTGGACGTTCGCTTCTGACGTTTCCGCAGCCGGCCGCTGCGCATGTTGGCCATGAAGCAGGCGTTTTTCGACTTCCGCCGCGGCACGCTGCCGCTTGCGCACCCTGTCGATATATAGCAAGCAGCGCCGCATTCAGTTGCTATGTCGTCACAAGGAAATGCCCTTGACCAAGATCAGCCTCGCACAGGCAAAAGTGATTATCGCCGCAGCATTTGAGAAGGGGGCCGCACTCAACCTCAAGCCGCTGAGCATCGCCGTGCTTGATCCGGGAGGGCACCTGATTGCCTTTGAACGATCGGATGCCGCTTCCACCCTGCGCCCGCAGATCGCGATCGGAAAGGCAAGCGGCGCGCTGGCGCTGGGCGTCTCTTCCCGAACCATCGGTACGATGGCTGCCGAGCGCCCGACCTTTGTGGCATCGCTTGGCCCCATCGCGCCTAACGGAATCATTCCGGCCGCCGGGGGCGTCATTGTCGTCGATGGTCAGGGCCAGCCGATTGGCGCGGTCGGCGTCACCGGCGACACTTCCGATAATGACGAGATCTGCGCGCTGGCCGGCCTCGCCGCTGCGGGACTGACACCGCAGGGCTAAGCGAAAGCGATTGCGGTTAATATCCCGTGACGCACATGCGAAGCGGCGGGACGACTATGTCATGATGATCGATGAGGCAGGTTACAACCGCCCCTCTCGCAAAGATCCATGGCACGCGGGTCAGATCTCATAAGATTCCGATCGAGGGGGGCCGCAATACCTTCGGCTCCATCTCACATTTTCCAGATCTCGTTCAGGATGTCGAACCACGGCGCGCATTTCACCATCGCCTGGTTCTTGCCCATCCGTTTCGCTTCATAGAGCGCTTCGTCAGCAGCGTGGACGAGGTCCGCGGGATTATACCCTTCCCGCGGGATCGCCATCGCGCCTCCCACACTGACAGTGACAAATGTACTGGTGCTGGATCCCTCATGCTCCAACTGCAGGGCTTGCACATCCCGGCACAATTTGGTCGCCACTTCCTCCGCATAGGTCAGGGACGGCGTATCCAGGACCATGATGAATTCCTCCCCGCCAAAGCGTGCGGCCAGGTCCGTGGTTCGCAGGCAGTTTGCGCGGATGGTGTTCGCGACCTGCCTGAGGACCTCGTCGCCGGCCAGATGCCCATAGTGATCATTATATTTCTTGAAGTCGTCGACATCGATCATGAGCACCGACAGGGGGCTTTGCCGCCGTAGCGAATGCTCCCATTCAGCCGTCAGATATTCATCGCAGTGGCGGCGATTGCTGAGGCCCGTCAGGCCATCTGCCAGAATCAGCCGCTGCAATTCGAGATTCGCCAACATCAGCTGTTGTTGGCTTTCGCGCAGGGCGCGATACGCCTGATCGCGTTGCAGCTGGGTCTGAAAGGCGTGCGAATGATAGCGAATGCGCGCGACAAGTTCGATCCGGTCCGGCAGTTTCACCAGATAGTCGTTGGCGCCCGCCGAAAATGCCTCGCGCTTGATCGAGGCATCCTCCTTTGTCGAAAGAACGATGATCGGGACGCGAGACGTGACGGGGTCCTGCCGGTATCGCCGGACGAGGTCGAGACCGTCGACATCGGGCATCACCAGATCTTGCAGGATCACAGTCGGCTGAACGGCCTCCGCGACGCGGATCGCATCGGCAGGATCCCGGCAATAATGAAAATCGATGCCTGCCTCGTCGGCCAGCGCCCGGCGCAAAGCTTCCCCGACGATTGCCTGATCGTCGACCAGCAGCACCATCGCGCCATATTCTTCGGACGGAGGCAATATCGTCATGAGGAAGCGCCCTTTTTCGCCAAAACGCCCACCATCCGGACAAGCCGGGGTGCGATATCGGGTAACGGCAGAACTTCGACCGCGGCGCCGATCTTCGCTGCGGCCGCAGGCATGCCGTAAACGACGCTCGTCGCCTGGTCCTGCGCAATCGTTGGAAAGCCATGGTCGCGCATCCGCTTCAGACCTTCGGCACCATCGCGGCCCATGCCGGATAACAGCACACCGAACGCATCACCCGGCCACATGGCTTCGACGCTGTTGAAAAAGACATCGACCGAAGGTCGATAGGGATGGCTGACGGGCTCGGCCGAATAACCGAGGTGGATGCCGTCGCGCACAACCAGGTGGTTGCCGGGAGCCGCCAGAAATACCGTTCCCGGCGTGAGCGCATCACCATCCCGCGCGATCCGTACGGCCAACGCACTATGTTGCTGTAGCCAGGTCGCAAGACCGGCGACGAAATTCTCGTCGATATGCTGGACGATCACCACCGCGGCGGAAATATCGCCGGGCAAGCCGCTGAGTACGGTCGCCAGGGCGGATGGCCCTCCCGCCGATGATCCGATCGCGATCAACGCCGGCCGTTTTCCGGGCGTGGGACGATCCCACTCGGGCAACCGCGCGCCCCCCGGAGCATCGCCGATCAGCACCTCGATTGCCGCGATCTTGCGCAGCAATGATAGCGTCGATTCTCCAGGCTCATCCGTATCGAACATCGGCGTATCGATCGCATCGAGCGCGCCGTAGCCCAGCGCGTCGAACACATAAGGTGTATTGCGGCCGACGCTGCCCGTCACCAGCAGGATCGGGCACGGCGCCTCCGCCATGATCCGGCGCGTGGCCTCCACCCCGTTCATCACCGGCATCAGCAGGTCCATCAACACCAGATCGGGCGGGTCGCGGCGGCAATGTGCGATCGCCTCGACGCCGTTCGCCGCCACCCAGGCAACCTGGTGCTGCGGTGCCAGCGCCAGCGCGTGCCGCAGCGCCGCGATCGCGATCGGCATGTCGTTGACCAGTCCGATCCTCATGCGTCGGGTTCTCCGATCAGATCGATCACGGCTTGCAGCATCGCCGCATCATGGAAGCTGCTCTTGGCGAGATAATGGTCCGCCCCGGCTTCGAGCCCGCGCCGGCGATCCTCCTCGCGATCCTTGTAGGATACGATCATCACCGGCAGCGCCGAGAGGCGATGATCCTGCCGGATCAAAGTCACCAGTTCGATGCCATCCATGCGCGGCATATCGACATCGGTGACGACCAAATCGAACTGACCGGCCCGCACCGCATTCCATCCATCCATGCCGTCAACCGACACCTCCACCTCATAACCATGCTGGGCAAGCAGCTTGCGTTCCACTTCGCGCACCGTCAGCGAATCATCGACGACCAGCACGCGCTTGCGGTGCTGCTGCACGATATCGCGCGCCTCGCGGCGAACCGTGCGCAAGCGCCCCCCCGACGTCAGCTTCTCGATCGATCGGATCAGATCGGCGACATCGATAACCAGGATCGGCGTGCCATCCTCCGCCAGCGCCGCCGCCTCGATATCCGGCACCTTACCCAGCCTGGCATCCAGCGGCTGCACGACGATTTCGCGTTCCCCGATGAAGCGATCGATGACCACCCCGTAGCTGTCATGCTGGTTCCGCACGATGACGACGGGAATCTCCTCGCCCACCAGATCGGGCTCGCCGCGATCGAACAATTGATGCGCCGTCACCAGCCCCACGCGCGCGCCATCGAAGGCGAAATGCTGACGGCCCTCAATCGTCTCGATGTCGCTTCGCATGACAGTGAGCGCCCGCACCACCGATGCCAGCGGGAAGGCATAGGGTTCGCCGTCGATTGCGACCAGCAGCACTCGCACCACCGACAAGGTCAGCGGGAGCTGGAACTGGAACATCATGCCGCCACCGTCGCGGATCGATGCGCGCACGACGCCACGCACCTGGCGCGCCATAGCCTGCACGGCATCCAGGCCAACGCCGCGGCCCGACACGTCGGTGACGCTACCCTTCATCGAGAAGCCGGGCAGGAACAGGAATTCCATCAGTTCGGCCTCGCTCAACCGTCCCGCCGTCGCCTCATCAGTCAGACCGCGCCGAACGAGCGCCCCTCGCAGCACGCGCAGATCGATACCACGGCCATCGTCAGACACGCTGACGTGGAGCAGCCCGGCGCTGTGATGCGCCTCGATGCGAATGACGGCTTCGGCGGATTTACCCGCGCGCAACCGCTCGTCCGACGTCTCCACGCCATGATCGATTGCATTGCGCAGCAGATGGCCGAGCGGGGCGTCGAGCAGATCCGATATGTCGCGATCGATGCTGGTCGACCGGCCCGATATTTCCAGCCGAACCTGCTTGCCGAGATCGCGCGCCAGATCGCGGACCATGCGCGGGAAGCGCCCCATGCCATCGTCGAATGGCCGCATCCGGCATGCGAGCGCCTCATCATATAGCCGTTGCGAAAGCCCGGTCGCGCGCTGGTCGATCGCTTCGATTTCGGACAGGCAATCGAGCACGAACTGTTCGTTGGCACGTGCTCTCTGTTCGGCTTCGTCGAGCAGCGCCCGCGTCAGATCGTCGAGCGATCCCGGCGGCAGCGCCTCGCGATATAGCCCGACCGCCGTCACCGACGTACCGCTCATCCTCTTCAGCCGCAGCAGCTTGTCCGCGAATGGGCGCAAGCGGCGCGATTCGATCAACGATTCGCTCGCGAGGCCGAGCAGCCGGTTGAGATTGGCGGCACTGAGCCGCAACATCGAATCCGTCGCGCGCCGATCATTATGAGCAGCGGCGAGGCCATCATCCCCATCGGCTTCGGGCGGTGCCGACTCGGGCATGGATACAGGCGCCGGCGCCTCACGGACCACCTCCCCCGCCACGATCAGCTGCGCATCGAGCAGGAAGCGACGGACATCAGTCATCGGCAGCTTCGCCTCGCTTTCGGCGCGGCCGATCGTCAGCAGCAGATCCATGCCACGGAGCAGCAGATCGATCTCCGGCCGGTGCAGGACAATGCGCCCGGCCTGCGCCGAGACCATGATCTCTTCCATGACATGCGCGATTTCGACGCCGACTTCGAGATCAACGATCCGCGCCGCGCCCTTGATCGAATGCGCCGCGCGCATGCAGGCTTCCAGATGATCGGCGGCGGTAGGGTCGCGTTCGATCGCCAGCAGCCCTTCGGTCATCACCTGCGCCTGGGCCTCGGCCTCGGCCCGAAACAAATCGAGCATCGAAAAGCTGCTGAAATCCTGCCCGCTCATGCGAGGCTTCTATCGATCGCGTCGAACAGCAGCCGCTCGTCGAGATAGCCTACCGTCCTTTGCTGCCACGCGAGCATTCCGCGCGTAAACGGCTTGCCGCTGCCCGCGAGAATGGCTGGCACCGCCGCCAGTGCCTCGACGTCGAAGCGCAATACGCCATGAACCTCATCGACCGGCAGCACGATACGCTTTCCCTGCCACCCCGCGACGACCAGCCTTCTATGTGCGGTTCGGACGTCCTGCCCCTCACCTTCGGCCACGGCGTCAAGACCGAGCAGCCCGGCGAGCGCCACGCACGCCAGGATTTCGCCACGAATATTGGCGATGCCCAGCACCGTGCCGTTCGTCCGCCGGGGCAAAGAATGGATCGGGCGGAGTTCGGCGACCTCCTGGATCGCCGTCGTCGGCAATGCCAGCCATTCGGCGCCGACACGAAAGATCAATGCCGATCCGCTGTCCCGCCGTTCACCATCAGCGATCTCGCTCTGCGCGACATGACGGCTCCATTCCGCAAGATAGCCGTCCGGCGGCGCCCGATCGAGGAGACCAAGCGCCGCCGCTGCGTGGACCGGGCAGTTGCGGCAATGAACATGGCTGACCAGTTCGGGGCAAGACTTGTCGCCACGAACGCCGATCCGGTTCCAGCAATCGTAGATCGCGTCGTCCGGCGCTTCCGACAGGGTATCGTGCGCGGTTGCCATATCAGCCCGCCACCAGCCTGCGATTCAGCCGTCCGCGCAGCGCACCGGCGCCAGCCTTGTCGCCCATCTTCTCGCGCAGCAAGGCGAGATGCGCGAGCGCCTCGGGATGCGACGGATCGAGATAGAGCGCCTTTCGATAATAGGTCGTTGCATGCTGCAGGTCGCCGGCGGCATCAGACAGCAAGCCGAGCAGATAGAATAAGCGGGTCGAGGGGCCTTGCTTGTGCAGGCAATCCCGCGCGAGCGGTAGCGCCTCGTCGAGCCGTCCGAGATCGGCAAGGCGCTGCACCTCGTCGAGCAATGGCGCGGGATCGACTCTAGCGGGGCGGGCGATCGGGGCCGGTGCCATCGCCGGCCGCGCCGGAACCGGGCGGGGCGGCAATCCCACGCGCGGCTTTGCCTTGACCGAGCGGGGTTTCAGCGCGGCATCGGGTACATCTCCGCCCTTTCGGAAGGCGGCTGCCATCGGAATCCGCATCGACGCGTAACCGCGCCGCAACGGCAGGCTGGCTTCCGACGCGCCGACGAAGAGCAATCCGTCCGGGACAAGCAGCCGCGTCAACATGTCGACGGCATGATCCTGCGTCGCGGGATCGAAATAGATCAGCACGTTGCGGCAGAAGATGATGTCGTAGCTGCCGGCCGCCAACGTCTTCAACGGATCGATCAGATTGCCGATCGCAAAGCGCACCTGCGCGCGCACCCGATCGATCAGCTGGTGGCCTGCCGGTGTTGCTTCGAACCAGCGATCGCGAAAGCTCAGATCGTCGCTGCGAAACGCATTGCGGCCATAGTGCGCGGCCGCAGCGGCGTTGAGCGAACGCGCGCTGATATCGATGCCGTCGATATGGAACATCTCCGGCGCCAGCCCGGCGTCGAGCAGCGCCATAGCTATCGAATACGGCTCCTCGCCGGTCGAACAAGGCAGGCTCAGCAACCGTTGCGGCCGGCCGGTGCGAAAACGGCGATCGACCACAATGCCCGCCATCGCGTCGATCGCCTCTCGTGCACGGAAGAACCAGGTTTCGGGGACGACGACCGTATCGACCAGCGCCTGCTGCTCGCTGGCCGAATCCTCAAGATGGCGGATATAATCCGCCAGGCTCGCCTTGCCGCAAGCCACGCGTCGCACCCGCACCGCATGCTCGATTGCCGAGCGGCCGATCGACTCCGCATCGAGTCCGATCCGTCTTTTGAGCAGTGCTTCCACCTGCTCGATCATGCGCCGGCTCCGACCGTTCGGAACAGCATGTTGCGTATCGCGGGGGACAGCAGTTTGCCGGGATCGATCCACTGGATCATGCCCCCGGGATCGGGCGCCACCGGCCCCAGCCACGGGGTGTGCTTGTCATAAACGTCGGCCGGCACAAAAGCGTCGGCAGGCCGGCGCATCATGCCCGTAGCCTGTTCGGCGATCAGGCCGAGCCGATGGCTTCCGCTCGCATCGTCGTAGCGGCACAACAGGATCCGCGTGCTCAGCCGCAATCGTGCCGGCCAGCCGAGCGCCAGCGCATTGACATCCACCACCGGAACCGAAGTGCCGCGATAGTCGATCAGGCCCGCGATCGCCGGTGGCGATCCTGGCAATGCCTTGATGTCGATCATCGGCAACACCTCGATCACATGATCGGCCGCAATCGCATAGCGATCGGCGCCGAGCCGGAACAGCAGAAACAATAAGTCGCCGCGAGCGCGGATCGCCTGCATATTGTTGATCATGAAGCCTGTAGCCGGAACCGCGAGACGCTTTCGCGTAACGCGCTCGACACGTCCTTCAGGCTGTCGACTGCAAGGTTCGACTGGCGCAACGAGTCCACCGTCTGGGTCGCGACCTCGCCCAGCTGACCGAGCGCCTCACTGATCTGGCCTGCGCCGGTCGCCTGCGCCTGCATCCCTTCGTTGACGATCTCGAAATGCGGCACCAGCCCCTGCACCTGGGTGACGATCTGCGACAATTGCCCGCCGACCTCGCTGACGTCGCGCATGCCGACGCGGACGGTTTCGGAAAATTTGTCCATGCCGACGACCCCCGCCGACACCGCCGACTGGATATCCTTCACCATCTGCTCGATATCATAAGTGGCAACCGCCGTCTGATCAGCCAGGCGGCGGATCTCGGTGGCGACGACGGCGAAGCCGCGGCCGTATTCGCCCGCCTTCTCCGCCTCGATCGAAGCGTTGAGCGACAGCAGGTTGGTCTGGTCGGCAACCTTGGTGATCGTCGTCACGACCTGCGTGACGTTGGCCGCCTTCTCGTTGAGCAGCCCGAGCTTGGCGTTGATCGCGCCGGCCGCCTCGACCACCTCGCGCATCATCTCGTTCATGCGCGCCAGCCCCGCCTGACCGCTGCCCGCCAGCCCCGCCGTCTGTTCGGCGACGCCCGACACCTCCTCCATCGTGCGGACGAGTTCACGCGACGTGGTCGCGATCTCGCGCGAGGTCGCGCCGATCTCGGTCGTGGTGGCGGCAATCTCGCTCGCGGTCGTCTGCTGCTGCTTGGATGTCGCCGCCACCTCGGTAATCGACGTGTTCACCTGGATACTGGATTTCTGGACCTCTCCGATGAGGCCCGTGAGGTCGTCGATCATCCGGTTGAAACCGGTGCCGAGCGTGCCGAACTCGTCGGCGCGATCGATCGCGACCCGCTCGCTGAAATTGCCGCGCCCGATATTGTCGACCAGCGCCGTGAGGCGATACAACGGCCGCGTGATCGCGCGGAGCAACAGATACCCGCTGATCGCGGCGAGGACCAGCGCGACAAGGAGGCTCAGCCCGATGCCCAGTTCGGCAACACCGATCGCGGACAATATCTCGCTCGTGCCCTTGTCGACGGCACGCCGGTTATAATCCTGCACCACTTGCAGCGCCGACTGGACCTTCGCGGCGAGCGGTTCGAACCGCTCCGTCATGATCCTGTGGACGTCATCGCGTCGTCCAGCGCGGCTTGCGGTCAACAGGTCGTCCTCCAGCGCCCGGTATTGCACGCACGCCGCTGTGGCGGCACCGAAGTTAATCCTGTCCTGCGCCTGCCGGATGCCCTCCTCATAGCGCTTCATCAGGCTATCGGCGCGGCGACGTCCGGCTTCGATCTGCGCCTCGATATTGCGGATCGCGTCAGCGTTATCGAGCGTCACATGCGCCTGATCGAGCGCCGCCTGATCGCCCCAGGCGTCCATCGTCTGCGTGCTGAGATCGAGCCCTGGTTGGGTCTCCCGCTGCATCTCGCCGGCCTGCCTGTCGATATGGGCGAGCTGGACATAAGCGAAGCCGCTCATGACGACCATCAGGGTCAGCACGGCCAATATGGTGAGGATTATCCGCAACCGGATCGTCAGGCCATCGAACATTGCGCTTCAATCTACCTCCAGATTCGTGCGCAGTTCGCATGGTCAGACCCCGAACTTTGAACGCAGTTCCTCGCCGTAAGGCTCAGAAAGGCCACGCTACGCCAGTCGCGCGGCCCGCACTTGTCCGGGAAAAACCGTAACTGGACCGCCCCGAATTCGTTCGGCTCCAGCTCCGCAACGATGGGGAGTTTGTCTGACGGCTCGCTCAGGCGAATGAAGCCGCCCACTCGATCCGGCCCGATCGAGACGCCAGCAAGATCAATGCCTGACGTGCGTCAGGTCATCGCCAAAATACGCAGCACCCGGCGTCCCGGATCGCCGTGGCCGTCGAACGAGCTCCCGCTCGGCGCTTCCGCCGGCCACCTTATGCGCTATTCGCTCGCATGGTTCAGGCCTATCGACGCAATGAACGCTCAGCCGGGCTCATAGGCCTTGGGCACCAGCAACGCGGTCGCCGAACTGGTGCCGGTAACGCTGGGATCATAGGGGTTTGTCGCTGGCGTCAGCATAGTCTCGTCGAGGATGGTATCGATGCCGTCGCGCACGTCCTCGATGGTAAGATCGGGCTTTTCGATACCGTCCGTCATGCAGATCTGACGGGAAGAAACCTTGCCGCCGCCCGCATGAAACAGCATGCCGCTGACCTCGCATGAGGAATGGGCGAGATAGGCGACGGCAGGCGAGACGAGGCCGGGGCGGAACATCGTCTCAAAGGCCTGCCGCGCCGCCGGATCAGGGATGGTAAAATGGCGCGTGCCGTTACGCGTGGCGGCCCCAGGGCTCAGCGCGTTGACCCTGATATTATGTGCTGCGCCTTCCACCGCGAGGCCGCGTGTCAGACCGAACACGCCGAACTTGGCCGCGCCATAGCCGGTCATGCCCGGCATCCCCATCATCCCGCCCGACGTCGTATTGACGATGCGACCATAGCCGGCCTTTCGCATCGGCCCCCAAACTGCGCGCGACATCCAGATCGCGCCCATCAGATGGACCTCGATCATCGTCCGGATATCGGCCGAGCTGATCTCATCGAACGCGGCGAGAAAACCGACGCCGGCATTGTTGACCAGAATGTCGACGCGGCCCCAGCGATCGAGCGCGGCTTCGACGATCGCCTTCGCGCCGGCTTCATCCGCCACGCTGTTGCCATCGGCCACGGCCTCGCCCCCGGCGGAAACGATCTCGGCGGCAACGGCCTCGGCACTGGCGGGCACCCGCTCGCTGCCGAGCGGCTCGCGCCCGAGATCATTGACGATCACACGCGCGCCGCGCTCGGCCAGCAGCATCGCGTGCGAGCGGCCAAGACCGGGATTGCCCCCGCTGCCGGTGACGATCGCCACCCGCCCGTCGAAACGCAATGTGTCCATGCCAAGGCTCTCCCATTGGTGTCTTTGGCGGCCACCGTGACACGAGACTGGCGGCAGGAGCAAGTTTGCTCGCAGCCGAGCCTCACCGGCCGACGTGGATCACCGGCAAGGCATGTGGTGCCTTCGTGACCCGGCGTTCGGGATCCGAGGCACAATCATCAGATCGTGATGCTCGTACCCAGCAGGCTTTCGGATGATCCACCCACCATGATCCGGTAATCGCCCGGTTCGAGCACCCAGCCATGGGTCGCGACATCGCGATAGCGCAGCGAATCGAGCGACACGGTAAAGCGCACGATCCGCGTTTCGCCGGGCGCCAGATCGACACGGTCGAACCCGCGCAGCAGCTTGACGGGTTGTTCGACCACCTGCCCGGGATGCCCGACATAGCATTGCACCACTTCCGCGGCGGCAACGGCACCGACATTGCGCACCGCCACCGAGACCTCGATGCCGCCGCCGGCACGCCGCGCCTTCAGCGCGCGATAAGCGAAGCGCGTGTAGGACAGCCCATGGCCAAAGGCATAACGCGGGCTCAGCCCCTCCCGGTCGAACTTGGTGTAGCCATGCCACAGGTCATAGTCGATCGCGTCGGCATCCCGATCGAACCAGGGGTAATCGGTCGCATTCCGCGCCACTGTAAAGGGCAGCTTGCCGGACGGGACTGACAGGCCGAAAAGCAGGCGGGCCAGCGCGTTGCCTCCCTCCATTCCCGCATAGAAGCCCATCAAGATGGCATTCGCCTGATCGCGCCATTCCTCGACCAGAACCGCCGATCCGGCGACGATGACGACAACGACCGGCTTGCCGCCTTCGGCTGCGGCGCGGATCAGCGCGATCTGCGCGTCAGGCAGGCCGAGCGACCGGCGATCGCCGCCGATGGGCCGATCGGATATGCTGGGACGAGGCGGGATGCCCTTCTTGATATCGGCTTCCTTGTCGGCGCCCAGCGCGATGTCACCGATGATATATTCGCCCTCCTCCTCGGCCGTATAGCCGACGACGACGATGGTCGCGTCCGCCTGTGCGGCGGCCGCGCGGGCGGCGTCGAGGTCGCTCTCGTCCGCATGGAGGATCGCATTCGCGCCCAGCAGCGCCTGCAACCCTTGAAGCGCGGTGACGACATAAGGAGAGCTGACGCGGCTCGATCCATTGTCTCCGGTATTTTCCAGTGCAGCGAGTCGACCGAGCACGGCCACGCGCTTCACGCGGGCCTGCGACAACGGCAGGGTGCCATCATTCTCCAGCAGGACCGCGCATTTCTCTGCCGCTTCCAGTGCCAGCGCGCGATGCGTGTCGCAGGCGATGAGGTCGGCCGGGTAAGCGGGCATCGGGTCCTCGGTCTTCGCGAAGCGCAGCTGCGTGCGCAGGATGCGGCGACAGGCGCGATCGACCACGAAGGGCGCGACCGCACCATTATCCACTGCCGCAATCAAATGTTCGCCAAAGACGAGCGGTTCCGGATTTTCGACGTCCAGCCCGGCTGTCGCGCCATAGACCTTGTGTACGCCGCGCACCCAGTCCGAATGGACGAAGCCCTCGAAACCCCATTCCCCACGCAGGATATCGGTCAACAGGACATGGTTCTGGCCGCAATATTCGCCGTTGACCTTGTTATAGGCCGTCATGACGGTCGCTACGCCCGCATCGAGGCAATATTTGAAATGCGGCAGATAGACTTCGTGCAGCGCGCGCTCGCCGATGCGAACATCCACCTTGAAGCGGGCGTTCTCCATCGAGTTGACGGCGAAATGCTTCACCGTGCCGATGACATTATGGGTCTGGATGCCGGTGCCCATTGCGGCGCCCATGACGCCCAGATGCCAGGGATCCTCGCCATAGGTCTCCTGCGCGCGTCCCCACGCGGGATGGCGCAGCAGGTTAATGCAGACGGCGCCGGAAAAGCTGCAGTCCTGCGCACGCGCCTCAATGCCCATCACCTGTCCTACGCGATGTTCCAGATCGGTGTCGAAGGTCGCGCCGCGCGCCATGGTACAAGGAAAACAGGTCGAACCGGTGCGCGTCACGCCACGCGGGCCATCGGTGAAATAGAGCGGCGGAATGCCGAGCCGCTCCACCCCTCCGCCCGCGCGATAGGGCCGAGCGCCCCAGACGCGATCATCCTCGCGCAGCGCGTCGAAGAAGCCGCTACCGGACATCATTCCGACTTTCTCGGCGAGGGTGAGCTGCGCGACGATGTTGTCCGCTTCCGCGTCGATTGCCGCGATCATGGGCGACCGTGCGCTGTCGCCGGGTTCGTACGGCTCCGCCGCTGTGCCATTCATTACAGGATCATCCTCTCGACTACGGGCCTGGATCGCGAATCCCGTGCACCATTTATATAGCGCTAAACTGTCTTAGGGAAATTGTCGAGGGGTCGGATTTTGTCAATATCCTCGGTTGGCAGCGCGCGGATCGGGATGCTTCCAGCAACAATATCCAATGAAACATACCATTGTGAAGAGCTTCCCTCTTTGCCCACGTCCGCCATTGGTAAATTGATTCCGCGATTGACAATCGCCGGCGAGAGGTTCAGATCGGGCTTAAGTTTAGCGCTATTCTAGTGACTGAACCTGTTTTGCAGGAGGGGATGGCGAGCAACGGCTGCTTGTGCCCTCCCTAGATCGAAGGTTTTCGGAGGGGACGATGAGAAAAATGGTACGACCTCGGCATTTCGGTATGGTCAGCGGTCTCGCGCTGGCATTCGCTTCATTTCCCGCGGCGGCGCAGACCGACCCCGCCCCGGCCCCCACTCCGGTCGATGCCGCGCAGGTGGCTTCGACTCCCGCATCGGCCGAGCCGGAAGCCACTGAAATCATCGTAACGGCGCAGAAGCGCTCCGAGCGTCTGGTGCAGGTGCCGCTCGCCGTGACAGCGATCAGCGGGTCCGCGCTCGCTGGCCAGCAGATCAACGACACGTCAAGCCTGACGCGCGCCGTTCCATCGCTCAGCTTCCAGGCGGGCAATAATCCCGGCAACGCCAGCTTCCGCATTCGCGGCGTAGGCACGCAATTGTTCAGCCTCGGCGTCGAATCGGCGGTGTCGGTGGTCGTCGACGGTGTCGTCGCCCCCCGCCAGGCGCAGGGCTTTTCGGACCTCGCCGATCTGGAGCGGGTCGAGGTCCTGCGCGGACCGCAGGGCACGCTGTTTGGCAAGAATGCGACCGCCGGTGTCATCAGCATCGTAACGCAGCGCCCCGGCAAAGAGTTTGGCGGCAGCGTCGAAGCGACCGTCGCGGAGCAGGGCGAATATCGCGTCAACGGCACCGTCACCACGCCGATCAGCGAGACGCTGCGCGCGCGGGTCAGCGGATTTTACAACGATGTTGGCGGCCATATCTACAATGTTGCCAAGAACAAGGACGTCAACGGCTACAAGAGCTGGGGCGTTCGCGGCAAGCTGGCGTGGGATGCTACGCCGGATCTCACCTTCCTGTTGACCGGCGACTATCGCGAAATGGATGCCGACGGCAATTCGCGTGTACCGGTGCGTGTCACGACGGCGGGTATCGCCACCTTGCTGGGTCCGGACGTGATCGCGTCGCCCAGCAACCGCAACGTGTCGAACGACGACCTCAGCTATTATCGCACCAAATCGACGATCGTCTCCCTCCAGGGCGACTGGGATCTGGGCGCGGCGACGATTACGTCGATTTCCGCATTCCAGCGCTATATCGAGGCCGATCAGTTCGAGCCGGATCAGATCGCGTCCGATCCGCTGCGCTTTGTCGGCACCTTCCCTTATGCGCAGTGGAACCAGAACTCGTCGCGCTTCGCCTATAACAACTATTCGGAGGAGCTGCGGATCGGGTCCAACGGTAACCGCGATTTCACCTATGTCGCCGGCATCTTCTACGCGCATCTCGACCTGGACCGCGCCGGCGTGCGCCGCCGGCTGAACTGCAGCGCGGGCGCGGCGATCGGCGGGGCCTGCACCGGCACGGTCACGGCCACCTCCTCCGGCTACTCGGGCAATTTCACCAGCGACAATGTCGCCGCCTTCGGACAGATTGACTGGCGCCTCGTCGGCGGCCTGCATCTCATCGCGGGCCTGCGCGAACAACATGAGAAGCAGACGGTGACGGGATCGGTGTTCGGCCCGCTAGTCGCCGGCGACACACTGTTCCCCGGCACGCCGATCAATAGCGGCACGCGCTCGCGCAGTGGCTCGGCAACCACCGGCAAGGCGGGGCTCCGCTACGAGTTCAACCGCAACCTGCAGGTCTATGCCTCCTATACGCGCGGCTACAAGGCATTCGCGCTCGACATCGACATCACCGACTATGCCAATCAGACCGGCATCGCGCCCGAACATGTGAACGCCTATGAGCTTGGCGCGAAATGGCAGGCGCCCGGCGGGGTGTTCGACATCAGCACGGCGCTATTCCGCTCGGACTTCCAGAATCTTCAGATTCAGTCACTGCTGACCAACGTCGCCACGGGCACGTTCGTCACGGTGCTCGGCAATGCCGGCAAGTCCCGCTCGCAGGGCTTTGAGGTCGAGGCGACCGCGCGCCCGTCCCGCAACTTTTCGGTCGCGGCCAATTTCACGCTGATCGATGCCACGGTCGACGTGCCGGGGCAAAGCTGCCCCATTCAGTTGCAGACCGGGGTCACCGCCTACAGCAGCAATTTCCCGGTCAACCAATGCTATGCCCGCACCACCACTGTCGGCGGCGTCACCACGACATCCAGCCCGATCATCGATGTGGTGGGCGGCCAACTGCCCGCGACACCGCGCTACCGGGTCGGCGTTACGCCGCGCTACGAACGGGCATTCGGTAATCTGTCCGGTTTCGTGCAGGTGGCGCTCAACTATCAGAGCGATACCATCTTCGCCCTCAACCAGGACCCGCTGTTGAAGCAGGACGGTTATGCCATCGTGGACGCCAGCATTGGCCTGCGGCAGATCGACAGCCGCTGGAACGTCACGCTGTTCGTGCGCAATCTATTCAACCACACATATTATTCGCAGCTGAACCACGGCACCATCCTGGCGAATGCGACGAACGGGACGGATCTGTGGGCGAACATCAATAAGGATGCCAATCGCTATTTCGGCACCACCTTCGGCGTGAAGTTCTGACGCGAGTGACTCGGCTGGCTCCTCCTCGCGGGGAGCCGGCCGTGTGATTGGGCGGCTGCCCGAAATGTGCGATGAACGGACCATGCCGATGCCGTTTGCCCGACTGCTCTTCGCCTGGCTTATGCTGCTGGCATCGGCGGCAGCGGTGGCTGGCCCTGCGATCTCCGTCGCGCCCAAACCCCGCGTCATCGTCCTGACCGACATCGGCAACGAGCCGGACGACTCCGAATCGCTGGTCCGCTTCCTGCTCTACACCGACCAGTTCGACGTCGAAGGGTTGGTCGCCGCGACATCGGTGTGGCAGCGCGACCATGTTCGCACCGATCTGATCGCAGAACGGATCGACGCCTATGCCGCTGTTCGTGCCAACCTGATCCGTCACGACCCGGCCTATCCCTCCGCTGCCGCGTTGCGATCGATGGTACGCGCGGGGACCCCGCTTTATGGCATGGCTGGCGTCGGCGACGGGCACGACAGTGCGGCGTCCCGGCTGATCGTGGGTGCGGTGGACCGGGCCGACACGCGACCGGTCTGGGTACTGGCGTGGGGTGGTGTCGTCGATCTGGCGCAGGCGCTTTGGACCGTGCGGGCGCAGCGCTCACCCGAGCAATTGCGGGCCTTCATCGCGAAGCTACGCGTTTATTCGATCTCGGATCAGGATGACGCAGGGCCATGGCTGCGCCGCACTTTCCCCGATTTGTTCTGGATCGCCAGCATCCATGGCTGGGGCCAGTATAATATGGCGGCATGGTCCGGCATATCCGGCGACCGCCTCACGGCGGAACGCTGGCCCGATCGGGAGATGGTGCTCGATCCATGGCTGGCGACGAATGTCCGCCGCGGCCCGCTGGGCGAGCTATACCCCTTGCCCGCGTTCATCATGGAGGGGGACGCGCCCTCTTTCCTCTACCTCATCCCTACCGGGCTGGGCGATGCGGAACATCCCGACTGGGGCGGGTGGGGCGGCCGTTATATGCGGGCGGAGCCAGATGGCGGGCTCTATGCCGATACAAAGGATATATTCGTGCGGGACGGTGCGCTGTGGGCGGGCAATCAGGCAACGGTCTATCGCTGGCGCGGCGCCTTTCAAAATGATTTCGCCGCGCGGATCGGCTGGACGCTGACGCCGCATTACAACGAAGCCAATCATCCCCCGGTGGTGACCATCGCCGGCGCGGCGGGGCTCGGCGCGGTCAGGCTGTCCGGCCGATCGGGCGAAAGTCTGGCGCTCGATGCGATGGGTACGCGCGATCCGGACGGTGACGCACTCTCCTATCGCTGGTGGCAATATCGTGAGGTGGGCGGCATCCCGCCCCAGCCGCCAGCCGTGATCGAGGCACCCAACGCGGCGCGCACGCGCGTCACGCTGCCGGTCGTGACCAAGCCCACCGTGCTGCATCTGATCCTCGAGGTCCGGGATGCAGGAACGCCGCCGCTAACCCGCTATCGTCGCGTCATCATCGACATGCAGCCCTGAACCTGCCCCCCGATCAGGTCGATTCACGGGTAATAACAGCATAAGCGATGCGTTCGCTGACCGGCTCCCCGCCCGGCCCCTCGCCATGATGGCGGGCGACCAGCATCGCCGTCGCGCGTTCCGCCATCACCTCTATTTCCTGCCGGACGGTGCTGAGCGGCGGCCAGATCTTCACGGCGATGGGTGCGTCATCGAAACCGGCGATCGCAAGATCGTCCGGCACGCGCAGACCGCGCCGGTGCGCGACCAGACTGACCCCGGCCGCCATGTCGTCATTGCTGGCAAAGATCGCGGTAGGTCGCCGGGAGAGGTCCAGCAGGGTTGCCGCCGCGGCGAGGCCGGACTCGAATGTAAAAAGCCCGGGCTGGATCAGCGCCTCATCCTCGCGGATACCATGCGCCGCGAGCGCCGATAGGAAGCCGCGCAGACGGCTGGTGCTGGAGGAATGATCGGCAGGCCCGGTGATGAAGCCGATGCGCTCGTGGCCGCGGTCTATCAGATGTTCGGTCATGTCCCGCGCGGCCGCCACTTCGTTGACGCCGATCGTGTCCATGTCGGGCAGGCCAGCGCCATGGGCGATGGCGGCAAGCGGGATGGCGAGCTCGCGGGCGAAGGACGTGCCGCTGAGAATCTCGCTATAGGGCGGCGCCAGCAGGATGGCGTTAGCGCCGTTGCGAATCAGCGATGACACCGCGGCAGCGGCATCATCGAAATCGAAGCTGTCGCACTTGGCGACGATCACCTGAGCGTTCAGCCGCGCGGCCGCATTGAGCGTGCCGACCAGCATCGCGCTGAGAAAGGCGTTTTGGGCATTGCGATAGACAATGCCGATCCGTGTCTGTCGTGCGGACGCCAGCGCGCGGGCGGCGGTGTTGGGCACATAGCCCAGTTCCTCGATCGCGGCCATGACGGCAAGGCGGGTCTCCTCCCGCATCTTCTTCGTGCCGTTGACGGCGTTGGACACGGTCATCGGCGAAACGCCTGCCCGTTCCGCCACGGTCTGGAGCGTGATCGCCTGTCCTGATCGTCGCGGCGCGCGGGCCATATCTCGCTTTCATCGTCGGCCGGGCCAGATAGGCCAGACGCGGGGAGGTTTAGCGTTATGCCGTGACCCGCAGCACCAGCGATAGCCGCAGCCTGCGGGGAAATGAAGGCTCTTCCGTCGCGAGGCGCAGACATCTGCTCCCGATGAAAATTTGCTATTGAGGAATCAATTGTCTTTATGCAAAAGGATCTCAGCGCCCACGAGGGGTGCGAATGGGAGTGAGGCGGCATGGTCCTGGCCAATGATCAACGCGCGCAGTTGGAGGCGCTCTATGCCGAGATGCTGCCCGAACATCTGACGCCTTTATGGGAATCGCTCGCCGAATTGGTCCGCCCCCAGCCACGCTCGCCGGCGCGGGTGCAACGCTGGTCTTATGACGTCGCGCGCGGCTACCTCCTGCGGGCCGGCGACCTGATCAGCGCGGAGCAGGCGGAACGGCGCGTTCTGATACTCGAGAATGCGGGTCTTGCAGGGCAATCCGCCATTGTGCCCAGCCTTTATGCCGGGCTGCAACTGATCCTGCCGGGCGAGATCGCGCCCAGCCATCGCCATAGCCAATGCGCGCTTCGCTTTGTTTTGGAAGGCGATGGTGCGTTCACCGCGCTGGACGGCGAGAAGGCGATCATGCGACCGTTCGATCTCGTGCTCACACCCGGCGGTCAATGGCATGACCATGGCAATCCCTCCGATCAACCGATGATCTGGCTGGACGGGCTGGATATTCCCACGGTGCGTCATTTCGACGCGAGCTTTGCCGAGCATCTGTCGGAAAAGGCGCATAAGGAAACCGCGCCACCCGGCGATACGCTGGCCCGTTACGGCCATAATATGCGCCCCATGCGCGGATCGACGGCCGATCGCCGCCCGGTGCATCAGCCGCTGTTCCACTATCCCTATGCGCAGTGGCGCCCCGCGCTCGACGCTATGGCGCGATCGGCCGAGGTCGACCCGCATCTCGGCCATGCGCTGGAGTTCCTCAACCCCGCCGACGGCGGGGCGATCATGCCCACGATTTCCGCGCATGTCCGCCTGCTTCCCGCCGGCTTCGAGACGCGGCCCCGGCGTTCGACCGACGGCACCGTGTTCGTCGTGGTGGAAGGAACGGGCACCGCGCGGGTGGAAGGGCAGGACATTGCCCTTGGTCCGCGCGACATCATGGTGGTGCCGTCCTGGCATGAACTGGTGTTGCTCGCTGCAACAGATCTGGTGCTGTTTGCCTATTCGGACAAGGCTGCGCAAGAAAAATTGAACCTCTACAAGGAGATGAATGAATGAGTGCTCTTTTCAAGCTGCCGCCGCAGCCGGCTGCGGCAACCAGCGATGGTCAAGAATTTCCGGTCCGCCGCGTTTTCTGCATCGGCCGCAACTATGCCGCCCACGCGCGCGAGATGGGCAAGGATCCGGACCGCGAGCCGCCCTTCTTCTTCACCAAATGGGCCGAGACGGTCGTTCCCAGCGGCACGACCATCGCCTATCCCCCGGAAACCACCAATTTCCATTATGAGGCAGAACTGGTCGTCGCGATCGGCAAGGCCGGGCGCGCCATCACCCAGGAGGACGCGCTCGATCATGTCTATGGCTATGCCACCGGCCTGGACATGACACGCCGCGACCTCCAGTTCGAAGCACGCGACAAGGGCCGCCCGTGGGATACCGGCAAGAATGTCGAGCAGTCCTCGCCGCTGGGCCTCATCCATCCCGCCAGTGCGGTCGGCCATCCTTCAACGGGCGCGATCACCCTCACTGTCAACGGGACGATCAAGCAGGATGCCGATCTGGCCGACCTGATCTGGGACGTGCCGGAAGTCATCGCATATGTCTCGCGATTCTATGGGCTGGAGCAGGGCGACCTGATCTACACCGGAACGCCCGCCGGCGTCGGCCCGGTGGTGGAGGGAGATACGATCGTCGTTTCGATCGCCGGCCTGTCCGATTGCACGATCAAGGTCGGCGGCAAGGCAGGTGCCTGATCCTGTCCTGCACGGCTTCTTCCGCTCGGGCGCATCCTATCGGGTGCGGATCGCGCTGAATCTGAAAGGCGTGGCCTACTCACAGGTCTCTCATCATTTGCGCAAGGGGGAGCATCGCTCCCCCGCCTTCCTTGCGCTCAATCCTCAGGGCCTTTTGCCCGCGCTGGAGGTCAATGGCGCCGTCCTCACGCAGAGCCTGGCGATCTGCGACTATCTGGACGAGGTGTATGCGGCGCCCGCGCTGCTGCCCGCCGATCCGATCCGCCGGGCAAAGGTCCGCGCGGCAGCGCAGGTGATCGCGTGCGACACCCACCCTGTCCAGAACCTCAAGATCCTGGACCGCGTCCGCGCGCTAGGCGTTGGCGAGGACAAAGTGACAGGCTGGGCGGTGCAGGCGATCGAGGAGGGGCTGGATGCCTTCGACCGACTGATCGCGGACGAAGCGGGGCCATACAGCTTCGGGGCGGCGGTCACGCTGGCGGACCTCTGCCTCGTGCCACAACTCGTCAATGCGCGCCGGTTCGGCGTGGCCCTACGCTGGCCTAAACTGCTGGAGGTGGAGGAAGCATGCCTTGCCCTCGATGCCTTCCGCCGCGCCGCGCCGGAGAACCAGCCGGACGCGGAATAAGACCAGGTTGCAGTGATCGCGACCTATAAGCCCCTCCCCTTCAGGGGAGGGGTTGGGGTGGGGCAGAGCCGCATGCGGGGCATACGCGGAGAGGCCCCACCCTTGCCCCTCCCTCCCCTGAAGGAGAGGGGTGAAAGAGTCCCTCGCAACGCCACCCGGAATAAAATCCATCTGAATTTCGAAAAGGGGCCGGAGAGGCGCTCTCCGCCGCTCTACTTGAATGAATGCGCCTCAGCCGGCCGTTCAATCACAATGCCGTTTCCACACCGCCGCCACCGATCTCCGTCATCCGCTGGCGATAGTCGCGCAGGCCGGTCCAAAGAACCAGCACTGAGAGCGGCGAGGCGATTGCGCAGACCAGAGAGATCGCCTGCGGCAGGCGCTGGGGGTCAGCGAAGACATAATCGGTGCACAGCGCGATCGCCATCGGCCCAAGCGCGGCACCAATCAGGTTGATCGTCAGCATATACATGGCCGAGACAAGCGCGCGCATGCGGTTCGGCGTCAGTTCCTGAAGCGCTGCAAGTCCACCGCCGAAGTTGAACCCGGCAAAGAAATTCATCAACGCAATCATCGTCAGCGCCAGCCCCGCGGTCGGCATCAGCGGAAAGCCGACCGACAGCGGCACCAGGATGCTGAACCCGATCAGCGCGGCGCGCAGGTTGGCATCGGCATAGCCCCGGCGGCGCAGCCAGGAGGCAAAGAAGCCTCCGGCCAGCGCCCCGCTGGTCCCGCACACGAACACGACCGGACCATAATATTGGCCGACCTCGGCGGTGCTCCAGCCAAAGGCCCGTGCGAAGAAGGCCGGAATCCACACCGTCGTCCCGTTCCCGCACAGGATCATCAGCGCGAATCCGAGCGCGATCCCGACATAGGAGCGCCAGCGCGTACCGACATGGCCGAAGAACTCGCCCAGCGACACGCTGGCCTGAGCAGCACCCGCACCCTGCCGCGCAGGCTCGCGGATCGTGAAGCACAGCAGGGAGAGGATGATGCCGGGCAGTCCGAGCAGCAGAAAAACGACCTCCCACCCCTTCAGACTTCCCAGTACCAGCACTGTCACGATGGACGATGGCGGGATGATCGACGAGATGAGTCCTCCGATCACCAGCGCCGACGCGCCGCCGATATACAGGCCCATCTGATACACGCCCATGGCGGCGGCGAGCTTCTTTTTCGGAAAATAGTCGGCCAGCAGCGAATACGCCGCGGGGGTCAGCCCGCCCTCGCCCGCGCCGACCCCGACCCGCGCGAGGAACAGGCCCCCAAACGACCGTGCGACGCCGCACAGACTGGTGCAGATGCTCCACACGAAGATCGATCCGGCGATAATGTTGCGCCGGCTGGAACGGTCCGCGATGCGCGCCACAGGCAGGCCGACCGCGACATAAAAGAGGGTGAAGCTGAGACCGTACAACAGGCTGATCGCCGTATCGGATATCTTCAGGTCCTGCTTGATCGGCTCGACCAGCAATGCCAGCGCCTGCCTGTCCACGAACGCCAGCGTGTTGGCAAGCATGAGGAGTATCGCGACATACCAGGCGCTCCGGGACGATGGCCAGGGACGGGTCGGTGCGCTGTTCCCGGGCGCTGCTGACACCTCCGGCGGCGCCTTCCCTCCACCGGGATAAGATATTGATCGATCAGACACCCGCCTGCTCCTTCCACTTTTCGGCTTTATGCGCATGAACAAGGCATTCGCGAGCGCAGGGATCCGGATCGGGAAACGCGATCCGGCGAACGGATGGTGGGGAGTTCATGCGGATGCCTCGCCCTGATGCGCCTTCAGCGCTGCCAGCGCCTCGATGACGATCCCATGGTCCTCCTCCTGCGCCAGCCCGCTGATCGCTGCGGCGCCGATGACGCCCGTACCGATCAGGCGGATGGGAACCGCACCTCCGGCGGGCGCATAGGTCGCACGATTGAGGCCGAACCGCTCGAACAGGCCATCGCCCGCCCGGAACATCAGGTTGAGCGCGTAGCTCGACCGCTCGAAACGCATGGCAATGGCGATCTTGCGGTCGACCCAGGCCAGATTATCCTGCGTCGCGCCCGGCATCACGACGCTGAACAATCGTGTTCCCGCGCGCCGTATCTCGATCGCCACAGGCGCGTGGCGCGCGGCGGCATGATCGCGCAACCGGCACCCCAGCCACCATGCGTCATCGGCATCGAAACGCCGCAGGAGCAGCGCCTGCTCCGCGCGGTCGATCTCCTCCGGGGTCGGCTCGCCCTGCTCAACCATCCAGCGTCACCCAGCCGGCACCGTCAGCGCTGCTTGCCACCGCGCGCTCGACGAAGCGCATACTGCGAACGCCCGCTTCTATGCCCGGCAGCATGTTGTCGATCAGCTCCGGCTTGCCCGCGCAGGCCTCGGCAAAATCGCGGTAGAGGATCGCGAACGGCGCGATCAGGCCATTACCGATGCCGCGCGGCACCGGCGTGGGCGCCAGCAGCCCCGCTGACGCCGGCGTCAGCAGACTGGTGTCACCGCCGCGCACCAGCCGCAGCATATCGGCCTGATCGAAATGCCAGTGCAGCGCTCCGCGATCGCCATAGACCTGGAACGACAGCGCATTGCGCTCGCCAAAGGCGATCTGCGACGCGATCAATGCACCCCGTCCGCCGCCCCCGAAGCGCAGCAGGACGGTACAATCATCGTCCAGCAGCCGCTCGTCGCCCTGACTCCCGAGGTCCGCGCATATCGCCGTCACCGGCGTGCCGGTGACATATTCGGCCAGGTTGAAGGCATGGGTTCCGATGTCGGACACGCATCCCCCGACACCGGCCTGCGCCGGGTCCGTCCGCCAGCTGCGCACAGCATCCGGTCGCGCGGGACCGGCCAGCGTGCCCTGCGCGTAGGTGACGATGGTCTTGCGCACCGCGCCGATCTCTCCGGCGGCGATGCGCGCCCGCGCCTCCCGCACCATCGGATAGGCACTGTAGGTGAAGGTCAGCGCATAGCGGCTATCGCCTTTTGCCAGTGCATCGCGCAACAGCAGCACCTCCGCCAGCGTCGCGGTCGCAGGTTTGTCCGATATGATATCCACTCCCGCCGCAATTGCCTGTAGCGCAACAGGCAGATGGAGATGGTTCGGCGTGGCGATCGCCACCATATCGATGCCGTCCGCGCGTGCGCTCTCTGCGGCAAACAACGCTTCGGCCGTTGGGTAGCAGCGGTCGGGCGCGATACCATATCCTCTTGCGGCCTCGAGCGACTTGTCCCGGTTCCCGCTGAAGACGCCCGCGACCAGATCGATCCCGGCAATCTGCGCGCCCAGCCGGTGAATGCCCCCGATGAAGGAACCCGGCCCGCCGCCGACCATGGCCAATCTCCGCCTGACGATCATCCTGCATCCTTTCGCAGACGACGGGTTGGTCCCGCGCGCCTCTGATTAACGTGTCCCCGGCAGTACCCGACGTCAGCAAGCCTCGACGTCGGGATAAGCGACATAGGCCAGCCGTCGCGAGTCCGGGGACCAGCTGTTGACATTGATCGTGCCCTGCCCGCCGCTCAGCGTGACCAGCGTGCGGGCGTCGCCGCCCGACGCATCCATCAGCCGGATCTGAACGGGCATGTCGGGCGGGTGCCCCTGCGTCCCAGGCGGGAAGCTGAGGAAGGCGATATGTGCACCGTCGGGCGAGACGTGCGGGAACCAGTCGACGGAGGGGCTATCGGTCATCCGGGCGAGCCCGCTACCGTCGGGACGGATGCGAAACAGGCGGGCATGGCCGGCAACGCTCGCGCCGACCTCTCCATTGAACCAGATCCATTCGCCGTCAGGCGTCCATTCCGGTCCGTCGAGCGGCACGCGTCCACTGAGGAGAACTGTGCCCGTCCCGCCCGTCGACGGCACCAGCCGAATGCCGCACCCTTCTTCCGGGTCGCCATAGTCGATCGTCGTGCAGGCGAGCGTTGCGCCGTCTGGCGACACGCCATGCAGGTAATAGCGAACGCTTCCCGGCGGGGTCAGCCGAACCGGCGTGCCGCCCACGACGGGGACCGAATAGACGCCGCCCTCCGCCGACAGAAACAACGTGGTGCCATCCGGCGAGATCAGATGATCGTTGTTCGCGCTTTCCATGCCGTCGATATCGATCCACGCCAATCGCGCGGCTCCGTCCACAGGCAGGATCGCGATACGCCCTCCGCCATTGACGCACAGCCCCGCGCCATCGGGCGTCCAGTTGGGCGCTTCCAGCATATGATTGGCCTGATATATCAGCCGATTTTCGCCGCTATCGATATCAAAGATCCTGACCTGTGCGCACGTTCCCGCACGCAGCGGGCGCAACGCGCCGCCCGGACTGTGCCCGGCGACGATCATCGGGCGCTCCCGCCTGCTCTTCGCAATTTCGATTGCCTCTTATTTGGTATCTTGCCCGCCATCATAGGCACGAATATTGTACACAGGCCAATTGATTTCTCAATAGCCAAACTGAAGAGCGACGGTGCGCTTCGGTCACGCCGCTTGACTGCGCACTGCCAGTAAGCAAGCAAGGCCGCGGATTATCAGGAGAGCCCAACGTCATGGAACAAAAGGCCGAACGTCGCCGCGGCATCCAGTCGGTTGAGATCGGCTTGCGGGTGCTCGACGCGCTGGTCGGCCTGGGCAAAGCTTCCCCCCTCAGCGCCATCGCGCAGGCGAGCGGGCTGCCCGCGTCGCAGGCACATCGTTACCTCGCCAGCCTGATCGTCGCAGGCATGGCGCGACAGGACGCGGCGAGCGGCCGTTACGATGTCGGGCCCGCCGCGCTCCGCCTCGGGCTGGGCGCGCTTGCCCGCATCGACGCCGTCCAGATTACCGATGCCGCCATCACCGCCTATTCGGAACGTACGGGTCGCACCGTCCAGATCGCGGCGCTCGGGCCGCTGGGGCCCACCATCATCCGATGGTCCGTCGGTCGCCCACCCGTGATGACCTCGTTCAACATCGGATCGGTGCTGCCGTTGCTGACCTCGGCGACCGGCCAGATCTTTCTCAGCTATGCCTCTGCCAACGAGATTGAACCTCTCCTCGACGCGGAGCTGGCGGCCAGCGGGCAGACGCGGGAGGAAGTTGAGGCGATCCGCAGGCGGGTTCTCGCCGAGGGCATGGCGGGGGTCGAGGGGACGATGGTCCCCGGCTTGCGCGCAGTCGCTTTTCCGATCTTCGACTTGCAAGGCAGGGCAATTCTGTCGGCAACCGCGCTATCGACGGGCAGCGCGATGCTCCCACACGAACAGGCGTCGACGGCCGAACTGGGCAGAACCTGCCGGCTGATCAGCCTGCAATTGGGATATGCCGGCAATGTGCACGGTGATGATTAGAGGACTTTGAAAAATTAGGGTTTCACAGAAGAATTGATTGACAATTTCCCCTATCGATATCGCGCGCTGCCCCCTCCAAATTCGCCCGGAATTGCGCCTATCTCCACGTCCAGTCAAATATTTGACTTCAAACTAACTGCCCGGCAGTCTGCGGACTGCAATCTGGATAGACACCCGGCCCGCTGGGCTGAATGCGAACAGGGAAACCATCATGCCTGAAAAGGCGCTCGGCCTGCACCAGATCTCCGATCCGCCCGCCAGGGGAATCCGCCGCTCTGAAATCCTGGAAACGGCCGCACGGATGTTCGCAATCTCCGGCACGCGGACGTCGCTGAAAGACATCGGCAATGAATGCGGAATTCTTCCCGGCAGTCTCTATCACCATTTCGAATCCAAGGAAGCGATCGTCATCGAGTTGATCCGTCGCTATCAGGCCGATCTCGACCGCGTGGCAGCGGACGCACTCGAAGAACAGCGGACCGCAATTCCGGCACCGCTCCGCGAACGGGTGATACGGTTCGGACAAGCCATCGCGGGATGCGCGGTGCGCCACCCCGCCGCCTTGCTGATGACCTTGTACGAACCGCCGACGGGTGCCAGCGACGAATTGCGGCAGTTGGTCGGGCAGACGCCGACCGCCATTCACGACGCGATGCTGGCAATTCTGCGGTCGGATTATGATGGCCGCGGCAGCGTCCGCGCGGGTGTCGACCCCGCCATGCTCGGCGACCGCCTTTGCGAAAGCATGTTGCGCCATGGCGTCGCCGACTTCCATCTCGGTCCCGAGGCGCAGGATCTGCCGGACCTTCGCTGCCGCATCCTGCTCGACGGGCTGGCGACAAACCCGACTGACACTGCCGCCCTCGACACCTCACCGGCCGTTCGCGCCGTGGCGGAGGCAGCCGCCCTTTGGCACGACGGAGAACAGGATAACGAACGCAGGGCCCACTTGCTGCAGGTCGCGCGACATGAGTTCGCCCGACGCGGATATGGGGTGACAACCCTGCGTGACATAGCCGCCGCATCGGGGATCAGCGCGGGCACTGCCTATCGCGTGTTCCCGTCGAAGGAAAATCTGCTGAATGTGATCATCGACAACTTTGAGACCCAGCGCAACGCGGCATGGGACGCCGTTCTCCATTCGCCATCGACTCCGCTGGAAAAGCTCGATGCCCTGCTCGGCCTCCACGTCAGGCTGCAAGAGCGGTTCAGCGATGAAATCCGTATTCAGTTCCGGTTCGTCCTCGAAACGCCGCTGGGCGCGCGGCGCATCGCGGCACCATCACGATTGCACGACCTGGAACGTCTGCTCGAAGCGGGGGTGAATTCGGGGGAGATCCGACGTCAGGACCTGCCAATCGGTCTCTACGCGCGGTGTGTCTATGAAGCGTTCTGGACGTCGGAAGGCCTGCTGCGTCAGGCTGGACCGGAAAGAGCTCGGGAGCTCGCTCGCAATACCGTGCTCGCCGGGGGGCTAGACCGCGAATTTTCTTGAACCAAATATTTGACCCGATATACGCCGATGAAAGCAGCCGAACCCGAAATGGCTGTCTTGCGCATTTGGGAGATCGATAATGGCCTATGATCTGGTCGTGCGTAACGGCACGCTCATCGACGGGTCGGGTGCCCCCAGACAAACGGCCGATGTCGCGATTACGGGCGGTCGTATCGTCGCGACAGGCAAGATCGACGAACGGGGGCGCGAGGAAATCGACGCTGAGGGCCACATCGTTGCGCCGGGCTTCGTCGACGCGCACACGCACATGGATGCGCAGGTCTTCTGGGATGAACTGGGGTCCACGTCCTGCTTTCATGGCGTCACCACCGCCGTAATGGGCAATTGCGGTTTCACCCTTGCTCCTTCCCGGCCGGGCGAAACCGCACTGGTGGTCCGAAATCTTGAACGCGCCGAAGATATTTCGGCCGCAGCCATGGCGCAGGGGATCGACTGGACGTGGTCGACATTTGCCGAATATCTCGACGCCGTCGAGGCCCAGCGCAAGGGCATCAACTATGCCGGTTCCATCGGCCATTCGGCGCTGCGCACCTGGGCCATGGGCGATCGCGCCTTCAGTGAGACTGCCACGGCCGAAGAAATCGATGTCATGGCTACCGAACTGCGCTCGGCGCTCGCCGCCGGGGCCGTGGGTTTCTCCACCTCGCGCCAGATCACGCACCTGACGGGCGACGACAGGCCCGTCGCCTCGCGGCAAGCATCATGGGACGAAGTGGTCACCCTGGTGGGGATCATGTCGCGCGAGAGCAATGGCTGTTTCCAGCTGGCGCCGGAAACGCATCATTACGACCCTGACGGCATGGCCGATTACGAGCGGCGCCTTCGCGAGCTGACGCTGTCGACCGGCGTTACCGTGTCATATGGCGTGATCGGCGGCAAGAACACGCAATTCATCGACGAGACCGTGGCGCTCGGCGGCAGCATGTACGGCTTCACCCATTGCCGCGGCGTCTCGGAAGTTCAATCGTTCCGCACCAGTCTTCGCTTCGATATCATCCCGGAATGGAAAGAGGTACGCGGCAAGCCGCTCGAGGAACAGCGACGGCTCCTGCAAGATCCCGAGGTTCGCGCGCGGCTGGTTCATGCCGCGCACCACGGCGACTACGGCAATTCGCGCGGGGATTCATCGAAACCCAAATATGACAAGCTGCAGGTGATGCGTTCGGCCTATCTGCCAAATCCTTCCGTGCAGGATCTTGCCGGCCAACGCGGAGTCGATCCCGTGGAGCTGATGATCGACCTCGCGCTCGAACAGGACTTCGACGTCTTTTTCCAGCAGTTCTTCAGCCCCGAAACCGACGAACAGATGATAGCGCTGCTGCGCAATCCCAACACCGCGATGACATTCTCGGATTCGGGCGCTCATGTGGGATCGATCATTGATTCATCGATCCAGTCGCACCTGCTTGCCTATTGGGTGCGCGAGCGCGGGCTGCTCACGCTCGAAGAGGCGATCCAGATGATGACGAGCCGCCCGGCCCGAATCTGGAAGCTGAACGACCGCGGCCTGCTTCGCGAAGGCTTTGCCGCCGACATCACGATCTTCGATCCCGAGACAGTCGCACCCTGCCTGCCAAGCGTCGCCTACGATCTTCCCGGCGGTGCGCGTCGGCTGTTTCAGAAGGCGCAAGGGTATAAGGCGACGATCGTCAACGGCCAGGTCTTCATGCGGGACGGCGAGCCGACTGAGGCCCGCGCAGGCCGATTGCTTCGCGCGGCCCCCGGCACAAGACATTGACCATGCCATTGCCCGACATCGTGCAACAAACCGGGAGACGCAAATTGGACGACGAGCTGCTCGCGCGCATCGAAAGACTTGAGGCGATCAACGAGATTCGAAACCTCATGGCGGACTACACCCACTATTTCGATACGGGCTGGGAGGGCGCGGGCAAAGACGCGGCCAAAGTCGGCGCGGTGTTTACTGAGGATGCGGTCTGGGGCGGCGATTCAGGCAGGCAGAAGGGACGCGGCAGGATCGAGGGCTGGTGCGCGAAGTACGGGCACACCGCGCAGATGAGCCTGCACATCGCCATGAATCCCAAAATCGAAGTCGATGGCGACACGGCCAGCGGTTCGTGGAGCGGGCTGATTCCGCTGGTCACGCCCGATGGCGAGGCGCTCTGGGTGGGCGGCCGGTACGAATGCGATTTGGTGCGGACCACATCAGGCTGGAAATTCTCACGAATGAACTTCCTGACGGCGTTCCAGACGCCTTACGATGAAGGATTCGCGCGGACGCGCTTCGTCAAACCGGCTTCGTACAAGGAATAGAGCGACTGGGTCGCCTTGTGGCACGAAGATGAGGTCAGAGAGGACAAGCGATGGCGACTGTAGATGATCGGCAGACCCAGGGCACGGCGCTGACAGCCTACTTCCGGGAAGGGGAAGAGCGCGCTCGCAATCTCGACAATCGCGGCCCCATTCGGTTGACCGAGCAAGGCAAACTGGCGCCTGAAATCCTGGATTCGTATAAAGAACACGGCTTCTATATTTTGGAAAATGTGTTCGACGATGCCGAACTGGCCGAAATAAGGGCCGAGTTTGAAGGCATCGTCGATCACCTGCCGACTAGCCCGACTTCGTCGATCGACAAGCACGGTCGCCCGGCGCTGGGCCTGGGACTTCCCCAATCGCCCTTCCACTGGTCGAAACCGCTCGGCGATCCGTTCGGCGGGGCCAACGGCATGGCACGAGCGCCGGTCAAGATGATCGAAGGCAGACCAGCAGCAGAGCAACCCCGGGAAGTCGTCTTCATCATCCGCGGGCCGCTCCAGTTATCGGATGCCGCACTCAGAGCTTACGCGCATCCGGGACTGCTGGCCGTTACCGAGGCCATCAATGGCGAGGATTTCGTTCCGTTCAGCGAAGGATATGTGGTCAAACAACCGGGTGCGGGAGCAGCCTTCGCCTGGCATCAGGACGGTATGACCCATTGGGACCATCCCGAATGGGATCCGCAAATCCACGGCTTCAACTTCATGATCCAGCTTTACGGATCGACCGCCGCCAACGGCGTATGGTTTGTCCCGGGAAGCCACCGCCGCGGAAAGCTGGATATTCACGATCTCGTGACCACCGCAGGTGGGAACCTGCTACCCGATGCCGTTCCGTTCGTCTGCAACCCCGGCGATGTCGCGATCAGCAACCGCCAGATCCTGCACGGTTCCTTCGCCAACACATCCGGCGACCTGCGCGTATCGCTCAATTTCGGATTCCACCGGCGCAGCGCGATCATCGGGTTCCAGGGGAAAGGCCAGCAAGGGAATATCATCTACGACGCAGATTTAGTTCGCAAACGGTCGGAACTGATCGGTTACGCGATCGACGCGCGCCGCCAGCACTTCCCTGTCGAGAAGCCCTTCGTTTACCAGCCATATGCGCAAAGTGCCGAGTTGTTTCACTGGAACGATGCCGCGCGTGCCGATATCAGCGCCTATTACATGCGCGACCTGAATATATGAATGCTGGCCTGTCCCGCAAAGGCCCGACACCTTCAGCACCAACCCATGCCGACGCCAACGCACAGCGTAGCCAGACCATATTTGCTGCCGATTATCTCAAGTCGATGGACAACTATCTTTGCGAGGTGCGCAATCCCTCGACAACCCGTTCGGCCCGAGGTTGTTACCCATGTTCTTAGGTACGGTCTGTTACCTATGTGTCCGGACTGGACACAAGGCATGTGGCGGAGCGGGAGGGATTCGAACCCTCGATACGCTTTTGACGTATACTCACTTTCCAGGCGAGCGCCTTCGACCACTCGGCCACCGCTCCGCACTTTCGCTGGAAGGCAGCCCCCTATCGTGTCGTCGCGGCTTCCGCAAGCATAGTCGGCATGGCATGTTGGGAAGATGAAACACGCCCTCTCCTTGTTATGCCGCACTCTCCCGCTGGTTGCGATCGCGGCAGGCGTGCCATCCTCTCCCAAGCCCGCCACACCTTCCGAAATCGTCGCGGCAGCGCCCAGCGAGGCCTGGCGGGCGATCCCGGCGGATCAGTTGCTGATGATCGACCTCGATACCGGCCAACGGGTGACAATCGCGCTCGCGCCGGATTTTGCGCCGGTCCATATCGCCAATATCCGGATACTGGCGCAGCAGCGATGGTATGACGGCACCACGATCAACCGGGTGCACGACAATTACGTCACCCAATGGGGCGATGCGACCGAGAAGAAGCCGCTGCCGGCCGGGATCATCGCACAGCCGCCGGCCGAATATGATCGCGACAGCAAGGGGGTGCGGTTTCGCCCGCTCGGCTACCGCGATGCCTATGCCCCTGAAGCCGGGCATGTCGATGGCTGGCCCGCGGCGCGCGATGGCGCGCTGACATGGCTGGTGCATTGCTACGGCATGGTCGGCGTCGGGCGCGGGCTGGCGCCGGACACAGGCACCGGTGCCGAACTATATGCGGTGAGCGGGCACGCGCCGCGGCACCTCGATCGCAACATGGCGGTCGTGGGGCGCGTCCTGGGCGGCATGGAAGCGCTGACCGCTTTGCCCCGCGGCACGGAACAACTGGGATTCTACAAGGAAGGCGCTCCACGCCCCCAGATTGTCCACGCAAGACTTGCCAGCGACCTGCCGAAAGATCAGCAGCCGACGTGGCAAATCCTGCGCACCGATACACCGACCTTTACCGCCTGGGTGACGGCACGCGCCAACCGCAAGGACGACTTCTTCATCAGGCCGGCCGGATCGGTGGACATATGCAACGCAACACCACCGGTACGCACGAATTGATATCAGTGGGTATGGCGACCGCGCAGCGCGTCTTCGATTGCCACGAACAGGATGGTGACCATGAACGCTCCGGCTGAGGCCAGAACAACGCCCAGATAGGCTTTTTCGACGACCGACATGATGATCTCCTCATTTATGAAGGTCATCTTTCCGCCGATCGCATCGCCGATCGTTGATCCAGATCAATTCGAACCACCGCAAATGCAAAAAGGCCCGGGAATTGCTCCCGGGCCTTCCTGTTTCGCTTGGAACGGTTGGGGTAGGACTTAGAAGTCCATGCCGCCCATGCCGCCCATGCCGCCCGGCATGCCGCCGCCGCCCATCGCAGGCTTGTCTTCGACAACGTCGGAGACAGCTGCTTCGGTGGTGATCAGCAGGCCGGCAACCGAAGCTGCATCCTGCAGCGCGGTGCGGACAACCTTGGTCGGGTCGATCACGCCGGCGGTCACCAGGTTCTCGAACACGTCGGTCTGCGCGTTGAAGCCGAGCGTCGGATCGTTGCCGTCGAGCAGCTTGCCCGAAATCACCGCACCGTCATGACCGGCATTCTGCGCGATCTGGCGGACCGGCGCGTAGAGCGCCTTGCGGACGATATCGATGCCGCGGGTCTGATCGTCATTGGCACCCTTGAGGCCTTCGAGCGCGCGCGTTGCATAAAGAAGCGCCGTGCCACCACCGGGGACGATGCCTTCTTCGACAGCCGCGCGGGTTGCATGGAGCGCGTCGTCGACGCGATCCTTGCGCTCCTTGACCTCGACTTCGGTCGAACCACCGACCTTGATGACCGCAACGCCGCCGGCGAGCTTGGCAAGGCGCTCCTGGAGCTTTTCCTTGTCATAATCGCTGGTGGTGTTCTCGATCTGGCGACGGATCGCTTCGACGCGGCCCTTGATCGAATCGGCATCACCGGCGCCATCGACGATGGTGGTGTTGTCCTTGTCGATCGTGACGCGCTTGGCGGTGCCGAGCATGCCGACGGTGACGTTCTCGAGCTTGATGCCGAGATCTTCCGAGATCATCTCGCCCTTGGTCAGGATCGCGATGTCCTCGAGCATGGCCTTGCGGCGATCGCCGAAGCCCGGCGCCTTGACGGCTGCGACCTTGAGGCCGCCGCGCAGCTTGTTGACGACGAGCGTGGCCAGGGCCTCACCCTCGATGTCTTCCGCGATGATCAGCAGCGGACGGCCCGACTGGACGACCGCTTCGAGGATCGGCAGCATCGCCTGCAGGTTGCTGAGCTTCTTCTCGTGGATCAGGATGTACGGATCGGCGAGTTCGACCGACATCTTCTCCGGGTTCGTCACGAAGTACGGCGACAGATAGCCGCGATCGAACTGCATGCCTTCGACGACATCGAGTTCGAATTCGAGGCCCTTGGCCTCCTCGACGGTGATCACGCCTTCCTTGCCGACCTTTTCCATCGCTTCGGCGATCTTCTCGCCGACGACGGTGTCGCCATTGGCCGAGATGATGCCGACCTGCGCAACTTCATGCGAACCGGCAACCGGCTTCGAACGGGCCTTGAGGTCCTCGACGACCTTGACGACGGCGAGATCGATGCCGCGCTTCAGATCCATCGGGTTCATGCCGGCCGCAACCGACTTCATGCCTTCGCGCACGATCGCCTGGGCGAGCACGGTCGCGGTGGTGGTGCCATCACCGGCGATGTCGTTCGTCTTCGAAGCGACTTCGCGCAGCATCTGCGCGCCCATATTCTCGAACTTGTCCTTGAGTTCGATTTCCTTGGCGACGGTAACGCCGTCCTTGGTGATGCGCGGCGCACCGAACGACTTGTCGATCACGACGTTGCGGCCCTTGGGGCCGAGGGTCACCTTCACCGCATCGGCGAGGATGTCGACGCCGCGCAGAATGCGCTCACGGGCGTCACGCGAAAACTTGACGTCTTTCGCTGCCATGTTCCTAATTCCTTCTCAAATTCGTTGCCGGCGGATCGCCGGGATCAAAAAGCAGTCTCGAAATCGCAGGCGTTCAGCCGACGATCCCCAAGATGTCGCTTTCCTTCATGATCAGCAGGTCTTCACCGTTGATCTTGACCTCGGTGCCGGACCATTTGCCGAACAGGATCTTGTCGCCAGCCTTGACATCGAGCGGCGTGATCTTGCCGTCATCGCTCTTCAAACCCGAACCGGCCGCCACGACCTCGCCCTCCTGGGGCTTTTCCTTGGCGCTGTCGGGAATGATGATGCCGCCGGCCGTCTTTTGCTCGGCCT
This sequence comes from Sphingomonas sp. YR710, assembly GCF_900101455.1. Taxonomy (GTDB): domain Bacteria; phylum Pseudomonadota; class Alphaproteobacteria; order Sphingomonadales; family Sphingomonadaceae; genus Rhizorhabdus. Next base: position 100,116 of record NZ_FMZJ01000008.1, on the reverse strand, counting down.
CGACGCGGCGAACAAGCACGCGATCGTGGAGTGGACGGAAACCCATGCTTCACCCTTTCCTTATCTGCGCGAACGGGTGGGCATCATGCCCGCCATCGCCCGTGCATCGATGGAGATAGAACTTTTAGCACTCACCGGTGACGAGTGCTAGCGGCGATATGTGTGACCGGTTGTTGGCTGTCAAGAATGGCCTTCGCGCTTTTTTGTTACAGGCAATCGATCACATGGCCTTCCCGGCCACCCGGTTTCGGCGATATGGGTGCGCCGCCCGATGATTCAATGCCGTCCCAACCGTTTGCCGATACGGAGCCCCGCCTGAAAATCCTGCTGATCGCACTCGTGCTGGGAATGATCTCGGCGCTCGGTTTCGCCCCGCTGAACCTGTGGGGGCTGACGTTGCTCAGCATGGCCGGGCTGATGTGGCTGGTGCTGCGCGCTGCACGTCTGCGGCGGGCAGCGGCGATCGGCTACTGGTTCGGCATGGGCCATTTCACGATCGGGCTGAACTGGATCGCCACCGCCTTCTATTATCAGGATGCGATGCCGCACTGGCTCGGCTGGATCGCGGTGGTGGCGCTGGCCTTCTACGTTGCCGTGTTCCCGATGGCCGCGACCGCAATGGCATGGTGGCTGTCCGCCAAACGGTCTCCCAAAGCCGCGGCAGATCAGGGGGCATCCCCTCCCCGTGCGTCACGCCTTCCTCTCCATCGCATCTGGCGGTCATCCTTGCCTTCGCAGGGGGGATTTTCGCGGCATCATTATGCGTTCATTCCGATCTTCGCCGCGAGCTGGATCCTCACCGAATATCTGCGCGCCCTGCTGTTCACCGGCTTTTCGTGGAACCCGCTGGCCGCGATCATGATTTCGGCGCGAACCGGCGAGCCGCTCTATATCGGGCTCACCCGGCTGATCGGCACGTATGGCATGTCGGGGGTGATGATCCTGCTGTCCGGCGTGGTGCTGATAGCGACGATCCCCGCACCTCGCAAAAAAGCCTGGACGCGACTCGGCGCCGCGATCATTGCCGCCATCGGCGCGCAATTCGCATCGCACGCGCTGCTCGGATCCTTGCCAACCACATCAAGGCCGCGCGTCCTGGTGGTCCAGCCCAATGTCGGCCAGTCCGAAAAATGGGACAAGGATCTCGAAGCGCGCAACAATGCCCGGATCGAGGCGCTGACTGGGCGGCCCGGCCCGATGCCCCGCATGATCCTGTGGCCGGAAGCCGCCACCGCCGACTATCTCGAGATAGAAACCGCCGCGCGCGAGCGGATCGCGCGCGTGCTCGGCCCCGGCGACATCATCCTGACCGGCGCCGACTCGCTCGAATATGGGCGCGACGAGCGGCTGGTCGGCGCGCATAACAGCCTGTTCGCGATGAATGCGCGCGGGCAATTGCTCGGCCGCTATGACAAGGCTCATCTTGTCCCTTATGGCGAATATCTGCCGATGCGCCCGATCCTGTCCGCTATCGGGTTGTCGCGACTCGCACCGGGCGACATCGATTTCTGGTTCGGCCCCGGCCCGCGCACGATGGTGCTGCCCGGCTTCGGCAAGGTGGGCATCCAGATTTGCTATGAAATGATCTTCTCGGGCCAGGTCATCGATCGCGATCATCGCCCGGATTTCCTGTTCAACCCGTCCAACGATGCCTGGTTCGGGCCATGGGGCCCGCCCCAGCACCTCGCCCAGGCGCGGCTGCGCGCGGCGGAGGAGGCGATGCCGATCATCCGGTCGACGTCTAACGGCATATCCGCGGTGATCGATGCCAATGGGCGGCTGCTCGATACGATCCCGTGGCACAAGGCCGGCGTGATCGACACCAAATTGCCCGCAACGCAGCCGCCAACCCCGTTTTCGCGCTTCGGCAACCTGCTGCCGATGCTGTTCGCGCTGCTGCTGTTTGCGACAGGATTTGCGATCCGGCGAAAAGCGCGCTAAAGGCGATATAAGGAAGTCTTTATATCTTTATATCTAAAAGCCGCCTACTCAATGATGACAGACACTGGAAGGATCCGTCCCACGATGCGCAGCAATTTCCTCTTCACGTCCGAAAGCGTTTCTGAAGGACATCCCGACAAGGTTGCCGATCAGATTTCCGATGCGGTCGTCGACCTGTTCCTGTCCAAGGACCCGTTCGCGCGCGTCGCCTGCGAAACGCTGACGACCACCAACCGGGTGGTGCTGGCCGGCGAAATCCGCTGCAAGGGCGTTTATGAGGAAGCGACCGGCTGGGCGCCGGGCGCGCTCGACGAGATCGAGGCCGCTGTCCGCGCGACCGTGAAGCGGATCGGCTATGAGCAGGCCGGCTTCCACTGGAAGACCTTCGAATTCTCCAACTATCTGCACGGCCAGTCGGCCCATATCGCCCAGGGCGTCGACGAAAGCGGCAACAAGGACGAAGGTGCTGGCGATCAGGGCATCATGTTCGGCTATGCGACCGATGAGACGCCCGATCTGATGCCGGCCACGCTTTATTATTCGCACAAGATTCTCGAGCGGATGGCCGCCGACCGCCACTCGGGCGCCGCGCCGTTCCTCGAGCCCGACGCCAAGAGCCAGGTCACCTTGGAATATGAAAATGAGGTGCCGGTGCGCGCAACCGCGCTGGTCGTCTCGACCCAGCATTCGCCCGAGTTCAGCAACGATGCCGGCCAGGCGAAGCTGCGCGAATATGTGAAGGGCATTTTCGAAGAAATCCTGCCCAAGGGCTGGCTGCCCGGCGACGAGGCGATCTTCGTCAACCCGACCGGCCTGTTCGAAATCGGCGGCCCGGATGGCGACGCCGGCGTCACCGGCCGCAAGATCATCGTCGACACCTACGGCGGTGCGTCCCCGCATGGCGGCGGCGCGTTCAGCGGCAAGGATCCGACCAAGGTCGATCGCTCGGCGGCCTATATCTCGCGCTACATGGCGAAGAACATCGTCGCCGCCGGGCTCGCCCGCCGCGTGACGATCCAGCTCAGCTATGCGATCGGCGTCGCCGAGCCACTGTCGCTCTATGTCGACACCCACGGCACCGGCACCGTGCCGGAAGCCGCGATCGAGGCGGCGCTGCCCAAGCTGGTGCGCCTGACCCCGAAGGGCATCCGCACCCATCTTGGCCTCAACAAGCCGATCTACCAGAAGACCGCCGCCTACGGCCATTTCGGCCGCACGCCCGAGGGCGACTTCTTCCCGTGGGAGAAGACCGATCTGGTCGACGCGCTGAAGGCTGCTCTGGCCTGAAAGCATATAAGGGGCGAGCGATGCTCGCCCCTTTCACATCGCCTGGGATATATCCGTTCGGATGAAGTCGTCGCCCTTGAATAGCAGATCGGCGCCGATCGCCTTGGTGCAGCCATAGGCGAAGCAATCGCCCATATTGAGCGCTGCCGGGTGGCGCCCTTTGCCGAAATGCTCGAAAGCTGCCAGCGCAGCTTCCGTTTCCGCTTGCCCGATCACCATCAATTCTATGCCAGTCAAACCCAGGAAGTCCGCGACCATCGCGCGTGTTTCGTCGATGCTATAACTGAGCTTTCGGGCTACCGCGGCGACGGTTTCGAATACGGCCATACCCGACGTACAGCGCCGGCCAGCAGCTTGCAGCCGATCGGCTAGCGCCTCCCAGCCCGGTTCTTGGGTCATCAATGCGACCAGAGCCGATGCGTCGACAAAGATCATAGATCGCCCGACAAATCATCAAAGAACGCCTTGTCCGCGACGAGTCCCGTCTTCGGTCGGCGCAACACCTCTTCCTGAAAAGCTGCAATCCGTTCGCGGAGAGGAATCGCAGTGGCATCCCGCTCCAGTTCATGCTGAACGGCCAACCGAACCGCCTCCGTCAGTCCAACCCCGCGCTTGCGCGCCAGTTCTCTGACGAGAGTATCTGTCTCGATATCCCGCACGTGAAATGCCATCACAGCCTCCGCTATCCAGCTAGCCAAAATAGGATAGCCGGATAGCGGATTGCGCGGAAGCGATTTTACGCCAGCGTGCGAACGTTCAGCTCGCGTGCCCAGAAGCGCTTCTTCGCCGCCTCGACAAACGCCGCGCCGAGATCGGTCACGCCCGCATCGGGCTCGACGCCAGCCTTGTCGAGCAACGGCCTGGCCGCCGCGCTCGCACCGATCGCCTTCAGATGGCCGAATGCGTCCATCGCGAACTGCACCGCCGCCGCTTCCTTCAGCAGAGCCTTGCACCCCACTTCCGACAGGATGATCGCGACTGCGTCGAAGATCTGCGATGGCGATCCGGCCAATTGGCCGTCGGCCTTCATCACCGAACCGTCGGCGAGTTTGGCACCGCCCACTTTGGGTGCGACGATCACCGGCTTGCCGCCCGCTTTCTTCACCGCGGCCACCACCGCCTTGATCTCGGCGCCGTCGGATCCGTCGGCGATCAGGATGCCGACCGCGCGGCCTTCGAGCGTGTCCTTCATGTTCGCCTGGATCGACAAGGCCGGGCTCGGGTCCATCGCGAACGGCTCGCGCGCCGCCGGGGCCTTCTTCGGCAGCTCGATGCCGAGGCCGCCCGCGACCCGCTTCGCCAGATCCTCGTCGACATTGCGCAGGTTCGCCAGCATTCGCGGCGGCACCTGCTCCAGCCCGACCTTCGACAGTTCGAAGGTGAAGGAGGAAGCGACATGCGCGCGCTCATTGTCGGTCAGCGAGGTCCAGAACAGCCGCGCCTGGCTGTAATGATCGGCGAACAGCTCGGCCCTGATCCGCAGCTTGCCGCCCTGCTCATCCGCTTCGGCGCGGCCCTCCACGGTCGTGAAGCCGGTCGCCGGGCATTCGCGCGGCCCGCCATCCTCGCCATGCTCGGCCAGACTGTTGGGCTCGTAATTGGCGCGCCCCTTCGGGACGGCCATCTGCATCTGGCCATCGCGCTGGAAATTCATGAACGGGCATTTCGGCGCATTGATCGGAATCTGGTGGAAGTTCGCCGTCCCGAGCCGCGATTTCTGCGTGTCGAGATAGCTGAACAGCCGCCCCTGCAGCAGCGGATCGTTCGAGAAATCGACGCCGGGCACGATGTTCGCGGGGCAAAACGCGACCTGCTCGGTCTCGGCGAAGAAATTGTCGACGTTGCGGTCGAGCACCATCCGCCCAACGATCCGCACCGGCAGCACTTCCTCCGGAATGATCTTGGTCGGATCGAGCACGTCATAGGGCAGCGCATCGGCGAACGCCTGGTCGAACAGTTGCAGGCCCAGTTCCCACTCGGGGAAATTGCCGGTGTCGATCGCCTCGAACAGGTCCCGCCGATGATAATCATTGTCGGCCGCCTGCAGCTTCAGCGCCTCGTCCCACAATGTGGATTGCACGCCGAGCTTGGGCTTCCAGTGGAATTTGCAGAAGGTCACCCCGCCCTTCGCATCGACGAGCTGAAAGGTATGGATACCGAAGCCTTCGATCGTCCGCAGCGAGCGCGGGATCGTGCGATCGGACATCGCCCACATCAGCATATGGGTGGTTTCCGGCATCAGCGACGCCCAATCCCAGAACGTATCGTGCGCGCTGCCGGCCTGCGGGTAAGCGCGATCGGCCTCCATCTTCACGGCGTGGACCAGATCGGGGAATTTGATCGCATCCTGGATAAAGAAGACCGGGATGTTATTGCCAACCAGATCCCAATTGCCCTCCTGCGTATAGAATTTGACCGCGAAACCGCGCACATCGCGCGGCGTGTCGACCGATCCGGCGCCGCCGGCGACAGTCGAGAAGCGCACGAATACCGGCGTTTTTTCACCGGGGCGCTGAAACAGATCGGCCTTGGTGATGTCAGCCAGCGATTCATAGACCTCGAAAAACCCGTGCGCCGCCGAACCGCGCGCGTGGACGATCCGTTCCGGAATGCGCTCATGATCGAAATGGAAGATCTTCTCGCGCAGCACAAAGTCCTCGAGCAGCGTCGGCCCGCGCGCGCCGGACTTGAGGCTGTTCTGATTATCAGAAACGCGAATGCCCTGATTGGTGGTAAGGTGGCCGCTGCCCTCATGAGGGCCCTTGGCCGGAACCTGCTGGTGCGTTTCGCCGCCATTGCCGCGCGTCGTCTCGAAATCGGAATTGGTCGCCATGCTATCCTCCGCTCGTTGAGCCACCCCAACGCGCAGGCAATCGGCAGGTTCGATGAATTAAGACGATCAGGGTAATCGATCCTGTGCTGCGGCGCTGGCATTTGCGCGGCAAGCTGCTCTATGGGCACCGCCATGAACGATCCCACGACCATCCGCCGGCTCTACGGCCGCCGCCAGGGCCACAAATTGCGGCAGGGCCAGGCCGAACTTGTCGAGCAGCTATTGCCCGAACTGTCAGTCCCCGAAACCGGCGCGGTGACTGCCGAACTGCTGTTCGGCAACGATCGGCCGCTGGAGTTCGAGATCGGCTTCGGCAAGGGCGAGCATATGGCCGGCCAGGCGCTGATGCGGCCCGATCATGGCTTTATCGGCTGCGAACCGTTTCTCGACGGCGTGGTCGGCGCGCTGATGAAGGTCGAAGAGCAGGTGATCGATAATATCCGTCTGCATATGGGCGATGCGCTCGACGTGCTCGAACGGCTGCCCGATGCCTCGCTCGACCGCGCCTATCTGCTTCATCCCGATCCCTGGCCGAAGGCGCGCCACGCCAAGCGCCGCTTCATGAACGCCGGCCCGATCGCGATGATCGCGCAGAAGATGAAACCCGGCGGCGAATTCCGCTTCGGCACCGATCACCCCGTCTATGTGCGGTGGGCGATGATGGTGATGGGCCAGTCACCGGATTTCGAATGGCTCGGCGAACATCCCCGCGACTTTCTGGTGCGCCCCGACGACTGGCCCGAAACGCGCTACGAAGCCAAGGCGCGCGCGCAGGGTCATGAAGTCTGGTACTTCCGATACCGGCGACGCTGAAAGCCCTTACCACTCTTCCCGAGCGGAATGCCCCGCAATCTGGGCCACGCCCAGACGATAGGACTTTTGTGCCCTGATCTCGAACTGACGACAGACTTGTTGGCCCCGCTCGTCAGGCCGGACAAGTTGGGGGCGATTGGCTTCCTTGGTGCCCCGCACGCATACAGACGGGCGCAGGTTCGCCCGCGCGGACCCAGGCCAAATCCCGAGCTACTTATGCGTTCCTCCGAGCGAACATGCTGACGATCGCCACAAAGCGACGGAACATGCACAGGGAAGATCCGTGGAGATCTCCGATCTCACAGCCAAAACGGTCCTGTTCATGTCTTTTCAGATGTACATCTATGCAGAATGAGATATTTTTATTGATAATCACCGCCTTCTTCCTTCATGTTGCGCCGATTCGACTTTTCGGTAAAGTATGTTTTCGTTTTCAAGCAAAACGAGATCCCGAATGCGCGGCCGGGGGGAGCAACCTTGCGAAGTAATCTCAAGCAGCATTATTTGGATGACGCAAAGTTAGCCCAGCTTACCTGGCTCGAATTCGCGCGCGCAATGCGAACACACCGGGTGATCGCCTTCGTTGGCAGCATGGCGACGGAGGCACTGGGGTACGGGTCGTGGAACGATCTGCTGACCGCCTTCATAGCCGCCGCCAGGGATGTCGTCGGCGAACTTCAGCTCGCAGATGATCCGTCCGCCGCCGCAGATCTCGAGAGCGACCGTAAATGGGCCGTTCAGAAGATCGACGACATCGCGAACGAAGGTATCAACGATACCGTCAAGATGAGCCTGATCGAAGAGGTATTGGAAAGTGCCCGGATTCGACGCTGGCGGATCGGGCAAGAGCATTTCGACTGGCCACTCGACACTGTTCAGACACCGCTACAAGTGCTCGCCCAGCGGTTCGCTGTCAGATTTCGTGGGCCGACGGCGCTCGCCACCGCCGCTCCGGTGGGCCATTCCGCCGGCATGGACGTCCCGCGCATTCTGTTCGACGATCTTGACATCGGCCGCTTCGCCACGACGAACTACGACTTCGAGATTGAGCGCAAGACGTTCTTGCGCGATCATCCGGTACAGACCGACGGGGTTGTGGAATCGCCTTTCGCTCAACTTTCGAAGCTGCGCAAAGGCATCGACGCCGCCCACGGATCCGAAATATTCAGTTGGGATCTGGGAAGTGGACGGCTCCGCCGTGTCCTTGCGCATGGCAAGGCTGCCGAAAGCGATCTGCTGAATCGCGAGCGCATCGATCGGCTGATCGAGTTCGCCATCGGCACCGATGATGTCGACACCCATGTGATGCACATGCACGGGCGCGCTTGCGACTGGGACAGCATGATCGTCACGCGGCGCGACTATGACGAATTATACCGCCGGAGCGATTTGAACCGGCTTCCGTTCGAATTCGCCAAACGCCTGATGACGGGCGGAAACCCGATCCTTTTCGTCGGCCTGGGCATGAATGAGGATGAGCTGAATCGGGAACTGGAAGAATTCATCAGCAACAAGCCCTACCACCGTGCCGCGCCGGCCTTTCTGCTGTGGAGCGCAATCCCCGACGCGCTGGATGAAAAACAACGGCATATCAAACGACTGGACTGGTTGCACCGTTTGGGCGTGCTGACGATCTTCGACACAGATCTGGGCAGCGAGGAGATTCGGCTCGCCTTTGAAGACGCCACCAGAAAGCGCGAGATCGCAAGAAAGAAAGGCACAAAAAAGGGCATTCCCGTAAAAGGGCCGTACATTTCGCGCCCACAGCAACTGTACGCGCTCGCGCTCGGTGCATCGACACTCGCCAAGCGGCTCAAACATCCATTGCGGGAAGACCATTGTGGCGGCGCCTGGCGCGAAACGAAGCCGATCATAACGGCGGCGGACAAAACCCATCCGCAATTGAAGAAACTGTGGGCGACCTATCGGCCAACGCGCGCAAAACGCCCCCCGCAGCCGCCCGAAGATCTTGTTGACGCCGCGCGCAAGGAGCGCATGCTCTGCGTGCTTGGATCTTCCGGGGCCGGCAAAGGCTTTATCGCCACGGGGCTGGCGGAAAGCCTGTCGGATTGCTCCTGCCTCCTTATCAACGGTGGCTTCAGTTTCGACACCGACTCCATGCTCAATGGCATCGCGCATTTCCTGAGCAACTTCCTGGCCAAGCGAAATGCTGCGGGCGAAAGCCGCAGCCGGTTTTTCGGCAGGCTTCGCCAAGCGTGCAAGAACGCGGAAGGTCCGGTCGTCCATATCATCCTCAACGGATCCGAGCGCTTCTTTTCCATAACCGGCCGCCCCTTGAGCGCCGAACTGGACGAACTGATGCGCATGCAGATACCCAATATTCGGTGGGTGCTTTTCGGGACGGAACGGATAAGAAGCTATGCGCTGAACAGGCTCGGCGCGCGAGAATGGCGGCTGCGCATCTCGCATGACGATGTTTCCGACTTTCAGAAGCAAAATCCCGATTACGCCCTGCCGAGGCTGCCGTTTCGGCAAATGCGTTTTATCGCCGAAGGTCTGGCGCAGAGCCTGATCGCGCAACGCGATCCCAGGCACCTCTCGTCGATTTCATCGGGCGACTGGCGCAACCTTATGGCCGAAATTCAATCGGTAGATGCTCTGGCGGCAAGCCATATCAGCGGCAATACGCAGAATCTGCGCGAGGCATTTTACGATTGGGCGCTGGACAACGACGTGCTCGCCGCGGCGTTCGGGGTGGATCTGGAGGATCGCCGCGGCCGCGAAACCGTCAAGCTCGCGCAAGAAATACTGCGCGTGTTGGCGTTTATCGGACTGCCCGTGGAAGCCGACGTCCTCGCGCGAACGCCGCTGCTGAAAGGCAGAAGGGCGCTAAAAGACGCCATTCGAAAACTGGTGGAGATTGGCTTCGTCATTCGGCTCGCGGGATTCCCGTACAAGCGTCGGCCCGAATACCGCTACGCCCTGCACAGGTCATTGCTTGCCGAACTGCGCTATCGTTTTGGAATCCCGCTTACCGAGGCGAAACTCTCGACCGCGTTCAACATGTCGCTGTACGTCGCGCAACCCATCGATGGCTTCATTCCTGAGCCCGACATTCACGACGAACTTGGCGAGTTGATGGATCGTCTGATGGGATCCTATCGCGAGGCCGACGGTGACACGCTGCAGCGCGTGGCAGAACGATATGAGCTTGACCGCGATCAGTTGTCCGAATGGCTAAAGCAAGCCGGCGCCGCCGCGCAGGCATGCGCCAATCTCGATGAGGAAAACGAGCAGCTTCGGATTCACCGGCTTTGCCGCACGGAAAGCGTCCAGTGCCTGCGTGCCTCGCTAGCCGTAATCCGAGGATATTACTCGACAACGGGGATACTGACGCTCGATACCGGAGATCGACTCGTGCGGCAGGACCGCGACGGGATCCTGCTCGAACATGCCGAACGGCTCGACCGGTTGATCGATGCCTATGCGAAAACGAGTCTCGCTCGCGAATATTTGAAAGCGAAATTCAATCGGACATTCGAATCGGATAGTCGGTTCGATGAGATCTACGGCACCGGCGAGCCATTTTACGCGGACGAGCTGGTCTGGCTTCACAACGAACGCGGCGTCGTGTGTCTCGCAATGGGCGACCTTTACGAAGCCGATGCTTCGTTCGAGCGTGCGATGCACGTCAATCGAAAGTATGTGGAATATGATCACCGCGCCCACAACTGGCGGCGCATTCGCCTCAACCAGCTGACCGTGGCGATCGAAATGGGCGATATCGGGCTGACCCGGCGCCTTGCGGAAGAAATCATTTCAGTTTCCGAGGTACCGCTGCCAGCAGAAGAGGGATTGTTACCGCAGGAGGCCGAACTCGCGATTGCAATCGCTAGGGGGCATTTGGGTTGGTGCAGCCACTTGCAGGGCGAATATGACCGCGCGGAGATTCAATATCGCGATGCAATAACGGCGTTGGTCGATCTCGAGGAGGTGCGCGCTCAGGCCTACTTCCTCAGGCTCCGGGTTAACGCGTTCAACCGCTCCAAGCCCGGAGAGGACAATCATCTCGAGATTGAGAAGGCGCTCGATCTCGCGCAATCGACGCGGCAAATGGATCTTGTCTATCGCTTCCAGGTAAGCTTGGCCGACGCCTATTTTTTTAGCCCCAACAGCCAGGACGGCGGGCGTCAACACCCGGGGAATCGACGCCAGCGCGCCCATCGCCTTCTCGAAGAAGCGATGCAATACGCACTGCAAACTGATATTCACCGGGTCCGATGCGAAGCAGCGATGACGATCGCACGGATCCGCTACGTCAGCGGAGATTATGAAGGCGCGCTGCGGTTTGCCACCGATGCGCTGATGGTCGCCACGCGATATGGCATGGAGTTGCGCAAGATCACGCTGCGCGCCGATATCGCGCGCATCATGGCCGCGCGCGGCGATCCCGTCACCGCCCAGAAACTGGCGCTCACCGCCGTCAACGCCGCATCGCGCCAGCGCTTCCAAACGGCGATCGACCGGGCGGAGCGGGTCTTGCTGGATATTCCCAGCCTGTCGGCCGCGATCCGCTCGTCCGACAGCTCGGGCAGGCGAAAGTTCTGACCCCGTCGAGCCACCTCAACGATCTGCCCGTCGATCACCCATAGCGCGTAACCGTCGCCCGGCGCAGCACGCGATCTTCGAGCGAATAATAGAGCCAGATCCCGTCCCGCTTGATGACAACAGACGCCGCGAAGGCGATATCCGTCGCCGTCCGGTCCTTTGCCGGCGGCGGCATCAGCAGCGGCTCGACGCCGCGCGCCGTCACTTTCGCATAATCGGGGGAGAACTCGATCCAGCCGATCCGCCAGCGCGCGTCGACCGTCGCGCCATTATAGAACATCACCGGGTTCTTGCCCGGCTGCTCGAGCATCGGGCCGGTCGACAGATGCCAATTGTCCCACGCGCCCTCGCGGATCGGAAAGGGATCCTCCACGACAGTCCATGGCCCTTCGAGTCCCGGCCCAACCGCCATGCCGACGCGCGAGGCATTGTCCTTCGCATATTCGTAGAACAGCCGACATTGGCCGTCCGAGCCCTTGGCTAATGTCGCCTCCTTGATATTGCCCTCCCCCTTCGGCGCTTCAAGCATCACCTTCTGCTTCTTGAGTTCGACAAGGTGCGGCCCTGCTGCGACCAGCATTGCCCCCTGCTGCCGGGCGGCATCGACGCCGGTGTAGAAGATCAGATATTCGCCGCGCTCGTTGCAGACCATCGATGGATCCTCGCAGCCGCCAGCGTCGACCGGCTCCGGCCCCGGCACGATCGACGGCTCCTTACGCATCACGAAGTTGAGGCCATCAGCAGAATCGCCGGCCCAGATCACGCCTGTCGGATCGGTCGGCCCCAACGGATTGGGAAGAACGCGCACCAGCATGCGGTGACGCGACTCGCCTTCGAGCCACACATAGGGGCTCATCAGGTCGTGCCCCGCCAGCCGGCCTTCGGGGCCAGCAATATCGAGCATCACGTCATCCAGCGCCTCGACGACAAAAGCGACCATCGGATCAGGCTCCCAATGCAACGGTGAGTGACAGGGCGCCGTCGATCGTGACGGTGGTACCGGTGATATAGTCGGCGGCCGGTGAGAGCAGGAACACCACCAGATCGGCAACTTCCTCGGGCCGCCCGGCGCGTCCCCATGGAATTGCGGCTTCTTTCGCGCGCAATTCCTGCGGATTGTCGAGCGCCGACTGGTTCATCGGCGTCAGGATCATGCCAGGCGCAACGCCATTGACCGCAATGCCCTTGGGCGCGAGTTCCAGCGCGAGCGTCGCGGTGAGCTGGGCGAGGCCGCCCTTCGCCGCGTCATAATCGGCACCGCCGGGCCGCGGCGCGCGTTCGTGGATCGAGGAGATGTTTACGATCCGGCCCCTGCCCGCGCTTGGCTGCAGCCCGCGTACCAGGCGGCGGCAGGTCAGGAAGGGACCGTAGAGATCCGATCGGACAACCCGGTCGAACTGCGCGAGGCTCATATCAGCGATCATCACATCCGTCATGTTGAGGCCCGCCGAATTGACAAGCAGCGACACGGTTCCGAAGGCTTCTTCCGCCGTCGCGAACAAGGCCTCGATCGCCGCCTCGCTGCCAACGTCGGCCTGCACTGCGATCGCACGACCGCCGCCCTGCCCGATCTCGGCGACAACCGCATCGGCGGCGGCCCTGTCGCGAAAATAGGTCAGCGCCACGGCCGCACCGGCCTTGCCCAGCGCAATGGCGGATGCCCGACCAATCCCCGACTCCCCCCCGGTCACCACGGCGACGCCGCCCTCGACCACGGCCATTCAGCGCGAGTCCGGTCGATTTGAACTCGGTGCGTAGCGCGGGATATTGAGCATTGTAACGTCTCCTTACGTTTCCGCCCAACTCGGCAACGCCTAACTGGTTGCATCTTGCCCCGCCCCGATAGTTCGCCTATATCGCCGTCATCTTCTCGACATTGGAAACACTGCCGGGGTCGGGGGCGAAAGCCTCCGGCGCGAAAACCCTTGTGCGTATTGGAAGCGGAATGGCGGATATCGCCGCACTGACGAAGCTGATCGAACCCGAAGCGGAAGCGCTCGGACTCAAGCTCGTGCGTGTTGCGTTCTTCGGCGGCAAGAGCGATCCAACGTTGCAGATCATGGCCGAGCGGCCAGATACGCGCCAGCTCGTTATCGCCGATTGCGAGGCGCTTTCGCGGCGGATTTCCGAGAAATTCGATGAGATCGATCCGATCGAGGAAGCCTATCGGCTCGAAGTCAGTTCGCCGGGCATCGACCGGCCGCTGACGCGCCCCGAAGACTGGACCGACTGGGCCGGCTTTGAAGCGCGGGTGAAGCTCGCGGCGCCACTTAATGGACGCAAGCAATTTGACGGACGGATATTGGGTCGCGATGGCGACTCGGTCCGGATCGATGTAGATAAGCTCGGTGAGGTGGCAGTACCGTTCGCGCAGATTGCGCAGGCGAAGCTCGTCCTGACCGACGCCCTCATCAAGGCCACCGCACCGCTCTCCGCCGAGGGTGTCGATAAGATTGTAGAAGACGCGCCGCGGCGCGGCGCCGGCAAGATTCAACTGGAAGGATAGACTCGTCATGGCCACCGCCATTTCCGCCAACAAGGCCGAGCTGCTCGCCATCGCCGATGCGGTGGCGCGCGAAAAGCTGATCGATCGAGAGATCGTGATCGAGGCGATGGAGGACGCGATCCAGCGCGCCGCCCGTGCCCGCTACGGCGCCGAAAACGACATCCGCGCCAAGATCGACACCAAGCAGGGCGATATGCGGCTGTGGCGCGTCGTCGAGGTGGTCGAGCAGGTCGAGGACTATTTCAAGCAGGTCTCGGTTGCCGATGCACAGAAGCTGCAGAAGGGCGCCGTCGTCGGCGACTATATCGTCGATCCGCTGCCCCCGATCGAATTCGGCCGCATCGCCGCGCAGGCCGCCAAGCAGGTGATCTTCCAGAAGGTCCGCGATGCCGAACGCGACCGCCAATATGACGAGTTCAAGGATCGCGCCGGCGAGATCATCACCGGCGTCGTCAAGCGGGTCGAGTTCGGCCATGTCGTCGTCGATCTCGGCCGCGCCGAAGGCGTGATCCGCCGCGACCAGCAGATCCCGCGCGAAGTCGTCCGCGTCGGCGATCGCGTCCGTTCGCTGATCCTCAACGTCCGCCGCGAAAATCGCGGACCGCAAATCTTCCTGAGCCGCGCGCATCCCGACTTCATGAAGAAGCTCTTCGCGCAGGAAGTGCCCGAGATTTACGACGGCATCATCGAGATCAAGGCCGCCGCCCGCGATCCGGGCAGCCGCGCCAAGATCGGTGTCATCAGCCACGACAGCTCGATCGATCCGGTCGGTGCCTGCGTCGGCATGAAGGGCAGCCGCGTCCAGGCCGTCGTGCAGGAAATGCAGGGCGAGAAAATCGATATCATCCCCTGGTCGCCCGACACCGCGACCTTCGTCGTCAACGCGCTGCAGCCGGCGCAGGTCTCCCGCGTGGTGATCGACGAGGAAGACAGCCGCATTGAAGTGGTCGTCCCCGACGATCAACTCAGCCTCGCCATCGGCCGCCGCGGCCAGAATGTCCGTCTCGCTTCGCAGCTCACCGGCTCGGCGATCGACATCCTCACCGAGGCCGATGCCAGCGAGAAGCGCCAGAAGGAATTCGTCGAACGTTCCGAACTGTTCCAGAACGAACTCGACGTCGACGAGACGCTCGCGCAGCTGCTGGTCGCCGAAGGCTTTGGCGAACTCGAAGAGGTTGCCTATGTCGAGACCAGCGAACTGGCCTCGATCGAAGGCTTTGACGAGGAACTAGCCGGCGAGTTGCAGAGCCGCGCCCAGGAGGCACTCGATCGTCGCGAAGCCGTCGCCCGCGAGGCGCGCATCGCGCTCGGCGTCGAGGATGCGCTGGCCGGGCTGCCCTATATCACCGAAGCGATGCTCGTCACGCTCGGCAAGGCCGGCATCAAGACGCTCGACGATCTCGCCGATCTGGCGACCGATGAGCTGATCCAGAAGAAGCGCCAGGAGCAGCGGCGTCGCGGCAACACCGCCGATCGTCCGCACAATGATCGCCACGAGCGCAATACCGAAGCCGACAAGGGCGGTGTCCTGGCCGAATATGGCCTGACCGAAGAGCAGGGCAACGAGATCATCATGGCCGCGCGCGCGCACTGGTTCGAAGACGAACCAGCATCCGGGGAGGTCGCTCCCGCGAATGGCGAACAATGAAACCCGCAACGGCGTAAAAGCTAAGGGCAAAAAACCCCTCCCTGCCAAGGGAGGGGTTGGGGTGGGTCAGTCCGGCCAGGGACCGGCAGATGCGTCTGCCTCTGCTGCCGGCCTAACCCACCCCCCAACTCCCTCCCTCGGGAGGGAGGGGGAGTTCCC
Organism: Sphingomonas sp. YR710; assembly: GCF_900101455.1. Lineage (GTDB taxonomy): Bacteria > Pseudomonadota > Alphaproteobacteria > Sphingomonadales > Sphingomonadaceae > Rhizorhabdus. The sequence continues at coordinate 84,360 of NZ_FMZJ01000008.1, read as the reverse complement.
CGAGCGCACCTGCATCCTGTCGCGCGAGCATGGCACGCGAGACGGGCTTATCCGGCTTGCGCTCGGCCCCGATGGCAATGTGCTGCCCGATCTGCGCGCGAAAGCGGGCGGCCGCGGTGCGTGGATAGCCGTCGACAGAGCGACGCTGGAAACGGCGATCGCCAAGGGCAAGCTCAAGGGCGCGCTCGCGCGGGCGTTCAAAACCGGCGACTTCGCGATTCCCGCCGATCTGCCACAGCGAATCGCCGACGGTCTGCAGCGCGCCGCGCTCGACCGGCTCGGCCTGGAGGCGCGCGCCGGCGCTCTGCTCACCGGTTCGGAAAAAATTGCCGAAGCCGCCCGTCGCGGTCAGGTCCACCTGCTGATTCACGCTGCGGATGCTGCGGAAGATGGCAATCGCAAGCTCGATCAGGCGCTTCGCGTGGGCGCCGACGAAGAGGGAAGTGGCCGGCAGGGCATGGTAATTCCCGTCGATCGCACTACATTGTCGATGGCGCTCGGGCGCGAAAATGTGGTACATATTGCTTTGACTGCGCCGGCATCCGCTGCGCGCGTCTCCGATGCGTTTAGCCGCTGGTGCGGCTTTATTGGATGTTAGAGCGTCAACGAGCCTTGCGAACCGGCTTCGCAGGGTCCATCGGCGCTCATTAAGTGAAGTGAAGGGTTCGGTTACCAGATGAGTGATAACGACAAGCCGAAACTGGGCATGCGCGCGCCGCTCGGCCTCAAGCGTACGGTCGAAACGGGCCAGGTGAAGCAGAGCTTCAGCCATGGCCGGTCCAACACCGTCGTGGTCGAGGTGAAGCGCCGTCGCATCCTGGGACGGCCCGGCGAAGCCGAGCCTCAGGTGATCGAGGAAGTCGCTCCCCCCGCAGTTGCGCCACCGGCGCCTGTCGCGGCCAGCGCCCCGCCGCAGCCTGCGCGCCCTGCGCCAGCGCCTGCGCCTGTATCACGCCCTGCGCCGGCACCAGCGCCTCTCGTTTCCCGCGGTCGCCCGAACGATCTGCTGAGCCGCCAGGAATTGCAGGCGAAGCTGCTGCGCGAGGCCGAAGAGTCCCGCATGGTCGCGCTCGAGGAAGCACGCCGTCGCGAGGAGCGTGCACGACTCGAAGCGATCGAAGAAGAAAAACGCCGCGCCGAGGAAAAGAATCGCGCCGAGAGCGAGCCTCCTGTTGATGCAGATGCCCCCGCAGCGGCAGCGGTAGCCGAACCGGCCCCCGCGGCCGCCGAAGCGGCTGCGCCGGCCGCCGAGCCCGTAGCCGAAGCCCCTGCCTCGGAAACCCGTGACGCAGTGCCCCCGCCGCGCCGGTTCACGCCCGTCATTTCGCCCAAGCGTCCCGAACCGAGCCGTCCGCAGCAGCGCGACCGCAAGGGCGACGATCGCCGGCAATCCGGCAAGCTGACCGTCACCAAGGCGCTCGACGACGACAGCGGCGCGCGCGCGCGCAGCCTCGCCGCGCTGAAGCGCGCCCGCGAAAAGGACAAACGCGCCCATCACAGCGTCGTCCAGACCAAGCAGGTCCGCGACGTCAATGTGCCCGAGACGATCACCGTCAGCGAGCTCGCCAACCGTATGGCCGAACGCGGCGCCGATCTTGTGAAGTCCTTGTTCAAGATGGGCATGCCCGTCACCGTCAACCAGACGATCGACCAGGATACCGCCGAGCTGCTCGTCACCGAATTCGGTCACAACATCCGCCGCGTCTCCGACAGCGATGTCGATCTGATCGCCGCCGACGATGTCGATCATGACGAGACCCTGCTGCCGCGTCCGCCGGTCGTTACGATCATGGGCCATGTCGATCACGGCAAGACCAGCCTGCTCGATGCGCTGCGCGGCACCGATGTCGCCAGCGGCGAAGCCGGCGGCATCACCCAGCATATCGGCGCCTATCAGGTAACGGTCGCCGACGGATCGAAGATCACCTTCCTCGATACGCCGGGGCATGAAGCGTTCAGCGAAATGCGCGCCCGCGGCGCCAATATCACCGACATCGTGGTGATCGTGGTTGCCGGTGATGACGGCCTTCGTCCGCAGACGATCGAGGCGATCGCGCATACCCGTGCGGCCGGCGTGCCGATGATCATCGCGATCAACAAGATGGATAAGCCCGGTTCGAACCCGCAAAAGGTTCGCGAGGCGCTTCTCCAGCATGACGTGCAGGTCGAAAGCATGGGCGGCGACGTTCAGGAAGTCGAAGTGTCGGCGCTGAAGAAGACCGGCCTCGAGGAACTGATCGAGAAGATCCAGCTCCAGGCCGAAATCCTCGAACTGCGCGCCAATCCCGATCGCGCCGCCGAAGGCACCGTCGTCGAAGCCAAGCTCGACAAGGGTCGCGGCCCGGTCGCGACGATCCTGGTCGGCCGCGGTACGCTGCGGGTCGGCGACATCTTCGTGGTCGGCGCCGAGAGCGGCAAAGTCCGCGCGCTCGTCAACGACAAGGGCCAGCAGGTCAAGGAAGCCGGTCCTTCGGTTCCGGTTGAGGTGCTCGGCCTGTCGGGCGTCCCCGGCGCCGGCGATCCTTTGTCGGTGGTCGAGAACGAAGCCCGCGCCCGCGAGGTCGCGGCCTATCGTGCCAGCGTGATCCAGCAGAAGCGCACCACATCCGCGCCAGCCAGCCTGGAGTCGATGTTCTCGGCGCTGCGCGAAAAGCAGGCGCAGCAATATCCGGTGGTGGTCAAGGCCGATACGCAAGGCTCGGTCGAGGCGATCGTGGGTTCGCTCAACAAGATTTCGACCGACCTCATCCAGGTCCGCATCCTACACGCGGGCGTCGGCGGCATTACCGAGAGCGACGTCACGTTGGCGGCGGCTTCGAAAGCGCCGATCATCGGCTTCAACGTGCGGGCCAATGCCAAGGCGCGCGAATTCGCCACCCGCGATCAGGTCGCGCTCAAATATTATGACGTGATCTATGATCTGCTCGACGAGATCCGCGCCGCGATGGCCGGGCAGCTCGGGCCGGAATATCTGGAGCATGTCGTCGGCCGCGCCGAGATCCGCGAAGTCTTCTCCGCCGGCAAGCATGGCAAGGCAGCTGGCCTGCTCGTGCTCGAAGGCTATATTCGTCAGAAGCTGCGCGCCCGCATCCTGCGCGACGACGTCATCATCTACAACGGCCAGATCTCCTCGCTGCGGCGCTTCAAGGACGATGTCCCCGAAGTCCGCGCCGGCCTCGAATGCGGCATCACGCTGGATTCGACGACCGACATCAAGGCGGGCGATATCGTCGAGACGTTCGAGGTCGAGGAACGCGCCCGGACTTTGTGAGCCCTATTTCTCCCCTCCCTGCAGGGAGGGGATCAAGGGGTGGGTGGCGACCGAGGCGGCTCGACGCCGCCGAGGGCGCTTGCGGCAAGCGCGGACGCTCGCTGCGCTCGCGACCCACCCCCTACCCCCTCCCTAAAGAGAGGGGATAAGGATTTTGGAATGCGTCGTAACGAATCCCCTGAAGGCAAATCGGTCCGCCTGCTTCGCGTGGGCGAACAGGTGCGCCATGCCCTGTCCGATATCCTGATGCGGGGCGAGGTCCATGACGAGACGCTGGCAACCCATATGGTCTCGGTCACCGAGGTCCGCATGTCACCGGATCTGCGCCACGCGACGGCGTTCGTGAAACCGTTGCTCGGCAGCGACGAGGAAACCGTGCTCAAGGCGCTGCGCATCAATACCGCCTACCTCCAGAAGGAAGTCGCCCGGCGGGTGAACACCAAATATGCCGCGAAACTGAAATTCCTCGCCGACGATAGTTTCGACGAGGGCAGCCATATCGACAGCCTATTGCGCGATCCGAAGGTGGCGCGCGATCTGACCGGCGACAGCGACGCCGAATAGATTATCGGCGACTGCCCGCCCGACGACGGGCGGCATGGTGCTCCGCTGCGTGCAGTAGATTTTCGAGATCCGCCGGATCGACATCAAGCGCGTCAGGATATTCCGCGATCGCGCGTTCGAGATCCTCGCGGCGGAAGTCGCCGAAGGCCGCGTGCTGCGGCTGCGGTTTGGCAACGTGCGGATAGCTGTGCCCCGAAACGCGATGAAATCCCCACGCGGCCGCAATCAATAGCACCGAATCGATACCGACCGGCACGATCGCGAAGTCATATCCGGCCGACTTAACCGCCGCCCCGCCGAACACGGCAGTGAGGGCAATCGCGCCGCCCGGCGGGTGTAGGCACCGCAACGCCGTCATCGCCGCAATTGCGCCAGCCACGGCAACGCCGGCCGCAATCATCTGATCCGGGATCATGCGCGCCGCAGCCACGCCGACTACCGCAGAGAGGATATTGCCAACCAGCGCGGCATAAGGCTGCGCGAGCGGGCTGGCCGGCACCGCGAAGAGCAGAACCGCTGCAGCCCCCATCGGCGCCACCAGCAGCGGCAAGTCCACATTGGTCCCGATCAGACTGCGCACCAGCAAGCCGGTAGCCGCAATCCCGACCAGCGCGCCGATGCACGCGAGCAGCCGATCGCGCACGCCATGGTCCGCCGGCACGGCGACCATCATCGCATGGTAGCGACTCCAGCGGAATTTGACGCGGGGTGCCTCGGGTTGTGGCCTGCTCATGCCCAGCCTTTAGCCGATCCCGCAGGCTCCACGCGACAAACATGTCCTTTACGGGAGCATAAACGCGCCGATCCTCTGGACGCCGCTGCGCGCCCATAGAATAAGAGGCGCGATGGCCAAGCTCTATTTCTATTATGCCGCGATGAACGCCGGCAAGTCGACGACGCTGCTGCAGGCGAGCTTCAACTATCGCGAGCGCGGCATGGAGACCATGTTGTTCACCGCCGCGATCGACGATCGTTATGCGAAGGGGACGATCAGTTCGCGGATCGGGCTGTCGGCGGAGGCCAGTCTGTTCGATACGAACACCGACATAAGGGCGGCGATCGAGGCCGAAAACGCGATCCGTCCGCTAAGCTGCATCCTTGTCGACGAAGCCCAGTTCCTCACCCGCGACCAGGTGTTCCAGCTCGCCGACGTATGCGACGACATGAACATTCCCGTGCTGGCTTACGGCCTGCGGACCGATTTTCGCGCCAACCTGTTTACCGGCAGCATGCACCTGCTGGCGATCGCCGATACGCTCGTCGAGCTGAAGGCGGTGTGCGTGTGCGGGCGCAAGGCGACGATGAACTTGCGGATCGATGAAGACGGCCGCGCGGTGGCGATCGGTGCGCAGACCGAAATCGGCGGCAATGATCGCTACATCGCCTTATGCCGCCGCCATTTCGTCGAGGAAATGCGCTGGACCGCCGGCAAAGTGCAGCGATGAACCGTCGCGCGGCCTTCGCGATCTCGCTCGCCCTGCTCGGCGGCTGCACCACCGCGCCCCGCGTCGTGCCGGCCGCACAGATCCAGGCGGTGCTGCCGGGACGTTATGATCCGGACAACAGCTTCGCGAAGATCATCCGCGGCGAACTGCCGGCGGCGAAGGTCTATGAAGATGATCGGGTGCTCGCCTTCATGGATTACAAGCCGGTCGAGCGCGGGCATGTGCTGGTGATCTCGAAACGATCGCAGGCGCGCAACCTGCTCGATGTGGATCTGGCCGATTTCGACCGCATCATGGCGGTCGCCCGCCGGATCGGCCAGGCGCAGATGAAGGCGCTCGGCGCCAACGGTTTCTCGATCGAGCAGAATAATGGCTATGGCCAGACCGTGCTCCACCTGCACGTCCATGTCATCCCGCGCTACAGCGGCCAACCCTGGGGCGAAAAGAGCGGTCCGCCGATGCCGATGGAGGCGCGCGAGGCGCTGGCCGCACAAATTCGCGCGGCGCTTCCGCCACGCTGAGTCAGCCTCGGTTCAGGCCCGATTCTATAAAGGAAAGGTCATGGAACGGATGCTCGCCTTTGGTACCGTGATATTGGCTTTGGCCGTCGCCGCAGCGGCCACGCCGCCGACCCCGCCGCAGGAAACCCATATCGCCTTCGCCAACCATGGCGGCATCAGCGATTGGCAGTCGGATGGCGACGAGGCGATGTATCTGCGGAGCAGCAACGGCAAATGGTATCATGCCAAATTGCTGGGCCGTTGCCTTGATCTCGATACGGCGCTGGCGGTGGGCTTCGACACGGGGCCGGTCGGCGATTTCGATAAATTTTCGAAGATCGTCGTCCATGGCCGCCCCTGCCCGATCACCAGCCTGGTGCGGAGCGATCCGCCACCGCGCAAGGTGTACAAACCCCACCATTGATCGCAGCCGCCGGCACTGGCGTCCGCGGCGGCTTGCCGGTAGAGCGCGGCGATGAACCCCGCCAACCCGATCTATGAGGCCGCGACCGCGATCATCCCGATCCTGATCGCGGTCACCTTCCACGAGGTCGCCCATGGGCTGGTGGCGAACTGGTTCGGCGATCCGACGGCCCGCCTCGCCGGCCGGCTGAGCCTCAATCCGTTTCGTCATGTCGATCCGGTGGGCACGATCCTGCTGCCTGTATCGCTCGCCATCGCCGGCGCGCCGGTCTTCGGCTGGGCGAAGCCGGTTCCGGTGCGCACCGATCGCTTGCGCAATCCGCGCTGGCACGGCGTGCTGGTCAGCGCCGCCGGACCGGCGACGAACTTCCTGATGGCGGTGATCGCCGCCGCCTTGCTCGCGATCCTGTTCCGGCTCACGCCCGGCGAACGCGGCACCGGCACGCTCTTCCTGCTGGTCAACCTCGATGTGTTCGTGACGGTCAACCTGTTCCTCGGCATGTTCAACCTGCTGCCGATCCCGCCCCTCGACGGCGGCCGGGTGATCGAGGGACTACTGCCGCCCGCCGCCGGTCGGCGCTTCAACGCCTTCGGCCGTTATGGCTTCGCGCTTCTGCTGTTCCTGCTGGTCGCGCTGCCGATGCTGATGCCGTCGGTCGATCTCATCGGCCAGATCGTGCAGCCCCCCGTCAGGATGCTCAATCGGGCGCTCTTCGATCTGTTCATGGTCCGCTGATGCACGGCTGGATCATCATCGACAAGCCGGTGGGGCCCGGATCGACGCCGATGGTGTCGGCGGTCAAGCGCGCGCTGCGGGTAGGCGGCTATGGCAAATATAAGGTCGGCCATGGCGGGACGCTCGATCCGCTCGCGTCGGGCGTGCTGCCGATCGCGATCGGCGAGGCCACCAAATTGTGCGGCCGCATGCTCGACGCCGACAAGGCCTATGATTTCACGATCAAATTCGGCGAGCAGACCGATACGCTCGACGCCGAAGGTCCGGTGATCGCGACGTCGGACGCACGGCCGACGCTGGCGGAGCTGGAAGCGGTGCTGCCGCGCTTTACCGGGCCGATCGAGCAGGTGCCGCCGGCTTATTCCGCACTCAAGATCGACGGCGAGCGGGCATATGATCGCGCGCGGGCGGGAGAGACATTCGAGATCAAGACGCGGGCGGTGGTCGTGCATTCCCTCGATATTGTTGAAAAGGAAAAAGAAGAAGGCCCTCACCCAACCCTCTCCCGCGAGCGGGAGAGGGCTTCACTGCACCTTCTCCCGCTCGCGGGAGAAGGCCGGGATGAGGGTCTTCTTCTTTCTTCCGTCACCCTCTCCGCCCGCGTATCGAAGGGCACCTATATCCGCAGTCTCGCCCGTGACATCGCGCTGGCGCTCGGCACCGTCGGCCATGTCACCATGCTCCGCCGCACCAAGGCCGGGCCGTTCACGCTCGAACCGGCAATTTCGCTGGACAAACTCGATGAACTCGCTAAGGGCCACCGGCTTGAAGCTATAACTTTGCCGCTGACGGCGGGGCTGGACGACATCCCGGCTCTTGCAGTCACCCCCGATCAGGCGAAGGCGCTCCGCGAGGGGCGCATTTTGATCGGGACCGCCGCAACCACGGGTCTTCATCTGGCGATCGACGGGGACATCCCCGTTGCGCTGGTCGAGGCCATTGATCGCGAGATCAGGGTGGTGCGCGGCTTCAACATGACGATGTCGAAGGATATTTAAGATGACGATTACCGCAGAGCGCAAAGCCGTAGTGATTTCCGAGAACGCCCGCAGCGAAGGCGATACAGGCAGCCCCGAAGTCCAGATCTCGATCCTCACCGAGCGCATCGTCAACCTGACCGAGCATTTCAAGATCCACGCGAAGGACAATCACTCGCGCCGCGGTCTGCTGATGCTGGTCAACAAGCGCCGCAGCCTTCTCGACTATCTCAAGCGCGAAGACAGCGACCGTTACGCAGCCCTCATCGCGAAGCTCGGCCTTCGCAAGTAACACCAACGGCCCCCGATCCGGGGGCCGTTTCCATTCCGGCCACGGGCAATTCGGCTCGTGGTGGATCGGCAGGCCAATAGCCTGCCACAAGCGGGCGATGTGCCCGCTGAGCGGGCCCGATGCATCAGAAAGCGCATCCGCCCGATAGGCCCCGGACGCATAGGGCGTTCGGAGAGAAGGAACGAAAATGTTCAACATAAAGAAATCCGAAATCCAGTGGGGCGATCAGACGCTGACTCTGGAAACGGGCCGCGTCGCCCGTCAGGCCGATGGCGCCGTCATGGCGACCCTGGGCGAAACCGTTGTGCTGTGCGCCGTTACGGCCGCCCGCAGCGTGAAGGAAGGGCAGGACTTCTTCCCGCTCACCGTCCACTATCAGGAAAAATATTCGGCGGCCGGCCGCATCCCCGGCGGCTTCTTCAAGCGTGAGCGCGGCGCGACCGAAAAGGAAACGCTCGTCAGCCGCCTGATCGATCGCCCGATCCGCCCGCTGTTCCCCGAAGGTTTCTACAACGAAATCAACGTCATCTGCCAGGTTCTGAGCTATGACGGCCACAACGAGCCCGATATTTTGGCGATGGTCGCCGCTTCGGCAGCCCTGACCCTGTCGGGCGTGCCCTTCATGGGCCCGATCGGCGCCGCCCGCGTCGGCTATATCGACGGCGAATATATCCTGAACCCGACCCTCGACCAGGTGAAGGCCGGCGAGCTCGAACTCGTCGTTGCCGGCACGCAGAATGCGGTGATGATGGTCGAATCCGAAGCCAAGGAGCTTTCGGAAGAAGTCATGCTCGGCGCCGTGATGTTCGCGCATCGCAATTGCCAGGCCGTGATCGGTGCGATCATCGATCTCGCCGAAAAGGCCGCCAAGGATCCGTGGGAAATGGCCCCGCAGGCCGATCTGTCCGCCGCCAAGACCAAGCTCAAGAAGCTGATCGGCAAGGACATCGACAAGGCTTATAAGCTCACCGACAAATCGGCCCGTTCGAACGCCCTCAACGAAGCCCGCGCCAAGGCGAAGGCGGCATTCGCCGACGCCGCCCCGCAGGACCAGATGGCCGCCAACAAGCTGGTCAAGAAGCTCGAAGCCGAAATCGTCCGCACCGCGATCCTCAAGGACGGCCGCCGCATCGATGGCCGCGACACCAAGACGGTTCGCCCGATCGAGGCGATGGTCCACTTCCTGCCGCGCGCCCATGGTTCGGCCCTGTTCACCCGCGGTGAGACCCAGGCGATCGTGACGACCACGCTCGGCACCAAGGATGCGGAGCAGATGATCGACGGCCTGACCGGCCTGTCCTACGAAAACTTCATGCTCCACTATAACTTCCCGCCTTACTCGGTCGGTGAAGTCGGTCGCTTCGGCGCGCCGGGCCGTCGCGAAGTCGGCCATGGCAAGCTGGCATGGCGTGCGCTGCACCCCGTGCTGCCGACCAAGGAAGAGTTCCCCTACACGATCCGCGTCCTCTCCGACATTACCGAGTCGAACGGCTCGTCGTCGATGGCGACGGTGTGCGGCGGTTCGCTGGCGATGATGGATGCGGGCGTTCCGCTGAAGCGTCCGGTATCCGGCATCGCGATGGGCCTGATCCTCGAAGGCAAGGATTTCGCCGTGATCAGCGACATCCTGGGCGACGAGGACCATCTCGGCGACATGGACTTCAAGGTGGCCGGCACGTCCGAGGGCATCACCTCGCTGCAGATGGACATCAAGATCGCGGGCATCACCGAGGAAATCATGCGGATCGCGCTGGCGCAGGCCGGCGAGGGCCGCGCGCATATCCTGGGCGAAATGTCCAAGGCGCTCGATCACACCCGTACCGAGCTCAGCGCCCATGCGCCGCGCATCGAGACGATGTCGGTGCCCAAGGACAAGATCCGTGACATCATCGGCACCGGCGGCAAGGTGATCCGCGAGATCGTTGCCACCACCGGCGCCAAGGTCGACATCGACGATGACGGCACGGTCAAGATCAGCTCGTCCGACCCGGAGAAGATCGAGGCCGCGCGCAAGTGGATCCAGGGCATCACGATGGAAGCCGAAGTCGGCAAGATCTATGATGGCAAGGTCGTCAACCTCGTCGATTTCGGCGCGTTCGTGAACTTCATGGGCGGCAAGGACGGTCTCGTCCATGTGTCCGAGATCAAGAATGAGCGCGTCGCCAAGGTCTCCGACGTCCTGAGCGAAGGCCAGGAAGTCAAGGTCAAGGTGCTTGAGATCGATCCGCGCGGCAAGGTTCGCCTGTCGATGCGCGTCGTCGATCAGGAAACCGGTGCCGAGTTGCCCGACGAACGCCCTGCACGTGAACCGCGCGAAGGCGGTGACCGCCCGCGTGGCGATCGCCCCGATCGTGGCCCACGCCGCGATGGCGAGCGTGGCCCCCGGCGTGACGGCGACCGCGATCGCGGCCCACGCCGCGACGGTGGCGATCGTCCGCCCCGCCGCGAGCGTTCTGAAGGCAGCAATGACGACGGCCCCGCGCCCGAGTTCGCCCCGGCCTTCCTGAAGCGCGAAGACTGATCTTCGGCATCACCACAAACAAGGGAAAGGGGAGCCTCGAGCTCCCCTTTTTCGTTTCCGGCTATCAGGTGGAGCCGCCGGCATGGCATGCCCCCTGCAGTCACAGCGAGAGTGTCGTCCGTAGGCCCATGACAACCAGCGAGCCCCGCCGCCGGTCGCCTCCAGGATCGAATATCCACTGAATGTCCGGCTGCAACGTAAGGCGCGACGCTACCCGATCCGATACCGTCAATTCGATCGCCCGCTCTGACTTTGCCGGGCTACCGCCGGCATCCCTCTCATTCGCGCGATAGGCCGAAGACAGGCGACCTTCGTGAATTCCTAGCGATAGAGCGCTGTCCGGATGGCCGACAATCAGCTCCCGCACAGAAATTCCAAGTTGCCATCCACCGGAATAGGGGGTCGTTCGACCATCAGACCAACCTGCTCTCCCAAATAGCGATACGTATCCGGACGAACCACTGTTCAGGATTGGTATGTCGGCAAGCAGATAGCCACCGAACGCACGGCGACGAAGGGGTTCACCATTGGGATCAAGCTGGCGAACGTCGTCCTGCCTGCGTGTATAAGCCCACGCCCCCAGCGAAATTTTAACATCGCCCTCGTGCCCAACTTCGCCGATTACAAGCGCGCCGGAATTGAAACTCACATCAACGCCGCCGGCATCGCCCACCGTTCCGGCAGCTGCATTGACCACCGCAAAATGGGTGTAATAACCATGTGCTTCAACGCGAAGCCGCACGGCAAGCGCCGTGGAGGGAAAGATCGACGGCCCGTTTGGCCCTGTAGCCGCGATTTCCGAGCCGATCCCGAATGGTGGAGCCAGCAACAAGCCCGCAGATGGCGCCGAATAAAATTCGCTGTTCAAATCGTACAGACCAAGGCGCAGACCGACATTATCGCCGAACTGCTGATTTAACCATGCCTCGAAGAGGCGCAGGCGCTGGCTCGATACTTCGATATTGTCGATACCCTGTAGCGTTCCGGCGGCATCGTTCGGCGAACCACCGTTATTGTTGAGCAGATGAATATGCGCACTCGCGCCTGTCCACCCAGCCAGACGATCCAGATCGGCGGTTCCCACCAGATCGACATTGTCGAGGCCATAAGGCTTATTACGCAGCCCCCCGGCGACAGGCGCCATGACATCGATCTTATAAGTCAGGCCAACGTCCCAGATCCGAGCTGCGGTAGCGTTCGCGGCCTTAGCCTGGGTAGAATTTGAAATATCCAACAGTGCAACCATTAAGGTGCACAGCATTCCAGTGCAGTGATTACGCTTTATCATTTCAATGTACCAGATGTAACGCCATCAGCGATTTATCAATCATCGTCATATCTGAACATTAATTACAAATTGTTAACTGAGTCACGATATTCAGCTGATATAGATATGAAATTAACCATAAGTATTTATACTTATTAGGAGCTACTTCACGATGACTTTGTCATTGAACGCAAAGGCGAAATTGACCGGCGGGCTGACGATCGCCACGATATCCCTTTGTGCCACGGTCGTTCTTTGGTCGGGCCACACCCAAGCACAATCGTTCGATCAGTTACGGGCTTCAGGGGAGCTGCTGCGCAATCATATGGACGCCGACATGATGCACGATGCAATTCGGGCCGATGTGCTGAGCGCACTCATGTCACGCGACCCTGCAACGGGCCTGTCCATGGCGGCAGCGGCCGACGATCTTCATCGCCATATCGAGCGGCTGAAGGCCGGAATTGCCGCCGATCGCGCATATCGCGGCTCTCCAGCCGTCAGTGGATCGACCGCCAAATTGGCCAAACCGATCGACGATTATGCCGCGGCAGCCGACCGGATAATACGCGTCATGCACGACCACCCTGACCAGACGACCGACGAACTCGCAAATTTCAAAAGGCAGTTCGACGCTCTGGAGACAGGGATGGAAAATGCAGGTAACATCATCGCCGAGCATGCCCGAAGCGTTGAGACGCAGGCACGATCGGAAAGGCGACTTTCGACGATCATCGTCAACGTTTCGCTCGCCGTGCTGTTGATCGAAACCCTGATCGTCATCGCCCTGATTGGCCGCCACCTGCTGCGGCCCCTTCTCGGGCTCCATCATGCCATGCAGAAGCTTTCTACAGGTATCCTCGATGTCGATGTACCCGCTGCGGATCGTAACGACGAGATAGGCCTCATGGCCGGTGCTATCAGTCGCTTCCGTACCGAATTGATCGACCGGCGACGGCTCCAGGAAGCAATGGATGGCGAAGCACGGCATGCACAGGTTCGGATGATCGACGAACTTGCCGAAGGTCTCAAAGCGCTGGCCGACGGGAATCTTTCAGGCCAGATCGGGACGCCCTTCCCATCGGAATATGAACCGCTCCGCAACAACTTCAATCACGCGTCCCGGACGCTCGGCGCCGTCCTGCAGCAGGTAGGATCCACGGTGGCACGTGTTCACTCGGGCTCGGGCGAGATTGTTTCCGCATCGAGCCACTTCGCGCAACGAACCGAAGCGCAGGCCGCGGGCATCGAACAGGCCGCCAGTTCGATGCGGACGATAACCACCTCGGTAACGCAGAGTGCCAGCGGTGCCGCGCAGGTCAACGAATCTGTCGCCGGGGCCCACGGCGATGCGATGCTGGGCGGTGAGATCGTTCGCGATGCGATCGACGCGATGGCCCGCATCGAGGAATCCGCCCGGGCGATAGGGCAGATCGTCAACGTTATCGATGCCATCTCCTTCCAGACCAATTTGTTGGCGCTCAATGCAGGCGTCGAGGCGGCGCGCGCGGGCGATGCCGGCAAGGGGTTCGCGGTGGTGGCCACCGAAGTAAGAGCGCTCGCCGAGCGCTCGCGTGAGGCGGCGCGCGAGATTGCCGATCTGATTTCGAAAAGCTCCGACCAAGTCTCGATAGGTGTCGATCTAGTTGGCCGAAGCGGCGCGGCGCTTGAACGAATTGTCGCCAAGGTCGGCGAAATACGCGATCTGGCCGGAAGCATCGCGACGTCGGCCGATGAACAGGCAAACAGTCTAGCCAACGTGAATATCGTTGTCAGCAATATCGACCAAGGTATCCAGCAAAATGCGGCGATGGCCGAGCAATCAACCGCTGCAGCGAGGTCGCTGGCGAGCGAAGCAGATGATTTGGCGGTGATGATCGCACGGTTCCGCTTCGAAAGTAACGAGAAGGAGCAGGATTACCCGATACGATCGCGCGCCGCCTGAACAGGATCGGATCGTCCAACCGATTGACTATGCCGCATTGCAGCGCCGTGATAATGATCAACGGAGCGTTCGGAGGCAGCGATCCATATGAGCCAGACCGATATCATGCGGTACACGATCACGGCGGCGTTGATCGCCGCCGTCATGTTCCTGCGGCTGCGCAACATGGGCAAGATACGCAAGCTGCGGATCGAGGTGCTGTGGGTCATCCCGACGATCTATCTGGCCTTCGCCGGCTTGCTGTTCTGGCGCATGCCCCCCGAAGGCCTGGGCTGGCTTTGGACTATCCTGGCCTTTGCGGTCGGTGCGGCGATCGGATGGCAACGTGGCCGGATGGTTGCGGTCACCGTCGATCCGGTAACGCACGAACTGAACCAGCGCAGTTCGCCGGCCGCGATCCTGTTCATCCTGCTGCTGATCGCCATCCGGCTGGGCATGCGATCGGCGCTGACGGGCAGCGGCGCCTATTGGCATCCGGGCGCGGCGCTGGTGACCGACATCTTCGTCGCGTCAGCCGTCGGCATTTTGGCCGTCTATCGTCTGGAAATCTACCTGCGCGCGCGAAGGCTGCTCCGCGAAGCACGGGGTTATTGAGGCGCCCCAACGCGGACGCAGGCGCCGACTTGGTGCGAACACTTCCCAACCCGTCACCCTGAACCTGTTTCAGGGTCCACTCCTCCGCGGGAGACGCTCTACTTGTGGCACGGTGGATGCTGAAACAAGTTCAGCATGACGATGAGGAAAAGGCGGCCGTTTGAATCTACGTCAACGGCTCACAAGACGGTTTCACCACAATAGAACCAAGTGGGGAGCTTCTGTTGCCCGGTGCTCCCCGTACCGCTGGATTCCGCTTCTGTTGCCCGGTGCGGACCGAACCGCGCTTAGCCTTGTAACCTAGTTCCCGTGAGGGAGTTCAGTTACGCAGCAATCGCGAGTGCTTCGTTATCGTTAGCACTTGTAGTTTTGAACGGTTTAACGGCTCATTCAGGCCGGGCAAACTGCCGTCTTTGAATACACGTCGATCCTAGTTCGGCCCCGTCAGGAAACCCGTATCCGGGCCTTCTGGTGGAGCCGCCGGGTACCGCCCCCGGGTCCGCTGCATCTATTACACGACACGATTTATCGCCATATCCGGGCAAGCCCGGCAGGACCTATATAAGCGCGCGCGCAGAAATGAGAAGGGTGTGCGTGGCGCTCAGCCCTTCTTCTTCAGTTCGGCCAGAATCTCACGCAACAGGACGACATCCTCCGGCGGCGGAGCGGGCGCGGCGACCTCCTCGACCTTCTTTTTGGCGTTCAGCTTGTTGATCGAGCGGACCAGCAGGAAGATGACAAAGGCAACGATCAGGAAATTGACCGCCACGGTGGCGAACTGGCCAAAGCCGATCATCGACACGCCGGCCTTCTTGAGATCGGCATAATTGTTCGCGGCCCCGGTAAAATCGGCCGGAATCGGCCCCAGTCGCACGAAATAGCTCGAAAAATCGAGGCCGCCAGTGATGTAACCGATCGCGGGCATGATGATATCGTCGGTCAACGACGATACGATCTTGCCGAAGGCGCCGCCGATGATCACGGCCACGGCCAGATCGACGACATTGCCGCGATTGATGAACTCCTTGAATTCGTTCAGCATGATGCTCTCCCTGACGATCGCCTTTATCCTAGATGATCACGGGCGTGCAATAAAGCGGGGGCATGGGATTGAAGCGCGAGCAGGCAAAACCTACCTACGCGGATAATACAGTTTATGCAGGGATGATCGCTACATGTCTTCCGTCCGCCGCTTTTCGCCACTGTTGCTGGCCCCCGTCGCCGCCTTGTCGCTGTCCGCCTGCGGGCTGAACAGCGTGCCTGCCGCGCAGGAGGAGGCCAAAGCCAAATGGGCCGATGTCCAGACCCAGTATCAGCGCCGCGCGGATTTGATCCCGAACCTCGTCAACACGGTGAAGGGTTTCGCGACGCAGGAGAAATCGGTGCTGGTCGAGGTGACCGAGGCGCGCGCCAAGGCGACGAGCATCCAGATCTCGGCAGCGGATCTGCAGGATCCCGCCAAGGTCAAGGCGTTCAGCGACGCGCAGGCGCAGCTCGGCAAGTCGATCGGCCGGCTGATGGTCGCTTCGGAACGCTATCCGGAGCTCAAGTCGAGCCAAAATTTCATGGCTCTGCAGTCGCAGCTTGAAGGCACCGAGAACCGCATCGCCATCGCCCGGCGCGATTATAATGAGTCGGTCCGCGCCTATAATACGCTGATCCGGACCTTCCCCGATGCGATCGGCGCTAAAGTCTTCCACGGCGCGCAGCCTATGGCCCCGTTCGAGGCTTCCGCGGCCGCAGCCAACGCCCCGACCGTCTCGTTTTGAGCCGGACGGTGGCCGTTCGTTCCAATCCTCCCCCGGCAGGGGGAGGTGGCAGCCGAAGGCTGACGGAGGGGGAGGTTGGCGGTCCGCCGGGCAGGAGAAGAAAAGCGGTGAATTCCAAAGCGGATTTGATCGCCACCCGCCCCCTCCGTCGCCTTTGGCGCCACCTCCCCTTGGCGGGGAAGGATCAAGCCCGCGGATTCGATTATAGCCCGTATGGGATCAAGTCCGGGACGACGATCATGAGGATGCTGGCCCTTCTCCTTCTTGCCTTTGCCTGGCTCTCCCCCGCTTCCGCGCAAACCTTCCCCCCGCTCACCGGCCAGGTCGTCGACAACGCCCACCTGCTCTCGCCCGAGCAGACAGCGGACCTCACCGCGAAGCTCGCCGCGCTCGAACAGAAAACCGCGCATCAGATGGTGGTCGTCACCGTCCCCGATCTGCAAGGTTATGAGATCGAGGATTATGGCTATCGGCTGGGGCGTACCTGGGCGATCGGGCAGAAGAAGATCGACGACGGGCTGCTGCTGATCATCGCGCCCAAGGAGCGCAAGGTGCGGATCGAGGTCGGCTACGGGCTCGAACCGATCGTCACCGATGCACTGTCGAGCGTGATCATCCAGAACCAGATCGTACCGGCCTTCCGCAAGGGCGATATGGCCGGCGGCATCATGGCCGGCAGCAATGCTTTGATCGACATATTGAAGCTGCCCGACGATCAGGCAGCCGCCCGCGCCAAAACGCTCGTCAGCAAGCAGAAGCAGCAGGAAGGCAGCGGCATCCCGGTATCGTTGATCTTCTGGCTGGTCGTCGGCGGCTTCATCCTTGTCTCAACCATTGGCCGCCGCATGGGCGGGCGCCGTTATGGGGGTTTACCGGTCGTGCTTTGGGGCCCTGGCCTCGGCGGCTGGGGTGGCCATGGCGGCGGCGGATGGGGCGGCGGCTCCGGCGGCGGTGGCGGTTTTTCGGGCGGCGGCGGCTCGTTCGGCGGCGGCGGATCGTCGGGGAGCTGGTGATGAAGATCAGCAAACAGGATATCACGCTGGTCACCGATGCCGTCGGCGCGGCGGAAGCGCGGACCGATGGCGAGATCGCGACGATCGTTGCCGATCGTTCGGACCCTTTTCATGACGTCGCCCTGATCTGGTCGGCGCTGATCGCCCTGCTGGCATTGGCGGCGCTGGCGGCCTTTCCGGATTTCTATATCGGCCTGTTCGATCGCGCGACCGGCGGCTGGGCGCATGTCTGGACCCACCGCGAATTGCTGACCGCCGCTTTGATCGTGGTGACGATCAAATTTGCGGCGATGCGCGCGCTCCTGCTGTGGCAACCGCTGCTGCTCGCGCTCACCCCCCGCAAGGTGAAGGCCCACCGCGCCCGCGCCCGCGCGATCATGCTGTTCAAGGCCAGCACCGAGAAGCGCACCCGCACCCGCACCGGCGTTCTCATCTATCTGTCGATGGCCGAACATCAGGCCGAACTGATCGCCGACGAAGCGATCGCCGCCAAGGTCGCACCCGAAATATGGGGCGATGCGATGGCGGCGATGATCGGCCATCTGCGCGAGGGCCGGCCGGGCGAAGGCATGGCCGCGGCGGTTGCCAAAGTCGGCGAGGTTCTGGCAATCCACTTCCCGTTCAGCGGCACCGACCCTGATGAAATGCCGAACCGGATGATTACCTTGTGAACCAACCGATCGAAGTGATGTGGGAAGGCCGCTTCATCACGGCCAAGCGCGAAGGCAAATGGGAATATGTCGGCCGCGCGCGCGGGATCGCCGCCGCGGTGATCGTCGCGATCGACGATGGCCATGTCCTGCTCGTCGAGCAATATCGCGTGCCGCTCAAGGCGCATTGCCTCGAACTGCCGGCCGGCCTGATCGGCGACGACAGCGAGGGCGAACCGATGGCCGAAGCCGCCGCGCGCGAACTGGAGGAGGAAACCGGCTACCGCGCCGCCGCGATCGAATCGCTCGGTAATTTCGCCTCGTCGCCGGGCATGGTCTCGGAGACCTTCACGTTGGTGCGTGCGACCGGGCTGGAAAAGGTGGGCGATGGCGGTGGCGTCGACGGAGAAAATATCCTCGTCCACCGCGTCCCGCTGGCCGGCGTCGCGGACTTCATCGCTGCGAAGCGCGCCGACGGCGTGATGATGGACGTGAAACTGCTGCTGCTGCTCGGCGCGGGGATATTGAATTGATCCTCCCCCGCCAGGGGGAGGTGTCAGCCACAGGCTGACGGAGGGGGCGGACGGCAATGCGCCTGGAAGGATCCACAACCGGCCGGCGTAACGCCAAGCGACTACGTCAAGACATGACGCCCCCGGAAATCGCCTTGTGGCTCGCGCTGCGACGGAACGAAGACGGGCTGCGCTTCCGCAGACAGCATCCTGCGGGCAACTATGTGCTCGACTTCTATTGCGCACCTGCGCGTTTGGCGATCGAGGTCGATGGCGAAGCCCATGATCGGGGCGATCGCCCGGCGCGGGATGCGCATCGCGACGCATGGCTTACCGCGCAAGGCGTGCTTGTCGTGCGCTACCCCGCTGAGGAAATATTGGCCAATCTGGACGGCGTGGTCCGCCAGATCATCGCCATCGCAACCGACCGCCGACCGCCCCCTCCTTCGCCTTCGGCGCCACCTCCCCCTGGCGGGGGAGGATGATAAACCCTAATCCTCCCCCGCCAGGGGGAGGTGTCGGCCGCAGGCTGACGGAGGGGGCGGACGACGAGCCGACTACCGCTTCGCGCTGCGGCACCGCCTGATTTTACTTAAAATTGTCCGCGTAAGCCTGAATCTTGAGCGTCCGCACCGCCGGCGGCACGACATGCGCGGTCAGCCCCTCGCGCGAGGCATAGGCCTGCGCAGCGCTCAAGGTCGGGAAATAGAGCAGCACCTGCCCCTTGGTATCGCCAGAGCCCGCCCAGCCGGTCAGCGGATCGGGCTTCTTGGCCTCGGCGGGTTCGAACTCCAGCACCCATTGGCCGGTGCCTGCGCGGCCCGACTGCATGCTGTTCTTGATCCGCTGATAGATGCGCGCCTGCGTCATATCCTGCCTGTTCCCTGCGCCCTGTGGCTCATGTTGCGATGCCGCAGTGCGGGGGGATGCGTCAAGGGCCGTTACGTGCGCCCTATCGCCCTCTTTGTCCTGAGCGTCGGATCAGCCCCCGCCGGATCGTCCGGCCAAGGATGCCGTGGATAGCGCCCCCGCATCTCCTTCGCCACCGCCACCCAGCTGCCCGACCAGAAGCCCGGCAGGTCGCGAGTCGTCTGGATTGGCCGGCCGGCAGGCGACGTCAGGCGCAGCAACAGCGGCACGCGGCCATCGGCGACCATCGGGTGTGTAGCGAGACCGAACAAGGTCTGCGGACGCAATTCGACGGCGGGGCCACCCTCGGCTGCATAGTCGATCGCGTGATGGCTGCCGGCGGGCGAGACGAACTGTTCGGGCGCGATGCGGTCGAGCAGGCGGCGGCCGTCCCAGCCGAGCAGTCCGTCGATCGCACCGTGCAGATCGGATGCCGTGATATCCGACAGGCGCCGTCGCCCCTCGACCAAAGGCGCGAACCAGTCGTCGAGCTTCGCGATCAGCGCTTCGTCCGAAAGATCGGCGATGTCTGCGCCATGCGCGATCGCGAACGCCGCACGGGCACGCAGCCCGGCAAGGCTCTCCGGCCACGCGATCAGGCCGAGCCCGCGCTCGCGCACCGCTTCGACGAGGGCCGCTGCGATCTCCTTGCGATCGGCGGCCTCGTCGCGCCCGGCGGACAGCACGATCGCCCCCAACCGCCGCTCGCGCCGCGCCTCGACCGCCCCGGTGGCCGGATCGAAGCGCGCCGTGCGCCGTACCTCGATGCGATCCACAAACATCGCTTCAATGTCGGCAGCATCGATCGGTGCCGCCGACAAGATGCGAGCGCCGGCCGCCGAGCCCTGCGTCTCGGCCACCGCGAGCCATTCGTTGCGCGCGAGCGGCGACGTCGGATCAAGCCGGAAGCCGCGCCCGCCGCTTGAAATCCAGTCCTCGCCGCTCACAGATCGCCGCCGCGCGATGCGATCGGGGAAGGCGAGCGCTACACAGGCCGCGACATCGGCCTCATCGGCAACCGCATGCGCGCCAACCAGCCGTGCCCAGCGTGCGGCCAGCTTGCGCGATGCGTCGGCGCGCCGCCCCCGCTCCTGCCGCCACCGCCGCAGCCGCAGATCGAGATCGGCATCGCTGCCGCCCAGCCCGCGCTCCGACAGCAGCACCGCGACATGCGCCGCTGTACCGCCCATCCCGCGTTCGCCCGCGCGCACCAGCATATGGCCAAGCCGCGGCGGCAGCGGCAGGCTGGCGATGCGGCGGCCATGCGCGGTGACCCGTCCGTCGCCATCGAGCGCATCGAGCGCGATCAGCCGCTCGCGTGCCTCGGCGATCCCGGCGGCCGGGGGCGAGTCGACCCAGCGCAAGGATGCCGGATCGGTCACGCCCCAGATCGCGCAATCGAGCAGCAACGCCGACAGATCGGCCTCCAATATCTCAGGCGGATCGAAGCGCGGCAAGCCTGCCGTCGCCGCCGCCTCCCACAGCCGATAGACGATGCCTGCCTGCTGCCGCCCGGCGCGGCCCGCGCGCTGCGTAACCGCCGCCTGGCTTGCGCGCTCGGTGACGAGCCGGGTCATGCCGGCCGCGCGATCATAGCGCGGGCGGCGGGCAAGGCCGCTGTCGACGACGATGCGCAGGCCATCGATCGTGATGCTGGTTTCGGCGATCGAGGTGGCGAGCACGAGTTTTCGGTATCCGGCAGGCGACGGCGCGATCGCCGCGCGCTGCTCGGCCGGATCGAGCGAGCCGTGCAGACGATGCAGGATGACATCGGGCGGCAGATCGCCGAGCCGTTCGGCGGTACGCTCGATCTCGGCGACACCGGGCAGGAAGGCGAGCAGGCTCCCGCCCTCCTCCGCCAGCGCGCGGCGGATCGCCGGCGCCATATCATCCTCGATCCGCCGTTCGGCGTTACGCGGCAGATGGCGATATTCGAGCGCGAAGCTGCGCCCCTCGCTCTCGATCACCAGTCCGTCCATCAGCCCGGCAAAGCGCGCACCGTCGAGCGTGGCGGACATCGCGACCAGCCGCAGATCGGGCCGCAACGCCGCCTGCGCATCGAGCGCGAGCGCGAGCCCGAAATCACTGTCGAGACTGCGTTCGTGCACCTCGTCGAACAGCACCGCCGAGATGCCCGGCAAATCGGGATCGCTCTGGATGCGATTGACGAAGATGCCCTCGGTGACGACCAGGATGCGGGTGGCGGCGGACTGCTTGCTGTCGAGCCGGGTCGCATAGCCGATCGTGCCGCCCACGGCCTCGCCCGCCAACGCCGCCATCCGCTCGGCCGCCGCCCGCGCCGCAAGCCGGCGGGGGGAGAGAAGAAGGATCTGGCCGGTGCACCATGGCCGGTCGAGCAGGGCCGGCGCCACGGCCGTCGTCTTGCCGGCACCGGGGGGTGCCACGAGCACCGCGTTCGGCGCGGCGTCGAGCGCGGCGATCAGATCAGGCAGGACGGCGTGGATCGGAAGCATGGCGGCTCGCCCGAATGAGGACGGTAAAATCCTCCCCGGCACGGGGAGGGGGACCATGCGCAGCATGGTGGTGGGGCATTCCGACGGTTCCGCAAGCCCCTCCACCGCTCTTCGAGCGGGCCCCCTCCCCGTCCCGGGGAGGAATTAGGAATTAGTAAGCCCGCGCGACCGCGAACTCCACCGCCTCGATCAACGCCGTCTTGGCCTGCCCGTTCGGAAAGCTCGCCAGCGCATCGATCGCGCGGCGGCCATAATGGCGGGCGCGCGCGGCCGTATCGACCAGCGCGCCGGTCGATTTCAGGATCGCCGTCGCCCGCGCCAGATCGTCATCATCGTTGCGCAAGCCCTCGATCGCCTCGCGGAGGAAGGTGCGGTCGTCCTCGCCGGCGCGTGCATAAGCGAGGATGATCGGCAGGGTCACCTTGCCGTCGCGGAAGTCGTCGCCGGCATCCTTGCCCATCGTCGCATCGTTCGATTCATAATCGATCGCATCGTCGACGAGCTGAAAAGCGATGCCGAGATAACGGCCGAAATTGTCGAGTGCTTCTTCAATTGCGGGCTCGCGCTCGGCCACCACCGCCGCGATCCGGCAGGCCGCGGCAAACAGGACCGCCGTCTTCGCCGCGATGATATCGAGATAGCGATCCTCGTTCGTATCGATCCGGCGCTGCGCGGTCAGCTGGTTGACCTCGCCCTCGGCGATTACCGCCGAGGCATGCGACAGGATCTTGAGCACGCGCAGCGAGCCATCCTCGACCATAAGCTCAAACGACCGGCTGAACAGGAAATCGCCGACGAGCACACTCGCCGAATTGCCCCAGATCATGTTGGCGGTGCGCCGTCCGCGCCGCAGCCCCGAACCGTCGACGACATCGTCGTGCAGCAGGGTGGCGGTATGGATGAACTCGACGATCGCCGCGAGCTTGTGGTGCCGGGTGCCCTGATAATCGAGCAGCTTGGCGCAGGCGAGCGTAAGCATCGGCCGCATCCTCTTGCCGCCACCGGCGATCAGGTGGCCGGCCAGTTCCGGGATCAGCGGAACATCGGATTGCATCCGCGTCAGGATGACGCTGTTGACCTTGTTCATGTCGGCCGCAACCAGCGTCATCATCGGGTCGAGCGATGGCGCGGCAGATCGGCGGATCGGCGTCACGGTTGCAGTCATGCGCGTGCCCATGGCGCGGACCCGCGCGAAAGGCAAGCGGATGGGCTTGCGTTCATGCCCATTGGTCAACAAAAGGCGACGAAACGGCAGAGCAGGACGGACATGAACGACGAGATTTTGAAGAGCTATCGCGAGAGCATCGACAATATCGACGCCGCCTTGGTGTTCATGCTGGCCGAGCGCTTCAAGATCACCAAGGCCGTCGGGCTGCACAAGGCGACGTCCGGCCTGCCGGCCGCCGATCCCAATCGCGAATCGGCGCAGATCGAGCGGCTTCGCAGCCTGGCGAAGAGCGCCAATCTCGATCCCGATTTCTCCGAAAAATTCCTGCGATTCATCATCGACGAGGTGATTCGCCATCACGAGAAGGCGAAATCGGGCGATTGAAAGACGAGTGAAAGGCGAGGAATCGTCCCTAATCTCTTCTTAACCACTTCCGCCGTACCGCTTGGTAGAGTCTTGCGGCGGAGTCCAAAATGTTTTTCCTGAATCTCGCCATGTCGCGAAAGCTGTCGCGAAAGCTGATGAGTGCTTTTGCTGTGGTGATTGCTGTGTTCTTCACCGTCAGCCTGATACTCTTCGCCAGTCTCAACGCGCTACGCGCCGATGCCGATGCCAATGAACGCATGTTCGACATGATGGGCGAGGCGCGCACGATGATGACCAGCGTGATCGAGCAGCAAAATGCCGTGCGCGCATATGCCATCCTGGGAAAAGCCGAGTTCCTGAAAACCTATCAGGAAAATGCCGCCAGACTGGATATGTCCGCCCACAAATTTGACGCGCTGGCAGAAACAGCCGAGCAGCGCGCGCTGGGCGCCGAATTCATGGATGCAGTGAAGGCGTGGCACGAAACGCGGCTCGACCGCACGATCGCGCTCGCCGCCGATCCGCTGACCCGCCCCGAAGCGCAGGAAATGGCCGGGGTCAAGCAACTCGGCGGCATGCGCAAGGCCATGGAAAAGATCATGGCTTTGCAGGATGAGCGGCTCGCGGCGAGGCGCGACCAGCAGCATCACAGCGACATGATGGCGCGACTCGCGCTATGGACCGGCGGCGCGGCGGCCATCGCGATCGCCGGCATCATGGGATGGCTGCTGTGGCGATCGATCGCCAGGCCCGTAAGCCGGATGACCGAAACGATGAAGGCGCTCGCCGCAGGCGATTTCGATGTCGACATTCCCGCGTCCGACCGCCACGACGAGATCGGCAGCATGGCGCAGGCCGTGCTCGTCTTCCGCGAGGTCGGCATCGCCAACGCCAGTGCTGTTGCGGCGAAAGCCCGCGCCGATGCCGAACAGGCCCAGGTCGTCGCGAAGATCGGAGCCGGCCTCGGCCAGCTGGCGCAGGGCGATCTGACCGTCCGGCTCGCAGACTTTCCCGCGGCGTATCGTCAGCTCCAGACCGATTTCAACGCCGCGCTGGGCTCCATGGCGAGCGCCGTCGGCGGCGTCGAACACGGCATCGCGGCGATCCATACCGGATCGAGCGAGGTGAGTTCGGCATCAATCAATTTCGCCCAGCGAACCGAGGAACAAGCGGCATCGCTTGCGGAGGCAGCGGCCACGATCAACGAGATCGCCATCACCATGCGCGCGGCCGCCAATGGCTCGGCGGAAACCAGCCGGACGGTGCAGGAGGCGCATCGGGACGCGACCGAGGGGGGCCATGTCGTGCATGATGCGATCGTCGCGATGGAAGGAATCGAAAAATCCTCGCAGGAAATCACCCAGATCATCGATGTCATCGACGGTATCGCATTCCAGACCAACCTTCTGGCCTTGAATGCCGGCGTCGAGGCGGCGCGCGCCGGCGATTCGGGTCGCGGCTTTGCGGTGGTGGCCAATGAGGTTCGTGCGCTCGCGCTGCGTTCGGCCGAAGCTGCAAAGCACATCAAGGATCTGATCCTCACCAGCTCGCAACAGGTGCAAAGCGGTGCCGAACTCGTCAACAAGGCCGGCCTGGTGCTCAAGCGGATCGTCACGAAGGTGGGCGACATCAACACGCTGATGAGCGAGACTTCCGTATCCGCCGAGGCGCAGTCAGGCCGCCTGCAGCAGGTCAACGGCGCGGTCAGCGAAATGGACCGGATGACCCAGCAAAATGCGGCGATGGTCGAACAGAGCACCGCCGCATCGCGCAGCCTGGCCGATCAGGCGGATCAGCTCGCCGCGCTGATCGCGCAATTCACGCTGGATGACGCCGCCGCCCGCGGACTACCGGCCCGGACATATGCGCGCGCGGCGTAACTAGCCGGAGGGCCGCTCAGCCCAGCCCTTCGGCCATTTCCGCAAGCTCCATCCACCGCGTTTCCGCCGCATCCTTCTTGGCCCGCGCCGCATCGATCGCCTTCATGAGCTGGTCGAACTTCGCCGGGTTCTTCGCGTAAAGATCGGGATCGGCCAACGCCGCCTCGTCGCGAGCGATCGCCGCTTCCAGTTTCTCGATTTCCGCCGGCAGCAGGTCGAGATCGCGCTGATCCTTATAGGTCAGCTTCGATTTAGGCTTTGGAGGAGCCGTCGCCGGAGCAGGCGCCGCCTTCTGCGTCGCCACCCGCCGGGCCTCGGCTTTCTCGGCGCGTTGCCGCTCCCAATCCTCATAACCGCCGGCGACGATGTCGACCTTGCCCGATCCGTCGAGCCCCAATGTCACGGTCACGGTGCGATCGAGGAAGTCGCGGTCATGGCTGACGATCAGCACCGTGCCGTCATAGTCGGCCACAACCTCCTGCAACAGATCGAGCGTTTCCAGATCAAGATCGTTGGTCGGTTCGTCGAGCACGAGCAAGTTCGACGGCCGCGCAAACTCGCGCGCGAGCAGGACGCGCGACCGTTCGCCGCCCGACAACGTGCCGATCCGGGCGTCGGCCATCGAGGGATCGAACAGGAACTCCTTCAGATAGCCGTGAACATGCTTCTTGACGCCCTGCACCTCGATCCAGTCGCCGCCATCGGCGAGCACATCACGGACGCGCTTTTCGGGGGCCATCAGCTTGCGCTGCTGATCGATGACGACGCTGTCGAGCGTCCTCGCCAGCTTCACCTTGCCCGAATCGGGCGCCAGTTCGCCGGTCAGTAATTTGAGCAGAGTCGACTTGCCGACCCCATTCGCGCCGACCAGCCCGATCCGGTCGCCGCGCGTCACGCGAAAGGTGAAATCCTTGATGATCGGGCGATCCCCGAAGGCCTTGGTGACATGTTCGGCGTCGATCACGACCTTGGTCTTGCTGTCATCGGCCATGATGCCAAGCTTGGCGGTGCCCGGCGGCCCGAGCATCGCCTTGCGCTGCGCCCGCATCTCATGAAGCTTCCCGAGCCGCCCCTGGTTGCGCTTGCGCCGCGCGGTCACGCCGCGCTGCAGCCAGTGCAGTTCGAGCTTGAGCTTCGCGTCGAGCTTTTCCGCGACGCGGGCTTCTTCCTCATAGACCTTCTCGGTCCACGCCTCGAACCCGCCAAAACCGATCTCGGCACGGCGGATCGCGCCGCGATCGAGCCACAAAGTCTGACGGGTGAGCCGCGTGAGGAAGGTGCGATCGTGGCTGATCGCCACGAACGCGCCGCTGAACCGCCCGAGCCAATTTTCGAGCCATTCGATCGCTGCGAGATCGAGATGGTTGGTTGGCTCGTCGAGCAGCAGCACATCGGGCTCCATCGCCAGCGCACGCGCAATCGCAGCGCGACGGCGCTCGCCACCCGAGGCGGTCGCCGAATCGCGCGACAGATCGATACCGATCTGATCGGCGATCGCCTCCACCTCATGGCGCGGCGGCGCATCGGCGCCCGCCAGCGCATAGTCACGCAAGGTCGCATGGCCGCTCAGCGACGGCTCCTGTTCGAGCAGGACTACCTTGGTGCCGGGCACAATCACGCGCGTGCCTTCATCGCAATCGATCGTTCCGGCGAGCAGTTTCAGCAAGGTCGTCTTGCCGGCACCATTACGGCCGATCAGCGCCAGCCGATCGCGCGGAGCGATGTGCAGATCGAGATTGCGGAAGAGCCAGCCATCGCCCTGGACAAGGCCGAGATTCTGATAAGCAAGGATAGGTGCGGCCATGATGCAACATATAAGAGGGATAGAAAGGCACGGATATTCATGCCCTATTCAACGGGTGGGCCCTATGCCACAAGCCCATGGTAATGCGTAAACATAATGTCGCCCCCGGCCCTCTTTCGGCTGCGCTGGCATCGGCAGCCCTCGCGGCGGCCCTGCTGGCAGCGTCCGCATCTGCAGATCGGCGCATGCCAGAACAAGATGCCATCCGCGCCGGCGTCCGCAGCGGCAATATTCTGCCCTTTCAGGAAATGCGCGCACGCGCAATGGATCGGGCGGGCAATGCGCAAATGATCGGTTCCGAATTCGATCCGGGAACCGGACGCTATCGTTTCAAGTTTCAACGAGGCAACTCGGTGATATGGCTTGATATGGATGGCCGCACGGGGCGTGAAATGGGCCGTTCGGGCGAGTGACGCCTGCAACGGCCGCCAGGAACAAGGGGAAGATATGCGCGTCCTGATCGTAGAGGATGAACCCAATCTCGGGCGTCAGCTTCGGGCAACGCTCGAAGGCGCCGGCTATGCGATCGATCTCGCGACCGATGGCGAGGACGGCCATTATCTCGGGTCGACCGAGGCCTATGATGCCGTGATCCTCGATCTCGGCCTGCCCGAGGTCGACGGGTTGACCGTGCTCGATCGTTGGCGGCGCGAGGGCAAGGATACGCCCGTGCTCGTTCTCACCGCGCGCGATAGCTGGTCGGACAAGGTGGCCGGGCTCGATGCGGGCGCCGACGACTATCTGGCCAAGCCGTTCCAGACCGAAGAATTGATCGCGCGGCTGCGCGCGCTGATTCGCCGCGCCTCCGGCAACGCCTCGTCCGAACTGATCGCCGGCGACGTCCGCCTCGATACGCGCAGCGGCAAGGTCACGCTGGCAGGCGAGCCGGTCAAGCTGACCGCCCAGGAATATAAATTGCTCAGCTATCTGCTGCACCACAAGGGCAAGGTCGTCAGCCGCACCGAATTGATCGAGCATATCTACGATCAGGATTTCGATCGCGATTCGAACACGATCGAAGTGTTCGTCACGCGCATCCGCAAAAAATTGGGCCAGGACGTGATCACCACAATCCGCGGGCTTGGCTATTCGCTCGACGAACCGGTGGCCTGACCGGCAACCGACCGGACAGGCCCGCATGTCGCTTCGGCGATCCCTTTTACTCATCCGGGCCCGCCTTCGCGGCAGGCCACGCGCGGCCAATGTGCGCTCGACGGGATCGCTCACCCGCCGGATGATCAGCATCGCCGCCTTGTGGATCGGCGTGTTGCTGTTCGGCGGCGGGTTCGCGCTCGACAGGGTGCTGAGCGACGCGATCACACGCAATTTCGATGCCCAGCTCGAATATGTACTGACGGCGATGATCGCGTCGGCCGAAATCGGCCCTGACAAGGAGGTGCGCTTCAATCGTCCGCTCGGCGACCAGCGCTTTCTGGAGCCTTATTCGGGCTTATATTGGGAAGTGTCGGGCGCCGGCCATGAACCGTTCCGATCACGATCCTTGTGGGATCGCGCGCTCCGGCAGGCCCCCGATCATGTCGGCACCCATGTCCATATTCACAACAGCGAAGAATTTCCCGGCGAGGCGCTGCGCGTCCTCGATCGCGAGGTGCATCTGCCGGGATCGCCGACCGAATGGCGGTTCCAGGTCGCTGCAAGCCGCGCGAATCTCGACGATCAGATCGCGGTGCTGCGACGCACGCTGGTACGATCGTTTGCTTTGCTTGGGCTGGGCCTGATCATATTGGCGGCGCTGCAGGCGACCTATGGGCTGTGGCCGCTGCGCAGCCTGCGGCGCGCTCTGGCCGAGGTACGATCAGGCGCGAGCGCGCGGATCGACGCGAAATTGCCCGATGAGGTGGCGCCTTTGGTGCAGGAACTCAACGACCTGCTCGCGCATAGCGAGACCCAGGCCGAGGAAGCGCGCCGGCACGCGGGCAACCTTGCCCACGCCCTCAAGACTCCGCTGACCGTTATCATGAACGAGGCCACCGCGAAGAACCCTGATCTGGCGACGACGGTCATCCGCGAGGCGACAACGATGCGGCGCCAGGTCGACCATCACCTTGCCCGCGCCCGCGCAGTCGGCCGGCGCGCCAACGCCCAGGCTCGTGCCGAGATCTGGCCCTCGCTGAAAGCCGTCGAACGCGCGGTGACGCGCATGCACCGCCACGTAACGATCGACGTCGCCGGCGCGAAGGATGCGATCGCGCATGTCGAGCGGCAGGATCTCGACGAAATACTCGGCAACCTTATCGAAAATGCCGCTAAATACGGCCAGGGCCGCGTGTTCGTGACGGTGGTCCGCGATGCAGGCTTCATCGAATTGCAGATCGAGGATGATGGCCCCGGCATTCCTGCCGAGGCCCGCGACAAATTGTTCGAACGCGGCGCCCGGCTCGACACCAGCAAACCCGGCACCGGCCTCGGCCTCGCGATCGTCCGCGACGTGATCGAAATCTACAGCGGCACGATCCGTCTTGAGGAAAGCGAGGATCTGGGCGGCCTGCTCGTCCGCGTGCGGTTGCCGGCAGCGGCCTGAAAAGGGCGGCGGCCGCGCGAATCTAACCCTTGCTTATCGCATGCCGTAAAAGCTAAGGGCATCGGCGTCGGGGAGTGGCGCAGCCTGGTAGCGCATCTGGTTTGGGACCAGAGGGTCGCAGGTTCGAATCCTGTCTCCCCGACCATCACCGTTTTCCAAGCGATCTCATCGCCGCTCGAAACGAGCCCGGTCATGCGGGCAAATCTCCAGTACATCCCCACCCCTTCGGCCAGCGGCGCCAGACAGGGTTCAAAAGCGCGCCAATGATCGAGGCCGGAACGGATACCTTGTCGAATTTCTGAAGGCGGGGGAGGCGCAGCATGGGCTTTGCGTTTTCTCGAGACGATCTCAGCTTTCCATTCGCGCCACGAATGGCAACTGAAAATAATCCAATATCAACAGGGCAGGACGAAATACAAACGGGGTTGATCGCGGTGAACGCAAGTGGAATGTCCGCCTGCCATCGCGCGTTATATCCCCGAAGTCGCGGTTCGATGGTGCCGGACGAATCCATCGAATCGCGGGGGTGTGCAGGATTTCTGATGGCAGCTCAGCGGGAGAAGACGAGTGACGCTGTGTAGTCGTCATAGGCGAAGAGCTCGGGATATTTCGACTTTGCCCGGAAATCGACAGCGAGACGATAATAACCCTTATGGTTCAACGGAACGTTGAACATGCCTGCCCCATCGGTATGGACGCCCGGAATTTTGGATGCCGCGGTATCGTCGCCGACTTCTACCTTGTAATTCGGCATGGGCTTGCCATCGATCAGCAACAGCACCGGCAGCATCGCACCATCCTTCAGGGCGAAAGGGTCGCCCTTGGGAACGAATTCAATCCGGTGTCCAAGCACGCGATCATAGCCTGCGCTCGGCTTGTCGATGAAGAAGAGAGACTTGCTGAACTTGAGATAATGCGCTGAATCGATGACGTCAGCTCGCCATTCCAATGTCGTCGCAACCGCCCGGTTCTCGCCATCATGAACATAGAATCCGTTGTCATAACGGCCAGCGAGAACGTACGTGCCTTCGGCGAAATCGCCGAGCCGCAGATCTGGCGTGACGAGCTTTTTGGGGTCGCCCGCGACCTTTTCCACGTCGCGCACAAACGCAATCTTGACGCCCTTGCTGTCGTAGCTCGACAGTTCGACCATGCGAACCTTGTCGATCGGCTGGTAGTCACCGGGATCGCCGTAGAAAATATCAAGCTTAACGCTTTCCTTGTCAGGGATCGGGAAGAGCGTCACGTCGTGCGCCTGAACGGCGCCAGCCGAGATCAGAAGGGCGGCACCAGCGATTATCATCTTCATGGCATGGCTTCCTTTTGTAGCAACAGGTTCATGATCAGCGGCACCCCACTGCCTCCAACGCGGCGAGAAAATGCGGTATATCGTCGTCGCGCATACCCACGAGATTTGCCCGGCCCGACGCGGGCAAGTGAATGGCATGGTCAAGCATGAGGCGATGCACCTGGGCCGGGTTCAGCGGCAGCATCGCAAAGATACCACGCTCGTCGCCTAGCGAGGCGAGCACGGAAAGTCCGCTGGCGGCAAGACGGGCCCTCAGTCGAATGATACGGTCACGCATTCCCGCCAGTTCATCGCGCCAGGCTTGTGTCAGGTCGGGATTGTCGAGGATCATTGCCACGGCTTCGGCTCCGTGCGCCGGCGGTGTTGACACCATCAATCGGCTCAGTCGGCCAAGCTTGTCGCGCACCCGGACGGCTTCGCCAGCATCGGCACACAGCACGAACAGGGCGCCGACGCGCTCGCGATATAATCCGAACGCCTTCGAACAGGACAAGGCGATCATCGCACGCTGGCTGCGTGCCACCATATCGCGGGCGATCTCCAGATCGTCGTCGATGCCGCTACCCAGGCCATAATAAGCGATGTCGAGCATCGGCACGGCACCGGTCCGCTGCAATATCGCAAGCGCCTCTCTGCGCTCCGCCATCGAGAGATCCACGCCGGTGGGATTGTGGCACGGCCCGTGAAACAGAAAAAGATCGTTGGGACTGCTATTCCGTGCAGCAATCAGAATCTGATCGACAAGAGGTGCATTCGCGCCGCGCTCCCAATATGCGTGTTCGACGGCCACGACACTCTCGGCGGCAAACACGCCGGCATGACTTGGCCAGGTGGGGGCCCCGAGGTGAATGCGGGGTTCTGTGCTTGCCGAACCGGCAAGCGCGGCCGCCAGTCGGAGAGCGCCTGTACCGCCGACCGTCTGGATCGCGACGATTCGATGCTCGGCCAGCGCGGGGCAATCGGCGCCCAGCACCAGGTCATTCA
This sequence comes from Sphingomonas sp. YR710, assembly GCF_900101455.1. Taxonomy (GTDB): domain Bacteria; phylum Pseudomonadota; class Alphaproteobacteria; order Sphingomonadales; family Sphingomonadaceae; genus Rhizorhabdus. The sequence continues at coordinate 52,445 of NZ_FMZJ01000008.1, read as the reverse complement.
TCGTTCGCAAGAACGCCGGGTCGCCTAGCAACGGGCGATATGCTTTCGTTTCCTGCCGGTCGACGAGACATCGCTCGGCTCGCTTGACCGCTTTCATGACCGGCGCCCGACCGGAACCATCACGGTAGACACCGACGCCGAGATCTATGCGCTGCGGCCGCAGGTCGGCCACATAGCGCGCGGCGACCTCGTAAAGAGGATCGCCTGAAAGGACCGAGATACCAGCAAACATAGCAACCTCGATCGCCGACACTTGCGGCGTCAGACCTTTGGGATCGATGAAAGTGCTTGCCCGTCGCCAGCCGCACGGGGCGGCTGGCGACGGGGTTGCAACAGCTATTTTCCGGCTGGAATTATCGGATAATAGACGCCGGGATGCGCGGCCTTGAGATCGACCTCGATCACGCTCTGATCCCAGTGGCCGACGGTCATTGCCCAGCGGCTCGCCTCACCAGCGGCATAAGCATCGAGATCGGGAAACAGCTTCTTGATGACTTCGCCGCGCGTCAGAGGCAGCTTCTTGGCTTGGCTCGGCGGTGGGGAAATATTGATGATCATGAAATCCCAGGACGGCTCGATCGAGTGGCTCGAATTGGCATAGACGGTCGAGCTGAGCGTTGCCCCCTGTTGGATCTGATACTCCATGATCGGCCTGTGCCATTTCAGATAAAGCGCAAGCCACTCATCCTGCTTGCCCGGCGGCGCCTTATAATAATCTACGCCGACGACCGGCCTGTCGGGCAGCTGGCGCCCAGCCATCGCCTGGGCTGAGGCGGGGCTGCTCGCCATCGGTGCGGCCACGGCCGCGAGACCGACGGCGAGGAGTGCACGAGTCAATAATTTCATCATATATTCCCTTCACTGGAGGATGACTCAGGTGGAAATCGGTTTGGTGGCGATCAGAATTTGACGTTGACACCAACGTAGAAGGTGCGGCCGAGAACATCGTAGGTACTGGCTTCGGTGACGCCAAATTGTCCGCCAAGTCGGGGCGGATCCCTGTCGAACAGATTGTTGACCCCGAAACGGAATGCGTAATCCTTCAGGACATTGATCGAGGCATATAGGTCGAAGAGATTGTACGGGGATTGGCCCGGTGTCGTCGACGCCGGATTCGTCGCCCTGGACGCCGATTGCATCGCGCCCAGATAGCGCCACCGAAGACCGAGAGTGGCGGCCTCATTGCGATAGGACAGGCTGGTTGCCGCCTTCCACTTCGGCAAGGATCCGGGCTGGCCGTTGGCGGTCGAACCGACCGTACCGGCATAATGCGCAAATACGCCGCCCGCCGCGGTTTGTACGTCGAACTTGTCGAGCCAGCTGACAGAAGAATTGAGGTCCAGATAGGAGGATGGCGAGAGGCCGATTGCGTCAAGCGCGATCGACCAATCCAGCTGAAAATCGACGCCGGCGGTCTTGTAGGCACCGAGATTCAGGGTCGGCTGGAAGACATTGAGCAGTCGGCCATCGGCATCGCGCGTGACGTTCTTGCAAAAGAAGTTCGTGCTTGAATATGTCGGATTCGATCCATTGTAGTTGAAGCAGGATGCGAGGCTTTGCCCCGCCGCGACAACCCCGATCGCGTTCGTCACTTTGATATTATAATAATCGACGGTGAAATTCAGCCGTGAAAACCACGGCGCTTCCAACTTCGGGCTGATCACGACGCCTGCCGTAAACGTGTCGGCGGTTTCGGGCTTCAGCGCAAGGTTGCCGGAATTGGTTGCGTTGGTCTCGTTCTGGGTATTCACGAACGTATCAACCACGGCCGCGGGCACACCTTGCGCAATGCAGAGCGATCGTACAGCCGAAGCATTGCTGCCGAACCGGGCAGGGCTGCCGAGCGTGCAGGGGTCGCCGAGCCCGTTGGACGCCTCACCGATGTTCGGGATCGCGCCGTTATTCGGAACGAACAGCTCACCCACGCTCGGCGCGCGAACGGCACGGGCGTAGCCGCCGCGGAACAGCAACATGGGCACCGGTGCCCATGTCACGTCCGCCTTGTAGGTGTGGACACCGCCTGAGAGGTTATAGTCGGAGTAGCGATAACCCAGATCGAGATCGAGGCTGTGGACGAAGGGCATGTCCTTCATGATCGGGACAAGCAGTTCGCCGTAGATTTCCTTGACACTCGTCGATCCCGAGCTGTCGCTGGTGAACAGAACACCGACGACATCAGCCTGCTGAAGGATGCGGTCGACGTTGGTTGCATAGCTATTGCGCCGGTAATCGGCGCCTGCAGCAAACCGGAGCTGTCCTCCGGGCAGTGTCAGCAGACCGCCCTGAATGTTCGCTTCGATCACATCCTGCTTGAGTGTCGTCTTGCGATAGGGCGAAGCCACCAGATAGCTTTGGCAGGCGGACGACAAGGTCGTGACGCCGAATGGGTTGTAACCGCCCGCGCAGATGCTTTTGCCGCCATCGGCGGCGTTGAGAAGCGCTTTCAGCGACGAAATGAGCACGGACCCGGGTTGGTTTTCATCGATCGAGGTCGATCCGTGCGAGCCATAGACTTCCCACGAACCGTCGATGCCCGTGAGCTTGCCCTGCAGCCCCCCGACGAGCTGCACGACCTCGAAATCTCTGTTGGTCAGGCGCGGACCGGCTTCCAGGAACCGTTTCTGCAAGGTCAGATTTGCGGTGGGATTGGCGCGGCTGGCGAGCAAGGTACTCAGCGCCGCCGGGATGAACGGATTGGTCACCGGGATCGACAAGGCCGTATTGCCGGATTCCACGACGACCTGGGTTGAATAGTTCGCATATTGGAACTGGCCAAATGCTGTGATATCCGGCGTGAGTTCGTAAGTCGTTCGGCCGAACGCAGTATATCTCTCCAAGGGTGCCTGCAGCGTCAGATACACATTCAGATTATTCACCTGAGTGCCAGTGTTGAACAATAACCCGCCTTGCGAGCCCTTGTAATTGAAGACGCCGTTGCTGGCGCTGAACAAGGTGCCATCGGCATTGAAACTGAGAGCGGCATTCCGCGAGACCGATCCCGCTGCGACGCCGTAGCTGCTGAACAACGCATTGATTGCCGCCTGCGAGGGGGCGTTTGAACCGACCGTATAGGCTCCGGTTGGAATCCGAAGATCGGTTCCGCCCCGGTTCTCGCGATAGAAGGCGCGTGACTGGAATCCGACGGGATTGCGCTTCGAATAGGACATCGAAATCACGGCATTACCGCGGCCGTCGGCAAAATTGCTGCCCAGCGTACCGGCAACGTCCACTACTTTGCCATCGCCGTGCCCGGTGATGTTGGATTGTCCGTCCAGCATCAGGCCCTGGAAATTCTTCCTGGTCCGGAAGTTCACGACACCCGCGATCGCATCCGATCCGTAAACCGCAGATGCGCCGCCGGTGATAACTTCGACGCTCTCGATCAGGGACTTCGGAATGGTGTTGATATCGACCGCCTGCTGGACATTGGAAGGCTGCATGCGGCGGCCGTCCAGAAGCACCAGGTTACGAAAGGCACCAAGTCCACGCAGGTTCAGCGTCGCCTGGCCGGTCGAACCGAAGCCCGTCTGCGTACTATTCTCACCGATGCCGAATTGCGGCAAGGTCATAAGCGATTTTTCCAGCGTGACTTCGCCCGTCGATTTGATCGCTTCCAACGAGACGGTCGAAATGGGCGAGGCCGAGCTATAATCGCGCCGGCTGATCCGCGAACCGGTAACGACGATGTCGCTGCTCGCGCTCGATTGGGCTGCGTCCGGTGATGACGTTTCTGGCTGCCCCTGTGCAGCAGGCGTCGGAGATACGACTTGTGAGAATGCCGCTGCGTGCAAGCATAATGCCGAAACAGCGGCGCTACCTTTCAGTAAAGGTCGGAGCCTGGATGAATATCTTGTGCCATAGACCATGATTGTTCCCCAATTTTGTTCGCCTTTAGGTAGTCTACACGCACTGCGGACTACCTTCCCCGTCGATCCGTCGAACCGGGGCGCAAAGCGCTCCCGTTGCTGGTCACGCAACACACCCAACTGGCGATATCCCCAACTTTGATAGTGGCACCCGGCGGTTAGACCCGCCTTTCGGCCCTTAGGATCATAGCTGTGTTGATCCGAAAATTTGTTCCAAACTATGCTGTCTTAACCCCCATCGGCGCAGTATATTTTTTCTTTTTGGGGCATATTGTGGAATTTCATGCGCTTTTCAGCCTCCATCCGGGGCGAAAGTTCTTGCCTTGGCGTAATCCGAATCAGGTGGCGGCGCAAGAAACGATCGGGCCGCGCATTGGCCTAATCAAAGAGTGGCAGGGCCGTCGTCGATTTGATCTCCTGCATGGCAAAAGAAGAACTCACATCGTGCAAATCAGCGACTTTGGTGAGCTTCCGATAAATCCGATCGTAATCGGCGATATCTCGCGCAACGATTTTCAGGAGATAGTCGATCTCGCCGCTCATCCGGTAGAATTCGACCACCTCCGGAATGCGGGAAACACCGGCGGCGAAAACTTCTAGCCATTCCTCGCTGTGGCGCGCAGTCCGAATGGCAACGATCACGGTCACGCCCAAGCCAAGCCGTTCACGGCTGAGAATCGCGACGCGGCGTTCGATAAAGCCCTCTTTCTCAAGTCTCTTTATGCGCTTCCAGCAAGGGGTTGCAGACAAGCCGACAGCTTCCCCGATCTCGACCACGGATCTGGTCGCATCGCTTTGCAGAATTTCAAGAATCCGGCGATCGATTCGGTCGAGACTAAAATTCTCCATAAATCGCTTCCTCTAGCACGTAATTGCGAAGTTAGGCCGGTTCAGCAGCAACAAAAGAACCATATTTCCGATCACCCTGTCTATCCTCTCCTCGCAAGAAGAAGGAAACCCCATGCTCGATCGGTATTTTCTGGCCCATCCGCGCAGCGTCGGTGAAAGCTATGGCGAGCATATGGGGCAGGCATTGTTCTTTGCGCGCCACCTGTTGCTCGGCGGCGTGGCCTGTCTGGTGCATGCGTTTCTGCCCTTCCTGTTTGAAAGGACGGGTAGTGGGCGGGTCGCGATGCTTCATGATCGGATGATCACAAACCGCGTGTCGGCGAAACCCGCCGCCGTCGAAAATACGCGTGTCGCTGCGGAATGAGATCATTGGATGCAGGCTGGGCCCGGGAACCGGTATGACGATCCAGCAACGGCCGATGGCTGCCGACCTTTATGGCGATCTGATCCCAAGCGCTCCAAGAAAATGGCGCGACTACCCAGCCGGACTCGCCGTGATTTGCGCCGCCACCCTTGCGGCGGGCTACCTCACCGATCGGTACGGTGCGCCGCTGACACTGATGGCGCTCCTGATCGGTCTAGCGCTAAATTTCCTGAGCACCGACCAGCGGCTCTCTGCCGGCTTGAGCGTCGCGTCGGGGCCCGCCTTGCGGTTGGGTATCGTGCTGCTGGGCGCCCGGGTCACGCTGGAACAGATAGCAGACCTTGGCCCCACGGCGTTGATCGCGGTCATGTGCATTGTTACCGTCACCATATGTTCGGGCGTTGTCGTGGCACGTATGGCCGGCGCCGGCGCTGCTTTCGGAGTCCTGGCGGGCGCGTCGGTGGCAATATGCGGTGCATCTGCTGCGCTCGCGGTCGCGGCCGTCCTCGGCCAACGGCGGATCGATAGGGCGCAATTGGCCAGTGTCCTGGTCGGTATCGCAGCTCTGAGCGCGACCGCGATGTTCACCTATCCGATCATCGCGCATATGATTGACCTCAATGACCGTCAGGCCGGATTTTTGTTCGGCGCGGCGATTCACGATGTCGCCCAGGCGATCGGCGCCGGCTATTCCTTTTCGCCGCCGGCCGGCGAGACAGCCGCGATCGTGAAGCTCACCCGGGTGGCATTGCTGGCCCCCGTGCTGACAATTGTTTCGTTGGCGTTCCCACGCGACGCTCATGGGCCGAGGGCGATACGCTTCCCGCTATTCGTTCTGGGCTTCTTTGCAATGGCCGGAGTAAATTCATTCGGGCTGGTGCCATCAGGCGTGGCTCACTACCTGAATTCCAGCGCGACCGCCCTGCTCGCGGGAGCCGTCGCCGCCACCGGTATACGCGCTCCGATGGCCGCCCTTAGAGGCGGTGGGTTGAGGCCAATCTTGATCATTGTCGTTCCGACACTTGCCGCGTTGCTGCTGGCTGTGACGGTCGCTCACCTTTTAATCTGATTAATCAGGAAGCCAATCGGAACATCGCCTCGGAGAGGCCATCAAGAGTGACGCTCAAAATTGTCAGCAACTCACGAAGAGTCAACAGTCTGCGGCCTGAAACGACAATTACCTCCGGCGGGGAGTGACCGATTTCTGTGCGAAACCTGCCGATTCAAGCCCTGCTACCGAACGGCGGGTTAACCCCACAAATCGGTGATGACATTCTCACCAAGTCCACCAGGTGCTCAGGCAGTTCAAGCAGCGCAACGGCGCCGACACTTGCCGGACCCTTTGGTGGGCGGGCTTTTTGTTATATCGTTGATATCCAATAACTTTCCTTCCGCGCACGGCGCGCGGCAGCGATACCATTCGCCACCTGCACGAAGCCCCCGGGCGCCGCCGACCATCGGCGAAGATGGGAAGGCCGCAATGGCTGTTTCGATCGCGGTGACAATATTGGCCTTGAGGGCAAGATCGGTGATGACAACGGCACACCGCGTGCCGACAACCTTCGCCCCGAGACCGAAGCGGCCGCGAAAGTACGTATTTCCGCGCCATAGGACTGAGGTCGGCGCCCCAATGCGCCGTCTCTCGCACGAACCTGTTGGCGGGAGTTGCAATGCGTCAGGAAATCGTCCGCGATTATGTGCGGCACCAATTCGCATACCATCATCGGGCCCACGTGGCCGCCGACTATGATACGTGGCGCGTCGTTGCCGATGCTGCCGATCTGCCACTGGCAGTAATCGGCTATCGCGGCGGCGAGGAAGGGTGTCTCTTCCTCGAAAGTTATTTCGACGAAAGTATAGAGCAGGTGCTCGGACGCCATATCGGCAAGCCGATCGGCCGCGACCGGATCGTCGAGCTCGGCTGTCTGGCCGCCGCTCCATCTGCAGCTTTGCTGAAGTTGTGGACCGGATCGGCGGAGGACTTAGGCGACCGCTACGACTATGCGGTCGCCACGCTTACGCTGCCGCTCCGCCGCATGTTCGGGCGGATCGGCATTCCGATCGTCGAGCTGACCCCCGCGCGGATCGAACGGCTCGGAGCGGAGCCTGCCGACTGGGGCCATTATTATGCGCTTGATCCCGTTGTCTGCGCAGGCCCAATCGGCGCCGGTGCCGAAGCCTTGGCACGCTATTTCGCGAAGCGGGCGCTCGCGGCGTGAGCCGATTGCTCGATGCGATCGTCGATCGCTCCCTATCTTTTCCCGACCGGATCGCGATCCGTAACGACCGCGAAACCTTGTCCTATGGCGATCTTGCCGCGCGGATCGCGGCACGGGCGGTGCATATTCGTGCGACGATCGGGGACCGGTCCGGGCCGGTCGGGATCGCTTTGCCCAATGGGCTGGACTGGATTCTCACCGACCTCGCCTTGCTGGCCCTGCACCTGCCCTGTGTCCCACTGCCGCCTTTTTTTTCGATGGCCCAGTCCGAAGCCGCGCTGGCCGATGCCGGAGCAATCGCAGTGGTATCGACCGATGGCATAGCTCTCCTGCACCACATCCCTGCCGATGTTCCGGCCGGCACCGCCAAGATCAGTTATACGTCGGGATCGACGGCTGCCCCCAAGGGCATCTGCCTGTCCGACGACGCGATGCTGGCAACCGCCTCGGCGGTCGTGGCGCGGTTCGGCGCGGGCATGGCTGGTGTCCACATGCCGGTGCTGCCTTTGGGTGTTCTGCTCGAAAATGTCGCGGGCCTCTACGCCAGCCTGCTGGCCGGCGGGACGTACGCGGCATATGATGGCGCCAATATCGGACTCGGCAATCCATTTCAGCCGGACATGCCGACGCTGATCGAAGCCGTACAGTCCACGGGCGCGACCAGCCTCATCCTCGTTCCGGAATTACTCGCGGGCCTGGCAGCCACGCTGGCTGCGGGGCAATGGCGCTTGCCGGGCCTTCGCCTGGTGGCGGTCGGCGGTGCCCGCGTTCCGATCGATCTGCTTGCGGCAGCCGAGGCGGTCAATCTGCCTGTCGTCCAGGGTTATGGGCTCACCGAATGCGGATCGGTGGTGACGATCGAACAGCCTGGCGAGGTCAGCCGGGGCACCACGGGCGCCCCGCTCGATCACGTCACCATATCGATCGCCGATGACGGCGAGATCATCGTCAACGGCACCGGCCATCTGGGCACGATCGGGGCGCCGCGCAGCGCCGGGCCGATCGCGACCGGGGACATCGGAAGGCTCGATGCGGCCGGTCGGCTCATCGTCGAAGGCCGCAAATCGAACCTTCTGATCACGGGCTATGGCCGCAACGTCTCGCCCGAATGGGTGGAGGAAGTGCTGCTCGCGCAGCCCGTGATCGCCCAAGCGATGGTCTATGGCGATGGCGCGGCCAGCCTCTCGGCGCTGCTGGTGCCGTGCGCGCGGGACGCCGATCTTGCCGCGGCCGTGGCGGAGGCCAATAGCCGCCTGCCCGCTTATGCGCGGATCGATACCTGGCAGCCAAGCCGCCCATTCTCGCCGCAAGATGGCACATTGACCGCGAATGGCCGCCTGCGCCGTACCGCCATTCTCCGGCGCGCCGCCGATCTGCCCTTTTTCGATCAGCTCGTGGCGCGAACGGCCCCGGTCAGGGCCAGGCTGCTGGCTGTGCCGCAGTTGCGCGCCGGCCTGGCCGGCCGGATCGATCGCCAGACCTATCTGGCCTATCTGGCGCAGGCCTATCATCATGTCCGCCACACCGTACCTTTGTTGCGCGAAGCCCGTGATCGGCTCGGTCACCGGCCCGTGCTGAAATCCGCGCTCGACGACTATATTGCCGAGGAATCAGGCCATGAGCAGTGGATTCTCGACGATATCGCCGCTGCCGGGGGTGATCCGGCCCGCGCCGTAGCCGACGGCCCTTCGCCAGCAACCGCCGCGATGATCGACCATGCCTATCGCACTATTCGCGAGGGAAATGCGGCGGGCTTGTTCGGCATGGTATTCGTGCTCGAAGGCACCAGTATCGCACTGGCCTCCAGCGGCGCAGGCGCCGTCCGCGCCAGCCTGAACCTGCCCGAAACCGCGTTCCGCTACCTGACATCGCATGGGGCGCTCGACCAGGATCATATGCGCTTCTTCGAAACGCACATGAACCAGATTGACGATGTCGCTGATCGCGAGGCGATCGTGGCCATGGCCGAGGCGATGTTCGATCTGTTCGGCGGCGTTTTCGCGGCCATCCCTATGGAGAGCCTGAATGAAACAGCCTGAACGCAAGACGATAGCACTGACCGGCGCTGCCGGCGGCATTGGAACGCTCGTCGCCGATCGTCTGCGCCATTCCGCTTATGTCATCGGCATCGATCGCATTCCCTGCCCTGCGGCGAACGAGACGATTCTGGGCGATCTCGGCACGTTCGAGGGCCTTCAAATTCTGTCCGCGGATCTGGCCGGTCGAGGGATCGATACGCTGATCAATCTCGCGGGAATCCAGTATTTCGGGCCGTTCGAGGAGCAGGCGCCCGAGAATCTCTGGGCCGGCTATGTCATCAACCTGATCGCCCCCGCGATGTTGTCGCGCGCTGTGCTGCCTGCGATGGCTGAACGCGGACAGGGGCGGATCGTCAATATCGGATCGGTGTTCGGCGCGATTCCCTTCGCCCATTTCGTGAGCTATTCGAGCGCGAAGGCCGGCCTCAAGGGCCTGAGCGATGCGCTGCGCCGCGAATATGCGGGAAGCGGTGTAGCGGTCACCCATATCGCGCCGCGCGCGGTCCGCACGCCGCTGAATTCCGCGAAAGTCCTGGCCTTCGCCGAAGCCACGAAGATGTCGATGGACGCGCCCGAGTTGGTGGCCGACCGGATCGTGGCGGCTATCGCCAGGGGTAGCCGCGATGTCGTGATCGGCTTTCCCGAAAACCTGTTCGTCCGGATCAACGCACTCGCCCCGCGCCTCGTCGATCGCGCACTCGCTGCAAACGATCGCAAGGCTGCAGCCCTGTTCAACGCATAACCAAGAGGATTCAACATATGAAACTGCTTAAACGGGTCGCTTTCGTCGCCCTGCTTCTCGCTGGCGCCGGCGCGGCTCTGGCCGATCCGGTGGTCGATCGGGTGATGGGCATCGCGGGCGGCTGGGCCCAGATCAAATATCGTACGGCGGAGGCCGACCAGCTCGCGGCAATGATGCGGTTGAAGGCGCAGGCCGATGCTGCCGTCTCGGCCATGCCGAACCGGGCCGAGCCCTTGATATGGGACGGTATCGTCACTTCGACCCTGGCTGGCTTGAAGGGTGGGATGGGCGGGCTCTCGCTCGCCAAGGAGGCGCGCGGGCTACTCGAGAAGGCCGAGAAAATCGACGGCAACGCGCTCGACGGATCGGCCCATACCAGTCTGGGCGCACTATATTATCAGGTACCGGGTTGGCCCATCGGCTTCGGCAGCAAGGACAAGGCCCGCGAGGAGCTGACGGCCGGGCTGCGCGCGAATCCGCGAGGAATCGACTCCAATTATTTCTGGGGCGACTTTCTCTACAATCAGGGGCAATATGCCGAAGCGGCAAAGACGCTGCGGACGGCGCTTGCAGCACCGCCGCGTCCAGGTCGCGAAGTGGCCGATGCCGGTCGCCGGGGCGAGGTGCAGAAATTGCTCGCAGCGGTGAATGGCAAGCTCGGCGGCTGAAACGCGGAGAGTTGCTGTAACGGAATTTAAGGGAGAGCAACCGGGAGGCCTTGCCGCCACATTGCTCGCACACCGTCCGCAACTCCTGCGCTTCTTTACGGGCCGCACCGGCGACCCGGCCGAGGCCGAGGATGTCGTCCAGGAAATCTGGCTGCGCATTTCGCAGGCGGAGAGCGGACCGATCGCCGATAGCTTGTCCTATCTATACCGTGTGGGCCTTAACATCGTCATCGATCGCGTGCGCGAGCGGCAGCGCCGCGAACGCCGCGAGCATGACTGGACTGACATCTCGGTGACGCGGCTGGGCGGCGAAGCGGTCGATGAGCGCCCTTCGGCCTTTGCCGGCGTTGAATCACGGCAACGAGCACGTCAATTGGCCGCGGCAATAGAAGCCTTGCCCGCCGGCGCCCGTCGGGTATTCCGCCGGCACAAGCTCGACGGGCTAAGCCATGCCCAGGTGGCGGCTGAATTGGGGATCACCAAGAGTGCGGTAGAAAAGCATATCGCGGTGGCGCTCCGCCACCTGACAGCAGCGCTCAAAGAATGATGCCGGGCGGACTGAGGCGCGGCGGCTCGCATGCCGTCATGACTGCAATAGGGGCCCCGGCGAAGCTCCGGGTGGAGAAGCTATGAAGGGACCGGCAGAACAGGATCGGATCGACGACGAGGCAGCCTTATGGCATGCCCGCATCGGTGGTGACGACGTCGATTGGCAGGCCTTTTCAGCCTGGCTCGATATCCCTGCATGCCGACTCGCTTATGAACGGATTGCCCTGATCGACGCAGAGATCATCGCATCGGCCGCCGCAATATCAGCGCAGCTTCCCGCGAACGACGATGTCGAAGACGCGCGCGTCCCCCGATCCCGCAAGGGCTGGTGGGCAGCAGGAGGCACGCTGACCGCAGGCGTGGTGGCTGGTATGCTGCTGCTGCCCATGCTGACACCCGCCGCCGAGATGATGGCGACTTACAATACCGGCCCGACCGAAACACGCACTATTGCTCTGAAAGATGGCAGCACGATCCGCATCGACCGCAACAGCCGCCTTTCGGTGAGTGACAGCGCTACGCGACGCATCGACCTTGCCGCCGGCGGTGCCTATTTCGACATCCGTCATGATCCTTCCCATCCGCTGACCGTTACGGCCGGGGGCTATGAGGTGCGTGACGTCGGCACCCGATTCGACATGGTTCATCAGGGCCAGCGCGTATCCGTAGCAGTGGCCGAAGGCGAAGTGGCGGTCGCGCCTGCCAATGGCCGTGGCACTCCGCTGCGTGCCGGTAGAAGGATCGACATCCTGGGGCCATCCGCCGAAGCCGCGATCGCTACCGTCAATCCGGCCAATGTCGGCAGCTGGCGGGATGGGCGCCTTATCTATGATCAGGCCGCGCTAGCTCTGGTTGCCACGGACATCTCACGCTATGCGGGGAAAACATTGACTGTGGATCCGGCAATTGCGGACCTGCGGTTTTCGGGTGTCTTGACGATCGGGGACGGATCGCGGCTTGTTGACCAGATTCAAGGGCTTCTGCCGGTCGACACGCGTCGCGAGGGCAACAGGATTCGCCTGGTGGGCCGCGCTGCTCGCTAGATTGACGTATGCGGCCGCGGCGCAGGCCGCGCCCGTCCCGATCGATGTTCCGGCCGGGCCGCTGCGCGACTCGCTCGTCGCACTTTCCCAGCAAACGGGTATTTCGATCGGGGTAAGCGGCAAGCTGCCGACCGATCGAGCGCCTGCAGTGCACGGACTGCTTGAGCCAGGCCTCGCCCTCGATCACCTTCTCGCGACAAGCCGCTGGAGGGCCGTCCGCGTGGACGGGATGACGTGGCGGATCGTGCCCCGCCTGGTCCCGCCAGTTCCAACAGTTCCGGCAGCCGCACCGCCATCGCTGTCCGCCGCCGACGATATCATCATCACCGCCACCAAGCGCGACGAACGGCTCAGCAATATTCCCGCCGCGATCAGCATCATGCCGCTCCGTGCCATCGCCGCACCAGGTTCTAGCCACAGCGTCGGCGATCTGCTGAGCCAGACCGAAGGCGCTTTTTCGACAAATCTCGGTGCGGGCCGCGACCGGATATTTCTGCGCGGCGTGGCAGACAGCCCGTTCAACGGCCCCACCCAATCCACGGTCGGCCTCTATCTCGACGACGCGCGGATCAGCTATGCGACCCCCGATCCCGATTTGCGTCTGGTCGACGTAGATAGGGTGGAATTGCTACGGGGGCCGCAAGGCGCGCTCTACGGCACGGGATCGCTCGGCGGCATCGTTCGGCTCGTCACGACACGGCCCGACCTCGATCACTGGTCGGGCGGCGGCGCGATCGAAGCGAGCGCCGTCATGGGGGGCGCGGCCGGCGGCGCCCTCGACGCCGTCATCAACGCGCCGCTGGTGGAGGGTCGGCTGGGCCTGAGGGCCGTGGGTTACACCGAGTTGATGCCGGGCTGGATCGACGATAGCCAGCGCGGCCGCAGCAATATCAACAGGGTCAGTCGCTCGGGCGGCCGCGTGGCGCTGCGATGGCATCCCGTGGCGGACTGGACGGTGGATGGATCATTTGTCGGACAATGGCTCAACGCCCGCGACAGCCAATATGCGACAAGCGGCCTGACGCACGCGACTGCACAGGCCGAACCGCATGACAATGACTTCGTGGCAGGCCGGATCGAGGTCCATGGCCGAATCGCCGATCTCGACGTGCTTTCCGCCAGCGCAATCGTCAGCCACAAGGCCGACAGCCGTTTCGATGCCAGCGCCGTCGCCGCCGCACGCAATCTGACGCCGCCGCTTGCCTATCAGGAGGATCGACAGCTGACCCTGCTGACGCAGGAATTGCGTGTCAGCGATCCGCGCGCGCGCCATCCCTGGGTGATCGGTGGATCGGTGCTCATTGCCGACAACAGCAATATCGGCGCGTTCGTACCCGCCGCCGGAACATCGGTCGTCGTCCGCGATCAGGACGAGCGATCGCTCGAGGCCGCGATCTTCGGCGAGGCGACGCAGTCCCTTCCCCATCGCTTCGATCTGACGATCGGGCTACGCGTTTTTCGATCGGTCGCAACCAACGAGGCCGGCCCCGTCCGCCAGCAGCATCTGGCCAAGATCGGCGTGACCCCGAGCGCGACCATCGCCTGGCGGCCGGCCGACAACCGCCTGTTCTGGCTGCGCTACGCCAGCGCGATCCGACCCGGCGGATTGAACGGCGACAGCACCGGCATGGCGGGATCGCGCCCCACGTTCCGCTCGGACGAACTGCGCAGCCTGGAACTTGGCGGACGGGCTACGCTGCTCAATGGCAAAATCGCGCTCGATGGCACGATCTTCGCGTTGTCATGGGAAGATCTTCAGAGCGACGTGATCGGAACGGATGGGCTGGTAACGACGATCAACGCCGGTAACGCTCGCAGTTTCGGCGCGGAATTCAGCACGAAGGTCGTACTGATGCCCTTCACCGTCGAAGGCGGCATGACGTTGCAGCATGGCCGGTTGAACGGGCCAGGCCCGATACCAGGCGGCAATGATGATCGTCATCTGCCGGTCGTACCGGATATATCCGGCCACATCCGGCTCTCGGCGACGGCGCCGATCGGTGCGATGATCGGCGGAGCGTTCGTCAACATGCGATATGTCGGCAAGGCCCGCCTCAGCTTCGACCCGGCGGTGGCGCTCCATATGGGCGACTATATCGTCGTCGACAGCGGCCTCAGCGTGACGCGCGGGACATGGAAAGCCTCGATCGGAATCACCAACATGGCAAATGGGCGTGGCGACAGTTTCAGCTTCGGCAACCCATTCACGTTCCGTTCGGTCGATCAGCAGACGCCGATCCGCCCTCGGACGGCATCGTTCCGCATGGAACGCCGCTTTTGACCCAGCTACGCTGTCAGAGTCCCTTCGGCGAAGAACGCCTCCAGCTGCCGTTCGCAAGGCGCAACATCGAAGCCGTTGGCCGAGAGCCACGCATCGTCGAAATAGGTTGAGGCGTAACGATTGCCGTCGTCGCACAATATGGAGACGATCGAACCCTGCTCGCCGGCCGCAGCCATCTCGCTGGCCAGAATCGCGCAGGCCCAGATATTGGTACCAGTCGATCCTCCACAGCGGCGGCCGAGACGACGGCTGACGACGCGGGCGGCGGCGATGCTCGCGACATCGGGCACCGCGATCATGCGATCGACAACCGATGGGATGAAAGACGGCTCGACCCGCGGACGCCCGATTCCCTCGATCACCGACGACCGCCCATCTATCATGACAACCGACCGATCATGCCAGTGGCGGTGAAACACCGATGCCTCGGGGTCGGCCACGCAAACCCGCGTCGGATAGCGATTATAGCGGATGTATCGGCCGATCGTCGCCGAGGTGCCGCCAGTACCTGCACCGCAGACGATCCAACCGGGGATCGGCGACGGCTCCAGCGCCATCTGCGTAAAAATCGATTCGGCGATATTATTGTTGCCACGCCAGTCGGTCGCACGTTCGGCGAAAGTGAACTGGTCCATATAATGGCCGCCGAGATCGGCCGCGAGCTTTGCCGCCGCGCCATAGGCCTGTGACGGAACATCGATGAAATGGCAGCGACCGCCCTGAAATTCGATCGCGGCAACCTTCTCCGCCGCCGTGCTGCGGGGCACGACCGCGATGAACGGCAGACCGAGCATGCGCGCGAAATAGGCCTCGGACACCGCCGTTGAACCGCTCGATGCCTCGACGATCGTCATACCCTCGCCGATCCAGCCGTTGCACAGGGCATAGAGGAACAGCGAGCGGGCCAGTCGATGCTTGAGGCTACCGGTGGGGTGCGTCGATTCGTCCTTCAGATAGAGCGCGATATGCGGCAGTGCGGGCATAGCTACGGGGACGAGATGGGTATCGGCCGAGCGCGCATAATCCGCCGCGATGCGGGCAATCGCTCCGTCCACCCAGGGCCGATGATCAGCCTCTGCTCTGTCCATCACGCCCTTCTTTCCCGCCATAGCGTCAATCAGATGGCCTTGCCGGCCCGCCCGGCCAGTTCGACGACATATTGCCAGGCGACCCGACCCGATCGACTGCCGCGCTGCGTTGCCCAGGCGATCGCATCGAGCGGATCAAAGGACAGGCCATAAGACTGCGCATAACCGCTGACCATCGCGACATAGCTGTCCTGATCGCAGACATGGAAGCCAAGCGACAGGCCGAAGCGATCCGCCAGTGCCAGCTTGTCGTCGACCACATCGCGCGGATTGATCGGGCTATCCTGCTCACGCAGATCGCGCGACACGATGTGGCGGCGGTTGGCGGTCACATGGAGGCGGGCGTTGGCCGGCCGCGCCTCGGCGCCGCCCTCCAGCATCGATCGCAGCAGCCGTGCGCCATGCCCCGCATCCTCGAACCCGAGATCGTCGAGAAACAGGATGAAAGCGCGTGGCAGATCGGCGATCAGCGCGAACAGCCGCGGCAATGTCTCGATCCGGTCGCCGGAGATTTCGATCAACGCGATGGCGAGACCATCATTCTGCAATGCGCCCACCGTCGCCTTGACGAGCGCCGACTTGCCCGCGCCACGCGCCCCCCACAGCAGCACGTCATGCGCGGCGCTACCGGTCGCGAGCCGGCGAGCATTTTCCACGAGCGCACCTTTTTGCGCATCGACACCCGACAACAATTCGAGCGGCAGCGGGGTGAACGCCCGCGCGGCCGCGAGCCCTCCGTCGCGCCAGATATATGCGGGATGTGCCATCGTATCGGCGGCAGGCGGCGCTGGCGGCGCCAGACGTTCCAGTGCGGCAGCAATACGGGCGAGCGGATCGGTGGGATCGGTCATAACCGGGCGATAGGGGGGAAGGCAGAAAGCTTCAAGCGCGGCCGAAGCGCTATCCGCCCATGCTGTGTTGCTTCAGCAGATCATATAGCGTCGGCCGGCTGATACCGAGCAACTTGGCCGCGGTCGAGATATTGCCATCCGCTCGGGCGATCGCACGGGTGATGGCGATCCGGTCGGCGCGTTCGCGTGCGGTCTTGAGGTTGAGGAAACCGCAATCCTCCTGGTCCTGCAGCAGATCAAGATCCTCGGCGGTCACCAATTTGCCCTCCGCCATCACCACCGATCGCTTGAGCCTGTTCTCGAGTTCGCGAACGTTGCCGGGCCAGCTCCAGCCGTCGATCGCGGCGAGCGCATCGGGCGAGAAGCCCTTCACCCGCGAGTTCATCTCGCGCGCATAACGTTTGAGCAATTGCCGCGCGAGCAATATGGCGTCGCCGGGGCGAAGCGCGAGCGGCGGGATGCGAACCACGAGTTCAGCGAGGCGATAATAAAGATCCTCGCGAAATCGGCCATCGGCAACCATCACGTCGATATCCTGATGGGTCGCGCAGACGATCCGCGTATCGACGGCAATAGGCTTGCGGCCACCGATCCGCTCGATCGTCCGCTCCTGAAGAAAACGCAGCAACTTGACCTGCAACGACAATGGAATATCCCCGACCTCATCGAGGAACAGGGTTCCGCCCTCGGCCAGTTCGATCTTGCCTTCGGTCGTCTTTATGGCGCCGGTGAAGGCTCCGCGTTCATAGCCGAACAGTTCGGATTCGAGCAGATTTTCGGGGATCGCCGCGCAGTTGATCGCGACGAAATTGCCATTCGCGCGCCGGCTCGCTCCGTGAAGGCCGCGCGCCAAGACCTCCTTGCCGGTGCCACTGGCACCCAGCAGCATCACCGAGACATCGGTGTCTGCCACCCGCTCGATCGTGCGGCACACCTTCATCATTGCCGGATCGGCGGTGATGAACCCGCCGAGCACCGACTCCCGATCACCGCGCATCGCAAGCCGGGCATTTTCCTGTTCGAGCCCATGAAGTTCGAACGCACGCGCGACGATCAGCCCGAGTTCGTCAATGTCCACCGGCTTGTGGTAATAATCATAAGCGCCCGATGCGACAGCCCGCAACGCGCCCTCGCGCGCGCCATGGCCGGAAGCGACAATAACCTTGGTGTCGCGCTTGAGCGCCAATATCTGCTCAAGGGTGGCAAAGCCCTCGGTCGTGCCGTCAGGATCGGGCGGCAATCCCAGATCCAGCGTCACCACCGCCGGCTCATAGGCGCGCAGCGCGGCGAGCGCGCTGGGCCGATCGGTCGCGGAGATGACCTCATAATCCTCATAAGCCCAACGCAACTGTCGCTGCAGGCCTTCGTCATCCTCAACGATCAACAATCGGGGCTTCGATATCGAATGCGTCATTGGGCAGCCTGCATGGTCGGGCGGCCGAGCGCTGGCGCGATCGGCAGGATGATAGAAAAACGGCTGCCCTCGCCCTCGCAACTGCTCACCTCGACCCGCCCATTCATCGCAGCGACCAAAGATCGCGCCTCGAACGTACCGATACCGAACCCTCCCTCCTTCGTGGAGGAGAAAGCATGAAAAAGCCGCGAGCGGACGAATTCGGCGGACATACCACAGCCTTTATCGACAATATCGATAGTTGCCTCGCGCCCGCGTTGCGCGATGCGGACCTCGACCGGGCTGTCGGCCCCGCTGGCGTCAATGGCATTCTGGACCAGATGACCAAGCGCCTGTTCCAGCCGCCCCGGATCGACCATCGCCGTGACATCGCTGCGGCCCTCTATCATGACTGGGTGATGGCCTGCCTTCTGCGAGACAATCCGCTCGACGAGCGGCCTCAGCGCGTGCCTCTTCGGCTGTTCAGGCCGGCTGCGATGATGCTGCGACAGACGCGCGAGCAAATCGTTCATCTTGCCGACCGACGACTGCAATGTGGCGATCATGTCCGCGCGAAACGCGGGATTGTCGGCATGCCGCTCAGCGTTGCGGGCAAGCAAGCTCAGTTGGCTGACCAGATTCTTGATATCGTGCATGATGAAGGCAAAGCGGCGGTTGAATTCGTCGAAGCGCCGCGCATCAGACAGCGCCTCCTGGCCGCGCGCCTCGGCGAGGTAGCTCGCTACTTGCCGGCCTGCGACACGGAGCAGGTCATGATCTTCCCAGTCGAGCCGGCGGCTGACCTCGGGCTGTTCAAGGAGCACCGCACCGACGAGCCGATCGAAGTGGAGCAGCGGCACGATCGCCCATGCCCGCTCCTCCGCCATCATCCATTCGGGAACGGTGTCGGCCGGGATCGACGCTTCGCCAAGCCGCACCGGATCAAGTTCGATGATGTCGCCCGATTGCTGGAGGTAGTCCGCCAGCACCTTGCTGCCAGCCCGCTGCGGCGGCGCCTCCGCCATTGTCCAGCCGCGCCGTGCGAATATATCGAGGCCGCCGTCATCGGCCGTCAACAACAATAGCCCCCCTGGCGATTCGGGAATGTCAGCGATCGCCTGGACCATTCGTTCGGTAAGCGGGACGGCGCCTTCACTCGGCCGGCCCAGGGTATCGGTGAAACGTCGCCATTCGACACGATAGTCGTAGCGATGCTGAAACAGGTGCCGCGCGAGCGTTCGTTTGAGCCGTGTTCGCATTCTTGTGGATGGAAAGAGCAGCAATGCGAGTGATGAAAATCCCAGCGCAACCGTGATATCGCCGAGCAGATAAAGATTGCCGGTGAGATGGAGCACCTTGGAAAGCAGCACCATCAAGGCGAGATAGGCGCCGACGGCGATCAAAGGCAGCGTCTGGAATCGCGCCGAACGCGACGGTCTAACCGGGCCGACATCGGTGAACCGGCTGACCGTCACCAGCAGCGGCGCGAGCAGCGCCAGCACGAAGCCCCTGACGGCGAACAGTTCAACGGGCCATTGATCCATCAGGTAGGATACCGCCGCCAGATTGAGATCGAACGACCACATCACCGCAAGGGCGAACATTGGCGTTCCGATTCCCCAGCGCGCTTCGGCAGACGCTGCCGTGAAGAGGTTGTGAACGAGGACGAGCGCGCCCGTCGCCGTCGTCAGCCGCAGCGTCAAGCTCGAGAGCAGAATGCCCTGCTGAATGCGCGGGCTGCCGCTGAACACAACCGGCAGCATCTGCAGGGCTATACCCGTCAACAGCACCAGCGCGAGCACGCCGTAAAGGCCGAGGATCAGAGCCCGCCGACGATCTTCCCGGCCGGGTGCCTGCAGCGCCAGCATGAAAGCCAACCATCCGAGATCGGCAACATTCATCGCAACCTCGGCCACCACGCTCGCCGGCCCCGCCACCGCCGCCACGCCACACCACAAAGCGGTGGCGGCGCAGGCCAATGTGAGCATCAGGCGACGGAAGTTCCCCTGCGGCAACGTCGCCTGCCACGCCACCAGAGCAGCGAACAGGAAGGCCGCCAGCGCATGTCCCCATTCGGTGGCGATCGCTATCATCGGCCGCCTAGCGAGCCCCTTCCGCCCACAGCAGCACGCGCAAGGTCTGCAGGATGATCAGGATGTCGAGAAAGAGACTGTAATTCTTGGTATAATAAAGATCATATTCGAGCTTGTGCCGTGCATCCTCCAGGCTCGCCCCGTAAGGATAATTAATCTGCGCCCAGCCGGTGATGCCGGGCTTCATCATATGCCGTTCGGCATAGAAGGGCAGCTTTTCCTCAAGTTCCGTAACGAATTGCGGGCGCTCCGGGCGCGGGCCTACAAAGCTCATTCCGCCTTTCAGCACCGTCCACATCTGCGGCAGTTCGTCGACGCGGATCAGGCGGATGATCCGGCCGACACGGGTAACGCGCGCATCCCCTTTTTGCGCCCAGACCGCCTTACCCCCAACCTCCGCATCCTGACGCATCGAACGCAGCTTCAATATCTCGAACGGCTCGTCATAACGCCCGACGCGAATCTGGCGGTAAAAGGCAGGTCCAGGGCTTTCAAGCTTCACGATGAGGGCTGTTATCAGTATGATCGGGCCCGCGATGATGAGCAGCAGCGCGCTCACCACGATGTCGAACGTGCGCTTGATCACCATCGAGATGCGCTGACCGGACGAAAAACCGTCGGAGAAGATCAGCCAAGACGGCTGCACGCTATCCAGATCGATACGGCCCGTCTCACGTTCGAGAAAACTCGAAATGTCATGCACCGCGACGCCGGTGGTCTTGACGCGCAACAGATCGTCCAGCGGCACCGATTTGCGGCGCTCATCAAGCGCCAGCACGACCTCGCTCGCCTGCGCCGCCACTACCAGATCGCGCAGATTGGGCACGTCCGCACGCGGCGTTGCGGTCGTGATCAGCGCCGGCACATCCTGCATGTCGATGCATTCGACGATCATGAAGCCCGATCCCGGCCGCTTCGAAAGTTCGATCACGCGCGACGCGCGGCGCCCGGCGCCAAGCAGCACCACCCTGCGCTTGAATTTCTCGCCGCCGACGACGCCACCTAATATTATGCGTACAGCCATCAACAGCACGATTGCCATGATCATCGAATAGACCGAATTGGATCGCCACAATGTCAGTTCGGGCAAGATGAAGAACAACATCGAAATCAGGATCACACCCAGCGAAATCGCGACGAGCAGGCGCGCCGCTGCGAAACGCAACGTGTGCAGGGCATCGACCGAATAGACCCCCACCCCGATCATTGCCGCCTGAATCGCCAGTGCAAAACTCAGCAACTGCGGCACGCGTCCCCAGATCGAACCTACCGAGCTGCCGATCTGATGCACGCGCAACACCCAGCCAGCCTCGGCCACGAACAGGAGCACCGCGAAATCGACAAAACACAGGAGCAAAACCCCGTAAGCTACATAATGTTTGAAAATCCTGATCATGCCGGTCCGCGCACTCGCTGATGTCCCCAACCCCTTAGTGGCCCTATGGAGCTAAATTGTCTTTCGGCAATTTAGCAACCATAAGCCCCAGACTGTTCTGACCGAAGGAGCCCACCATTTCCACCACCTTGATTACACCGGTCATTCTTTCCGGCGGATCCGGCACGCGACTCTGGCCGCTTTCGCGATCGAAGCGGCCCAAGCAGTTGCTCGCGCTGACTGGCGAACAGACGATGCTGCAGATGACTGCCGGCCGCTGTGTCGATAGCGGCCGCTTCGGCAAACCCATCATCGTCACCAACGCCCTGCATGCCGACGATATCGCAAGCCAGCTTGCAGCCGAAAACCATGACGCCGCGGCGATCATCCTGGAACCGGTCGCACGTAACACGGCTGCGGCGATTGCACTGGCGGCAATCGAGGCCAAGCCGGATGCGGTGTTGCTGATCATGCCGAGTGACCATGTCATCCGCGACGTGGCGGCATTCCACGCGGCGATCGCGGCCGCCCTTCCCGTATTGAAAGATGGCTGGCTGGTCACGTTTGGCATCACGCCCGACCTACCCGAAACCGGCTATGGCTATATCAAGCGTGGTGCGGAAATCCGGCCTGACGTACACCGCGTCGCCAAATTCGTGGAAAAGCCCGACAAGGCGCGTGCCGAATCCTATCTGGCCGAAGGCGGATATAGCTGGAACGGCGGGATCTTCCTGTTCCGGGCAGATGCCTATCTGAACGCGCTCGAGCGGCACGCGCCGGAAATCGCCCGAGCGGCTCACGCTGCCATGGCCGGTGCCGCCCGCGACGGTCAGATCATTCGGCCCGATGCATCGAGCTTCACTGAATGCCCGTCCGAATCCATCGACAATGCCGTCATGGAACGAGACGATCGGGTCGCCGTCGTGCCGGTCGAGATGGGCTGGTCCGATGTTGGCAGCTGGGACGCGCTCCATGCGCTCGGCTTTGGCGATGATGACGGCAATGTCATTCATGGCGATGTCGTCGCGATCGACACCAGCCATTGTCTGATCAGAAGCGAAGGCCCGGTCGTCACGGTGGCCGGCGTCAGGGACCTGATCGTCGTTGCAACCCGCGATGCGGTGATGATCCTGCCGCGCGGGTCCAGTCAGGACGTCAAGAAAATCGTCGAACAACTGAAGGCCCGGGCACATGATGCGCTCGACACACCCTTTCCGGCATAAACACGAAAATGCCGAAAGACGACCGTAGCTGCATCATCTTGGCGATTGCGCCGCGCAAAATAGCGTTTATTCATCGCTTGCCTGTCCGGGGCCAAAGATTGGGGAAATGTCCATGAGCCAACCGCCAGCCGGCACGCGCGTTTTGATCGTTGAAGATGATTCGATCATCGCAATGACGGCAGAGGACATGCTCGACGAGGTCGGCTGCACAACGGCCGCCGTTGCGACAACTCTGGCCGAAGCGTTGGCCCGTGCCGACGATACCGAATTCGATATCGCCTTGCTCGATCTAAACCTTAAGGACGAATTGAGCCTCCCGGTCGCAGCGTTATTGCGCCAGAAGGGCAAGCCCTTCGTTTTCGCCACAGGCTATGACGGCCTCCCGGCCAACAGCGGATTTGCAGACTCGCCAATCATTTCTAAACCCTATCGCGTGGATCAGTTGGCGGCGGTCATTGCGACCTCGCTCGGTTGACGACGCCCGCTCAGGCCGCGTCGTGGAAGATGATCCCCATCGTGTAGCGCCGGCCTGAACGCACTGTGCCTACGCCGTGCCGCATATTGACACGGTAGCTTCCCCGCGTTCCCGCAACCGGCCGGTTGTGAACGGCGAAGATCACCGCATCACCCTTTGCAAGGGGCACGACCTCGGCGCGTGACTGCATCCGCGGCCGCTGTTCGGTCAGGATGAAGTCACCACCCTCGAAGTCGTCGCCCGGCGCGGACAGCAGGATCGCCGCCTGCAGCGGAAAGACGTGCTCGCCGTACAGATCCTGATGCAGGCAATTATAATCGTCCGGTCCATATTTCAGCAGCAGCGGCGTCGGGCGGCTCTGGCCGGACGCGTGGCAGCGATCGATGAAGGCAGCGTGGTCGTCGGGGAAGATCTGCGCGATGCCCATTCGATCGTTCCAGCAATTGGCAATCGGTAGCAGCCGTCGATACAGTCCAGCGCGCAGTTGCACCACCAGTGGTGGTAACGGATAGGCGAAATAGCGATATTGGCCACGCCCATAGGCATGCCGGCCCATTATGACTTGTTTGCGAAACCGCGTCTCGTCACGATAAAGATCAACAAGTTCGTCGCATCGCTCTTCTGACAGAAGCGCCGGCAGGCGCGCCCAGCCATATGCGTCAAGCGCCCCGGCAATCTTGGCCCAGTCCCATTCGTCCAGCATCATTTCATCGTTCATTCGTGCATCCATTGCCGCGATGCATCACGCCTATAGGCGGCTGGTTGCCTTAGCCTCTCGCTGCTTGCTTTCAATTCGATCTATCTCGTGGTCAACCGAGATTTGACGGACCTTCCTCCAAAAGTTCCACCGCATCACCGACGGCAATCTCGCCGACATCTGCCGGGATTGCGTTCTGCCCGAAGATGATCCCGCCATTTCCGGCGCGGTGGAATCCCCGCAATGTCGTCAGCGGTTCATCGCCGTACCGCCGCGTGCCTGTCAGCGGATCAAGCGTGGTGATTGAGCAGCGCGCGCACGGCTTTACGATGCGAAGCTCGAGATCGCCTATCCTCAGCCGGCGCCAGCGGTCTTCGGCCCACGCCTCCCCGCCCTCGATCACGATATTGGGACGGAATCGACGCATTTGCAGAGGATTGGCGAGACGGCGGTTGAGATCATCGAGCGATTCCCGCGTCGTTACCAGCAGCGGAAAGCCGTCCGACAGATTTACGGCTTCACCGCCCGTGGCGAAGGCGGGATCGATCGGACGCGCTTCGGGATTGTCGAGGAAAGCCAGCCGCAGCGGCCTGCCGAGAACCGCCGACACAAATGTATCGGCCCCGGCCGAGGCCATCCGCACCGGCACCCGATCGCGCCATACCGTGATGTCGCGCGCTTCCGCCCGAGCATCCGGTACCGGGACATCGAACCTGCCGTGCTCGCAATGAACGAGGGTGATGCCGCCGGGACGGCGCAGTACGTCGATCGTGGCCATCGCGGGAAGTTCGCGTTGCGTCTGGAAGCGACCGCCATGATTGACCACCGCCCAGCGCCTGTCGCCGGCGATGCCGATCCGATCGATCGTCGCGCGCTGAAGCGAATGCCCGCGCAGGCTCTTCACCGGATAGCAGGCGAGCGCGGCCACTTTCATCATCGCGCCATCTTCCCCGCTCAGTGTGTGTTCTTGGCCAAAACATGGATCGCGGCCGTGGTCATCGCCTCGATCGCCGTCGATATCACCTTCGGCGCATCAGGAGCCCAGAACGGGCTGTGCAGCGACGGCAATTTGGTAACGTCACCCTTCGCCGCATCCCACTTCGCCTGCGGTACGCCGCCGACCCAGAAGAGCAATGCCTCGTTCGCGGGATCGGCCAGATGATACTCGCTGAAATCCTCACCGCCCATCTGCGCCCGAACCGCCCGCACCCGATCCTTGCCGAAGCGCGCGGCAAACCGATCGGCCATCTCGGCGGTCAGCTTGTGTGTATTAAACGTCGCCGGCGTAAACTGATCCTGCAGCGTGACGATTGGCATCGCATCGTCGGGCATGCCTGCCGCGATCGCCTCGCCCTTCGCGATCCGGGCGATGCCGTCGAGAAGTTGCTTGCGGACCTCCGGTGTATAGCTCCGCACCGTGATCTGCAGCTTCGCTTCCGACGGGATGATATTGTGCTTCGTGCCGGCCTGAAAGCTGCCGACGGTTACAACGCCCGATTCGAGCGGATCGATTTCCCGCGAAATCAGCGTTTGCAGCGATGTGACGATCCGCGCCGCAAGCACGATCGGATCTTTGGTCAGATGGGGATAGGCACCGTGCCCACCAATTCCCTTGACGAGTATATCGACCGAATCGACATTCGCCATCGTATAGCCGTCGACATAGCCGATCGTGCCCGCGGGCAGGCTCGCCGAATCGTGAAACGCAATGGTAACCGTCGGTTTGGGAAAGCGACTGTACAGCCCATCCTTGAGCATCGCGCGCGCGCCCTGCCCGATCTCTTCGGCAGGCTGGCCAATCATGACCAATGTGCCGGACCATTGATCTTTCATGGCGGCCATCCGGCGCGCGACACCGATCCACGCCGTCATGTGTGTGTCATGGCCGCATGCGTGCATAACGCCCGGCACCGTGCTGGCGAAGGTCAGGCCGGTCTGCTCGGTGACCGGGAGCGCGTCCATATCGGCACGCAGCAACAGCACCGGCCCGGGGCCGTTGCGCAGCACTGCGACGACCCCGGTCTTGCCGACGCCGGTCGAAACCTCGAAGCCAGCCTTCTTCGCCGCTTCCGCCAGGATCGCCGAACTTCTGATCTCCCTGAAGCTCAGTTCCGGATGAATGTGCAGATCATGATAGGTCGCCATTAACCCCGGCATATCGGCGGCAATCGCATCGTTCAGCGGATCGGCCGACGCGGGCGCCGCGATCGCCAAGGCAAGCGCCACCAGTGGAAAACGCAATATCATTCCCCTTTCGGTACCAGTTCGATCACGTCGATTATCGATTCCCATCGCGGATAGGGGAAGGCGATGCGCCAACGCGCGGCACTCACCCGCTCCAATATGCCGACCATGTCGCGTTCCGCATCGCGCCCATAAGGCAGCGGCCGCATTTCATCGCCCAGCATCAACGAGCCCAGGAAGATCATCCGGGAACCCCCATCGGTATAGATCATACCCACCGGCCGCTGCGCGCCATCGATCTTGGCAAAGCGCAGCAGCGCCCCTTCCCGGCTGATGCGGCATGTAAATTGCGGATAGGCGATATATTCACGCAGTCCGGCTGATTGCGCGCCCATCTTGAAGGTACGGCACTGATAATCGCCCGGCGGCGGGAGCGGGCCTTCGAGCGCGGCATCGGGCTTGAGCAGGGCGCCTTGGGCGGCTACCAGCGTGCCATTGCCGGCGGCAACCGCCTTATCGAGCCCTGTCATCCAGGCCACACGCCAGCGGGCGAGCCGGTCGCGATCCGATGCGGTCGCCACCTCGTGCCAGTCGGTGCGCGCTTCACGCGGTGCGCGCGCCGACGCGCGATGCATGTCGCCGATGGACGTACAGCCCGCGGCGATCAACAGGACAGCGAATAGAATGGCGGGTTTCAAACGATGCAACGCCATTCGCTTTCCTTCACCAGCACAAGTCCTTTCGGTCCGAAAGGTGCGCGCAGCCACAGCACTTGGCAAGCGGCGGCATCACCGGCGAACACAGGGAATCAGCATCGGTACGGCGGCGCGGTATCGGGCATAGACATGCTCGCCGAGTTCGGCCGACAGGAATCGCTCCTCTTCGCTGGCCTTGAGCACATAACCCATCACGAACAACACGAACCCGGTCAGGCACAAAGGGTTCCCACGGATGCCGAGCGTTGCAACCGCGGCCGCGATTAGCCCCGTATAAATGGGATGCCGCACGATCGCATAGGGCCCGCTATCGACCACGCGGTGATCCTGTTTGCGAGTTAACGCCGCCGACCACAACCGCCCCAGATGCAGCCGCCCCCACCAGGCGAAGCCCGCGCCGGCCAGCGCCAGCAGGACCAGTGCCCATTCGATCGGCGCGGGCAGATGCCAGAGCGGTGCGAACAGCACCGAGGGCATCCCGGCCATGCTGCCCCCCCGGGGCCACGCGCCGAAAGATAGCAGTGCCAAGAAGCCCGAAACGGTGAACAGCCGATAACGCCATTCGCGCGCCGCCGCCGGCCGCGCGATCGCGCGATCGGCCCAGAGCGCGGCGATCGCCCAGGACAAGCCCCAGATCGCCCACACCAGATAGAGCGCGAACATGGCCGGCCTCATCGCCGCGTCCAGATCATTGCGCCGTCCAACCGCCGTCGATCGAAATGTTGGCGCCCGTGATCTGCGCGGCCTCATCGCGACATAGGAATAGGGCCATGGCGGCGATTTCCTCGGCGGTCGCGAATTGCTTGGTCGGTTGACCGGCCAGCAGGACATCATTGATCACCTGCTCGCGCGTCATGCCGCGCGCCTTCATCGTATCTGGGATCTGCTTTTCAACGAGCGGCGTCCACACATAGCCGGGGCTGATGCAGTTAACGGTGATGCCGAATGTCGCGGTTTCGAGGGCGACCGTCTTGGCCAGCCCGGCCAGGCCATGCTTCGCCGTGACATAAGCCGATTTGAACGGCGAGGCGGTCAGCGAATGCGCCGAGGCGGTGTTGATGATCCGGCCCCATTTTTTTGCCTTCATGATCGGCACGGAGGCCCGGATCGTGAGGAAGGCCGACGTCAGGTTGATAGCGATGATCGCGTTCCACTTGTCGATCGGAAAATCCTCGACCGGTGCGACATGCTGGATGCCGGCATTGTTGATCAATATATCCGGCCCACCCATCTGATCGTTGCAGGCCTTGACCATCGCCGCGATCGCATCCGCGTCGCTCATGTCGGCCGGCGAATAGAAAGCGGGCGCTCCGCTCGCCGCCTCCAGCGCGGCCCGCTCCTTCTCGATATCGGCAACGTCACCGAAACCATTGATCATGATCGACGCGCCTTCGGCGGCCAGAGCCTTGGCATAAGCCAGGCCGATGCCGGAGGTGGAACCGGTGATGAGCGCCGTCTTACCCTTGAGAAACATGCAGATACTCCATTCAAATCATCAGCGTGCGGTGAGGTCAAACGCGGCGGTCTCGCCATCATAAATGTTGCGGGCCAGCAGTTCGGAGTGGGTCATGGTCTCGGCGATGGCGCGCCGCCCCGCCTCGATATGCTCCTGCATCGTCCGCGTCGAAAATTCATAGTCGCGCGATCCGCCCTCCCAGGCATTGGCACGGTAGATGAGCTGGACGACGTTGACCGAATTTTCGCGCGTCATCGCCGCCAGCGCGATAACGTCCGGATCATTGGCCATATCCTGTGGCAGCTTGTCGAGCAGCCGGCGCACAGCCTGATGCTCGCGGCGCACGCGCACGAGCTGATCCGAAATCTGGCGTGTGCGGCTCGAGAAACGAATTTCCTTCTCACGCGAGGCCACGTCCATGATCGTGCGCGGCAGTTCCTGCGATGCCGAGAACAGATCGACCTGGAACACCAGCAGGTCGGCATCCTGATTGTCGACGACATGGGCCAGCGGCGTGTTTGAGACGAGGCCGCCATCCCACCACAACTTCCCCTCGATCTCGATCGGCGGCAGCCCCGGCGGCAATGCGCCCGAGGCCATGATATGACGCGCATCGATACGATCGATGCGATTATCGAAATAGCGGAAATTGCCGCTTTCGAGTTCGACCGCCCCCACCGACAGCCGCATCGGCCCGTCATTGAGCAGATCCCAGTCGACAAGCGCGTCAAGCGTCTCGATCAACGGCGAGCTGTCGTAGAAGCTCATCGCATCGATGCTGCCCGCCGGCGCGAAGAAGGGCGATAGCAGTCGCGGCCGGAAGAAGCCGGGGACCCCGCCCATCGCCACCGTCGCCGCCGACATCTCGTGCAGCACCTCGCGGCCGAAATCGCCGCTCCAGAACGGGAAGGCCGGCAGCGCGCTGGTCACCTTCTTCCAGAAGGCATGCAGCCGTTCGGTCCGCCGCTCGCACGGATTGCCGGCAATGATCGCGGCGTTGACGGCGCCGATCGAGATGCCGGCGACCCAGTCTATTTCGATACGAGCTTCATCGAGCGCTTCGAAGACACCAACCTGGAAAGCGCCGAGTGCTCCGCCCCCCTGAAGCACCAGTGCCACCTGGTCGGGCAGCGGCATGCCGGTCGCGGCGCGTTTGTGCGGGTTTGCGTCGGCCATCGCAGAAAATTTTCCGATCCGTTGTGCACCGCATCAAACGCCCGATCGCGCCAAAGTTCCAGTAAAAAAGAATGCCTGCCGCCTCGATGCCTCGCGCCTCTCCGCTCGCGCCCTCTTCCGCCGAAGCACGCGGCCGGTGGGCCGTCCGCGTTTGATTGCAGCCTGCCGTATGAGGGTCGCCAACCGCCCTTCTCATCGACGACGAAATCCTGCGCGCGGCACCTGCGCTGTTGCATCGCGCCGCCGCTGCCGCTAGAGGAAGCGCCCGGCGGGTGCGGGGCTGTAGCTCAGATGGGAGAGCGCTGCAATCGCACTGCAGAGGTCAGGGGTTCGATTCCCCTCAGCTCCACCAGCTCCCGCCGATGATGTTCCGTGATCCCATCACGCCTCCAGCCGCTATCTCAGGCTCACCTTCAGATCGATCGCCGGCTGTTGTGAAACCAGAATTGCGCCCGTACGCGGGCGATCGAGATCGAGGATACGATCAGCGCAAGCGTCATCAACGCCAGCAGCATCCCCGTCACAATCCCTGCGCGCACAACGGCCAGGGTTTCCGTCTGACTTTCGTTGGTTCGGCACTCGCCCGCGACAGCGCAAAGGAAAACGGGGCCGGCAATGCCGACCCCGTTTCCCGATTTACACGCTGGTACGACGGCGACGCCGCCGGTCGGATCAGCCGTTAAGCGAATCCTTCAGCGCCTTTGCGGGCGTGAAGGAAACCTTGCGTGACGCCGCGATGGTGAGCGTCGCGCCCGTTGCCGGGTTGCGGCCTTCGCGTGCCGGGCGATCCTGCACCTTGAACTTGCCAAAGCCCGGAAGCGAGACTTCCTCACCCTTGATAGCGGCGTCGGTGATGGCTTTCAGCGTCGCGTCGATCACGCGCTTGGCGGCGGCCTTATCGAGGCCCTGTTCCGCGGCGACGACGCCAGCGATGTCGGCAGTGTTCATGTTCACTCCTGATGTCTCTTGATACCTGTATGCCGCCTGGTTCGCGGCAAGGCGCCCTTGTGCTCGGCGTTTTCGGGCGGGGCAATCGGAAACTGCCCGAAAAGCTCGCCGATCGTCGCTTTTGACGCGAATTTTGGGCCTTTCATGGACGCAACCCGGCCTGCGCTCCGTCAACAGGCCGTCAAACGGCGTTCAACGGGTCCCCGCCGCAACTGCACTGGCCAGGAGCTTATCGATGCGCCGGCCATCCATATCGACGATCTCGAATCGCCATCCGCGATGCTCGAATGCCTCGCCCGTGGTCGGAAGATGCTTGAGCCGCCACAGCGCAAAGCCGGCCGCGGTCGCAAAATCGCGGTCATCGGGCAGGCTGATGCCGAGCCTGTCGGCCAGCGCATCGGCGGCCAGAGATCCCGATATCAGCCAGCTGCCATCGGAACGCTCGACAAGCGGCGGATCGGTATCCTCGTCCTGATCCGATGCAAATTCGCCGGCGATCGCCGCCAGCATATTGGCGGGAGAGACCAGCCCTTCGAAATGCCCATATTCGTCATGGACGAAGGCGACTGGAACCTCGGCCTCCCGCAATTCCTTGAGCGCATCCATCGCATCCATATGATCGGGGATGACGATACCCTTGCGGATAATCGCGCGCAGATCGATCGCGCCGCCGTCCACCAGCATCCGAACCAGATCACGCGAATGAACAACGCCGATAATTTCGTCGACCGAACCTTCGGCTACCGGCATGCGACTATGCGGCATCTCGGCGATCCGGGCGCGAATGGACTCGTCGTCCTCCGTGATGTCGATCCACTCGACTTCGGTCCGCGGCGTCATAACCTCACGCACCGGTCGGTCGGCGAGCCGCACCACGCCGGAGATGATGGCGCGTTCGTTTTCCTCGATGATCCCCGCGCTCGATGCCTCCGCCACGATGAGGTGAAGTTCCTCCGCCGTAACCTGATGCTCGGACTCGCGGGTGAGCCCCAGCAAACGGAAGAACGATTTGCTGGTATGATCGAGCAGCCACACGATCGGCGCCGTCGCACGCGACAGCCAGAACATCGCCGGCGCCATGGTCGCGGCAATCGGCTCCGGCGATCGCAGCGCGAACTGCTTCGGCACCAGTTCACCGACGATCAGCGAAACGAAGGTGGTTACTGCAATTACGATGGCAAAGCCGACCTCCAGCGCATGCGCCGCAGGCACACCCAGCAGGGCGAGCCGTTGGCCGACCGGATCACCCAGACTCGCTCCAGAAAACGCACCGGCAAGGATACCGATCAGCGTGATGCCGATCTGGACGGTGGACAGGAATTTGCCGGGGTCCGATGCCAGTTCGATCGCCTTTCGCGCACCGCGCCGGCCGGCGCGTGCCATCGCCTCCATCCGCGGTCGGCGCGCGGATACGATCGCCAGTTCGGACATGGCGAAGACGCCGTTAAGCGCGATCAGCGCCACGATTATGGCAAGATCGATCCAGGGAAAGGGCGTGATGGGTGATGGGTGCGGCATGGCGCTCGACATGCTCATGCCGCGAATTTCGGATTTTCACAACAGCTATGCATGATGGGGGGGCACCGCACCTCGCCGCGTTGCGAAAAATGCCCGCAACTGGCCGGCCGCTTCGGCCCCGCCTATTCCGCCATAGACATCCGGCCGGTGATGGCAGGTTGGCTGCGCAAAGACCCGCGGGCCATGCGCCACGGCGCCGCCCTTCGGATCTTCGGCGCCATAATAAAGCCGGCGCAGCCGTGCATGCGATATGGCGCCCGCACACATCATGCAGGGCTCCAGCGTGACCCAGAGATCGCAATCGACGAGGCGCTGCGAACCCAGAGCGGCAGCGGCTTCACGGATGGCACGCATCTCCGCATGGGCCGTCGGATCATATCCGCGCGACATCGCATTGGCGGCTTGGGCGATAACGACATCGCCGCGGGTGATGACTGCGCCCACTGGGACTTCCCCGCCATCAGCGGCGGCCGCCGCGAGATCGAGCGCAAGCCGCATCGGCGGAGGGAGCGGAAAAGGCATGAAGCCCCCTTATCGCCGTCCACGACGATAAGCGAGCCTGTCAGCGAATCGGTATCTGACGCGGAAAGAAAACCGCAGCGAGGCCGAAGATCATGCCTGGCAAATATCCTATCAGTGTGAGCACGATGCTCAGCCAGAATGCCGGTGTGATCCCTCGGGTCAGGAACAACGCCAGGGGTGGCAACAGGATGGCGGCAACCAGCGTCAGGGGATTTACCGACGGCATTTTCGCATCCTGTTGCCGCGCACCTTATTTGGCCTTCTGAACGTCGACCGTCGGTAATTTCACTTCGGTCTTGGTGGTTCCCACCTCGACTTTCGGCACGGTCACGTCGGTCGTCTTCGTGCCGACATCGACCTTCGCCGTGTTAACGTCGAACGCCGGAGCCTGACCACCCTGGACGCTGACCTCGGGCAACTTCGTCTGTTTGGTCTGATTGATATCTATCAGCCCAAAGGCGAAAGCGGCGATGACCGCGAGAATCGCGATGACGGCTACCAGAAGGCCGACCTTCATGCCGCTGGATCGCGCCGGAATTTCACGATATTGTTCGTCTGCCGTGCTCATTTCAGGCTCCTGCGCTGAATTACTGGAGCCCAGACAACGTGCAGTTGCTGTTCCGGTTGCATATTACAGGCAGACGGATTTCGCCGAACGACTTGACGTATCCCGGGATGACGGTTATCCGCCGCGACTTTCCGGGCAACCCGAATATCAGGACGAATAAAGATGTCGCGTATCTGCGAACTCACCGGCAAGGGCCGTCAGACGGGACACAATGTTTCCCACGCCAACAACAAGACCAAGCGGACCTTTCTGCCGAACCTGCAGAACGTAACGCTTCTGTCGGATTCGCTCGGCAAGGGCGTGAAGCTCAAGGTATCGACCCACGGCCTGCGCTCGGTTGAGCATGTTGGCGGGCTCGACAACTGGCTGTTGAAGACGTCTGACACCGATCTGTCGCTGCGCGCACGCCGCCTGAAGCGCGAAATCGCCAAGAAGCAGCCAGTCGCGGCCTGATTACGGGCCTGTCGGATCGGCGGGCTGATTCGGACGAGATTATCAGGCCGGGCTCGATTCGCGTCGATGCCCGGCCTTGTCGTTGTGCGTCGAATCAGTGGCTTTCGAGCGCGAATTTCAGCAGCAGAGTCCTTTCGATCGGCAGTTGATTATCGTCGGAGATGATCCACACGATCGTTCGCCCGCCTTCCCGAATGACGGATATCCCCTCCATATTATCGATATTGAGCGGCCTGCGGAACTCGGCGATCGGTTCACCCGTCACGATCACGCCTGGCCGAATCGCGCGCGGATCGATGATCGTCAACGCTGCCCAGAAACCGTCCATCATTGTGAAATGCCGATTGAGCACGATCAGCCGGCCATCGGGCAACTGTGCGGCATCGCTCGCCAGATAGCCCGGCGGCGGCCGATAGCCAAAGGCGATTGGGACGTTTCGCGGATCGGTGGGATCTCCCGGGAAAAGCAGCGCCTGCTTCACTCCATCCGCCATCACGGCGTTCTCGGACAGTATAACAAACCGCCCGTCTGACATTCGAACCAATGATTCAGGACCGAAATTGGCCGGCCACTCGCGCATCTCGGCCGGACTCCGTTGCGACAGCATCGAGGTGAAATTCGGAGCGTAGCGGAAGATCACATTATGTTGCTCGAAGCCGACCCAGATCTGGCCGGTAGAGGGATCGTTCGCCATCGATTCCGAATCGCGGTCGGTCTTGCTCTTCCCATCGCCGGGAAAGGTGGGAAGTCTGCCGAAGTGCGCGGCCGCGATCTCGCCGGACGCGGTCATGCGAAATTCGAGATATTCACCGGTATCGGCCAAAGCGAGGAACTGGCCATCCCTGACCGACAGCGCCGAATAGCCGCCGAATCGCGGCTCGGCGCTCGCCAGCTGCCACCCTCCCAGATATCTGACACCACCGAAACGGACATGCGCGGCATCGTCCGGATCCAATGGAATCGGCGTCGCCACGACCGGTGTCGATGTTTCCCCAGGAGGGGAGGATGATCCGGCGATCGCCCAGATCAGCATGGCGAGGGCAACCCTTTTCATGACCGGCTTACTAACGCCCTACTGCCGCAGGCGCAAAACCGCATCGCCAATATGAACGGCCGCCAACAGCATCGTTCAGCATCGGCTCACCCTGATCGTGTCATACGCCATAACTCGATCGGCACATGAGCCATCGAACTGCGCCGCAGGCAAATGGCGCCTCAAGGCGGCAGGAGACCGTAATGTTGCGTATGCTTTTCCCTGCCGTTGCCCTGATCGCCGTCCTGGCGCTCGCCGTCGCGCCCAGCGGCGCGGATGCGCGGCCCTATCGCGATCATGACCAACCGCCGCCGCGCTATGAACGTGGCTATGATGGCCGGGACCGAGGCTATTATGAGGCTCGACGGCGCCATGGACGGTGCCGCAGCGATGGGACTGCCGGCACGATTATCGGGGCTATCGCCGGCGGGTTGCTAGGCAATGACATCGGCAACGGCCGCCACAACAATCGCGACGGCACCGGCGGCGCCATCGTCGGGGCTGGGCTGGGCGCCCTCGCCGGTCGCGCTATAGATCGTAACTGCTGAGATAGAAGATCCCCGCGTGGCGTATCGGGGAGGAGGCCGCCATCTGCTCCGGAAGATGGCGGCCTTTGCCATTCAGTCCGCGTCGCCATTGCACGGCAGAATCAATTCAAGCCGATTAATGCCATCGACTGTCCTGTAATCGACAACCCTGGTCCAGTGTTTCACCAGGTCCAAGCCGGCTCCACCGCCTCTTTGCTCATGTACGGGCGTGGCGGGAGTTGCCTGTCGCGGATCGAACGGCAGACCGGGTTCCACAAAAACGACACGTACGCCGCCGCTTTGGAGCGCGAGGCTGAGATCCACCTGATCGCCGGCAGCAACCCGTCCATGTTCAATGGCATTGGTCACAATTTCTTCGATCACGATTGCCAGCCTTGCCGCAGCGATGGCCGCCAACCCATGATGTGCGCCAAAATCACGGGCAAGCGTCACCGCGCCCCGAACAGCATCGGCACCATCGCACCGCACCGTCCAGGGTTCCGATTTGGATTCGCCCGCGTCCATGGACTAGGCTATGCCACGGATCGGCAAACAGGGGGATGCTGACGATGATGCGCAAGGCAATGCTGGCGCTCTACATGCTGGCGGCAGTACAGCCGGCCTGGGCGGAGATCGGGCGAATCAAGCGCTCCGTGGGGACGGTTTCGGTTGAACGGGGCGCCACCAAGCTTCAGCCGGCACCCGGGCTGCAATTGCTCGCCGGTGATACGCTGGTGACGGGCAAGGATGGGCAGATCAGCCTGACCTTTATCGACAATACCCGCTTCGCGGTCGGCCCGAACAGCCGGATCGCGGTCAGCCAGTTCGATTTTGATCGTACGACGCAAATGGGCAGCTTCGTCACCCAGGTCAATCGCGGTTCGCTCGCGGTCGTGTCGGGCCAGATCGCGCATTCTGCGCGCGATGCCATGAAGGTTCGCACCCCCACCTCGCTGCTGGGTGTCCGCGGCACGCGCTTCATCGTGGAGGTGCCGTGATGAACGTGCGCCACATACCAACCCTGATCTGCACGCTGCTTACGGGCTGCGCGAGTCCGCAGCTCGTGCTGCTGCCCAGCGAGCATGATGGCCAAGGCGCGGTCGCCATCATCGAGAGCCACGGCACAGCCGGGGAGACGATAGTCGACAAGGTCAACAGCCGAACGAGACTCGGGCGGCCCCATCCTGCGAGCGAGATCATAGATCCGGCCCGCCTCACGCCGGCGGAAAGGGCGTTGCTGGCCAGCCTGCCGGCCCCGCCCGCACGGTTCATCCTCTATTTTGCCGAGGGCACGACACAACTCACGCCCGAATCGCTGCCGATGCTGGCCGCATTGCGTAACGAAGTTGCATTGCGGCCCGGCGCCGAGGTGCAGGTGACCGGGCATACCGATACCGTTGGCAGTGCCGAAGACAATGACATGCTTTCCAAGCGTCGAGCTGTCGAGATCGTCGGGGTGCTGGCACAGCAGGGGATCGAACCGGCGCTGATGACAGCAGTCGGCCGCGGTGAACGCGAATTGCGCGAGCCGACAGCGGACAATGTCGCGAGCGCCGCGAACCGGCGGGTCGAGGTAATCGTTCGGTAGCCTTTCAACCGACGTAGCGGATTGCCATGATCGTAAGATCGTCGCTGGCTTCCGCCCCCGCCTCGAATGCCCTCACGCACGCGCGCATGCCCTCGACGATTGCCGAGGCTGTGGCGCCCTGTGGCGCCTCCACGGCTGCCAAAGTCCGGTCATTGCCGAACAGCGCGCCATGGCCATTCTGTGCCTCGGTCACGCCGTCGGTGATCAGGATCAGCGTCTCTCCCGGTGCAAGCATCAGCGGCTCGGCGGGCCAGGGATAATCGACGATACAGAAAGGCGGTCCTCCCTCCATCGGATGGGGCCGGACAGTCCCCTCATGCACCAACAGCGGATTTTCATGGCCCGCATTCACCATCGTGACGGCACCGGTGCCGAGATCGATCTCACCGATGAGCATCGTCACACCCATCGAGTCGAGATTGTCGCGCGACACCTCTTCATTGAGCATCGCAGCGGCGGCGGCGAGATCGGCGGACTCGCGGAGCATCACGCTCTTTGCCAGGGCCTTAGACAGCGCCATAAACAACGCGGCCGGCACACCCTTGCCCGTCACGTCGGCGATCAGGAACGCGATCCGATCGGCGTCGAGCCGCAGGACATCGAAGAAATCGCCGCCCACCGATTTGGCGGGTTCGAGCAGGGCATCGATATCGATACGCGGATCGATATCGGCGAGACCGGCGCGGCTGGGCAGCATACCGAGCTGGATCGTGCGCGCAGCCTGCAACTCGCCCTCGGTCGCGGCCGCCGCAATGCGTTCGCGCACCAGTGTGTCGCGAAGCCGCTCGCGTTCGCGACGCGCCTCGAAGAACAGGGCCGCTACGACACCGGCCAGCGCGGCGACGCCGACGACCAGCGATCGCGCAGGATCGACGAGCAGGTCGAACCGGTCAAAAACGATCCATGACGACAGCAGCACCGCCAGCCCGGCGAGCAGTGGCACCGCCAATCGCCCTCGGCGCGCGCGCGGCACGAAGAACAACACCAGTGCTGCGAGCAAAGTCGCCTCGCCCCATTCGATCCACGGCACCCATGCCGGGCGAGCCAGCCAGCCACCGCGCAGGATCGCATCGATCGCCTGCGCCTGCACCAATGTGCCAAAGCCTTCGGCGGCAAGGGGGGTCGCGACGATATCCACACTGCCTTCGGACATTTGGCCGATCAGCACGACCTTGCCGGTGAAGCTGTCCGCCCGGAAATGGCGGCGCAGCACATCGGCCGCAGAAATGACGTGGTTGGGCGGCACGATCCCGAACCGCAAGGTCATCCGTCCCTGTTCGTCGATCGGGATGGCGCGATCCCCGAGCATCAGGTGATGATCGCCGCTCGTCAGACTGTCAAACCCGAGACTCGCCCGCGCCATTTCTAGCGCGAGCCCCGACATCGGCCGCGTGCCGACTCTCGCGAGCAACGGCACACGCCTGACGATCCCATCCGTGTCCGGCGGGCCGTTCAACAGGCCGTGGCCCAGCGCGACCGGCTCCAGCTCGGGAATGTTGATCAAGGCCTGTGAGCGCACGGGCAAATCGCGCGGCAATGGCCCGCGCACATCGGCATCAACGACCAGCGATTCGGGATTGGCGCCATCATGATCGACGCCGAGCCGACCGAGAATCACCGGCGCCCCGCCGATCACGCGGCCGAACAGTCGATCGCTGGGTTCAAGCCGGCGAAGCTCGGCAACGGCGGCCGGGCTCAGTTCGGGATAGAGGTTCGCGAACAGGTCGGGCCGAACCCGATCGGGTTCGGGAAACAACATGTCGAAGCCGATCGCCTTGGGGTGCTGCGCAGCAATCACCTCGGCCAGCCGGGCGAGATCGTAGCGCGGCCATGGCCAAGCGCCGAGGGCCGCCAGGCTCTCGGCATCGATCGCGACCACCCGCACATTGCTGCGCGACATATCGCGCGGGCTGATGCGCTGCCAGCCGTCGAACAGCGCGCGCCCGACGCGATCCCCGACGGCCAAGCTCAAAAGCACGCCGGCCAGCGCCGCGGCGATGCCGGCCACCCTCACCCTACGGAGGGCGTGGCCGCTGTCAGAGACGGACTTCGAGCCCGTCATATGCGCAGAGCACTTCGAGTGGATGCTCGCGCCGGGTCAATTCCTCGTAACGGATGCTCTCGCGGTGCATGCGCAACATATCTTCGTCACTGTAAATCGGTTCGTGGTGAAACAACGCCAGCCGTCGAGCTGTCGCTTCGTGACAGATGTCGATCGCCACGATGTTGCTCGAATGCCCCCAATCTTCCTTCATCGATACGCTGTCCGCGAGCGAATACATCGTATCGCAGATCACCAGATCGGCATCGCGGAAGAAGTGCGCGACATCGGCCTCGCCCTCCATCTTCTCGATCTTGTGCTCGCTGTCGGTGCTGAAGATCACTGTCTTGCCGGCACCGTCGGTGAACCGGTAACCGAAGCTGCAGTGCGAATGATGTTGCTCCATCACGTCCACCTGCAGGCCGGCAATATCGTAGGTCGTGCCGGGCATCAGTGTGACGAACTCGATCTTAGCGCGGAACCAATCGAACGGGACGGGGAAGGAAATCTCCTCCTGCTGGCGTCGCAGCGCCTGCTCGGCATCGGCATGGCCCGAATGGATGACGATACGGGCAGCCGGGTCGAAGGTCGGCGCGAAGAACGGGAAACCCATGATATGATCCCAATGCAGATGGGACATGAAGACATGATAGCTGCGGGGATGGCCCTTCGCACAGCGCGCCAGAGCGCTGATCCCGAACTCGCGCAGACCGCTACCCATATCGCAGATGATGAAATCGCCATCGCCGGCCTCGATCTCGATGCAGGTCGTGGCGCCGCCATAAGTGCCGTTGGTCGCGAAATCGAGTTCCTGATCGACGAACGTGCCAGCGTCTTGCTCATCGGCGAAATGGCGTCCGCCTGCGGCGACGAGCGCGCGAACGAGCTTGCGCCGGATGGCATCCGGCTTTTGCGCTACCGGCAAGGATCCGCGTGTTCCCCAAAACCGCACCAGCATGCCGCAGTCTCCCCCCGGTCGATGGTTTTACAAAGCGCCTTCCACCGTTGCCGCAATCTTGAACAATTTGTCATAACGGCTGATCGCCAGGATTTCGCTGAGGATCTTGTTGGGCGCCGCCAATATGATGGTCACACCGTGACCATCCGCCTTGCGCTTGGCAAGCGTCAGCGCCCGCAATCCACGCGACGACATATAATCGAGCCCCGCGAAATTGATCACAAGCGTCTTCGAATCGCAATCTGCCGCCCGACCGGCCCCGTCTTCCAACTGGGCACCGAAAAAGGCCGCCGTCGCTTCATCCACCCGACCGCGTGGATTCACGATGATCGCGCCACTGCGCACCTCCTCCGACCAGTCCATGCCGCCACCCCTCGCTGTTTTGGGAAGGCTAGCATCGAACGCACACGGAGGAAACGCGGATTCCCCGACTTCGTTTGTATCCGCCGACACGAGCCCCACCACATGAAGCGGGATTGATTTTGCACCGCGGGACGCCATCTTCGCACCCAAGGGGGGATGTCGATGCCAATCGACGGGTTCAGGGAATTCAGACGGATCACCGGCGCATGGCCCCCGCTTGCCCGTGACGTGGTGGTTGCGCTGGCGGCGATGGGACTGTCGATCTGCGCGCGATCGGTTATCGACCTTTTTGTAACAGGCGCGGTACCCTTTGCGCTGACGTTCCCTGCGATCATCGCGGCGGGGCTGCTGGCTGGGGCGCGCGCCGGAATATTGGCGACGATCGGATGCCAGTTGCTCGTCTGGTACTTCGTCCTGCCGCCGCAACACAGCTTCCTCATGCGTACGCCAGGAGACGCCGTCAGCCTCGTGCTGACGACGATAGCGCAACTTGTCGCGGTCTGGGCGATTTCGGCTTACCGCACGTCGTCGATCAAATTGCGTGCGGAAAGCCAGCACCGGGTAGAGATATTGTCACTGGCGTTGAAAGAGATCGATCACCGCACCAAGAATAATTTCCAGGTCGCGGCGTCACTGCTGATGTCGCAGGCTGGAACGACTGAGAATGGCGGCGCCGCCGAGGAACTTCGTCTCGCTGCGTCACGACTGATGTCGATCGCCAGCACCTACAAGAACTTGGCGCTGCACAGCGCAACGTTGTCGAGTGTGCTGCTGCACGAGCACCTTCGTGAAATCTGCAATCAACTGCGGGAAGGCATGTTGCCATCGACGATCGAACTGGCCTTTTCGAGTGATACGATCCTGACATCCGCGGAGATTGCCGTCACGATCGGGCTGATCGTCAACGAATGGATCACCAACGCCGCCAAGCACGCCTTCCCGGATAATATCGGGCGGATCACCGTTTCGGTAACCGAAGTCGGGGGTACGATCTCGATCACGGTGACGGACGATGGCGCGGGCATGATCCGTCCCGACGTCAAAGGTCGTGGCGCCAACCTGACGGTGATGCTCGCACGATCGATCTATGCCGACGCAGAAATCGTGCAGCAGGATGGTACCTGCTGCACGCTGACGCTGGCGGCGGCTAAGAAGCGGGGATAGCCCCCCTTCAGTCTTCCTTCGCGGGCGGGGTTTTGGCCACGCCAACCAACGCCGGCCGCAACAGCCGATCCTTGATCATATAGCCCGCCTGCATCTCCTGAATGACCGTGCCGGGCTCGGCCGTGTCATGCGGAAGCTCGATCATCGCCTGATGCCGATTCGGATCGAGCTTCTGCCCGACCGCCTCGATCTTCTTGATGCCGTTGCGCTGGAACACGCTGTCCAGTTCCTTGCCGGTCATCTCGATACCGGTCAGCAGCGCCTTCAGCCGCTCATCCTCGCGCAGATCGGCCGGCATCGCCGCGAGTGCGCGCGAAAGATTGTCCGCGACGGACAGGATATCGCGCGCGAAATTGGTCGCCGCATACGCCGAGGCGTCAGTCTTTTCCTTCTCGAGCCGCCGGCGGACATTCTGGGTTTCGGCCTGCGCATAGAGCACTTCGTTGCGAAGCTTCTCCAATTCGGCTTCGAGCCGCGCAAACGGGCTTTCGCCTGCATCTTCGCCACCCTGAATTTCGATATCAGCTTCGGTCGTCTTGTCTTCGCTCATGCCTTGTTCCGCTATGGTTGGTGGACTGCCCACGCGTTCGATCGGGGCTGATATAGTGAAACGATCCGGTCAGAACAGGGGGCAACGCAAAAAGCCTCGGTCAGCTGTGATGACATCGCTTAAGACTCGCGATCATCCCCATCAGCCGCTAGGGGCTCTCGCCATGTCGATCCTCGACGCCCATGCCGAAGCGCTCTCCATCCTGGACAGGCGCACCCGCACCCGGACGCTGATCACGCGGGCCGGCCATGATTTCGCATCAAACGACTATCTGGGCCTGAAACAGGCGCCCGAACTGCGCGCAGCCGTGGCCGATGCGCTGGCGCGCGGCGTGGCGATCGGTGCGGGCGGTTCGCGGCTGCTGCGCGGTAACGATCCTGAACATGAGGCGCTGGAGAGCGAGGCGGCTGCCTTTTTCGGCAGCGAAGCTGCCTTGTGGTTCTCGACAGGCTTTGCTGCCAATAGCGCGATCTTCTCCACTTTGCCGGCGACGCGCGACCTGATCGTTCATGACGCATTGATTCATGCCAGCGCACATGAAGGCATGCGGCTGGGCAAGGCCAGTTGCGTCAGCGCGCCGCACAATGATGTCGATGGCTATGCCGATGTCATCCGCACCTGGCGGGCGGCGGGCGGGCGGGGCCGCGTGTGGATCGCGGTCGAAAGCCTCTACAGCATGGATGGCGACCGCGCGCCGCTGACCGATCTGGTCGCGCTGGCGGAACGCGAAGAGGCTTTTCTGATCATCGACGAAGCGCATGCAACCGGTGTGTTCGGCCGCGGTGGTCGCGGGCTGGCCGACGGGCTCGACGGCCGCGAATATGTCATGACACTGCGCACCTGCGGCAAGGCACTGGGTTGCGAAGGGGCGTTGGTATGTCTGCCGAATATTCTCGCCCGCACCCTGGTAAACAAAGCGCGGGGCTTCATCTTCTCGACGGCCCCTTCGCCGCTGATGGCCGCCGCCGTCCGCGCCAGCCTGCGGCTGATCGCGACCCAGCCCGAGCGGCGTGACCGGTTGCATGCGCTGATCGCGGCGTCCGCGCAAATCTTCGCCGATCGGATCGATGTGCCGCCCAGCGGTTCGCAGATCATCCCCGTCATTCTGGGCGAAGATGCACGGACGATGCGGGTGGCGGGCGCAATCCAGGCGCGGGGCTATGACGTCCGCGGCATCCGTCCGCCGACCGTGCCTGCGGGAACATCGCGGCTGCGGATCTCACTGACCCTGAACGTCGATGAAGATATCGTCCTGGGGCTGGCCGAAGCGATCGCCGAAGCGCACACCGCGACATGACCCACGCGATCGTCGTCACCGCCACCGACACCGATGTCGGCAAGACCGTCTTCTCGGCCGGCCTCGCCGGCGCGCTCGACGGCTGCTATTGGAAACCAGTCCAGGCCGGGCTTGATGGCCCCACCGACAGCGAGCGCGTTGCCGCTTTGTCGGCGCTGCCCGCCGAACAAATCCTGCCGGAAGCCTACCGATTGAGAACCCCCGCCTCACCGCACCTTGCGGCCGCGATCGACAATATCGCAATCGATCCGATGCGGTTCGATCCGCCCGATTGCCCGCGCCGGTTGATCATCGAAGGTGCCGGCGGGCCGCTTGTGCCGCTATCCGGCGGCCTGCTCTATGCCGACATCTTCGCGCGCTGGCGCTTTGACACGGTGATCGTCGCACGGACAACTTTGGGCACAATCAATCACAGCCTGCTGGCGATCGAAGCGTTGCGCGCACGCAACGTTCCGATCCTCGGTATCGCGTTCGTCGGCGACGAGAATGAGAATAGCGAAGCTACGATCGCCGCGATCGGGCGGGTGAAGCGGCTGGGCCGGCTGCCACATCTCGACCCGCTCGACGCGGACAGTTTACGCACGGCCTTTGCCGATGCCTTTACCCTTGCGGACTTCGTCGCATGACCTCGCCCGTCTGGCATCCGTTCACCCAGCATGGCCTGGCTGAGGAAATCCCGCTCGTCACCCATGCCGAAGGGGCGGCGATCTACACGGACGACGGCCGGCGTTTCGTCGACGCGATTTCGTCCTGGTGGGTGACGACCCACGGCCATTGCCATCCGCGCATCATGGCCGCGATCCGGGCACAGACCGAAAAGCTCGATCAGTTGATCTTCGCCGGCTGGACGCACGAACCTGCCGAATCGCTGGCGCGCGACCTGATCACGATCGCGCCCGAACCACTCGCTCACGTCTTTTTCTCGGATAGCGGATCGACCAGCGTCGAAGTCGCGCTCAAGATGGCGCTCGGCTATTGGCTCAACCGCGGCGAACCGCGACACCGCATCGTCGTGATGGCGCACAGCTATCATGGTGATACGATCGGCGCGATGTCGGTGGGCGAGCGCGGGGTCTATAACCGTGCCTATCAGCCGCTGCTGTTCGACGTCGACACCCTGCCCTTCCCCGCCGCGGGCGCCGAACAGACGACGCTCGACGCACTGGAGCGCTTATGCCGAACCGAGGCTCCAGCGGCGTTGATCGTCGAACCGCTGATCCTCGGTGCAGGCGGCATGCAGATCTATTCTGCCCAGACGCTCGCGGAAATGCGGCGGATCTGTACACGCCACGGCGTGCTGTTCATCGCCGACGAGGTGATGACAGGCTGGGGCCGCACCGGTACGCTGTTCGCCTGCGAAGCCGCCGGAATCGTGCCGGACATCATGTGCCTGTCGAAGGGCCTGACCGGCGGTGCCGTGCCGCTCGCCGTCACACTCGCGACCCCGGCGATCTTCGATGCGCATCGTTCGACGGACCGCGCGGCGATGTTCTTCCATTCGTCGAGCTACACCGCCAATCCGATCGCTTGCGCCGCCGCCAACGCCAATCTGGCGATCTGGCGCGACGAGCCGGTGCTCGATCGCGTAGCCGATCTCGCCCGGCGCCAGGCGGACCGGCTCGCCGCGCTTGACCATCCCGCCATCGTCAACCGGCGGCAGATCGGTACGATCGCGGCGATGGAGATGATAGCCGGCGACAGTGGCTACCTGTCGACCATCGGGCCAGCGCTCGGCGCGTTCTTCCGCGCGCGCGGCCT
Source organism: Sphingomonas sp. YR710 (assembly GCF_900101455.1). GTDB lineage: Bacteria > Pseudomonadota > Alphaproteobacteria > Sphingomonadales > Sphingomonadaceae > Rhizorhabdus. The sequence goes on along the minus strand of NZ_FMZJ01000008.1, from coordinate 7,810 downwards.
GCTGCTGCGACCGATGGGTAACTGCATCTATATCATGCCCCCTTATGGCATCGACGACAGCGATCTCGACGCCATCTACGCAGCGATCGCGGCGGCAGCCATGGAGTTCGGTTCGTGAAAAAGCAGGTCATCGCGGTACTGCTATTGTTTTTGCTACTGCTGCCCATGTTCGCGGGCATACGCAGGATCAAGCGACTGCCGCGACATAAGCCCGATGACGATCAGGATGCATAATCGGGCTGCCGATTTCGTTCAGATTGGCCTTTTCGATCGTAGGGAGTTATCGGGACGCGATGCAGTCTTCAGATCTCCGCGTCGCCCTGTTCACCGGCAATTATAATTATGTCCGCGACGGCGCCAATCAGGCATTGAATCGGCTCGTCGGCTATCTTCTCAAGCTCGGCGCCGCTGTCCGCGTTTATTCACCGACGATCGCCACGCCGGCATTTCCTCCAACCGGAGATCTTGTCAGCGTCCCTTCGATAGCCTTTCCAGGACGGTCCGAATATCGCCTTCCAATCGCGATACCGCAATCGGTCAAGCGCGATATCGCACGCTTTCGACCCAATATCGTGCATGTGGCGAGCCCTGAAGTGTTGGGCCACCGTGCAGTATCGCTTGCGCGCAAGCGGAATTTGCCGGTGGTCGCCTCGGTCCATACCCGCTTCGAAACCTATCCGCGCTATTATGGCCTTGCCTTCATGGAGCCGGTGGTGCTGGCGGTGCTGCGGCGATTCTATCGCCGCTGCGACGCGATCTTCGCACCGTCGGAATCAATGGCGCAACTGCTGCGCGAACAGCGCATGAATTATGATGTCGGCATATGGTCGCGCGGGATCGATCGCGACATCTTCACGCCGGATCGTCGCGATCTGGCATGGCGCGAGACACAGGGCATCATGCCCGATGTCCCGACGATCGGCTTTGTCGGCCGGCTGGTAGTCGAAAAAGGTCTCGACATATTCGCCGATACGATCGACGAACTCACCCGCCGGCAAATCCGCCACCGCGTGCTCGTGATCGGTGACGGACCCGCGCGGGAGTGGTTCCAGCGACGCCTTCCAACCGCAGCCTTTGTCGGTTTTCAGGCCGGAAACGATCTGGGCCGCGCGGTCGCATCCGTGGATATGCTGTTCAATCCGTCCGTGACCGAGACATTCGGAAACGTGACGCTCGAGGCGATGGCCGCAGGCCTGCCCGTCGTCGCGGCCCGGGCTACCGGCAGCGAGAGCCTGGTGCAGGATGGTATAAGCGGCCGGCTGGTCCAGCCGGGGCGCACCCGCACCTTCGCCGATGCCCTGCAGCTCTACTGCGAGGATATCGAGGAACGGGCGAGAGCCGGGACGGCCGGCCTCGCCATCAGCGAACGTTATGGCTGGGATCAGGTCAATCAGTTGCTGGTCGACAGCTACATGCGCATCGTCCGCCAGACCGCGGCGGGGATCAGGATCCCGCGCAGCAGGGTGCCCTGAGCTGCCGCTGCGCACCCGTCACCCTGGTGCCCAATCGAAGGCCAACGGGGCTTCGCGAAAGGCGAAGCGATCGAGGTGCGACGCCACGACCTTCTGCATCTGATCGGCTTCCCCGCCCGGCGGCAGGGCGATCTCCACCTCCAGATCGGCAGGATGTGCGGTCATCGTGACGACCGCGCCGGCGGGGAAGGTGATCTTGCCGGCCTCGGCGGTAAATTCCACCACCATCTTGTGGCTCCAATGCTTGCAGAGCTGCTGCAGATAGCGGCTACCCTGCGCGGTCGGCACGCGCGCGACCATCGAATTTGTCGCCATCGCGATCAGAGCCTTTCGATCCGCCGCGCGGCATCATCGAGAATGGCGGCCACATCATGCGCGATATCCGCATTGGCTTCGCCCCGGGCCATCCTGATGCGCAGCGCCATGTTCAGGTTCATCATCGCCCGCCGTACCGGCGAACGATCCGATGCGCCGCTTTCCTCGGCCAGCGCCGCCAGCCGCGCGAACAAGGTCTCGACCTCGTCAGCCTTTTCGATCAAAAGTGCCTTGCCGGCATCGGTGATCGCGAAACGCCGCCTGGTGCCTTCGGCCGCGAGTTCGGCGATATGCTCCATATCCTGCAGCAAAGTGATCGTCGGATAGACGACGCCGGGGCTGGGCACATAAGCGCCGCCCGATTGTTCCTCGATCGCTCGGATCAGGTCATAGCCATGTCGCGGCTGATCGCCGATCAGCTTGAGCAGGACAAGCCGCAGCTCGGCTGAATCGAACAATCGACGCCGCCCGCCGCGGCCGCCGCCGCGCATTCCCTCGTCCATCGGGCCGTGCCGCCCGCGACCGAAGCCGAACCGGCCCCCGCTCAAATATTCGCCATCGGCATCGCGCCCACGGCCAGCGTGGCGCTCGCCGCAATGACCACTGCGGCCACCATGGCCGCGTCCAAATTTTATCATATATCATCCTATATCGAATCATTTCGATACATCTAAGATATATCTTAAAAGAGTTTTTGCAAGAGCTCTTCCAATCCCCCGTGCGAAATTCGTGCAACCCCCTATATCAGCCGCAATATGGCCGACCTGTTCGCTCCCGCCTCCTCTGTTCCTTCCGCCACGCCCGATGGTGCGCCGCTCGCCGAACGGCTGCGGCCCCGACGGCTCGAGGATGTGATCGGCCAGGATCATCTCACCGGTCCCGATGGCGCGATCGGGCGGATGGTGGCGGCCGGGCGACTCTCCTCGCTGATCCTCTGGGGGCCGCCCGGCACCGGCAAGACGACGATCGCGCGATTGCTCGCCGATGCGGTGGGGCTGCGCTTTGCGGCGATTTCAGCGGTGTTTTCCGGCGTGGCCGATCTCAAGAAGGTATTCGCCGAAGCGCGCGAGCATGTCCGCGCCGGGCTTCGGCACACTTTGCTGTTCGTCGACGAGATTCACCGCTTCAACCGCGCGCAGCAGGACAGCTTCCTGCCCTATGTCGAGGACGGTACCGTGGTGCTGGTCGGCGCCACCACCGAAAATCCGTCGTTCGAACTCAACGCAGCCTTGCTCAGCCGTGCGCAGGTACTGATCCTCAACCGGCTCGACGCGACCGCATTGGCAAAGCTCCTCGCCCGCGCCGAGGAGGTGGAGGGACGTTCGTTGCCGCTCACACCCGAGGCACGAGAGGCGCTGGCCGCCTCAGCCGATGGCGACGGCCGTTTCCTCCTCAACCAGGTCGAGACATTATTTTCGATCGCGATCGAGCATCCGCTCGATCCGCCGGCGCTCGCCAGGCTGCTGCACCGGCGGATGGCGGTCTATGACAAGGATCGCGAGGGCCATTACAACCTGATCTCGGCGCTCCACAAATCCTTACGCGGATCCGATCCGCAGGCTGCGCTTTACTATCTGGCGCGGATGCTGGTGGCCGGCGAGGAACCGCTGTTCGTGCTGCGCCGACTGGTCCGCTTCGCGTCCGAAGATGTCGGCCTCGCGGACCCCCAGGCCCTTGTGCAGTGTCTCGCCGCCAAGGATGCCTATGACTTTCTGGGCAGCCCCGAAGGCGAACTCGCGATCGTGCAGGCCTGCCTCTATCTCGCGACCGCGCCCAAATCGAACGCTGCCTATGCGGCGCAAAAGGCCGCCTGGGCATCGGCGCGCGACACCGGATCGCTGATGCCACCGCAGAACATCCTCAACGCACCGACCCGACTGATGAAGGACATCGGCTATGGCCGTGGCTATGCTTATGATCATGATTCACCCGATAGCTTTTCAGGCGACAATTTCTGGCCAGCCGAAATGAGCCGCCAGGAATTCTATGTGCCCGCTCCGCGCGGATTCGAAGTAAAGATCGCCGAACGGATCGCCTATTGGAACAAGCTGCGCGGCGAGCGATCATGAGCCTGAATTGGGATGCCGTGATCGCCTTCGGCCTGACCCTGCCGGACGTGGAATTCTCGAGCCATTATGGCGCGCCAGCCCTGAAAACCAATGGCCGCGCCTTCCTGTCGCCGAGCCGCGAGGCCGGATCCTTCTGCCTGCACATCGGCAAGGATATGGTCGAGATGCTGATGGAGACCGATCCGGACACCTATTGGCAGACGCCGCATTATGTCGGCTGGGCCGGGCTGCTGGTACGCTATGACACGCCCGACCCCGAACGCGTGCTGGCGACGATCCGCCATGCGCGCGACTGGGCCGCGAGCCAACCCAAGCCGCGACCGCGCACCCGGAAGGCGTGAACCGCCCTTTCGCACAGACGGCCTGCATCGACTGGTCGGGTCAGGCGGTCGAACGGCCGAGGGGCATTGCGATCGCCGTCAGCGCCGCTCCCGATCACCCCCCGACGCTGTTACGCGCCGATCGCGGCTGGTCGCGACCGGCGGTGCTCGAATGGCTGCTCGATCATGCGCGCAACGACACCGACATGTTGATCGGGATCGATTTCTCGGCGGCTTTACCCTTTCTGGATCGCGGTGCCTACTTTCCCGAATGGAATGATAGCCCGCCCGATGCGCGCGATCTGTGGCGTTATATCGATTGCCTGTGCGCCGCCGATCCACATCTCGCCGCGACCGCGATCACCACCCACACCCACGTGGCGCGGCATTTTCGAATGCAGCACGGCAAGGCCATCGTCACGGGGGACCTATTCGGCACCGGCCTCGGCCGCCTGCGGATCGTCGAACAGATTTGTCGGGCCGCGGGCCACGGCAATGCCGTATCGTGCTTCAACCTGATCGGCGCGGCGCAGGTCGGCAAATCGAGCCTGACCGGCATGCGCCTGCTGCATCGCCTGGGCGGTGCAATTCCGATCTGGCCCTTCGATCCCATCCCGGCCAGCGGGCCGATGATCGTCGAAATCTATACGAGCATCGCCGCACGCCATGCCGGACTACCGCGCGGCCGCAGCAAGATGCGCGATCGCGCCAGTCTCGCCTTCGGCCTCGCCACCTTCGGCCTGCCGCCGCCCGCCCCGCTCGATCGCTATGATGACCATAGCACCGACGCGATCCTCACAGCCGCCTGGCTCCGCCGAGCGGCGGTGCGCGAAGATTTATGGCACCCTGCAGCTCTCAACAACGAAATCGGTCGCCTCGAGGGCTGGACGTTCGGCGTTCCCTGAGCCATGAAGCACGACGCTGCCGGGTTAGCTCAGCTGGTAGAGCAACCGCCTTGTAAGCGGTAGGTCAACGGTTCGAGTCCGTTACCCGGCACCAGCAGACCCTCCGGCGAAGTCCGGAAAAGTGTCGAAACCCCTTGTAAAATATGGTAAAATTGGCGTCGAGCCATCCGTCGGCGTCCACCCAAATTCACCCCCATCCGGGCATTTTGGTGGCCACCGTGGTGGCCACGAACGCAACGCGAATTTTTGGTGGCCCCAAAAATGACATTGACTCCCGTTGAAATCCGCGCGGCCAAGCCCGGCCCGATTCCCTACAAGCTCGCCGACGAAAAAGGGCTGTTCCTGCTCGTCCAGCCCTCGGGCACGAAACTCTGGCGGTTGAAGTACCGCTTTCACAAGGTCGAGCGAAAGCTGTCGCTGGGCCGATATCCCGAGATCTCGCTCAAGGAGGCGCGCGACAGGAGGGATGAGGCGCGACGATTGATCGACGAGGGACAAGATCCGTTCGCTATTCGCCGGCGGGAAAAACTTGCCGGCGAAATACGCGCGGCCACGACCTTCCGGGTGGTTGCCGACGAATATCTCGAAAAGATGGAGGCTGAGGGCCGCACCGAGGCGACCATGAAGAAGGCGCGCTGGTTTCGCGATCTGATCGACCGCGACATCGGCCCGCTTCCCGTCGCCGACATCACGCCGCAGGAGCTGCTCGCCGCGCTCCGCAAGCTTGAGCGGCGCGGGCACCGCGAAACGGCCAGCCGCGTTCGATCCTTTGCCTCACGGGTATGTCGCTATGCGATCGTCACAGGGCGAGCCACAACCAATCCGGGCGATATGTTGAAGGGGGCGTTGATCGCGCCCCGCCCGAAGCACCATGCCGCCTTGCTCGATCCCAGGGATGTCGGCGAGCTTCTGCGTGCGATCGACGGCTATAGCGGCCAGCCCGAAACCCTTCTGGCACTGCAACTGGCCCCGCACCTCTACGTCCGCCCTGGCGAACTGCGCGCGGCCGAATGGAACGAGATCGATTGGGAGGCCGCCGTCTGGCGGATACCGGCGCACAAGATGAAGATGAAGCAGCCGCATGCGGTTCCGCTGTCCAAGCAGGTGGTCGGTTACCTCAAGCAGTTGCGGGGGATCGGTCGAAACAGCATCTATCTGTTTCCCGCACTGGGTTCGCCGTTGCGGCATATGTGCGAAAACACGCTGAATTCGGCTCTCCGCCGGCTCGGCTATGGGCGGGAGGATATGACCTCGCATGGATTTCGGGCGATGGCGTCGACGTTGCTGAATGAGAGCGGCCTGTGGCATCCCGACGCGATCGAACGGTCACTCGCACATGGGGAGCGCAACGGCGTTCGCGCGGCGTATCATCGGGGCGCCCATTGGGACGAGCGGGTGCGCATGGCGCAATGGTGGTCCGACCATCTCGACAGTCTTCGCGCCACCGGCAAGATTTTGCGGCCGAAATTCCGGAAGGAATCCGGTGAGCCGCGACGCGGGGCGGAGAAGAAGGTCGGAAGAGCGAAAAGCGCGGTACGATAGCGTCCGTCCGATTCCGGCGATCTCACGCACCTTCATACGCGTGCCTGATTCCCGAATCTGACCTTGGCTTACGCGGAGTATTGTCCGCGTCCGCCGGGGCGTATCCGAAACGCATCGCAATATTGGTGCAATCTGATCGCGGCAGTAGATGCCGGACAAGATCGACCATTTTGCGAGTCCGACATCATCGAGCCCGTCTCCCTCACCCGCGAAGAGCTGTATGACTTGGTGTGGAGCGAGGCGATGACCAAGGTCGCCGCCCGTTTCCATATCTCTGACGTTGGTCTCAAAAAGAGATGTGTCAAACACCGGATACCAGTGCCGGGCCGTGGCTACTGGCGACAGCTGGAAACCGGGAAGCGGCCGAGACGGGTCCCGCTTCCCAAGGTCAAAGATGCCCCGCGAATCGCGTTCGATCTTCCGCATAGAAATGATGAGAGCCCCCCGGTGAGCACGATCGATCCTGTCTCCGCTGCATATGAGGCCGTTCATCCGATCGCGGTGCCTGGTGAATTGTCGCGACCGCATGCGGTGACGAAGGCCGCGTCGCGCGACTTCAAAGGGCAGAAGGCGGACGATTATGGGGCGATCAGGTCGAAAGGTACCGACACCTTCCAGGTGCGAATCCATCCCGCCTCGACAGAGCGCGCGCTACGCCTGGTCGATACCTTGGCGAAGGCCTGTCACGAGCGGGGCTTTGAATTTTGCGAGGGCAAGGCAGGATCGCGCTATTCGGCTCATCTCTCGGTGAAGGTCGACGGTGGGGTATTTTCGCCATCGATCGACGAGCGGATGCGGCGTGTCCCGTATCGGATGACGGAGGCCGAACTGGCCCGGCAGAGCAAAGGCCAATACGTCTACACGCCAAACCGCGCCTACCAACCCACCGGCGAATTTACGTTGAAGCTCGACGGCGGCTATGGCTCCGGCGTGCAGTCGCTGTGGAAGGACAGCCGGCACCAGAAGGTTGAGACGCGCCTGAACGACGTGATGATCAGCCTCCGGGCACTGGCCGCTTATCGGCTCGAAGGGGCACGCAAGGCCGAGGAGCGCCAGGCGCGCTACGACATCATTCAGCAGGCCCGGGCCGATTGTTGATTGCTGCTGAGAAGTGACCCGGGGTTTTCATCGAGAAGTGACCCACCTTGCGATTATGTTTCGGATGTCATTGGTGGGTCAAGACGGGG
>NZ_FMZJ01000002.1 GCF_900101455.1 Sphingomonas sp. YR710 | reverse complement strand
CGTTCAAGGGCTGATCGCTCTAACGATCTGCAGAGGCGCGGAAGCGAACCGGGAAATCCAACTCACCGCCGCCGGTGAAAAGGGCTCTAGGCGGGTCACCCCGGACCGTCAACAGCCTTTTTTCAGAAAAATGTCACATCCTTAAACGAGCCTTATTTTCCGGGATATTTTCGTTCCATACCGCGGTGCCACAACCAGCCCGGCAGTCGATCCCGATGCCCGGACTGATTCGAAATTGCGAATCAGTCGCCCTCAAACCCCGGAAAACGGCCGCTTTTCTCAAAACAGGCCGATTCGCAGCCTGAGCTTTCGCGCCCGATGCAGATGACGCGACCCAGTCCGTCTGCTGCGCGCATCAAGCCTTCGGCAGGCAACTGCGCATCATCCCTGCATGCCCTCCTGCGGGACAGGCCGCCGGACCGGCCGGCCCGGCTTCCGAAGACAATCAGGCGGTCTGGATATATTCCCGCATCGCCTCAGCCTCACTTTCAATCCGCTCGATCCGCGCCTTGACGAGATCGCCGATCGAAACGAACCCGACCACCGCTCCGCCATCGATCACGGGAAGATGCCGGATCCGGCGCCGCGTCATCATGGCGAGCGCCGATAGCAGGGATGTGTCGCTGGGTACGCTGATCACCGGAGAGGTCATCGCCTTATGCACCGGCCATTCGAGAAAGGCCGCGCCGTCGCTGCGCAGCCTGTAGATCACGTCGCGTTCAGACATGATGCCCACGACCCGGCCGCCCTCGGTGACCGGCACGGCGCCGATCCTCTTGTCTGCCAGAAGTGCGATGACGTCCTTTACAGGCATGTCGGGATCGACGCTGACGACTTTATCGCTCTCGCGTCCCCGGAGTATCGCCGCGATTGTCATATCGGCCTCCTTCTCCTGCGCCGATGGTAATCCCCGGCGTTGGAAGATGATCCCACGTCCCGCCGCCAAAAGAAAGCCCGGGCAGTCCCCTCGAATGCCACTTTTGAGGCTGTAACGCACCTATTTGCGCCGATTTGGGGCATCGGAGCCTGGCAAGGAGGGCCGCCGCTGCGCGATAGACGCACGAAGGCAGGCGATGACCATCTATCATCGCCTGCCGCTCGCGGACGTTCAACGGATTCGCGCCCGGCCCTGGAGGGCCCGTGGCGCATCACATGATCAGAGCTTCGACGTCAGTTCCGGCACGATCTTGAACAGATCGCCGACCAGGCCGATATCCGCGACCTGGAAAATCGGCGCGTCCTCATCCTTGTTGATGGCGATGATGGTCTTCGAATCCTTCATGCCAGCCAGATGCTGGATCGCGCCGGAAATGCCGACCGCGATATAGACCTCGGGCGCGACGATCTTGCCCGTCTGGCCGACCTGATATTCGTTCGGCACATAGCCGGCATCGACCGCCGCGCGGCTCGCGCCGACGCCCGCGCCGAGCTTGTCCGCCAACGGCTCGATGATCGCGTGGAAATTCTCACTGTTCTGCAGCGCGCGGCCACCCGAGACGATGATCTTGGCCGAGGTGAGCTCCGGACGCTCCGACTTGGAAATTTCCGCGCCGACGAAGGACGAGAGCCCCTTGTCGCCGGTCGATGCGACGGCTTCCACCGTGCCCGTACCGCCTTCGGCCGCGGCCTTGGCGAATGACGTACCGCGGACCGTGATCACCTTCTTCGTATCGGACGACTGAACCGTCGCGATCGCGTTGCCCGCGTAGGTCGGGCGCGTGAACGTATCTTCGCTTTCGACCGACAGAATCTCGCTGATCTGCATCACATCGAGCAACGCAGCGACGCGCGGCGCGATATTCTTGCCATTGGCGTTGGCCGGCGCGAGGAACGCATCATGATGGCCCATCAATTCGACGACCAGCGGCGCGATGTTTTCCGGCAGCGCATTGGCGAAGGCGGCATCATCGGCGAGATGGACTTTGCCGACGCCCGCGATCTTTGCGGCCGCATCCGCCACACCGGCGACACCCGAACCGGCGACCAGCAGATGGACTTCGCCCATCTTCGACGCGGCGGTGACGACGGCGAGCGTCGCATCCTTGATCGCGCCATTTTCATGTTCGACCCAAACCAGCGTCTTCATGCGCCTACTCCCATCGCCTTGAGTTTGGCCACCAGTTCATCGACATCGGCAACCTTGATGCCGGCGACGCGCTTCGGCGGCTCGGAGACCTTGAGCGTCTTCAGACGCGGGGTGATATCGACGCCATAATCATCGGGCGTCTTCTGCGCCATCGGCTTCGATTTCGCCTTCATGATGTTCGGCAGCGAGGCATAACGCGGCTCGTTGAGCCGCAAATCGGTGGTGATGATCGCCGGCATCGACAGGCTGATCGTTTCCAGACCACCATCGACTTCGCGCGTGACCTTGATCGTGTCGCCTTCGACCTCCAGCTTCGACGCGAAGGTGCCCTGCGGGCGCCCGGTCAACGCCGCCAGCATCTGGCCGGTCTGGTTGCTGTCGTCATCGATCGCCTGCTTGCCGAGGATGACGAGGCCCGGGGCCTCTTCCTCGACGATCTTGGCGAGCAGCTTGGCAACGCCGAGCGGCTCGACTTCGGTCGGGCTGACGATCAGGATCGCGCGATCCGCGCCCATCGCCAGCGCGGTGCGCAGCGTTTCCTGCGCCTTCTGCTCGCCGATCGATACGGCGATGATCTCGGTGGCGATGCCCTTTTCCTTCAGGCGGATCGCTTCTTCGACCGCGATCTCGTCGAACGGGTTCATCGACATCTTGACGTTGGCCAGATCGACGCCGGTGCCGTCCATCTTGACCCGGGGCTTCACATTATAATCGATCACCCGCTTCACGGGGACGAGGATTTTCATCTTCGCTTTCCTCTTCCAAAACCGTCATGCCGGCCACGGCCGGCACCCAGAACCTCGAACCTGACCCTTATGGGCTCACGCCCCGGCAGGGAATGACGCAAAAAGCATGAACTCAGGCGGCTTGCCGCACCTGGGCAACAATCTTGACCGCCGCGTCGCCGAGATCGTCGGCCGAAACGATCGGCAAACCGGAACCGGCGAGGATATCCTTGCCCAGTTGGACGTTGGTACCTTCGAGACGGACGACCAGCGGCACCGTCAAATTCACTTCCTTGGCGGCCGCGACAATGCCCTCGGCGATGATGTCGCAGCGCATGATGCCGCCGAAGATGTTGACGAGAATTCCCTTCACCGCCGGATCGCTGAGGATCAGCTTGAACGCCGCCGTCACCTTAGCCTTGTCGGCGCCGCCGCCGACATCGAGGAAGTTGGCCGGGAATTCGCCGTTGAGCTTGATGATGTCCATCGTTGCCATGGCAAGGCCGGCGCCGTTGACCATGCAGCCGATATTGCCGTCGAGCTTGATGTAGGCGAGATCATATTTGGACGCCTCGATCTCGCTCGCATCCTCCTCGCTCTCGTCGCGCAGCGCGAAGATATCGGGGTGGCGATAGAGCGCGTTCGGATCGAAGCTGACCTTCGCATCGAGCACCAGGATCTTGCCGTCGGTGGTTTCGACCAGCGGATTCACCTCGAGCATCGCCATGTCGGTGGCGATGAAGGCGTTATAGAGCTGCTCGGCAAGCTTCGCCGCCTGCTTGTTGAGGTCGCCCGACAGCTTGAGCGCGAAAGCGACCGCGCGGCCATGGTGCGGCATGAAGCCTTCGGCCGGATCGATCGTGATCGTGCGGATCTTCTCCGGGGTCGAATGCGCGACCTCTTCGATGTCCATGCCGCCCTCGGTCGATACGATCATCGCGATGCGGCCGGTCTTGCGATCGACGAGCATCGACAGATAATATTCGGACTTAATATCGGCGCCGTCGGTGATGTAGAGCCGGTTGACCTGCTTGCCGGCTTCGCCGGTCTGGATCGTGACCAGCGTATTGCCCAGCATGTCGGTGGCGTTGGCGCGAACTTCCTCGATCGACTTCGAGAGGCGGACACCGCCCTTGGCATCGGCCGGCAGTTCCTTGAACTTGCCCTTGCCGCGGCCGCCCGCATGAATCTGCGATTTAACGACATAGATCGGTCCCGGCAGCTTGCCGGCCGCTGCGACGGCTTCGTCGACCGTCAGCGCGGCAAAGCCCGCCGGTATCGCCACACCGAACTTCGCCAGCAATTCCTTGGCCTGATATTCGTGGATGTTCATGATTGCCCGATCCCGAGTCCGAAAAAATCCGCCGGGCTAAAGCATAATGGTGGCGACTTGGGAACCCCATGTTCGCACCAGCAGCGAAGATGCGAAATTTTTGGAGGCCGTTTCCCGCTTCCGGCGGATGCCGTTCAGCTCGCGATCGTGCAGCCGATGCCAGCGCGCAGCACGACCGAGACGATGACGGGGTCATCGAGCGCCCGCAGGCGATGCGCCACCTCGTCGATACTGATGTCGCCATCATCCGCATTGGCCCGCCGGGGCAGATTGGCGAGCGACTGGAGCTTCCTGAGCTGAGGGAGCGACAGGCGATCGACCATCCGTTCCGCCATGCAGCCCGCCACGCGCGGTTTCACCCCCGCCTCGATCAGCTTGGTCCGCACCCGCGCCTCGGGCGAGACCGTGGCGCAGGCGGACAAGACCAGTGCGCCGATCAGCGCAAGATTGGGCAGGCACTTTGTCAGGGCCATGATCAGCCGATGCTGTTTGGATCGCATGGACGCGCTTTTGCGCGCGCCTAGCTTTCGCGCGGATGAACGTTTCTAAATTCCTCCTGTGGCTTTCCAGGGGTGGGGGACCATCCGCAGGATGGTGGAGGGGCTTCTTCGAGCGTTGCGCCCGCCCCTCCACCACGCCTTCGGCCCACGGCTGCTGCGCAGCCGGCTCCTTCCGCATCATGCCCCCGGCATGATGCGGACATACGCCCCTCCCCGTTCCGGGGAGGGGTTTCGGTCACCGCTCGGCCGGCTTGATCCACTTCCCCAGATCCGGCGCCGCATAATCCCGCATCTTCGCGATCAACGGCAGCGGTGCATCATCGACCAGGATCATCGCCCGGTGCTGCGCCCGAAAGAAGCCCGCGGCCACGACACCATCGAGGAAGGCGAGCAACGGATCGTAGAAGCCTTCGATATTGAGCATCGCGATCGGCTTGCGGTGATCGCCGAGCTGGCCCCAGGTCCAGATTTCGAACAGCTCCTCCAAGGTGCCGATGCCGCCGGCCATGGCGATGAAGCCATCCGACCGATCGGCCATCATCGCCTTGCGTTCATGCATTGATCCGACGATGTGCAGTTCGCTGAGTCCGCGATGCGCGACTTCGAGGTCGGCAAGCGCCTTCGGTATCACCCCGATCGCCTTGCCCCCGGCCGCCATCACACTGTCCGCGACGGTCCCCATCAGTCCCACCGCACCGCCGCCATAGACAAGGCCGATCCCCGCCCCGGCCAGCGCCGCGCCCATCGCCTGCGCGGCATCGGCATGGATCGGCGAAAAACCTCGGCTCGATCCGCAAAATACGCACAGGTTTCGCATCGATTATCCGCCCCCGCCCGGCAACAGCGCCGACAATGGCATCGGCCCGTCGCCGGTGCTCAGCGCCAGCCGATCGACCAGGCTGAGCCGCATGCCGTGGAACCGGCCGATAACATCGGTATCGCTTTTATATAAGGCCTCGAACAAGCGATATTGCTCGCCCGGAGCCATCTCGCGCATCATCCGACGGGCAAAACGGCGGTAGAAATCGCGCCGCGCCCAGCACTTTGCGGCATGATCGTGCAGCGCCTTGTGCAGCGCCGGCCCCGACCAATCGCCGAGCGACGCCACCAGCTGCGCGACCCGCACAGCATCCCCGAGCGAACCGCCGGTGACCGGATGAAACAGCCCTGCGCGCACACCGGCCTTGGCGACACCGTCTCCGCCCGATTGCCAATAGGCTTCAAAATCGCCGCCCATCACGATCGGGATCACCCCGGCGTGGCCGCGCGCCGAATCGGTGATCCGCCAGCCGAACTTCGCGGCGAGATTGAAAATGCGCCGCGCATGTTCGGCGAGGTCCAGGCCCGGATCCGGTTCGTAGCGCACATCCTCGACGAACAATCGGTCGGCTTCCAGCGGCAACATCGTCTGGAAGCCGAGTATGTCGCTGTCGCCATCGGCAATTTCGATCAGTCGGGCGCGGCGCACGCTGTGCGGACCGGCGAGTTGCAGCTCATAGCCGACGAATTTGCGCCATGCCGGATCGAGCAGCGCCAGAGCGGCGCCGCCGCGCGCATCGATCACGCCCCCCGCATCGATATGCTGCCCGTCGTCGAGTTCGACCGAGACCGGCGTCACCGATACCGCCGAGCGACCGCAAATAATCGCGCCGGCCGGCATTATCTGGCGGAGCGCCGTATCGAACCGGTCCGAACGGATACTGTAGAACGGGTCGGCGATCTCGCGCTGCCAGGACGGCATGACGATCGAGTAGCTGCGCCATCCAAAGCTGATCAACGGCGCGAGCAGGGCCCGATCGGCCTTGCCGATATCGCTTTCGGCGAACGACCAGAGATGATTGCCGCCCAGCGCCGGTCGCGCCTCGATCAGCAGGATATGGCGATCCGGATGCGCGCGCTGCGCCGCCAACGCGATCAGGCCGCCGGCCAGCCCGCCACCGATAATCGCCAGATCGCACGTCCCTGTCGGGGTCATCCGGCGAATATAGCCGCGCGTCGGCAGGGCGCCAGTCATAATGGGCATTAGGCTAATTTGCGAAGTTGCGGAATCGGCAGTGTGGTTTGCGCACAAAAGCCCTCGCCCCCTAAAGGAGGCGAGCACGCGTTCGCGCCTCACAGGGCCTTCCCTCTCCTCGGATCCCCCGCTACATATGCCCCATCCCCGGGGAGCCGATGGCTGAGAGGCGGTGCTGAAATGCCCGCGACCCGCTGAACCTGATCCGGATCGTACCGGCGGAGGGAGCGGGTAAAGCAGCCGGTTCTGGAAACTGGTGGGCAAGCCCCCTCACACCCTCCGAACTATAGGAGTGAGAGCATGGCCGATATCCCCGCCCGTACTGAGATGAAGGTCACGACCGGACCGATCCGTGGATCGCGCAAGATCCATGTCGAGGGGCCGATCGATTGCACCGGCAAGCCGATCCGGGTGGCGATGCGCGAGATCGCGCTCGAGCCCTCCTGCGGCGAACCGCCGTTGCGCGTCTATGACTGTTCGGGGCCCTATACCGACGCCAAAGCGAAGATCGACATCATGACCGGGCTGCCTCAGCTCCGCCAGCAGTGGATCCTGGGCCGAGGCGACGTCGAGGACTATGACGGTCGCGGCGTGAAGCCCGAGGATAATGGCCTGAAGGGCCCGGACCGCTCGGGCGGCGTCACGCCGTTCCCGAACGTGGTCAAGCGCCCGCTGCGCGCCAAGGCCGGCCAGAATGTCAGCCAGATGCATTATGCCCGCCGCGGCATCATCACCCCCGAGATGGAATATGTCGCGATCCGCGAAAATGTCGGCCGCGCCGCACTCAAGGACAAATTGATCCGCGACGGCGAGGATTTCGGCGCCGAGATCCCCGATTTCGTCACCGCCGAATTCGTGCGGCAGGAAGTCGCGCGCGGCCGGGCGATCATCCCGTCGAACATCAACCATCCCGAAGCCGAGCCGATGGCGATCGGCCGCAACTTCCTGGTCAAGATCAACGCCAATATCGGCAATAGTGCGGTCGCCTCCGATGTCGCGAACGAGGTCGACAAGCTGGTCTGGTCGATCCGCTGGGGCGCGGACACGGTGATGGACCTCAGCACCGGCCGCAACATCCACGACACCCGCGAATGGATCATGCGCAATTCGCCGGTGCCGATCGGCACGGTGCCGATCTATCAGGCGCTCGAGAAGGTCAACGGCGTCGCCGAAGACCTGACCTGGGAAATCTTCCGCGATACCTTGATCGAGCAAGCCGAGCAGGGCGTCGATTATTTCACGATCCATGCCGGCGTGCGGCTGCCTTATATCCCGATGACCGCCAAGAGGGTCACCGGCATCGTCAGCCGCGGCGGATCGATCATGGCGAAATGGTGCCTCGCGCATCATAAGGAGAGCTTCCTCTACGAGCGCTTCGAGGAAATCTGCGAGATCATGAAGGCCTATGACGTCGCTTTCTCGCTGGGCGACGGCCTGCGCCCCGGTTCGATCGCCGACGCCAATGACGAAGCCCAGTTCAGCGAACTCGCGACTTTGGGCGAACTGACGCAAATCGCGTGGAAGCATGACGTGCAGGTGATGATCGAAGGCCCCGGCCATGTGCCGATGCACAAGATCAAGGCGAACATGGACAAGCAGCTCAAGGCGTGCGGCGAGGCCCCCTTCTACACCTTGGGGCCGCTCACCACCGATATCGCGCCGGGTTACGATCATATCACCTCGGCGATCGGTGCGGCGATGATCGGCTGGTTCGGCACCGCGATGCTCTGCTACGTGACGCCGAAGGAGCATCTGGGTCTGCCCGATCGCGACGACGTGAAAGTCGGCGTCGTCACCTACAAGCTCGCCGCCCACGCCGCCGATCTCGCCAAGGGCCACCCCGCCGCGAAACTCCGCGACGATGCCCTCAGCCGCGCCCGCTTCGAATTCCGCTGGCGCGACCAGTTCAACCTGTCGCTCGATCCCGACACCGCCGAGCAATATCACGACCAGACCTTGCCGGCCGAGGGCGCCAAGGTAGCGCATTTCTGTTCGATGTGCGGGCCGAAATTCTGCTCGATGAAGATTACGCAGGAAGTGCGGGAGTTTGCCTCCAAGCAGAACGCCCCGGCCGACAGCTTCATTGCCGCCGAAGAAGGCATGAAGGCGATGAGCGAGGTGTTCAAGGCGAAGGGGAGCGAGATTTACCTGCCGGCTGCGGCGGAGTAATCCGCGGGGGCCGGATCCATCTACGCCAACGCCGCCATCGAGCGCTGAAGGTTCTTCCGAGCTTTCGCCTCGAAGCGGTTCCGGCCCCACGCCGACATGTAAAGGCGATCCCGCGCGAGAACGCTCTGCAGTATCTGCGAGCGGCCCGCACGCAAGGCCGCGTCAGGCACGTCGCGATATTCGTGGCGAACGCCAGCTTCGTAGGCGTCGAACGCAGCCTCGGACGCGCCCAGGATCGACAGGTCCATGTCGAGAAAGATCGCCATGACTTGGGCCTCCGCGATTGGGAGACCTCCAAGTATATCATCACGGAAGGTCGCCTTGATGAGGCGGATGGCTCGGGCAAGCGTTGCCTCGGAAAGGGAAGGCCAGTGGTAAATATACGAGCCCCTCACTTCTTTCGCCGGGATTGACGGGACATTGCGGGTTGGTTTTGAGTCCCGGATGCAATCACGGATATACGTCGAAAACCCCCTTTCATCTCGCCCGATTCGCACCTTATGCTGCGGTGCAAGACGATCGCGGGGGGAAAAGCGATGGCGGCAAGACAGGTCAGTTCGGCACCTTATCACTGGCCCTATGACGGGCCGCCCGATCCGGCCGATACCGCGCTGATCATCATCGACATGCAGACCGACTTTTGCGGGGTGGGAGGCTATGTCGATACGATGGGCTATGACCTGGCGCTCACCCGCGCGCCGATCGAGCCGATCCGGCGGCTGCTGGCGGCGATGCGCGCGGGCGGCTACCCCGTCATCCATACGCGCGAGGGGCATCGGCCCGATCTGAGCGACCTGCCCGCCAACAAGCGCTGGCGATCGCGCCGGATCGGTGCCGGCATCGGCGATCCGGGGCCGTGCGGGCGGATCCTGGTGCGCGGCGAACCCGGCTGGGACATCATCCCCGATCTGGCGCCGCTACCCGGCGAGGTGATCATCGACAAACCCGGCAAGGGATCGTTCTGCGCAACCGACCTCGAACTGATCCTGCGCACCCGCGGCATCCGCAACCTGATCCTGACCGGCATCACCACCGACGTCTGCGTGAGCACGACGATGCGCGAGGCCAATGATCGCGGATTCGAATGCCTGATCGTCGGCGATTGTTGCGGCGCGACCGATCCCGCCAATCATGAGGCGGCGCTCCGGATGGTGACGATGCAGGGCGGGGTGTTCGGCGCGGTGGCGTCTTTGAGGGAGGTGCTCGCCAGTCTGGCGGGCTGAGCTTTTCGGGTTTGATCGGCGCCGTCAGGACTTGAGTGCCAGTCCACAGTTCGATTCGGCATCGCTTATGGATTGCAGGAAGCCGGCAACCTGACCGCCGCCGAGACGCGCAACGTCGTTCGCCGCATTCAATGCCGCCCGATCGAGCGATTCGTTGGCCGATATCACCTTGCCGCAGATTTCGCTGGCCAGTTGCGGCATGAACAAGGCGGACAGGCTCTGGCGGTCAGACTGGCAATTCCGGCTTGCCTGACTGGCGATATGCTGGACGAGCGACGCGTCCGGTCGGCCCTGCTGCAGCAACTCGGCAACATTGCCAGTCGTTGCCCGGCATTTCTGCGTCACCGACAGCACGGTGCCGAGCGTCGTCACATCCTTCTTCTCATTCTCCGCCATCTTCTGTTCCATGGCGGCCGCGGCGGGATCGTCGCTCGATCGCGACGCTGACAGCCATGACAAGGGATGGGCTCCCGCAGCGGGAGAATGTTTGCCGGCCTCTTGCGAATGGGTCGACGTTTTCCCCATCGTCAGCGTCGCCGCGCCGAATATCATGAGCGTGCAGAGCATCGTCGTACCCGCGATCAGTTCCCCACGCGACGGAAGCACCGCGATCTCGATGTCGTCGATGAGCGACGGAAATGCCCACAACACCGCCGCAACGACAGCAAAAAGGCCCGCGAGACCGACAAGAATGCCAGGAATGTCGATCATCCGCGTTCCGCACCTCACCTTCTACCGGGGAGCCATTACAGGGAAGCAACTGTTGACCAGAAAACAGATCGAGTCTGGCGCTTGATAAGAGGAAAGACTTAAGAAAGTCTAAATCTCGCCTATAATGTCCAAGGTGATGAGGCATTCCGATTCAAATTTGGCAGAAAGCCATCAAATTTGCGGGCAAGTTCAAACATTACTGCAATCCATTGCAGAAAACGTTGTTCCTGAATGTCACGAATACACACCATGTCGCCACCAGGCGGCTATGTTCTTTGCTATTCGGGTAGAATTTTGTCGGATTTCGGCCGGTTTTGGCCATTGTGGTCGTGATCGCCACGCTGATCGTTCGATCTGGTCGCACGTGATGCGCCGCTGTGCATCACGGTCGCCCGCTCAGAATATGCCGTGCCCGATCATAAGGCGAAACACGCCGACCACGATCACGACCAGATTGAGGTTGCGACCGCCGGTGCTGTTCGACAACACGCCAAAAGCCAGGCCAAGCATGGCGACAGGGATGACGAACCAGTACATCCAGCCCAGCAGCGGCACGAACGCCACCAACGCGCAGGGCAAGGCGACGAGGCCGATGAGGATCGATATCAGGTTCACAGGTGCCATATCGTGCTGATACAGTCCGATGACAAGGCCGCGCCGTCGATCAGGTCTTGAACACCACCGTCTTCGCACCGTTCAGCAGCACCCGATCCTCAAGATGAAACTGGACGGCGCCGGCCAGCACGCGGCGTTCGATGTCGCGGCCCTTGCGCACCAGATCGTCGGGCGTGTCTGCATGGCTGATCGGCTCGACATCCTGATGGATGATCGGCCCCTCATCGAGATCGGCCGTCACATAATGGGCCGTCGCGCCGATCATCTTGACCCCGCGATCATGCGCCTGGTGATAGGGCTTGGCCCCCTTGAAGCCCGGCAGAAAGCTGTGGTGGATATTGATGCAGCGCCCCGACAGCCAACCGGCGAGATCGTCGGACAATATCTGCATATAGCGCGCGAGCACGACCAGTTCGGCGCCGGACGCGGCGATGATCCGCTTGATCGCGGCCTCCTGTTGCGGCTTCGTTTCCTTCGTGACCGGCAGATGGTGAAACGGAATATCGCCGATCGCGCTGTGGGTCAGCGCCTCGCGCGGGTGATTCGAGATGATCGCCACCACGTCCATCGGCAGCTCGCCGATCCGCATCCGATAGAGCAGATCGGCAAGGCAATGATCGAAGCGCGACACCAGCAAGGCGACGCGCCGGCGCTCGGCCGTATCGCGCATCTGCCACGTCATCGCATACCGCGCGGCCAGCGGCTCGAAGCGCGTCCTCACCGCCTCCAGGCCGATCGCCGGTTCGATCAGATCGAACCCGATCCGCATGAAGAACTGCCCGCTTCCGGCATCGTTATACTGCTGCGAATCGACGATATTCCCGTCGTTTTCGGCAAGAAATCCGGCAACAGCCGCAACCAGCCCGGGCCGATCGGGGCATGACAGGGTCAACACATATTTATGAGACATGGGGGTTGTTGCTATCCTGTGGGGCGATGGCCGGTAATGTCCAATCGATCGGCGGCAGGCCCCTGGCCGTCAGAAAATCGTTGGTCTTGGAAAAATGGCGGCAGCCGAAAAAGCCGTTATGCGCGGACAAGGGCGACGGATGCGGCGCCTTGAGTACCAGATGATGGCCGCCGCGATCGATGCTGTCGACCTTCGCGGCCTTCTTCTGCGCATAGCTGCCCCACAGCAAAAAGACGACCGGATCGGCCTTGCGATTGATCTCGGCGATCACCGCATCGGTAAACCGTTCCCACCCCTTGTCGCGGTGCGAGGCCGCCAGGCTCTGCTCGACCGTCAGCACGCTATTGAGCAGCAGCACGCCCTGGCGCGCCCAATGTTCGAGAAAACCGTGCGTCGGCCGCGGCAACCCCAGATCGCTGTGCAATTCCTTGTAGATGTTGACCAGCGACGGCGGCGGCGGCACGCCGGGGCGCACGCTGAAGCACAGGCCATGCGCCTGGCCCGGGCCATGATAAGGGTCCTGCCCGAGGATCACGACCCGCACCTTGTCCAGCGGCGTCAGATCGAGCGACCGAAACCACTCGCTGCCGGCCGGAAAAATCCTTTTGCCCGCCGCCTTCTCGGTCAGCAGGAAATTTCTGAGCGCCGCCATATACGGGCTGGCGAACTCGCCCGCGAGCGGCGCTTTCCAGCTTTCGTGCAGTTTTACGCTATCACCCATGCACCGATCCTGCCTTGCCCCGCGTCGCTATAGAATGGACGGGTGCCGATCCGCAATTTGATCGCGCCTCATCCTGCCGATCGATGCTTGCATGGCCCGGAATTGAACATAAAAGGAACAGATCTGGCGAATATTCTCGAAGGACCGGCCCATGCCATTTTCCGGTAGTTGCCATTGCGGGGCGGTCGCATTCACGATCGATGCAGATCCGCCAAGCAAGGCCATGTCGTGCAACTGCTCGCATTGCCGCCGAAAGGGCTTTCTGCTCACCTTTTTCGCGCCGGAGCAATTCACCCTCGACAAGGGGCAGGGCAATCTGGCGACCTATTTGTTCAACCGGCATAATATCGAGCACCAGTTTTGCACGACCTGCGGCACCGAGGCGTTCGCACACGGAAAGGGGCCGAACGGCTCGCGCATGTATGCCGTGAACCTGCGCTGCGTGGAAACGATCGATCTCGACGCTCTGGAAATCGCGAAGGTCGACGGCGCAAGCTTCTGACGGAGAGGGGATATGAGCGGGTCAGGCGTTCACATCGGCATCGGCGGCTGGACCTATGAGCCGTGGCGCGACAATTTCTATCCAAAGAGCCTGCCGCAGGCGCGCGAACTCGAATTTGCGGCCACCCATGTCACCGCGATCGAGATCAACGGCACCTATTATCGCACGCAAAGCGCCGACAGCTTCGCCAAATGGGCGAAAGCGGTGCCGGACGGCTTCGTCTTCTCGGTCAAGGCCTCGCGATTCTGCACCAATCGCAAGGTGCTGGGCGAAGCTGGCGAATCGATCGGCAAGTTTCTGGCGCAGGGCCTGACCGAACTGGGCGACAAGCTGGGTCCGATATTGTGGCAATTCATGCCCACCAAGCGCTTCGATCCCGACGATTTCGGCGCCTTCCTGTCGCTACTGCCGGCCAAGCAGGGCGGTATCGCGCTGCGCCACGCCATCGAGGTGCGGCACGAGAGCTTCGTCTGCGCCGAGTTCGTCGAACTGGCGCGCCAGCATAAAGTCGCGATCGTGTTCGCCGATCATGCCGGCTATCCGACGATCGCCGATCTGTCGGCCGACTTCGTTTATGCGCGGTTGCAGGATGCGCAGCCCGATATCCCGACCGGCTATGACGACGCCGCACTCGATCGCTGGGCAGATGCGGTGCGGAGCTGGCGGGCAGGCCATGCGCCGGAGGGCTTCGATTATCTCGGCCCGAAGGCGGCAGCAGCGGAATCGCGCGAGATATTCCTGTTCATGATTAACGGCGCGAAGGAGCGCGCCCCCGCAGCCGCGCAGGCACTGATCTCGAAGATCGGCTAGCGCGAGGATCCGAGGCTTGATTTGCTGTCCGCCGGATCGGGAACAAGTGAGCGCGACCCGACGGTCGGCCGTTTCAGAAATAGTATAAGTCGTCCGTGATTCTTGAATTGCATCAGCCATTGGATCGATATTACTCTGTCGAACGATCTGGAATATTCTCCGGAAACTATCGTAGTTGTCGCGCTTGAACAGTAGAAGGGCACTGTATGAACCGGTACGCACTGGCCGCAGGATTTGCGCTTTCCGTGCTGGCGTTCCCCGGCGCGGGCCGTGCCGGTCCCGGAGCTCCGGTTTTTCAATGGCGACAGACGCTTAACATGCCGAAGAGGGCGAACCTGCCACCGGACGCGAAGGTAGATATTCTCGGAATCGAGCTTGGCGATACACTCCTGGAAGCAAGGGCGAAGTTGGCGAAGTTCCGGGTCAAATATCCTCCGCAAGAACGCATGACGATATATCAGGATTCCACCGGTACGATCGCTCCCAAAGAATCCGCATATGTGAGCGATATCAGCCTTTCGATGGATCGGATGGGGACGGGGAATTCACCGATCCAAGATACCGTCATCGTTTACTTCAGTGCCCCGGCCTCCGGTTCGCAGGTCATCGGAGTTCGCAGGCTGGTATATTACCACAACAACCCCGCGGACGAACCGCGCATTTCCGACATACTCAATCAAATTTCCTCCAAGGTCCGCGGAAACCCGGAAAAAGGAGCGAGAGTTTACGGGACGAACTACGATTTAGGCGATTATTATTTTGTATTCGATGACGGTCAATATTTCAGAAGAGTTGGGTCTTACAGCGCGGCTCAGTCAAAATGCGATGCGAATATCGCCGAACAATGGCAGATGAACGCGAATCCCACTGGAAAGTGCGACATTGTCTATAAGGTCATATTCAATCATGGCCCTACCGGGAGCGATCCCGGAATCTCGCCCGATCATGCGCATACCATCCAGTTCGTCCTGAGCGACAACGAGCGTACCTGGCGCAACCGAACAGCTGACGGCGAGTTTTTCAACGCCTATGTTCAGGACATGAAATCGCGCGCCGCCGCAATTCGACTCTAGGCCTTCCAAGCGGCCTTCGGGATCAACTGCGGCCGCCATGGCGGCCGAAATCTACTCCACGTCCGCGACCAGCCCCTCCGCCAGCCAGCCCGGCACGATCGCGTCTCCCAACGCGTCGACCCGGCGGTGCTCAACCGCAAGCGCCAGGTCGGCGTAGATGGCGCGGGTGCGATCGGTGGGCTCGGTCGCCCGGACCACCACCAGGCGCCGATTGACCTTGTTGCGCCAGTTCATTCGCGCGGTATTTTCCTGCCCGACATAACAGCCCTTCGAAAAGCTCACGCCGCCCAGCAGATCGGCGTTGGTTTCCAGCCACAAGGTCTTGTCCGATCCGAGTTCGGCGACCCCTTCGGGTACGCCGAGCGACAGACGGTGCGCCAGCCAGCCTGCGGCCGGCCCATCTGGCGGCGCAATCCAGCGGTGGCCGAGCGCCTCAAGCCGCGGATCGGGCACGCCCTGGCCAGCAGCAATCGACCAATGCACGCCAAGCGCCGGATCGCGCACGATCCCGATCGGTTTGCGCAGCCGATAGAGCGACAGCCGGCGGGCCAGAGCATCGGCCTGTTCGGCCTCGCAATCGATAAGCAGATCGTCACCATCGGCCCAGACGATGAAATCGAACAGAGCCTTGCCCTGCGGCGTCAGCAGCCCTGCCCATACCGGCAGTTCGCCCAGCACGTCGTTGGTCACGAGGCCCTGCACGAAGTCGCGCACGCCGGCGCCCGACAATCGAACGACGGCGCGGTCTATAAGGGTGGTGTCAGCCATGGCGCGAAGGTAGGAAGCCGACAGACAAAAGGAAAGCCGCCATGCCCACTTATGATCTGATCCTGAAGAACGGCACCGTCTGGACGGTGGGCGGCCCCGTTGCGGCCAACGTCGGCGTGACCGACGGCAAGATCGCCGGGATCGGCATAGCCGGCGATGCCGGCGAGACGATCGACTGTACCGGGCTCGATATCCTGCCCGGCGTGATCGACAGCCAGGTCCATTTCCGCGAGCCCGGGCTCGAACCGAAGGAAGATCTCGAATCGGGCAGCCGCGCGGCGGTGCTTGGCGGCGTGACCGCAGTGTTCGAGATGCCGAACACCAAGCCCAACACCGATTCGGCCGAAGCCGTCGCCGACAAGCTCGCCCGCGCGAAGAACCGGATGTGGTGCGATCATGCCTTCTATGTCGGCGCGACCGCCGCCAATGCCGATCATCTGGCCGAGCTCGAAATGATCCCCGGCACCGCCGGCGTGAAGATCTTCATGGGCGCATCGACCGGCGACCTGCTGGTGGCCGAGGACGAACCTTTGGCGCGCGTGCTCGCCTCCGGCCGGCGGCGGGTGGCGATCCATGCCGAGGATGAACCGCGGATGCAGGCGCGCGCGGGTTTCCGGATCGAAGGCGATCCGTCGAGTCATCCGGTGTGGCGCGACGACGAAAGCGCGCTGCTCGCGACCACCCGGATCCTGCGGCTGGCGCGCGCGGCCGGACGCCGCATCCACATCCTCCACATCACCACGCCGGCCGAACTGGCGCTGATCGCGCAGAACAAGGATATCGCGACCTGCGAGGTGACCCCGCAGCATCTGACGCTCGCCGGCGAGGAAGCCTATCCACGGCTCGGCACCTTCGCCCAGATGAATCCGCCGATCCGATCAGGCGCGCATCGCGACGGACTGTGGGATTATCTGCGCCAGGGCGTACCCGACGTGCTGGGATCGGATCACGCCCCGCACCTGCGCGATGAGAAGGCAAAAACCTATCCGGCCAGCCCGAGCGGCATGCCCGGCGTGCAGACGCTGCTGCCGCTGATGCTCAACCATGTCGCCGAGGGGCGGCTGACCTTGCAGCATCTGATCGAACTGACCTCTGCCGGTCCGCAACGTGTGTTCGGGCTGCGCACCAAGGGGCGGATCGCGCTCGGCTATGACGCCGACTTCTCGATCGTCGACCGGAAGGCGCGATGGACGATCGACGATAGCTGGCTGGCATCGAAATGCGGCTGGTCCCCGTTCACCGGCATGTCGATCACCGGCAAGCCTATTGGAACGGTGATTCGGGGAAATCGGGTGATGTGGGATGGCGCATTATCGAACGCAGCAATCGGCGAGCCGATCTGCTTCGACAGCGTCGCCTGTGGATAAGTCATCGTCCGTCGTGCGACGAAACCCGTTCGTCGCATTGCAGCAATTCTGTTAACCTATCGCTATTCCCTCCCCCCCGATGTGATGCCAGTCACATATTCACGGATTTCGGGCGGGGCTTACCACATGACGAAAACGATGCGCGCGATACTTGGTTCCATGCTGCTTGCCTGCATGGCCGCAAGCCCCGCCGCCGTTTCCGCCCAAGGCCTGCAGTGCGCGCCTTATGCCCGTATGATCTCCGGCATCCAGTTGTTCGGCGCCGCCGCGAGCTGGTGGAACCAGGCCGTCGGCAAATATCTGCGCGGCAACACCCCGGAAATCGGATCAGTGCTGGTGTTCAAGGCGATCGGTTCGATGCGGTCCGGCCATGTCGCGACCGTCAGCCAGGTCGTCAGCGATCGCGTGATCAAGGTGACCCATGCCAACTGGTCGATCATCAACGGCGCACGCGGCAAGATCGAACGCGACGTCACCGTCGTCGATGCCTCCGCCCGGAACGACTGGAGCGAAGTCAAAGTCTGGTTCGCGCCGATCGGCAAGGTCGGCAACAAGGCCTATCCGGTCAACGGCTTCATCTACAACAGCAACGCCAAAACCGCTTCCGCCGACGCGAGCGACATCAAGGGCTGACGCCCTTCAGATTCCCCAGTTCTGCAGGGGCCAGCCGCGCGCCTTCGCGATTCGCCGCAGCTTTGCGTGGGCGTTGACCGGCAGGGGTACATCCGCCCATTCGAACACCGGCACGTCCGACGCATGATCCGAATAGAAGCGGATATGGCAATCGGTGCGCTCCAGTCCCTCGGCTGCCATCCACGCTTTGATCATCCGCAGCTTCGCCGGCCCGTAACAATTCTCACCGTCGATCTTCGGGCTGACATATTCATCGAGCCCCTGGATGCCATTTGTCGCGATGACGTCGTCGAAGCCCAGCCGCGCCGCAATCGATTCGACATAGAGGCGTGACGAGGCGGTCGCCATCACCAGCCGGCGGCCGGCCGCGCGATCCGTGGCAATCGCGTCGAGCGCACCGGGGTGAACGTTGAACCGTAACGTGCGATCGGCAAAGGTTTCGGCGGCTTCGCGGAACCGCGCAGGCGTTACGCGATGCCCCACCATCAGCCGCTGGTTCGTCTCCTTGACCGTCTTGCGTTCGATCAGCTTCGCCACATAAGCCAGCGCCACCGCTGCCGCTGCCGGCGCGAAGATCAGCCTCCATGGGGCCAGCCGGCCCGCAGCGTGCAGCATGAAGGGGGTAAAGGTCCCTGTCCGCGTGATGGTGCGGTCCATATCGTAGATAGCGAGTTCAATCATGGTGCAACTCTATAGGGAACCTTCGGCGAAGGCGGGAATTTCATTTCGGATGCTTGCCGATCCCGCCCTAATCGATCAATCCTGTCGGGCATGAACGCGCCCGCCGACTTTCAGTTCGATGAAGGAACGCTGATCTTCACCGGGGACATGATCCTGGCGCGGCTTGGTGACCTGTCGCAACGGCTCGAATCGCTGTCCGAAAAGCCCGCCAGGATCGATCTGAGCCAGGTCGGGCGGATGGATACGGTTGGCGCCTGGCTAATTCATCGCGTCGTGCGCGATCAGGATATTCCCGTCGATGGCGCCAACGATAATTTCGGCCACCTGCTCGAACAGGTAGCGGCCGCCGACCGCCCATTAAAGATTCGTCCTGATTCCCGGCCCGCATTTTTCCGCGTGCTCGACGAAATGGGTCAGGGGACGGTCGCCGCCGCAAGCTCCTTATACGGCCTGCTGGGCTTTTTCGGCGCAACCCTGATCGGGGCGGCAGGGCTGGCCCTTCATCCCCGCCGGTTCCGCGGCAACGCGATGGCGCGGCAGTTCGAAGTGGTGGGGGTCCAGGCGCTGGCCATCGTCGGGCTGATGAGCTTCCTGATCGGCATCGTCATCGCCCAGCAGGGCGCCGTTCAGCTCCGCCAGTTCGGCGCAGAGGTGTTCGCGATCAACCTGATCGGCCGGATCACGATTCGCGAGCTTGGCGTGCTGATGACCGCGATCATGGTCGCCGGTCGTTCGGGCAGCGCGTTTGCCGCCCAGCTGGGATCGATGAAACTGGCCGAAGAAGTCGACGCTATGCGCATCATCGGCGTGTCGCCGATGGAGGCGCTGATCCTGCCGCGAGTATTGTCGACCATCCTGCTGATGCCCCTGCTTGGCTTCTACGCCGCGATCGTCGCGATCGTGGGTGGCGGCATCTTCTGCTGGATCGATCTCGGCATTCCTCCGGTTACCTTCGTCCAGCGGATCCGCGAAGTGGTCCCTTTGACCGATTTATGGGTCGGCCTCATCAAGGCGCCGGTGTTC
Organism: Sphingomonas sp. YR710; assembly: GCF_900101455.1. Classification (GTDB taxonomy): domain Bacteria; phylum Pseudomonadota; class Alphaproteobacteria; order Sphingomonadales; family Sphingomonadaceae; genus Rhizorhabdus. The sequence continues at coordinate 428,577 of NZ_FMZJ01000002.1, read as the reverse complement.
GGCGTAATCATCGCTATTTCCGGCTGCTATCAGGGGATGCAGGTGAAGGGGAATGCCGAGGAAGTCGGCCTGCGCACGACTGCGTCGGTGGTCCAGGCGATCTTCCTGGTGATTGTCCTTGATGCGGTGTTTGCGGTCTTCTTCAGTTCGATCGGGTGGATATGAACGACACGCCAGAAGCAAAAGGCGATATCGTCGTCCATGTCGCGGGGCTGAAGAACAGCTTCGGTGATCAGGTGGTTCATGATGGCATCGATCTGGATGTCAGCCGCGGTGAAATATTGGGCGTCGTCGGCGGATCGGGCACCGGAAAATCGGTGCTGATGCGATCGATCATCGGGCTGCAGGCCCCGACCGCCGGCGTTGTCGACGTGTTTGGCGAGTCGATGATCGGGCGCGAGGAATATGAAGCCAAACGCGTCCGCCAGCGCTGGGGTGTATTGTTCCAGAACGGCGCGTTGTTTTCGACGCTCACGGTTGCCGAAAATGTGCAGGTGCCGATCCGCGAATATTTCCCCGATCTCGATCCCCAGCTGCTTGACGAGATCGCGGCTTATAAGGTGGCGATGACGGGTCTGCCCGCCGAGGCCGGGCCGAAATATCCGAGCGAATTGTCCGGCGGCATGCGCAAGCGTGCCGGGCTGGCGCGGGCGCTCGCGCTCGATCCACAATTGCTGTTTCTCGACGAACCGACCGCTGGGCTCGACCCGATCAGCGCCGCGGCGTTCGACGAACTGATCCGTTCGCTGCGCCAGACGATGGATCTGACGGTCTTCCTGATCACCCACGATCTCGATACGCTCTACGCGATCTGCGACAGGGTTGCGGTGATCGCCGACAAGCACATCATTGCGGTTGGAACGATAGCGGAACTATTGGCGTTGGATCACCCGTGGATCCAGGAATATTTCAACGGACCGCGCGGGCGGGGTGCGGCGAACAGCGCCGCCAGGGCAGAAGGCACGAACGGGGCATGAGAAACTGATGGAAACCCGGTCCAACCATGTGCTCGTCGGCGGCGTCGTGCTCGGCCTGCTGCTCGCGCTACTGGTCTTCATCGTCTGGCTGGCGGGTTTCACCGGATCTGCCGAGAAGAAATATGACATCTTCTTCAAGACATCGGTCGAAGGTCTCGCCAAGGGATCGGCGGTGACCTTCGCCGGCGTCCCCGTGGGCAAGATCGACCGGATTCAGCTGTTGCCCGACAGCCCCGAATTCGTCCGCGTACGCATTGCGGTGCAGCAGGACACACCGATCCTGCAAGGCACCACAGCGACGATCGCGGGAGTCGGTTTCACCGGGGTCAGCCAGATCAACCTCGATGGCGCCATCAAGGGTGCTCCGCCAATCACCGAAGTGGGGCCCTATGGCGAGCCCGTTATTCCTACCAAACCGGGCGCGCTCGGGGAGTTGCTGAGTTCGGCACCCGAATTGCTCCAGCGGATATCAACGCTGACCGAGCGGCTGACCGAGTTGCTCAACGACAAGAACCAGAAATCGATCGGCGGGATTCTTGCCCATGTCGACAGGTTGACGGGATCGCTCGCCGATCGCGGCCCAGAAATCGCTGCCGCGCTTGCCCAAATCAAGACCGCCGTTCAGCAGGTCGGCGAGGCCGCGCAGAAGATCGGCACGCTCGCCGAAAGCACCAACGGAGTCGTCGCCAGCGATGTCCGGCCGGCGATGGCCAACCTCAACAAGGCTACCGAGGCTGCACGCCACACGATGGAATCGCTCGACGGCGCGATCACCGATGCGCGGCCGGGGCTGAAGGCGTTTTCGTCGCAGACCGTACCCGAGGTGAACCAGCTCGTGCGCAACCTCGCCGATATGTCCGATTCGCTGAATGCGATTTCGACAAAGCTCGATCGCGGCGGCGCCGGCGCGCTGGTCGGCGGATCGAAGCTCCCCGACTATAAGCCAAAGAATTGAGGCTCATGATGTTTCGCCGCCTGTCACCGCTGATCGCCGTCGCTTTAGTCGCCCCGCTTTCGGGCTGCATCAGCTTTGGCGAGAAACCACCGGCGCAGCTGATGAGCCTGTCGTCGGATGCAAAGCTGCCGGCGAGCGAGACGCGTGTCGCGCAGGACAAGACCGCGATCAGCGTCGCCATACCGGTAACCATCGCGGCTTTGCGTAACCAGCGGATCGCGGTCGCAGCGCCCGGCAATGCCTTCGCCTATCTTCCGAAGGCGATGTGGTCCGATATTCCGACGCATCTGTTCCGCGATCTGCTCGCGGAAACGATCGAAGCCAGAACCGGACGCTTCGTTCCCGATGCGAAAAACGCCGCGATCAATCCCGATACCAGACTGGCCGGCACGATCTCGGCTTTCCAGCTGGTCGGCGGGCAGGGCAAGGTGGTGGTGGTTTACGATGCGACCCTGTCGAAATCGGGATCGGGCGAGATCCGGACGCGCCGCTTCGAGGCAAGCGTGCCGACGGCCTCTGAACAGCCCGACAGCGTCGTCGCGGCGTTGAACCGGGCGAGCAACGCAGTGGCCAACGACGTGGCGGACTGGGTGGGCAAGTAAAAAACCCCTCCCTTTCAGGGGAGGGGTTGGGGGTGGGGCACCCGCATCTCATCGAGACCAGCCCTGATTGGGAGGTGAGGCCTCACCCCAACCCCACCCCTGAAGAGGAGGGGCTTGAGCTCTTCTATCACCCCAGGCTCTTCGAAACCTGTTCGAACACATCCTTCGACAGGTTCGGGCGCGCCAATATCCGTTCGAGTTCGGTCCGCATCAAGGTCGCCCGATCCTCGCCGAACCGGCGCCAGCGGCCCAACGGCGGCACGAGCTTGGCCGCCGTCTGCGGATTGAGCGCGTCGATCTGCATCACCATATCGGCGAGGAAGCGATAGCCACGGCCTGAGCGGTCGTGGAAGATGAACTGGTTCGCCGACAGTGCACCGACCAGCGAGCGTAGCCGGTTCGGATTGGTCAGGGTGAAATCGGGATGGCGGGCGAGTTCCTCGACCCGATCCATCGTATCCGCCCGCGCCGACAGCGCCTGCGCAGTGAACCATTTATCGAGCACCAGCCCATTGTCGCGATATCGGTTGTAGAACACCGCCAGCGCGGCATCGGTCTCCGGTACCGCAATGTTCGTGAGCAGTCCCAGGGCGCCCTGCCGATCGGTCATGTTGTCGGCATCGTCGAACTGGGCCTTGGCCAGGCTCGCGCCATCACTGGCCCCGCTCGCGATCAGATAGCCCAAGGCGATCGTGCGCAGGCGCCGGCTGCCCTTGGCCTGGGGCGTATGCTCGAACCGGTTGGCGCGGCAACGATCATAGGCATCGCGCCATGCCTGCTCCATCCCGACGCCGATATCGTGGCGCAACGCCTCGCGCGCATCGTGGATCGCCTGCGGATCGACCACCAGCATCTGATCGCCGACAAATGCCTCGGACGGCAGCAAGACCGCTTCGCCGATGAACGCCGCGTCGAGCGCCGGATCGGTGAGCGTGCGCCGGATCGCATCGATCACGGGGCGATGATCGGCCTTCCCGGTCGATATCGCAGCGACCATCGTATCGACCATCAGCTGCTGCATCGCCTCATAGCGCGCAAAAGGATCGTCGTCATGTGCCGACAGGAAGGCGAGATCGGCGGCCGAACGATCCGAATCGACCGTGACCGGCGCCGAAAAACCGCGGTTGATCGAAAGGATCGGACGTTCGCTAATGCCGTCGAACACCACTTCGCGATGATTTTCGCCGAGCAATACAAGCTGCTCCTCACCGAACATCCCGCCACTGCGCTCCCCGAACAGGGCAATGCGCAAGGGGATCGGCATCGGTTGCTTGTCGGGCTGGCCCGGCGTCGGCGGTATGGTCTGTTCGAGCGTGAGATGGGCGCGTTCGCTGGCCGGATCGTGGCGCAGGCTGGCCTTGACCCGCGGCGTCCCCGACTGGCGATACCAGAGGCGGAATTGCGAGAGATCCTCGCCGGTCGCCTCCTCCATCGCGCGGACGAAATCCTCGCACGTCGCCGCCGTCCCGTCATGGCGGGCGAAATAGAGATCCGATCCCGCCCTGAACCGCTGCGCGCCCAGCAGGGTGTGGAGCATCCGGATGACCTCGGCGCCCTTGTTGTAAACCGTCGCCGTATAGAAATTCGAGATCTCGATATAGCTTTCGGGCCGGATCGGATGCGCGAGCGGCCCGGCATCCTCGGGGAATTGCGCTGCCCTGAGCCCGCGGACATCCTCGATCCGCTTGACCGCCGGCGATCCCTGATCGGCCGAGAAGCATTGATCGCGAAAGACGGTGAAACCTTCCTTCAGCGATAGCTGGAACCAGTCGCGACAGGTGACCCGATTGCCCGACCAGTTGTGAAAATATTCGTGCGCGACGACACCGGCCACGGCATCGAAATCGGCATCGGTGGCGGTATCGGGATCGGCGAGAATATAGCGCGAATTGAAGATGTTGAGGCTCTTATTCTCCATCGCGCCGAAATTGAAATCGGCGACCGCGACGATGTTGAACTCGCCCAGATCATATTCGCGGCCATAAACATGCTCGTCCCACGCCATCGACGCCTTGAGCGCCGCCATCGCATGATCGGTCTTCGGCAGATCGGCCGGCGCCACCCAGATGGCGAGCTTGACCGAGCGGCCGCTCATCGTCGTGAAGCTGTCGACATTGGCCGCGAGATCGGCGGCGACCAAGGCGAACAGATAGGTGGGCTTGAGGAACGGATCGGCCCATTCGGCGAAGTGCCGGCCTTCGCCCAGATCGCCGCTCTCCACCAGATCACCGTTCGACAGCAGCACCGGAAAGCGGGCCTTGTCCGCCTCCATCCGCACCGAATAGCGGCTCAGCACATCGGGCCGATCGGGGAAGAAGGTGATCCGACGAAAGCCTTCGGGCTCGCACTGGGTGCACAGCATGCCGCCCGACGCATAAAGGCCCATCAGTTGCGAATTGGCTTCGGGCGCGATTTCGACCTCGGTCTCGATCACATGCGTGTCGCCCGCCAGATCGATGATCAGATCCGCACCGTCCATATGCCAGCCCGCGTCCGGCGCCCCGTCGACTCGCACCGCGCCCGGCGCGAGCCCGTCGCCATTCAGCCGGATCGGTCGCGCATGCGTGCCGTTTCGGGTGACGGAAAGACGCGCGCTGACGCGCGTCTTTGCCGGATCGAGTATGAACGCCAGCCGGACGTCGGGCACGAGCCAATCGGGCTCGCGATAGTCTTCGCGGCGAATGACAGGGGGATTGGCCGCAGCCACCTTGATATCGAGCATCTTAGCGATCTACGCCGGCCGAACACAGGAAACAATGGCCGGCAAGCCCGTACGCCGATAGACTAAACCCATGTCCTCGCTCCTGATCTTCGGCCCCGGCTACACGGCATCGCGCCTCGCGGAGGCGATTGCCGGCCAAAACTGGCGGATCGAAACGATCGGGCGATCGATGCTCGATGATCGCGACGCCGTGACAGCCGCCATCGCTTCCGCGAGCCATATCCTGTCGTCGGTCCCGCCCGATGGCGCGAACGATCCGGTGCTCGCGCGATATGCCGCGCAATTGAGCGCGGCCCCGGCACGCTGGATCGGCTATCTGTCCTCAACCGGGGTCTATGGCGATAGCGGCGGCGCCTGGATCGACGAAGCCACGCCGATCGGCACGGGCCGCCGCAACGCGCGCGCCGCCGCCGATTCCGCCTGGCAAATATTACACCCGGCTGTGCGCGTGTTTCGACTGCCGGGCATCTATGGCGCCGGCCGATCGGCACTCGATCGGGTGGCGAGCGGCAAGGCGCACCGGCTCGACGTGCCGAAACAGGTTTTCAGCCGCGTCCATGTCGACGATATCGTAGGCGGACTGCTGGCCAGCATCGATCGCGGGCCGCCGGGCATCTACAACTTAGCCGACGATCGGCCGTGCCACCAGAATGATGTCATCGAACAGGCTTGCGACCTGCTGGGCGTGGCCTGGCCGCCCTTGCAGACGATCGACGAAGCCGGCCTGTCGCCGATGGCGCGCGGCTTTTATACGGAGAACCGCCGGGTCGCGAACGGCAAGGCCAAGCGGCTGCTCGGCTGGGCGCCGCTCTATCCGGATTATGCGGCGGGCTTGCGTGCGCTGAGCGCCACCAGCAATCCGATCAACACCAGCAACGCGCCGAACGCCGCCGCCAGCGACCAGCGATAGCCTTCGAACAGAGTCGACAGGCCCATCGCGATCACCGGCGTCAGCACGCTCGAATAAGCGGCGCGCGCCGGCCCCATCTCGCGGATCACAAGGTAATAAAGCGGGAAGGTCACAGCGGAGCCAAACAGCCCGAGATAGACGATCCCAGCCAGATAGGACGGATCGAGATCGATCGTCGGTGCGCCGGCCGCGACGAACCCGAACAGCGCGTTCATCGCCGATCCGATCAGCATCGACCAGGCCATTACCGGCACCGGCGACAGCGTCCGCCCGAGCCGGCTCGCCTGCAGCACATTCGCGCAACCGCAGGCCAGCACACTAACCAGCGCCATCCCGATACCCAGCGCGACCGGCCCGCCACCGCTGGCCGCATGCACGACCTCATGGCCGAACAGAAACCCCAATCCGACCAGCGAAACGATCGAACCGAGCGCGAAACGCCCCGAGATCGGCATGCCGAGGAAAAACCGGGCCAGCAGCGCGTTCGGAACGATCAGCAAGGCGAAGATCATCGCGACCACACCCGATGTCACTCGCGCTTCGGCGTGATAGACGAGCGTATAATTCAGGAAGAATTGCGTCAGTGCGATCAGCGAGACGAGACGGATCCCCGCCCGGTCCAGCCGCATCGGCGACCGGGCGAACGCGCCATAGACGAACATCGCCGCCGCAGCGATCAGGAAGCGGTAGCAGATCGACCAGGCGGGATCGACGGTCCCAAGCTGGCCGCGGATCACCAGCCAGGTCGATCCCCAGATCAACGTCACGATGATGAAGGCCAGCATCACCCGCCCGGGCAGCACGCCCGATGGCGGGCGCGTCATAACGTGGCGAGCGCGGCAGCGAGCGCAGCCACCTCCGGTTCCGGCTGACTCCAGCTCGTGACGAACCGCGCGCCGCCCTCGCCCCAGTCGTAGAAATCGAAGCCCTGCGCGCGCAGCGATGCCGCTTCGGCCGGCGACAGCCGAATGAAGATCTCGTTCGCTTCCACGGGTTCAATCAGCCGATCGGGTGCGGCCGATGCGATCCGGCCCGCCGCCGCATTGGCCGCCCGCGCATTGCGCAGCCAGAGGTCATCCTTCAGCATCGCGATCAGCTGCGCCGCACTGTACCGCCCCTTTGACAGCAGATGGCCCGCGCGTTTGCGGCGATAACGGGTTGCCGCCGCCAGTTCGGGGCGGAAGAAGATGAGCGCTTCGGCCGACAATCCGCCATTCTTGACGAAGCCGAAGCTCAGCACGTCGACGCCGGCCCGCCAGGTGAGATCGGCAGGCGAGCATCCGAGCGTCGCCACCGCATTGGCGAAGCGCGCGCCATCCATATGGAATCCGAGCTCGCGCGCCCGTGCCAGATCTCCCAGCGCCGCCACCTGGTCGGGCGTATAGACACAGCCATATTCGGTGGCGTTGGTAATCGAGATCGCCGCCGGCTGCGCCTGATGGACATCCGCGCGTACCGATCCGAGCAGCCCCGCCACCCGATCGGGAGCGATCTTGGCGCCCGGTCCCTCGACCAGCATCAGCTTGGCGCCGCCGGTATAGAATTCGGGGGCGCCACATTCGTCGCCCTGGATATGCGCGTCGGCATGGCAGATCACAGCCTGATAGGGTTGGACCAGAGCGGCCAGCGCCAGCGCATTGGCCGCGGTGCCGCTCGATACCCACAAGGCCGCGACAGGCGTTTCAAACAGATCGGAAAAGACGCCGTCGAGGCTCTTGCTGATCGCATCGCCGTCATAGGCCGTATCGACATGATTGGCCGCGGCCAGCGCGGCGAAAACCTCGGGGCAGACCGGGGCGGCGTTGTCGGAAAAAAAGCGCATAGGGCGATTGAAGGCCTGCGCGCGGGCAAGTCAACTCAGAGCCGCCGGCGAGTGATCAAAAAAAGGCCGGTGGCAATGCCACCGGCCAGAGGTATCGCACGCTGCCGGACCTAAGGGGATGCCCGGCAGCCTTGGCGAGGGGACTGTTATCAGAAGTCGAGCTGCGCCCGCAGGCCAGCCTGATCGACATTATATGGCCGATCGAAGAAAGCTGTCGTCGAGGTGGTGAACGGCGCGACCGCGCCGATGCCGCCTTCGACATGCGCATGCGAATATTGCAGCATGAACTTGATATAATCGATCGGCAGCCAGATCAGGCTGGCCTGATATCCGGTCATCTTGCCGCCGTTCACATAGGTCGTCCCCGAAGCGATCGCACCCGGAGCAACCCGATCGCCGAGATCGGTATAATCGACGCGACCGTTGATCTGCCAGGCGCCCCAGCCGCCCTTGTCGATCGGATTGAGCACCTTCGTGCGATCCCACTTGCCGCCCTTATAGCCGCGCGTCTCGCCCGTCAGGAAATAGCCGGCTTCGATATAGGCCGACAGAAAATCGGGATCGTCCTGCGGGAAGATCGCCGAACCCGCCGTGCCGGCCGCCGCCGCCGGACCGTTATTCGGACCGAAGGCGTTCGTGCTGATGCCACGCACCCAGAGCTTCTGGACTTCGGAGGCGACGTGCAGCGACTTGTAGATGCCGGCGACTTCGACACCGAGGACGTCATCGCCCTTGGCGGCAATGCGGCCGGTGTCGATGAAGCGCTGATCGGTCGTCTGCGAGAACGGCCGCGCGCGATAACGGACGGCGCGTGTGTCGCTCGCCGCAACACGGTGCTGGAAGGTCAGGCCGAGATGCGCCTGAATATCGCCGATCATCGGCGAGTAGGTGCCGCGGACCGAGGCCTGCCATGCGTTGCGGTTGAAATTGGTGCTGTCGACGATCTCGTTGCCGCCATAGACACCGGCGGTCAGCGTATAACGGCCGGCCGGATCGAGATAGGCAACCGAGCCACCGAGACGGCGGCCATAGCCGAACGCGTCGTTCATCGTCGCGCGTTCCATGAAGCTGGTGAAGCGGTTGCTGGTGAGCAGTTCGAGGCTCGACAGCGGATATTGATAGCCGATCGTCGTCAGGAACGGGCTACCCGGCTTCTGATAGGTCAGCACCAGATCCTCATAGTCGACCGTGCCCTGCGCCACCTGCAGTTCGAATTTGTAGCCGAAGCCACCGGGAATCGAACCTTCCGCACCGAAAATCAGGCGGCGAGCCCGCATGTTCCAGCCGAGATTGTTGGTGTTGATCGCACCCGAACCGGCAACGCTGGTACCAACCGACTGCAGGCCTACGCCCGAGAGCTTGCCGGGGATGCTGACATAACCGGCGTCGAACTGGATCACGCCCTTGGGCTTGAAGCTCCAGCCCGAGCTGTCGGCCCATTGCGGAGCGCCCTTCCACGAGGGGGCGACATTGGTCATCTGCTTCTTGAGCGCTTCGATCTGCGCCTGGAGCGATTCGACCTGCGCGGCGAGGAATGCCGTCTGTGCGGCAGTTTCCTCGGCGGTCGGCGCGGCTTCGGCCGGTGCGGCCTGATCCTGGGCGAGGGCCGGAGCGGCAACCAGCGCAAGGCTGCTGGCGGCAAGCAGGCCGGCCGTGAATTTCGATATCGTCATATGGTCCCCCCTTGGGATTGTGATCGGAAAACCGGAGCGATCGAAGCGATCGCTCCGGCGGAATGCCTTATTTCAGGGTCGAGAAGTCGAGCGGCGTGAGCGCCGCGGCATTGGCAGCCGCCTTTGCGCGCACCGCGTCCGGCGCGGAGATCAGGCCGCGACGGACCAGATAGCCTTCCTTGCCCCAGGTCGATTCCTTCGCGAATTCGGCAATGAACGGGCGGATCGCAGGGATCGCACGGACATGCGCATTCTTGATATAGACGTAGAGCGGGCGGGCGCCCGGATATTTGAAGCTGGCGATGCTGTCATAGGTCGGGACGACGCCGTTGATCGCGATGCCCTTGATCTTCGCGGCATTCTCTTCGAGGTACGAATAGCCGAACAGGCCGACCGTGCCGGGATTGGCTTCGAGCTTCGAGACGATCAGATTGTCGTTCTCGCCGGCTTCGATATACCCACCATCTTCGCGCACAGCGGTGCAGATCGCCTTGAACTTGTTCTCGTCGCTCTTCTTGAGCGCGGCCATCGCGGCGTTCTTCTGGCAGGCATCGGTCATGATCAGTTCGCCGAATGCATCGCGCGTGCCGCTCGTCGGCGGCGGACCATAGACCTGGATCTTGAGCGCCGGGAGCTTGGCGTTGACGTCCTTCCAGGTGACCGCCTTGTTAGGCTTGCCATAAGGCGTCTTGGCGAGCGCCTTGTAGATGTCGTCGGTCGTCAGGCCCGAAAGCGGCGACGATTTGGCAGTGGCGACCGCAATGCCGTCGAGGCCGACCTGGACTTCGGTGACGCTGGTCACGCCATTGGCGGCGCACGCCTTGGCTTCCGAAGCCTTCATGCGGCGCGAGGCGTTTTCAATGTCGGGAAAGGCTTCGCCGACACCAGCACAGAACAGCTTCATGCCGCCGCCAGTGCCGGTCGATTCGATGATCGGCGCACCGAACTTCGGGTTGGCACGGGCAAAACGCTCGGCAACTGCGGTCGCGAATGGATAGACGGTCGATGAGCCGACGGCGCGAATCTGGGTGCGGGCCATCGCCTGCATCGGCAGCATGGCTCCGCCGAGCGCGAGGCCCGCGAGGATGAGCGTTCTGGTTTTCATGGAAGTGATTCCCCCTTTGCATGTGGTGCTTGAGGGGCAGCTAGTCGCCACTGATGCCAGATCGGTGACGTTTATGTTACATTATGATGACAGCGGAAAAGCTGCGCCGCCTCAGCTCGCGAACTGCCCGGCGACCAATGCCCCCATCTCGAGCGCGCTGACGGCGATCAACGGCGCAATTGCATATATCAACCGCCGTCGCCCGATCACGGCCAGCGCACGGCGCCCATCGCCGAGCGCCACCGCCAGCCCGATCATCACCGCGAGCATCGTCCAGAAATTATAGCGCAGATCGGGCGCGACGCTGACGGCGGCATAGGCGCAGCCATACAGCAATGCCGAAGCGGCGATGGCGTTGATGTAATTCCGACTCGGCAAATTCGGCGCGACGATGAGCAAGCCGATCGCGATGCACAGCCAGCTGGCCGGCCGGCCGAGCGGGGACCAGGCCATCGCCTTGCCGGCGATGCCGAATGCCACGGCAAGACGTGTCTTCGTGAAGTGCAACCCCAGATCGTTCGGCTGGCTCATCACGAAGACCGCATCATTCGGGATCTCGGTAACCAGGAGGCGCCAGTTCCAGTTCAGATGGCCCAACCGATGCAAGATATAGGGCAAGGGCGCGTGTATGACCGCATCAAGCCAGATGCCGATCGCGCCGACATGATGCCTGTTCGCATACTCCGCCAGCGAATCCTCTGGCCGGGCGCAGCCGGCATTATCGCGGGCGCCAAATTGGCGCGGCTCATAACAATGGGCGGTGAAGCGCGCGGCATCGGCCGCGGACAGCGACGGATACGCGTTCCCGCCGCCATACGCGACGATGCCCGCGAGATCGAAGTTGACCAGCGAGAAGATCGGCGATGAGCGATGCGGCTTGAGCGCGACGCCGTTGATCAGCCAGCCGGTCGTGGCCAGCAGCAGCGCCGCGCCGCCCAGCGCCAGCCCGACGCGCGGCGACGATCGAAGCCAGGATCGCGGCACGAGCAGCAACAGCAAGGGTGCGGCCGCGAACGCGGCGTTGAAACGGGTGGCGCTGGCGATCACGATCAGGGGCAGCGCTGTGATCGCCAACAAGAGCCGGACGCGGCCACCCGTGTGTTCCCGCCACAGGATGAGCGCCGCGGCGGCCACAAGCAGTGCCGCCATCAGCGAATCCTTGAGGATCGCGCCGATCTGTCCAAATCCGATCGGGAGTGCCGCCAGCAGGATGACGAGCCACGCCGCCGTCAAACTGCGCCGTCGCCGCAGCTGTTCCGCGATGGCCGCGAAGCCCCCCCAATAGAGTAGCGAGTCCAGGATCAGGAATGGCGCACTCCCCCGGTGGAAGATCAGCAATTGCCGCCAGAGCCACGCGGTTACGGGCGGGTGCCAGTCATCATAAACGCCCGCCAGCGCCTGACCATATTGCACGACCGTATCCGGCGTGATCACGCCCCAACGAAAGACGTAGATCTGCAACGCACACAGACAGGCGCAGACCAGTGCGATTGCTGCTTGCTGGATCTCAGGCTTTGGCACCGACCCGGCCGCTGCGCTCCAATTTGCCCCAGCCGACCCGCGGGCCCCGCATGGCCTGCGCCAGCGCCTTCAGCACGACATAATACATGACCTGGCGATAGCCGACCCGCTGCGGGATCAGGAGCCAGAGCAGCCGCCAGCGCTCACGACGCTCCAGCGCGAAGGCGATGAACGCGGCGAGCAGATCGATTGCGGTGAAGATCAGCCAATAGGTGAGCATCTTGTCGATATTGGTTTGCGTCTGTTCCCAACCATGCGCTTCGACCGAGATCCAGGTGTCGACGATGCTCAGGATCAAAGCGAGATCGATCACCGGCGAGATCGCCGCCAGCAGGATCTGGAACAGGATCGCTTGCGGAAGACCGATGATGGCGAGCCCTCGCGGCTTGCCGCTCTTCATCGTCGCGCGGTGCTTCCACAGGCACTGCAACGTGCCATAGGCCCAGCGGTAGCGCTGCTTGGCAAGCGCCTTGAACGATTCGGGTGCCTCGGTCCACGCCACCGCATATTGATCATAAGCGACCTTCCAGCCCGCCCGCTGGATCGCGATCGTCAGATCCTGATCCTCGGCCAGCGTATCGTGCGGGTAGCCGCCGACCGAGCGGATCGCCGACAGCCGCCAGGCGCCGACAGCCCCCGGCACCACCGTCATCGCGTTGAGCCGCGCCAATGCGCGCCGCTCGAGATTTTGCGCGGTGATATATTCGAGCGCCTGCCAGCAGGTGATGAGGTTGACGCGGTTGCCGACCTTGGCATTACCCGCGACCGCGCCCAGTTCGGGATCGACGAACCAGCGCGCCAGCCTGGCGATCGTCGCCGGCTCGAACTGCGTATCGGCATCGAGCGCGATCACGATCTCGCCCTTGGCCAGTTCGAGCCCGCGGTTGAGCGCGCGCGCCTTGCCGCCATTTTCGAGCGTAAGCAACCGTACACGCGGCTCATCGGCGAATTGTTCGCGCACGATCTCGCTGGTGCGATCCTTCGATCCATCGTCGATGACGATGACTTCGACCTGGACGTCGCGGCTGGCCAGCACGTGGCGCACCGAGCGTTCGATCACCCGTTCTTCATTGAACGCCGGGATCAGCACGGTCACGAACCGGTCAGGATCGATCTGCGGAAAGATCACCCGCGATTCGCGGCGGGCCTGCCACAAAGCGAGGCCAGACAAGGTGATAGCCCGCAATATACCCACCGAGATTGCGAAGGCGAACAGCCATTTCAGCCCGATCACGATGCCGCCCAGCGTCGAAAATAGCGCCAGATCAGTTTCGGCGGCGAGCCGATCGCTGCTGGAGATCGGCGGATTGACCGCCTGATGCGACAGATTGGCGAGTGCCGAGATCGGAACGAAGCGATAGCCCTTGGCGCGCAACGCATCGATCAGCAGCGGCAATGCCGCGATCGTCTGGGTGCGATCGCCACCGGAGTCGTGCAGCAACACGACCTGGGTGGCGAATGTGTCGCTGCCGGATTCGACGCCATCGATCGCGCGCTGGACGATTTCGGCCACACCAGGCCGCTTCCAGTCGTCCGGATCGACATGCAATCCCACGGTCAGATAGCCGCGCTTCTGCGCCTCCGCGACCGGCACGATCTCGTCAGCGGTGGTCGGCTCGGCGTCGCCGAAATAAGGCGGGCGGAACAGCCGGAGCGATCGGCCGGTATAGGCCTGGAACAGCCGCTGGGTGGCGTTGAGCTCGAGCCCGGTCTCGCGTTCGGTAGCGTTGGCGAGATTGGGGTGGGTATAGGTGTGATTGCCAACCTCATGCCCCTCGCGCACCAGCCGTTCGAGCAATTTGCGCTGGGTAAGCGCATTGCTGCCGATCACGAAGAAGGTCGCCGGCACGTGCTTGTCCTTGAGCACGTCGAGAATCTTCGGCGTCCACACCGGATCGGGGCCGTCGTCGAACGTCAGCGCGATCAGGCCGGGGCGATATCCGGTCCGTTCGATCTGATAGGGCGAAGGCAGACGATCGAAGCGAACGCCGATGATATTGCCGCGCGGATCGACCTTGATCGTGCGATGTCCGGGTACCGGAACCGCGCCGATCCGCAAGATCTCACCCGTGCCTTCGATATCGACGTTGGTGCCGGCGGGGATATCCTCGAGCACCGATGCGGGCTGTTTGGTGATGCGGTTTCGGCCAAACATCGTCCAGATCGACGGATCCTCGGTGCCGAGCCGCCACAAGGCGACGGCATTGAGCCCCAGCTGGCGCAGCACGGCCACCTGCGCGCGCATGCTCGATGCGTCGAGCAGCCAGATGTCGTGGCGAATGCCGCCTTCGCTATAGGCGAAATAGCTGTTGCCGCTCGCCCGGTCGTAAATCGGCAGCACGCCCGATTCATGCGCGGTCAGCCAGGCATCCTCCACCGAATGCGGCGATGCGTCGCCGCCCCTCTGCCAGTCATAGGCATAGGATCCGAGCGCCACGACGATCTTGTCGCGCGGTACGCCCTGCGTGGCGCGCGCCACCGAATCGGCAAACCAGGGCTGCGATGCCACCGGGCCGGGATCGCCGGGCTCCGAATGTTCGTCATAAGCCATCAGGAACAGCCGATCGACGACCTTGGCATATGCCGGAAGATTCCAGTTCGGATCGGCGACGGGCACCGCAATCGCGATGATCATGCCGCGTGGTGCGAAGCGGGCACGCGCAGCGGCCAGAAACCGGAGATAATCGCCGTGGGCGGCTTCGGGCAGTTCCTCGAAATCGAAGAAGACGCCGCTCGCCTGATTGGCGACCAGCAGCGCTTCGACCCGATCGAGCGTCAGCTTGCGCTGCACCGGATCATGCATCAGCGCGGCTATGCCCGGTCCATCCCACGCCCCCTCGAGCACATTCTGCACCATCGGCATCAACTTCGGCCGATGGACAGCGGTACTCAGGATGGCCTTGCCGCGCGCATCGGCGAAGCTCGTTACGTGATGGTCGGGCCCGGTGATCGAGATCCAGCCCGGAATCACCCAGTCGAGATCGTTGACATGGCGGGCCAGCGAAGCGGCACTGGCATCGTCCCATGGCGCGTGAAACGCGAACGTCTTGGGCGAGAGCCCCGGCTGCCCGGCACTTTCGCCGAGAAAGTGCTGAAAATTGCGGAACATCCGCCGAACCTGCCGGGCGCTGTGATGGACCAACGTATCGTTCGGTCCGGAAATTCCGGCGATCGGCGGCCGCTCCGCCTCGAACGGCAAAGGCGGCTGCGGCACGACCGCTACGATCGATCCCGCGAACATGCCGACAGCCAGGAGGATCAGCAGGACGAAAGCGATCAGGGCGAGCGCGAAACGACGCCGGCGCCGGCCCGACGCATCGAAAAATACCGGCTGTTCATCCATGCCTGACCGCCCGTATCGTCCCTGACGAAATCGTATCTCGACCCGCAACCGCGCCGGGTTAGAGGCGCTTCGGCCCCTTTTTGCAAGGGGCCGCGTGATCGCGCAACCCCGCCCGGCCGCAAACGGGGGCGCCGGGCCGCAGGCGGCCGCAACGCGCCGGCCGTTTGGGTTTTTCCAACCGGTCCATGCCTGCTAAAGCCGTGGAGACATAGTTCAAAGAGGATGGCTGACATGACGACCGCGCTCGACTTTGCGCTGGGCGAAACCACCGATGCGATCCGGGAGACGACCGCGCGCTTCGCAGCCGACCGGATCGCGCCGATCGCCGCCGAAATCGACGCGACCAACACTTTTCCGCGCCATCTCTGGCCCGAAATGGGGGCTCTGGGCCTGCACGGCATCACGGTGGAGGAGGAATTTGGCGGGCTGGGCCTGGGCTATCTCGACCATGTCGTCGCGATGGAAGAGGTTTCGCGCGCTTCGGCCTCGGTCGGGCTCAGCTATGGCGCACACAGCAATCTGTGCGTCAACCAGATCCGCCGCTGGGGCAGCGACGAGCAGAAGAGGCGTTATCTTCCCAAGCTCATCTCCGGCGAGCATGTCGGCAGCCTGGCGATGTCGGAGGCCGGCGCCGGCTCCGATGTCGTGTCGATGAAGCTCAAGGCCGAGCGAAAAGGCGATCATTACATCCTGAACGGCACCAAGTTCTGGATCACCAACGCCCCGCACGCGGACACTTTGGTCGTCTATGCGAAGACCGGCGATCGCGCGATCACCGCCTTCCTGATCGAAAAGGGTTTCAAGGGTTTTTCGGTATCGAAGAAGCTCGACAAGATGGGCATGCGCGGCAGCGATACCGCCGAACTGGTGTTCGAGGATTGCGAGGTTCCGGCCGAGAATATCCTGGGCGGCAACGGGCGCGGCGTGAACGTGCTGATGTCCGGCCTCGACTATGAGCGCGCGGTGCTCGCCGCCGGACCGCTCGGAATCATGCAAGCCTGCCTCGACATCGTCCTGCCCTATGTCCGCGAGCGCAAGCAGTTCGGCCAGCCAATCGGATCGTTCCAGCTGATGCAGGGCAAGGTCGCCGACATGTATGTCGCGCTCAATTCGGCGCGCGCTTATGTCTATGCGGTCGCCCGCGCGTGCGACGCCGGCAAGACCACGCGGTTCGATGCCGCCGGCGCGATCCTGCTGGCATCGGAGAATGCCGTGAAGACGTCGCTCGACGCAATCCAGGCTTTGGGGGGCGCGGGCTACACCAAGGAGTGGCCGGTCGAACGGCTACTGCGGGATGCCAAGCTGTACGATATCGGCGCCGGCACCAACGAGATCAGGCGATATCTGATCGGCCGGGAGCTGATCGGGGCATGACGGAGCTTGAGGATCTAAAGCCCCTCACCTGAAGGGGAGGGCAAGAGAGTTTCACCTAACACAATTTGGCATCAGACCGTAAAACTTTCTCCGCAGCCGCAACTGCCCTTGGCATTGGGGTTCTGGAAGGTGAAGCCCGCGGTGAAATCGTCCTCCACCCAATCCATCGTCGATCCGATCAGATAGAGCAAAGAGCCGCCATCGACGTAGAAATCGCCGCCCGGGGTCACGATCTTCTCGTCCATCGGATCGGCTTCGGTGACATAATCGACCGAGTAAGCCAGCCCCGAACAGCCGCGCCGCGGCGTCGACAGCTTGACGCCGGCGGCGCCTTCGGGCGCATCCGCCATCAGCCTGGCGATCCGCGCCTCGGCCGACGGCGTGAGGATCAAAGCGGCGGGGCGGACGCGGGTCTTCGTGGTGGTCGTCATCACAACATCCCCAGTTCGAGCTTGGCCTCGTCGGACATCTTCTGCGGATCCCACGGCGGATCCCAGACCAGATTGACCTCGGCCGATCCGACCCCCGACACCGCGCCGACCCGCAGCTCGACTTCGCCCGGCATCGATTCTGCGACCGGGCAATGCGGCGTCGTCAAGGTCATCGTCACCACGACATGGGCATCGGCGACATCGACGCCGTAGATCAGCCCGAGATCATAGATGTTCACCGGAATTTCCGGATCGTAAATCTCCTTGAGCGCGTCGATCACACCATCATAGATGCTGCCTCCGGGTTCGCCCGCCGATGCCTCGACGGGTTTCTGCGCGAGGAAGCCATCGAGATAGTCGGGCGCCCGGCCTTCCTGTTCGACCCGCGCCTTGGGCGGAGCCGGCGCCTCGCTCACTTCCTCGATCAGGATCTTCTGCTGCTCGTTCATATCGTCGTCCATCATCCGAAAATCCGGGTTACGCGTTCGATGCCCTTGGCCAATGCCGCGACATCGGCCAGATCACTGTAAATTCCGAAGCTCGCGCGCGCGGTCGCCGGCACGTCGAGATGCTCCATCAGCGGCTGGGCGCAATGATGCCCCGCGCGGATCGCGACGCCGGCTTCATCCAATATGGTGCCGATGTCGTGCGGATGCACCCCCTCGATCGCAAAGCTGACGATGCCGGCCGCATCCTCGGGGCCGAACAGCTTGACGCTGTTGATCTGCGACAGCGCCGCGCGCGCCGCGCGGACCAGCGACACCTCATGCGCATGGATCGCATCGAGCCCGATCGCATCGACATAGTCGATCGCCGCATGGAGCCCCAGCGCGCCGACGATGTTCGGTGTCCCCGCCTCGAACCGCTGCGGCGCCGGCGCCCAGCTCGTCTTCGCGAACGTCACCCGATCGATCATCGATCCGCCGCCCTGCCAGGGCGGCATCGCGCTCAGCAATTCGCCCTTCGCCCAGAGCGCGCCGATCCCGGTCGGACCGTAGAGCTTGTGGCCGGAGAAGACATAGAAGTCGCAATCGATAGCTTGCACGTCGACAGCGAGCCGCGCGACCGCCTGACAGCCATCGAGCAGCAGCTTCGCCCCGACCTTGTGCGCGATCGTGGCAGCGCGCTCCACATCGAGCACCGATCCGAGCACATTCGAGACATGGGCGAGCGCGACCAATTTGTGCCGGTGGGTCAGCATCGCCTCGGCCGCATCCAGATCGATCCGCCCGTCTTCGGTGAGCGGCGCGACGTCGATTTCGATGCCGGTGCGATCGCGCAGCAACTGCCACGGCACGATATTGCTGTGATGTTCGAGCTGCGACAGCAGGATCCGGTCGCCGGCCTTGAGATTGGCGACGCCCCAGCTCTGCGCGACGAGATTGATCGCCTCGGTCGCCCCCCGCACGAACACGATTTCGTCGGAAGAGGCGGCGTTGATGAACCGCGCAACCCGGGTCCGTGCGGCCTCATAAGCGATCGTCATGTCGGCCGATCGCTTGTAGACGCCGCGATGCACGGTCGCATAATCGCGGGCGTAAGCGGTCTCGATCGCATCGATCACGGCGCGCGGCTTCTGCGCGGTCGCGGCGGTATCGAGATAGTGCCAACCGTCGGGGATGGCGGGAAAGTCGGCCCTTCTGCCTATAAGTCCCTCCCCTTCAGGGGAGGGGCTTTCACGCAAAATCGTGCTGCTCATACCATCGCCTCCAGCGCCGCAAGCGCCGCTTCTTCCAGCCGCACCTTGGCCGCTTCATCCGCGACATCGCCGAACACCTCGGCGATAAACGCCTGCAGCAGCAACGTCTTCGCCGTTTCCGGCGGCAACCCGCGGCTGGCAAGATAGAACATCGCCTGCTTGTCCAGCTCGCCGACGGTGGCGCCATGCGCGCACTTCACGTCGTCGGCGTAGATCTCCAGTTCGGGCTTGGCGTTCGCCGTCGCGGTGCGATCGAGCAGCATCGCCTTCACCGATTGCACGCTGTCGGTCTTCTGCGCGTCGCGCGCGACCGCGACCTTGCCGAGATAGGATGCCGTCGCCCGTTTCGCGACGATCGACCGTACCGTCTGCCGGCTGGTCGCGCCTGGTTCGACATGGCGGACGGTGGTGACGATCTCGACGGTCTGCTGGCCCTGGCCGAGCTGCACCGCGCCGAGCGAGAAGGCGGCGCCTTCGTGCAACGTCACGTCGATCGCGATCCGCCCGAGCTTGCCCCCGGCATTGAGCAGGTGGAGCGTCGCGGCGGCGCCGGATTCGAGCGTGAGATCGAGGTTGCGTATCACGATTTCGTCCGGGCCGGCGATCTGGACGATCTGGCGGACATAGGTTTCGCCTGCCGGCACGGTGACATGCTCGACCGCATCGCGCGGCCAGACGGGCGCGAGCGCGTCGAGGTCGCTATAGCGCCACGCCTCGTCCTTGCGGGTTGGGAGAGGAGTCATAAGCCCTCGCCCCCTTTAGGGGGAGAGGGTTGGGAGAGGGGGCAGTGCTGGAGGTTCTGTCGCGAACCTCTTCCCGACTGCCCCCTCTCCCCGACCCTCTCCCCCGCAAGCGGGGGCGAGGGAGTAAGCTCATTTCCCCTCACGCCGCAATATCCTTATAGCCTTCGCGCTCCAGCTCATGCGCGAGCTCGGCACCGCCGGTCCGCACGATCCGTCCGGCCGCGAGCACATGCACGAAATCCGGCTTCACATAATCGAGCAGCCGCTGATAATGGGTGATCAGCAGCACCGCCTTGTCGGGCTTGCGCATGATCATGTTGATCCCGCCGCCGATCACGCGCAGCGCGTCGATGTCGAGGCCGCTGTCGGTCTCGTCGAGGATGGCGAGTTTCGGATCGATGATCCCCATCTGCACCATTTCATTGCGCTTCTTCTCGCCGCCCGAGAAGCCGACGTTCACCGGGCGCTTCATCATGTCCATGCTGAGCCCCAGCGCATCGGCCTGCACCTTCGCGCGCTTCAGGAAATCCCCGCCCGAAAGCGCCGCCTCGCCCCGCGTCTTGCGCTGCGCATTGAGCGCCTCGCGCAGGAACTGGACGTTAGACACGCCGGGGATCTCGACCGGGTACTGGAACCCCAGGAACAGCCCGGCTGCCGCACGCTCATAGGGCGCGAGGGTGAGCAGATCCTGCCCGTCGAACGTCACCGATCCTTGCGTGACCTCATAGCCCGGCCGCCCCGCCAGCACATAGCTGAGCGTCGACTTGCCCGCCCCGTTCGGCCCCATGATCGCATGGATCTCGCCCGGATTGATCGTGAGCGAGAGCCCCTTGAGGATCGGTTTGCCGTCGACTTTGGCGTGGAGGTTTTCAATTTTCAGCATCATTAAATCCGGAATTGTTTAACTGCAAAATTTTGGCAGATACGAATGCCCCAACTAGAGCGGGCAAGAAAGCGATTAACGCAAAACCAAATATCGCAAAGGGGATAACAAAAAGTTCCAAGAAAAATGTAGATTTATATAATAAAATAGCAACAGTAAGCCCAGAAATAATACTAACAATAAGAGTAACTCTAAGCGTAACGGGAATAATTCGGCGACTCGGCCCTGATGATTTAAAAAATAAAATCATCGCCAATGCGAATGATGCCACCAAGATTGTTTGGCCTGGCCACGCCCCAAGTAAAACGTGCAGAAAGGCGAGCCAAGAATAGATCACCCCACGCTCCCCTCAAGGCTGATCCTCAGCAATTTCTGCGCCTTGGCCTCCTCAAGCCCCTCCCCTTCAGGGGAGGGGTTGGGGTGGGGCGCTCGCCGATCGGGCAACGCTCGAAGCATGTCTCGCAATTGTAGCCATACGCCTTCAATATTCCCCATCACATCGGCGTTGGTGACGCGGAACACCGTAAACCCGTGCGATCGAAGGGCTGCATCCCGCCTCGCTTCCGCGACCGGGTCGGCATGGGTGTCGCCGTCGACCTCGACCACCAGCCCTTTGCGCGGGCACAGAAAATCGGCGATGTGGCCACCGATCACCGCCTGCCGTCTGAACTTGAACCCGTCGAGTTGACCATTGCTCAGCACCCGCCAGAGGCGCTTCTCCGGTTCAGTCGGATTGCGGCGCATTTCGGATGCGCGACGCTGATTCTCGGCCAATGCGTTCGCGGAGAGGCCCCACCCCCGACCCCTCCCCTGAAGGGGAGGGGAGTTGAGGCGGCGCGCGTCCTCATGCGGTGTGATGGCCGAAGTCATCCGACCGAGCCTTCTAGCGAAATGCCCAGCAACTTCTGCGCCTCGACCGCGAACTCCATCGGCAATTGCTGCAGCACTTCCTTCGCGAAGCCATTCACGATCAGCGCCACCGACGCCTCCTGATCGAGCCCGCGCGACATCGCGTAGAACAGCTGATCGTCGCTGATCTTGCTCGTCGTCGCCTCATGCTCGATCTGCGCGCTCGGATTGCGCACCTCGATATAGGGCACGGTATGCGCGCCGCATTTGTCGCCGAGCAGCAGCGAATCGCACTGGGTGTGGTTACGCGCATTCTCGGCGGTCGGGCCGACCCGCACCAATCCGCGATAGGTATTGTTGCTCTTGCCGGCCGAAATCCCCTTCGAGACGATCGTCGAGCGGCTGTTCTTGCCGAGGTGGATCATCTTGGTGCCGGTATCGGCCTGCTGATGATTATTGGTGACCGCGACCGAATAAAATTCGCCGACGCTGTTCTCGCCGCTCAGCACGCAGCTCGGATATTTCCAGGTGACGGCGCTGCCGGTTTCGACCTGGGTCCAGCTCACCTTGCTGTTCCTGCCCTGGCACAGCGCGCGCTTGGTCACAAAATTATAGATGCCGCCCTTGCCGTCGGCGTCGCCCGGATACCAGTTCTGGACGGTCGAATATTTGATCTCGGCATCGTCCAATGCGACCAGTTCGACCACGGCGGCGTGGAGCTGGTTCTCGTCGCGCATCGGCGCGGTGCAGCCCTCCAGATAGGAGACGTGGCTGCCCTTGTCGGCGATGATCAATGTGCGTTCGAACTGGCCGGTATTTTCGGCATTGATCCGGAAATAGGTGCTGAGCTCCATCGGGCAGCGCACGCCTTCGGGGATATAGACGAAGGTGCCGTCCGAAAAGACCGCGCAGTTCAGGGTCGCGAAGAAATTGTCGTGCATCGGCACGACCTTG
Source organism: Sphingomonas sp. YR710 (assembly GCF_900101455.1). Lineage (GTDB taxonomy): Bacteria > Pseudomonadota > Alphaproteobacteria > Sphingomonadales > Sphingomonadaceae > Rhizorhabdus. Next base: position 406,014 of record NZ_FMZJ01000002.1, on the reverse strand, counting down.
CCGAGCCATTTGCGGATCAGATCAGGATATTCGCGGATCGCCTCGCTGATCGAGCGGAAGATGACCCCGGCTTTCTCCAGCTCGGCGCGGAAGGTGGTTGCGACCGACACCGAATCGAACACCGCGTCGACCGCCACCTTGCGCGCGCCCTCAACCCCGGCGAGCATCTTCTGCTCCTCGATCGGGATGCCGAGTTTCTCATAGACGCGCAGGATCTCGGGATCGACCTCGTCGAGGCTGTCGAGCTTCGGCTTGGCCTTGGGCGCGGCATAATAATACGCGTCCTGATAATCTATCGGCGCGATTTCGAGCTTGGCCCAGTCGGGGGCCTCCATCGTCAGCCAGTGGCGATAGGCCTTGAGCCGCCATTCGAGCATCCATGCGGGCTCGTTCTTCTTGGCGGAGATGAAGCGGACGGTGTCTTCACTCAGGCCCTTCGGCGCGAAATCCTGCTCGATGTCGCTCGAAAAGCCCCATTCATAGCTCTTGTTCGCGGCCTCGATGGCGGCCCGATTTTTCACATCGGTCATGCCGCTGCTCCTGAAAGTGTCGCCAGGCTGACGCCGTCGAGCGCCCCCCGGATCGTGTTGTTGACCACCGACCAGTGCGGCTGCACCCGGCACGCGCCTTCGAGCCCGCAATGATCGCGATGATCGTCGACGCACGCCGTCATCGCGATCGGCCCTTCGACCGCCTCGACGATGTCGGCCAGACTGATCGACGCCGGATCGCGGGCGAGCGCAAAGCCGCCGCCGGTGCCGCGCGCCGAGGTCAACAGGCCCGCGCCGGCGAGCTTGCCCATCAATTTCTGCGCAGTGGGAAGCGGCACGCCGGTCTCGTCGGACAGCAGATTCGCGGTCAGCCGCGCGGTCGGCCCATGGCGGGCGGCGGCGGACAGCATGACCACCGCATAATCGGCGAGGCTGGACAGGCGCATGAGCGTGGCTTTCAATCGGATTGATTCGATCCGATTGCCAATTGGGCGCGTGGGCCCGTAACGTCAAGGGGTTGTTCCGGCCACGGCCCTCCTCGTCACGCCGAGCCAAGTTCAGCGTGACGAACTGGGTGGGAAGCGGTTAAGCGCCTTCCCATGTCTTTCTACGCCCTCGCCCGCCCCTTGCTGTTCACCCTCGACGCCGAACGCGCGCACCGCGCGACGATCCGCGCGCTGCGGCTCAAGCCGGTCGGGACGCCGCCCGCATCCGATCCCCGGCTTGCCATCCGCGTCGCCGGGCTCGATTTTCCGAATCCGGTCGGGCTTGCCGCGGGGTTCGACAAAGATGCGCAGGTGCCGGATCAGATGCTGGGCCTGGGCTTCGGCTCTGTCGAGGTCGGCACGCTCACGCCCTTTCCGCAGCCCGGCAATCCGCGCCCGCGGCTGTTCCGGCTGGTCGAGGACCGGGCCGTCATCAACCGCATGGGCTTCAACAATGGCGGGCAGGCGGCGGCGCACGAACGACTGCTGCGGCGGAACGCGCGGCCGGGCATCGTCGGCGTCAATATCGGCGCGAACAAGGACGCCGTCGATCGCATCGCCGATTATGCCAATGGCGTTCGGGTGATGACCGGGGTCGCGCGATATCTGACGATCAACATCTCTTCGCCCAACACGCCCGGGCTGCGCGCGCTGCAGGACAAAGGTGCGCTCGATGCCTTGCTCGCCGCGGTAATGGCGGCGCGGCCGGCCGGCGGGCCGCCCGTGTTCCTCAAGGTCGCGCCCGATCTGGAGCCGGCCGACATCGATGACATCGCCGAGGTGACCGCCGCGCACCGGATCGCCGGCATCATCGTTTCGAACACCACGATCACGCGGCCGGCGCTGCGGTCGGCATTCCGCGGTGAGACCGGCGGCCTGTCGGGGGAGCCTTTGCGCGATCTCGCCCACCGACGACTGATCGATTTCCGCAAGGCGACCGGCGGCGCGATGCCACTGATCGCGGCTGGCGGCATCGCATCGGCGGAGGATGCCTATGCGCGCTTCCGGGCGGGGGCGAGCCTCGTGCAGCTCTATTCGGCGCTCGTCTATGAAGGACCGGGATTGGTGCGGCGGATCAACGCGGGGCTCGTGAAGCTGCTCGAGCGCGACGGGTTTGCAAGCATCAAGGTAGCTGTGGGTACTTAGCCTCCCCTCCCTGCAAGGGAGGGGAGGCTAAGTGGGTGGCGAAGCCAAGGGCTCGATGCCCTTGGCGCAGCATTGCGGGACGAGCGGGGAGCTCGCGACTTCGTCGCTCGCACCCACCCCCAGCCCCTCCCTTGCAGGGAGGGGAGAAAGCAGTAAGCTCGCCCGATGCTGCACCGCGTCATCGCCCTCGTCGCCCTCGCCCTCACCGCCACCATGGCGCTCGCCCAACCCATGGTCTCCGCCGCCGACCCGCGGGCCGCCGCGGCCGGGGTCGAGATGCTGAAGAAGGGCGGCACCGCCGCCGATGCGGCTGTCGCGATGATGTTGGCGCTCGGCGTGATCGAGCCGGGCCATTCGGGCATCGGCGGCGGCGGCTTCCTGGTCTATCACGATGCGAAGACCGGCAAGATCAGCAGCTATGACGCGCGCGAAGCCGCCCCGGCCGCCGCCGACGGGCGCTGGTTCTACGGGGCGGATGGCAAACCGTTGGGGATTCGCCAGGCGATCCCCGGGGGGCGCAGCGTCGGCGTACCCGGCGAGCTGCGGCTGATGGAGACGGCGCATGCCGAACATGGCAAGCTGGCGTGGAGCGCACTGTTCGCCCCGGCGACCAGGCTGGCGCGCAATGGCTGGGCAATCACGCCCCGGTTCAACAATTTCCTCACGAAGATGCCGGCGACCGGCTTCTTCAACGCCTGGGCCAAATCCTATCTCTACAATGCCGACGGGACGGCGAAGGCCGTCGGCACGGTCGTGAAGAACCCCGAACTCGCCGCGCTCTACGGCAATATTGCCCGGCATGGCCCGAGCTATTTCTATGTCGGCCCGCCAGCGCAGACCCTGGTCGCGACGATCAACAATGCCGCACACAACCCGTCGAAGATGACGACCGGCGATCTCGCGTCCTACAAGGTGCAGGAGCGCGCGCCTGTGTGCGGCACGTACCGGACTTACCGAATCTGCGGCATGGGGCCGCCCGCCTCGGGCACGGTGATCGTGCTGATGATCCTGAAACAGCTCGAGCGGTTCGACATGGGCGCGCTGGGCAAGGGCTCGCCCGTCGCCTGGCACCTGTTCGCCGAAAGCTCGCGGCTGGCTTATGCCGATCGCGACACCTGGCTCGCCGATCCGGATTATGTGCAGGTACCCGTCCAAGGGCTGCTGGCCGCCGACTATCTCGCGAGCCGCTCGGCGCTGATCTCGCCAGACAGCACCATGGCGGCCATCGCACCGGGAATGCCGGCAGGCGCTCCCGCACTCAAGCGGGCCGAGCTCCAGCCCGAACATGGCACCTCTTCGTTCACCGCGGTCGACCGCTGGGGCAATGTCGCCGAAGGCACGGTCACGATCGAAAGCGTGTTCGGATCGGGCCAGAGCATGAACGGGATCTTCCTCAACAACCAGCTCACCGATTTCAACCTGGTGCCCGAGAAGGATGGGGTTCTGACCGCGAACCGGGTCGAAGGCGGCAAGAGGCCGCGCAGTTCGATGTCGCCGATGATCGTCTATGACGCAGCCGGCAAGGTGCGGATCGCGATCGGCGCAGCCGGCGGATCGACGATCATCGCGCAGGTCGCCAAGGCGCTGGTCGGGGTGATCGACTGGCATATGAGCGCGCAGGACGCGATATCGATGGGCCTGCTCTACGCCCCGACGCCGGGGGGCGTGGCCGAGAAGGACACGCAGCTCGAGCCGATGCTGCCCGCACTCGCGGCGTTGGGCGAGCATCTGTCGGTCGCGCCCCTGGGACTGAAAGCCAATGCGATCGAATGGCAAAGCGGTGCCTGGGCCGGCGCCGCCGATCCGCGCAGCGAAGGCGTGTCCATGGGCATCGACGGCAAGGTGGTGAAACCGGCGATGGCGGCGCTCCAGCGCGACCGCCCATCCGAGTGATGACATGCGCCGCAATCGCGGATTGTCGTCGCCCTTTCGCCATGAAACATAATTGTCCTATGATCGTCGCATAAGAGCGACCGAAAGGTCGCCGGGGCGCGGCAGGAGAGACGATGCGGACTTTCGAACATTTTCCGAATCTCGTCGCGATGTTCTTTGCACGCGCGGCGCAAGGCGGGGACAAGCCCTTCCTGTGGGCTAAACGCGATGGCGCATGGGTGGCGACAAGCTGGGGCGAGGCCGCACGGCAGGTGGCGGCCTTCGCCGGCGCATTGAAGGCGCAGGGGCTGCGGCCGGGCGATCGCGTGGTGCTCGTCTCCGAAAACCGCCCCGAATGGTGCATCGCCGATCTCGGCATCATGGCTGCCGGCTGCGTGACGGTGCCGACCTACACCACCAACACCGAACGCGATCACAGCCATATCCTTGAAAATAGCGGCGCGCGGGCGGCGATCGTCTCCTCGCAAAAACTGGCGGCGACATTATTGCCGGCGATGATCCGGTCCTCGGCGTGCGATCTGCTGATCGCGATCGAGCCGCAGGCATCGCGGACCGGCGCGGTGCGGTGCATCGATTTCTCCGATATGGTGGCCTCGCCCGCCGACATCGCCGCCGCTCGCGCCAGCGCCGATTTCGGCCGCGGCGATCTCGCCTGCCTGATCTATACCAGCGGCACCGGCGGCGCCCCTCGCGGCGTGCGCCACCATCACGGATCGATCCTCGCCAATGTCGAAGGCTGCATCGACATCATCGAGCAGGATTTCGGCTGGGACGACGAGGTCTTCCTCAGCTTCCTGCCGCTCAGCCACGCTTATGAGCATAGCGGCGGCCAATATCTGCCGATCGGGCTGGGCGGGCAGATCTATTATGCCGAGGGGCTGGAAAAGCTGGCCAGCAATATCGAGGAGGTGAAGCCGACGATCATGGTGGTGGTGCCGCGGCTGTTCGAGCTGCTGCGCGCACGCATCCTGAAAAGCGTCGAGAAGCAGGGCAAGCTGCCCCGCTATCTGCTCGCCCACGCGCTCGAATCGGGTGCGCGATCGGCAGCGGGCAAGCGCCGGCTGATCGACGTGCCCGTGGACCTGCTCGTCAATGCCCTGCTCAAGCCCAAGGTCGCGCAGCGCTTCGGCGGGCGGATCAAGGCGATGGTTTCGGGCGGCGCGCCGCTCAATCCCGATATCGGCATCTTCTTCCAGTCGCTCGGCGTCACCTTGCTGCAGGGCTATGGACAGACCGAAGCCGGGCCGGTGATCGCGTGCAACCGCCCGTCAGTGGGGCTGAAGATGGAAACGGTCGGCCCGCCGCTGAAGGGGGTGGAGGTGAAGATCGCCGCCGACGGCGAGATATTGGTGCGCGGCGAGCTGGTGATGCACGGTTATTGGCGCAACGAGCCCGAGAGCGAACGCGTGCTCCAGGACGGCTGGCTGCACACCGGCGACGTCGGCCATCTCGACGCCAAGGGCCGGCTGGTGATCACCGATCGCAAGAAGGATCTGATCGTTAACGACAAGGGCGACAATATCGCGCCCCAGCGGGTCGAGGGCATGCTGACCCTGCGGCCCGAAATCGCGCAGGCGATGGTGTCGGGCGATCGGCGGCCATATCTGGTGGGGCTGATCGTCCCCGATCCCGAATGGATGGCCGAATGGGCCGAGGCGCACGGCATGCCGGCACAGCTTGTCGCGCTGAAGGACAATCCCGACTTCCAGCGTGCGCTGATGGTGGCGGTCGATGCGGTCAACGCCGATCTGTCGGTGATCGAACGCGTCCGCCGGATCGCCATCGCCGACGAACCTTTTTCGATCGCCAACGAGCAGATGACGCCGTCGATGAAGAACCGGCGCCATGCGATACGGGCGGTGTATGGGGTGCGGCTGGACGGCCTGTATAAGGGATAATCTCCCCTCGCTGCCAAGGGAGGGGTAAGGGGGTGGGTAGTGGCCGAAGCGGCTCGATGCCGCTGAGGACACAGCATGCGGTACCGGGGAGGATAGTTCGGGACGCTCACTATGTTCGCGACCCACCCCTTGATCCCCTCCCTTCCAGGGAGGGGAAATAAGCGTCACTCCCGCATCGCCACCGCCGCCAGCGCCTCGGCCTCGATCAGCAGCACATCGTCGGCGAGCCCCTGCGCTACCGTTTCGCGTCCGATCAGCACCAGTACCGGCACCGCGAGCGGTGAAACCCGATCGAGCTTCACATGCACGATGCGATCGGCCGCGCGCTCGATCAACATGCTCAGCCGGCCGAGATCGGTCATCTTCAACCGCGCGTCGGCCCAGGCGGCGTTGAGCATCAGGTGATCGGGTTCGTAGCGGCGCAGCACGTCGTAGATCAGGTCGGTCGAGAAGGTCACCTGCCGGCCCGATTTGACCTTGCCCGGATGCTGGCGCTCGACGAGCCCGCCGATGATCGCCACCTCGCGAAACGCGCGCTTGAGTAAAGCCGATCCCTCGACCCAGGCGACGAATTCGTCCTCGAGGATCTCCGCCGAAAATAGCGCTGCCGGATCGGTGACCGGATGCAGAGAATAGCAGGCCAGCGCATAATCGCTCGACACGAAACCGAGCGGCATCAGCCCGGCGCTCTCCATCCGCCGCGTCAGCAGCATGCCGAGCGACTGGTGCGCATTCCAGCCTTCGAAGCTATAGATCACCCAATAATGGCGCCCTTCGTGCGGGAAGGTTTCGACCAGCAATTGGTCGGGCGCGGGCAGCCGCGATCGCCGCGCCTGCACTTCCAGCCACTCGCGGACATCGTCGGGAAAGCGCGGCCATTGTGACGGATCGTGGAGATAAGCCCGCACGCGGTCGGCGAGATGGGTCGAAATCGGCATGCGTGCGCCGCCATAGGTCGGGATTCGCGCCGATTTCGACGTTGCCCGCACCAGCAGATCGGTCACGTCGACCTTCTGCACCTCGAGCGCGAGGCCCATGAAGAAGAAGCAGTCGCCCGGCGACAGCGACGCAGCAAACATCTCCTCGACCCGGCCGAGCGTGCGCCCGTTGCGGAAGCGGACGTTGAGCATCGGCGATTCGACGACGATCCCGGCATTCAGCCGATGCTGCGCGACGAAGTTCGGGTGGCTCACCCGCCATAAACCGTCGGGCTGTCGGGTCAACCGGCGGAACTTCTCATAGGCTTTCAGCGCATAACCACCCGACGCGATGAAATCGAGCACGCGATCGAACAGCTCGGGCGGCACGGTCGCATAAGGCGCGGCGCGGTTGACCTCGGCCAGCATCTCTTCCGCGCGGAACGCCCCTGCGCAGGCGACGGCCATCACATGCTGGGCGAGCACATCGAGGCTGCCCGCGCGGAACGGCTCGGCATCGAGATCGCCGGCCGCAATAGCGTCGACCGCGGCGCGGCCTTCGAGATATTCGAAGCGGTTGCCGGGCACGAGCACCGCCTGGCTCGGCTCGTCGAGCCGGTGATTGGCGCGGCCGATCCGCTGGAGCAGCCGCGACGACCCTTTCGGCGCGCCCATCTGGATCACCAGATCGACATCGCCCCAGTCGACCCCGAGATCGAGGCTGGAGGTGGCGACCAAAGCGCGCAGTCGGCCATCGGCCATCGCCCCTTCCACCTTGCGGCGCGCCTCTTTCGACAGCGATCCGTGATGGACGCCGATCGGCAGGTTCATCGCGTTGACCTTCCACAGATCCTGGAAGATCAGTTCGGCCAGGCTGCGGGTGTTGCAGAAGACGATCGTGGTGCGGTGGGTTTCGATCTCGGCCATAACCTGCTCGATCGCATAGCGGCCCGAATGGCCCGACCAGGGGATGCGCCCTTCGGGGATCAATATGTCGATCTGCGCGGGCGCGCCCGGATCGCCAATGACGAGCGCGACCTGCTCATAATCGCCATCACCGCGCAGCCAGCCGCGAAAGGCATCCGGATCGGCGACCGTCGCCGACAGCGCGACCCGCCGCATGTCGGGCGCCAGCGTGCCCAGCCGCGCGACCGACAAAGCCAGCAGATCGCCCCTCTTGCCGCTGGCGAAGGCATGGACCTCGTCGATCACGATCGCCTTGAGCGATGCGAACAGCGCCGCGCTTTCGGGATAAGACAGCAACAGGCTCAGCGATTCGGGCGTGGTCAGCAATATCTGGGGTGGGCGAACGCGCTGCCGTGCCTTGCGGTCCGACGGCGTATCGCCGGTACGCGCCTCCACCCGGATCGGCAGGCCCATCTCCGCGATCGGCCCGAGCAGATTGCGCTGCACATCGATGGCCAGTGCCTTCAACGGCGAGACGTAGAGCGTGTGCAGCCCCTCCTGCGGATGCTCGATCAGATCGGCGAGGGTCGGCAGGAACCCGGCCAGCGTCTTGCCCGATCCGGTCGGCGCGACCAGCAGCGCATCGCGCCCGCCACGCGCGGCGGCCAGCATCTCGCTTTGGTGCCGGCGCACCGTCCACCCCTTGGCCGTGAACCAGTCGATCAAGGGGGGAGGAAGGGAAGCAAGGGCACTCATCCCCCTCATGTGGACGCGCCGGAGCGAGATTGCGAGAAGGCCGGCCCACTAAGGGTTCCCATTTCCGCCGATCAGCGGTTATGCTGCATCGCGGGAACGGGCTGCCAGGGGCTGTGGAGTGGTGATGAAGCGATTGTTCGGGAAGGCGCCTGTTCCGCGCGACGTGCAGGACGAGAGTGCCGCCGCCGTCGGCGCGAACGATGCCACAGCCGAACTTCCTGCCGCTTCGCCGCCACCGACAGGGAATGTTGCGTTCGAATTGCGCGAGCCAACCCCGGAGGAAATGGCGGCACCGATCCTGTTCGAACAGGATATGATAAGCCTCGATCGCCTCTATTCGGACGAACCTGTCGCACCGGCTGCCCCGGCCGCCCCCGCCCCCGTATCGGAGGCCGAGCTTCACGGCTTTTTCGAACATTTTGATATCGGCAATTTTCTCGGCGGCTGGGCCGGCGACCACAAGGATCCCACCTGCCGGATATTGCGGGTCGCAGCCCTAGTCGATGGCCAGGAAGTCGCTTCGGCGATCGCAGATGCGGATCGGCCGGATACGCCGCATGGCGGCTTCAGCATTCCCTTCATAGATCGACAGGTGCCCCGCCTCATTCTGGATGGCCGCCTGACGCTGCAGGTCTCCAGACCAGGGATCGCGCCCGTCGCTCTGCCGATGCTGTCGAGCGTGATCGATCAGGCGCGATCCTTTTTTCCGCCCAACCCGGCCCCGCAGGATATTGCCCCGCCGGTGCCCGCCGCTACGCCGCCGGCCGCACCCAAACCGACAGTCGAGCTCAGCTATTTCCCGGTACCGGTCGGCTTCGTATCGCCCGATCAGGCGGCCATAGTCGGCCGTGAAGGATTCCTGTTTCCCTTCAACGACCTCCTCGCGCAATATGCCGCCGATCCGAAGGACCCGACGGTCCAGCGCGATGCCGCCAAATGGTTTGCGCTGTTCTCCGCACGGCAGGCCACGCTTCATCAGCGCCGCATCACCTATATCCAGACGATCATGCCCGATCGGGCGACCGTGCTCGGCGATCTCGCGCCACCGGGGCTGGGCCCCGTCACGGCGCGGCTGGGCGTACTTGAAACGATGATCGATATGGTTCTGCGCCGGGACGGCCCGGACGCGGTGGCCTGGTATCGCTCGCTGATCGGTACATTGCGCGGTTTTCATGGCGCAGGCATCGCACCTTTTCTGCGCTATGACTCGCGCGTGCGCACGGCGGCGGCGCAATTGGTCTTCTATCAATTCGTGCAGAAACTCGCGGCTCTGCGGCCCGACCGCGAGACCGAGTTGATGCGCGTGGCCGATTATTGCGGAGAGTTAAAGCCTGGCGGTGAGAGCGATGCCTTCGCGGGCGATCTCGGCGCGCATTTCGCGCTGCCGCTGTATGAAAGCGAGAAGCTTCCCGATCTGTCACGAACGGCGCCCCTGGTGACGGGCAAACCCGTCGTCGCCCGGATACCACGCCAGGGCGAAATCGGCACGCGGCTGATGTGGCGTAACGCGCAGGCTCCGTCATCGCTGCGCATCATTGCCTTCGGAGGATCGCTGTTCGGACGCGGCGATAGCGCGCGGGAGCTATCCTGGTGGTTCAAGGCGATGTTCGCCGAATTCCACTTCGTCTGGAGCAGCGAGCTCGATCTCGCTTATCTCGATCAACACAAGCCCGATGTGGTGATCTGTCAGGGCGCGGAGGATGCTATGCCCGTCGTCGCGCCCCGCTGATACGGTTCGTCAGGCCGCGGCACGCTGTGCGATCATATCCTGTCGATAATTTTCGATATTTGGGCGGAAAATATAGTCGGCAAAGCCCAGTGCGCGATCGACCGCCGCCACCGCTTCGTCGAACGAACCCAGTTCGCGCAGGATTCGACAAGCCTGGAGCTGATGTTCGGGGTGATCGAGAAGGGCGATCAGCCGCTTGTTGATCGCCAGTGCCCAATGCAGGTGGCCGCGCCGCTGACAATGCTCGGCCAGCTGGAACAGGTGGATCGTCGAATGCCCCTTATATTGGCGCCGGGCCGCCGCGATCGAGGGGAAGCGGCCTTCCTTGAGCGCGCTCAGCCCGACATCGCCGAGCATCTTGATCTCGAGCAGATATTGCCCTGCCGGGTGGCCGCCATAGGGCACCGCCAGCAATTGCAGCCGTTCGGGCGCAATCACCTGCTGGAAACGCCGGATATGGTCGAGATCGGGGTCGAGCGGATCGAAGACCATCAGAAAGTCGCAACTGTCCGAGATATGGTGCCGGGTCTGTTCGAAACCCGCCTCTCCGGGAAGCGCCAGCATCAGCAGGTCCGGCGAAAGCGCCGGAAGATCCTCTCGCCAGCGCGTCTCCCAACCCTGCTTGATGTCGAACAAGGGCGAAAGGGCGACGACGCGATCGAACCGCAACGCGCGGGAGAAGCGGATCGCGGCATAGGCGCCCATGCTGCTGCCATAAGCAAGCCGCTGCCGATAGGGCGTAGCCGTCCATGACAACGAGCGATCGATCTCGCGGATGTCGCGCTCCAGGAGATTTTCGTACCAGACATCCCGATTGGTCTTGATCGCGACGACATCCACGCCGTTCTTCAGCAGAAATTCGGTGGCAAAGCCCGGCCCGGCGAGATCGCGGTTGGTCCGCTCGCTGAAGGTAAAGACAACCGTCTCATTCTTCGCCTGACTCCGGAAGTGATCGATCCTGAGGTCCGCGCGATCGACGATCGTCGATCGCGCAATAGCCTCGCTTTTTGAACCCATGGTCACGCCTTCGGCCGCGAGCGGGCGAGGCTTCGAAAGGTCCCGACCGGCTGAAGCCGGGTTTACGACCGCATCCGGCGCCGATCTAACCGGCGAAGCCAATGGTAGCCCCTCAAGATACAGGTCCGCATAATCGGGATCCAATCGTGCCATTGCCCGCAGAACAGGCGCGTAATAGTCAGTCACGAAGGCAATAGTTTCGGCTCGCATCTCGCGCTTGTATCGGCCGGGCATAGTATCGGACCCTGCCCATGTATGACCGATCCATCGGGGGTTGAGCTCTAGCTTCTCGGCTCGCTCCAATTCGACCGCTGCCTTCCGTTCACTGGTCGGCTCCAGACCAAGCGCGATACAGCTACGCTCGACGAAGGAATCAAAGCCCAGGCAAAGGCGCGCATAGCTGTTCACAACCCGATCCTGCGCGGGGATCCTATCAACGTTCCGCATGAAATATTGATAATAGTCTCGGTCGGTCAGCGGTGTGTCTTTGAGGCGTTCGCTGATCCAGGCATCGATACCCTGATCTCGAAGTATCGCCGCACGCGCTTCGATCTGCTCCGGCGTATCCTCCGAATTGAGAGGATGAATCATATACCACATGAATTCATTGCAGATGCGGTCACGAGGGTCGCGAAAATTGACGATGAATCTCTGGTCGTTGAGATTGTCGATTGGTTTCAGATCATGCGGGCAGTTTGCGAAGACGAGATAATCCTCTGGCGGGATTTCGGACCAGTCGAATGCAAAGCTGGCACCTTGTGTAAATCGTTCATCACCAATCGTACGCCGCGTTCGGCAACGCCTATCGAGCTTGGTGAGGATACGCCATGTTGACGCGGTGCCGCTGGTCTGCATCGTATAGAAAATGACCGTTTTGCTGGTCATTGGTTCGATCTCCGCAAACGCGCAACAACACTGGACACTGGCCCTTCACATCAGTGGTGCCATAGGTCGCCGCTCGATAAAAGAGATCGATTTTCAGATAGGCTATTTTGAGCGAGCATCTCCCGTCGATAATTTTCGATATTCGGTCGGAAAATATAGTCGGCAAAGCCCAGTGCGCGATCGACCGCCGCCACCGCTTCATCAATCCGGCCAAGCTGGCGGAATATCCTGCTTGCCTGCAACTGATATTCGGGATGGTCCCGCATCGCTATCAGCCGCTTGATGATTGCCAGTGCCCAATGCAGGTGGCCGCGCCGCTGACAATGCTCGGCCAGCTGGAACAGGTGGATCGTCGAATGCCCCTTATATTGGCGCCGGGCCGCCGCGATCGAGGGGAAGCGGCCTTCCTTGAGCGCGCTCAGCCCGACATCGCCGAGCATCTTGATCTCGAGCAGATATTGCCCTGCCGGGTGGCCGCCATAGGGCACCGCCAGCAATTGCAGCCGTTCGGGCGCAATCACCTGCTGGAAACGCCGGATATGGTCGAGATCGGGGTCGAGCGGATCGAAGACCATCAGAAAGTCGCAACTGTCCGAGATATGGTGCCGGGTCTGTTCGAAACCCGCCTCTCCGGGAAGCGCCAGCATCAGCAGGTCCGGCGAAAGCGCCGGAAGATCCTCTCGCCAGCGCGTCTCCCAACCCTGCTTGATGTCGAACAAGGGCGAAAGGGCGACGACGCGATCGAACCGCAACGCGCGGGAGAAGCGGATCGCGGCATAGGCGCCCATGCTGCTGCCATAAGCAAGCCGCTGCCGATAGGGCGTAGCCGTCCATGACAACGAGCGATCGATCTCGCGGATGTCGCGCTCCAGGAGATTTTCGTACCAGACATCCCGATTGGTCTTGATCGCGACGACATCCACGCCGTTCTTCAGCAGAAATTCGGTGGCAAAGCCCGGCCCGGCGAGATCGCGGTTGGTCCGCTCGCTGAAGGTAAAGACAACCGTCTCATTCTTCGCCTGACTCCGGAAGTGATCGATCCTGAGGTCCGCGCGATCGACGATCGTCGATCGCGCAATGGAATGATTATTGACGTTTGCAGTTGAACCCTCGCTGGCGATCGCGCGTGCCGCAAGGACGGGAATAGATTGAACGGGATTTTCAACAGCAGGTGACTTACGCGAGACCGACGAAACCGACGCCAGCCCCTCAAGATAAAGGTCCGCATAATCCGGATCGAGCCGCGCCATCTCCCGCAGGACGGGGGTGTAACGCGCGGTCAGAAACGCGATAGTCTCAGGCTTGAGATCCCTCTTATAGCGTCCCGGCATCGCATCCGAGCCACTCCACACATGCCCGATCCAATTGGGATTTTGTTCAATCTTTTCGGTTCGCTCGACTTCCAGCGCTTCCCTGAGGTCCGGGGTCAAGTCCTTCGCCATCGCCGCGCAAGCTCGCTCGACGAAGGAATCAAAATCAAGGCAGAGACGGGCATATGTGATGACACTAAGGTCCGCAGGCGGAATTCTGCCCACGTTATCAATGAAGAATTTGAAATAGTCCTGGTCGGTGAGGCCGCTCGTTCCCAGGTTTTCGCGTATCCAGGTGTCGATACCCTTCTCGCGCAGAAGCTTTGCCCGCGCTTCTACGGCCTCCTTCGGTTCGTCCGGACTATTCGAATGGACGAGGCGAAACGCGAATTCGTTGCAAATCCGGTCACGCGGATCGCGAAAATTGACGATAAATTTCTGCTGTCTGAGATTCTCGATCTGTCCAAGCTCATATGGGCAGTTTGCCAGGAGCAGTTGGCCGGTGCTTGGCACGTCTTTCCAGGCAAATCGAAAAAAAGGGCCTTGCGTGAACAGTTCGTGCCCGATGGCACGAAGCTTCAGATGGCGGTTGTTGATCGTGGTCAGAATGCGGCCGATGGACATGGTCGCACTGGTCTGCGTCGTATAAAAGATGACCGTTTCACTGGCCATAAAGTCCATCTCCGCAACCGCGCACCAACAATTGTTAGCTCGTATAACAGTCATGCGATGCGTTCAACCATCGCTCCGCCGCATCAACAACGGCGGTGGAGCATATTGCCAACTGACTGACATTGTGTGAATCCTGCCCCCGCAAGGCGCAGCTGGCGGTCGAAATCGCTCCCAAGCTTGGCGCAATCCTTGCGCCTCAGCGCACGCAGTTCGGCGGCACCATAGAGCGGCGCTTGCCTTGTCGACGCCTCAGGTTCTGCTAGGGTAAGATCCGTGGGACAGCCGCGATACTGGAGACATTCTTGGTTCAGATCTTCATGATTGGATCTTCAAAGGTCTTAAGGATATTGCCGCTATCCGGCGCCACCCAGGTGAGAGAGCGGTGACAAAAATCGTGGGCTCGGCCCTCCTCTCGCGTTTCTTTTGCTCGGTGCCCTTATGATCACGATGCTGCGTATATCCACGCCTCCCAAAGCGCATCTTCAGGATTTCTGCTGATGCGTTGGCCATTCAGGAAATCGGCTTCGCCGCTGCCAGTTGAAGCCCAAGATCCGATTGCGGAGCCCCGGCCGGCATCTGCAGATGAGGCACCGCCAGCACAACTTCCACCGCCGGTCGCAGCCCCATCGCCGGATCCCGACACAGCCGACATTGAGTTCGAACTGCGCAAGCCGACACCCGAAGAATTATCGGCATCGATCATATCGTCGCAGGATTTCCACGATCTGGAGCGCATGTTGTCTGGCGCGCCTTCCCCAAAGATGGTCGTCCGCCCGGTCAAGCAGCCGTTACTCAACGTTCCGTCGCCATCCGCTGCGCCGACGCCGCATGCGGCTACCGCGCCCGCTCGCCCCGCCCCAACGGAATCGGTCGACAAGAAGCCAGCCCTCCCGGGCGAATTAGCTGCGGTCAATGGCGGGGCGTCTCCCGTCGGCGCGGCCTCGCCAAAGCTCGTCGGCCTGTGCGATTTCATCAAGATTGGCGAATTCGTCGGAGGCTGGGCGGGGGACGAAGCGGGTGTCGAAAGCGACTCGGTACGCGCCGTCTTGTTGGTCGACGGAAAGCCGGTTGCCAGTGCCAAACCCGAGCACAAGCGCGAGGACACCCATTTTCTTGGATTCCAGATCCCGTTCGCGGACCTGGCGCTCTCCCGCCTGATTATCGAAGGGAGGGTAAGGGTCGATGTCGTCAGTGCGACGGCCGCGCCTTTCACCTTGTCGATCATCGCCGAAGCCGAGCCCTATGCCCGCTTCTGCTACAAAAGGGATTTCGGAGACCCCGACCTCCTGGTCAAGGTGCGCGGGCCTGTCATCGTAAAATCCGAGGCCGATCTGACTTATGTGCGGGTGCCGGTCGGCGTCGCCGCCGCTGACGGTTCGGCGGTGACAGGAGGTGACGGCTTCCTGTTTCTCGATCAGGGCAGCAATGGCCTGACCAGCCAATACCGCCTGCCTGTCGATGATCCGACGGTTCAAAAGGATGCCGCGCGCTGGCTCATGCTGTTCCAGCAGCGGCAGGCGGCGCTCCAGCAACGCAACGTCGGCTACGCCCAGATCGTGATCCCGGAAAAATCGACGATATTGACAAGCGTCGCCCCAAAGGAGCTCACGCCGATCACCGCTCGCCTGGCGTTGCTCGAACAAATGATCGCGCTGGAATTCGAGCGATCCGCCGGCAAGATGCCGGTCTTCTATCGTTCGCTCGTCGAAATGTTGCGCGCATCCTACGCCGCGGGCGTGCCGCCTTATCTGCGAACCGACAGCCATTTCCGCGCAGCCGGCGCGCAACTGACCTTCTACCAGATCGTTCGCCACCTCGATTCGCTGATGCCCCAGCATGCGGACGGCTTTGAGGCGATCGCGGCATTATGTGGTCATATGACACCCTCGCCCGAAACCTACGTCCTGAAGGGGGATCTGGGCGAGCGCTTCTTCGGCCGGCCTTTGTATGAGAGCGACAATTATGGCGATCTCGCCGCGATCGAGGCATTGGCCCCCGGCGCGCCGGTGATCGCCGAATTCCCTCCGGAAGGACTCCAGAATATCCGCCTGGTCTGGCGCAACCCCAACGCGCCCAGCCCCTTGAAAGTTGTCGCCTTTGGCAACTCCTTCTTCGAACGCGGCGGCGGCGTGCACGGCCTGTCCTGGTGGTTCAAGCACATGTTCGCAGAATTCCATTTCCATTGGCGCGCGGACATGGACATCGCTTATGTCGACGAACATAAGCCGGACATCGTGATCTGCCAGACGGTCGAGCGGTTTTTGCCCGAAGTCCCGAAGAGCTGAGCTCCCGGATGCGGCGCAGATCGATGCGCAGCTGGCGCCATCAGTGCCCCGCCGGCTCGCCCCGCGTCAGCCCCGACGCCGCCAGCTGCGCATCGATCTGCGCCATCAGCCGGTCGAGCCCCGCCTGATCCTTCGCCTCTGCGCGCGCCACGAGCACGTCCTGGGTGTTTGATGCACGCAGCAGCCACCAGCCGTCGGGCGTGTTGACGCGCGCGCCATCGGTGCGATCGACCGTGGCGCCGCTCTCCTCCAGCCGATCGAGCACTTCATCGATCACCGCGAACTTGCGGGCTTCCGAAACCTGAAAGCGCAGTTCGGGCGTGTTGATCATCGCCGGCATAGAATCGCGGATCGCGGTCAGCGATCCGCCGAGCGACCGCACGGCGCGCATCAGCCGGATCGCCGCATATTGCGCGTCGTCGAAACCATACCATTCATAGCCGAAGAAGATGTGGCCGCTCATCTCGCCGGCGAGCGGCGAATCGGCCTCCTTCATCTTGACCTTCATCAGCGAATGGCCGGTCTTCCACATCAGCGGCTTTCCGCCCAGTTCGGCGACACGATCGAACAGGGCCTGGCTGCATTTCACATCGCCGACGATCGTCGCGCCCGGAAGCGCCTTCAGCACGGGCTCGGCCAGGATGGCAAGCAGCTGATCGCCCCACACGACACGACCGAGCCCGTCGACGACGCCGATGCGATCGCCATCGCCATCGAAGGCCACGCCGAAATCAAGATTCCTTTCGCGCACCAGCGCCTTCAGATCGGCGAGATTCCGTTCTTCGGTGGGATCGGGGTGATGGTTCGGAAAACGGCCGTCGACCTCGGTGAAGATCGCATGATGTTCGCCGGGTAGCCGCTTGATCAACTTATCAACGACGGGTCCGGCCGCGCCGTTGCCGGCATCCCAGCCCACCCGGAACGCCCCGCCATCGTAATTTTCAAGCAACCGATCGACATACAGATCGATGACGTCGGCATTGGAAACCGTGCCCGCACCCTCTTCCCAATCACCGGCCTCGGCCATGCGCGCGAGCGACTGGATATCGTCGCCGAAGAACGGGCTGTGCTGCAGCACCATCTTGAAGCCATTATAGTCGGCCGGGTTGTGGCTGCCGGTGATCTGGATCCCGCCATCCACCTCCAGGATCGCCTCGGCATAATAGAGCATCGGCGTCGGGCCCAGCCCCGTGCGCACGACGTCGACTCCACTCAGCGTAAGGCCTTCGATCAGCGCGACCTCCAGCACCGGCGACGACAGGCGCCCATCATAGCCCACCGCCACGCGTGTGCCGCCGGCACGACGCACCGCCGTTGCAAAGCTGCGCCCGATCGCCACCGCATCCGCCGGGCCCAGGGCCTTCCCGACGATTCCTCTGATGTCATATTCGCGTAGTGATGTCGGATCGAAACGATGGGTCAAGATAGTCTCCAGAAGTGGATTGAACCGGATCACAGGAAGCGGTGAATCCTCTTCCGGATCAACGGTGTTGCGGCCGATCGAGTTCCGCCAGCAAGGTGTCCCGCGCCATATTGACTCGCGCAGCGAGATCGCTCGATCCGCCGCGATCGGGATGGACGCGATTGACGAGCCGGCGGTGCGCTGCCCGGATGGTTTCGGCATCGGCGCCGGCCGGGATGTCGAGCACGCGACAAGCTTCGTCGCTCGGCATCGTCGGCGACGGGCGCGGCGTGCGGGCAAAGCGGATCGGCTTCTTGCGGCCCGCATACCAATAACCGGCAACCCCGAGCAGCAACGGCACCGCGAGCAGCTCGCCGCGCAGAAGCACCCAGATGCCCGCCAGCGCCGCTGCGCCCGCGAGCACATAATTGATGTTGAGCCAGGCCAGTTCCCCCCGCCGCCACATCCAATAAGCGAGGCCGGCAGCCGCCAGCAGCGCAAGGATCATCTGGCAGCCGCCTGATGCTGCGGCCATTGCGAGAGCGCGAGGCCGGCGATCATCTCACGCAATTCCTGCCGCGCGGCGATGTGACCGAGCCCGGCATCGGCACCCAGCGCCTTCAGGTCGAGCAGGGTCAGCCCCTTGGGAAACAATTCGCGGTAGATCACGCGCTCGGACAGCCCCGGGATCACCCGAAAACCCACGCGCTTCGACAGATCGGCGAGCGCATCGGCCACGCGCCGCATGTTGCGCGCCTCGAGATGCTGGAGCCGGTTGCGCATGACGATCCAGTCGACCGTGCCGCCGTCGGTGCGCGCGCGCGTCTTGCGCGCTTCCCACACCAGTTCGGCATAGAAGCTCGGCCGCCGCACCTTGAAGCTCTCAGGATCGACCTGCCCGATCAGATCGAGATCGATGAAGCTGTCGTTGATCGGCGTGACAAGCGTATCGGCCTGTTCAATCACCGCGCGCGTATAGACATCGTCGCGACCCGGCGTATCGACGACCACAATCTCATATTGCGCCAGCAGCGTCGAAATCCGGCGTTTGATGTCCGGATCGCGGGCGGGATCGAATGTATCGAAATCCGGCATGGCCAGCTCATGGCCCGTCCGCCGCGCCGTAGCCGCACGGTTTTCCAAATAGCGGCCCAATGTCCGCTGGCGGGTATCGAGATCGAGCGCGGCGATCTTCTTGCCGGCCGCCGCCAGCGCCACGGCCACGTGAACCGAGGTTGTCGATTTACCAGACCCACCTTTTTCATTAGCAAATACAATGAGATGACCGTTTGCCAAAACTTCCAGACCCCCAACCGGCGCGGATCGCTTGATTCCGGGCGTCCCCTTCCGCAAAGGAACAACTCGCGCTCTATCGAGGCATATAAACCGTGAAGACCGTTCGGAACATAGCCGATCTTCGTGACGCCGTCCGCGGGTTGCGGGCCGAGGGTGCCGGCATTGCTCTGGTGCCGACAATGGGCGCCTTGCATGCCGGGCATATCGCTCTGGTCGACGCCGCCCGCCGGCGAGGCCTGCAGGTGGTCGTTTCGATCTTCGTCAATCCTACCCAGTTCGGGCCGCATGAGGATCTCGATGCCTATCCGCGGCGCGAGGCCGCCGATTCGGCCTTGCTGGTTCAGGCGGGGGCGGCGCTGTTGTGGGCGCCGGATGTCGGCACAATGTACCCGTCCGGATTTGCGACGAGCATCACCGTCGGCGGCGTAAGCGAACGCTGGGACGGTGCCGCACGGCCTGGCCATTTTTCCGGCGTGGCAACGGTCGTTGCCAAGTTGCTGCTGCAGGTCGATCCGGACGTCGCTTTCTTTGGCGAGAAGGATTTCCAGCAGCTTGCCGTGATCCGGCGGCTGGTTTCGGATCTCGATATCGATGTGGAGATCGTCGGCGTGCCGATCCAGCGCGATGACGACGGCTTGGCGCTGTCGTCGCGCAACGCCTATCTGAGCACCGACGAACGGACGACCGCACGCCAGCTGCCGCGCGCGCTGGGCGAGGCCGCCGCGGCCATCGTGCGGGGTGCAGATGTCGCGGCGACACTCGATATCGCCCGGCGCAAGCTCGCCGACGCGGGCTTCACCCCGATCGATTATGTCGCCTTGTGCGATGCCGACACGCTTGAGCCGCTCGATCAGTTGACGAAGCCCGCGCGGCTACTCGCCGCGGCGACTTTGGGGCGCACACGGCTGATCGACAATCTCAGCGTCGAGCCCGCGTAATCGATTCCAGAAAGACGCTAAAAAACGCGGTGGCCGCGTCGTTAACCCTTTCGGGACGGCGGCGGGTTCGCATCACATTCCTTGCCGACCGTTCCGCAGGACAGTGGAGCTGTACGTCATGGGACATGGATTTCGGACGGAAGAATTCTTCAGGGAATCGCGGATGCGCGATGCAATGGCGGGCAATAGCGATGCCTGCTTCGATCTGGGTATCGCTTATTCGGCCGGGATCGACGGTTGCCCACTCGATCTTATCTCAGCGCACAAATGGTTCAACATCGCGGCCCTCGCCGGCAATGCCCGCGCGATGGAATGCCGTGCCGAAATCGCCGAGGACATGACAGCACGCGAAATCATTGAGGCGCAACGACAGGCGCGCGCCGTGCTGGCGCTCAGCGCCCGTCGAGCCGCTTGAACGGGGTCAGTTCGTCGAGCATAGCGATATCCTCGGCTACGGCGGCGCGCTCTGCCGCCAGATAATTGGCGACAGCATTCCGAAAGTTGCGATCGGGAATATAATGGGCCGACCAGGTCGGGACGGGCTCATAGCCCCGCGCAAGTTTGTGCTCGCCCTGCGCCCCCGCCTCGACCCGGGTCAGTCCCCGCGCGATCGCGGCATCGATGGCCTGGTAATAGCAAAGCTCGAAATGCAGGAAGGGCACGTCCTCGGCCGCGCCCCAATAGCGGCCATATAATGTGTCGGCCCCGATCAGGTTGAGCGCACCGGCAATCGGCCGGCCGTCGCGTAACGCGAAGATCAGCAGGATCCGATCGGCCATGCGCTCACCGATCAGCGTGAAAAACTGCCGCGTCAGATAGGGCCGCCCCCATTTGCGCGCACCGGTATCCTGATAGAAATGCCAGAAGGCGTCCCAATGCCGCTCCTCGATCGCGGCACCGGTCAGATGCACGATCTCAAGGCCCGCAACCGCCGCGGCCCGTTCCTTGCGGATCGCCTTGCGCTTCCGCGACGCCAGTACGTCCAGAAAATCGTCGAAGCTGCCATAGCCCTGATTTGTCCAGTGGAACTGGCGATCGGTACGGATCAGCCAGCCGGCGGCTTCGAACAGCGGCACCTGCGCGGGCTCGATGAATGTGGCATGCGCCGACGACAGGCCGTTGTTGCGGACGACGGCTTCGGCGGCAGCGAGCAACGCCGGCGCCAACGCCGGATCCTGCGTCAGCACGCGTGGGCCCGGCACCGGGCTGAACGGCACGGCGATCTGCAACTTGGGATAATATTCGCCGCCCGCCTGCTGCCAGGCATTGGCCCAGCTGTGATCGAACACATATTCGCCCTGGCTGTGGCTCTTGGCATAAGCGGGCAGAATCGCCGCCGGCCGGCCATCTGCACCGTCAATGACAATCGGCACCGGCTGCCAGCCGGCGCGCGCGATCGCGCTGCCGGATTCTTCGAGACTCAACAGGAAGTCATGGCCGACGAAGGGGTTGGCATGGCCGGCACAGCGATCCCAATCGTCCTGTGAAAAACTCGCAATCCCCTCCGCCATACGGGCGGTGGGTGCGCTTACCATCCCGGCGCCTCGAAGATGATCTGATCGGCATGCACCGCGGCCAGCGCCTGCTGCTCGGCGGTGCGCACCGTCCAGGCCAGCACCGGAATACCGCGCTTGCGTTGCCGCGCGGTGAAACGGCTCGGCAGGTCGGCGATGTCGATCGCAATGAATTCGGGCTTGGCGCGCCATACGGCCTTGCGCTGCTCGGCGCCTTCTTCCCGACCATATTCGCTGTTTTCGGACAGGATCAGGCCGCGCACGATCTTTTCGCCATGGGCCGCAAACCAGCGCGAGACTTCACCATGCAGCGACATGATCGCGGCCTCTCCGCGATAGCCCTCCAGCGCGTGGCGCACGGCCACGCACAGTTGCGACACATGGCCTTCGATCGCCTTGAGTTCGATCAGCACCGGCACCCGCCCGTTGATCAGCCGCAATATCTCGTCGAGCTTGGGAATCGTCTCATCGGTACCTTTCAGAGTGATCTCCGACAGGTCACGGCTGGTTTTGTGACGCAACTGTCCCTGCGTGCCGGTCAGTCGCTCGAGCGACGAATCGTGGAAGACATAAGCGGATCCATCGAGGCTGAACTGGACATCGAGTTCGATGCCATAGCCGGCCTCGGCCGCCGCACCGATCGCCGCGCGGCTATTCTCCACGAGGCGCGTGCCATGCAGGCCGCGATGGGCATAAGGCGTGCGGGCAAGGAACGCCACGCGGCGCTGGTCCGGTATGGGGAACCGGAAACGATCAAGCAGGGCGAACGGCGACAATGCCATCGATTTCAACAACCGCGCCGAGCGGCAGAACCGGCACGCCGACCGCGCTGCGCGCGTGGCGCCCGGCCTCGCCGAACACCGCCTGCATCAGTTCGGAGGCGCCATTTGCAACTTTCGGCTGGCCGGTAAAATCCGCGGTGGAGGAAATGAACGCCCCAAGTTTGACGATCCGGACGACCCGGTCGAGATCGCCCAGCGCGGCCTGCATCTGGGCCAGCAGCATGATCGCGCAGCGGCGTGCCGCTTCAGCGCCTTCGTCCATATCCACCGCCTCGCCCATCCGCCCGGTCATCAGCGAGCCATCCTCGCGAAACGGCAATTGGCCCGAAATATGAAGCAGACCGCCAATCTCTACGGTCGGAACATAAGCCGCGACCGGCGCCGCGGGTTGAGGAAGGATGATACCAAGGTCGATGAGGCGTTGTGCGATCGTCATGGGGCTACTTGGCGTTTGAAGGGGCTCGAGGTCAAGCTGCGTCCGCGAAACGCGCCATCACCCATGGCAAGGCATCGTGCCACGTATCGATCCTGGCATGCGCTTCGGATGCCTTCGGCCGATGCGCCGCGACTCGCGGCTCGGCCACCATGTGCAACCGCCAGACGTCGGGCGCATGTTCGGCGACCGAGCTGTGATGCTGGGCAAGATCGTCGACGAACACCGCAACCGACGGATCATATTGCGCGATCAGATCGGCGACGGGCTTTCCCTTGCCGCCCTGATTGCAGATGACGCGGTGGCGGATGCCATGGGCATCGAGCTGCGCAATACGCGACGAATGGAATCCATCGGTCAAATTGGTCAGGACGACGATATCCGCCACCTCCGAAATCGTGGCGAGGGCGGTATCGGCATGCGGCGCCAATGTCTGCCGATGCATTTCCGTGGTGAAAAACGCTTCGAGCAGCGGCCAGATATGTTCGGCTTCGACGGCCCGGCCGTCCGATCGCCGCTTCAGGCCGTGGCCGAAATCCTCGACCTCCAGCGCCAGTTCGATCGCATGGGCTTCATCCAGCCATTGGCTGAACGGACCGGCCATATGCAGCAGAACTTCGTCACAATCGGTAATGAGCAAAGGTCGTTTCATGATTCGAGCAGATCCCGCGCCTGGATGAGTTCAGCCGGATCATGGCCGATCGCGGCCGCGCATGCGATCAGATCCGGCTCATGATTACCAAGAAAATTGAGGATCGCCGCCTGCAGCGCCGGATCGGCGGCGCGAGCGCGCAACTCCTGCGGGGACAGCCCGGTCAGATCGAGCAGGCGATGCGCGCGCGTCGGCTGTTCGAGGATCCAGACGAGCGCAGACAGTGCGATTATGGCCGCCCGAGCGGGGTCAACTCCCCGATTTTTCAGAATATTTGTATCAGTGCTGGACATCGCCTAAGCTCTGCTGAACGGGAGGTGAATATCGCGGTGACCAAAAAAGTTGCGATTGTCGAGGACAATGAACTGAATCTACGCCTGTTTCGGGATTTGCTGCAAGCACATGGCGTGGAGGTTGAGGCGGTTGGCGATGCGCGGGAGGCTGTAAGCCGCATCAGCGCGTTCATTCCCGATCTTGTGATCATGGATATCCAGTTGCCGCACATCAGCGGCATCGATCTCATCCGTCAGATGAAGTCGGACAACGGGCTGCGCCACATCCCGATCATGGCGGTCACCGCTTATGCGGGAAAGGGCGACGAAGCCCGTGTTCGCGATGCGGGGGCGGATGCCTATGTGGCGAAGCCGATATCGGTCGCCCGGTTCATCTCGTCGGTTGAAGGATTGCTGGGCACGCTGGGCCAGAACGTCACTGTCGTTTCGGGCGTGTAGCGGACACAAAAAATGACGCCCGCCTGATGGCGGGCGTCGGCGACATTGCAGCCCGCGCCAGACGGCGCCGGCAACCTTTACTTGATCTTCGCTTCCTTGAACGCGACATGCTTACGCACGACGGGATCATATTTGTTGAAGCTCAGCTTCTCGGTCTGGGTGCGCGGATTCTTCTTGGTGACATAGAAGAAGCCCGTGTCCGCCGAGCTGACGAGCCTGATCTTTACGGTGGTCGGCTTAGCCATGACCCGAAACCCTTTGATTGAGAGTGGCCCGACGCCACACGAAAAAATAAAGCGGCGTTGCCGCCGCTGTTTCGGATGCGCCCTTAGCCCCCTCGTGATCTCTGAGTCAAGCAGGAAGCGGCAATCCAGCACCTCGATGCGTCACTGGCGATTTCGTACCACCCGGTTGAAACGAGTTCAGCCTTTCGCCGTTGGGGCTTCGATTCATGATGAAGGAACCCAGCACATGGCCAAGAAACCCAAGGCGGCACTCGCGACCCCCACCGACCTGCAAAGCAACAGCGCGCTGACGGTCGCCGATGCGCTTAATGCGATTCTCGCCGACAGTTTCGCTCTCTACCTCAAGACCAAGAACTTTCATTGGCATGTCTCGGGCCCGCATTTTCGCGATTATCATCTGATGCTGGACGAGCAGGCCACCCAGATTCTGGGAACCACCGATGCCATCGCCGAACGGGTCCGCAAAACCGGCAACACCACCCTGCGATCGATCGGCGACATCGCACGACGCCAGTCGATTCGCGACAATGATTCCGAATATGTAAGCGCGGCCGACATGCTGGCCGAACTGCGCGAGGATAATCTGGCACTCGTCGCCCGATTGCGCGAAGCCAAGGATATCGTCGACGCGGCGAAGGATAATGCCACCAGCGGAATCCTCGACGACTGGACCGATCTTGCGGAAGAACGCGCCTGGTTCCTGTTCGAGGCCTCGCGCGGCGCTTGACCTCCCGCCGCTGCGCGGTTAGGCGCGACCCATCGTTCGGGGAGTAGCCGGCCGCTTCTGATCAAGCGGAGATCGCGTCAACATACTTGGGGGAGACCCCATGGTGCGATTGCGGATACCAGCGCGTTTTCGCGTTGGCTGAAACAGCCAACGGCTATGAAGATGTAAGATCTGGCAACCGCGGCAAGACCGACGATACCGACTTTCCTGCCAGCCGGGCGGGGAAGGCCGGTATCGTCTGCCCCTTGCCCGCCCGGCCCGGAACCTGCCCCATGCATATCGTTTTCGCATCTACCCTGCTCGTCGCACTCGCCGAAATCGGCGACAAGACCATGCTGCTCGCAATCATTCTCGCCGTGCGCTTCAAGCGACCGATGCCGATCATCGCCGGCATCTTCACCGCCACCATCGTCAATCATGCACTGGCGGCCTGGGCCGGCGCCGAACTGGCCGGGCTGCTCGACAGTTTCTGGTTCCGGCTGGCCGTGGCGCTCGGCTTCTTCGCGATGGCGGCGTGGACGCTGATTCCCGACAAGGTCGATGAAGACGACGCGGTCTCGACGGCGCCTTATGGCGTCTATCTCACCACGGTCGTCGCGTTCTTCATGGCCGAAATGGGCGACAAGACGCAGATCGCCACCGTTGCGCTGGGCGCGCGCTACCATTCGGTCGAACTCGTGGCGATCGGAACGACGCTGGGCATGATGATCGCCAATGTGCCGGCGGTCCTGCTCGGCGAACGAGTCACGAGGATTTTCCCGCTGCGCTACATGCGGATGGCCGCGGCAGCGATCCTGACGGTGCTCGGCGCGCTGGCGATTCGCGATCTGCTGGGATAAGGCCACGCGGCCATGCCCGAATCCCTCATCATTGCGATCCCCAAGGGGCGGATCCTGTCCGAAACACTGCCGATGCTCGCCAAGGTGGGCATCGTGCCGGAGGCGGCGTTCTCGGACGAGGACAGCCGCCTGCTGCGCTTCGAGACGAACCACGCCCATATCGGGCTGATCCGCGTCCGCGCGTTCGACGTCGCCACTTTCGTGGCCCATGGCGCGGCCCAGATCGGCATCGTCGGGTCCGACGTGCTGATGGAGTTCGATTATTCCGAACTCTATGCGCCGGTCGATCTCAACATCGGTCATTGCCGGATCTCGGTCGCCGAACCGGTGGCAATGGCCAGCGGTGACGATCCGCGCGAGTGGAGCCATGTCCGCGTCGCCACCAAATATCCGAACATCACCCGCCGCCATTTCGAAGCGCGCGGCGTCCAGGCCGAATGCGTGAAGCTGAACGGCGCGATGGAGATTGCGCCGGCGCTCGGCCTGTCGAGCCGGATCGTCGATCTGGTATCATCGGGGCGGACGCTCAAGGAAAATGGCCTGGTCGAGGTCGAGGTGATCGCCGAGGTTTCATCGCGGCTGATCGTCAACCGTGCGGCGTTCAAGACGCGAGCGGGCGAAATCGCGCCTTTGGTCGAGGCATTCCGGCGCGCGGTCGGAGGCGATGATGCCGTTACGGCTTGATAGCCGCGATCCCGGCTTCGGCGCCGCTTTCACGGTACTGGTCGACGGGCGGCGCGAGGCCGACGCCGATGTTTCGCGCGACGTCTCCGCGATCATCGCCCGCGTCCGCGCCGAAGGCGACGCCGCGATCGCCGATTATACGAAGCGGTTCGATCGCCATGATCTCGATGCGTCGGGCTGGCGAATCGATCCCGCGCAATGCCACGCAGCGCTCGACGCGCTCGATCCGGATCTGCGGGTTTCGCTCGAGCTGGCGGCCGAACGGATCCGCGCCTACCACGCCGCCCAGCGCCCGTCCGACAGCGATATGGTTGATGCGGCCGGGGTTCGCATGGGCGCGCGGTGGACCGCGATTGCGGCGGCCGGCCTGTATGTTCCCGGTGGCCGCGCGGCTTATCCGTCGTCTGTGCTGATGAACGCCATTCCTGCCAAGGTTGCCGGCGTCGACCGTCTGGTCATGGTGACGCCGACCCCGGATGGCCACATCAACCCGCTGGTGCTCGCCGCCGCGGCCATTGCCGGCGTCGATGAGGTCTGGCGGATTGGCGGCGCGCAGGCGATTGCGGCACTGGCTTATGGCACGGATAGGATCGCACCGGTCGACGTCATCGTCGGCCCGGGCAATGCCTGGGTCGCAGAGGCCAAAAGGCAATTGTTCGGCGTGGTCGGGATCGACATGGTTGCGGGGCCGTCCGAAATCGTCGTCGTCGCGGATGGCGCGAACGATCCGGCGTGGATCGCAGCCGATCTGCTCAGCCAGGCCGAACATGATCCGACCAGCCAGTCGATCCTCATCACCGACGATGCGCATTTTGCCGACAAGGTTTGCGAAGCCGTCGATACGCAACTTCGCAACCTTGCGACGGAAACGACCGCGCGGGCAAGCTGGGCTGACAATGGCGCGATCATCGTGGTCGGCGCGCTCGACGAGGTACCGGCTCTCAGCGACCGGCTAGCGCCCGAACATCTCGAACTGGCGGTGGCCGATCCGCAGGCCCTGTTCGATCGGATCCGCCATGCGGGATCGGTCTTTCTCGGGCGGCATACGCCTGAGGCGGTCGGCGATTATGTCGCCGGCCCGAACCACGTTCTTCCCACCGGCCGCCGCGCGCGCTTCTGCTCGGGCCTCTCGGTGCTCGATTTCATCAAGCGCACCAGCTTCATCGCGCTCGATCCGGCGTCGATCGCCCGGATCGGCCCGGCGGCGGTGGCGCTCGCCACGGCGGAGGGGCTGCCTGCGCACGCCGCCTCGGTCGCATTGCGCCTGGAAAAGATATGACCAAGAAACCCAATGAACGCTCCCGCGCCCGCAGCGCCGCCCGGCTCGCCGCCGTCCAGGCCCTGTACCAGCAGGAAATGGAAGGCACCAAAATGCCCCGCCTGCTCGACGAATTTCACCAGCATCGGCTCGGCGCGACGATCGAGGATGTCGAATATGCCGCGGCGGAGGTCGAATTCTTCGACGATCTGGTGATGGGCGTCGATGCGCGCCGTGACGAGATCGATGCCGCGATCGGCGGCAAACTGGCCTCGGGCTGGTCGCTCGACAGGCTCGACAAACCGATGCGCCAGATCCTGCGCGCCGGCACCTATGAACTGATCGCCCGGATCGACGTGCCGACCGCGACGGTCATCAGCGAATATGTCGATGTCGCCGACGCCTTTTACGACAAGCGCGAGAAGGGCTTCGTAAACGGGCTGCTCGATGGGGTGGCAAGGGCTGTCCGCTCTTGAATCCTCCCCCGCCAGGGGGAGGATTTGGCGTGAGCCGCGAATCCGCCTTCATCGATCGGCTGCGTGCCATCGCAACGCACCCCGCAGCGCGCGACCTGCGCGATGACGCGGCGGTGCTGCCGGCGCCGATCGGTTACGATCTTGTCTTCACCCACGATATGCTGGTCGAGGCCGTGCATTTCCTGGCCAGCGATCCCCCCGGCGATGTTGCCTGGAAGCTGCTGGCGGTGAACCTGTCGGATCTGGCCGCCAAGGGCGCCGAACCGATCGGGGTGCTGATGGGCTATGGGCTGACCGGCGATTCCGGATGGGACATCGCCTTCGCCGACGGGCTGGCGCGGGCACTCAGCCATTTCAATGTCGCATTGCTGGGCGGCGACACGGTATTGCAGCCGCCGTCCGATGCGCGCGTGCTGGGCCTGACGGCGATCGGACGCGTTCCACCGGGCGGAGCCCCAGATCGGCGCGGTGCACAAGCGGGTGACCATCTTTACGTGACCGGCCCGATCGGCGATGCCGGGATCGGCCTGCGCATCGCGCGCGGCGAGATCGCGGGGCCGCGCAAATTGCTGAAAGCCTATCGCCTCCCGATGCCCCGCTTGCGCGCAGGACAAGCAATTGCGCCGTTGGTGCATGCGATGGCCGATATTTCCGATGGACTGCTGATCGATGCCCTGCGCATCGCAGATGCATCGAAGCTTGCGCTGACGATTGATCTCGACGCGGTACCGCTCTCGCGCGATACCCTATCGTTCGGCGGCGATCGCGCGGCTCGTCTCGCAGCGGTTACCGCCGGCGACGACTATCAACTCCTCTTCGCCGCGCCTTCAGAGGCGGGGGAGCGTCTTGCCGCCATCGCAACCGAGCACCGGATCGAGATCGCCGATATCGGGCACTTCTTCACCGGCTCAGGCCTGACGATCGCTGATCGCGAAGGCACGATTCCCACTCCGGGACGGCTCGGCTATGAACATGGCGCAAATCGGGCCTGAATCGCGCCTTAACCAATCGTAAACGCACTCTTGCAGGCGGGCTCCATCCCGGACATAAACTCGTCCCAAATGCGCGGAACCTCCAAAAATAAGGGGATCCTCGATCCGCGCAGTTGGAAAGAGGGAAGGAGATCGGATGCTCATAGTGGAAATGGCGATCGGCTGCGGCCTGCTCGCGATATTGTATGGATTGGTTACCAGCCGTCAGGTGCTGGCGCAGTCGCCCGGCAATCAGAAGATGCAGGATATCGCCGCAGCCATTCAGGAGGGCGCGAGCGCCTATCTGGGCCGTCAATATCGCACGATCGCGATCGTCGGCGTCATTGTCGCCGCGCTCGTCTTCTATTTTCTCGGGGGAACTTCGGCGATCGGTTTCGTCCTCGGTTCGCTGTTGTCCGGCGCGACTGGCTATATCGGGATGAACATCTCGGTGCGCGCGAACGTCCGAACGGCTGAAGCGGCACGGACGAGCCTGCAAAGCGGCCTCACCGTCGCGTTCCGCGCTGGCGCCGTCACCGGCATGCTCGTTGCGGGGCTCGCCTTGCTCGCGATTGCGGTCTTCTTCCTGTATCTTACCCATTTCCGCGGGCTCGCGCCGAATGACCGGACGGTCATCGACGCGCTCGTCGCGCTGGCCTTCGGTGCGTCTTTGATCTCGATCTTCGCGCGCCTGGGCGGCGGCATCTTCACCAAGGCCGCCGACGTCGGCGCCGATCTGGTCGGCAAGGTCGAGGCAGGCATCCCCGAGGACGATCCCCGCAATCCGGCCACGATCGCCGACAATGTCGGCGACAATGTCGGCGACTGCGCCGGCATGGCCGCCGATCTGTTCGAAACTTATGTCGTCACCGTCGGCGCCACGATGGTGCTGACGGCGCTGCTGGTTGCCGGCGATACGCTTTGGATCGGCAAGTTGATGTCGTTGCCGCTGCTCATTGGCGGTGTCTGCATCATCACCTCGATCATCGGGACCTATATGGTCCGGCTCGGCGCCAGCCAATCGATCATGGGCGCACTCTACAAGGGCTTCTGGACGACGGCGATTCTCTCGGTACCCGCGATCTACGGGGCGATCGCCTATACACTGGGCGACATGACGGCACCGATTGGCGTCGGCACGGCCAGCTTCCCGGTGATGCACCTCTTTTACGCAAGTCTCGTCGGCCTTGCCGTCACCGGCCTGCTGGTATGGATCACCGAATATTATACCGGCACCAACTTCCGTCCGGTCCGCTCGATCGCCAAGGCGTCCGAGACCGGCCACGGCACCAACGTCATCCAGGGGCTGGCAATCAGCCTCGAGGCAACCGCACTCCCAACCCTGGTGATCTGCGTCGGCATCATCGTCGCCTATCAGCTTGCCGGGCTAATCGGCATCGCCTTCGCCGCCACCGCAATGCTCGCCCTGGCGGGCATGGTCGTTGCCCTTGATGCTTATGGGCCCGTCACCGACAATGCCGGCGGCATCGCCGAAATGGCCGGGCTCGACGAGAGCGTGCGCGTCAAGACCGATGCGCTCGACGCGGTCGGCAACACCACCAAGGCCGTCACCAAGGGCTATGCGATCGGTTCGGCGGGCCTTGCCGCTTTGGTGCTGTTCGGTGCCTATACCACCGACCTCAAGCATTATTTCCCGAACCTGCCGGTCGATTTCTCGCTGAGCAACCCCTACGTCATCGTGGGTCTGCTGCTGGGCGCGTTGCTGCCCTACGTGTTCGGGGCGTTCGGGATGACGGCCGTCGGCCGCGCCGCCGGGGCAGTTGTCGAGGAAGTGCGGGCGCAGTTCCGCGAGAATCCGGGGATCATGCTGGGGACGAGCCGCCCCAATTATGCGCGGACCGTCGATCTCGTCACCAAGGCAGCGATCAAGGAAATGATCATTCCTTCGCTGCTGCCGGTGCTCGCGCCGATCGTGGTGTACTTCCTGATCAAGGCCGTGGCGGATCAGGCCAACGCCTTCGCCGCGCTCGGCGCACTGTTGCTCGGTGTGATCGTCTCCGGCCTGTTCGTGGCTTTGTCGATGACCAGCGGCGGCGGCGCCTGGGACAATGCCAAGAAATATATCGAGGATGGCAATCACGGCGGCAAGGGATCCGAGGCGCATAAGGCCGCGGTTACCGGCGATACCGTTGGAGATCCCTATAAGGATACGGCCGGCCCCGCCGTCAATCCGATGATCAAGATTACCAACATCGTGGCCCTGCTGCTGCTGGCCGCCTTGGCCCACGCCGCGATGTAACCAGATCGTTCCTCCCGGCAAGGGAGGGATAACAGGGACGCCTCGGTGTCCCGAACCTGATCCCCTCCCGTCACCGGGAGGGGATTTTTATTGTCCGACGGCCAGCGGCCCCCGGATCCTTCCAACTTATCCCCTCCCCCCATGCGCCGCATGGAGGGATGTCACGATCAGAAGGTCAGCGAGTAACGGACGGCAACGCCCTTGTCCGCCGATGCCGCCGCCACGTTGCCGGGCTGGTTGCGCAGGAACAGGTTGGCGTCGATCCAGCCACCGGCCAGCTGGCGGCCATAGGTCGCCTCGACATCGACTTCACGGCCCTTCGGCGCGAGGCCGAGATGCTGCGCGTCATAGCCGACCGTGCCGGTGGCATAATCATAGCTCGTCGGCAGACTCAGATCGTAGCCCCCGCTTTCGACACGCACCGGCTGCGAAATGCGCAGGCCGAAGCGGTGCTGATAGCCGACCTTCGACAGATCGAAGGCATAGGCATTGCTCCACAGGTGCCCGCTGACCAGGGCGCCGCCCTGATCGGCGCGGGTCCAGCTTTGGCGCACGGCGCCCGACAGCGACCAGCCATCGCCCATCTGCCAATCGACGCGCAGATCGACCATTCCGGTGGTAGCACCACCGCCACCAAGCGCCGTACCGAAGCGCGCACCGAGCACGCTCGCATTTTCGCGCATGATGCCCAGACCACCCGACACCGCCAACGTGCTGAAACGATGATCGAGCCGGACGGTGGCGGACTTGTAGCCCGCGCTCGTGTCGCGGCTAGACATCGGCTTCACCATCGAACCGCGCTCCGCCGACACCGTCAGCCCACCAAACCCAAGCTGATGGTGGATTGCGAAGGCCTGTCCGTCGCGGGTGGCGAAGCCCGGCGTCTCGTCGGGGCCACGCGCGACCAGGAATGGCATATCGGCGCGGCCATCGAGCATTGCCGACAGCCGTCCGGCGCCTTCCGACAGGCCGAACACCGCCTGCGTCGTCTTGTCGAGACGGGCCATTACCCGGCCGGACAACATCCGTACCGCGCGCGCGTCCGAATCATTGAGGCCGAGCCGCGCAACATCGGCAGGAACATCACCCATACGGCTCTGCGCGATGTTCAGCGATACCGCGATCGGCCCTTGCGACAGGTTGGTGGAACGGACGTCGCCCACCAGTGAACCAATCAGCGGCTGCGACCCCGATTGATGGCCGATCGTCTGGGCAATGTTGATGCCATAGGCGCGGCCGTAGCTGTCGAGAATCACGGTCTTGCCGACCGACGCTCCGGTCTGGCCCATCGCGTCGCCCATGGCGGGACTGGTCGTGCCATTGCTGGTCAGCGACACCGGTACAGTGCTACCGGCCAGGCTGCTGCTGCCCTGCGGCTGGAAGGCCTTGGCAAGGTTCAGAATACCATGGCCATAGACGCCATCGACACCGGCGGCGCCGGCGTCGGTTGCCGTCGCATAAAGCAGGTCGACGATCTGCTTGCCGGTCATGTTCGGGAACGCCTGTTCGAGCACGGCAATCGCGCCCGCGATCGTCGGCGCCGAATAAGAGGTGCCCGAGAACAGGAAGTGACCGAAATTCTCGTCGAAGCCGCGTACTGCTTCGCCCATCGCCGTCAGATAATATTGGCTGTAATTGCCGGCGCGATCCGAAAAGGATGAGATATTGTAATTGGCATCATGCGAGCCGGCGATGACCACCATGCCGTTCATGCCGCTGGTTGCCGCCATCTGCGCGAACACGTCGGGATTGGCCGCGCCGTCATTGCCGGCGGCAATCACCACCACGATCCCGGCGGCAACCGCCGCCTTGACCGAATTGACGAGTGCCGTGCTGGCGGAGGATCCGCCCAGCGACATGTTGATCACCTTCGCGCCGTTCTGCCGGGCGTAGTCCACGCCCTTGGCGAGCATATCGTCATTATGCTGGCAACCCGAACTCGAGCCGCAGCTGCCCACTGTATCGGTGCGGGCGACGAGCACGGTCGCGTTGAAGGCGACACCCATCATGTCGTTACCATCGCGCCCGGCAGCAGCGATCGAGGCGACCGAGGTGCCATGGCCATCGACATCGGCGATCCCGCGATTCGACACGATATCCTTGCTGGCGGCATCGATTCGGCCGGAAAACTGGTTGCCCGGATCGGAAAGGCCGCTGTCGAGGATCGCGATCTTGATGCCCGCGCCGGTGGCGCCAGCGTTATAGGCCGAGAGCGCGTTGGCGGCGACGTCGACGTTCGACAATTTATATTCGGCGTCGTTATAATTGATCGACGGGTTGGCCGTCGTCGACGGCGTTGGCATCACCGTGGTCGTGGTGGTCGTGGTTGACGACGTATCGGTGGCGGTCGTGGTTGCCGATGGATTAGGGGTGGTGCTCCCCGTACCCGATGATGATGGTGTCGGGGTGGAGCTGACGCCGCCCCCGCCCCCGCATGCTGCCAGAAGAATCAACGGCAAAATGCTGGCGCAAGCCCGCGCCCGGGTAAAATGAGTACGCATACACAACGCTCCGAGTACAAAAACCTTGGAGCGCAGCATGCCGAAGGGCGCTAAAGAATCGCTTAATGTCGCGGAAACCGGCGACCTTAAGCATGAACGGGAATGGTTACCAATTGGTTGCGATTGCGCATTTTAGCGACTAGGCCGCACCGATCATGCTGCCTGCGCTTAGCCATATCGAGAGCTGGATCTTCGATCTGGACAACACACTTTATCCTGCGTCGGCAGACCTTTTCGGGCTGATCGACGTCAGGATGGGTATGTATGTGCAGCGCCTGTTGGGGTGCAGTGCCGAAGAGGCCCACCGCATCCAGAAAAATTTATTTCATGAACATGGCACGACGCTCTCCGGATTGATGCGGAACCACCGAATCGACCCGCATGAGTTCCTCGACTTCGTTCATGACGTCGAAATGGATGCCCTGGAGGAGGATCGGCGACTCATCGAGGCAGTCGCCCGCCTGCCCGGCCGGAAACTGGTCTTCACAAACGGCGACGCCAATTATGCGAGTCGCGTGCTCGAGAAGCTCGGCCTGTCGAAGAGCTTCGAGGCCATTCACGACATTCACGCCTGCGCCTATCAGCCGAAGCCGCATGCAGCGAGCTATGACAGCATGACAAAGGCGTTGAACGTCGATCCGGCGACAGCCCTCTTCGTCGAGGATATGGCCCGCAATCTGAAGCCGGCCAAGGCGATCGGCATGACGACGGTATGGGTGAACAACGGATCGGAACAGGCGACGCGCGATGCCGATCGCAGCTTCATCGATTTTGAAATC
Organism: Sphingomonas sp. YR710; assembly: GCF_900101455.1. Lineage (GTDB taxonomy): Bacteria > Pseudomonadota > Alphaproteobacteria > Sphingomonadales > Sphingomonadaceae > Rhizorhabdus. The sequence continues at coordinate 371,136 of NZ_FMZJ01000002.1, read as the reverse complement.
AGCGACGTGGGCCATTGGCTCCACCAGATCTTAGGGGAATGACGGGAATGGCCGATCTTCAGGCAGTGATAGAACAGGCTTGGGACGATCGCGACGCAATCGGTTTCGCGACAACCGGCGAGATTCGCGAAGCGGTGAACGATGCGCTGGCCGCGCTCGACGCCGGAACGATGCGCGTCGCCGAGAAATCCGATGGTGCCTGGACCGTCAACCAGTGGCTGAAGAAAGCTGTCCTGCTCTCGTTCCGGCTCAACGACATGGAGCTGATTCCCGGCGGATCGGGCAGCACAAGCTGGTGGGACAAGGTACCGTCCAAATTTGCGGGTTGGGGCGAGGCGAATTTCCGCAGCGCCGGCTTCCGTGCGGTACCCGGATCGATCGTGCGCCGCGGCGCGCATATCGCCAAGGGCGTGGTGCTGATGCCCAGCTTCGTCAATCTTGGCGCCTTTGTTGACGAAGGCACGATGGTCGATACCTGGACGACGGTCGGCAGTTGCGCGCAGATCGGCAAGAACGTCCATCTGTCGGGCGGCGTCGGCATCGGTGGCGTGCTTGAGCCGCTGCAGGCCGGCCCGGTAGTGATCGAGGATAATTGCTTTATCGGCGCGCGTTCCGAAGTCGCCGAAGGCGTGATTGTCGAGGAGGGCGCGGTGCTGTCGATGGGCGTCTATCTCGGCGCGTCGACCAAGATCGTCGATCGCGCGACCGGGGAGATCTTCATCGGCCGCGTGCCGAGCTATTCGGTGGTCGTGCCTGGCACCCTGCCCGGCAAGGATGGCGGCCCGGGCCTCTATTGCGCGGTGATCGTCAAGCGGGTCGATGCCCAGACCCGATCGAAGACCGGAATCAACGAATTGCTGCGCGACTGAGGTAATTCCCACCCGAGTTTCCTCGGGGAGGAATTGAATGGCGCCGGCAACCGAATTGGTTACCAATGCGAATCGCGTTTCGGCATCGGCCGGCGCGCGGGGGCATGATGACGACATTCGGGCAATATCTGCAGGATTACGGCCCGGTCGCGATCATATTGTGGGCGGGGTTCGAAGGCGAATCCGCCGCGATTGCCGGCGGTGTGCTTGCCCATCGCGGCGTCATGCCGCTGTGGGCTGCCTGGCTGGCAACCGCGTTCGGCGCCTTTCTGGCTGATGAGATGTTCTTCCAGATCGGCCGGCGCTTCCGTGATCGGCCGTTCGTGGCGCGCGCGCGCCACCGCCCCGCCTTTGCCAAGGCGATGGCGTTCATCGAGCGCTACCCAACCGCCTACATCATCGTCTTTCGTTTCCTGTACGGGCTGCGCACCGTAAGCCCGATCGCGCTGGGTCTGACGCATGTCCCGTTCAGGCGATTTGCCTCGCTGAACGCCTTTGCCGCCCTGATATGGTCAGCGATATTCACCACCATCGGCTACCTGTTCGGCCCGACCGTCGATCGGATGCTCGATGCGCTTGCCCCCTACAAGAACCAGATTCTGATCGCGTTGCCGATCCCGGGAACCTGCTTCCTGATCTGGAAGCTGTGGCAATGGCACCGGCGCCGGCGCGCGATCGAACGGTCAATCGAAGCGGAAGCCTGAGATCGCCGTTTCGAGAACCTTCTCGCCATAGATCTGCTTGCCCGTTCCATCGCCAGCGCCGGCAGCGACCATCAGCGGTATCAGATGCTCCTCGCGCGGGTGCGACGAACGCCCGCCGGGTGCCTCGGCCCAATGCGTGAGCAGGTCAGCCCGCGCGCCGGCATCGGCCTCGACAGCGGCGACCAGCCAACGGTCGAACGCCTGCGACGGCGGCGTCGAACGCGGATCACCATAACCGCGCATATTGTGATAGCTCATGCCCGATCCGACGATCAGCACATTCTGGTCGCGCAGCGGCGCCAATGCGCGCCCGGCTTCGAGATGAAGCCGGGGATCGAGCCCCCGATCGACCGACATTTCGACCACCGGCACATCGGCATCGGGCCACGCCACCTTCAGGGGCACGAACACGCCATGATCGAGCCCGCGTGTGGGGTCGATCGCTGCAGCCATGCCGGCACCGGTCAACAGCGCACTTGCGCGCCCGGCAAGCCCCGGATCGCCGGGCGCGTCGTAGCGCAGATCATAGGTGTGCGGCGGAAACCCGTAATAATCGTAGATCAACGGCGGCTGCGGGCTCGCCGTGAACGCGAAACCTTCGGTCTCCCAATGCCCCGACACCAGCAGGATCGCATCGGGCCGGGCCGGCAACCGATCGGGCAGGCTGCGGAGGAAGGCGGCCATACCCGTCCACCGGCCGGCGGGATCGTCCATGAAAAAGCAGGGACCGCCGCCATGCGGGATGAACAGGGTCGGCTGGCGAACGGTCATGAGGATCTCCTCCGCACGGGAAACGCGCGGCGATCAGGATGTGGTGGCCGCGGTCGGTGGGTTCAACGCATCATCGATCAGTTTCTTCGCCCTGTCGCCATTCCAGTCCATCGCACCCAGCACACGCCACTGCTCCTTGCCTTTCGCATCGTAAAAGACGGTGGTGGGCAGCGTTTCGGTGCGCAAAGCCTGCATCAGCACATTCTGCTGATCGAGATAGGGCTGCAGGGTGGTGAATCCCTTCGCCTTGAAGAAGGGCGTGACGACCTTCGCACCCTCCAGATCCTGGCTGACGACGATCAGGCGGACCCGATCGCCTTCGCGCTTGGCGAGACCGTCCAGCGTCGGCATCTCGGCGACGCACGGCGCGCACCAGGTCGCCCACAGGTTGACCATCAGCGGCTTGCCGCGAAACTGGCTGAGCGTGGCCGGGCCGCCCTGTGGCGCTGTGAAGGGAATAGCCGGCATTTCCTTGCCACGGCTGGCGATATCGACCGTGCCGACCGATTCGGCGGGGACGCCGCCTTGCGGCGAGCTTGCGGGTTTACTATCGCAGGCGGCCAGTGGGATTGCGAGGAGCAGGACGATTAGCGGCCGCACGGAAGACTCCAACAAAATGTGGGGAGGGCGCTTCGCTGAAGGGCCCGCCGCGGTGATGCGTGAAATTAACGCCTCCATACCCTTCGACAAGCGACTTTGGCAGCAGGATATTGCCGGCTCGCAGGCGCATGTCGCAATGTTGGCCAAACAGGGCATCGTTTCGCAGGCCGATGCATCCGCAATCGCCGACGGGCTGGCCACGATTCACGGCGAATATCGTGAGCACGGCGTACCGGTCGATCTGGCCCTCGAAGATATTCACATGGCCACCGAAACCCGGCTGGCCGAACTGATCGGCCCGGCCGCGGGCCGGCTGCACACCGCGCGGTCGCGCAACGACCAGGTCGCGACCGATTTCAAATTGTGGGTGCGCGATGCCATGGATGGCGTCGACGCCGCTTTGGCCGCGCTGCAGATGGCGCTCGTCACGCGCGCCGGCGAACATGCCGCGAGCGTGATGCCGGGCTTCACCCATTTGCAGGTCGCCCAGCCGGTGACGCTCGGCCACCATCTGATGGCCTATTATGAGATGATCGCGCGCGATCGCAGCCGCTTCGCCGATGCCCGAGCCCGGCTCAACCGCTGCCCGCTCGGCGCGGCTGCGCTCGCCGGCACCGGCTTCCCGATCGATCGCGAGGCAACGGCAGCGGCGCTCGGGTTTGACGGGCCGACCGCCAATTCGCTCGATTCGGTTTCCGATCGCGATTTCGCGCTCGATTATCTGATGGCGGCGACCCAGCTGAGCCTCCATCTGTCGCGGCTGGCCGAGGAATTCATCATCTGGGCGAGCCAGCCTTACGGCTTCATCTCGCTGCCCGATGCCTATTCGACCGGCTCATCGATCATGCCGCAGAAGCGCAACCCCGACGCGGCCGAGCTGGTGCGCGGCCATTCGGGGCGGATCGCCGGCTGCATGATGGCGCTGACCATGACGATGAAGGGCCTGCCGCTCGCGTATTCGAAGGACATGCAGGACGATAAGCCGCCGGTATTCGAGGCACACGACCTGCTCGCGCTGTCGATCGCGGCGATGACCGGCATGATCGAGACGGTGACGTTCAACGTCCCCCGGCTGCGCGCCGCGGCCGAGGCCGGCTTTTCGACCGCGACCGATCTGGCCGACTGGCTGGTCCGAATCGCCGATATCCCGTTCCGCGAAGCGCACCATATCACCGGCACCGCGGTCAAGCTGGCCGAGCATGAGGGCCTGGCGCTGGGCGAATTGCCGATCGATGCGTTGAAGGCGATCGATCCGCGGATCGATGAGCGCGTCTATGGGGCATTGTCAGTCGATGCATCGGTCGCCAGCCGCTGCAGCCATGGCGGCACCGCGCCCGAACAGGTGCGTGCCCGGATCGCCGAGGCGCTGGTGGCTTTGGAGACGGCACCATGAAGACAATCGCCGCGCTGGGCGCGCTCGCCCTGATCGCGCTTACGGGTTGCGGCAAGCAGGAGACGCTGAAGCCGGCGACGGGCCATATGCTCCCGCCCAAGCCGTTGACCGCGGCCTCCCAGCCGGACGTCGACGCGCTGCTCAAGCCGCCAACCGAAACCCGTCCGGCGCGCAGCGACGACGTGTTGACCAAATCGCAGGTCCGGCCCGACGACCGGTTCGACCTCCCTCCTCCAGGCTGATCGCACACTTATGGACCATTTCACCCTGAAGCACGGCGTGCTTCACGCCGAGGACGTCGCGCTGCCCGCGATCGCCGAAGCCGTCGGCACGCCCGTCTATGTTTATTCGACCGCGACGATCGAGCGCCATGTCGCGGTGTTCAAGGCCGCGCTCGCCAATGTGGAATCGGGCCCGCATGGCCCGCTGATTGCCTTTGCCGTGAAGGCCAACCCCAACCGTGCCGTGCTGGCCACCCTGGCCGGCGCGGGTCTCGGCGCCGATGTCGTTTCGGGCGGCGAGCTGCTGCGCGCGCTGGCAGCGGGCATCGATGCCGGCAAGATCGTCTTTTCGGGTGTCGGCAAGACCGCCACCGAAATGCGGCTGGCGCTGGAAAACGGCATTTTCCAGTTCAACATCGAATCCGAACCCGAAGCGGAAATGCTTTCCGAAGTGGCCGTCGCGATGGGGCTGCGCGCGCCGGTGGCGTTCCGCGTCAATCCGAATGTCGTCGCCGGCACCCATGCCAAGATCTCGACCGGCGGATCCGAAGACAAATTCGGCGTCGCTTATGATCGTGCGATGGCGGCTTATGCCCGTGCGGCCGCACTGCCGGGCCTCGCGGTGCAGGGCGTTGCCGTCCATATCGGCAGCCAGTTGACCGATCTTGGCCCATCGCGCGCGGCGTTCGAGCGGGTCGGTACGCTGATCGCCGATCTGCGTGCCGCGGGACACCGGATCACCACCGCCGATCTCGGCGGCGGGCTGGGCGTGCCTTATGATCCGACCAAGCCCATTCCGCCTTTGCCCGATGCCTATGGCGCGATGGTGGCGGAAGTTACCGCGGGATGGAATGTGCGGCTCGTGTTCGAGCCGGGCCGGGTGATCGTCGGCAATGCCGGCGTGCTGCTGTCGCAGGTCATCCGGGTCAAACCCGGGGTCACCGACCCGTTCGTGATCGTCGATGCGGCGATGAACGATCTGATGCGACCCAGCCTCTACGATGCCTGGCACGATATCCGCAGCGTCACCCCGAATGGCGACAAAATGACCGCGAACATCGTCGGGCCGATCTGCGAAAGCGGTGACACCTTCGCCAAAAAGCGGCAGATGGACGTTGTGAAGGCTGACGATCTCGTCACGTTCATGACCGCGGGCGCCTATGGCGCGACGATGGCCAATACCTATAATTCGCGAGCCCTGACCCCGGAGGTTCTGGTTTCCGGTAACAAATGGGCGATAGTGCGAGGCCGACAGCCGATCGAGGCATTGATAGCGGGCGACACATTGCCGCCCTGGATCGAAGAGGAGCAAGCATGAAGCGGGTTCGCAAGGCTATCTTTCCAGTTGCCGGCTTCGGCACGCGCTTCCTGCCTGCGACCAAGGCTGTCCCGAAGGAGATGCTCCCGGTCGTCGATCGCCCGCTGATCCAATATGCCGTCGATGAGGCAAAGGCCGCCGGTATCGAGCAGATGATCTTCGTAACCGGCCGCAACAAAGGCGCGATCGAGGATTATTTCGACGAAGCCTATGAAATCGAGCGCGACCTGATCGACAAGGGCAAGCGCGATACGCTGCGCCTGCTCGACGGCACCCGGCTACCGGCCGGCGGCGCGGTTTTCATCCGGCAGCAGCAGATGCTCGGCCTCGGCCATGCCGTCGCCTGCGCACGCGACCTGATCGGGGACGAACCGTTTGCGGTGCTGCTGCCCGACGAATTGCTGTGGAATCCGAAATCGCCGTGTCTGGCGCAAATGACGGAAACCTATGAGGCGAAGGGCGGCAACGTCATCGCCGTGCTCGAAGTCCCCGCCGATCACACCCATCGCTACGGCATTGTCGATCCGGGGACGGTCGACGGCCTTGTCACCGAAGTGAAAGGCCTTGTCGAAAAGCCCGCGGCCGGCACCGCACCGTCGCGGCTGGCGGTCATCGGCCGCTATATCCTGCAGCCCGATATCTTCCCGCTGCTGGCGCGTGGCGAACGCGGCGCAGGCGGCGAAATCCAGCTGACCGATGCGATGGCGAAGCTGATCGGTCAGCAACCCTTCCATGCCCAGACCTTTACCGGCGATCGGCACGATTGCGGCGATAAGGCAGGATTCATCCAGGCCAATCTGGCACTCGCACTCGAGCGTGATGATATTTCGGATTCGATCCGCGCCTTCATGAAGACACTCTGAAGCGAGGCGGGAGACGACGCGGATGCACAGTCTGCCGATCTTCCTGAACCTCACCGGACGTCCCGTAATCGTGATCGGCGATGGCGAGGCCGCCCATGCCAAGCGCCGCCTGCTCCACCGCGCGGGCGCGATCATTGTCGCCGAAGTGGAGCCCGCAAATCTGGCGATCGTCGCACTCGACGACGATAAAGCTGCAACCGATGCTGCGGAGCGACTCAGGCATCGCTCGATTCTGGTCAACGTCGTCGACCGGCCGGCCTTGTGCGACTTCACCTTGCCGGCGATCGTCGATCGCGATCCCGTGTTGATCGCCATCGGCACCGGCGGCCGATCGGCTGGACTGGCCAAGGTCTTGCGACAGCGGCTCGAAGCGTTGCTGCCTAGCCGGCTCGGAGAGCTGGCCGATGCGTTGTTCGCCGCGCGTCCCCTGATCCGCCGGCAATGGCCCGACGCCACGGATCGGCGCCACGCGATCGACGCTGCGCTCGCGACGGCAGGGCTCCTTGATCCCGAGGATCCCGAAGCCATAACCCGCGTCGAATCCTGGCTGTCCGGGAACTGGCAGGCCACGCCCGATCGCTGCGTGACGATTGCGCTGCGATCGGCCGATCCAGACGATCTCACGATTCGCGAGGCCCGGCTGCTGGGGCAGGCCGATCGAATCTATCATGCTGCCGACATGCCCGCCGCGATCCTCGATCGTGCGCGGGCCGATGCCGCGCGTATCATGGCATCCCCGACGATCGGTGGCGGGGAGCCGGGGCTTTCGATCAGGCTGGAGTGGGCATGAACGGCTGCTGGCATATCGGTAAACATCATGAGGATGCCTTCGCCTGGGATCATCTCGACGGGCGCGACCAGCATATGATGGAGTGGCTCGACAAGCAGGAGGGCCTGCCCGAAACCGCGCGCTTCGCCTTGACGGCCGTCGAAACGCGGCCGCGGTGCCAGCCGTTGCGCGAGGGCACGATCATCAACCTGCGCGGCCTGCGCGAGGTCGAGGACGATGATGGCGATGCGCTTGTCTCGATCCGGTTGTGGGCGGAGCCCGGCCGGGTGATCTCGGTAACGTTCCGAACCCTGGCGGGTATCGAAGACATGCGCGATCGGATGCGCGACAATGAGTTTCGCGATCCGGGCGACCTGATCGCCGCGCTGGCGATGAAGATCACCCATCAGCTCGATCCGGTTGTCGCCGAACTGGGCGACAAGGTCGATGATTGCGAGGTGACCCTGTCCGAAGAAGGCGGCTTTGTGATGCGCCGTGAGATCGCACAGGCACGATCGAAGGCCATCAGCTATCGCCGGTTCATCGTACCGCAGCGGCAGGCGCTGGAGGATATGTCAGCGCTCCAGACCGCCTGGATCGAGGATGACGACCGCATCCACCTGCGCGAAGCTGCGGATCGCTTCGCGCGCATGGGTGAGGAATTGGAGGCGATCCGCGAACGATCGGCGCTGCTGCACGAGCAGATCAGCGATATGCGATCGGAGAAGATCGATCAGCGATCGCTCGTCATCGCGATCGTCGCGCTGGTATTCCTCCCGCTGACCTTCCTGACCGGGCTGCTGGGCATGAATGTCGACGGCATACCCTTTGCCCACGAACCCTGGGCGTTCGGCGCGGTAACCGCGACCTGCCTGGCGATCGCGGTGGTGATCACACTGTATTTCGCGCTGGCGCGCTGGTTCAAAGGCTGAGATCGACGGTAAGGATCAACGCCGCGCGCCGAAAAGCGCCGTTCCTACCCGCACATGCGTCGCGCCCAGCATCACAGCGGTCTCGAAATCGCCCGACATCCCCATGCTGAGCCCGGCGAGCTCATGGCGGCGCGCGAGCTTGGCCAGAAGCGCGAAATAGGGCGCCGGTTCGACATCGAGCGGTGGCACGGCCATCAGACCGACGATGGGCAAGCCCGCATCGCGGGCCCGAGCGAGAATCGCCGGCAGCGCATCGATCGCACAGCCACCCTTCTGATCCTCATCGCCGATATTGACCTGAATGAAGCAATCGGGACGACGATCTCCCTTGTCCATCGCCCGCGCCAGCGCATCGATCAACGACGGACGATCGACCGAATGAATCGCGTCGAACAAGGCGATGGCTTCGGCGGCCTTGTTCGATTGCAGCTGCCCGACGAGATGCAGCCTGAGCGCGCGGCCAACGCGCAGATCGGGCCATTTCGTCTGCGCCTCCTGAACGCGATTTTCGCCGAAGACCGTCTGACCCGCATCGATGAGCGGCCGAATCGTTTCGATCGGCTGGGTCTTGGAAATCGCGATCAGCGTGACATCGGAGGGATCACGATCAGAAAGATGTGCCGCGCGGGCAATCCGGCTCCGAATATCGGCGAGCAAAGCGGCGGAAGGATCGATAATCGGCATGGCCGCGCTATAAGCGGCAAATTATGCGGATGACAAACAGAAGGCGCAGGTTTCTTTGCTCCCCAAGGCCACTTTGACTCCCTCGCGGGTCCGCCCAGCGAGCAAACCATCGCTTCGGTCACCCCGTTCCTTCCCCAGCATCTGGCTGATGACGGACGAGCGGCAAGGTGAAGGTCTGTGGGCCTCCTTGCCACGCCTCCCGAAGGGCGCCGGAATCATCTTTCGCCACCATGCGACCTGCGAGCCGGAACGATCCGTACTGTTCGTCCGATTGCGTGCACAAGCGCGGCGGCGCGGGCTCATGTTGCTGGTCGCGGGGATCGACACCCGCTTGCGCGCCGATGGAACGCATCATCGTCGGAGTGGCCCACCACGATTTGGGACGGCTTCGGCACACGACATCAAGGAACTCCGCGCCGCCGAGCGATCGGGCGCTGCCGCTATCCTGATATCGCCGATCTTTCCGACCCGCTCGCACCCCGGAAAAGCCCCTTTGGGGCTGATGCGTCTGGCCCGCTTATGCCGCGCCACCGCCAAACCGGTGATCGCGCTGGGTGGCATGACGAAACATCGCGCACGACAGACGGCCCGGATCGGCGCTTATGGATGGGCCGCAATCGATGCATGGGGTTCCGATAAGTCGTAGCCCTGGTGCCACGCCGCCCGAACGATCAGAAGCGGAAGGCTGTCCCGACATAGATGGCCTGGCTGTCACGACGCATGTCGTTCGTCAGCTCCTGCCGTTCGCGCTGCGTTTTGTACCGCACGCCGCCGCTCAGCTCGAGATTGCTGGTCAGCGAATAAGAGCCGGCCAGATCGACCGACATCGTCCGATCCGGGCCCGTAATCTCCGGCGATATGCCGGAAACGCGTTCGGCGCCCAGCAACAGCCGCGTGCTCCACTTCGCACCGGTATAGCTCAGCCCGACATCGGCCAGCTCATGATTGACGGTCGACAATCCACCATCGATCCGCGTCACATCGCCGGCCAGCGCAAAATGCTTCCAGCCCACCGACGCGCCAAGGCTATAGGCCGACGGTTCGAATCCCGATCCGATCGGTGCACTGTTGACCATCACGGCAGCGGTCCGCTCCGCGCCCGCCTTGGTCGTGGCCCGCGCGCGAATCGCTACGGTGACGGCGCGACGGCCACCGCCGCCCGACGGCGTGAAACGAAAACTCGTATCGTTGAAGTCGACGCCGACGCGGCCGAACAAAGCGGCGCGCCGGGCGTCCGATGCCGCCGGCGTGAAGAAACCGATGCTTCCCACCCGCTTGTGAGAAGATTTCGCTTTATATTCCGGTGTCTTGGCGGCCAATGACGTTATTGGGGCAAGCGACATGATCGACGCAGCCGCAGCGGCGCCAACCAGCCATCTTGTAACCCCCTTGTTCATCATCCTGCACGACTCATTCTTGTATCTGCCTTGGCACTAGCACGCGGGTTCGCCCGGTTTCCAGCCATCTTCCCTAATTTTATCCGCGTGTTGCAGAATCCCCACAACGCACCAAATGGCCTTGCGCCGCATCGTCCCGGCCCTTGGGCTTGCGGGCTCAAGCGGAGCAACTATAACGGCGCCACCTGACCGAAATTCCCGAGGATCGACTGCATGAATAGCCCGGCCCGCACCGCGATCGCCCTCGCTCTTGTCGCCACGCTCGGCGCCTGCAGCCATGGCGGAAAGCATAAGGCGCAGCTCGCATCCGACATTGCTGCGTCGAAGACCACGACCATCGGCGTCAACGCCTATCTGTGGAAGGCTGCGCTCGACACGCTTTCGTTCATGCCCCTTCTGCAGACCGATTCGAACGGCGGCGTGATCGTGACCGACTGGTATGTGAATCCGAACCAGCCGGCCGAGCGCATGAAGCTGACCGTGACGATCCTCGATCAGGATCTGCGTGCCGATGCGGTGCGTGTGGCGCCGGTCCGCCAGGTGCTGGCCAACGGCCAGTGGGTCGATGCCGCCGTCCAGGCAGCGACGGCGCAGAAACTCGAGGATATCATCCTGACCAAGGCGCGCGATCTGCGCCGCTCCACCGTTACAGGCTGAAAGCTGACTCATCTCTTATGAACGCGCGTTTCAACCATCATAAGGCCGACGCGCACTGGCAGGCGATTTGGGAAGAAAGGGGCACGTTCCACGCCTCCGACGACAGCCCCAAACCGCGCAGCTATGTGCTGGAAATGTTCCCCTATCCATCGGGGCGCATCCATATGGGCCATGTCCGCAACTATACGATGGGCGATGTCCTCGCCCGTTTCCGGCGGATGCGTGGCTATGAAGTGCTCCACCCGATGGGCTGGGACGCGTTCGGCATGCCCGCCGAAAATGCCGCGATGGAAAAGAAGGTGCATCCGGGCGACTGGACGCGCGCCAATATCGCGGCAATGCGCGAGCAGCTGAAGCGGCTCGGTTTCGCGCTCGACTGGAGCCGCGAGCTCGCCACCTGCGAGCCCGATTATTATGGCCAGGAACAGGCTTTGTTCCTCGATCTCTACGCGGCCGGTCTCGTCTATCGCAAGGAATCCGCGGTCAACTGGGATCCGGTCGACATGACCGTGCTCGCCAACGAGCAGGTGATCGACGGCCGCGGCTGGCGATCGGGCGCGCTCGTCGAGCGGCGCAAGCTCAGCCAGTGGTTCCTGAAGATCACCGATTTCGCCGACGACCTGCTCGAAGGCCTGAAGACGCTCGACCAGTGGCCCGAAAAGGTCCGGACGATGCAGGAAAACTGGATCGGCAAGTCGCAGGGCATGCGCTTCACCTTCCAGCTCGATCGGCCGGTAGGCGAAACGACCAGCTTCGACGTGTTCACGACGCGGCCCGACACGATCTTTGGCGCGAGCTTTGCCGCGATCGCCGCCGATCATCCGATTGCGGCCGCACTGGCCGCCGACAATGCCGATCTCGCGGCGTTCGTGCAGGAGTGCAAGCGCACCGGCACCGCCGCCGCCGATATCGAGACCGCCGAGAAGAAGGGCTATGACACTGGGCTGACGGTCGCGCATCCGTTCGATCCCGAATGGCGGCTGCCCTTGTTCGTCGCGAACTTCGTGCTGATGGAATATGGCACCGGCGCGATCTTCGCCTGCCCCGCACACGACCAGCGCGATCTCGATTTCGCGCGCAAATATGCACTGCCGGTCACGCGCGTGGTCGCCCCGAGCGACGAAGACGCCGACACGCCGATCCATGACGAGGCCTATACCGGGCCCGGCCGGATCGTGAATTCGCGTTTCCTCGATGGCATGGCGATCGAGGAAGCCAAAGCCGCCGTGATCGCGCGCGCCGAAGCCGAAGGCTGGGGCCAGGGAACCACCGTGTGGCGGCTGCGCGACTGGGGCGTTTCGCGCCAGCGTTACTGGGGCACGCCGATCCCGATCATCCATTGCGACGATTGCGGGCCGGTCGGCGTTCCCAAGGGTCAATTGCCCGTCATCCTGCCCGAGGATGTCAGCTTCGACATTCCCGGCAACCCGCTCGATCGCCACCCGACGTGGAAGCATGTCGATTGCCCGAGCTGCGGCAAGCCCGCGCGGCGCGAGACCGACACGCTCGATACCTTCGTCGATTCGAGCTGGTATTTCATCCGCTTCGCCAGCGCCCCGTCCGATCAGCCGTTCGACAAGGCGATTGCCGAGCAATGGCTGCCGGTCGGCCAATATATCGGCGGGGTCGAACATGCGATCCTGCACCTGCTCTACGCGCGTTTCTGGACGCGGGCGCTCAAGCATATCGGCAAGATCGACATCGCAGAGCCGTTCACCGGCCTGTTCACCCAGGGCATGGTCACCCACGAGACCTATAAGTCGCCCGAGGGCATCTGGTTGGGGCCGGATGAGGTCTCCGACGGCAAGATCATCGCGACGGGCGAGCCGGTAACGGTTGGCCGCGTCGAGAAGATGTCCAAATCGAAGAAGAATACCGTCGATCCGGGACCGATCATCGACCAATATGGTGCCGACTCGGTGCGCTGGTTCATGCTGTCCGACAGTCCGCCCGAACGCGATCTGCCGTGGAGCGAGTCCGGTATCGAAGGGTGCTGGCGCTTCATCCACCGGCTGTGGCGGCTCACCGAGCCCGCCGACCCCGCGACCGGCGAGGATAAGGATCTCGACCGCAAGCTGCACCGCGCTATCGCAGGCATCGCGATCGATATTGAGGCGCTCGGCTTCAACCGCGCGGTCGCCAAGATCCATGAATTGGCCAATGCGATCGAGAAAGCGCCTCCCTCGGCCAGCCGCGATGCCGCCTGCCGGACGCTGGTTCGCCTGGTCGCCCCGATGGTCCCACATCTGGCAGAGGATGCCTGGGCCCGCCTTGGGGCCGATGGCCTCGTTGCCGATGCGGCGTGGCCCGATCATGATCCGGCCCTGCTGATCGACGACGAAGTGACGATCGCGGTACAGGTCAACGGCAAGCTCCGGGACACGTTGATGGCGCCCAAAGGCAGTTCGCGCGACGTGCTGGAGGCGATGGCGATGGCCTCCGACAAGATTGCCCGCTCGCTCGACGGCGCCGTCCCCCGGAAAGTGGTGGTAGTGCCCGATCGCCTGGTCAATATCGTCGCATGAACCTCAAGCGAGCCTTTCCCGTCATGATGCTGCCGCTTCTGCTCGCGGGTTGCGGGTTGCGACCGCTGTATGGCGGCGGATCGGCCAGTCCGGTAGCAACCACGCTCGCGGCCGTCGAAGTGGCGCCGATCAGCGGTAACCAGGCGGGATGGCTCGTTCGCAACGCGCTTAACGATCGGCTGCACCATGGATCGGTGCCGGCGCGCTATCGGCTCGAAGTCGAGCTCGATGACCAGATCACCGGCCTCGGTATCGCCACCAACAACGCCATTACGCGCGAGCGGCGTATCCTGCGTGCCCGCTATCGGCTGGTCGACGTTGCCAATGGCGGCGTCGTTCTCGATCAGACGGCGAGCGCCGACGCCGGCATCGATGTCGCGGCATCCGAATATGCGACCGTCGCCGCCGAACAAACCACGCTCGAACGGCTCACCGAGATGCTTTCGGATGAGATTGTCGCGCGCATCGCCACTTATGCGCGCCGCGCCGCCGACAAGACCGCCCCCACGCAACCGTGAAGGCGGATCTGGCCCAGATCGGGCGCGCGCTCGATACCGCGGATCCAGCCTATCGCCTCTTTCTTCTCTATGGCCCTGACGAGGCCGCATCGCGCGACATCGCCGCACGGCTTGGCAGGACACAAGGTGGTGACGCGGAACGCGTCGATCTGACAGGACCTGCCCTGAAGGCCGATCCGGCGCTGCTGGCGGATGAAGCCGCCGCCTTCTCATTGTTCGGCGGCGCCCGCCATATCCGGGTCGATCCTGCTGGCGATGAAGCCGCCGAGGCGGTTCAGGCGTTGCTCGAAGCCGGATCGACCGGCAATCCCGTGGTGATCGTCGCCGGCAATTTGCGCAAGGATTCGAAGCTGTTGAAGCTGGCGCTTGCCGATCCCCGCGCACTCGCCTTCGTCAGCTATCTGCCCGAAGGCCAGAAGGCCGATCAGGTTGCGATCGAGATTGCACGCGGGTTGGGCGTGCAATTGCAGCCCGATGCCGCGCGCCAGATCGTCGCGACCAACGGCGCCGATCGCGCCCTGATGACCCGCGAACTCGAAAAGATCGCGTTATATGTCGATGGCACGCCGGAAGCCCCCCGCCCCGCTGGCCCCGACGTGCTCGCGGCGATCGGCGCGGCGAACGATGAGAGCGATGTCTCCGCGATCGTCGACGCCGTGTTGGGCGGCCAGATCGATCGCGCGGCCAGCGAACTCGCGCTGATCGGGCCAACCGAGACCATCGGCGTCGTCCGGGCGCTCCTGCGCCGGCTCGCCCAGATCGCGCCGCTCCGCGCCGAAGTCGCAGCCGGCAACAATGTGGACGCGGTGATGGCCTCTTCGGGTCGCGGCATCTTCTGGAAGGATCAAAAAGTCGTCGCGGGCCTGCTTTCCCGCTGGTCCCCCGACGCCATCGCCACCGCAACCTTGCGGCTCGCCGCCGCCGAGCGCGCGTTTAAGCGATCGGGTAGCGCGGGAATGGTGGCGATCGGCGAGGAATTGCTGGCAATAGCACGCGCGGCTGCCGCGCGCAGGCGGCGATAGTTTATCTGGCCATCGATTGTTTCTCAAAAACTGAGATATAATCGATAAGATATTGAAAATGCTGGCTCAGATGGGCTCACCACTCAGGCGCTGGCAGATGAGATCGAGTTGATCGAGCGTCGAATAGCCGACGACGACCCGGCCGCCGCCCGCGCCATGCTCGATCTGCACTTTCAGCCCCAATATATCGCCAAGCTGGCGCTGCAACGCCTCAATATCGGCGCCGGGGCTGATATCGCCCTTTGGCGCAGCCGCGGGCTTCGGGCCAGCCTTGTTGCTGCGAGCGAGCTTCTCCGTGTCCCGTACCGAAAGATCGCGGCGGATCACTTCCTCGGCCAGCGCTTCCGCATTCGGCGCAGTAATCAACGCGCGGGCGTGGCCCATGCTCAGCTTGCCGCTGGCAACCGAATCGCGGACGGGCCCCGGCAATTCGAGCAGCCGCAGCAAATTGGCGACATGGCTGCGCGATTTGTTGACGAGTTTGCCCAAAACTTCCTGCGTATGACCAAAATCACTCGTAAGTTTTTGATATGCCTCGGCTTCTTCGATAACATTGAGATCCTGTCTCTGGATGTTCTCA
Source organism: Sphingomonas sp. YR710 (assembly GCF_900101455.1). Taxonomy (GTDB): domain Bacteria; phylum Pseudomonadota; class Alphaproteobacteria; order Sphingomonadales; family Sphingomonadaceae; genus Rhizorhabdus. The sequence continues at coordinate 355,313 of NZ_FMZJ01000002.1, read as the reverse complement.
ATGATTGCCAACTCGAGCGTCTGCACGTCGGTCAGTTCGCGCACGATCACAGGAACATCGTGCAACTGCGCGCGCTGGGCCGCGCGCCAGCGCCGCTCGCCCGCGACGATCTGATAGCCATGGCCATGCGGGCGTACGACGATCGGCTGGATCATCCCGCGCGCCGCGATCGACGCCGCCAGTTCGTCGAGTGCCTCGTCATCGAAATGGCGACGGGGCTGACCGGGATTGGGGGAGATCGACGAGACGGCGATCGTCTGGACACCCGGGGTGCGCGTTGCGCCGGGCGATACCGGCTGTTCGCGCTCGACCTCCCCCAGCAGAGCCGAAAGGCCCCTGCCCAAGCCTCTGCGCGGTGCCTCGGCCGTCATATGTCTCTACCTCTCATCATATATCGGTCAGGCGGCCTGCGCGGTCTTGGTAAGCCGCGTGATACATTCACGGGCCAGCGCGATATAGGCTTCCGAGCCCGGACAGCGGAAATCATAGATCAATGCCGGCACCCCATGGCTTGGCGCCTCGGACAGGCGGACATTGCGCGGGATCACCGTTTCGAACACGATATCGCCCAGCACCGCGCGGACATCGGCGGCCACCTGCTCGGACAGCCGGTTGCGCCGGTCGTACATCGTCAGCGCGACACCCAGGATCGAAAGCTGCGGGTTGAAACGCGCCCGAACCCGCTCGATCGTCTGCAGCAACTGGCTGAGCCCCTCGAGCGCGAAGAATTCGCACTGCAGCGGCACCAGCATGACGTTGGCGGCCACCAGCGCATTGACGGTCAGCAGCCCCAGCGAGGGCGGGCAATCGATCAGGCAGACATCCCAGCGACCTTCGGCCTCGGCAATCGCCTGGTGCAGCTTGTGCGTCCGCTGTTCGACCTCGATCAGTTCGATTTCCGCACCGGACAGGTCGACCGTAGCGGTGACGATATCGAGCCGTGGCACCTTGGTCGCGACCGCCGCCTCGGACAGAGTGCAGTCACCACGGAGCAGCTCATAGCTCGAATGGGTGCGCGACGCGCGATCCATCCCGAGCCCGGTCGAGGCATTACCCTGCGGATCGAAATCGATCAGCAATACCCGCCATCCCGTCGCCGCAAGCGCGGTCGCAAGATTGATTGCCGTTGTGGTTTTGCCCACGCCACCCTTCTGGTTCGCGATCGCAATGCGGATCATCGACGTCCCTTCGGCTGAACATTTCGTGCGACAATGATCGCCGCATCCGGATCGGTCACGCTCGCGACGATCCGGAAATCACCCTGCCACGAACTCCGCGCCGCCGCCAGTTCCGATGCGGCGCCCCGCCCTTTTGGCAGCAGCCAAACCGTTTTGGGTGTCGAGAATCGGGCCGCGAGCGGGAGCAACCGATCGAGCGGCGCGAAGGCGCGCGCACTGACCACGTCAAAGGGCCGCGTCGCGATCAGCTCAAGCCGCGATCCGGCAATCGTCACTCGGTCCGACACGCCGAGAGTCGCCGCAACATGGCTCAGAAAGTCGATGCGCTTGCGTCGCGACTCGACGAGGACCATCTCGATCGAACGCGCGATGGCCGCCACCACCATGCCCGGAAAGCCCGCCCCCGATCCGAGATCGAGCCAGCTTCCTACCCCGGCCGGGGCCAGTGTCAGTAGCTGAGCCGAGTCGACGACATGGCGGTCCCAGATCGTCGGCAGCGTCGACGCCGCGATCAGATTCTGCTGCTGCGATTCCGCTGTGACGAGTTCGACCAGCGATTCGAGCCGTACCAATGTTTCACGTGAAACATCGAGCTGCGCTTTGAGCCACGCCCGCGCCTCATCTTCGCTCACGCGGCCAACCGCCGCGCGTGGACCATGATCGCCGCGAGCGCTGCTGGCGTTACCCCCCGAATACGTCCTGCCGCCGCAAGGTCGCCAGGCATCGCCCGGTTCAACCGCTCGACCATCTCGTTCGAGAGCCCACCGATCTGCCGATAGTCGGTGATTCTCTCCAAACAGATCGCCGCATCCGCCTGAACCCGCGCGATTTCCTGATCCTGCCGTATGAGATAGGGCGCGTAGCGGCAGTCCTGGAGGACTTCAGCGCGGATATCCTCGGGGGCATCCTCAACCTCCGGCAGCAGGCTCATAACGTGGCGATAGTCGATTTCGCCAAACCGCAGCCAATCATAGAGCGATCGCCGCGTTCCATCCGACACGATCGCCGCCCCTGCCCGTGCCATATCTGCGGATGCTACCGTCGTTTCCTGCAACGCCGTGACAAGTCCTTCACGCGCCGTCTCACGCACTTCATGGAGTTTGCGACGTTCCGCCGATACCGCGCCTTGCGCAATCGCCCAAGACGTCAACCGCGTTCCGGCATTGTCTGCGCGCAACCGCAGCCGATATTCCGCACGTGCCGTCAGCATCCGATAAGGCTCGGTCACGCCGTGCAGCGTGAGATCGTCGACCATCACGCCAATATAGCTAGTGGACCGATCGAACAGGATCGGTGCGCGATCAGCGGCATAAGCAGCAGCGTTCATACCGGCTACCAGCCCCTGCGCCGCAGCCTCCTCATAGCCGGTGGTCCCGTTGATCTGGCCGGCACAGTACAGGCCCCGCAGCGCGCGCAATCCCAGCGCCATATCGAGCGCGCGCGGATCAATGAAATCATATTCCACCGCATAGCCCGGCTGAAGGATCTCGACCTGCTCGAGTCCCTTCACCGTCCGCAGCATCGCATATTGGACATCAAGCGGCAGCGAGGTCGAAACGCCGTTCGGATAGATCGTGAAATCGTCGAGCCCCTCGGGTTCGAGGAAGATCTGATGGCCGTCCCGATCGCCGAACCGCACGACCTTATCCTCGATCGAAGGGCAGTAGCGCGGACCAAGGCCTTCGATCGCGCCGGAGAAGAGCGGCGATCGATCGAGCCCTGCACGGATCGCATCATGCGTCCGGACGTTCGTGCGGGTAATCGCGCAATGGACCTGCGGCACCTGGCGCCCCTGCCCCATGGACGAGAAGGTCCAGTCGCCACCGTCGGATGGCTGCCGCTCCAGTCCACCCCAGGCAATCGTCCGGCCATCGAGGCGCGGTGGCGTACCGGTCTTTAGCCGGCCCATCGGCAGCTCGAGCGCGCGCAACTGCTCCGCCATCCCGATCGCGGCATCCTCGCCAACCCTGCCACCAGCCTTGCAATCGAGCCCGAAATGGAGCCGGGCATTAAGGAAGGTCCCGGTCGCCAGGACCACCGATCGAGCGCTCAACCGCTCGCCGTCACCCAATACCAACCCGGCAATCCGCGACGTTAGCGGCTCGATAATCAGGCTCTCCGCCATCCCTTCGATCACCGCCAGATTGTCGATCGCCGCAAGCATCGTCTGGATCGCGGCTTTGTACAATTTGCGATCCGCCTGCACCCTTGGGCCCTGGACGGCGGACCCCTTGCTCGCGTTGAGCATGCGATAGTGGATCGCGGCGGCATCGGCCGCCCGCGCGATCAAGCCATCGCAAGCATCGACCTCGCGCACGAGATGCCCCTTGCCGAGCCCGCCAATCGCCGGATTGCACGACATCGCGCCGATCATGTCGCGGCGCATACTGATGAGCGCCACCCGCGCGCCCATCCGAGCCGCGGCGGCCGCAGCCTCGCACCCGGCGTGCCCCCCGCCGACGACAATCACATCATAGCTGTTCGACATGGGTTGCCGCTAATCTACCGCAGCCCGCGAGTCAAAATTGTTCCACGTGGAACACGGCTATTTGCCGATGCAAAAGGCCCCAAACAGTGTATCGAACATATCCTCGGTGCCGACCCGCCCCGTGAGCGCATCGAGCGCCGCACGCGCGGCGCGCAGCCCTTCGGCCGTCAAAATGAGGTCACTCGTCCCGGCGGCCCCCGACAGTGCCTCCTGCATCAGCATCAGGCACGAGCGCTGGCGCCGATTGAGCGCCCCTTCGCCCTCGCGCGGCAGCAACCTGCGCGCCGTATCGATCAACCGTGCAATCAGCGCATCGACCCCCTGCCCCGTCGTCGCCGACAATATGAGATCATAGGCATTGGGCGCACGTCGAATGCGATCCGACTGCGCACCGAGCCGCACCACATGACTTCCAATGGGTGCGTCCTCGGGGTTTCCCATCCACAACAGAATATCAGCAGAATCGAGCGCCGCCGCCGCCCTCTGCATGCCGATCGCTTCCACCGCATCCGATGCTACATCGCGCAGCCCCGCCGTATCCGTGATCAGGAACGGCACGCCGCCGAAGGCGACCGGTACCTCGATAAGGTCGCGGGTCGTACCCGCGATCGGCGTTACGATCGCCGCGTCGCGCCCCACCAGCGCGTTAAGCAGCGTCGATTTGCCGGCATTGGGCGGACCGGCGAGGACGACGCGGATACCATCCCGCAACCGCTCGGCGGGTGGCACCGCGAGCCATTTATCGACTGCGCTCTTGAGCCCCGCGATCCCCGACCGGATTGCGTGATCATCTTCGCCCACCGAATCCTCGTCGGAAAAATCGAGGATCGCTTCGAGCCGCGCCGAGAGCTGCAGGAGCTCTTTCCGCCAGGCTTCGATCACACGACTGAGCGCCCCGCTGGCGAGCAGCATCGCATTGCGCCGCTGGTCCTCGGTCTCGGCGGCCAGCAGGTCACCGAGCGCCTCGGCTTCGATCAGATCGATACGGCCGTTCTCGAACGCCCGCCGGGTGAACTCGCCGGCAAGGGCTGGCCGCAGCCCTTCGAACCTTCCCAGCGTGTCGAGCATCAGCGCGACAATTGCCCGGCTGCCGTGGAGATGAAGCTCAGCCATATCCTCGCCGGTCACCGTGTGCGGCCCGGGCAACCAGAGCAGCAGAGCCTCATCGAGGGGTGATCCGTCGTCGGGATGCAATAGCTTGCGTACCGTTGCGATGCGGGGAGCCGGCCGTCGACCATTGATGAGCGCATCGACCGCACGCCCCGCACCGGGGCCGCTCAATCTGACGACGGCTATGCCCGCCGGCGGCTGCCCGCTCGAGAGCGCAAAGATCGTATCACGTTCGACCATGTTCCACGTGGAACAATTACTTTCCGCCAGCGGTTCGGCCAATCTGATCGAAAAGCGTTCGCCAGACATTCATGCCGGCCTCGCCCATCGGCATCCAGTTCCGCATCATCGTTTCGAGCATGTCCGGCGTGATGCCGTCGTTGATGACGCTTTTCATCTTATCGGTATAGGCTTCGTGTACACTCGACATATCGGGCAAACCCATGAAGCGCCGCGCCTCTTCCGGGGTACAATCGACGTCTACGGTTACCTTCATCGGGGGCGCCATCCAAAGATCGTTGAAACACCACTTGTGATCGCTAAAGCTGTCACAGGCAAGCGATCATGATTCACGCAACCTTCCCGTCGCCGATCGGAATGATCCTCGTCGATTGCGACGAGGATCATCTTCGCGCAATCAACATCATCACCGCGCCAGCCGAGGACATCCCATATCGGGGGACCCAAGCATCGTCCCGCATTGCCCGTGCCGCGATCGAGCAGCTGTCAGCCTATTTCAACGGCTCGCTGACCACATTTGATCTTCCACTGCAGCCGGTTAGCAGCGCACGCGGCGAAGCGCTTCGACAAGCGATCTGCGCGATCCCCTTTGGACAAATGATGAGCTATGGTGCGGTAGCGCGGATGATCGGTTCCGGACCCCGCGCGATCGGCCAAGCCTGCCGACGCAACCCCCTGCCGATTATCGTTCCTTGTCATCGGGTGACCGCCGCCGCCGGCGCCATAGGCAATTATTCGGGCGGCAACGGCGTGGAGACCAAGTTGAAATTGCTGCGCCACGAACGCGCTATAGAAAATACCCTTTTCGAATCAATTGGTTAATTTCATCAGGAGCGAAGCGATGACCACCGATTTCCAGCTCGTCGCCAAGGCATTCGGTGGACCGGAAATGATCGTCTCCCGTCCCTGCGAGCTCGTCGCGCCCGGCCCCAACGAAGTTCGCGTCCGTCACCACGCGATTGGCGTCAACTTCATCGACATCTATCATCGCACAGGGCTCTATCCGCAGCCCTTGCCCGCGCCGCTAGGGGGCGAAGCCGCGGGCGTCATCGAGGCGATCGGCGAAAGCGTTACTGGCTTTGCCATGGGTCAGCGGGTGGGCTATGTCTCCGGGCCCGGTAGCTACGCGACCGTCCGGACGATCGCAGCCGACCTACTCATCCCCCTGCCCCCGGCGATCGATGATGAACTTGCGGCGGCCTCCATGCTCAAGGGCATGACGGCCGAATTTCTGATCCATCGCTGCGCGGCCATTAGGCCCGGGCAAATCGCGCTCGTCCATGCGGCGGCAGGCGGCGTGGGCATCATTCTCGTTCAATGGATGGCGGCGCTGGGCATCCGCGTCATCGCGCATGCCGGATCTGCGCAAAAAGCCGCGATGGCACATGCGGCCGGTGCCGAGATCGCGCTCGATTGCCCGTATGACGAACTGCCCGGGCTGATCCGCGAACATTGCGGTGATGGCGTGGACGTCAGCTTTGACGGAGTCGGCGCTGCGAGCTGGCAAGCCTCACTCGCATCGCTGCGTCGTCGGGGGCTGATGATCAGTTTTGGGAATGCCTCAGGCGCCCCCGCCCCGTTCAGCCCCGGCGACCTGTCGAAAGCCGGCTCGCTGTTTCTCACCCGGCCGACCCTGTTCGATTATATCGCCACGCCCGAGGAACGGCGCGAGTCCGCCGAACGGCTGTTCAATGCCATGGAAAATGGAAGCGTGAAGATCGAGATCGGCCAGCGCTTTGCCCTCGCCGACGCAGCATCGGCGCACATCGCGCTTGAAGGCCGAAAGACGACCGGCTCAACGATCCTTACCGTCTAAAAATCAGGCGGGTATCGACGCCAAAACGGTCGCGCCCCGACGGCGCATCGCAAAACCGATCAGGCCGAAGCCCAGGATCAGCATGGCCCAGGTCGCGGGTTCCGGCATTGCCGAAACGCTGCCACCCACTGATGAGAGATCGCCCTGGAAGCTGTAGCTATGGACTTCCGCATAGTTGCTGGCATTCTTCGCCACCACCGCGCCGTTAATCGCGCCGCTCTGATCCTTCACGAAGTCCGCATTGACCGCGAGGACGCTGCCCTGCCAATTGCCCAGCGTCAGGCTGGTCGCGTCGTAGAAATTCCAGATGATGTTATTGGCCGATGACGTCGAATTGAAATTCCGGCTGATCGTGCCGCTGCCTGAAACGTTGATGACGGTCGTGGTTCCGGTTGGCGACACGATATCGATATAGTTCTGGGCATATTGATTAATCTGATCAACCGTCAGGTTCAGCACATTCAGGCCGCTGGTCGCCGTATAGGTCAAGGCATTGTTAGTCGTGCTGACGGTGCCGGTCGCGGTCAACGCCTTCAGGTTGCTGCTGAGGCTCGTCAATGAATTGATCAGGGAGGTCTTCTGGCTGTTCAGCGTGTTCGTGAAGTTGCTGTTGCCGGAAAGCCCCTGCGTGATCGTCATATTATTATGGTTGGTGCTGGTGTCCGTGCCGCCTACGAAAACCGAACCCGAATTGTTCGCCTCGAGCGTGTTGGCCGATTCACTGCCGCCGACGACGAGATCACCGGCCCGGAAATCAATCTTGTTGCCCGATGCGCTGCCGACCACCGTTACGGCGCCCGTCCCGCTGGTGGAGGCCGAGGTGCCCCTGAAGTTGAACTGGGTGCCCTGGGCGACGTTTAGATTGCCGCCGACGAATACTCGGCCTTCGACTTCGTTTGAGGCGGTGTAGTTATTGAACGCGATCAGATTCCATTCCTGGAGCTGCGCAAGCGCACTTGTGATCGGCGAGGCAATCATCGACGCCGATACCTGATTCGCGGAACCGATCAACGCGAAGCCAGCCAGAAACACTGGAATAGAACGATTAAAACGCATCGCACACCCCGAAATCTAGACGAACACACGCCACTCCTGTCCTGCAGGATGGCTCCCATGAATCGACCGTACCAAAAAATAAGCGTCTATGCCAGTAATAGCTGTTAACGATATCAAGACTCGAAGTGTGCTTCACTAAAGCACAGTAGCAGTCAGTGTAAAATTTTCCGACAATTTCGAATAAAATTACGAGATTGCTAATCCAAGCCGACGGGTTCTTCATGAATCTCGAACAAACCCGAATAATACCAAATCGGGATATGGTTGACCGTAATCCATTGGCGGAGGGTAAAAAAAGAGACGTCATCGGCCTCCCCGCTCCACGGGTCGCACTCGGCTATCGTTCGCAGCGAAGATACCGTCATTGTAAAGGAAACCGGCGATCGCGGGCGGGGCTCGCCCTACGCGCCTACAACATCAACGGAATGATCTGATGGCTGCCTTCGTAGATCATCTTGATTGCCACATAAAGGATCACGAGCAAGCCCACATAGGCGATCCAACGAAAACGCTCGATATATTTGGCAATAATATTAGCCGCGAGACCCATCAGCGCGACTGACAGCAACAAGCCGATCACCAATATTCCGGGGTGTTCTCGCGCCGCTCCGGCGACTGCCAGCACGTTGTCGAGGCTCATCGATACGTCGGCCAGGGCAACGGCCCAGGCCGCACCCATAAATGACTTCGGCTCCGGAATGGCATCGTGATCGGAGGGGTTTCCATCGTGGTTGGTCGAAGATCGCAATTCGCGGAACATCTTCCATGCCACCCACAGCAGCAGCAACCCGCCGGCGAGGACCAGGCCAACGATACTCATCAATGCACTGACACTGATTGCGAAGACGATCCGCAACACCAGTGCCGCGACGATACCGATCAGGATCACCTGCTTGCGCTGTTTCGTCGGCAGACCCGCCGCCAACGCACCAACAACGATCGCATTGTCGCCGGCCAGCATGATGTCGATCATCAGCACCTGGACGAACGCCGCCATTGCGGAGGGCGATCCGATGTTCGCAAAATCGGCGACGATATGCGCCCAGATGTCCGCCACGATCGTCGCTCCGTGCTGATAGTCTGATTATTGATTCATCGAATCGAAGAAGTCTTCGTTTGTCTTGGAATCCTTCATCTTGTCGAGAAGGAATTCCATCGCGTCGATCGTACCCATCTGCATCAGGATGCGGCGCAATACCCACATCTTGGAAAGCTTGCCCTTGTCGACCAGCAGTTCCTCCTTGCGGGTGCCGGACTTGCCGACATCCATCGCCGGGAAGATCCGCTTGTCGGCGACCTTCCGGTCGAGCACGATTTCCGAATTGCCGGTGCCCTTGAACTCTTCGAAGATCACTTCGTCCATGCGGCTGCCGGTGTCGATCAGCGCGGTCGCGATGATCGACAGCGAACCGCCCTCTTCGATGTTGCGCGCTGCGCCGAAGAAGCGCTTCGGCCGCTGCAGCGCGTTCGCATCGACACCGCCAGTCAGAACCTTTCCGGACGACGGCACCACAGTGTTGTAGGCACGGCCCAGGCGTGTGATCGAATCGAGCAGGATGACGACATCCTTCTTGTGCTCGACAAGGCGCTTCGCCTTTTCGATCACCATTTCGGCGACCTGGACGTGGCGTTGCGCGGGTTCGTCGAAGGTGGAGGAGATCACTTCGCCCTTCACCGAGCGCTGCATGTCGGTCACTTCCTCGGGCCGCTCGTCGATCAGCAACACGATCAGGAATACCTCGGGATGATTGTCGGTGATCGCCTTGGCAATGTTCTGCAGCAGCACGGTCTTGCCGACGCGCGGCGGCGCCACGATCAAGGCGCGCTGGCCCTTGCCCTGCGGCGCGATGATGTCGATCACCCGCGCCGACTTGTCCTTGACGGTCGGATCGAGATTGTCGAGCGTCAGCTTCTCTTCGGGATAAAGCGGCGTGAGATTGTCGAAATTGACGCGATGGCGGACAACGTCGGGATCGTCGAAATTGATCGAAACCAGCCGGGTCAACGCGAAATAGCGTTCGCCGTCCTTAGGTCCGCGAATCTCGCCCTCGACGGTATCGCCGGTGCGGAGACCGAATTTGCGGACCTGGTTCGGCGAGACATAGATGTCATCGGGACCGGCCAGATAATTGGCCTCGGGGCTGCGCAGGAAACCGAATCCGTCGGAGAGGACCTCGATCGTGCCGAGCCCCATGATCTGCTCGCCATTTTCGGCCTCGACCTTCAGGATCGCGAACATCAGGTCCTGCTTGCGCAAGGTCGACGCACCCTCGACGCCCAGCGTTTCGGCCATGGTGACCAACTCGGCGGGGGTCTTCTTCTTGAGATCCTTAAGATGCATCGGGATGTCCTGAGTCTTCAATCTGGTGACGCTTCAGCGCACGGACGGAATGGATATGGTGTGGGGATAGGGCCTTGCTCGAACGGAAGCCCTGTTCTCCTTTGCGGTTAAGCGTGCCCGGGATTCAAGTCAAGCGGCGCGACGCAGCCGCCGTGTGCCGTGGCAGGGATAATCGGCTAAAATGGCCGCACGATCACCAATATGACGATGATCGCCGTGGCAATGCCCGGAATCTCGTTCATCCAGCGCAGAGCTTTGTCAGCCTTCGCCCGATAGCCCCGTCCCATCTTGCGGCCATAACCCACCGCCCATCCGTGAAATGCCGACAAGGCCAGCACGGTCGCGAATTTTGCCTGAAACCAGGGGACACCCCACAAACCCTGATCGAAGGCCAGGCTGAGCCCGAATATCCAGACCATCGTCATCGCGGGGCTGATGATGATCGATCGCAGCCGCCGCTCGCGTTCGATCCAGAGCTTGTCCTCGGCGGAACCGGGCTGGCACGCCTGATGGTAGATATAGAAACGCGGCAGCATGAACAGTCCGGCCATCCAGAAGATCACGAAGATGACGTGTCCTGCCTTCACCCAGGGATAGGCATTGCCCAGAAAGCCGGTCGCAATCATCATAATGGTCCGCGTACCCTTGCCAGCAACTGTTCGACATGCGCGATCGGCGTATCGAGCAGGATGCCATGGCCCAGATTGAACACATGTGGGCGTGTCGGAAAAGCCCTTCTGATCGCATTCACCGCATCGTCCAGCGCCGGGCCGCCCGCGATCAGCGCAAGGGGATCGAGATTGCCCTGCACTGGCAAGGCCTCTGGAAGCACCGCATTGGCCCAGATCGGATCGACCGTCTCGTCGAGACCGATCGCGTCGACGCCGGTTTCGCGCGCATATGCAGGCAATTTTCCACCCGCCCCTTTCGGAAAGCCAATGATCGCCGTTTCCGGATGGCGGGACCGCAGCCGATCGACGATCGCAGCCGTCGGCGCAATCACCCAGCGCTCGAATTCGCGCGGTGCCAGGCTGCCAGCCCAACTGTCGAAGAGCTGGACCGCATCGACACCGGCCTCGATCTGCTTTGACAGATAATCGACCGTCGCATCGACGAGCGCATTGATGATCGCTCCAAAGCCTTCGGGATCGCGATAGGCCATCCGCCGGGTCTCGGCCTGCTCCTTGCTGCCCTGCCCCGCCACCATATAGGTCGCCACGGTCCAGGGGCTGCCCGCAAAGCCCAGGAAGGTGGTTCGCGCGGGTAGTTGGTCCCGAACCAGCCTGATCGTCTCATAGACCGGGAGAAGCCGCTCAGGGACTGCCACCAGCGACGACAGAGCGTGGTCGACGAGCGTCGGCGACAGGCGTGGGCCTTCTCCCGCCTCGAAACGCAGATCCTGCCCCATCGCGTGCGGAATCACGAGGATGTCGGAAAACAGGATGGCACCGTCGAAACCGAAACGGCGGATCGGTTGCAGAGTCACATCCGCCGCGGCCGGGCTGTCATGTACCAGTTCGAGAAAGCCGCCTTTTTCTGCCCTGAGAGCACGATATTCGGGAAGATAACGCCCCGCCTGACGCATCAGCCACACGGGCGGCGGATCGCGGCGTTCGCCTCGCAGGACGGCGAGCAACGGACGATCGACCACGCTATCGACGGGATTCGGCTGGACCATAATCTTCCTAGTTTAAGATTCTTTAAGGAAATTGATGCTGTAGTAGGCGGCGGCGAAGCGGGGTTTATTCACAGTCGGCCCTGTTGCCAACAGCTTGACTCCCGCAAAGCCGTTTAGCGTCGCAGAGTCGTTGATTCCATTCCCGTTATCCACAGGCAACCGCGCTGTCGAAGCCGCTGTGGACGAATCGTGGAATCGAATCTCTGCAGCGGGGACGAATCCCTCGCTTGAAACCCCCATGCCGATTCCGCTAGCGCTATCCCCATGGTTTTCCACAGGCTCTTCCCGTGATCCGCCTCCATTTGCACTTGCTGTCGGATTCGACCGGGGAGACGCTCGAAAATATCGCCAAGGCCGGTCTCGCCCAGTTCGAAGGGGTCGAGACGATCAAGCATTTCTGGCCGATGGTGCGATCGCAGGGGCATCTCGATCGCATCCTGCTCGAAATCGCCCAGCGGCCGGGCCTGGTGATCTTCACCCTGGTCAATAACGACGTCCGCAAGCGGCTGGAATCGCGGTGCCACGCGCTCGGTCTGCCGATCGTGTCGGCGCTCGATCCGGTGATTGAAGCACTGTCCCGGCTGCTCGGGCAGGAGGCGATCGCCCGCCCGGGCCGCCAGCATATTCTCGACGCGGCCTATTTCGCGCGGGTCGATGCGATTCAGTTCACCATCGCGCATGATGACGGGATCGGACCGGAGGATTGGGAGGAGGCCGATATCGTCCTGACCGGCGTATCCCGCTCCTCCAAGACGCCGACGTCGATCTATCTCGCCAATCGCGGATATAAGGTCGCCAATATCCCGCTGGTGGTCGAAGCGCCGCCGCCGCGGTCCTTGTTCTCGCTCGTTCACCCGATCGTGGTCGGTCTGACGACCAGCCCCGACCGACTGGTCCAGATCCGCCGCAACCGGCTGCTCTCGCTCAACCAGTCGCCCGAAACCGCTTATGTCGATCAGGAAGCCGTGGCGGCCGAACTCGCTTACGCACGCCGGATGTTTTCGGATCATGGCTGGCCGGTGATCGACGTGACGCGCCGGTCGATCGAGGAAACGGCTGCCGCGATCATCAATCTGGTCAACGAAAAATCGCCGAAGGATACCCGCGCGTGAAGCTGATTCTGGCGTCGCAATCGGCATCGCGCCGCGCAATGCTGTCCGCCGCGGCTATCCCGCACGAAGCGATGGCGGCGGGTGTCGACGAGGAATCGATGAAACTGGCGCTCCGCGGCGAGGGCCATGATGCGCGGGCGCTCGCCGACGCTTTGGCAGAATTGAAGGCAACCAAGCTGTCGCGCCGTTTTCCGACCGATCTGGTGCTCGGGTGCGATTCCACCGTGGTGCTCGACGATGGGACGATGATCGACAAGGCCGAAAGTCGGGAGGCTGCGCGGGCGGTACTCGAACGAATGCGGGGCACGCGGCATCGATTGTTCAGCGCGGCCGTTATCTGCCAGGGCGGCACGCCGATATGGCGGCATGTCGATGTCGCGAAGATGCATGTCCGCGATTTGAGCGATGCCTTCATCGAGTCCTATCTCGATGCCGAATGGCCCGCCGTCGCCGGCTGCGTCGGTTGCTATCGGATCGAAGGCCCGGGCGCGCAACTGTTCAGCCGGATCGAGGGCAGCCAGTTCACGATCCTGGGCCTCCCGCTTATGCCACTGCTCGATTATCTGCGAACAAGGGAACTCCTGCCGTCATGACGATGGCCTATGCCGAGGTGATCGGCGATCCGATCAGCCATTCGAAATCGCCGATGATCCACAAATTCTGGCTCGATCAGGCCGGAATCGCCGCCGATTATCGTGCGACGCACGTGATGCCGGACCGGCTTGCAGCGCATTTTTCTTCGCGCCGCGCAGATCCGCTCTGGCGCGGCAGCAATGTCACGATTCCGCACAAGCAGGCGGTGATCCCATTGCTCGATCGGCTCGATCCGGCGGCTGAAAAGATCGGGGCGGTCAACACGGTCCGTCCCGAAAATGGAGCGCTGGTCGGCTATAATACCGATTTCGCGGGCTTTCTCGAGCCGCTGCAGCCGCTGCTCGCGCGGAGCCATTTGTTCCGCATGGCGCGGATGTTCGGGGCGGGGGGCGCGGCGAAGGCCATCGCCCTCGCTCTGGCATCGCAGGGATTCACGATCGTCGTTGCGGCCCGCAATCTGGATCAGGCGCGGGCGTTGCGGGCGAGCTTCGGGCCCGACGACAGCTTGATTGCGCCGCTCAGCCATTTCGCCGAGCCGACCGATTTTGCGTGGGATGATCGCAGCGGCGTGCTCGATCTGGTCGTCAACACGACATCGCTGGGCATGACGGGGCAGCCACCGCTCCTCGTCGATTTCTCGCATGTCCCGCCCGGCGCGGTCGTCTATGACATTGTCTATAGTCCGCTCGAAACGCCGCTGCTCGCCGAAGCACAAGCGAGGGGGCATCAGGTGATCAACGGGCTGGCGATGCTGATCGGGCAGGCGGCCGAGGCGTTTGCCTTGTTCTTCGGGCAGCCCGCACCGCGCGACCATGATGCCGATCTCCGGCGGATGCTGACGGCATGATCCTGCTCGGCCTTACCGGATCGATCGGCATGGGCAAATCGGCCGTCGCAGAGATGTTCCGGAAGGCGGGCGTACCGGTCTATGATGCCGATGCCGAGGTTCACAAATTGCAGGGCCCGGGTGGCAAGCTGGTCGCGGCGATCGACGCACTTTTTCCCGGGACGGCAACACCGCAGGGAATCGATCGGGCCGCGCTCGGGCGGGCGGTGCTCGGTGACCGCGCCGAACTGCGTAAGCTCGAGCGATTGATTCACCCTGCGCTGGCCGAGTCGCGCCGAGTCTTTCTTCGGCGATATCGATCGCGCCCGGTCGTCGTGCTCGACGTACCGTTATTGTTCGAAAAGAAGGGCTGGCGTTCGGTCGACGCGACGGTCGTGGTGTCGGCACCGGCCTGGAAACAGGCGCGCCGCGTGTTGGCGAGGCCGGGCATGAACCCCTTGAAACTCAAGCATATCCGATCTCTTCAGGTGCCGGACCGCGAAAAACGGCGCCGTGCCGATTTCGTCATCGATACCGGCGTGCAGATCGATCGCACAAAGTCGCGGATACGTGATCTCCTTGCTTGCTTGCGGGCGCATGGAGTCCGATATTGCAAGGCATGCGAGAAATCGTCTTCGACACTGAAACAACCGGCCTGAGCACAGCGGACGGCCATCGCCTCGTCGAAATCGGCTGCATCGAGCTGGTCAATCGGGTCGAAACCGGCAACAGCTTCCACTGCTATTTCAATCCCGGCCGATCGATGCCGGCCGAAGCCGAAGCTGTCCATGGCCTGTCGGACCGCTTCCTGAGCGACAAGCCTTCCTTTGCCAGTCAGGCACTGGCTTTGCTAGAATTCGTCGGGGATAGCCCGTTGATCGCGCATAATGCGATGTTCGATTTCGGGTTCCTTAACTGGGAATTGGCCGACTGCGGACATGCCCCGATCGATATGGCGCGGATGATCGATACGCTGGCTATCGCACGTAAAGCGCATCCCGGCGCAAAACATAGCCTCGACGCATTGTGCAGCCGCTACGGCATCGATCGCAGCCACCGCGTCAAGCATGGCGCATTGCTCGACGCGCAATTGCTGGCGCAGCTCTATGTCGAACTGACCGGCGGCCGACAGATCGGCCTGCTGCTGAAGAGCGATGCGCGCGAGAAGACGGTCGAAAATCGGGTGCGGCATGAACAGGCCGCGCCCGTGGCTGCTGTCATTCGGATCGCGAGACCCCATATGGCGAGTGAGGAGGAACTGGAAAGGCACAAGGAATTTATCGCCGGGCTTGCCGATCCTTTGTGGTTGGCCGGAGCGGCGGGATGAAGAGGATCGCTTACAATCGCGGGCAAGGGCAGCCGATTGGATGGTTCGCTCGATCCGCATGGCAAGACTGGAGGTTATGATGGAGATCCGTGTTTCGGGACATCAGGTTGATACTGGTGACGCGCTGCGCACGCATGTCGAGGATCGGCTGAGAGCAATCGCCGACAAATATTTCTCGCGCAGTATCTCCGCTCACGTCACTTTCGGGCGTGGCCAGCACGGCAACGGATTTTCATGCGATATCGTCGCGCATGTGATGCAAGGTGTGATCCTGAAGGGTAGCGGCCACGCAATGGAGGCCCACCCGAGTTTCGATCAGGCGGCCGATCGCATCGAGACCCAATTGCGCCGCTATATGCGGCGGCTCAAAGATCGTGCCGGAGCGGTGCCCGCGCTGGCGACGGCCGAAGATGGCGCCGGTTACACAGTGTTCGAAGCGCCGCCCGAGGAAGAGGTGCATGGCGATCACCCGGTGATCATCGCCGAAACCCGGGTCGACGTGCCGGATGCGAGCGTGTCCGATGCGGTGATGATGCTCGATTTACGGAATACCAACGCATTATTGTTCAGAAATTCTGGTACGGGCGCATTCAATATGGTGTATCGGCGCACCGATGGGACGATTGGCTGGGTGGAACCAAGCCGGGCGGCCTGAAAAGGATGATGAAGCCCGTCGAATGAATGATATAAAATCGATGGACGACCTGAGCGACCTGCTTTCGCCACAAGCGGTGCAGGCCGCGCTGGTCGCGCCAAATAAAAAATCTTTATTCCAGCAGCTTGCGGTTGTCGCCGCACGGTTTGTCGACGCCGATCCGAAGCTGATCGTCGAGCGGCTCACCGAGCGCGAGCGGCTGGGTTCGACCGGCTTTGGCGGGGGGGTTGCGATTCCCCATGGCAAGATCGAAGGACTCGATCGAGTCGTCGGCGTATTCGCGCGATTGGCGGCGCCGATCGATTTCGCGGCAATTGACGACCTTCCGGTTGATATCGTCTTCCTGTTGCTCTCACCGGTCGATGCCGGCGTCGAGCATTTGAAGGCGCTGGCGCGGGTCAGTCGGCGCCTGCGTGACAGGGGCTTTGTGGCGAAGCTGCGCGGGGCCGGATCGAACGATGCGCTCTATGCGCTGTTCGCAACCGCCGAAACCCGCAATGCGGCCTGACTAGGGTTTATTGTGGCAGACGGGCAACCGCCATCGGGAGCCGAGGCGCATTTTCGGGCGTTGGAATCGCTCTATGCGGCGGCGCCGATCAACCTGCTGTTTCGATCCCGGCTGGAAATCGTCGAGGAGGGATTCGCCCGCATCCATTTTTCGGTCGATGAGACGCTCTACCATGCGGCCGGCGCCGTGCATGGTACGACCTATTTCAAGATGCTCGACGATGCCGCTTTTTACGCGGCAAATAGCTTGGTGAGCGACTATTTTCTGCTGACCACCGCTTTCAATTTGCTGCTGACCCGGCCGATGAAGACCGGGCCGATCATCGCCGAGGGGCGCTGGGTGAACGGGCGGCGGCGCGTGCTCGTTGCCGACGCGCGGCTGATCGACGGGGAAGGGGAGGAGGTTGCCCGCGGCACGGGAACCTTCATGCGATCGCGGATCCCGCTCGCCACCTTGCCCGGCTATTCGCGGAATCGATGATCGAAGCGCGCGCATCATCGGCTTTGCTCGTATCGGCCACAATCCGCGCGATCCAGGACAAGGGCGGATCGGCAATGATGCTCGCGAAGGGCGATGCCGTCGCCGGCGCGATTCTGTTGGTGCTGGCCGATCGCGGCATCGTTACGAAACTCGTCGAGCGGGTCTGGCAATTCGATGGCGGCTACCGGCTCGAATCGGTTGGACCGGCCGACCTGTCCGAACCGGGCGCGGTGGGCGACTATATTGCCCGCAGGCGTCGCTCCGATCCCGATCTATGGGCGATCGAGCTCGATCATCGCGATGCACTTCAGATTGCCGGCGCGATACAGAACTGACAGGCGTTGCGATGTTCCTGAATTGTTCTATCATCGGATTATGGCAAGTCTTCCCGATTCGTCCCCATCGGAGGATGTAGCGACCCGCGTAATCGCGGCCGATGTTGCGCGTGGTGTGGCGCGACTCTTCCTGCGGCACGAAATGGCGCCGTTGGCCGAAGTCCCGCTGGGCAATGGTCGTCGAGCCGATATCATGGCGATCGATGCGAAGGGCATCATCACGATCGTCGAGATCAAAGTGTCGCGGGCAGACCTGCTGGGGGATGCGAAGTGGGTGGACTATCTCGATTATTGCGACCGTTTCTGCTGGGCGGTGCCGCACGGATTTAATCTGGCACCCTTCGATCTGCCGGCATTTCAGCCGGAATTGGCGGGGTTGATCTGCGCCGATCGCTATGATGCGGCGATATTGCGCGAGCCGGCGATGCGATCGCTCGCGGCGTCGCGCCGCAAGGCGGAGACATTGCGTTTTGCCCGCCGCGCCGCGCGGCGCCATTGGGGTGATTCCGATCCGCTGGGCGAATCAGGATTGATATGAGGACGGACGCGGTGTTGCCGCGTCCGTCAATGCGCCGAGGTCGTGGCCGGCGTGTTGCTGGTCAGCGGGAGCAGCGGCCGCTCGCCGTCACCGACGATCGCGAAAGCGGACCAGTAATATGGATGCGATGTGTTCGGATCGTCCATCAGGCCGCGTTGGGCGTTGCGCATGGCGGTCGCCATCGGCGTGCCGGCGGGTGCCGTGAACAGACCGGTGATCAGCCGCTTGGTCGCGTTGAAATCGTCCGGAACCGGCCAGTGGCTTGCGATCACCGTGCGGGCGCCAGCGCCGACGAACGCACGCACCAGGCCGTCGAGCGCGAAATTGCCGCCCGTCGTAATGCCGGCTTCGCGCGTGGCCGACACGGTGGCCATGCCGGCGGTATCGCAGGCCGATAGAACGACGACGTCGGCATCGAGCTTGAGGTCAAAGATTTCCTTGAACGTCAGCAGGCCATCGGATGTGCCGCCACCGAATGACGTCAACAGTGCAGGGCGGGCGGGGCAGGATGGCTTGGGAGCGGTGACCAGGCCATGGGTAGCAAAATGGATGATCCGATAGTCAGCCAGATCGGAGCGTCCCGCGATCGTCGAATCGGAGAAATCGGCGCCGGTGATCACGGTCGATTTGTCTTTACCAATGATGCTGGCGGCCAGGAATAGCTCGGATGAGGAGATGGGATTATTCCAGTTGCCGAGCGGCCAGGCACAATCGTCGGCCATGGACGGCGGCGCGACGAAGAAGGGGTTGAGGGCAGGGCGGGCATTCTCGCCCATGCCCAGATAACCCCTGGTGCCCTTTGATGAGGCGACGTCGCGGCCATCGGCGAACGAACGTGGTGATACCACCGTCGATACGTCACGGTCGCGGCCAAGCCAATCGACCCCGCGGAAATCGAATTCGTCGCCATTCGGCTTCTTGATGCGCTCCAGATAGGCGTCGACCCCAGGCTGGGAGATCGGCAGCAGGTTGGCGGGAAGCTGGAGCAGCGGACCATCGGGTTCATAGATGAAGTTATTGACGGTCTTGAGCGCGCCATCGATCGGCTTGAACAGCGTCAGATACAGTTTGCGCGCGAGCACGACATCGAAGGGATAGGTGGCTGGCGCACCGTTTTCGAATTTCACCACCGAATCGCGGATCCGGGCGACGGTATCCTCAAGATCCTTGGTCGTGGTGTCGATGCGATATGCGCGGGCCCCGTCCTTCGTGACGTACATCCCATAGACATCCTGCGCCACGAGCGTGATCTTGAAATAGGCGTCGCCGGGCTTCAGAACTTTCTGAAGTTCGCCGATCTGCATCGTTTGTGGTGCAATCACGCGATAGCGTGGATATTTTGACAGTTGGGCCTGCAGCACGGTCTGATCGCGCTCGAACCGCGCGAGGCGGCGCTTGGCGCCTTCCAGCGCGTCTTTTTCCTCAGGCTTCGGCTGGGCGGTCATGCGGGCGACATCGCCAGTGGCCCGCGCGATTTCGCGCGTGAGGTTGACCGCCTGGCGGAACAGGCTCGATGCTTCGTCGTCGCCGCCCGATAGTTCGCGAGCGAGCAGTGCCTGCGTCTGGGCAATACCGGGCCGCAACATCACCTGGCTCGCCGCGAACATCGCCGACACGGCGGTTGGATCGGTGGCAGCCCGTTCGGCCAGAAGGCGGAAATAGGGCCGTAACAGGTTGCGGATCGACGCCATCGCGCCGGAAACCTGTTCGCCGGTGGTAATCACCTCGGCAAACATCTTCATTGCCCGGTCGCCCTGGCCGTGGCGGCTCAGGAATCCTGCAAAGCGCGCCTTGGCACCCAACAGCAGGGCGGTCTGCGGATGTTCGATCTCGACGATCTGCAACGCATCGGCGTAGAGCCGCTCGGCTTCACCGACATTGCCTTCTTCTTCGGCAAGCAGCGCATATTCGGTCTGGATGCTTGAGCGAAGCCAGCCGGTGCTGTTGAGCTTGCCATCGCGAACCTGGGTCATGGCCTTGACGGCTTCGGCGAAGGATTCGCGGGCCTTTGAATTGTCCTTGTCGATACGATGGGCAACGCCGCGTAGCTGCAGCGCCTGCGCATCCAGAATCTGGGCGCGTTCGAATGGCTGCAATTGGTTGTCGAGCGCGCCGGCCAGTTGCTCCATCGCCTTGTTGTCGCGATTGATCTGATCGGCGACATCCTGCGAGATCGTGCCTTCAGCAAGCGCTTGGTCCGCCGTCGCCGCGGTCTCGATCGTAGCCACCGGCTTGGACAGCTCATCGACGGCCTGTTTGACCCTGTTCTGGTTCAGTTCGTGAATAGCGTGAAAATTGCGCAGCAGCCGCCCGACGATCGGGTCGGCGAGCGCGGCACGTGACGATGCTCGCGCGAACAGAGCATCTGCCGCCGAGAAATTCTTCTGGTTCGATTCCTGCAAAGCCTGATTGGCGAGATATTCGGACAAACGAAGATCGGCTTTCGAACCCGATGAATCACGCTCCACCAAGGCTTCGAAGAATTCCGAAGCCTCGGCATAGCTTCCGTCATTGTTGCGTGCATAGGCTTCCGCCAGCGCGCTCTCCGAGTCGAGCGCGCCTGCCTGGACGCGGGCGAAGGCGGCCGGATCGCCGGCCGAGGTGGAGGCGACCTGAATTTCGCCCTTCACCGGCGCATCGGTGACAATCGTCCGCAATCCATATTGCAGCGCGCTGTCATAGCCGCCCAGCCCTTCGGCGGTGAAGATCACATTGCCGCGTTGGATCGAATAGAATTTATAGGCGAGCTGGTTCGTCTGATCGATACAGTCGCTTGCGGAAACCGTACCAAGGCCGTCGATCTTGGCGGGCTTCGGAGCCTCGCACTTCAGATCGGCGCTACGATGTTTTGCGATACGCGCGAGCGGATCATCCTTGCCCTTGCGCAAGGCCTGAAGCGTGCCAACCGCCGATGCCGCGTCACGGCAGACGATCGAATAGCCGCGATCGAACATATCGACGAGATTGGGGCCGATAGCCTTGCTCTGCGCAGTGCACAGCACCCCGCTATTGCCGATCCGAAAGCTGTTGCGCAGGCTGAGGCTGGTCTTGCCGGCGGCATAACCGGGAACGGATCCGGCCGTCGACGCGACTATTCCCAACGCGAGCGCGAATGCCCGTGCGCGGATCATGGATTAACCCCCGTAGGTCCGATATCGCTCAATCCGTCCTCACCGCTCCAAAGGCTGGTATTGCCGCTGCTGGTCACCGGCGTATCGATCTGCTGCTGCGTGCTGCCGATATTGTTGGTATCGATCAGCAGGTTGCCATGCATCGCGCCCGCTGCATTGCCGCCGCCAGCAGACGATTTCTCACCGCCGCCGCCGCTGTCATCCCCGCCTTCGTCACCGCCGCTGGCACCACCGCCACCGCTATCTCCGCCGCCGCCTCCGCCGCTGCTGCCTCCGCCGCTGTCGCCGCCGCTGCTGCTGCTGCTGCTCGAAGAACTCGTCGTGCCGCCACCCGTTGTGGAGCCGCCGGACACCGCCGCCTGGACGCTGGCCGTGATCGTGGTGACCTGGGTCTGCGCGACGACGGTAACCGGCTTGTCACCGATCAGCATCGTGCAGCTTGCGGTCGCGAGCGCGCAGCCATTGATAGCGGAGGTCGCGCTCAGGCGGGCCGCCGCCGGTACGGCCACGCTGATCGAGGACCGAACCGTGCTATCGGCAACGATCGTGCCGGTCGCGTCGATCGATCGGCCGTAGATGGTCGTATCGATCGGGGTATTGCCGCTACCAAGTGCCGCGATCTGCACGCCGCCGGTGCCCACCGTGAAGCCGCCGAAGGTGGTGTCCGTGCCCGAGTTCTGGATCAGCAACGTGTCGCCGACGGTGAAGGCCAATGTGCCCGCCTGCAGATAGCCCTCGGCCTTGACGCCGCTGCCGGTTTGCGCCGCGCTCAGCGCCGCGTCCCGTCCGCTAAACCGGTTGTTTGCAGCGATCTGATCGAGCAGGCTGGCTTGAGCTACCGCGATGTTATTCGCGGTGATCGCGGCGATGCCGCTGGGCTTCGAATCGGCGCCGAGCAAGCGGATTTGCCCGGTGCCGGTTGCGATTTCGAAGCGGTTGCCGGCGATGATGTTCAAGGCGTCGGTGGCCGCGGCGTTGCTCAGGTCAACGGAGGCCGTCACGCGGACATTGCCCGGCGTCTGGACCTGGAAACGTGCATTGGATCCGACGAGATTGCCCGTGCTGCTGCCAGAGCCGGTGAGGTTGAGAGCCGCGAGGGTGATCCCGCCGGTCGCCGCGATGTCGATTTGCGCGGCACGCAGCCGCCCGGCCTCGGCATTGTCGAGCAGGTAGCCTGTCGCCGAGCCCGATCCGCCGATCGTCGTTTGCGTCGCGCCACTCGTCAGCTTGAGGCCGCTGGTAGCGCTGTTGCCGATCGTCGCCGAAGAGCCGATGGTCAGATCGAGCGAGCCGATCGCGATCGAGGGTGCCACTACGGCGCCGTTGAAGGTTGCAAGGCCACCGCTGTCGACGGTGATGCCCGATGCCGCATTGAGGCCGGCCGCCGTAAAGGCGGCGCCCGATGCGGCATTGAACTGCCCGGTGACGATATTGCCCGAAATGCTGATCGCGCCCCCCGCGCGAACCGGTGTGGCGGCCCGCAACAGGGGAAGGTTGGGATCGTTGCCGACCAACCCGAGCATGCTGCTGTTGGCGAGATAAACGAAGCCGTTCGAACCGGTCCCGGTGGTGACCGACGACAAGGCGATGTTGCCCGACGCCAGGGCGGCAAAGCCGCCTTGTGTCGATGCCGTTCCGGCCGAGATGCTTCCGGTTTGGGCAAGCATGGCAATCGTGCCTGCCGCGGACGTGGCACCGACCGAGAGGTCCTTGCCTGCACTCAAGCCGATGAGGTCGCCCGACGATAATGTGCCGGCGGTCAGCGTACCCGAGGTAGCGAGCAGCAGATCGCCCGTCGTCGTCACCGCATTGGCCAAGGTGAGGTCCGCGGTTGTTGCCACGTCGATCGACGCGCCGCTGATCGCGGTTGTGCCGATTGCCGAAAGGGTACCGAGGAAAGCCTGCCCGCCGGCGGCAACACTGACATTTCCGCTGGTGCCGGTTGCAGCGATCGCCGCGCGGCCACCCGACGCGCGGCCCGCCACATTGCCCGATGCCATCACGACGGCGTTGCCATTGTTCGACGAAGCGGTGTCGATCAGGGCATCGCCGCTGGTGGCGACGAGAGAGAGCGCGCCGTTGGAGGCTGCGGCGCTCGTCAGGTTGATGCTGTTCGCAGCGACATCGACCGATGCACCGCTGACGTTGGCCTGACCGGTGGCGATCACGGTGCCGAGGAAGGCCTGACCGCCCGAGGCCGAGACGGTGACATTCCGATTGGCGCCGGTTGCGGCAATCGAAGCCCGCCCGCCGTTTGTGCGGCCGATCACGGCGTTGGACGCCGTCAGCGTCGCGTTGCCACCGGCCGATGCGGCGCTGTCGATCAGAATATTGCCGTTAGTCGCCGTCAGGCTGAGCGCGCCGTTGGTAGCCGTTGCATTCGTCAGACTGATATTGCCGGAGGAGACATTCACCGATGCGCCGGTGATGTTGGCGCTGCCGGTCGCGGAAATGGCCCCGAGAAGGGCTTGCCCGCCCGTCGCGATCACCATCACATTCGCATTGCTGCCGGTGGCTGTGATTGCGGAGCGGCCATTGCTTGTCCGACCCTGCACGCTGTTCGTCGCCGATATTGCAGCGTTGCCGTTGGCCGCCGATGCCGAATCGATGAGCACGCTGCCGTTGGTCGCCACCAGCGAGAGTGCGCCATTGGTGGCGCTTGCGCTGGTCAGGCTGATGCTGCTCGCAGCAATGTCGACCGATCCGGCGATCACTGTCGCGTTCCCGGACCCTGATACCGTTCCAAGCAGTGCCTGGCCGCTCGTGGCAGTGATCGCGACATTTCCGCCGGTGCTCGAAACCGAACTACGGCCGCCTGCGGTGTTGCCGCCGATCGCCTGCGCGGCTGTGATCGTGGCGGAACCATTGGTCGCCAGCGCGGTATCGACGGCGATGCTGCCACCGGACGATACCAGGGTCAGTGCTCCGTTGGTCGCGGCGCTGGTCAGCGCGATATTGCCGTCGGCGGTCAAATTGGCGGCCTGGCCGGCTGTGATCGTCGCCAATGTCGCGGCGCCACCGCTCAACAATGTGATATTGCCGGTCGCGGTGATATCGGTAGCGCTCAGCGTCCCGCCGGCATCGATATAGCTCGAACTTGTCGTATTGATCGCGGTTGCCGCAAAATTCCCAGTCGATGCGCCTTTCAGGAAGCCGCCCGTAACCGCGCCGTCGATGGTGATGGTCCCGCCGACCCGCGCTGGCGTCGTCGCCTGGAAGGCACTGATCGATGATTGCGAGAACTGACCATACATGCTGCTGTTGGCGATGTAGAGGCCTCTGCTGCCGGTGCCCGTGGCTGCCGATGCCATTCGCACATTGTTTCCGGCGAACAGGAACGCGCTTTGATCGGTCGTGATGGCGCCGGTCGTGGCATTGCCATTGGTCGCCAGCACGCCGATCACGCCCTTGGCATCGAGCGCACCGATCGACAGCGAATTCTTCGCAGACAGGCCGATGGTGTATGCGGCGCCGGTTACGGTCGACGGATTGACCCGGCCCGCGCTGGCGCTGGTGATCGTGGCATCGGTCGCCTGGACCGTGATCCGATTCCCGGCGATCAGGGCCCCCAATGTCGCGGCCGCGTCGCTGGTCAGGTTGATGCTCTGACCGGCAGCGATTGACGCTACGGTCAGGGCTCCGCCGCTATCGAGCGTTGTATAGTCGGATGTCGTGAAGCTGTTCGTTATCAGCGCGGTGCCGGCCGCCAGCGTGGCCCTGCCGCCTGAGACGGGGCCGGTGATCGTGATCGATCCGCCCGTTCGCACCGGCGCTTTGGCAAAGAGGAGCGACGGATCGAGATTGGCGGCCACGATGGGATACATGCTGGCATTGGCGATATAGAGACCGTCTTGCCCGCCCCCGGCGGTAACCGTCCCCAGGCTGGCATTGTTCGCGGTCAGCAGCACGACACTCTTGTCGCTCGTTACATTGCCGGCGGCAATGCTGCCGGCGGTCGACAGCAAGCCGATGCTGCCGGCTGCGGTTGCCGAACCGAGCGTCAGCAAGCCGTCGGTGCGGATGCCGATCTGATAATCGGCCCCGGTGACGGTCGATGGGTTGACTCGACCCGCGCTGGCGCTGGCGATGGTGACATTGCCGCTGCCACTGATCGTGATCCGGTTGCCGGCGACAAGCGCGTCAAGCGTGTCAGTCGATCCGCTGATCTTGATCGTCTGAAGGGTCGTGATCGGACCAGCGGTTACCGCCCCGCCTGCGGTCGCAATGACATCGCCGGTGGCGGTGATTGCGCCGGCTGTCAGCGCGCCGGTGGCGGCGGCCTTGACGAAGCCGGCCGAGACCGGCCCGTTGATGGATAAAGCGCCGCCGATCGCGACCGGATCCATCGAGAACAATTGCAACGGACTGGTCGCATTTTTCACGAGCGGATACATGCTGCTGTTGGCAACATAGAAGCCGGTGCCGCTCGCTGAACCGGTAGTCACCGCGCCGAGATTGGCATTGTTTGCAGCGAAGATGACCACGTTGCTGTCCGATGTCAGACTGCCGCTGGTGATGCTGCCGTTTGACGCGAGCAACCCGATCAGGCCCTTGGCCGAAACATCGCCAGTCGTCAGGCCGCCATCCCCCCTGATCGTGAGCTGATAGCCGGCGCCGGTTGCGCTCGATGGATTGACTCGCCCGGCGCTGGCGTTGCCGATCGCAACGATACCATCGCCGCCCATGTCGATCGAATCGCCTGCGGTCAGGCTGTTGATGGTGATCGCGCCGTTGCCGGTGATATCGATGTTGGATGCGGCCAGGATCGCGCCTGTCGCGATAGCGCCGCCGGCATCGGCATAGAGATTCGAACCCGATGTGATCGCCTGGGAGGTCAGCGTCCCTGCGGCGGCGGCTTGGAAGGCGGTCGTCGTCACCGGCCCATTGATCAGGATATTACCACCAACGCGGATCGGATCGGAAGCGAACAGGGTCGTGTTCGGCAGCTGCGCCATGCTGCTGTTGCCGATGTAAACGCCGCCGGCAGTTGTGCTGGTGGTGATCCCGCCGGTCGTCACATTCTGGCCGGCGAGGGCAACGAAGCCGCGGTCGGTGAGGATGTCGCCCGCACCGATATTACCGCTGTTCGCGATCAGTCGGATTCCGCCCTTGGCATTGAGGTTGCCGGTGGACACAGAATTGCCGCCGCGGACGAAGATGCCAAAATTGGCGTTCGGCGAGGTCGACGGGTTCACCCGGCCGGCGCTACCGCTGACCAGCGAGACATTGCCGAGCACCTGAACGTTGATTGCATCGCCAGCCACGATCGGGCCGAGCGTGGCATCGGTTGATGAGACCAGCGTCGAACTGCCGCCGCTGGTCAGATTCGATATCTGCAGGATGCCGGTGCTGCCCTGCTTGCTGATCGTGGCCGATGTTGCCGCATTACCCGATCCGAGGGTCAGCCCGCCGCTGCTGGCAACCAGTGCCAGCGATCCGCTGGTGGCGGTCGCGCCGGTCAAATTGACGCTGTTCGAAAGGACGTCGATCGAGCCGGCGGTGACATTCGCCGTGCCCGTGGCGGCAACCGCACCCAGGAATGCCTGGCCGTTGGTTGCGGTGATAACGACGTTGCGGTTGGTGCCACTGGCGCCAACCGCGGCACGCCCGCCGCTGGTACGACCCCTGACGTTGTTCAGCGCCGTCAGGTTCGCGGCACCATTGGCTGCCGAAGCGGTATCGACCAGAACATCGCCATCGGTGGCGACGAGCGAGAGCGGGCCGTTGGTAGTGATGGCGCTGGTCAGGCTGACGCCGGCCGAGGCGACATCGATGGTCGAACCCGTGACATTGGCACTGCCGGTGGCGGAAACGGCCCCGAGGAAGGCCTGGCCGTTGGTGGCGGTGATCACGACGTTGCGGGTGGTGCCGGCGGCCGAGACGCTGGCTCGACTGCCGCTCACCCGGCCCTTGACGTTGTTGAGCGCAGTGATCGTCGCATCGCCATTGGTTGACGATGCGGTGTCCACGAGCACGTCGCCGCTGGAGGCAACGAGCGAGAGCGATCCGTTGGTCGCAGTCGCACTAGTCAGACTGACGCCGCCTGCCAGGACATCGACCGCCGAGCCGGCAATGGTTGCGCTGCCCGGCGCGGATACAGCGCCGAGGAAGGCGACCCCGTTGGTGGCGGTTACCGCAACGTTGCTCGCGTCGATCGCGGTGCGGCCGCCGTTGATGCGGCCCCTGACATTGTTGAAAGCGGTCAGGGTGGCGTCGCCGCCCGTCGCCGAAGCTGCGTCGACCAGGATATCGCCACCGGTCGAGACCAGCGACAGGGCGCCCGCAGTCGTTGTGGCGCTCGTCGCCGTAATCGTCCCGCTGGCGGTCAATGCCGCGCTGGCACCGGTCAGCGAGGCCAGAGTGGCCGTTCCGCCACTGGTGAACAGGATGCTCCCGGGCGACGTCACGGTGGTTGCTGTCAGCGCGCCGCCGGTGTTGATCGTCGCCTGGCCGGCCGACAAGGCGCCGGAGAGGCTGGTCGCGCCGCCGATATCGGCAAAGAGCGTCCCCGAGGCGGTGATGGCGCCGCCGGTCAGATTGCCCGCAGCGGCAACCGAGACCAGGCCGGCCGAAACCGATCCGCTCAGATTGAGCGCGCCACCGATGCGCACCGGGGTCTGCGCGAACAGGAGCGCCTTGCCGTTATCCTGATTCTGGATCGGGGAGTACATGCTGCTGTTGGCGACATAGAAGCCGCTGCCAAGGGCGGTTCCGGTCGTAACCGAAGCCAGGTTCACGTTCTGGCCGGCAAGCACGATGACGCTGTCATCGGAGATGGCATCGGCGGCCGATACGCTGCCGTTGGTGGAGAGAAGGCCGATCAGGCCCTTGGCGGTCGACGCGCC
The DNA here is from genome assembly GCF_900101455.1 of Sphingomonas sp. YR710. Lineage (GTDB taxonomy): Bacteria > Pseudomonadota > Alphaproteobacteria > Sphingomonadales > Sphingomonadaceae > Rhizorhabdus. The sequence goes on along the minus strand of NZ_FMZJ01000002.1, from coordinate 327,055 downwards.
CAGGGTGAGACCGGCGTCGCCGCGGACCTTGATCTTATATTCGGCGCCTTGTGCGGCCGAAGGATTGACCCGGCCGGCGCTTGCGCTGGCTATCGTCAATTGGCCGTTCGCGCCGATGGCGATCGAGTCGCCAGCGGTCAGCGCGCCCGTCGTGATGGCGGCGTCGCCGTTCAGGTTGATGTTACCTCCGGCGGTCAAAGCGCCGGTGTTCATCGCGCCGCCCGCATCGAGATTGATGTTCGACGAGGCGGTGATGGCCTGCGTGGTGAGCGCCCCGGTCGCGGCGGCGCCGATCAGACCGGTGGAAACCGCGCCGTTGATCGTGATCGCACCGGCCACGCGAACAGGCGCGATCGTGAAGAGCGGCACGCCCTGCGGAGTGGGCAACATGCTGCTATTAGCGATGTAAATTCCGTTCGCGCCGCTTCCGGTGGTGACCGAGCCCAGTGTCACATCCTGGCGCGCGAATATGATGAGGTTGCGATCGGTTGCGACGTTGCCCGTCGCGATGCTGCCGGTGTTTGAGCGGAGCGAACCGGTACCCTTGGCGTCGAGCGTTCCGGTTGAGATCGAACCGGTCGCGCCCAACACGATATTGTAGGTTGCGCCGTTGGCGTTCGACGGATTGATCCGCCCGGCGCTGGCGCTGTTGAGGGTGATGTTGCCGCCATTGGCCTGGGTGTTGATATTGTTACCAGCCACCACAGAGCCCAGGACGGCGTTGACGGCCGTCGTGAAGAGGGCGTTTTCTGCCGCGTTGATCGTACCTGCGGCAATCGACCCACTTGTCGAAACCAGCAGAACATCGCCGCTGGTCGATGTTGCACTCGTCAAGTTCACGGCATTTGACTGCACATCGACCGACGAACCGGTAACATCGGCGGTGCCGGTGGCGGAGACCGCGCCGAGGAATGCCTGTCCGTTGGTGGCGGTGATCGCGACGTTGCGGCTGGTGCCGGCGGCGGAGACAGTGGCGCGTCCGTTGCTTGTGCGACCCTTGACGGTGTTGAACGCGGAGATCGTCGCATTGCCATTGGTGGCGGAGGCGGTGTCGACGAGGACGTCGCCGCTCGTGGCGACCAGCGAGAGCGCGCCGTTGGTTGCGGTCGCGCTGTCGAGGCTGATGCCGGCGGCCGAGACATCGACCGACGAACCGGTGACGGTTGCGCTGCCGGGCGCGGACACCGCGCCGAGGAAGGCGACGCCGTTGGTGGCGGTGACGGCGATATTGTTCGCCGAGATCGCCGCGCGGCCGGCGCTGGTGCGGCCCTTGACGTTGCTGAACGCGGTGAGGGTGGCGTCGCCACCCGTTGCCGATGCGGTATCGACGAGGACATCGCCGCTGGTGGCGACCAGCGAGAGCGAACCATTGGTCGCGGTGGCGCTGGTCAGGCTGACTCCGGACGATGAGACATCGACCGACGAACCGGTGACATCGGCATTACCCGTGGCGGTGATGGCGCCGAGGAATGCCTGTCCGTTGGTGGCGGTGATCGCGACGTTGCGGCTGGTGCCGGCGGCGGAGACAGTGGCGCGTCCGTTGCTGGTGCGGCCCTTGACGGTGTTGAACGCGGAGATCGTCGCATTGCCGTTGGTGGCGGAGGCGGTGTCGACAAGGACGTCGCCGCTGGTGGCGACCAGCGAGAGTGCGCCGTTGGTCGCGGTTGCGCTGTCGAGGCTGATGCCGGCCGCAGAAACATCGACCGACGAACCGGTGACGGTTGCGCTGCCGGGCGCGGAGACCGCGCCGAGGAAGGCGACGCCGTTGGTGGCGGTGACGGCGATATTGTTCGCCGAGATCGCCGCGCGGCCGGCGCTGGTGCGACCCTTGACGTTGCTGAACGCGGTGAGGGTGGCGTCGCCACCCGTTGCCGATGCGGTATCGACGAGGACATCGCCGCTGGTGGCGACGAGTGAGAGCGCGCCGTTGGTCGCGGTGGCGCTGGTCAGGCTGACTCCGGACGATGAGACATCGACCGACGAACCGGTGACATCGGCATTACCCGTGGCGGAGACGGCGCCGAGGAATGCCTGTCCGTTGGTGGCGGTGATCGCCACGTTGCGGTTGGTACCCGCGGCGGAGATCGCGGCACGCGCGCCGTTCACACGTCCCTTGACGGCGTTGAACGCGGTGATCGTTGCATTGCCATTGGTTGACGAAGCGGTGTCGACGAGCACGTCGCCGCTCGTGGCGACCAGCGAGAGAGCGCCATTGGTCGCTGTCGCGCCGGTCAGGCTGACACCGGTTGACGCGACATCGACCGATGAACCGGTGACGGTCGCGTTGCCGGTCGCCGAAATTGCACCGAGAAAGGCTTGTCCACCGGTTGCCGTAATTGAGATATCGCGACTGGTACCGGTCGTGCTCAGCGCAGTGCGGCCACTGGTGGTACGGCCCTGGACATTGCCTGCGGCAAGCAAGGTCGCGTTACCATTGGCAGCCGATCCTGTATCGAGGAGTACGTCGCCGCTGGTGGCGACCAGAGACAGGTTGCCGTTGGTGACGGTCGCGCTGGTAAGGCTTACATTCGCCGCCGACACATCCACCGAATGGCCACTTACCGATGCCGTGCCTGTTGCGGAGATATTACCGAGATAGGCGAGCCCGCCGGTGGCGGTGACCGTCAGGTTGCGATTCGTGCCTGCTGTCGTCACGTCGGTGCGGCCACCGGTGCGTCCACCAACATTGGCGGAGGCGGTAACCGTCGCATTGCCATTGGTTGCCGAAACGCTGTCGACCAGGACATCGCCGCTGGTGGCAACGAGCGAAAGCGCGCCATTGGTCGCAGTTGCGCTGGTCAGGCTGACACCGGTCGAGGCCACATCGACCGACGCGCCGGTGACCGTTGCCGTTCCCGTTGCGGCCACGGTGGCGAGGAACGCCTGGCCGCCGGTTGCCGTGACCGCGACGCTCTGGCTGGTGCCGGTAGCCGTGAGCGACGCGCGCGAGCTCGCCGTGCGGCCCTTGACGTTGGTCGCGGCCATGACGGTTATGCTGCCATCGGTCGCTGTCGCGCTGTTGACCAGCACGGCGCCGGTCGTTGCGACCAGGCTGAGCGCACCGGCGGTGGCGGTCGCACTGGTCAGGCTGACGCCGGTCGATTGCACGTCGACCGACTGACCCACAACATTTGCCGTGCCAACGGCGGAAACGTTGCCCAGGAAGGCTTGGCCCCCGGTCGCCTCGACATAGAGATTATTCCCCACGCCGGTCGATGTCACGGCGGTACGGGTGCCGTTGGTGCGGCCCTTGATATTACCGGAAGCGATAATGGTCGTGCTGCCGTTCGTCGCCGACAGCGAATTGGCCAGCACGTCGCCATTGCCGGCCGACAGCATCAGCGATCCGCCCGACGCGCTGGCGCTTGTCAGGGTGATGCCGTTATCCGCCTGGATATTGATTGCGCTGGCGCTGACCGTTCCCAGCGTTATGTCGCTGTTCGAGGTGAAGTTCCCGCTCGATGAGATCGATACGGTTCCCAGCGACATTGCACCGCCGGAGGTGAGGGTTGCCAGGGTCGGCCCGGTGATGCTGGTCGCTGACAGGGTCGAAGCAGCCGTGATCGTAGCTGCCGTCGAACCCGACAATGTCGTAGCCGAAAAGGCGCCGCCGGTTGCGACATCCAGCAGACCGCTATTCGTCGAGATCCCCACCGACGTGAAATCGCCGGTCGAAGCTGCGCGAAATGCCAGACCGGTGCTTACCGCGCCGTTGATCTGGATCACGCCGGCAGCCGGATCGGGGGTGACGGCCTGCATCGCAAACTTGTCGAGCGGCAGCGGGAATTGCGAATCCATGCTGCTGCTGCCGATCAGCGTCGATCCTGTGGCAGAGGTCGTGATCGACCCGAACGTCAGATTCTGCCCCGCCAGCGCGAGCAGGTTGAGATCGGCGGTGAGATTGCCGACGTTGAGGCTCCCACTGGTGGCGACCAGACGGATGTCGCCTTTCGCGCTCAACGTACCCGTGCTGACCGAATTGGCGCCGCTCAGCGAGATCGCATAGATCGCGTTGCTCGATTGCGAGGGGTTGGTGCGGCCTGCGGTCAGATTGGTGGTGGTGATATTGCCGCCGGCCTGTCCGAACACCGAATCACCGGCGACGATCGTGCTGGTGGTGATGTCGGTTGCCGCATTCAGGGTTGCGTTCTGCGTGGCGGCCAGCGCGCCGGTCGAGATCGCGCCCGATGTCGCGGTGAGCGATAGGGTGCCACTGGTAGCAGTCGCGCTAGTCAGGTGGACGGCGCTCGACGACACATCGACCGACGCGCCGGTAACCGTTGCCGTGCCGGTTGCCGATATCGTGCCGAGGAAGGCTTGCCCCGACGTCGCCGTGATCGCGATGTTCCGGCTGGTGCCGGCGGTCGTCACCGCGGTTCGTCCGCCGCCGGCCCGTCCGGTAACGTTGCCGGATGCGGTCAGCGTGGCATTGCCGTTGGTCGCGGAGACCGAATCGACGAGGACGTCGCCGCCGGTCGCGACCAGCGACACGACGCCGTTGGTCGCCGTCGCGGAATCGATGCTCACGCTCGACGACGAAATATCGACGGACCCGCCGGTGAAGCTCACGGCGCCGGGCGCGGTGACGCTGCCGAGATAGATCAGGCCGCCGGCGGTGGCGCCGATATTCTGGCCGGTCCCGCTGACGGTGATTGTCGTGCGGCCGGCGCTCGTGCGGCCGAAGATGTCGCTGAGCGCGCTCAGCGTTACATCGCCGTTGGTGGCCGATATGCTGTCGACCAGCAATTGGCCGCTCGTGGCCGTGAGCTGGAGCGACCCGTTTGTCGCGGTCGCACTGTTCAGACTGATGCCGGCTGAAGAAACATCCAGCGATCCCGCCGTGACGTCGGCCGTTCCTGTCGCGCTGACCGTGCCCAGATAGCCGATCAGGCTGGTCGTGATCGAAACATTGCGGCTGGTGCCCGCGGCCGAGATTGCCGCCCGGCCGTTGCTGGTGCGGCCGGTGAGATTGCCCACCGAGGTCAAGGTCGCGTTGCCGCCCGTCGCCGCTGCCGTATCGATGAGCAGGTCGCCGTCGGTGGCGGCGAGGTTGAGCGCACCATTGGTGGACGTCGCGCTCGTCAGGCTGATGCTTGAGGACGAAACATCGACCGAGGCGCCGGTTATCGTCGCGCTGCCCGTCGCCGAAACCGACGCCAGGTAGGCCTGCCCGCCGGTCGCGGTGATAGCAACGTCGCGGTTCGATCCCGTTGCCGAGACGTTCGCGCGCGAATTGCTGGTGCGTCCCTTGACGTTGCCGGATGCGGTCAACGTCGTATTTCCGTTCGTCGCCGCGGCTGAGTCGACGAGGACATCGCCGCTGGTGGCGACGAGCGAGAGCGCTCCGTTGCTCGCGGTGGCGCTGGTCAGGCTGACGCCGCTCGAGGATATGTCAATCGATGCGGCCGACACGGTCGCGCTGCCGGTTGCCGCGACATTGCCGAGATAGGCTTGGCCGCCCGCAGTGATTGCGACATTATGATTGGTGCCCGCTGCTGTTACGGCGGTGCGCGTCCCGTTGGCACGCCCACCGATATTGCCGGATGCGCTGATCGAGGCATGGCCATTGCTGGCGGTTCCGCTGTCGAGCAGGAGATCGCCGGCCGTGGCGGTGAGGCCGAGGGACGTCGCGGCCGAGACCGTGCCCGCCGTCAGGCTGGTGCCTGCGGTGACCGATACGAAGCCTGCGCTGCTGGTGATACCGCCGACCAGGATCGACCCTGGCACCGAAAGCGTGAAATCGGCAGGGGTGATGAAGGTCGAGGCGTTGGTGAAATTCTGGAAGACCGAGAAATTGAAGCTGCCGGCCTGGACAGTCCCGGGCGTCGTGGGTGCCGTGTTGGCGGCGCCATAGACGATTGATCGCGCGCTGATTGACGCAGCGCCGCCGATGCTGATCGCGCCGCTCGCGTCGGTGAAAAGGCCGATATCGCCGGCACTTCCGGCGGACAGCGCGTGGTTGATATGCAGCGTGCCGCCGACGGCACCGATTTCGCTCGGGCTGGTTTGTGCCGATACCGTCGCGCCAAAGTTGATCAGCGTCGCGCTGTCGACCGTCAGCGAACTGTTGGTCAGAGCCTGGACGGTGTAGCTGCCGGCGGTCGTCGCGCCCGCGCTGCTGCCGCCACCGCCGAGGCCCGAAGCATCGCCATATAGGGCTCCGCTGACCGTCAGCGTGCCACCGGTCTGGGTCTGGAAGCGGGGCGAGGCGATGACGGCGAACTCGCCGCCGATCCCCGCGCCACCAGCGCCGCTGGTCGATCCGGACCCGCCATCGCCGCCGACACCATAATTTGCATAATTGAGAGAGGCTGCGGTAACCGTCCCACCGCGCGACAGGATGTTGCCGCCCCCACCGGTGCCCGTTCCGCCCGCGCCGCCGGTACCGCCTTCGCTGGCATCGCCGCCGTTCCCGCCGAACCCGCCGGCTGCAACAGCATAATCGCCGAAGCTCGCTGTCCCGGTTGTCGTCTGTGATGCGGGGCCGCTGACGACGCCCCCATTGACGCCACCGCCGATGCCGGCGCCGCCCGCGCCACCAGTGGCGCCGAAGCCGCCAGTGCCGCCATGGCCGTAGGCATAGAGCGAGGTCGTACCGACGGAGAGATGTCCGCTGCCCACTTCGGCCAGCATATAGACCGACCCGCCCGCGCCGATGCCGCCATTGCCACCGGCGGAGTTCGATCCGTTACCGCCCGTGCCGGCAAAACCGACCGCGCTGACATAGGCCGTCGGAATGGTGATGGTGCTGCTACTGCCCGAAACGGTCCGCGCCGAGATCTCGGCTGCACCGCCTGTCGCCGCACCACCGTCGCCGGCAATGCCGAGTCGGGTTGACTGCCCGGCCCCGCCGACACCGTCGGCGGTGACAACGGCACCCGTCGAACCCGAATAATCCTGCGGAGGCGCTGTCACGCTCACCGTGCCTCCCGCAGCTTTTAGGAGGGCGCTGCCGCCTTGACCCGCGCCGCCGGTCGATCCGGCGCCGCCCTGACCATAGGCTTCGACATTGGCGAGCGAGCGGATGGTAATCGTTCCGACATCGGATTCGATCGTCGCCTGGCCACCGGTCCCCTGACCGCCGGCAAATGTGTCGGCACTGCCCTCCGCATTGCCACTGCCGCCATAACCATCGGCCCGGATGGTCGCACCGCCCATGACACCGATCGAGCCGCCGTTGGTTGTAATATTGGCGGCTCCGCCCGTTCCGCTTCCGCCGCCCGCAAGGCCATTGCCACCGTTGCCGGTTGCGTGTCCGAACAGTCCGCTGCCGATCGTGATTGCGCCGCCAATGACTTGCACAGTGACGGCGCCGCCATGCCCAGCGCCCCCGGTCGGCATGACGCCGGCCATCGTTTCTGCGTAGGGATCGCCAATTCCACCCGTGCCGTCCGCGCTTAAGGTGGCGGTGGTGCCGATGGCCACTGATCCGCCACTCGTCAGGCTGTGGATGATCGACGAGCCGCCGGTGCCGACGCCGCCCGCGAGCAGGCCGTCGCCGCCGCTTCCGTCCGCGGTCAGGTTGACCGAACCGATCGACACGCCGCCGGCGCCGCCGCCGATGATCAGCACGCCGCCCATGCCATGGCCGCCGGTTACGGCGTTGGTGCTGAGGCCCTGAAGACTGCCGAGTGCGGTCGCGAGCGCCGTGCCATGGGCATTACCCCCGGTTCCGTGGGATGTAGCCGTTAGCGCGCCATCGATCGTGATCGAACTGGTGTCGGCGGCACCGATCGTCAAATTGCCGCCGGTCCCGCTGCCCGTGGCACCGGTGAGGATCTGATTATCGCCGCCCTGCGCCGAAAGCTCGTCGGCAGCAAGATGTCCGGTGACGTGAATGGTGCCACCGGTATCGGTCGCTACATAGACGTTGCCGCCCGTCGCATCACCGCCATTATAGGTGGGATAGTCGTTGCCGATCGATGCCGAAGCGTAGGTATCGACATTGCCGGTAATGGAAACCGATCCCGTTCCAGATTGGGTAAGCTGAATCGTGCCACCATGGGCATTGCCGGACTGGGGCGTGAACGTCTGTGACGGATCGTAACTGCCGCCGGCCGTGGCGCTGGCGCTAAGCGAAACGTCGCCGGTGATGGAGATGTTGCCGGCATTGGAATTGATGCTGGCGTAGGTGCCGGAGGCATTGCCGCCGGTTACGCCGTTGCCGCCGAACGCGTTGCTGACCAGCGATGTCGTTCCGGTAATCGCGACCGTGCCGGAGCTGGCGCTGAGCTGGGCGTAGCCGCCGGTCCCGGCGCCGCCAACGCTATTCCCCGAATTTGCCGATCCGCCTGCACCCTGCGCGGAAGCCCCCAAGAAGCTGCCGACGCTGAGCGTACCACCGGAGTCGCTGCCGGCTACCGCCGTTCCGCCAGCCCCGGCGCCGCCATGTCCATCGGTGCTGAAGGCCGTGCCGCCTGTGCCATCGGCGGTGATCGTCAGGCCGTTGGTCAGGGTGAGCGTACCAGCTGCTGCTTCCACACTGATGAAGCCGCCGTTGCCGGCGCCGCCGGAGGGCCCATATTGAACCGATGCACCCTGTCCGTCGGCATGGAGGGTCGTCGTGCCGTCGATCGTCAATGCGCTGGTCGAGCCGGCACGCAAATAGATCGGTCCCGCATTGCCATTGGTACCGGCGACGCTGTTGCCCGACACATCCTGGCCGCCGTCAGCTGATGAATTCGCGGTCAGCGCCCCGCCAATATGAATTGACCCCGGCAGGCCCGAATTGGTGTCTGAGTTCAGGCTGATCGTACCGCCGGTGACGCTCAGTTGCGTCGAGGGAGCGAAGTCCGACGAACCCGCAAATGCCTTGGTGCTCATCGTCACAGAGCCGGCGACATCGACCGTTCCGCCCGGCGTTACGATTTCGGTCTGGCCACCATGCGCACTGACCGGTACGCCACTGTTGCCGTCGCTGCCCGCGCCGGTTGCCTCGGCATACATGGACAGGTTGCCGCCAATCTTGAGCGTCCCGCCATATTGCCCGTACACGCCCACAAATCCGGCCTGCACGCTTTCGCCGGCGATGGTCGCGTCCTTGCTGGCGCTGAGGGTGACCGAGCCGCCGATACCCAGCGTGTCGGTCGTGCGCGTGCCGCCGAGGGTGACCTGAACATCCCCGCGCAGATTGAGATCGGAGGCGAACATGTTGAATGGCGTCGAGGCGCCATTCGGGTTCGACGGCCCATAATAGTCGTATACCGAAATATAGCGGTTGGCTCCGCCATAGACCGCGGACGTGAAGGTGCCGCCATAAATGGTGATATCGGCATTGTTGACCGGCGCCGGCGCGCTGAAATTGATCGCGCCGCCCGAAATGTTGCGGCCGGCCGAAAGGACGATCGCATTGCCCTGCACGTCGGCGGCGCCCGCGATGTCGAAGCCCAGCGATCCGCCGCCAATATAGAGCTGCGTGATCACGTCGTTCTTCGGCACGGCAACGAGGTAGATGCGATGGATGTCGCCCGATCCGGTACTCGCCGGGCCGGTTGTCGTACCGCCATGATTGATCGGGTCGGTCTCGTCGGTACCGGCCGTGACAGCGATGTCGAACAGGCCCTGATTGATCGTCATGTCGACGGCGCCGGCCGCGACATAGGCCGCCGATCCGTTGACGGTGACGGTGCCGTTCTGGACGATCTTCGGCGCGACCAGGGCGACATAACTGCCGGGCGACAAGGCGTTGATCTGTGCGCCCGAAGCGATATTGATCGCGGTCCCGGCGTTCGCCTGCGCCAGCGAGAAGTGCCCGTTACTCAGGAAGCTCGTGTTGTTCCCGGGATCGTTGGCCGTGAGCAGCAGGCTGCCGATGTTGAAGACCGCATTGCTGCCGACCAGTATGCCGCTGGGGCTGTAGAACCAGATACTGCCGCCGGTGGTGTTATGCGACGAATCCAGGTAGCTCTGAATTGCGCCGTTGAGGACGACCGGAGAAGCGCTGTCGGTCGGGCTGATGCGATTCAGGACGGTATAGGCGCTGATATTGTTGCTGCCGCCTTCAAATATCACGCTGTTGCCGCTGGGCAGAAAATCGCTTTGGCTGTTGTTCGTCGACCAGTTGACGACGGCTGTGATCGCTCCTGTACTGTCGGAATTGCCGACCGTAATAACGTCGTTGGTGCCATTGACGGTAGCACCGACGGTCGTGTTGGTATTTACGCTGCCCACAAACCCGGTTGCGCTGGCCATGTGCGCACAGATCGCCGCGGCCATGGCCACCGCCGACGTGCAACTCCGCGAGGAGAGGATGTCCTTCGCGGTTTGGGAAAAGCGTTTACGCATCACTTGTTACCCCAGGGCCAAAGCTTGGTGGTGAACGAAATCAGAAAGCGCGGATGGTGGAGCGCGCCTTGCAGCCCTGCTCTCCGCAGGGGCACGGCCACCGTACCGTCGAGCCGGAAGCGGTTGTTGAGCGCGGCATGGAAACCGCCGCCTGCCGAAACGATCCTGTCATGCGAAATTTCGGAGGCCAATGGCTGCTTCAGCCAGGTCCAGGCAAGATCCTCGAACAGGAACGGCTGGATTCCGAAATTGATTTTCGGGAACGGCGCCAGGCGGTTCCACCGCAGTTCGACGGAGGTGCCGACGGCATTGTCGCCGCTGATCGTGCCCGGATCATAGCCGCGGCCGATCGAATAGTTGCCGGCCGAAAACTGTTCGAATCCGAGCAAAGGGTCGAACGCATATTGTGCGCGCGGTGCGATTGCCACCACGCGTGGCAGGAACTGCGGCCAGGTGATGCCGCCCAGCGTATATTCGAACACGGCGGCGGCGCGAATAAGCGATGCTTGCGGGTTGCCGAGCTTGCGGCTTACGTCGACCGACCCCGTGAAGCCATCATGGCTCGCCCCCAGAATATTCAGTCCGTGCCGGAATTCGATCGATCCCGATGCGCGCCATTTGGCCGAACGTGTCTCGGACACATCGGTGGCGTCGAAATCGATTCGTGCGAAGGCGACCCGCAAATGGTCCTTCGAAATCTCCGCAAGCGCGCTGCCCGGAGCGCCCAAGAAGACCGACTGGTTGAGGAAATCCATGCCGGCCGTCGTCGTCGCGCTGAACGCCTGGCTTCGAATGACCGGATAGCTGGCGTCGACTGTCGCCAGAAGGGTCCGTGCCTTCAGCGTGATGGTCGGAGCAGTCGGATCCAGGCCAAGATCGGGTTGGGTCCAGGCATAAGTGAAGTTGCCGCCGAGATTCAGGCCTTCATGGCCGACCTTCATGTCGTAGCCGACCTGAACGATCTGCTGTTCCTTGATATCGGCGGTGCTCGAGGTCGACACGCTAAGGCGATCGCCCTGGCCGAGCAGGCCGTAAGCCTGACCGCGCAGCATGCCGGACCAGCGCCCGGTGCCGTGCGCGGCATAATCCTGGAAATTGATATCGGCGTCGAACGGCGTCCTGATCACGCTGACCTCGCCAACCAGTTCGCCTGGCGCGGTGCCGGCTGGCTTTAGCGAGAGCCGCACTTCCATGCCCGGCAGGTCGCGCGCCAGCAGCAGATAGCGTTCCGCCGTGAAACGGTTGAAGATCTTGTCGGCGGTGAGCTTAGACAAATAGCCTGCGAGCATCTTTTCCGATCTGCCCGCATCGCCGCGGACGCGGACGGCTACGACGCGTGCAAACAACAGCTCGAATTTCACGACACCATTTTCGATCCGCTGGGTCGGCACTTGGACAGCCGCCAGATAGCCTTTGCGTCGCAAAATCGTCGCTGCGGCATCGCGTATCGTGCAAATTGTGCTGATCGATCGCGATTGGCCGAGGAAGGCGGCATAAGCCGGGCGCAATTCGTCGGCCGTCAGCCCCTGCAGATTGTTGAACTGGGCGGAGGTGATCGTCACCTTGATATTGGCATAAGCCGGGTCGTCGAGCGCACATGGTGCTCGCTCGATATCCCCGTCGACCGTCAAACGGCCGGTTTTCGGGGCTTCCTTTGGCTTGGAGCGGTCGAGTTCTTCGCGAGTGGGAACGGCCGATGAACGGAGATCGGGAGTTATCGCGGATGAAGCGGGCGGAGCAGCCTGGGCATGAAGCGCCGCCGTCGGCACGATGACTGCCGCATAGGCCAGGGCGCAAATTCCCGAGCCGAACAGATTCGCTGTACGCAAACGACCCCCTCCAACGTAGCTCCAGGCCAGCGATCCCCCTCGCCGGTTGCCCCGGATCGCCGTCATTAGGACGCTTTCCATATATTGTCATCAAGACATTGACTGTGCTCACTGTCACGATCCAGCGCAATTTCTCCCCTGACGATGGGAGAGTTGCCACAGAGATTTTTTGCACCTGCAGCAAGGGATGCGGGATACTCAGCCTGTCAGGCCCATTTTTCGATGTCGCACTGAACCAAGATCTTGCCGGTCGGTGGCGATGCGATGGATGCAGCTTGATTCAACACTTTAGCATGGAATCCATGCCCAAGCGCATATCCGTGGTACGGACGCCGCGTGCCAGTCGGAACATAATCCCAATCGGGGCGGGAATCGGCGCCCTGCGGGGGAGGGCCACCGATTCCCGTCAATCAGGCATTTCGTCCCAGGGGGGGCGTCTGCGGTCGGGATCGCTGCGACGGATTGGGGAACGAAGCAGAGATCGCGTCGCATGCGGGGAAGACATGCCTGACATGATCGCTTGTAGCGGGGGACCGGCATGGGGCGAAGCGCGTTCTTTTACTTAGTCCCGCGCAACGCCCAATAGATCAAAGGGGCATCTCCTGGTGCGCAAGCAGCAGTTTGTCGATGGCGGAACGCAGCGCATGTGCCGACATCGGCTTTTCCACGCAATGATCGGCAAGATGCCGGACGCGGTTGATACGATCATTGTCGCCGGACATGATCACGATAAGCATATCCGGTGCGAGTGCATGAAACTTCGCTATCAGATCGCTGCCTTCGATGTCGGGAAGGCTGAGATCCACGATTGCGAGATCGTAATGCCGATCATGCATCAGTTGCAACGCGGTGTGGCCGCTCCCCGCCAGTTCGGGAGTAACGCCCATGACGGATAGCAGCATCGCGGTACTCAATCGGATGGAGTCATCATCGTCGACGACGAGCGCGGATGGCTGAGCGGGCGGCGGCATTGTTAGCTTCTATGCCCCTTCGCCGATGCGCGCTTCCCGGTGAACTACCTAGTGCTGACGGCTGCCGTGGAAGACCTTTTTAAAAACAATATTAACTATGTTGTTGCAAGAATCCCCCAACAGATTGGGAGTATGTGATGACCTCGACAGTAAATACGGATCAGACTTTCCGAGATCATCTGGCATTTTACGGGCTTGGCTCGGACATGAAAACCGCATTTGATACGATCCTCGACGGGATCGATCATCATGCCGACTCCGCTTTGCAGGCGCTTTATGACCGGATCGACTCGAAACCGGATCTGGCCAAAATGTTCGGTGGACCCGCCGGAATGGAGCACGCCCGTAAGCAGCAGCTGTTGCACTGGCGCAAGCTATTCTCCCAGGGACTCGACAGCCACTATCTGAAACGCGCGCAAACGATTGGCCAGGTTCATGCGCGAATCGGCCTCGAGCCGGCTTGGTATATCGGCGGATACGCCAATGTGCTGGAAGCGCTTATCGAAGGGATGATGGCGCAATCGGTGCGCCGCCGCATTGGCGGAAAGGCGTTGGCTCAGGCAATCTCGACGCTCGTCAAGGTCAGTCTGATGGACATGAATGTCGCGATCTCGACCTATTCGGAAATCGAAAGCAGTCGCAGGACGACGGTGATCGAAGAGCTCGGCGCGGCGCTCGGTCGCCTCGCGGAGGGCGATTTCGATATACAGCTGGGCGAGCTGCCGGTCGAATATCAGCGCCTTGCCAAGGATTTTGAGGCGATGCGGCAGCGAATGGCCTCTGCGCTCAGCGAGGTTGCGGGCGCCGCCGATCTCATCCGCACGAGCGCGTCCGAAATCACCCATGCATCCGACAATCTGGCGCAACGAACCGAACAACAGGCGGCGGGTCTCACCGAAACAGCCTCGGCAATGGATGAAATCACGACGACCGTGCGAGCATCGGCCAGCGGCGCGCGTGAGGTCTGCGTCACCGTCGAGAAGGCGCAGGACGACGCCCGGAGCGGAGGCCAGATCGTTCGCGACGCGGTGGTGGCGATGGACGGAATCGAAAAATCCTCGGCAGAAATCGCGCAGATCATCACGGTGATCGACAGCATTGCCTTTCAGACCAACCTGCTGGCCCTCAACGCTGGCGTCGAAGCGGCCCGCGCCGGGGACGCCGGTAAAGGCTTTGCCGTGGTCGCCAACGAGGTGCGCGCGCTTGCGCAGCGTTCGGCGGACGCGGCGAAGCACATCAAAACGCTGATCACGGATAGTTCGCGCCAGGTCGAATCGGGCGTTCAACTCGTTCGGCAAACCGGCCAGGCGCTCGAGAGGATCGTCTCCGGCATTTCCCAGATCAGCGGGCTGGCGGGCAATATCTCGACGGCTTCTGAGGGTCAGGCAAGCGGTATCCAGCAGGTCAATGCCGCGGTCAGCGAAATGGACAAGGCGACTCAGCAGAATGCCGCAATGGTCGAAGAGGCGACAGCTGCGGCCCATTCCCTGTCCACCGAAGCGGATCGACTCGGCAATCTGGTTGCCCGCTTCAACATCAAACGCTCCGAGCCATCATCACCGCGCAGAAAGGCCGCGGCTAGCCGCCCGGTCGCCATATCCACACGCGTTCGCGGTAATCTGGCGATCGCGCCCGCCGATGAGGATTGGGCCGAGTTCTGACGACGTTTTGCTAAACCGAATCTTTACGGACCGGGCCTAAACCCGGCCGATATCGCGGCACGAGCCGCACTGGGTTTGCGGATATTGAGGGCCTGAAAGATGAGACTGCTCGAAAACAGCAAGATATCGACGAAGATTGCAGCCGCGATCGGACTTCTGGCGATCTTTGCACTGGGAATCACCGCGATGGCGGCGTTTCAACTTCGTTCGCTTTCAGCCGATTATTCGAAGCTCACCACCTCGGTGCTTCCGGCGATCCAGCAGGTGACCAAGGCAAATCGACTCGCTGTCGAGATGGCCTATGCCGGCTATCGCGCTGAAGCCTATGACGGCACTTCGAAACAAGCCAAGATCGCCAGGGTGATGGCCAAGTCCTCCTATGAGGAAGCTGTCGAGAGCCTCGATGAGGCCATCAAATCCGATCCGATGATCGCCAAGGAGGTCGCGCCGCTACGTGAACAGCTCGATCAGCTGAACGAGAAGAATCAGCAGGCCGTGACCCTCGGCATGCAGGATCTCGACGATCAGGCGCGGGCCGTTCTCGTCGATGTCGATATGGGCATTGCCGACTTCTCCGATGCGATGGTCTCGTTCAACGATCAGCATCAGGCGACGGCGGCCAAGGCAACGGCGGAGCTCCAGGCTGAATCGCGCAAGACGTTGCAGATCGTAATCGCAAGCGGCGTGGCCGGTGTCGTTCTCAGCATGGCTTTCGGTCTGTTCATCGCCCGCGTCGGAATTTCGAAGCCTGTCGCTCGGTTGACCCAGCGTATGACGGATCTGGCGGAAGGCGATCACAAGAGCGGTATCCCCGGCTATGGCCGCCAGGATGAACTCGGCACGATGGCTCGGGCTGTCGAAGTATTCTGCTCCGCGGCGATCGCCAAGGAACAGATCGAAGCCTCCAAGGCCGAAGCCGATGCCGAGCAGGATCGTGTGGTGACGCTGGTGGCAGACAGCCTCCGCCGCCTCGCCGAACGCGATCTCACCGTGCAGATCACCGAACCGGTCCTGCCCGCCTATGAGCGCCTGAGGGACGATTTCAACGCCGCGACCAGCGAATTGTTGTCGGCCATGCGGCAGCTCGATGCGTCGGCCAACGGCATTGGCGTGGGCTCGAACGAAATCAGCGCGGCATCCGATGACCTCTCGCGTCGCACCGAACAACAGGCTGCGAGCCTTGAGGAATCGGCCGCGGCGATGGACCAGGTCACCCAGTCGGTTCAAAAATCGGCCCGCAGTGCGGAACAGGTCCACCAGCTGGTCGGAATTGCACATGGTGACGCCGAAGAAGGCGGAAAGGTTGTCCGCGAAGCGATCGTCGCGATGGATGGCATTGCCTCCTCCTCGCAGAAGATCAGCCAGATCGTGACCCTGATCGATGGCATCGCTTTCCAGACCAATCTGCTCGCGCTGAACGCCGGTGTCGAAGCGGCGCGGGCTGGCGACGCGGGTAAGGGCTTTGCCGTCGTCGCAAACGAGGTACGGGCCTTGGCGCAGCGTTCGGCCGATGCGGCCAAGGACATCAAGGATCTTATCACCGACAGCACCCGGCAGGTGACCGGTGGCGTTCAGCTGGTCGGCAAGACCGGCGAGGCCCTCGATCGCATCCTGACGCGGGTTGCCGAGATCAGCTCGCTCGCAGCGAGCATTTCGCAGGCTTCGGACGCCCAGGCCAGCAGCATCCAGCAGGTCAACGTAGCCGTCAGCGAGATGGATCGCACGACGCAGCAAAACGCTGCAATGGTCGAACAATCGACGGCGGCCGCGCGCAGCCTGACGTCCGAGGCCGATCAGCTCGGCCGTCTCGTGGGGCGGTTCCAGCTCGGTGTGGATGCCAGCGCGGGGGTCGCGCGGTATGACGCGCCGAAGGCGAAAAGGGCGACGGCCAAGGCCGCTCCACGGCAGTCCATCGGCAATCTCGCGCTCAAGGTCGAAGAGCCGGACGGGGACTGGACCGAGTTCTGAGAGCGGCACTTCAAGAAGGATCAGCAGAATGACGCGGATGAGCTTGTCGCCGATCATGGACAGCACGGCTGTCTCCCGGCACGTCGAAGGGTTGCGAACGGCTTTTGCCGGTGGCGGCCCGATCGAAATCGATTGCCAGGATGTCGAACAGATCGGCCAGGCCGGACTCCAATTGCTCGCCAGCGCGGTCAAGACAAGTCAGCACCGCGGCATCGAGCTTTCAATCAATAGCGGCTCAGCGTTGGATGCCGCCGTCAGGCTTGCGGGCATGGGGCGGGTGATTTTCGGTGCGGCCGCCGTATCCGGTAACGGAGATACGCTATGAAGCTCGAAGAAATTCAGGATATCTTCTTTCAGGAATGCGACGAAGGCCTCGTCCAGGCGGAATCCGGCCTGCTCGCGTTGCAATCGGGCCAGCATGACGACGAGACGATCAACACGATCTTTCGTTCGGTCCATTCGATCAAGGGTGGATCCGGCGCGTTCGGCTTCACACTCCTCCAGCATTTTACGCACCATTTCGAAACCTTGCTCGATCAGGTGCGTGGCGGTGAGCATAAGCTGACCCCCGAACTGGTCGGCGTGTTGTTGGCAGCGTTTGATATATTGGCGGACCATGTCGGCGCGATCCGCGGCGAGAAGCCTGCGCCCGACGATGCTGAAATGTTGCAGAAGCTGCAGGACGTCGCGGCCGGCAAGCCGATTGGCGAGGATGTTGCGGCCGTCGTCGAGACAGCCGGGGCTGAAGTCCAGGACAGTGCGGATTCAGCGCTGGGTTTCGATCTGGCCGATCTGATGGGTGCGCTGGACGATGGGACGTCGCCGGGCGCCGATTGGGAGGAGACCGACGCCTCGGCCGAAGGTATGCCCGAGATTACGGCCTTGTTCATGCGGCCGACACGCGGCGCTATGGCACATGGCGGTGAGCCGTTGCTGCTGCTGCGCGAGTTGATCGATCTTGGCGGCAAGGTGCGCGATGTCGACTGGACCGCTGTCCCCACGATCGATCGCTTCGATCCCGAAGAAGCTTATCTGAGCTGGCATATCGAAATGCCCGGCAATGTTGAACGTGGTACGATCGAGGAGATTTTCGAATTCGTTTCCGATGATTGCACCCTGTCGTTCGGCGCCCCGGCGGCGGTCGATCCCATCCGCGATCAGGCCGAAAACCAAGATTCGCATGAGTCTGAGGCGGCTGTTGCCGCGCCCATCGAAAATGTCATCGTTCCATTGCCCGTTGCAACGGCTGCGCCGGCTCCTACCGTGAGCCCCGCCCCGGTCGTGGCGCCTCCGCCTCCGGTGGTGGACGCGGCCGCATTGCCGACCCCGGCCGCGAATGATCCTGACAAGACGGGTGCGGCAGGCACGCCGGTGGGCGTTACGCAGACCATCCGGGTCGATCTTGAAAAGCTCGATCGTCTGGTCAATCTGGTCGGCGAGCTCGTCATAACGCAGGCCATGCTGGCGCAGCGTTTGCTCAATTGTGGCCTCGCCCAGATCACCGAGCTGACCGATCTCGATCACCTCACGCGCGAGTTGCAGGACAGTGCGATGTCGATCCGTGCGCAGCCGATCCGTTCGGTGTTCAGCCGCGTGCCCCGCATGGTGCGCGAACTGCAGGCGAGCACCGGCAAGCGCGTCCATCTCGAGGTCGACGGCGAAGCCACCGAGCTCGACAAGACCGTTGTCGAGCGCATCGGCGAACCGCTGACCCATCTGATCCGCAATGCGATCGATCATGGGCTCGAAGGCCCGGAGGAGCGGATTGCTGCCGGCAAGAATCCGGAAGGCCGGGTCCGTCTGTCGGCCGAACACCGTTCTGGCCGGATCCTGATCTGCGTTTCCGACGACGGCCGCGGCATCAATCGCGAGAAGGTTCTCGCCAAGGCGGTCGATCGCGGCCTGGTTGCGCCGGATGCCAAGCTGAGCGACGAAGAGATCGAAAATCTGATCTTCGCACCAGGCTTCTCCACGGCGGCCACCATTTCCAATATTTCCGGCCGCGGTGTCGGCCTCGACGTCGTTCGTCGTAACGTCCAGTCGCTGGGCGGCCGGATCACGATCTCGTCGAAGCTTGGTCAGGGATCGACCTTCACCCTTGCCTTGCCACTGACCCTGGCAATTCTCGACGGCATGATCGTGTCGGTCGGCGAACAGACTTATGTCATCCCGCTGACCCACATCATCGAAAGCCTCCGGCCGAAACCGGGCGAGGTCAAGCAGATGGGCGCCAATCAGCCGATGCTCAATGTCCGCGGTACATGGCTGCCGATCCAGTCCGTCGCGCGCGAGCTTGATATTCCGGGCGGCGAGACGGACCCGACCAAGGCCGTGCTGATTGTCGTCGACTCCGAAGCTGCCGGCCAGGCCGTGCTGATGGTCGATGCGATCCGCGATCAGCGCCAGGTGGTGATCAAGAGCCTCGAGACCAACTACCGGCAGGTCGATGGCGTCGCCGGCGCCACGATCCTCGGTGATGGCCGCGTGGCGCTGATCCTCGATGTCGAGGCGGTTACGGCCGCGCGCCGTGCCCATGGTGAACGCTCGGCCGGTCGCGGCTGGCAGGTGGCGATGTCGGCATGAACCAGCTCAGCCCGCGGGCTTTCGATGGCCCCAGCGAATACCCTTATACGCGCGCCGATTTCGAAGCGATCGCCCATATGGTCCATGCGCATGCCGGGATCTGCATGCCTGAGAGCAAGGCGATGCTCATTTATTCGCGGCTCACCAAATTGCTGCGCGAGAAGGGTATCGGATCATTCCACGACTACACCGCTTTGATCCGTACCGACGCAGCCGAACGCACGCGTGCGATCGAGGCGCTGACCACCAACCACACCAAGTTCTTTCGCGAAAACCACCATTTCGAACATTTTGAGCAGCATCTGCGCCAGCCGTTCATCGAACGGCTGATGAAGGGCGGCAAGCTTCGAATGTGGTCGTCGGCGGCGTCGAGCGGCGAGGAAGTCTATTCGCTCGCCATGGTGCTGCTGGGCACGGACAAGAGCCAGGCCAAGCGGATCGCAGAGAGCGACGTGGCGCTGCTTGCCACCGATCTTGCCGATCATGTCCTGCGGGCGGCTGAGACGGGCATCTATCCTGGCAATAACGGTGCCGATATTCCGGCGCGTTACGGTCAGCTTTGGACGACGTCGGGTACAGGCGGTGTGACGGTTGCCAGGCCGGTCCGCGATCTGGTGCGTTTCCGGAAACTCAATCTGCTGAACGCCTGGCCGCTGAAGGGCCAGTTCGACGTCATCTTCTGCCGCAACGTCATGATCTATTTCGACGAGCCGACCAAGGAGCGCCTGCTCGATCGCCTGGCCGATCAACTGGTGGTCGGCGGCTATCTTTATATCGGCCACTCCGAGCGGTTCATCGGCCCTGCGGCCGACAAGTTCACATCCATAGGACAGACGATCTACCGAAAGGATCGCGCATGAGCGTACGCTGCCTAGTCGTTGACGATTCACCCACCATGCGCGCGATGCTGGCGGCTCTGCTGGGCCGGGACCCGGAGATCGAGGTGATCGGTTCGGCGCACGATGCCCATATGGCACGTGAAATGATCCGTGAGCTGGATCCTGATGTCATCACGCTCGATATTGAAATGCCGCACATGAACGGGCTCGATTTTCTCGAGCGGCTCATGCGGCTGCGTCCCACGCCGGTCGTCATGTGTTCCTCGCTCACCAAGAAGGGCGCCGATGCCACCCTCCGGGCGCTCGAACTCGGGGCCGTCGATTGTTATGCCAAGCCTGGGGGCGGGCTGCATGACGTTCTCGCTACCGATGACGGTACGCTCGCCGAGATGGTCAAGCAGGCTGCGCGCAGCCGACGCCGGACATCGATCGCGGCGCCGGTTGTGAAGCGGTCCGAGGACTCCTTTCATTCCAACGGGAAAATCGTCGCGATCGGCGCCTCGACCGGTGGGGTCGAGGCCTTGATGAAGTTGCTGCAGGGTTTCCCGGAAAATTGCCCGCCTACGGTGGTCGTTCAGCATATGCCGGCGACCTTCACATCGTCCTTCGCGGCCCGGCTCGATAGCCAATGTCCGCCACGGGTCACCGAAGCGGTCCATGATGAACCGCTCAAGCAAGGTCATGTCTATATTGCGCCAGGTGGCACGCGTCATCTGATGATTCGGGGCGCCAAGCTGCCGGCGATCCGGTTGATAGAGGCGAATCCGGTAAGTGGGCACCGCCCGTCGGTCGACGTGCTGTTCCGTTCCGTCGTGCAGACCGTCGGCGATACCGCGGTGGGGGTGATCCTGACGGGGATGGGCCGCGATGGCGCCGCGGGGCTGCTCGAGATGCGCGAAGGCGGCTGCCGCACGATCGGCCAGAATGAAGCCAGCTGCGTCGTGTACGGTATGCCGCGCGCTGCGCAGGAAGTCGGCGCCGTCGAAGAGGCGCTTCCGCTCGATCGCATTTCCAAGGCGGTGCTCGATCTATGCAGCCGTTGAATCAAGACAAGCAAAATGCATTCGCTCAGGAACGGCGGATCAACGTCATCCAGGGGACGACCTATGTCACCGATGACAGCCAGGTCGTGCTGACGACGGTGCTGGGCAGTTGCGTCGCCTGCTGCCTGTACGATCCTTTCGCAAAGGTGGGCGGGATGAACCATTTCCTGCTGTCCGAGCCGCGCGCCGGCATGGTCCGCGATTCGGCCGAGGCGGAACGCTACGGCCTTTATGCGATGGAGCTGCTGGTCAACGACATGCTCAAACATGGCGCGACTCGCGGGCGGATGCGGGCACATCTTTACGGCGGCGCCAATCTGCATAGCGGTATGCAGGCGATCGGCACCAGCAATGCCAGCTTCGCGCGCAAATTCCTCGACGATGACGGCATCCAGCTCAGTCACAGTCATCTCGGGGGCACGTCCGCGCGCCGTGTGGATTTTCGTGCAGCGCTTGGTCAGGCGCGCTGCCGGGTCGTCGATAGTGAAGTGCCCGTGGAGGTCCGCCGTCCGGCGATCGCCGCGGCCAAGATCGGCGAAGTCGAACTTTTCTGACGAAATCGCGCTGCGGCAACCGGGTGTTAACCCGGAGGGCGTAGCAAGGAAGAACGCGGGCCAAGGGCCCGATTTCGGGGAATACGCTTGTGGCCAAGACGATATTGACAGTCGATGATTCGCCCAGCATGCGGATGCTGCTGCGCAGCGCATTGGTTGAGCGCGGCTATGCGGTCCACGAGGCCGAAGATGGCCTCGCGGCGCTGGAATGGCTCGAAAAGAACGAGCAGCCTAACCTTATGATAACCGACATCAACATGCCGCGCATGGATGGTTTCGGTTTGATCGAAGCATTGCGGGCCCGTCCGGGCCATCGCGATTTGCCGATCCTCGTGCTCACCACCGAGAGTTCGGACCAGAAGAAGGCTCGTGCTCGCGAAGCCGGTGCCACCGGCTGGATCGTCAAGCCGTTCGATCCGGAGAAGCTGGCTTCCGCCATACGTCGCGTTTCGCATTGATCCAACAGACCGCAGGAGTCGTCTTATGGCCCGCCAGCTCATTACCTTCCAGATCGGCGAACAATATCTCGGCGTAGACATCATGGCGATTCGTGAGATCCGCGCCTGGACGCCGACGACGATGCTGCCGCACGTTCCCAACCATGTCCGCGGTGTCGTCAATCTTCGCGGCACGGTGCTGCCGGTGATCGACCTGTCGGCACGGCTGGGATGGGGATTGACCGATCCGACGGCGCGGCACGTGATCATTGTGGTCCGTATAGCGGACCAGCTTCACGGTCTGATCGTCGATGCCGTCAACGACATCGTTTCGATCAACGAAGAGGATCTGCAGGCACCACCCAGCCTGGGTGCGGATTCGACGGCCTCCTATCTTGAAGGTCTCGTGTCGGTCGAGGATCGCATGGTGATGGTGCTCGAACTCGAGCAGCTGTCCTTCGATCTCGCCGGCATCCCGTTGGCCGCCGCCGCCTGAATTACCGCTTCCGCTTCGACAGGAATCCCCAATGAGCAATGCCCGTGTCCTGATCGTCGATGACTCGCTGACCATGCGGGCCCTGTTCAGCGGCGTGCTCGAGCGCGCGCGTGGCATCGACGTGGTCGGTATGGCCGCAAATGCCGACGAAGCCCGTGAACTGATGATCCGGCTGAAGCCCGACGTGGTGACGCTGGACGTCGAAATGCCGGGCATGAGCGGCCTCGATTTTCTCGAGGAGATCATGCGCGAGCGGCCGACCCCGGTGGTCATGCTGTCGACACTGACCCAGAAAGGCGCCGAAACGTCGTTTCGCGCGCTGGAGCTGGGTGCGGTTGACTGCTTTCCGAAGCCGAAAAGCGCGACGCCCGACGAATTCAACGCGCTTGCGCCGAAGCTCGCCGCCCTGGTGATCGCCGCCTCCACCGGCGGCGTGAAGCAGGTCAAGGTGGCCCGCCCGGTCGCGTCGGTCGCCCATTTCGATTGGAACGGCAAGATCATTGCGTTGAGCGCATCGGTCGGCGGTGTCGACGCGATGCTGCAACTCCTGCCCACTTTCCCGAAAAATTGTCCGCCGACGATTGTCCTGCTGCAGATCGAACAAGGTTTCGTCGATCCGCTGGTCAGCCGTCTCAAGGCATCCTGCTCTGCGGGCGTGGTGCTCGCCGAAGACGGTCTCGCGCTTCAGCAGGGGACGATCTATATCGTCACCGATTCCGGCAGCCATGCCGTCGTCGATCGCTGGCCCAATCCTTCGCTGCGCTTGCTGCGCTCCGATCCGGTGAATGGCGTGCGGCCTTCGGCGAGCCTGCTGTTCGCGACGATCGCGAAAACCGCCGGGGCGAATGCGATTGGCGCGGTATTGACCGGAATGGGGACCGATGGCGCGGCTGGCCTGAAAGCGCTGCGCGCCACAGGCGCCCGCACCATTTGTCAGGATGCCGCCACGTCGGTGGTCCATGAAGCGCCAGCCGCGGCAAAGGCCGCCGGCGCCGTCGAACTTGAACTACCCCTCGGTGACATTGCTGCAGCAGCGCTCGACGCGTGCCGCCGCATTGCCAACGCAGCCTAACAAATCAAAAACGGAGTGGCCGCATGACCTCGATCAGCCAGGATAAGCTCTTGTCGATGCTTGCCGACGAACTCGACGCCGCCCGGCTGCAGCTCGAGGATCTCGGCGTCAAATTGTGCAGCAATTTCGAAATTGCGCGCCATCATATGAACGAGCTTCAGGCGCTCGATTATGTCGGCCAGCGCTGCGCGTCGGTCGGAGCGATCTTGCGGTCGGACGATATGCATGCTGCCAGCCATGCCGCGACGCTGGAGAGCATAACCGGCCGGCTCGAATCGCTGATCGAAGGGCTCACGGAGCGTCGGGCACACTGATTTCAGCGTGTCGGGGGTGTTCCGAACAGCGCGATCAGCCGTGGGGCGATATCGCGCAGATCATGCCGCTGCTCGATCCGACGCCGCCCTTCCGCGCCCATGCGGGCGAGTTGGGCGCCATCGGCCGTCATCGCATCGGCGATCGCCTGCTGCAGGCCTTCGGCCGATCCGGCATCGAACAGCCAGCCGCACGTCTCGTCGACGAGTTCGGGAATGGCGGCGATCCGCGTCGTGATGACGGGGCGCCCCATCGCGAACGCCTCCATGATGACGATCGGCAGCCCTTCGGCATGGCTCGGCAGCAGCAGCGCGCGGGAGACACGCAGCATCGATCGGACGGCGTCATTGCTGCGCCATCCGTGCAATATGACGTGATCGGCCACGTCCAGCGCGGCGGCGCGCGCCATGATCGCGGTACGATCTTCTCCGTCACCGATCAGGTCGATCCGAAGCTCGGGAAATCGCTTCAGGGAAGCCGCGAGGGCAACCGGGATTTCGATCTGGCCCTTTTGCGGACATAGCCGCCCGACGCACAGTAGCGAACCGGCGTCCTCGGCTATTTCGGCGGGGCGGGCAAATTCGGCCAGATCGACGCCGCAAGGAATCGTGGCGATATGCGCCGACTGGGCGGGCGGCAGCACCTCCATCAGGCGCGTTCGGCAGTAATTCGAAATTGCGATAATATCGCGCGCGTGTTGCGCTTTCTCGACGATCCCGTTTGCTGCGGGATTCACCAGTTCGTCCGGGCCGTGCACGGTGAAACTATAGGCCGGACCACCCATCAGGCGGCAGAGCATCGCGACCGCCGCGGCGTTGGTCGAAAAATGTGCGTGAATATGGTCGATGCCAAGTTCGGCGCAGCGGCGACGCAGGCGAACGGCCTGCAGCAAATAGCCGATGTGGCGAATCGCGCCGCCACCTGCCGCCCGGATCAGACGCATCAACGACGGCACCGCCCGAGCCAGTCGAAGCGGATGGGTGCATGCCTCGCATATTCCCATCGCGATCAGCGCGGCGGCATGGCCGGTCAGCAGATATTCGGTGCTGCGCTGTTCGGCGCGATCCCGTGGATCAACGAGCGGTTCGGCCCAATGGCGAACGGCGAACCTTTTGACCGGCACGCCGGCGGCCTCGATCGCGGCAATCTCTCTCCGGATGAAGGTCGTGCTCGTCATCGGATAGCTGTTCAGGAGATAGGCCAGCGTCATTTTGGCGAACGCACCCGGCTGATAATGGCTTGCACTTCGAGCATCAGGCGATGCGTGAGGATCGGGCTTTCGATCTGGCCTGTGCGCAGCAGCGCGCAGAAATGTTCGAGTTCAGGCAGATAGGGGCTGGCGCCGTAAGGGCGCCAACTCCCGGTCAGGCGGGCCAGCATGTCGGCCACGCGGCGGACGACGGGGTTTTGCGCGAACGGCCGATCGGCAATTGCCGCGGCGAGATCGTGCACGGGCGGCCCGATCGTCACCCGGCGGCCGGTCAGCAGCGGCGCATCGACCCTGATCTGCGCATGCTCGCAACCGATCGAGAGGCTGTTGGGAAGGCGCTCGACCAGCGAAGCGGCCAGGTCCGATCGCGCTCCGCCCTCATGGGCAAGCTGGATATGCACGGCGACGTCCAGGCCGCTCCGGTCGGTATAAAGATCGCCGTCGATCTCGCTGGCGATCGCGGGGCCAAGCGCGAGCAGCGCCAGGCTCAGCGGATAGACCGCCCGGTCGAGCAGCACGCCGCCATCTTCGGCGAACAGGCCGCGATGGCTGTGTCGATCCACCTTGTAGCCGAACGACGCCGCCAGATGCCGCGGCGCGCCGAATTCGCCTGAGGTCGCCCGTGCAATCGCTTCGGTGACGGCGGGCAGGAAAGGCGTCGCCATCGCCTCCATGAACAGCCTGCCAGCGGTCTGCGCGGCCTCGATCACCGCCACCGCCTCTTCGTACGAGCAGGCAAATGGCTTTTCGCACAAGACGGCCTTGCCGGCGCGCAGCGCGGCGATGCTGGCGGCGGCATGTTCACCATTTCGGCCGGCGACATAGACTGCGTCGACCGTCGGGTCGGCCAGCAAGGCGGCTTCGTCGCCCCACGCCGCGATCTTGTGCTGCCTTGCGAAGCGGGTGCCGCGGCTTGCCGAACGCGAAGCGACACGGACGATGCGGGCGCGCTTCGACAGCGCGATGGTGCGGGCCATCTGGTGCGCCATCGCGCCGGTGCCGATAATTCCGAAACCGATCACAAGGCCCAGTCCATCGGCGCGACGGGCGCAAAAGCGGTGCGCATGGCGTGGTCGCCGCCGGCCTGCATCGCGAGCGACACTTCGGTCAGGTGGAGCGCAAAATCGCCGGCAAGCTTGGGTTCGCGCCCTTCGGCGATGGCATCGGCCATCTCGGCGACTCCGAGCGCGAAATTCATCGATGCCGCGCCGTGCCGCCCGATCTTCGGGTGGATTGGTCCCTTCAGCCGCACCCGCGAAGCGAACGGGCTGTTCACCAGCCGCCGCCGCAAGGTCAGCCGCCGCCGGATCCGCACGGCCGCTCCATTGGCCCAGGCGTCACCGATTTCGAGTACGCCGGCATCGCCGAAGATGCGCAGGCGATGATCGTGCCGGGCGACGATCGAGCAAGTGAGCCGCGCCACCATGCCAGACGCGAAGAACAGGCTGGCTGACGCATAATCGGGCGTGTCATGCTGCGCGCCGGTCTGCGCAGCATCGAGCAGCCGCGCGGAACCGGAGACCACACGGTCGACGGGCCCGAAAATCGCCATCAGCCAGCTCAGATAATAGCCGGCATGTTCGAGCGTGCAGCCGGTGCGGAATTCGTCTTCCGCCGGCCAAAGCGCGCCGCTCGCGCTCGTCCATTTCCGATAGGGCGCGGCGGGGATGAAATCGTCGTCGAGCTCGGCATAAACCAGCCGGGGTTGCCCGATCCGCCCTTGCCGCACCGCCATCCAAGCGGTCTGCGCCGCCTCCCCGAGCGCGCTGCACGGCGCCGACGCGAGGTGGACATCGTGCTGCCGGGCCAGCACCATCAGCGCCTCGGCCTCCACCATCGTCATCGCGAGCGGCTTTTCGCACCACACATGCCGCCCGGCCCCGATCGCCGCCCGGTTGACCGCGACATGCGCATGCGGATTGGTGAGGTTGAGGACGATGTCCGGCGCGTCGGCCAGCAGCCCGCCAAGGCTGGTCGCGGCGGGAACCGCCCAATGCGCGGTGAAGGCCGCAAGACGGGCGGCATCGATATCCCACGCGCCGATGATCTGCAGCTTCGGGAAGGTGCGCAGCGATGGCATATAGAGATCGGCGACATAGCCGGTGCCGACGATCGCAATTTTCGTTGGTGAGCCCGCCATGGCAACGAACTTAGCAGCGCAGGCGCACCGCGCCAGCCCCTGTGCTGCATCGGCAGCTGGCGCTGATCTGGGTTGGACCGGTGGCGGATGTCGCGATGGACGGCGAGTTCTTCGATTCGATCTGATGGTTCAGGGTCATCGGGTGAATGGCGTGGCGGCATCCTACGCCGTCATCCCCGGCACCATGTAGCAATTGAACCAAGTGCGATGTCCGCCATGGGTGGACTGCGAATGCTTCGGCGCCCGCGCGGAACGGCGGCTCCGAACGGGAAGACTGGACCGTGAGCGGATTGACGGTTTTTGGTCGAAGAAAATGGCTCAGCTTCCATTCGCCATCGGTCGATTTCTCTATCTGCTCCCGACCAGAAGACGACGTTCGCCAGCCCGCTCCGGAATGACCGAAGAAAGGAAATTCTGCCGTTCAGGCTAATCAGCAGCCCAGGGCTGATCGAAGGCTATCATCGGTGATACCGTCGCGGACTCAGGACTGCTTGCCAATAGCCGCCTCTCGTAGCTCACCTCCAATATCGCGGGGGAAACCTGCTGCCAGATGGTCGATGAGCGCGCGAACGGCGGGTGGCAAACCCCGGCGTGTCGTAAAGACGAGATGCACAATCCCCTGCAGCCCGCGCCAGGCTGGTAGCACGCGCACGAGGCGCCCTGTTGAAAGGGCGTCCCGGCAAACATGATCGGGAAGGATCGCCACGCCCAGGCCATTGATCGCGGCGTTCCGGACGGCTGTCATGTCGGCGCATCCCATGCGCGGCGCGATGCGGACGACCTGCTTGCGGCCGTCTTCCGTCTCCAGATGCCATTCGAGATCGTCTGCATCGTCGTTGGTTGCCAGCGCCGGTAGAGAGGCAAGCTCGTCGATGGTGGCCAGCCGGCTCGCGATCTGGGGACTGGCGACCAATATGCGGGTCGATTTGCCTAGCGACCGCATCGTCAGCGCGGCATCGCTGTCGAGCGTGGCACGCACCCGGAGCGCGAGGTCGATCCGCTCCTCGATCAGGTCGACCGCGCGATCTGTCGCCACAAGCCGGAGGCGCACCTTCGGGTAGCGGGCAAGGAAGGAAGAGATCAGGTCGGAGATCGGCTCCACCATGCCCGTGGGGCAACTGAAGCGGATGCGGCCGTGGGGTTCGGACTGGGCCTGGAGGACGAGCGCTTCCGCCTGCTCGGCCTCGGCCAGCATAGCGCGGCATCGCTCGTAAAAGGCCTGCCCCGTGTCGGTCACGCGAAACCGGCGGCTCGATCGCTCGATCAGGCGCAGCCCCAGGCGTTCCTCAAGCCCGGCTATGCGTCGGCTTAGCTTCGACTTGGGTTCGCGCAGGGCGCGACCGGCGGCGGCAAAGCCGCCATGGGCCACGACTTCGGCAAAATAGGCATAGTCGTTAAGGTCGATCTTCACCAGCGTTCCTCCAGTAGAACGCTAAGTGCCATATTTGCCATCTACAGGCATCATCGTTCTTGGCTCATCTGAGGGGGCACCGGCGCTTCGCCGGAAACTCAAGGAGACAGACGATGACGGACAAGTTCAACAACAAGGTGGTGGTGGTAACCGGCGGTACGAGCGGCATCGGGCTCGCCACGGCAAAGGCGTTCGCCGCCGAGGGCGCTTCGGTGTTCATCACCGGCCGCCGTCAGGAGACGCTGGACGCGGCCATCAAGCAGATCAAGGGCCGTGTCACCGGCGTGCGTGGTGACATGTCCAACCTTACCGACATCGACCGGCTCTATGACGCGGTCCAGCAGCGGCATGCCCAGATCGACGTGGTCTTCGCCAATGCGGGCGGTGGTGACATGATGCCCTTGGGTGCAATCACCGAAGAGCACTATCAGCGTATCTTCGACACCAATGTGAAGGGCGTCCTCTTCACCGTGCAGAAGGCGCTGCCGCTTCTCAAGGACGGTGCCGCCGTGGTCCTGACGGGATCGACCGTCAGCGTGTCGGGTACGCCCGCTTTCAGCGTCTACTCCGCGACGAAGGCGGCGGTGCGCAACTTCGCCCGCACCTGGATACTCGACCTCAAGGACCGCCACATCCGGGTGAACACGGTCAGCCCGGGCGTCACGGACACCGCAGGTCTGAACGAACTGTTCGGTGGCGATGAGCAAGCCCAGGGCACCAAGGATTATCTTGCCAGCCTGATCCCCGCCGGGCGGGTCGGCCAGCCGGAGGAGATCGCCAAGGCCGTGCTGTTCCTGGCATCCGATGATGCGAGCTTCGTCAACGGCGTCGAGCTCTTCGTTGATGGTGGTCAGGTTCAGATCTGAACCCGGCCTTCGATGTGAAGCGGATGGCGTTCCTCCCTCATGAGAACGTCATCCACGTTCAGCGGTAAAGGCGAGCCAATAAACAGACGGCCGCCTTCAGGTCGGATAAAGAGATCTCCAACGGCCGATACTGAGGCGTATTGCCGACCGGCAGGTTATCCGCGCGAGTTGCTCACCATACCGGTGTACCGATCCGCGAAACACAGGAAAGGACGGATTGCGGTTTTTGTCTTCTATCGCCCGTTGTGACGCGAAACCCAGATTGATCCCTCGCGTTGTCTGTTGCTCAGCCTGAGGAGATTGAAGTGGCGGTTAATACACAAAAGCTGAAGCAGCATATGTGGGACAAGCTTGAAAAGGGGCCGATTATTATGATCGGTCTCGCGGACGGCCGAAGCCATTCAGAACCGTTGACCGCGCAGCTCGACAGGGACCAGGTAGACACGATCTGGTTCTTCATCGGCAAGGATAACCGCTTGGCGAAAGGTGGGGCAGCGATGGCTCAATTCGTGTCGAAGGGGCAGGACTTCTTCGCTTGCCTGTCGGGCCGCGTCGCGGTGGACAACAATCCGGCCATGATCGACAAGCTTTGGTCTAAGCCGGTCGAGGCGTGGTTTCCTGGCGGAAAGACCGATCCCAATCTCGCGCTGCTTCGCTTCTCCATCGACGAAGCCGAACTATGGGAGGCCGATATGTCGCTGACCGGAAAGCTGAAGCTGCTTTTCGGAGGCAAGATCAGGGCGGACGAAGAGGGCAGCCATGCCGTCGTTTCGGATACACTTGTGTAGCCACCCGATAGCGTAGGGGCGTGAATTACCGTTGGTTCATTTGCTGCATAATATCGGTGATCCCCACGGAAGTCGGGATCCATGGATGCGCGCGTAGGAGGAAGATTGGCGCCGTTCCGGTGGGAAATGCGACGGTTCGTGTCCATGGAGCTCGACTTTCGTCGGGATGACAGGTTTTTGGGCGCTCAGTTGCTGTTCACCCGATTGCCCTGAGGGCCGCTGCCAAACCGGTTGTGTGGATGGGGGCAGATCGGGTATATTGGCGTGGCCGGCATGGGCTTCGGGCGCCTCCAGCCTTGCAAAATTTATTTTTGCAGCAATTTCCATGAAAAATGAGTTATTACAATTACTTAACGCACATTATTTTGTAACAGAATTAACAAATCACCTCTTGATGTCTTGCCTGCATTCACCCGAGCCCGTCGCGGCAAAGCCGCGCCTTCGAACGACACGGCCGGGGAAAGTCCCGCCGGTCGTCGGCCGAGCTGGCGCCTGATCGCGTGCTACTCGGCGAGTGCTGCGCAATCCCCTCGCTACACGCGGGCGCTCAACTCTCATCCCCCATCCTGAGCGCCGCGATGAACGCCTCCTGCGGGATGCTAACCGAGCCGTACTCGCGCATCCTCTTCTTGCCCTCTTTCTGCTTGTCGAGCAGCTTGCGCTTGCGGCTGGCATCGCCGCCATAGCATTTCGCGGTCACGTCCTTGCGCATCGCCGCGATCGTCTCGCGGGCGATCACTTTGCCGCCGATCGCGGCCTGCACCGGGATCTTGAACAGGTGGCGCGGGATCAGATCCTTGAGCCGCTCGCACATGCCGCGGCCGCGCGATTCGGCGGTGCCGCGGTGGACGATCATGCTGAGCGCGTCGACCGGTTCGCTGTTGACCATGATGCTCATCTTGACGAGGTCCCCCTCGCGATAGCCGATCTGGTGATAGTCGAAGCTCGCATAGCCGCGGCTGATCGATTTCAACCGGTCGTAGAAATCGAACACCACTTCGTTGAGCGGCAGTTCATAGGTGATCTGCGCGCGGCCGCCGACATAGGTGAGGTTCTTCTGGATGCCGCGCCGATCCTGGCACAGCTTGAGCAGCGAGCCGAGATATTCGTCGGGCACATAGATCGTCGCCTCGATCCACGGTTCCTCGATCGCCGCGATCTGCATGACGTCAGGCATGTCGGCCGGATTGTGCAGCTCGATCTCGCCTTTGCCGTGGGCCAGCTTGATCTTGTACACCACCGACGGCGCTGTGGTGATCAGGTCCAGATCATATTCGCGGGTCAGCCGCTCCTGGATGATCTCGAGATGGAGCAGGCCCAGGAAGCCGCAGCGGAAGCCGAAGCCCAACGCCGCCGAGCTCTCGGCCTCGAAGCTGAACGAGGCATCGTTGAGGCGCAGCTTGTAAAGGCTGTCGCGTAATTTCTCGAAATCGGCGGCGTCAACCGGGAACAGCCCGCAGAACACCACCGGCTGCACGGTCTTGAAGCCCGGTAGCGCCTCGGCGGTCGGCTTCTTAGCGTCGGTGATCGTGTCGCCGACCGCGGTCTGGCTGACTTCCTTGATCTGCGCGGTGATGATGCCGATTTCGCCGGCCGCGAGTTCGGTCAGCTGCTCCAGCTTGGGCCGCATGCAGCCGACCCGATCGATCAGATGCTGGGTGCCGGTGGCCATGAACTTGATCAGCTGGCCCTTCTTCAGCACGCCTTCGATCACGCGCACGAGGATCACGACCCCCAGATAGGGATCGTACCAGCTGTCGACGAGCATCGCCTTGAGCGGCGCATCGCGATCGCCCTTGGGCGGCGGAATGCGGGTGACGATCGCTTCCAGCACGTCGGTGATGCCGATTCCGGATTTGGCGGAGGCGAGCACGGCGTCGTCGGCGGGCAGGCCGATAATATCCTCGATCTCCTTCTTCACCTTGTCGGGCTCGGCGGCGGGCAGATCGATCTTGTTGATCACCGGCACGATCTCATGATCATGCTCGATCGACTGATAGACATTGGCGAGCGTCTGCGCCTCGACGCCCTGCGCGGCATCGACCACCAGCAAAGCGCCTTCGCACGCCGCGAGACTCCGCGACACTTCGTAGGCGAAGTCGACATGGCCCGGCGTGTCCATCAGGTTCAGCGTATATTCGATGCCGTCCTTGGCGGTGTAATTCAGGCGCACGGTCTGCGCCTTGATCGTGATCCCGCGTTCCTTCTCGATATCCATATTGTCGAGCACCTGCGCGGACATTTCGCGCTCGGTGAGCCCGCCGGTCTGCTGGATCAGCCGGTCGGCGAGCGTGGATTTGCCATGATCGATATGCGCGATGATGGAAAAATTGCGGATACGGTCGATCGGAACGGTCACGGGGTGGGATTCTCATGCATGCGAGGGAATTGCGGGCGCCATAGCATCCCCGGCGCCAGAAGCAAAAGCGGCGCGGGCCGTCAGTCGATCGGCGCGATGCCGGCCGCCCCGATCGCCGCCAGTGCGGCGGCCTGCCGATCCCCGGCCGGGCCGTCGACGGTCGCCCAGCGCACGCCGCGGCGATCGAGTTCGGCAACGCTGAGATCGTAGAAAAGCTGCCGCGCCTCGGCGGAGCCGTGGAGCCGCAGATCGTCCTGCGCGAACGGCAGGTCGATCCCCGGCACCAGATAGAGATCTGCCACATCGGCAAAACGATCGAACCACGGATCGCGCTTGCCGAACGTCATGTCGGCCCACACGGCGGTCATCAGCGGATCCGTATCGAGGAAGAGCAGCCCATGGCGCACGCGCGGGATCGCCGCCAGCGTCGCGGTATATTGCCCCTTCGCCATCGCCACCAGATCGCTCATCGCGAAATCGGTGCCATGCTCCTCACAATACGTGCGCCCATATTCGGGCACCCAGATCGTGTCGAAATGCCGCGCCAGCGCCTCGGCCAGGGTCGACTTGCCGGTGCTTTCGGGGCCGTGCAGGCAGATCAGCCGGACGCCGCCGATCATCGCTTAGCGCTCCGCCGCCAGCCGACATAACCCCACACCGATAGAATGAGAAAGATCCCATAGAGCAAGACCGTCGCCCGCAACCCCTTCACCGCATAGACCCCGATCGACACCATATCGACCGCGATCCACAGCAACCAATTCTCCCAATAGCGGCGCGACAGCAGGATCTGCGCGACGACGCTGGTGATCGCGATCGATGCATCCCACCAGGGCAGGGCGGCATCGGTAAAGCGCGCCATCGCCGCACCCCACAGCGCGATGCCGGCGGCGCCGCTTAAGCCCCAGCTTACGCGCTGCCGCGCCGACAAGGCCCGTGCGACGACGGCGCCGCTGTCGGCCTTCGATCGCGCCCAGACGATCCAGCCATAGATATTGACGATCAGGAAGAAGATCTGGAGCAGCGCATCGCTGTACAATTTGGCGCGCAGGAAGATGTCTGCGTAGATCATCACCATCGCGATCGCGAACGGGTAGTTCCAGATGTTGCGCCGCGCGAGCAGGACGATATTGGCAAGGCCCAGCGCGGCGGCGAGCAATTCCAGCCGGTCGGTAAAGCCAAGCGTGACGGCAAGCGATTGAAGACTGTCCACGGGAATCGCGAATAGCAGCGCCCCACCCGGCCGGCCAGATGCGTGGATTGACACAAACCCGCCATTTCCCCATTTCCTGTTCCAGGCGATGTCTGCCCGAAATCCGGTTATGCCCAGCCCTCCTCCGTCAGCAGGACGCGACATGCTCTACCGCCGGGCCTCGGCCCCATCCTATGCCATCGTCGTCATCGCGATCACGTTCGTGGCGCTGCTGGTGGCGGCCGGCTTGCGATCGGCGCCGAGCGTGCTGATCCTGCCGCTCGAACTGCATTTCGGCTGGAGCCGCACGACCGTTTCGGCGGCGGCGGCGATCGGTATCTTTCTCTACGGCCTGACCGGGCCCTTCGCGGCGGCGCTGATGCAGACGCTCGGCATTCGCCGGACGATGATGCTCGGCCTCGGGCTGATGGCGATTTCGACCCTGCTGAGCCTCGGCATGACCCGGCCATGGCAATATATCCTGACCTGGGGCGTGATGTCCGGCATCGGCACCGGCGCGATCGCCCCGGTGCTCGGCGCCGCCATGGTCAACCGCTGGTTCGCGAAGCGGCAGGGGCTGATGATGGGGCTATTGACCGCGAGCACGGCGACCGGCGCGCTGATCTTCCTGCCGTTCATGGCCTGGCTCACCCGCGCGGGCGCCTGGACGCCGGTGGCCTGGTTCGTCGGCCTGGGCGCGGTGGCGCTGATGCCTTTGGTGTTCCTGTTCGTACCCGAAAGCCCGGCGGCGATCGGGATCGCGCGCTATGGCGAGGAAGCGGGTGCGCCGGCCAGGGCGCTACCGCCGCGCGGTGCGATGCTGGCGATCAACACGCTGATCGATGCCGCGCGGCAACCGATGTTCTGGATGCTGTTCGGCACCTTCTTCATCTGCGGCCTCACCACGAATGGCCTCGTCGGCACCCATCTGATCGCTTATTGCGGCGATAATGGTATCCCGGCCGTGGCGGCGGCGGGGCTGCTGTCGCTGATGGGGTTCTTCGATCTGTTCGGCACCACCGCATCGGGCTGGCTCACCGATCGCTACGATCCGCGCCGGCTGCTGTTCGTCTATTATGCGCTGCGCGGGCTCTCGCTGATCGCTTTGCCATTCCTCGATTTCAGCACCGACGGCCTGCTCGTGTTCGCGGTGCTGTACGGGCTCGATTGGGTGGCCACCGTCCCGCCCACCCTCGCGCTCGCCAACCGCCATTTCGGCGAGGTGCGCGCGCCGATCGTGTTCGGCTGGGTGATGACCGGGCACCAGCTTGGCGCCGCCACCGCCGCCTTCGGCGCCGGGCTGATCCGCGAGCAGACCGGTAGCTATCAATACGCCTTCATGATCGCCGGCCTGTTCGGCGTGCTCGCCGCCGTCATGGCTATCGCCCTCGCGCGGCAGGCGCAGCCACGCCTTGCCTGATTGCGCACGCGCGGCCGCTGATAGCCTCTTGCAACGATCCGGCGACGCACCTATACGGCCCCGACTTGGCCAAATCCGGTCGGCTCCCGCAGCCGTTTCAAGGACCGGAACTCCGTCGGGGAGTAGCTCAGCCTGGTAGAGCACTGCCTTCGGGAGGCAGGGGCCGGAGGTTCGAATCCTCTCTCCCCGACCATCGTTTCAAACAGCTTAGCGGTCTGAAGTGGTGACCGCTTCACGGTGCCGGACGCACCAGAGCGCCCCTGAGAAACAAGCGCACCGCGAAGCGCACCGATTCCTCGAGTTCCGCCTCATCGATCCGGCCGCCGGCTTGCAGCAGACGCGCCGGCCCGCCGACCACCATGCTGAGGAACACGGCAGCCGCACGTTCGGGACTGCCAACCTCAATCCGGCCGAGTGCGGCATGGCGGCGCAGCAGGGCGGCGAGCAGGATGTTCATGGGCCGGCTGCCCCGTTCGATCGCCCATTCGAAAATCTCGGGGAATCGGTAGGCTTCTGCGTTCAGGATTCGCTGCAGGCGCATGCCCACCGGCGAGACCACATGCGCCAGGCGCATGCGGCCAAGCGCGACCAGAGTCTCCTCAATGTCGTCGCTCTCGATGATCGTCAGCCCCTCGGGCTCGGCGTAGAGCTCGATGGCGCGCTCGACCGCCGCCTTGAAGAGCGCAGTCTTGTCTTCGTAATGCGCATAGAGGGTGCGCTTGCTGGCGCCGACGGCCGCCGCGATCAGCTCGACCGTCGCGCCCTCATAGCCACGCTCCAGGAAGACTTCGAGCGCGCGATCGAGCACCAGCGTGCGCCGCTGCTCGGCCTCGGCCTTGGCCGGGCGCCCGGCGCGGCTGCGCGGCGCGGAACGCAAATCCACCTGCTGCAATGTTTTCTCCTTGCCCCCGGCGGCGCCCACCCATAAGTAGAACCATCAGGTGCTATTATTGAGCAAAGCCCGCAAGAGGCAAGCCGTCACAGGAGATTATGCATGAACACGGCCGTGGATGTCACCTCCAAGGTGGACGCGCTGTTAGAGGTGGCCAGGACGGAGGCCGCATTCGATTACGACATCGCCGAGATGCTGCCCCTGCAGCTCGAGGCGATGAATGAGCGGTTTCAGGACCGGATCGACAAGATCAAACTGCTGCGCAATCGGGCCGAGGCCGGCGGTGTCTCGCAGGTTCGGCAGGCGAGCGACATCGTCCCGCTGCTGTTCGCGCACACGGCGTATAAGAGCTATCCCGAAAGCTGGCTCACCGAACAGAAGTGGGACCGGATGGGCCGCTGGCTCGACACCGTCACCACTGGCCGCGTCGAGCCGATCGACACGTCCGATGTGAACGGGCTCGACGACTGGCTCGGTCGCCTGGAGAGCCAGGGCCACTATGTCTCCTGCTCGAGCGGAACGACCGGCAAGTGCGCGATGATGACCGCAAACGCGCGGGACCTCGAATTCTCCGGCCAGAGCCTGCTGCAGGCGCTGATCTGGGCCGGGCTGAAGCCAAACCAGGATCGCCGCATCGTCGGCATCGGCCAGACCGCTTCCTCGCCGCGGGCCCGGGCGAGCGGCCGGCCGATGATGGAGGCGATCGCCGCCAAGGGCCTGGCTCCTCTCACCCCGAACACGCCGACGATCACCGTCGGTGCCGTCACGGAAATGATCGTGCTGCGCAAGAAGCTGGCCGATGGGATCGCGACGCCCAGCGAAATCGCCCGTTACGAGGCGGAGTCGGCGGCGCGGCAGAAGGCGATGGACTCGGCGATCGAGCAGACGGTCGAGGCGGTCATCGCACACCGCCATGAGAAGCTGCACATCAGCACCATGTTCGCGGCGCTCTACCGCCTGGCCGAGGGGGTGCGCGCCCGCGGTTTTGCCGCCAAGGACTTTCACCCCGAAAACACCGTGTACATGACCGGCGGCCTCAAACGAGCGCAGGTTCCGGCGAACTATCGCGAGGTCATCTCGCAGACGTTCAACCTGTCGCCGCAGAACACCATCATGGGCTACGGCATGCAGGAACTGAACTCCAACGCGCCACGCTGCCGGTGCGGTCGCTACCATATGCCGGCCTGGACCATGCTGCTACTGCTGGACGAGGCCGGGGAGAAGCTGATCGAGCCGCCGAAAACCGGCGAGGTGGAAGGCCGCGCCGCTTTCTTCGACCTGTCGCTTGACGGCCGCTGGGGCGGGGTCATCTCCGGCGACAAGGTCCGCGTCACCTGGGAGCGCTGCGCATGCGGCGCCAGAAGCCCGTCGATCGCCGACGACATCCAGCGTTACGCCGACGGCGCAAGCGGCGACAAGATCGCCTGCGCCGGTGCGATCGACGCTTATGTGCGGGGCGTGTCATGAACCAGATTGCCGACACCGCCGTCAGCGCCCCCTTCTTCATCCAGGGCAAGGTGGTTGAAGGCGCCGACGCCCGCCACCGGTCGCGCGATCTGGACGTGGAGTTCGTGACGCCAGGCCTCGATCTTGACGCCGTCGTCGCGCCCAGGACGCAACCCGGTCCGCTGTTCGATGTGCCGCTGGCGGAGATCATCGACTTCCTGGCCGAGACGGGGCAGCGCATGGATCTCGCCCGGAACCCGTTCCTGCAGGAATGCGTCGACCGAATCGCCATGACCAACGTCATGACGCCGAAGGTCCTCGACGCGAACCTGAAGTTCGCGGCCCACTTCCTCGACAAGAACATCCTGATGGAACATGTCGAGCAGAACTTCGCCGATCCGCGCGTCCTCGACGACTGGAGCCCGCGCATCGACAGCCAGGGCCGGCGGAGCTTCGTGCGTGCCTTTCCGCCGCGGCTGATCCACGTGCTGCCGGGCAATTCGCCCGTCGCGGCCATCCAGTCGATCGCCTTCGGCGCGATGGTGAAGGCGGTGAACCTGTTCAAGATGGGCTCGAGCGACCCCTTCATGGCGGTGGCTTTCCTGCGGACGATGCTGGAGGTTGACCCCGATCATCCGGTGCCGAGGTCGATGTCGGCGGTGTACTGGCGGGGCGGTGACGAGGCGGTCGAGCGGGCGATCTACCGGCCACAATTCTTCGACAAGATCGTCGCCTGGGGCGGCGGTGACGCCATCAGCAATGTCATCAAATATCTGATGCCCGGCCTCCAGCTGGTCTCCTTCGACCCCAAGACCTCAATATCGATGATCGGCGAGGAGGTCTTCGAGTCGGAAGCAACCCTTGACCAGGTCGCCGGCGCGGCCGCCCGCGACGTGGGCATGAGCAACCAGGAAGCCTGCACCTCCAGCCGCTTCATCTTCATCGAAGGCGAGCGCAACAAGGTCGACCGCTTCTGCGAACGGCTGAGCCAGAAGCTGCTGGAACACACCGCCAGCACGAGCAAGGCGCCGGCCCTGCCGCGCGACCTGGCCGAGGAGGTCGAGACGCTGCGGATGATGGACGATGAATTCGGCGTCTGGGGCGTCGCCGACGGGAGCGGGCTGGTGATCCGATCGGACGATCCGGTGGACTTCCACCCTATCGGCAAGACGGCCAATGTGGTCATGGTCCCGTCCCTGAAGCAGGCACTCAGGTTCGTGAACGTGGCGACCCAGACCGTTGGCATCTATCCGCCGGCGCGTCAGGTCGAACTGCGCGACGGCCTGGCGAGCGGGGGCGCGCAGCGGGTGGTCCGGCTGGGCGACGCTGGCGGCATGTCCATAGGCGCGCCGCATGACGCCATGTATCCTATGCATCGCTTCGTTCATTGGATCGTGCACGAGGATGGCCTGGCCGAGTAAGTCCAGGTCTTCGGCCAGGATCCTGGGGCGCTTCTGTCTGCTCTTGCGGGTGAGCCCAGCGGACTCAATAGGAGGTGGCGGGAGTTTGGATGTCGGCGTATATCGCTGATAAAAGTGAATGGTAAGAGGAACCTCAATCGTGCTCGAAATCCGCAAAATCGACAAGGGCGTGGGAGCCGAAGTCATCGGTCTCGACCCGGGCAAGGAATTCGACGACGAAACCCGTCGTCTCCTCAAGGCGGCGTTTTTTGAGAACGGCGCTCTGGTTTTCCGCGACCTCGATATCGATTACGATTTTCAGGACAAGCTCTGCCGCATGCTCATCGACGACGATGGTCCGCCGCCAGCTGAGCGGAGGGATAACTTCTTCGTCTCAAACAAGAAGGAAGACGGCGCGGCGCCATATGGTCGGCTGCTGTTCCATGCCGACATGATGTGGGCCGAGGAGCCGCTCAAGGTGCTTTCGCTTTACGCGACCAATGTCGAGCCCGGCTCCGCAAGCACCTCGGTTGCAAGCGGTGTCTCAGCCTTCGAGCGCCTTCCCGACGATCTGCGCCACCGCGTCGAGGACCTCCACGCTGTGCAGGCCAGCGGTCAGGCATATAATCGCGGCGGCGCAGAGTTGGCCAGTCCGAAGCGCGACCAGGAACGCTCACGCGTGACACCGATCACGCTCCCGCACCCGCGCACGGGTCAGCCCATCCTCTACGTCAGCCAGCAGAACACGCGCGAAATCGTTGAGCTTCCAGGCGACAAAGGCGAAGCGGTGCTGCAGGAACTGTTCGATGAACTCTATGCTCCGGACCGCGTCTATGAGCATGAGTGGCGCAATGGCGACCTGCTGGTCCTGGATAACCTCGCCGTGCAGCATGGTCGCGGCGAGGTCGCGCTGGATGGTCCGACCCGCACGCTGCGCAAGGTCATCGCGCCGATTCCCAAGCTCAAGTACGAGCGCCCCGTTTACGACCGTACCTGAAAGATTTCCAGCGCCGGCATTTTGCGGGCGCTGGAAGTCCGTCGGGGCGGGGCGCCGCACGCTGCACGGAGCGCGCCCGCAGGGCCGCCCCGGGCGAGCATGATCTTCAGGCGGCGGCGGGCGCCGGTTGCCGGCCGCGGATCAGGCGTCCCGGAAGGTTTCCGGTTTCTTTGTCGTCCCGTCGCGTAATTTCGCCGCTGACGATCGTCGCGCGGTAGCCGGTGGTGGGCATGATGACCCGGCCGGCACCGGCAGGCATGTCGTTGACGCGCAACGGCCGGTAGAGCGCGAAATTGTCCATGTCGATCACGTTGAGATCGCCCTTATAGCCGACCTTGATCACGCCGCGGTCGAGCATGCCGGCGGCCACGGCTGGATCAAGGGTGATCATCTTGATTCCTTCGGGCAGCGGGATCGAACGGCCGTGACGCCCCTTGATCCACCGGGTGAGCATATAGGATTGCGCGCTGGCGTCGCAGATCTGCGTCGAGTGGGCGCCGCCATCACCCAGCGCGAGCACGGTGTTCGGATGCTTCATCATCTTTTCGATGGCATCCATCGCCTGATCGATCATCGTGGTCGACGGCAGCATGAACATCGTCAGCCCATCGTCATCGATCAGCCGGTCATAGGCATATTCCTTGGCCGGCACGCCCAGCCGCTCGGCAATGGCGGCCAGGCTGTTTTCCTTGAACGGCTCAAGCTCGGGCTCGACTGCCTTCAGCTCATAGATGCGGTCGAGCATCGTATAGGCTTTCGATGCGCGATGCTCGGTGATCGTGGGAAACTCGTCGAGGATCGCCTTGCGCACTTCAGGTTTCTTCATCTCCGCGACCCGCTCGGGCAACGGCAGATCCGCGATCTTTTGATAGCTCGGGCAGAAGGCCAGCGGATGGCCGGAGACCGAAAGCCCCAGCAGAGTCGTGGTCGGCCGGCTCAGCACTTGGCCGCGAATCTCCAGCCCTTCGGCATTGGCCTTCTCGATCATCTCCATCGTCTTCACATGGCGCTTCAGATTGTCGTCTTTCTGTGTCATCGTGAAGGAGACCGGACAGTCGGCCTCGCGTGCCATGGCTTCGATCAGCGCGAATTCGCCTTCATGATCCGTGAAATCGGTGATCAGCTGGACCGCGCCGCCGCCGCCGCGCTGCACGCCCTTCGCGATGGCGACCAGTTCCTCTTTCGAGGCAGTAAGCCCGGCGGTCTTCCAGCCATCGCGGCTCTGATGATGCGTGGTGCGCGACGTGGAGAAGCCGATCGCACCGGCGCGAACAGCCTCCTCGGTGATACGGCTCATCTCCTCAATCTCTTCGGGCGTTGCCGGTTCGCGATCGATGCCGCGCTGGCCCATTACATACGCGCGGAGCGGGACGTGGCCGATATGCGCGGCGACATCCATGTCCAGGTGACGCGCGGCCACGGCCTCGAGATATTCGGGGAAGGTCCGCCAGTTCCAGGCCAGGCCCGCTTCCATCACTTCCTTGGGGATGTCTTCGACGCCCTCCATGAAGTTCAGCATCGCGGCCCGCGTCTCGGGCTTGCACGGGGCAAAGCCGACGCCGCAATTGCCGATCAGTGCGGTCGTCACGCCATGGTTCGACGACGGCTTCAGATGCGTGTCCCACAGCACGTGCCCGTCATAATGGGTGTGAAGATCGACGAAGCCTGGAGTGACGATGCAACCGGCGGCATCAATCTCTTCCTTGCCGGATCCGCTGACTGTGCCGACCTCGACGATCTTGCCGTCCTTGATCGCGACGTCACCCTTATAGGGTTCCCCGCCGGTACCATCGACAATCAGGCCATTGCGCACGATCAGATCGACGGCGGGGTTAGGCTGAGACATTACTGATTCCTCTCCGATGGACTTTGGAACGCGGGATGTGGGCCGGCATGGGCGCACCTTCCGGGCGCCCATGCGCGATGAACAGGAGCCGCTTCCGGCGCGGACCCGTTCTTCAAACTGAACACCACAATCCGATTCTGAATCGATCCGTATTGCTACGTAGTCTCGACCTGCCGCGATTCAATACGCCGGGAGGGACGTGCCGGGAGCGTCGCGGATCACACCGGGCATGATGAAAAGGTGCCGGCTTCGCATTGGTCGTGGCGGGCGCTGACGCGGATTCCGTCAGCGCCCGAATCTTCTAAGGTCAGAGATCGTCGGATACGTGCCGGCGCTCCTCGACATCGCCACCATCGACGGGCAGAATGGCGCCGGTCGTAAAGCTCGCGGCCGACGACGCCAGAAAGATTGCCGCCTTTGCGACATCTTCCGGCAGGCCGAGGCGGCGCATTCGGGTCGACTGCTCGGCAACAGGGCGAATTGCCGGATTATGCGCGAAAACTTTTTCGAGCGCCGGCGTCACGATCGGGCCAGGTGTGATGCCGTTGACCCGCACGCGCGGGCCGAGATCCGCCGCCATGAGCTTGGTCATCTGTCCCAGTGCGGCCTTCGAGACATAATAAGCGAGATTCCCGCGCGGGGCTTTGGTGGCGCCGGGCGAGAGGATGTTGATGATCGACGCGCCGGGCCGCTTGAGGAGGTGCGGCAAGGCGAGGCGCGCCAGTTCGAAGGTCACCGAAACGATAAGGCGAAAATGCCCCTCAATCTCTTCGACCGTCGTATCGACGAAAGCCGGGGACATCGAGCCGCCGGCATTGTTGACGATAATGTCCAGCCCGCCCAGTTCGGCGACGCAGCGCTCGATCAGCCCCGGCAAACTCGAAAGATCGTTGAGATCACACGGGATGGCGATCGCGTGTCCGCCCTCTGCGCGGATTTCGGCCGCCACCGCGTCGATCTCGGTCGCGGTCCGTGCGGTGAGCGCGACGGCGGCACCCGCCTTCGCGAACCCACGCGCAATGCCTTCGCCGATCCCGCGGCCGCTGCCCGTGACCAGCGCGACTTTGCCCGCAAGCGGAAGTTCGCCGCTCATCGCGAAACCACGCGCTGATCGAGGGCAGGCATGCCCGTGAATGATATGGTGTTTAGCGTACTCATGAGGACGTTTCTCCTATGCTATTCTTCATGACTTGCCCGGGTGATGCCGCCGCGTAGCAGGCGGGTCAAGAAAGCAAGGCAAGAAAACCGCCTCCCTGATCCGGAGCCGTCAGGTCCTGCAAGGGATCGCTGCAATAGCTTAGGCGAGGACCGGGATGGATTGGGATCTCTGTCCGCAATGCCGAAAAATTCGGAAAACGTGAGGGCGCTCACGCCATGCGCGGGATCGTCTGCGGTAAGCCGTATCGCATGTACCGAGTTGCGGAAGCGTAGATGGACAAGCCGGATGACATGGAGGGCGGCATGACGAACGATCGTGTCGCTGTAGAGTCGATCGCCTGCATATTGCGGCATCTGGTCGATCGTGGCGCAATTTCGCTGGATGTTGCGCGGGCAACGATGGCCGACAGTCTTCCCACATTGGGAGATTCGTCGCTTCGGAACCTGTGGGCTGCCGCCACCGAGGCCTTTGCGAGCGGGGATGAGTTGGTTCGCCCGCGATTTTGACGCGCGCGCTGCGCAGGGGGTGGCAGCCTGCGGCTCTCCCGGGTCGAGCCTTCGGAAAGACGGGCGCCGGCGACCCTTGTTGATCGGCGTCAATGTTCCTGTAGTACCGGCGGGTATGATATTCATCCATAATGCGGAGGGTGTGAGTGGCTGACCGGCTTGCGCGCTGGATCGACTATTTCAATATCGACAGGGATACTGAGGTCGTTCTGGCTGCGGCATTACCGCTGATCGAGCCGCGCCTCGATGAGGTTCTCGATATTTTCTACGACAGGATCGATCAGGATGCTGCCGCGTCGGCATTGTTCGATTCACCGAAATCGCGGGAGAGGGCGCGCGCCGCGCAGCGCCATCATTGGCTGAACTATGTGTTACGGGCGCGTTTCGATGAAGAATATCGCCTTGCCGCGCGCGCGATGGGGCGGCGTCACTATGAACTGGGTGTCGACCTGTTGCATTATGTCGGCGCCTATTCGGTGTTCCTCGATCAGCTCAGCCGGCTGGTGGAACAGGCCTGTCAGGATGGCCCCCTCGATCAGCGGCGGACGATGAAGGCGATCAATCAGGTTGCTTTTCTGGATATGGGCCTGTCGATCTCGGTCTATTACGATACCTATGTCGAGGGCCTCGAAACGCTCTCGCAGGAACTGATCTTCAGCCTCGCACGCGCGGGTGAATTTCGCGACAATGATACCGGGCTCCATCTGATGCGAATGAGCATGATGTGCCGGCGGCTGGCACGGGCGATCGGGCAGAGCGATCGCTGGGCCAACAACATGATGATCGCGAGCCGGCTGCATGATGTCGGCAAGATCGGAATCACGGATGGCGTGCTGCTCAAACCAGGGCGGCTCGACGAGGCCGAGCGGGCGATGATGCAGCAGCATGCCTTGATCGGCGGCCAGATCATTCCCGATCACCCGTCGGAGGTGATCGGCATGGCCCGGCGGATCGCGCTCACCCACCATGAGCATTGGGATGGGGCAGGCTATCCGATCGGTCTGCGCGGCGAGGAAATTCCGCTTGAGGGGCGCATTGCCGCGATTTGCGATGTCTATGATGCGCTGCTGTCGCGGCGGCCATATAAGGATTCATGGTCCGTTGAGCAGGCGGAAGCCTATCTGCGGTCCAGCGCGGGCCAGCATTTCGATCCGCAACTGATCGATG
Organism: Sphingomonas sp. YR710; assembly: GCF_900101455.1. Taxonomy (GTDB): domain Bacteria; phylum Pseudomonadota; class Alphaproteobacteria; order Sphingomonadales; family Sphingomonadaceae; genus Rhizorhabdus. The sequence continues at coordinate 282,207 of NZ_FMZJ01000002.1, read as the reverse complement.
CCTTTCTGGCCCTGCGCGGGGAAATGGACGCAATCCGCCAAGCCTATCCGGAGAGCGAAGACAGCAGGGCCGAACGATAAGCGCGGCCAGTTTGGTCGTTCAGGATGCGGGCGCCACGAGGGCGCGGCATTCGCCGAAACCGATCGACACGAAGCCGGAAGCCCGCGCGCTGGCGGAAAGCGTGATCTCGTCGCCATCCTCCAGGAAGGTACGGGTTTCGCCATCGGGCAAGGTCAGCGGCTTCGCGCCGCCGCGGGATAGTTCCATGAGGCTGCCGAATCCATCCTCTGTCGGCGCCGAGAGGGTGCCGGTGCCGATCAGGTCGCCGGGGCTGAGGTTGCAGCCGTTCGATGCATGGTGGGTGACGATTTGCGCGACCGTCCAGTACATTGAGGTGGCGGGGCCATGGCTCAGGCGATGCGGCGCTGCGCCGGAAGCGCGCATTGCCCGCGTGCGGATGTGAACATCGAGATCGATCGCCAGCGCCCCGGATGCCTGGTCGGCCTCATCCCACAGATAGGGCAAGGGCTGCGGATCGCCTTCCGGACGCGGGGGCTGGGCAAGGTGGAATGGGGCGAGCGCTTCGGCCGTCACCACCCAGGGCGAAATGCTGGTCTGGAAGCTTTTCGCCAGGAAGGGCCCGAGCGGCTGATATTCCCAGGCCTGCAGGTCGCGCGCCGACCAGTCGTTGAGCAGGCAATAGCCGGCGATATGCCGTTGTGCCTCGCCGATCGGAAAGGGGCGGCCCAGATCGTTGCCCTGGCCGATCCAGATCCCGAGCTCGAGCTCATAATCGAGCCGCCGGCAGGGGCCGAAACTGGGCACGTCCTCGCTCGGCGGCTTCCGCTGGCCGTTGGGGCGGGTGACGGGCACCCCGGACGGCCGGATCGACGAGGCACGGCCATGATAGCCGATGGGGACATATTTATAGTTGGGCAGCAGCGGATTGTCGGGCCGGAATTGCCGGCCGATATTGTTGGCGTGGTGGATGCCGACATAGAAATCGGTGTAGTCGCCGATCGCCGCCGGAAGATGCATCGTGCAATCGGCCGCCCGGTGCAGGTGCGCGGTGACGGACTCGCGATGCGCGGGATCGCTCAGTATCGCCGAGAGCCTGCGCCGCAAGCCGATCCGCTCGGACGGATCGAGGGCGAACAACAGGTTCAGCGTCGGACCGGAGAGCGCCGCGACATCGGGCATCGCGGCCCGCGCATCGAGGATAAGTTCGCCGATCGCGACGCCGGCGCGCGGTGCCTCGCCCGCCAGGCTGAAGATTCCCCATGGCAGGTTCTGGATCGGAAAATCGGAATGGCCGTCGGCCCCCGGCACCCAGCTCGTGCGGCCGGCATCGTGGGTTTCGTCGATCGGATATGGGGTCATGCGGGAACCTCGGCTTTGGGGAAGCCCACCCAGCAAACGTCATAATCGCTTTGGGCGAGCGGGGTTTCGGTGGCGAAGCGGGTCGGGCGGATGACGAGCCGACTTTCGAACATGAAGGCCATCATGTCGTCGATCCGCTGCGGTTGCAGGTCGGCCGTGATTCCGGTTTGATAGCTCACCCGGTCGGGGCCGTGGCCGGACATCTGATTGTGTAGCGATCCGCCGCCGGGCACGAAGCCGGCGGCCTTGGCATCGTAGCTGCCGAGGATCAGCCCCATATATTCGCTCATCACATTGCGGTGGAACCAGGGCGGGCGGAACGTAGCTTCGGCGACCATCCAACGTGGCGGGAAGATCACGAAGTCGCAATTGGCGGCGCCGGCAATTTCGGACGGAGCCGTCAGCACGGTGAAGATCGACGGGTCGGGATGATCGAAGCTGACCGTATTGATCGTGTTGAAGCGGCGCAGGTCATAGCGAAAAGGTGCCAGATTGCCGTGCCAGGCGACCACGTCGAACGGCGAATGATCGAGCATGGTCGACCATAAGCGCCCCTGGAATTTCTGGACGAGTTCGGTCGGCTCGTCGCGATCCTCATAGGCGGCGGCAGGCGCCTCGAAATCGCGCGGCGAGGCGAGGCCGTTCGATCCGATCGGGCCGAGGTCGGGCAGGCGGAACGGGATGCCGTAATTTTCGCAGATATAGCCCCGCACGGTGCCGTCCGGCAGGTCGACGGAAAAGCGCAGGCCGCGGGGGATGAGGGCGATCTCGAGCGGGCCGACCTCGAGCGGGCCGAGTTCGGTGGTGATCAGGAGGCGACCCTGCTGCGGTACGATCAGCAGTTCGCCATCGGCATTCATGAACGCTCGCCGATCCATCGATCGGTTGGCGGCATAGAGATGCACGGCCATGCCGGTGGCCGAGGCGACATCGCCATTGCCGCCGAAGGTGATGAGGCCATCGATAAAGTCGATTGGCCCAGCCGGCAGCGGCAGCGGATCCCAGCGCAGCCGGTTTGGCGTCGGCGGAACTTCGTCGAACGGCGCGGTGCGGATCAACAGGTTGCGGTCATAGGGCCGGAACGGCGCATGGCTTGCGGTGGGGCGCAGACGATAGAGCCAGCTTCGCCGGCTCTCCGTGCGGGGCGCGGTAAAAGCGGTTCCGGAGAGCTGCTCGGTGTAGAGCCCAAACGGCACATGCTGCGGCGAATTGCGGCCGATCGGAAGCGCGCCGAGGATCGCCTCGGTGGAGAAGTGATTGCCGAAACCGGGCATATATATGGTCAACATGCTTCTTTCTCTTCTCCCTCGCCCCCCTTTAAGGGGAGAGGGTCGGGGAGAGGGCAGAGGAGAAGAGGATCGCGACAGAGCCGGAGAGTGGTCCCACCCTCCCAACCCTCTCCCCCTAAAGGCGGGGAGGGCTTTTCGTCACACCTTCACGACTCCCCTGCGGATTTGATCGAGCTCGATCGACTCGAACAGCGCCTTGAAATTCCCTTCGCCGAAGCCGTCATTGCCCTTGCGCTGGATGATTTCGAAGAAGATCGGGCCGACCATATTCTCGGTAAAGATCTGCAGCAAAATCCCGCCGCCGGCCTCGGGTGCGCCATCGATCAGGATACGGCGTTTGCGCACTTCCTCGATGTCGTGGCCATGGCCGGGCAGGCGCTGGTCGATCATGTCATAATAGCTGTCCGGGCTGTCCTGGAAACGGATGCCGTTGGCGCGCAGCCGATCGACGGTCGCGAAGATGTCATCGGTGGCGAGCGCCAGATGCTGGATGCCTTCGCCCTTATATTCGCGCAAAAACTCCTCGATCTGGCTATGCTCATCCTGGCTCTCGTTGAGCGGAATGCGGATCTTGTCGTCGGGCGCGGTCATCGCGCGGCTGACGAGCGCGGTGGCCTGTCCCTCGATGTCGAAATGGCGGATCTCGCGGAAGTTGAAGATGCGTTCGTAGAAATTCGCCCAATGGTCCATCCGCCCGCGATTCACATTGTGGGTGAGATGATCGAGCGCGCAGATGCCGACCGAGCCCGAATCGCGCACCGCGCCGGGAACGGGGACGAAGTCGACATCGTAAATCTCCTGCGCGCCGTAACGATCGACCAAATAGAGATTCGAGCCGCCGATGCCTTCGATCGCCGGAATGTTGAGCTCCATGGGGCCGACCGGGCCGTGGACCGGGGTCGCGCCGCGCCGCATGGCATCTTCGAAGGCCAGCCGCGCATCGTGGACGCGAAACGCCATCGCATTGGCGGACGGGCCATGGGCGTTGCGGAACAGCGCGGCCTGGCCCTGCGTATCCATGTTGAGCAGGAAGCTGACATCGCCCTGCGCATAGCGGCGGACATTCTTGCTGCGATGATTGGCAAGATGGGTGAAGCCCATCGCTTCGAAGAGGCCGGCCAGCGCATCGGGCTGGGGGCTGGTAAATTCGACGAATTCGAAGCCGTCGAGTCCGAGCGGATTGTCGTGCGGCATGGTCCGGGCTCGCTATATGGTATCAGTTGAAACCAATATCGCGCCTTGCGCAGTTGGTGTCAATTGATACTATGCTGCAATGACCGCCGCAAAACTGCAGCTCGACGAATTTCTGCCCTATCGGTTGTCGATCACGTCGAATCTCGTGAGCGATGCGATCGCGGGCACCTATGAAGCATTGTTCGGCCTCACGATCCCGCAATGGCGCCTGATCGCGGTGATCGCCGAGAATGACGGCATCAGCCAACAGGCGATCGGCGTGAAAACCCGGATGGACAAGGTGACGGTCAGCCGCGCGGCGATCGCTTTAGCGCATCGTGGATTGATAGAGCGCAGCGGAAATCCGGCCGATCGGCGATCGAACCGGCTTGTGCTCAGCGCATCGGGTCGCGCGCTCTACGATCAAGTCGTGCCCAAGGCGCTCGAGCTCGAAACGCGGATTTTCGGGGCGTTCGACCAGGCGACGCTCGATGGCTTCACCGAAATGTTGCGCAGCATCGATCGGATAGCGCTGGACATCGGGGACGACGCGAGCGCCGGGGATCCCACCGCCGACTGATCACATCATGCTGGGATACGGCTGCAAGTCGGTAGCACCTTCTCCATTGCGATCGAAATCGGCCAGCGCGTCGTCGATCGCAGAGAGTGCATCCTTGCGCTGGCAATCGTTGAGTCCCCGCGCTTTGGCGACCGACGCCCGTGCGCGAGCGAGCGACGCGCGGATCGTCTCGCGGAGCCTGCCGCAGGTGGCGAGCGTGCTCCAGTCGGCACCGGGATCGACATGCGCCCCGGTCGTTGCGCAGCGCGCCGCCATATTGGCTCGGGTCGCCTCCATCGAGGTGCGGACGATCTTCGCCACATCGATCCGGGCGATCGCAGCATGCGCTTCGGCGATCGCGCGCTCTCGGGCCGCACGCCCCTGCTCGAGCGCTGCGCTGCGCGCTTCGGCGGCTGCGGTGCGAGCCTGTTCGCGTGCCGCGGCTGCGGCTTCGCGGGCCTGCGTGCGGGCTACTCGGGCCGCGTCGCGCGCCACGCGGGCGGCTTCGTGGACGGCGCGGCGTGTCTCATCGGCATCGCCATGGTCGGCATGGCTATCGCCTGACATCCGCTCGGGGGCAAGAGGCGCTGGCGGTGCGGGAGGGGCCGGCGGGGTCGCCGGTTTTGCGGTTATAGCGGGAGCGGGCGGCACGGGCGGGACCGGGGCGACGGCCGGCAAGGGACGCACCGGGGTTACGGGCGGTGCCGCCGCGAGCGCGAGATGCTCGACATGCGCCGATACCGCGCCGGTCGCGGTCAGCAGCAAACCGCCCGATATGATCGCGGTCGCCACGGTCGAGCCAAGGATGCGGCGCAGCGCGCTCACAGGATGGTGTTGCATCATGCCGATTCTCCGCTTGAGTTGCACCTTGTTGTGAAGTGAGCAGGCCACCGCCGGTGCCGCGCCGCGTGCCGATTTCAAAAGCGCGCTGCCATAGGCCAGCCGGTCACTGCCGCCGGTCTGCGCAAGGACGGTGGCGTCGCAGGCCAGTTCCTGATCGGCGCGGAATGCGCGATAGGCACGGTGCGCGATCGGGTTCCACCAATGCAGTGCCAGTACCGCCAGCCCCGCCAAGTTGGCGGCGAGATCGTGCCGATCGTGGTGCGCGCGTTCGTGCAGCAAGGCGAGCCTTTGCTCCTCCACCGAATAGCGCGTCCGGAAATCGGCGGGGAGCAGGATGCGGCGCCTGACGATGCCGGCGGCGAGCGGCCCTTCGAACTCTTCGCCCAGCAATATCTCGACGCCGCGCTCATTCGCCAGCGTTTTCGCGCCGCGCAGCGACCGGCGCAGGAAGTGGCGGTAACGCAGCAATTGCCAGCTGAACCACAATGCCGCGCCACCCAGCCACAGCGCGATCAGCAGCATCGGAATATAGGACAACATCGACCAGACGGTCTGCGCGGCGGGGGCAATCGCGGGATCGGGAGCGGAAAGGGAGACGCTCCCGATCGCCGCGGCGACAGGGTCGTGCCGAATTGCCAGCGGCACCGCCATGTCCTGCGAGAAGCTGCCGATCGGTGCTGCCGCGGCGATCGGCGAGTGCCAGCCCGGCAGCGGGGGCAGCAGCAGGCGAAGCGCCGGCAGCAGCCACAGGGCATAGGCCGCCTTCGGCCCGAACAGGCGGGCGACCGTCTCACGCGCGACGAGCACCGCCAGCATCAGCGCGGTCGAGGAGAACAGCGCCGGAACCAGCCAGGACATCACCGCCGCAGATCCTTGAGCAATTGCATCAGCTCGGCAATGTCGGCCTCGGACAGGCCATCATGTTCGGCGAGGTGCGCGATCAGCGGCGCCGCGCGGCCGCCGAACAACCGGTCGACCAGTCGCCGCGATTCGCCGGTGACATAGGCGCCGCGATCGACGATCGGCCGGTAGAGATAGCGCCGGCCATCCTCTTCATGCGCAATCGCGCCCTTGGCGAGCAGCCGGGCGAGCATCGTCTTGACGGTACGGTCGCTCCAGTTGCGGGCGGGATCGATCCGCTCGGCGACATCGAGCGCGGTGAGCGGCGCCTGTGTCCAGAGCACCTCCATCACCGCAAGTTCACCGTCGCTGATCCGTTCGGCCATTCCGCACCTTCTGATTACGTCTGTAGTCAATATAGACTACAGACGTAATCGTCAAGCATCGCACCAACGTGGCGCTGCGGATCGTCCCGATGCGGTCGCTATTGCTTCCGGCCAAGCACGAGATGCCCATCCTTTTCACCAATGGCGGTCGATATCGTGAACCGAAACGTTCGGGGGCGCAGCGGCGTGAACTGATCCTCGCGGCCGAGCAGCAGCGGATTGCCAACGGCGAAGCGGTTCCCGCGATGGGCGGTGAGATTGTCGATGCGAAAGCCGATCGTCGCCGCCCGAAGCGGAATCACGGCGCCCAGATCAACCTGCGCATAACCGCCTTGCGGAAGCGACAGCCGGGGGCCGACACCGAGCCGTGAATGGCCGACATAATGTGTGGCCAGTTCGAATTGCGGACCGGTTCTTACGTTGCCCGTCGGATTCCAGACGATATGGAAGTTGCCGCTGGCGGCCGGCGTATCGGGCAGCGGATCGCCAACGGCGCGGACGAAGGCTGGGGCGGGATCGGTCAGCTTGCTGCGATTGATGAAGGCGGCAGCGCCGATCAGCAATGTCCGCGAATAGCGCCAGTCGATCATGGCCTCCAGCCCGCCGATGCGCCCATTGCCCACGTTGGCGGTAAATGGAAAGCCATTCGTGGCCACCAGATCGGCCTGAATATGGTTCCAGCGCGCAAAGGATATCGATGCATGGCCGGACAGGCCGATTCGATCTGCCTTGCCGAACCGCAAACCCGTCTCGACGACCTGGATCTTGTCGAGGTCATAGACGGCCGTGCGGCCGACTCTCGCCGCCACGGCGAGCCCGCCCGTCCGGAATCCCACGCCGTAGCGTCCGAACCAGCTGATATTGGAGGTGATCTGGCCAACGAAACCAAGGGACGGATCGAATCGCGTGCTGCTGTTGCCAGGAATGAAACCGGCGCCATTCAATACGTCGAGCGGCTGGCCATCGGTACGGGCATAGGTCAATCTGCCGCCAACCGTTGCTGAAAAGTGTAGCGGCAACGGAACCGTCGCTTCGCCGAACAGGGCGAAATCCTTGGTGCGATTGTCGACACCCACCAGATCGCGTGGATTTGAAATTGGGCCCAGACTACGATTTTCGGCATTGTGGTTGATGAGCGCTGATGCGCCGACAAACCATGTCAGGCCAGACGGCAGGCTTCGCCAGATCCGGCCTTCGACGCTGAACAGCCGATCATTGCCTGTCTGTTCATAGGCGATGGGATCGGGGCCGGGCCGCCCCGTGGCGTCATACAGGGTGCGGGTGGTGCGATCGGTGGCGCCAAAGGTCAGCAAAAAGTTGGTTCCGCCACCCCCCGCATAGCCGACCGAGGTATAGCCGGCGACGAAGCGATCGTGAAACGGTTGGGCGATAGCCGAACTGCGGGAATCGCCGCGCGCCGAGCTGGTCGCATATTGCAGATCGCGGGCTTCGGACGATTGCAGGAAGGCGCCCACGTCGATCGTCCAAGCCGGCGCGGGTTTCGCCCGCACAGCCAGTCGTCCGCCCGTCGTCAATACACCATTGATATTTTGTAATTTTCTGGTGCTATCATCGATATATCCGCCGTCATTTGCCTGATATCCCACCGCACGTATTGCCATCGTGTCGCTGACAATGGGCAGGTTGATCATCGCCGACAGATCGTGGCTGGGATTGCCGCCTTCGGTCAGCCCGAGGCCCGCGGAGACCGAGCCGGCCCGTTCGTCGAGAGCTGGCAGCCGCGGCGAAACACGCACGATACCACCGATCGCGCCGGCCCCGTACAATGTGCCTTGCGGGCCGATCAGCAATTCGACCTGATCGATATCGTACAGCAGCAGATTGGGGTCGGGGCCGCTGTAGAGCAGCCGCGTCTCGCCAAAATAGCTGCCGATCGTCGATTGGGTCGGCCCGGCGAAACTGCTGTCGGCGATGCCGCGCAAAAACAGCTTGTCGCGACCCGGCCCCAATGCGGTGCTCTGGATGATGGGCAATCTCGAACCCAGATCGTTCAGAGTCCGGGCCTCGCCCAGTGCGCCGTCTTGCGGATCGAGCGCGACGACGACCGCCGACCCCGCCAGCCGATCGAGAGGAATGCCTCTCTTGCTCGAAATAACCACAATTTCCGGCGGCGATTCGGATATCCCGGACGGTGCCGGCCCGGATGCGGTTTGGGGCCGCGACGCGCTGCGCCTGATCGCGAGGATGCGGAAAGTCTGGGGACGCAGCTCATTGGCCTCGAAGCCGCTATTTTCGAGCAGCCGGGCCAGTGCCCTGGCTGTCGTCATCCGCCCGGAAACGCCGCGTGTCGTCAGCTTTTGCAGCCTGGCGTCGCTGAACCCGATATTGGCGCGCGCCTGATCGCCCGCGACGATCAGGGCCCGTTCGAGCGGGCCAGCCGGAATGGCGAAATCATGCACTTCCGCTGCCGATGCGGGGACGGCCCAGGTCGCAGCAATCAGGAGGCAGGCGATCGGCCTAATATGCACCGTCGCCGTCCGCTGTCAGCGTCCATCCGCCGACAATGCGTTGCGCCCGGGTGCCCGTCAGCGCCGCCAACGCCGCCACGAGCTCGACCTCGCCATGATCGCTGCGCAACGTTCCGGACAGGCGGCGCTCGCTGAGCGCGGGCGCGACATGGATCGATGTGCCTGCGATGCGTGCGGCATCCTGCGCCACATCGATCAGCGCGGCATTCCGGAATTCGATTCTGTCGCGCTGCCATCCGCCGACGCTGTCCGTGGGCACGACGCGAATCACGGCTCGCGCGGCCTTGCGAACGACCAGCTGCATGCCTGGCTTCAGTGCGATCGCTTCGCGTTGCGGTTGAAACAGCACGCCGCCCTCAGCCACCGCAACATCAAGACGATCGCCTTCGCGAATGACGTCGAACACGGTGCCGATATCCTGCAAGACGGTCGATCCGCTTTCGACGCGGAATGGCGCGCGCGGATCATGGCGTATGTGGAATGTCGCCTCGCCCCGCTCGACAATCGCAAAGCGCGGGTTAGTTCGGTCGAGGGTCACGCGGCTGTCGCGATTGATATCGATCCTGCTGCCATCGGCCAGCGTGATGCTTCGCGGCGCTGCCCGATCGGTTTCGACCGCATAGCGGATCGTTTCGGCGGATTGCTGCAGAAACAGCGATGCACTCCCGATACCGAGCACAGCCAGGATCATGGCCGCGGCCAGCGCCATCCGAAGGAATGGCTGGCGTGACGCGACGGGTTGATCGTCATTGTCAGCCTTGAGCGGCTGGGTCAGCAGCGAATCGTCGAGCGCGATCCGATCATAGACATCGCGATGCACCGAATCCGCCTCCAGCCACAGCACGAATTGGTGCCATGCCTGCTCATCGGCCTGCGGGAGCCGAAGGTGCCAGTCGATGGCCTGGCGGATTGCCTCGCGGCGATCATCGATCATCGGTCATCGCTTTCGGATCGCCGCGATCTGCCGCCGTTTCGGCGGGATCGATTCCATGAATCGCGCGATAAGCGCGCTGCAGATGCTTTTCGACGGCGCTCACGCTGATGCCCAGCGTCTCCCCGATCAGCTTGCGGCCGAGGCCTTCATAACGATAGTCGCGAAAGATCCGCGCCGTGCGTTCGGGCAGCTGGCTAAGCACTGTATCGATCTGCGCCAGGCGCTGGCTGTGGATCGCCGTCCATTCGGCGGACGGGGCGTGGGAGTCGGTCACGTGAATGTCGCTCCAGTCGCTTTCCCGCTTCAGGCGGGCAAGCGTGGCACGACGACGATCAAGCGCCAGATTGTTGGCGATCCGAAACAGGTAGGCGCCGGGCTCGGCGATAGGGCCGGATGTCGCATGATCGAGCTTCAGCCACATATCCTGGAGAATTTCCTCGGCATCGTCGATGCTGCCCAGGCGCGCGCGCAACAAGCGCAGCAGCATCGGGCGCTCGTTCAGGAAATGCGCCTTCAGCCCATTCGCACCGAAGCCCTTCTGCGCATCGTAGCGCCCCATGCCAACGCCTCCCCAACGCGTTCCCATGCCAATGCCTGCAAGAGGACCGTGGTGGGAGCAAGCCATCATAGAGTGACCGAAGGATAAAGAAAATTCGGGCCTGAAAATAAAATTGCCGGAATAATGCCCAATCCGATGGGCATATTCCGGGAGGGCGACGTCATGCAGACATGAGCGAAGCATTGAAGAAGATTCTGGCAGAGGATGCCTTTGTGGCGATCGAGCCTGGCGTTGCCATGCCGGTCCCGTTGTCGCTGCAACATGCGGGTCCCACCCTTCAGTTGATCGACGGTGACCGTAATCCCGCGAAGCCGCGATCGATCCTGATCGCGCTGCATGATTTTTCGTTGGGTGGAACCGAACGTATCGCCGTCCGGCTTGCCAACGAATGGGCGAAAATCGGGGCGGCGGTCACGGTTTTCGCCGGCGCGGCCGAAGGGCCGCTGCTGACGATGCTGAATCCGATGGTTGCGATCGCCCGCCCCGCAACGCCGATCATGCGCGGCCGGGGTTCGCAATGGCGACTGGCGGCGGCGGTCGCGCGCCAAATCGCGCGGGACCCTGTCGACGGATGTTTCGTGCCCGGTAATTATCACTGGCCGGTGGCGGCGGTCGTTTCGCGGCTGCCTTTGTCGATTCGGCCGGTGGTCATCGCACAGATCAGCGCGGCCCTGCGAAAGGGGCAGCGCGGCCCGATCCGCCAGTTTCTCTATGATGTGCGAATGCGCAAGCTGCTCGGCAATGTCGACGCTACGGTGGCGCTGTGCGATCCGGCCCGGCGCCAGGCCGATCATATCATCGGAGCGCGGCGGACGACGACGATCATGCTGCCCGCGCTCGATGGCGGCGTCGCTCGACCGAGTGCGCCGGCTGCCGCGAACCAGCGGATCGTCGCCGCGGGGCGGCTCGTGCCTGAAAAGGGCTTCGACACGCTCATCCGGGCCTTCGCGCTGATGACAGCGGGGGAGCGCAATCCGGCGGCAGAACTGGTTATCGTCGGCGAGGGGCCGGACCGTGTCCGCCTGACCGCGCTCGCGATCGATCTGGGCGTTTCCGATCGCGTTTATATGCCGGGCTATGTGCCGTGCATCCGTCCGTGGCTCGATGCGAGTCGGCTGTTCGTGCTGTCGTCGCGTTTCGAAGGATTTCCGGCGGTCATGGTGGAGGCGCTCGCCGCCGGCCGGCCGATCGTCGCCACGGACTGTACGCCCGCGACCACCGAATTGTTGCCGAATTTTACCGCTGGCCGGGTCGTTCCGATCGACGATGCAGCGGAGATGGCCAGGGCGATCGCCGCGATGCTCGCTGCGGCGCCCAGCGATCCGGTCCGCCTCGCGGCCAGCGTCGACGGATACCGCCTCGAGCCGGTCGCACAGCAATATCTCGACCTGCTTGATCGGCTCGATACGGCCCGCTGGGCGAGTGCGCGGGTTTAGGCGCGGAGGCGCCGCGCCAACTTTTTGGCCTCGCGCGCGATTTCGATCGAAAGGCCGTGCGCCGACAATTCTGTCCGCTTGACATCGACCAGCGAGACGTCCCCCGCCGCGGACAGGGTGTGCAATCCTTCGACAAAGGGTGCGAGTGCGCCAGGGGGCGTGATGGCCGTGCCTTCACGCATGTGGACGCGGCTTGTCGAAAGTTCGTCGAACCAGAGTGGGCGGATCGCGCCGCCATAGGTCGCCGAACAATCCTGCACCGGCAGCATTACCCGGCCGTCGATGATCTGCGCCGTGCCGCCGGGCCGCGAGCTCGCGCGGTCGACGCGCACGGGATTGCCCGGATGCGGGCGCCAGGGGCCGGCCAGGCGCTCGGCAAAGGCGATGTGCAGGGCCGACATCTTATCGGCCTCGCGGGAGGCCGATGTGTAGAACAGCCACCACAGGCCGTCGTGGAAGATCGGCGTTGCGTCGACCGGCACATGATCGAGGCCGACGATATGTGCGGCCTCCCAGCGATGCGGGAACTCCACGGCCCGATACAAGGTCGATCGGTTCGATCGGTGCGCTTCGGGCAGCATCCACGTCTCGCCCTCCGCCTCGATGATGATCGGATAGGACAGGTGCCAAGGCTCGCTGAGGGCCGGCGCGCGGCCCAGCAGCGCGAAGTCACGCGAATAGGTTAGCACCTCGATCGCGCCGATCCGCACGCGATAGTCATAGGTTTCGACGAAGACATGCAGCCGGTCGTCGCGCCAGATGCCGAACGGATCGGCCAGGAAGCAAAACGATCCCATGGGCGGCAGCCAGTGCGATCGAAAACCGTCGATGGTGCCGCGCGCAACAATCTGGGCCGGTGTGGCTTCGACGATCAACGGGCGCCAGATATCCTTGCGTAAGCCCAAGCGCGTCTCCCATGCCCCGTGGCGGCCCCCTGCCATAGGCAGGCCGCGGGCTTCTATAAAGGCATCTTGTTCGTCTTTTCCGCGGCACTGCGATGGGCATAGCCGTGCCAGGCGAAGATCGCGGCGGCGCCGCGATGCGGCCGCCATGGTTCGGCGACCGTCCTCAGTGCGCGTTCGGTGGGGCGCTCGGGGAGATCGAGCATCCGGCCGATCTCGATCTGCACGGCCAGATCGCCCGCGGGCCAGATATCGCCGCGCCCCTCGGCGAACAGCAGGTAAATCTCGGCCGACCAGCGCCCGACGCCCTTGACCGCCGTCAGCGCGGCGATCGCCTCCTCGTCGTCGGCGGGCAGCGCGTCGAGGTCCAGCGTTCCCGACGCGACATGCTCGGCCAGGCTTTTCGCATAGCTCACCTTCTGGCGGGATAGCCCCGCCGTCCGCAGCAGCTCGTCCGGCGCGGCAGCGACGGCAGCCGGATCGAGGCCGGATCCCACCGCGGCCTCAAGCTTGGCCCAGATCGAGGCTGCCGCGGCGACGCTCACTTGCTGGCCGACGATCGTGCGGAGCATCGTCTGATATCCGGGTGCGCGAATGCGCGGCTCGGGATATCCGGCCCGGTCCAGCGCTCGCGCAAAGGCCGGTTCGATGTCGGCCAGCGCATCGAGGCAAAGGCGAATGCGTTCGGCGGAAAGTGCCATTCGGGCTCCGGTCTTGATTTCACCGCCCCGGCAAGACATAGCCGCGGCGATTCTGTTTTTGTCGGGGAGTGGGTTAATGCCGAAATTGGTGGTCGTCACGCGCGAGGGCGACGAATCGGTGTTCGAGGCCGATACCGGTCTTTCGGTGATGGAAATCATCCGGGATAATGGCGTCGATGAGCTGCTGGCGCTATGCGGTGGTTGCTGCTCCTGCGCGACCTGCCATGTCTATGTCGATCCCGCCTTCGCGGCGATCCTCCCCGAGATGAGCGACGACGAGAATGATCTGCTCGATAGCAGCGATCATCGCAACGATACGTCGCGGCTTTCGTGCCAGCTTCAGATGACCGACGAACTCGACGGTCTGATCGTCACGATCGCGCCTGAGGATTGATGAATCGGCGGGCCTGAGGTGATTTCAAGCCGGATGGAATCGTCTGGCGGCTCGGAAATCACGGCAGCACAAGAACGCCCGCCGTCCCCCTTGCCGAATTATCCGCGGGTTGCGATCGCGTAGAGCGCGATCGCGGCCGCATTCGAGATGTTCAGACTTTCCACCAGTGGACTGATCGGCAGCTTTGCCAGCTCATCGCAATGCGACTCGGTATTCTGGCGCATGCCCTCGCCTTCGGCACCCAGCACGATCGCGATGCGGCCCTCGCCCATCACCTGTTGCAACGTGCCCTTGGCATGGCCGGTCATCCCGATCCGCCAGAATCCCGCCTCGGCGATTTCATCGAGCGCGCGCGCCAGATTGACGACGCGAACCCATGGCACAACTTCGAGTGCGCCCGATGCGGATCGGGCGAGCGCCCCCGATTCGGGCGGCGAATGGCGATCCTGGGTGATGATGCCCAGCGCATTGAACGCAGCCGCCGAGCGCAGCACCGCGCCGACATTATGCGGATCGGTCACCTGATCGAGGATGATGAGCGGCCGGCGATCGTCGCGGCCCTTGTCCAGCAGATCGCCCAGCCAGATATCGGGCAGCGGATCGACTTCGATCACGAGCCCCTGATGCGGCGCGTCCTGCGGCACTAGCCGGCCGAGATCGGCGACATCGGCATAGGTCGTCTGAAGCAGCGGCGGGAGCGCCAGCGCCGCCAGCGCCTCGCGCGTCCCCCAGATGCGTCGCACGACCCGATCGGGATTGGCGAGCGCGGCTGTGACGGCATGGCGGCCCCAGAAACGGGGTTTGCCGGGGGCGGATTGGGATGGTCGATGGCCTTTGCGCATGGCCGGAGCCTTTTCCACGCCAGCCTGTTTCGCGCAAGTCGCGTGATGCCGATCAACTTTCGCGCACGCTGCCGTTGACAGGCGGATTGCGATTGGCCATTGGACCGCCTCGCTTTTGGCGCCTCATGGAGGGGTGGCCGAGTGGTTAAAGGCAGCAGACTGTAAATCTGCCCGGTTTTCCGTACGCTGGTTCGAATCCAGCCCCCTCCACCAGTTTCGCGTAACAAATTGGCCGGGGGGCAATTTGGTGCGAAACTCCCGCGCCGGCGGAGCAGCGCATGCGTGCAACGCGTTGCCGCCAAAGGCCGCTTCACCCCTGCCGGATCAGCCCGGCTGGCCTGGCCCACCGATGTTGAAATCATTCTGCACGATCGCTACGGCATCGTCGGCGATGCGCTGCAGGTCGCCATATTGCCCGATATAATGCATCGTCCAGTTGCAGCCGGTCATGCTTTCGGTCGCAGTCGGCTTCGGCATCGGGATGAGGATCTTCGCTCGGGCCGATCGAAGTCTGGGGTCGGCGTCGACCCGGTTCTGGACGTAGGTGCGGATTTCGGTGCCTGACACAAATTGGCGCATGGCGGTTTCCTTCCTGCGGAGCGTTCGGCTGTGGGGAGGCCCTGCACAGGCGTTGCCGCTCGACAAGCTTTTCAACCTGCATAAGGCTGAAGAGGTTCCATCGGAGCGGGGCCAAGGGTTGCATGACGAAAGCGCGCGCCAATTTGTCGCGATGGTGGCACGGGCTGGCTCGTGCGTCGCAATATTTGCCAGAAATTTACCATGTTCGGTCGATAACGGACCAACGATCGATGGCGGCGCCTGCGCGGTCCAAAGGTCGGTTGTCGGGGGTGGAAATGCTGTCTGTCTTTGCACTGCTTTATGGTTTCGTCGCGATGTTCGTCCTGTCGAGCCTTAGCCGCAATCGCCGCGAGCGGCGGCCGGATGCGCCGATCCTGGCGCTCGCCGGGCGCGGGCTGATGGCGGCTTCGGTCACGGGTGCGGCGCTTGCCGCGAGCGCCGCAGCATGGGCATCGCTGGTCCACTGATCGCGCAATTTCGGCAAAGACGCGAAAGGCGCGGCCGAAGGGCTTGTCGCGCGCCCGCGCTTTGGGCTATCTGCACCGCGACGCGGGCGTAGCATAGTGGTAATGCTCTAGCCTTCCAAGCTCCCCATCATTCAGCAATTCCGGGCTCTTTGGCGTAAAACGGCCCGAAAATCGGCTGTTTACGATCAATAGCTTAGCGGCAGGCTGTAAAACGCGGCGATCGATTTGTGTGTATATATTTGCACATTCCTGTTGACACCCCTGCGCCTAGTGTGTATTTATTTGCGCATAGAACGGGATAGCAAAAAGATCATCAAGCGCCTTCTCGCAGAAGGCTGGGAACAGGTTTCGGTGCGGGGCTCGCACCACAAGTTCCGGCGCGGGGAGGTTTCGCTCGTTGTCCCACACCCCAAGCGGGATTTGCCAATCGGCACCGCCCGCAGCATCGCTAAGGCAGCGGGGTGGCTCTAAGCCACCCCTTCGGAGGTTCGACATGAAATATTTTTACGCCGTCGTGCACAAAGATCCTGACAGCGCCTATGGCGTGCACTTTCCCGATCTGCCCGGATGCTTCTCGGCGGCGGACGATCTGGACGATGTGTTACCGAACGCGATCGAGGCGATGGAGCTTTGGCTTGAAGATCAGCCCGAGCCCGCGCCCGGCAGTCTCGCCGCCGTAAGGGAGAAAGCGGTGGATGATCTGGCCGATGGTGCCTTTCTGATCGCCGTTCCGCGCATGACGGTGAGCGGCAAGCTGACAAGGGTCAATCTGTCGCTCGATCAGGGTACGCTCGCCGCGATCGATTCGGCCGCTGGGGCGCGCAAGTTGACCCGAAGCGCCTTTCTGGCCGAGGCGGCCCGCAATGAAATCCAGGGCAGACATTAAGCCGACGGGCGATGATCCCGAACGCATCATCGCCGTCGAAATGATGAGGAACGGCGAGCGGTGGCGGTTCGAGCGGATGGATGATCTGCCTGAGCCGCCACCACCGATCAGATCGGAATCGGCGAGGCATAATTCGCCAACTTGAATTGGACCGCCTGATAGACCACCGGCGCGTCACACACCGGGCACCAACGCGGTGATTCCGCGCACATCCTTCAGAAAACGCGCGAGCTGGGCGGCGTTGAGATCGATTTGCGCCTTTGTCAGCGCCACATTGTGCAGCACGTCGAGGCTCATTTCGACAGGCGCCGTGAATGTCCCCTGCGCGCCGCCGGTAATGAGGGTCAGGCCGCTGGCCACGCGCGAGCCGGCGTTCGCCGTCACCACACTGTCGGCCGCCGTCAGATCATAAAGCCGTTGTCCAACGCCAGCTTCCACAACCCACGCCATCATGCGGATCGTCTGCATTTCGGTCGCGGTGCGGTTCATCGTCGAGGTGACGATCGATCCGCCGATCGTCGTCGCGAAACGAAATGTGCCGACATCATTCACATAGCATTTCGTGTTCGATCCGAAACCAACCGGCGCGCAGCGATTTGTTGTCGCGCTGGATGGAACGACGGTGCCGCGCCACACGAACAGGCGTGTAAAGCTCAGCGGCTCCGCCAGTTCGGTATGTGTCAGATAGTTTGCCGCAGAGAGGGTTGCGCGGTCGGCGGCATAGGATGGCGTGCCGACGATCGCCGAAGGCGTAGATGCCCGCGCCGCGCGGTTCTTCACCGAATTGGCGGCGTCGATGCCGATATAGTTGAGCATCTGCAAGCCGGTCGAAACCGGAAGGATGACGCGCGAACGCGGGCCGCTGCCAGCGCCCGTGCTATCGATTAGGCCAAGGGACATGGAACCTCCTAAAGTGCGGTTGCGGAGCGTTTGAACAGGCAGCATGCCTCTTCGCCGGGGAAATAGGTTCCGGCATAGCTGACAGTGTTTTCCTGCGGATCGTAACCGGACAGAGCCGCATAGAAGTGCGAGAGCAGTCCGAACTTCCGACTGTCATAGATGTTGCCGGCGCCAATGATCGGGGCCGTTCGCCGTCCATAATCGAGCGCAGGCGATGCACCGAACGCGCGGTTGCAGGTGATCAGCAAGGTCGAACTCGCAACGATCGAGACATCGGTTACGGTCAGGTCGCCGGTCGCATCCCATGGGAACAGCCCTTTGTTGGTCGGCTGCGCGGCCGTGTAGCCGCTATAAGTGTCGAGGAACTGGATCGGCGGTTCGGGGACAAGGAAGGTGACCAGCATCTGGTTGCCCTTCGTCTCGACGCTGTAAGGCGAGAATGGGAACGGCACCTTGCCGAGCACCTGATGCTCGAACATGCGCACGCCCAACTGCATCCCGCGCCATGCCGTCGTGTTGACATCGAAGTGGAGGCCTTTCGAGGAACCGCGATAGCCGCTCACAAGGATCGGCCCGCCATCCTCCAGCGCCAGATCAAGCTGCGCATTGGCAATGTCGAGGCCACCGGGTGAAATGATGCCGGCACCACAAATCTGCTGGATATAGACGGGCACTTGCGGTTCGCCGGTCTGGCCGAAAACGCCCAGCGTCGTGTCGGCATGATGATCGGACCGCAATTGCCGGAACGCGGTCTTCCATGTTGCGGGGGCGGTGCCGAGCGAGCCATCCTGTTCGCCCTGAAGGTAGATCAACCCACCCTCGCGAATAGCCTCGCCGAGGCCGGTCGCGATGCTCTTGGCGATCGTCGCCCCGTCGCCGAGCCGGCGGTAATAGTCGGGCGAGGTCCCTTTGCTCAATTCAGCGATGCTCTTGCCGCTCATGCCGGCCGCATAAGCGATGAAGCGGCTCGTATCGCTGGCAAGCCCCGCGCGGCGAAGCCGCAGCCAGCTAAGGGTGGCCAGCGCGGTTTCCGCTATCGTCTGCCCCAGATTGCTTGCGGTGGGATCGAGCGCGGCTTGCGCGGATGCATCGAGCAAGGTGCCGTCGCCGGTTCCGCGCACCGTGCTGATCATCGTATTGAACGCAGCCGACCCCATTTGCACCCAAGGGCCGCCGGATGCCGAATTGCCGTGCAGGCTGTTGCCCATCATGCGCAGGCCGAGGGTTCGGCCGAGGAAGGTATCGCCGAGGCCCACAGACCAACCCCATTGCGCCGGATGCGCCATCTGCCCGACGCTGTTCGACTGGCCATAGACGGGGAAGACCGTGTTCTTGGTCGACAGACCGACAACTTGCGCCGGGCTCACGGTGCGCTCCCGCAGGATCGCGGCGCGCTGTTCGGCCAGGCTGTTTTTTGCGGCAATGTAGTCTGTCGAGAAATTCCCGCCTGCGGAAGCGGTGATCGTCCCGCCGCCGGGCGTTGTGATCGTGCTATCGGCGTTGAGGGAAAAACCTGCGATCTCCGCAGTCCCGTCCCAACCCAAGCGGTGCGCGACGCCGCCATAGCCGTCGAGGAAGGCAACGCCATCGTCGAACGAAACCACGCCCAGGCTTCCCAGCGAGATCGAGCCCGTCACCGGATCGACGCTGATATATGTTCCGGACGTGCCGATGCGAACGACGCCGCCGACCTTCGAGATCTGCGGAGTTGAAACGCCGGGTGCGGCTTCGTCTTTGGATATGAAACTTATCACTCCGTCGTCGACCCGGATAACGCCGGCCGGTAGAATGATATCCCGACCGTCGCCGGAAAATTCGGCGATGACCCCGCCCCATTTATCGGTCAGTGCGTGCGACGAGCCTGCATCGGTCGCATTGGTCAGCAGCGCTGCTACCGCCACCGCCAGCGCCGAGGCGTTCGGGAAGCTGGCGATCGCGGCCGCGCTGGGATTGCGGTACAAGGTCGCGAACACGTCCGTGGAGGGCGCGATCACAAGAAAATATTGGCCTGATGTCGTGGCCGCGAATCCGGTCGCATAATCGGGGTAACGGTTCGCCGACAACAGGACCGCCGCATAAGCATCATAGGCATTGGACGCATAACCGGCCGCCTGGTCGCGATAGCCTTGTGTAATGCCCTTGTCGGCCGCGACCGTAGCTTGCTTGCCTGCGACATCCGATTGGCGGGTGATGACATCGGCCTGGCGGAGCGCGACATCGCCCTGCATGGTGACGACGGCGGCCTGTCGGTCGGTCACATCGTCCTGCCGTTCGATGATATCCGCCTGTCGATCGGATACATCCGACTGACGCTCCATTACGTCGGCCTGGCGATCCGCAACATTCTGCTGCCGAGTCGCCACGTCGTCCTGTCGCTCGACGATATCGGCCTGGCGGCCAGCGACATCTTCCTGCGCCGTAAGGACGGTTTGCTTGTCGCCAGCGACCGCCGCGCGGTCGGCGCCCGTCGCCTCGGCATCCTCGTTCGCTATGTCGCGTGCAGCTTGAGCTTGGTCGCGGTATTCGCCGGCATTCGTTTCGCTCTGCCCCGCCGCATCGGCTATGTCCTGCACCTCGGCCCGGATACCGTCGCCGAGGGCTGCGAACATCGCGTTGGTCAGTGGGTCGCCTTCGTCGATCCCGCCGATCGCGAACTGCTCGGCGGCCGACAGGCCGCGCGCGCCGGTTTCCTTGATCATCACCACGGCGGGCGAAATCAAAGCATCGGCATAAGGCAGGTCGATCGTGACCGGCTGCACGTCGGAGCCGTCCGAGGTCCCCGGCGCGACGATGATACGGTCGCCGCCGCGCCAGATCTCGCCGCCGGTCACGATCTCGCGGATCGCGTAGGAGCCGGCGCGCGCCGCGAATTCGGCATAGAGCGCGGCGGTCTGCTCGCCGGTGAGGCTGACGATCATATAGAAGGCATCGACCGACAGCGTTGCGTCGACGCTCAGCGATACCTGGTTGGCGAGCGTGCGGCTGATCTCCAGCCTGAAGCTGCGCCCGCTCAGAAGCTGCGGATCGCCCGCCGCGTCGGCAAGCGCGGCGTGCAGCACATAGGGCTCGCCGGAGCGCAGGGTCAGCGCTCCGGGCGTCGGAAGTCCGGCCATGGGGGTTCCTTCAGATCAGGAGGATCAGGGCGCCTGATAGCCCTGCACATTCACCAGCACGTTCGCTCCCGTCGTGCCGCAGTTGACGTTCAGCGCGGTGGCGGCCGCGCTCTCTAGCGGCGTCGGGAAGTCCATCACGCCGGCCAGCATGGCGATGCCCGCCGTGATGGACTTCCCGGCGGTCGCTCGGCCTTGCGGCGCTCCGCGCCGTCAGATGCTTGATGTGGACCGCCGGCGCGCGCGGCGCCGGCAGGGGCGATCAGGCGGCGGGCGCCTGCGGGCTGTGGGCGACCAGGCCGCCGCCGAGGATCAGCGCGACGGCCTGGCCGACCGCGCCGATCTGCGCGCCGGCGGCGGGCGCACCGGCAACGGTGGCGATGGTGGCGAGGCCGACATAGGTCGAAGGCTCCTTCACCTTGCGCCCGAGCCAGTTGAGGATGCTTTTCATGGGGTACTTCCTTTCAGGTGACGCGCACGAACAGGAGTGTGGGCCGGCGCGTGGCGGCCGTCGAACCGGTTCAGCCGAGCAGGATGCCGCGCAGCCGGTTGCGGATTTTGGCGACGTTTTCCAGCCCGATGCGCCCGCCGTTCGTGATCCGCCGGGCCTCGACGAAATCACCGCGATCGACCGCGGCGTTGACCTTGCCCTGGCGGAAGAATTCGAGCGCGATCAGCGGGCCGGCTTCGGGCGGCGCGGCATCGGGATTGGTGACCAGATCGATGCCGATCAGGTCACCATAATGCTTGTAATTGACTTTGCCGGTGAGCTGCAGATCGTATCGGCCGCGATAGGTGTAGCCGTCATGGCTCGGCCATGGATCGTTCCCCATGCGCCCGCCATATGCCCGGCTCGCAATCTCCACCGGGTTACCGACCGCCGCCAGCGCCTGCGCCTTGGTGAAATGCGACGGCCACAAGGCGACCAGCGCCTGTGCGCTGTAGCTCATATTCTCGACGAAACGCCGGAACCCGCCGGTTTCGTTGCAGCACTGCGCGATGAATTCCGCGATGCGCGGCGCCGTCGTCATGCCATAAGCGGCGAAATGCTCCGCGGCGACCTTGCCGCGCAGCCGGATCATGTCGTCCGCCTGCCGGGATGCCGCAAAGGCATAGAGCGCCGTGAAGGTTTTCGGCCCGGCCACGCCATCCGGCGTGCCGCAGGCATAGCCCTGCGCCGTCAGCAGCACCTGCGCGGCCTGCCAGTCGATCGGCATCTTCTGTCCTTTCAGTTGGTGTCGGGCGCCGCGGCGTCGATCGCGGCGATGCCGGCGGCCATGTCGTCGGGCTGATCAAGCGAGATCGGGAAGACATCGCGCAGCAGCACGCCGACCCGTTTCAGCGCCGGCGAATAGGGTGCGGCGCGCTGCAGCTCGGGCAGGATCAGCAGGATGGCGATGCGAACCTTGTCGAACTTGGCGTCGACCGTCGCGCAATGCTCCTCGCAGCGCGCCAGACTCTCGGCGATCCGGGTTTCCAGTCCCTTCTCGCGCGCATCGAGATCGCGTTCCCAGGCGGCATTGCGGGTCGATCGCGTTTCCTCGCGCCCCGACAGCCAGCCAATCACCCATTTCGCCGCAGCCCCGGCCGCGCCCAATATGGCGAGCGCACCCGCCAACATCCCGCCGAGTTCCCCCGGCGAGGTGCCCCCCGTATCCGCCATGATGTCCCTTTCCGAAAAATCAGTCGGCCGCGATAACCTGCTGGCCATCCTCGCTGATCGTGGCACGCCCCTTGATCCTGGTTTCCACCGGGATCTCGCCGTCGCGCAGTTGCGCGACGATCACCGCCGGCGGCGCGGTGACATAGGTCCGCACCACCTCGCCCGGCTTTCCAATCGCCACCCGCATCCGGCCCTCATTTCATGCTTGCGTCGATGATCAGGGCGGCTTCGCTGAGCACGATGGCCGAGGTGCCGCCCTTCCACGTCATGTCGATCGTGTATGTGCCCGCTGACAGGCTGGCGATCCCGGCCATCGCGACAATGCTTTGATAGTCGCCGGCACCGCCCGATGCGCCCGCGATCGGCGAACCGCCTATATTGATGTGCGCTTCCCAATCCGGAATTCCCGAATAATAGTTCTGCGATCCCACCGCCTGGATGATCACCATGCCGTCATAGGGCAGCACCAGGGTGAAGGTCAGGATCGTCACGAGAGATCCCGACCCCGCCTCCGTGCCGACCTGTTCGACGCCCGCACGGATCGTCACCGATGCGTCCTCGATCGACAGCGTCTTGACCTTGTCGGGGTTGACGACGCCGCTGCTATCGAGCGCCGCCGGAATGCGGCCATCGGTCAATTCGGTGGGGCGGCTCGAAACCCCGCCCCACGTCGATACCGTCCCGGCTATCGCCGCGATCTTGTTCAACAGCGTCTGGCGGGCCGCATAGGCCGCCTGAAACGTCGAAATGAACACCGACCGGACAATGGCCGTGTCCGCAGTATAATCGTTATAGGCCGGCGACAGCGCCGCGAGGTAGACGCCCAGCGACGTGATGGCGGAATCATAGGCCGTCTGCTCCGTCGTGATGGCATAGGCCGTGGCCTGCGCATCGATGCCGGATTGTTCGGACGTCAGGACGCCATAATCGGCAACGATGGCTGGCTTTTCCGATCTATCCAGAACGTTGTCGGCAACGATCGTCCCGATTTCCGTCAGCGCGGTGGTGGCATCCGCTTCCGCCGTGGCAGCAGCCGAGGCCGCATCCGCCGCTGAGAGCCTCGCATCCTCGATCCCCAAAACATAAGGCGCGTTGCGCGGATCGAAGGTGATCGGCGCGGCGGCGGTGACAGGCGCGGTCTCGCTCGCGTCCCATGCATAGATCGCATCATTTTCTTCGGTCAGCACCATCGGGCAGGTGCCGTCATAGGTGATCGTCTGATCGGCGACGCGGAACTTCTTGCGGACGAAGGCACAACCGGAAAAGGTCAACGGCAGCGGATCGCCGATCTGATATTTCCACGCGCGGTTCGAAAAGACGGCGCTGAATGTGCCTGGATATTGGTGCCGTTCGAGGACCTGTTTCGCGATGCGTTCGCCCTGGCTGGGGCTCTCTACCGCGAGCAGATCGAGCGTCAGCACGCGATCGATGCCGTCGAGGCTGGAAAGCTTCACTTCGGGATAGTCGATCGGCTGATAAAGCGAATTCGGCGACGGATCGGTATATTTGCCGCGCACGATATTTTCGGAAACCGTGGGGAACGGATCCCATGTGTAGCCGCCCGGCAGCACATCGACATCGGTCAGGCCGTCATCGGCATCGATCACCGCAAGATCGTTGTGCATGATGGCAAGGCTGAGCTTGCCGCCATTGTCGCGCAGCCGGCCGTTGCACGCGGCGACCAGCACAGAATGCACCTGCCCGGGCTGATTGCCTTCGGTAACGACGGCGCCGCCATGGTAGCGCGGCTCGGTGCTCGAATCTGCCTTCGTCACCGCTTCGTCGCACAGATTGGCCGCGACGATGAAGCTCGGCATGTTGAGTCGTTCCTTGGGCAGGCCGGGGCCGACCGACAGTTCGCCTTCTATCCGCCATCCGAGATGGTAATTGAGGATCTGCAGCGCGAGATTGTTGCCGATCTCGGTCCCGCCCGGCGCGAAGGACCATGTCGATTGATCGTCGGCGCGCATCGATCCGCTGCCGCCCGGCACCGTGCTGTCGCGGCGCGGATCGTAGAGCGGCATGCCCTTGCCGATGATCGTGACGCGCGAGGGCAGGCCGCTGGCAAGCGGGCTGGTCGCCTTGCTGCTGCTGCCCGTCCGCTTGAGCCGGACATGGACATAAGCGCAGCCGGTGAGGCGGGCGTTACTGCCCCAGGTGCCGCCGCCGTTGATCGCGATCGTGTTGGAGGCATTGCCCTCCAGCACGGTATCGATCGACAGATAGCCCGCATAGAAACTGTCGACGCCGCCGCCGGCGCTCCAGGCGAGCCGCTGTTCGAACCATATTTCGTCGATCGACGTCACCTTATGGCAGGCGACGCCGATGATATAATCGATATATTCCTGATCGGTCCCCGACGGCTCGACATAGCGAATATCGGTGCCCATCGCCGTCTGCCCGAGCACCATCGTGCGGAAGGCATTCGGATTGACCGATGCATTGAGACGATCGAGCTGACCGAGCGGCGACTGCGGCATTTTGGGCGACAACAGCGATGACGCCGCCGCCAGTCCGGCGACAGTAAGGGCGAGCGGCGCCAGGCTGGCAATCGTGGCCGCGGCGGCGAGGCCCACAGATCCGGCAATCGCGCCAAAGATACTCGCGCTGACGGCCTGCCCCGCGCCGGGAATGACATTGACCGCGATCGCGGCGACGATCAGCAGCGGCTTGACGATCTTGCTCATGCGACCCGCCACGCCCGCTGCCAATGGCGACGATCGACCTTGACCAGACCTTCATGCTGGCCTTCCGATCCGACGCCGATCGCGAACGCGCCGAACGACACGCACAAGGCGCCGCCGCAGCGACCATCGACCCATTGGCCGTCATCGGCCATCACGAGATCGCCGCGATGCGCGAACGCAGGCTCCACCGCTTCGAATTTCGCATCGAGCGTGGCGGCCAGCGTGCCCTTGCCGATCCGGCGCAACGCCCGCACCGATCCGGCCATGCTGCGATAGCGGCCGCGAAACTCGGCCATCGCATCCACGCCGGTCATCGCCAGCACGGCCCCGCTGGCGAAGGTGCAGCAATCATGCTTGCCATAAGCGAATGGCACGGACCGGCATTTCCCGAGGAAGCCCCCGAGGCGCGTTTCCCAATCGGCGTAGCGCATTACGGTATGTCCACCCTGCGGCCATAGGCCGGAACGATAGCACCCGCCGATCCGCTGCTGCCGGCGAGATTGCCCTGCGTCGTGCCGTTGGCGATGGCGATCGACAGCTCGGCCGAATGATCATCAGGATCGTATCGCGGTTGCGCCAGCCAGGTGCGCCCGCTGGCCGTGGTCGCGAAGGCCAGCCAGCTTTCGATCGTCATCGTGATCGTCTGATAGGTGTCGTCTCCGCTCAGCTTTGGCACCTGCATATAGCCGGTATAATAAGACCAGATATTGCCGATCGGCGCATCCGTGGCCGGATCGCGCATCATCGCCCACAGGCGGCAGATCCGGCCCTGAAAATAGGCCCGGCTGCCGATCTGGTTCAACGCATCGGTATCGACCCCGATCAAGCCGGACAGCGTGACGGTCACCTGGCTACCGCCGCCTTCCTTGTGCTGGACGGGCGACACATCCATCCACGCCCCGCCGAGCGCATCGAACATATGCCCGTCGAGATCGTCATCGCCGGTGCCCGAGAAGGTGACCGGATAATCGGTAGTCGACAGCCGCAGCGGATCGCCGGCGAAATCGAGCAGGCCGAAATAAGCCACACGCGAGGTCTGCGCCGCGAGCGCGGTCTGGGCGGTGGCGTCTGGCGTGTTGAGCATCAGAACGCTTCCTCACAGCCGAAGGGCTGGATCTGGTACATCTGGCCGGGCAAGGCCGTGTAGGGCAGATCATCCTTTTCCGACGCCATCAACGCCGTCGGCAGCCGGACCTCGACCGGGGCATTGTCGGCGGGGCTCGATCGCAACACGCGGCTAAGCGACAAGGTGGCGGCGCCGCCGGATGCCACCGCATCGGCCGCGAGCACGATCGGCTGTTCGCCGACGGTGATGGCATGGCCGGCCTTCAGCACGATGCCCGATGTCGGCCAGCCATCGGTTGCCAGCGACAGCCCGGCCTGGCCGGCGCCGTTGACGAGCACGCTGGTGGCAGCTGTCTGCGGCGAATCTGCGATCTCGATCCGGAAACTGTTCGCCTGGCCGTTGCAGGCGAGCAGGAATGCGCGCCAGGGCAGGAATTCGGCCTCGCTCATCACCAGCGGAAACGAGACCTGGCATTTCCAGAAGCCCGCCGATGGCAGGATCGTGCCGCGACGGCGCCCGACGAAGGTCGAACGGTTGATCTGCGTCTTGGCCGGCGGCGTCCACATGATCTGGGCGATCTTCGGATCATTGGGAAAGGCGATGATCGTCATGGTCTATCCCGAATATGCAAGGTTCGGCCGCTGCAAGGCAGCCGTGGTGCGGCCCTGCGCGGCGGCGAGCAGCACCGGCGCGCTGGCATAGACCGCGCGATAGGCCGCCGCCTCCACCATCGCCGGATCGGTTGCGTTGCGGGCATCGACCGTCACGCTGATCGACTGGCCGCCACCGCCCATCATGTTGAGGCGGTGGTTCGGGATCACGGTCGTGGGCGCTTTCGACATCAGGATTTCCGGTCCACGCTCGCCGACGAGGAACGGCATTCCGACGGGCGGATCGCCGCCATTGGCAAAACCCGGCAGGCCACCGCCACCAAAGCCGAGCGCGCTGGCGAGCGGCTTAATGATCGCCTGGCGCACCGCGATGCGGATCAGATCGGCGATGATCTGGTTGGCGACGTGCTTGAACGCATCGCCGAGCGATTTCGCGCCGGTGATCGCATCGGTGATACCATTGGTCAGGCTGTTGAGGCCGTCGACCTCGATCGACTGAAACGCCTCGGTGATGTGCCTGCTCTCGAAATCGAGCTGATCGCCGAACTGCTGGAGCGGATTGCCCTTCAGCGCCTTCTCGATCTCGCCCTGATTGTCGTTCAACAGGCTATCGGTATTGCCCCTCGGGACGATGCTGTTTTCGAACCTGCCGGAACCCTCGGTGATGCCCGGCGCATCGACGTCGCCGATCTTGAACCGGGCGATATCGGTCTGCTTCAGGCTGGCTTCACCCTGTTTCTTGGTTTCCTCAAGCCATTTATCGTACGTCTCGAAGCTGGTGAACGACTGCACCCACAGATCGAGCGCGGTGTATTCCTTGCCCTTCCGTGCCTTTGGAGGCCGCTTGTAAGGCACAAGGCGTGGATCGATCACGCCAGAGTCTATCGCGGTGATGATCGCCTGATTGGACAGGACTTCCTCACGCGCCTTCGCCAGCGCCATGAACTTTGGCGTAAGGTCGGCGGCCATCTGCCCGGCGGTGCGCCCCTGCTTTTCCAGTGCCTCCAGTTCAAGACGGATGCTTTTTACATCAAGCCCGCCATCCTTGAGATCGAAGGCGCCGTTCAGCACCTTCGTCTTAAGCTCCGTGAGCCCCCCGGAAACGCCGCCACCAAAGACCATCCCGGCTAGGGCGCCGGTGTTTGCCGCGCCCACGGCTCCGCCTCTGCCGAACGCCAGCGGAAGCGTCGTCCGGATACCTTGCACGCCACCCGTGGCGTCTTGCTGCGCCTTTTTCGCGGCCTTCAGATCCTGTTGCGCTTGCAGCCGAATATTCTCGGCCAGATAGATATTGTGCGTCTTGAGCGCCTGCGTCGTTGTGTCGATCAGCGGCGCCAGCTTGCTCTGTGCATCGGCGAAGGCATCGGCCGATCCGGTCGCCTTATCGGCGGCGGTATCGGCCTCGAACATCTTCTCGACATATTGGGCAAGCGCGCTGACCGCGACCAGGATGCCGGCACCGGCCATGCCCGAGAAGAACCGGCCTACAGCGCCGACCTTACCGCCCAGATCGGCCATCGCGCCGGCAAGCTGCCCCGCCTGCGATATGAATGCGCGGATCACGCCCTGCCCGAGCTGAACCTGCGTGAAGAAATCGCCGACCTGAAAGCCGACATTCTTCATCGCCTGCTGTTGCTGTTTTGCCGACACGACGATGGTATCGCCGCCGCGCTTGAACGTGTTGGCAACCTGATCGAGCTTCGGCACGACCTTGCCGGCGTAGCCATCGACGTCGTTGGCGGCCTGGCGGAGCTGCTGCTGCAACAAAGCCGTGGTCGCCTCAAGGCGCAGCACCAGGCCGGCATCGATCGCTGCCATGGTTCACTTGCTCCTTTCGGTTTCGCGTGCTTCGGCCTGATCGTCGAAGATTTCGACGGCTGACCAGAGTTCGTTGGGGGTGGCCCGCCAATATTGGTCGGGCGTCCAGTGCAGATTGACGATGGCCCAGCCCATCATGCGCCGGCGGGGGTGTCTTTCGTCTTTTTTGCGACCGCCGGCTTCGCTTCCCCCTTGGATGTATATTTCCCGGTGATGGCATCATTGAGCAGCGGAATAAGCTTCTTGATCACCTCGAACAGACCGCCTTCGGTGTCCATCAGCAGCTTGCCGACACGATTGACGTCCCACCGATCTGCCTGATCGGCCTTGCCGGTGTGGCGGAGATCGGCCTTGATGCATTCGGTGACGATGATCGCGATGTTCAGTCCCTTCATGTCGCCGCTGGTCGCCTGCATCGACAATCGGAACATCGACAGCCCGGTCTGATCCTCGATCGCCTGCAGCGCTTCGTGGCTGGGGCGCATGACGTAATCGGCGTCGAGCCTGATGCGCTGTTCGCCACGGATGGGGTTTGCAGTCCCGCTCATGCTCAGGCCGCCAGAAGATTCACGCCTGGCGTTGCCGCCAGCATGAACTCAATTTTTACGCCCACATCACTTTTCGCCTGGAAGTCCTGTGCAATGCTGGTGACATAGACGGCCGCGGTGAAAACGACGTCCGTTGTGCCGTCGCCTGACGATCCATCCTTCCGGATCTGGATATCCTTCACAGTCTTCGAATAAAGAGCCAACTCAAGCGCCGAATAGCCGTTTGCATCCGGAAGGGTGACAAGAATATCGAGAGAAAGGCTCATTTCTCCGATGCCTGGTCGGGATACGGCATACTCATCGGCCTTCGTCGATTGATCTATCTTGCTGCGTGACATGGTATAGGACATTCCACGCTGCCCGGCGACTTCATGAAAAACCTCCGGTGTGGCTCCATCGCCAACCCAAAGGCGGTAGTTATCGGCATTCAGATACGCCATCTCGTTTCTCCATAGGTAATGGCCCCGCCGATCGAGCAGGGCAGGTAATCGTCAAAATCGCGGTTTCAGACCGGCTCGGTGGTGCAGGTGAATGTCTGCGTACCGACGTAGACTTCCTCTTCGGGCAGCAGAATCGCGGTGGAGTTCTGCTGATAGAGATGGCCAAAGATCACGCCGTTCGCCGGATCGGGTTTCCAGCCATCGAGTGCCGCCCGGTTCTGCGCCTGCAACGCGGTGCAGCGGCTCCTGAGCGGGCCTTTGGTCAAAGTGTTGATGGTGACCGCCCAGCGATCGAAGACCGCGCCCTTCACGCCCTGATCCTCGGGGTTCATCTCACCGATGATCACGACGGGCATGGGTGTCTTGTCGGGCACATGCTGATGGACGGTCGCGCCGGTCACCTGATCATCGAGCCGCACGAAGATCGCCTTCTGAAGCTGATATTCATAATCGATCGCGCGGGGATCAGTCATTCGGGTTCCCTCCCGCCGATGCATCCTGCAAAATCTTCGTCCAGACCGAACGCAGGTTCGGCAATTCGTTGGCGTTGAAATCCGCCCGGCGGCCGAACACGAAATTATATTTTTCGCGGCCGATCGCGCCGATGTGGCGACCCTTCCTGGTGTACGCCTTCCGCCCGGCGTCGAGAATGTAACCGTAGAAATAGCGGCTCTTCGCGCGCTTATCGAGCAGCCCTATCCGCAGGATCATGCTGACGCCCATCGTGAACTTCATCTTGAGCGCGGCCTTCAGACCACCCGACTTGACCGGCGTCTCGGCCTCCGCCCGCCCGAGCAGCCGGTTGCCGATCGCCTGCAGATCATCGGACAGGATCTTGCGGGCGCTGTCCGGGATATTCTTGATGATGCGCTTGGCATTGCGCAGCCCCTGGAGACGCTCAGCCATGGGTTTTCTCAGGCATTCTCGGGCACCTCCAGTTCGATCGACACCTGCAGTTCCCGGCGCCGCCCGTTCGGATCGACGACAGCCCGGACGCGATAGTTGAGCCCGTCGAGCACGATCCTATCGCCGGTCGCGATATCGCGCGGCCGCATCCGGATGACGAAGGCCTGGTTGTCCTGCATCACATCGGCGACAGCGGACTGCCCGCCGCCGGCGCCGCGCCCGGTCGACCAGAGACTGGCCTTCACCCAGGGCCGGCCGATCTCCGGCCATTCGCGGACCTGGCCGCCGGCGCCGTCGCTGACGGACGTGGCGCGCTGCACGATCACCCGGCGGTTGAGCTGGCCCGATTTCATCAGACCCGCCGCAGGATATAGGGATCGAGCAGCATGCCGACCGCTAGCGGCACCTCCACCATCGATCCGCCCGCCGCCTCGCGATTTTCAAACCAATGCGCGACCAGCATCTTGCCGACCGTCTTCAGATCATCGGGCACCGCATCCTCGGCATAGCCCGCGGTGGCGGTAACCGTGACGACACCCGGCGCATCGGCCGGGATCGGCCAGCTCGTGCCGATCGCGGGCAGCAGGCGGAGCCAGCCCCCGATCGCGACCGCACGAAAGGCCGTGAACGGCTGCGCGGTGCCGGCATCGTCGAGCCATGTGATTTCGATGGTGTCGGCATCGATCGGGCGGAACGGGATCAGCAGGAAATCCGCGAAGCTGTCCAACGTCCAACGCCGTTGGACCAGATCGATGACGACGCCAAAGCTCTCGTCGAGCATGCGCTGTGCTGTCGAAATCAGGCCGCCGATCGTCAGATCGCTGTCGAGATCGTCATCCTCGAGGCGAAGGTGATCCTTCGCCTCGGCCAGGCTGAGCAGCGGCATGATGGTCTCCGGGTCGGAAGGTTCGGGCCGGGCCGCAGCCGAAGCGCGCGGCCCGGCCCGGTATCGGTCAGGCGGTGCCGCGCAGCGACGCACGGCCACGTACGACGGTGGCCGACATCGGCGTGCCGGTGCCGTGGGTGCCGGAGAAATCGGCGAGCAGCTTCAGATAGTGCTTGCCGCCGACATAGCCGAGCTTCTGCAGGGTCGGCGAGGCGTGCGCGGCGACCAGCGAGCGGATGATGCCGTTGGCGATCGTCGTCGGCGCCAGGCTATCCTTGATCACGTCGTCGTCGGTGACGTTGGTATAGGTGGTGTCGTCGTCGCTGTGGGTGAGCACGAATTCGATCTTGTTCGTGCCCGAAAAAGTGATGCCGCCGACGCCGATGTTGAGCAGCAGGGTGGCGCTGCCATAATCGCGCAGATCGACTGCGGCGGGGGTGTTATCTGCCGCCAGCGTGGCGGCGGCGAGGGCGGCAATCGGGAAGATGCTCGATACCTGGTCCCGTTCGGGGGTCATGGCCTGTTCCTTTCAAGAAAAAAGGGCGGCGGCAGTCTGGCCGCCGCCCGATGGGTTTCGAGTGTCGCGGTCAGGAGGAAGCGAACTTCATCGCCTTCAATGCCTCGAAATTCACCGCGCCGCCGCCGGTGCGGCGCCGCATGTGGAACTTGACGAAGCCGGGCTGGGTGATGTTGTCGCGGACAACCGAGGTGCCGAGGCGATCGACGATCGTGTAGGCTTCGTTGAAATCGCCGAACAGGATCGAGAAGCTGTCGGCGGCGATCGCCGGCATATCTTCCCCATCGGTGACGGCAAAGCCGAAGATCGATTCGACCAGAGCGCCATCGCGCAGGCGCAGATCGACCAGATAATTGCCCTGGCCATCCTTGAGCTTGCGGATCGCCGCGATCGTGCGACGAGCCATCAGGAAGTTGGCGTTCTGGCGATAACCCGCCTTCAGTTCGAAGATGAGATCGATCAGCTTATCGGCAGGCGCCGTCGATGCGAAAGCTCCGGCCGCCCCCGACGGGACATATTGGAAGGTACCCCATGCGCGCGTAGCATCGGCCGTGGTGGCGAAGTCGTAGGACAGGACGCCCTTCGGCTTCAACACGCCGTCGCCGCTGATAAAGCCGGTATTTTCCTTGCGGGCGAACTTCGGTGCTGCTTTTGTACCCAGCCATGCCTCGACGTCGATCTTGCTATCTTCGAGCAGTTTCTGCGTCACCCACGGATAGGCATAGAGTTCGTTGACCGGGATGCGCCACATGCCAAGCTGGGGCGTATCGGTCTGGGAACGGGTCTGCTTCTCGCCCACCCATGCCGCTTCCATCTCGCCATTATCGATCGGCCCTTCGAGCGCATCGGTGCCGATCTGGACGACGTTGGCGAGCTGTCGCATCGGGGTCGATTCGTAGATCTTCTGCACCATGCGGCCAGAAACATCGGGCGTCACCCAATAGCCGCCCGACGGATCGGACGCGACCTGCATCGTGGTCGCCTTGAATTCGGCCCGACGAAGATAGCCGCCGAGATCGCCCTTATATTCGCGGAGCTGCTCGACACCATAATCGGACTTGTTGATCAGTTCGCCGAACGCGTTCGCCGCCTTCGCTTCCTTCGCCCCATCGCCGCCGGACAGCGCGAGCCGGTTGGCCTTGGCCTCCATCTCGTCGAGGCGCTTCTTGAGTTCGGCCTGAGCGTCGTCGATCGCCTTGTTGAGCTTTTCGACCTCATCCCTGGTGACAGCATCCTCGCCGCGCTTGGTTTCGACCTGTTTCAGGCGGTCGTCATTCTTCGCCTTGAAATCCTCGAAGGTTTTGGCGAGCGCATCGACCGCCTTCTTGACCTCGACAGCGAGATCGCCATCCTTGGTTTCGGGCGCCTTTTCGAGCGCCAAGGGGGACACGCCCGCGAGGAACGCGCCCTGCTTTCCGATAAACATGGCAATAATCTCCGTTTCAGCGCAGGGCTTCGGCCGCTTTGCGCAGGGACATGAGCATGTCTTTGGCCCCGTCACGGGGTTCATGCTCGGGCTGTCCACCTCCCTCGCGGAGATGCTTCTTGAAGATCGCGACCGCCCTCACGGCGGAAGCGTTCGACAAATTCAATTCGGATTTCAGGTCCGCTTCGATCGCGCGCAGCACGAGCGGATCGAACTGTTTTACGTTGCTGATCTGGGCTTCCGGCAGCATCGGGAAGGTGACCAAAGACACCTCCCACAGATCGACCTTCTTCAGGTGACGGACGCCGGTCGCACGATCGATCTTATCCTCGATCGTGTTGAAGCCGATCGATAGGCCCTTGACTGCGCCGGCGGCGATCAGCGCGCGCGCGCTGGCAGCCATCGGCACGTCCATGACAAGCTGGCCCTTGAGTTTCAGGCCCTTGTCATCCTCCGAAACTTCGGTCCAGACGCCGACCGGCATCGCCGGATCATGATGCCATAGCATCGGCGGCATTGCCTTGCGACGGCGCCAATCGGCGAGCGAGGCCTTGAACGCGCCGGGCTCGACGATATCGCCGCCGCGGTCCATCAGCCCGAACACCGAGCCATAGCCCTCGATCGTGCCGACAGCCGCGCCGTCGCCCGCCAGCTTGATTTCGCAATCGAAGGCCAAGCGATCCATGCCCTTCCGCTCGGGCGCGCGCAGCGGCACGAAGATGCGGCCTATGCCCGAACGCGGGGCAGCCAGCGGCTTCGCGACACCCGAAGGTGGCGCGGCGGGCGGACGATCCATGCTCATGCTCCTATTTGGCCGGCGGGGTCGCGGTCGGCACAAGATCGCGGCCATCCTGAATGGCCATGTTCGATTCGACGATATATTGGACGCCGCCTGCATCGGCGCGCGGGTTCATATCCTCCAGGTCGCGCCATTCGTCGGCATTGATGATGCCGTTGCGGCGCTGGATCTGCAGGCCTTCCTGTCGCGACTTGTAATCGCCGCGCATCATGCCCGAGAGGTTGAATTTCAGGAAATAGCCTTCGGCCTGTTCCTTGTCGGTCAGCAGGCTGACCTCAACCGACTGCTCGATCCGGGTCACCCAGGGCAGCAATGTGTGGATCACGTGCGCCAGGAACATCTGTTCCGAGCTGGCATAGGTCGCCGTTTTTTCGGACAGGCCAACCATGATCGGCATGACGCGGAAAAGACGGCAGACCTCCTCGATCTGGAAGCGGCGCGTTTCGAGATGCTGCGCATCCACGCCGGTCATCTGCTGCGACAGCCATTTGGCGCCGCGATCGAGGATCATCGGTGTGCCGCTGTCGGACGCCGCAAATTTCTTGAGCCATTCGGTCAGCTGCGCGTGCTGCGGATCGGTCAGCGGCCCTTCGATCGAATAGACGCCGCCGGGTTTCGCGCCATTCTTGTGCAGGCCGGCATGGCTTTGTTCGAGCGCGATGGCGAGGCCGATCGCCTCGCGCGCCAGGCGGACGGTCTCCATGCCCATCCAACCATTCCATGACGGGCCGCGCAGATGCCAGATATCTTCTGCCGGGACGGTGCGCGTGCCGACACCATCCGGCCCGCGCACCTCATAGCTGAGCGACAGATCCGCATGGCGGGTGACCACGACCTTGCCAGGCTCCAGCAGGATCAGTTCGAAGATCCTGCCGGCGACGCGGTTGATGTACACGAAGGCGTTGCCGGCCAACATGATGTGGATGACGATCGTTTCCCAGAATTCGAACGCCGTCTGGCGGCCGAAGGGCTGGCGATAGAGCTTCCAGAACAGCGGATGATCGCGCGCGGGATTGGCCCCCGTGCCCGTGGGCATCGATTTCATCAGCTTGCACGGCGACTGGGCGACACCCTCCGCCACAACCTTGACGCAGGCGAGTACCGCGGCGACCTGCAGCGCCGTCGTGAAGGTGACCGTCACGCCGGATTTGCTGTCCGGCCCCATCAGGAAGCCGGGCAGCATGTCGAGCGGGCGCGCATCCTTCGCAGATGGCGCAGCCAGCGAGGCGAACAGGCCCCTCACGACAGGCGCCAGGCCGCGGCGAGCAGCATTGCGCCGCCGACGATCCAGCCCGCAGGCTCATAGATCGCAGCCGCGCCGCCGGATATCATCATGACACCCGCGAGGCCGACGAGATCGCGCGCGATCACCGTTCCGTTCCGACGCAGGAAGGCGACAGTCTTGCGGATCATGCTGCCTCCCAAAAGGATTTGCCTGAACTTTCCGGGTTGCGGCTCATCAGCGAGACCGCGTTCAATTTCGCCATCAAGGGGTCGATCTTCGCTTTGCCCGATGCCTGTTTCGTGATCAGCACGGCGTTGCCCTTCTGTTCGACCTTGGCGTTGCCGACGCACCACGCCATCAGCGCTTGCGCGGCGTGCCACATCGTTCTGTCTTTCAACTTGCGTTCCGAGCCCCAGATCGCGCCCGAGAGCCGATAACCCTGATTGACCGCAACAACCTGCTCGCCATCGATGCCGCGCGCCGCCAATTCCTCGACCAGGGCGATGACGCCGACCGGATCGAGGCCTACGCCGTATTTTTCTGGCAGCAGGCCCGCGTCGCGCACCTGCTCGATATAGTTCGCGACCCCGATGATATCGGCAGTGGCGTCGTCGCAGATCGTCAGCGTGCCTTCGCGTTCGAAATCGAGCAGGCGCGGGGCGATTTCCTTGCGCAGATCGAGCACGTCGCGCTGCACCCAGGCGTGACACCACACCAGCCAGTCCCGCGTCACCTTGCAACGGCCGACCAGCGCGAGCGCCTCCAGATCGTCGAGCCCGCCACCATCGACACCCGCCACGATCACCTCGCAGCGTTCGAGCATACTGTCGAAGGTGATCGAAGGATCGCCCTGACGCTCCCAATAATCGGCCCCGCGCCAGCGATCGCGCGCCAGGCGCAGGCCGATCTCGACATTGAGGTGTTTTGCGAGAAACACCTGCAGCTCGCCCTGCCCGGTCGACTGTGCCTCGCGGAGCTTGTCCTCGATCCAGTCAGCATCGACGCCGCGGCCGAGGCTCGGGTTCGTCACATAGAAATTGGATGGCCGGAGATATTCCTCGGCCTCGATCATCGCCGTCGGCCATTCGTACAAGACGCCGAGCCGGCGGGGATCGATCACGCGTCCGTCCCGGATCGCACGATATTGGGCGAGCTTCGCCTTGAAGATTCCGGCCGGCGTTTCGTCGCTATGCGTCGACAGGAAGATCACGAACCCTTCCAGTCGCGAGACCAGCCCGCCAGTCGCCTCGCCGATCATCGCCGCTGCATCGGCGCGCTTGCCGAACAGCCAAAGTTCATCGACCAGCACGAAGGCGGCCTTCTTGCCCGAAACGACATCGTTGCTGGCGGACACGATCTTCAGTTCGGCGTGCGTTACGCGATGCCGGATGATCCGCTGATTATCGATGATGTGCAGCAGTTCGTTAAGCTCGGGATCGACGCGCACCATCCCGGCTGCCGGGCCGAACGCGTTGTTGGCAATCTCGATCGTCGGCGCGAGCAGAAGCAGCTCGGCATAATGCCGCCAGTTGCGGATCAAAGCCGTGACCATGATGCCGGCGGCGATCGTCGACTTGCCGTTCTTCTTGCTGATCAGCAGGAAGAATTCGGTGATCAGGCGGCGGGCCGCTTCGGAATCATATGCGCCGAAGATGACCGCGACGAATTCGAAAACCCATTCGTCACATGCCTCGCCGAACGTCGGCATGCCGGGCAGATCGACAATGCGCAGCGACTTGAATACCGCGAGCGCCGCCTCGGCCTCGTTCGGGAACAGCGGATCGCACGGCACCAGCGAGCGGCGCTGGACGATGCGGGCTTCCCAATCGGGGCAGGCCGTCGACCATTCCATCAGTTGATCAACCGCGGCGCCGGTGGCGGTGCAAACTTGCCGGTGACGTTACCGGCGGTGATCCGAGCCTCCTCTTTCTTGCCCAGCTTGGGCGGTGGGGCAACGGCGCGACCGCGATCGGCGACCTTGTCCGCAAGCTGCACCATCTCGTGCTTGTCGAGCCGCTTGTAGAGTTCCTTGATCGCGCCGACATTTTCCTTTGCCGCCGCCGCGGCCAGCGAGGCGAGCAGCTCGCCGTCAAGCCGGAGCCGGGCCGAGGCCCGCTCTTTGAGCTGGCGGGAATAATGCTTCCGCAGCGTCTTGGCCGTGATCCCAATCGCTGCGGCGACATCATCCTCCGTGTTGCCGAGCGCGAGTAACAGCATGATTTTCATGCGGTTTTTCTCAGTCGGTACGTGCGGCGGTCGACCGCGACCGACATGCTCCGGCGGGATCGGGTCCCCGAGCAGGTCCAAAATCACGTCGGCCAAGAAAAAAATCTCCAGATGAGACCCATAGCGGTGTGGGCGGCAGGGGGCCGCAGACTTTGACCCACCCCCCGGGGCCTGCCGGTTCGCGATGCGTGGACGGGCGGACGGCTACCTGCCGGCCTCCTCGCGCTGCTTGCGGCTGTCGTGGCAGGGCTTGCAGAGGGTCTGCAGGTTGCCTTCGTCCCAGAACAGGCGTTCGTCGCCGCGGTGCGCCTTGCGATGGTCAGCGA
Source organism: Sphingomonas sp. YR710 (assembly GCF_900101455.1). Taxonomy (GTDB): domain Bacteria; phylum Pseudomonadota; class Alphaproteobacteria; order Sphingomonadales; family Sphingomonadaceae; genus Rhizorhabdus. Next base: position 244,394 of record NZ_FMZJ01000002.1, on the reverse strand, counting down.
CCAGCTTGGACGTGCGATGTTCGATCACGCCGCAGCCAGGCCACTGGCACCGGAAGCCGTCGCGCACGAAGATGACGATGCGCAGCGCCTTCCAGCGCGCCGTGTGATACCAAGCGCGCCACGGCTGCGCGTTGCGATAGCGTTCCCGCTCCACCTTGTCGGCCGGCGCCCATCCTATCGAGGGCGGCGCCTTGCCGATCGCGGGCTTCATGGTCGACAGCTTGCCCATCGCACATGGCCCACAACGCACCGCGCCCGCACCGAAGGGATCGATGCGGGCGCGGTGAGGTTTCAGAGGAGAGGATGCCCGGTAGCCGTGCCAGACGGGTTCCCGAACGTAGATTGGAATACACCCAGATCAGGCCTCAAACGAACATGCTATATTTTCAGGCGTGCAGATTATCGGGATTGACAGGTGAACCCTATGATTTCGTTCGGTTAAGTTGGACCGCGATGGCTGTGATCGCCCGGCTGTACCGCATGCGCAGGCCGTCAGTCGTCCATCCACCGGCCTGCCCGCCCATCGCCCGCCACACCCGCGTCCATTCGATCCGCTGCCGATCGCCGCGCGCAAGCTGCACCAGGCCGAGGCCGAGCACGTGCCGCGTCGGCCCGGTGGCCACGGCCTTGTCCACCCACGCCAGCGCCTCCTCTGCCATCGCGACCTGCAGGCGGGTGTGCCGGCAGGTGACGATCGGCTTGTCGTCTTCGGCCGTCTCGGTGTCATCGCGGGCGGCCTGCCGCCACAGCGACATGGTGGCCGTTTCCAACCACGCCCGTTCGCGATCGGCGCCGCGCAGCAACACCTCCATCGCCTCCACAAGGCGTTCCTGCACCATGTCGAAGGTCCAGAACTCTACCATTGCCCAATCATCCCGGTTCGGTCCCACGGTCCCGTCAAAGGGAGCCATAATGGGAGGATATAAATAAGTATTATCAGTGGATTAGGATGTATCAGGGATCATGGGAGCGAATATTGGGGTTGTTTCGTGCGTGCGCCTGCGCCCACATTAGGAAGACAACCCGCGAAATGGCTCCCAAACTCCCACAAGCTCCCGAATGACGCCTTTTCAATCGTTTAGCGTGATGCGTGAAGCTCCCGCCGCCGGGAAGTTGGGATCATGGCGGCAGATCGAACGGATAGAAGCCGTCATCGGTATCGGGGGCGCGGGGGACGTTGACGCGGCGCGGCGGCGGCAATTCGCTCACAACCGGCTTGCCAGCGCTGTCGAGGAAGTGCGTGGGCTCATACAGCGCGACGATGCCATCCCACACCATCGAACTGGACTTGCGCTTGTGGAAGCGCTTCTTCTCCATCTGTTGCGCCAGATATTTCGGCGACCACGGCTTGCCGGCCGCAGGCAGCAGTTGCGCCCACGTCTGCCACGCGGCGAACAGCTCGTGCAGCGCCGACGCGCCGATCGTCGCACCGTCCGATCGCTCGATGCACAGCGTCAGGAAGCGGCCGAGGATGTCATTCTCGTCGAGATATTTATCGGTCGCTTCCCGGATCGCCTCGGGCTCCGGCAGCCCGCTGTCGAGGAAGGCTAGCGCACCGCGCACCATCCGGTTGAGGATGCCGCTGGCTTCCTCCATCAGGCGCGATTTCAACCGAGGATCTTGTTCGTCGCCGGGAATGATGACGGTCCACGGCACTATCTGAATGCGGCGCCGGATGCCGTGATCGGTGCCGATCCGCGGAGTGTTGTTGCAGATGACGGTGTTCTTGAAGGTGATCTGCAGCTCGAACGGCGCTTTCAGCAGCTCACGTACGCCGCCCTTCGGCTCGTCGCTGGTAAGCTCCTTGACCAGGCCGTCGTCGAACTTCGATCCTTCCTTGGCCTCGTTAGCTGTGACCATGCGACGGCCGGCGAGCGCCGCCAGATCGGGCGTGGCCTCCGACCCGCGATTCTGCCGATCGTTATCCATGAAGCTGTTGATCGATGCCGCCCAGGCATAGTCACCGAGGATTGCGCGCTTCGTGTTGATCCACACACCCTTGCCGTTCGCGCCCTCTCCGAAGAAGATCGCCATCTTCTGCGCGGATGCGTCGCCGAGGCTGTTATAGCCGGCCCATATGTCGAGGAAATCGCGCATCGCGGCATCGGGCTGGACCCGCTCAAGAAAGGCATCGTACGCCGGGCACGTCGCCTCGGGTCGATAATCCGCCGTTGCCATCCGCGTCATCAGATCGGCGCGCCGGTGCGGGCCGAGGACGACGCTCGCCTTTGTCGTGCCGTCGCCCCGCGTGAAGATCAGCGTGCCGTTGCCCACGCAGACGAGCAGCGGATCGGTGTCGAAATCAGCCACGCCGCGCGAAAGCCGCGCTTCGGCCATTCCCGCGATGCACTTGATGTGCCCCGCTCCCTCTGACGTTCGGCCCCACTTTGCGATCGTATCGGACAGCAGGGTGATGACGCCGCGCTTCATGCTTATCACTCGATCAAGCTTGCCGGCATGCTCCAGCTTGTGCGCGGCCTTTTGCGCCGCATCCCACATTTCCAGAGGCTCGGGCGCGATGCCGCTTTCGGCGATCAGCTTCGCTTCCTCCTGGATCGCGCGCATCGTGTCCTGAATGGCCCGGCCGAGCGCCGCCAGCGCCATTTCTCGGCTCCAGCGCCGGCCGTCCCATGCCAGCCAGCCCCACGCCTCGACATAGATGAAGTCCCGGCCATAGCGCTTCAGAAAGCGTTCAAGATTGCCGAGATCGGTCTGCGGCAGGAACGCGCATTCCCGCGTCAACCGCAAATCGTCGTCTCCCCCCGGCCCCCGCTTCTGAAAACCCGGCCCGCTGCCTCCCCCTTGGGAGGATGGCCAGCCATCATTGTCGTGATCGGGGCGCGGGGCGGCGGCGCGCGCGGGCGCGGGAGGATGCGGCGGCGAAGCCCCCATCCGGGGAGCGGAGCGGCGCGAAAGGCGGTCACGAATTGATGCCGTGATCTCTCCGAGATCACGAGGTTGATTGATGCCGGCGGTCCATCCGCTCGCGATGGTGGCGAGCAGCGCGCTTTCATCGTCCCGGCCGGGATTGTCGCGGGCCGCGGCCTCGATCGATGCACGCGCGATCGCCTCGTCGAGCACGCCGGCGGCAACCAACGAGGCGACTTTCAGCGCGCTTTCGTTGAGCTGCGAATTCCGGCCGGCACCCCTGAAGCCGCGCACCGCCTGGCATTCGCCATCGAGCCCGCGCATTGCATATTTGCGCAGCTCGTCGAGCATCTGATCGTCGACATTGGCCGGCCGGGGCACATTGGCGCGCGCTGGCGACGGTCGCGGCGCCGCAGGCTCTGCCTTCGCCCTGGTACGGCACAGCTCGACGACAGCGGCCGGGGCATCGGCGACCGGGGCATCGGCCTTTCCGCGCAGCCAGCGATATTGCCCCTCGGCCGCGCCGCTTTCGGCACCGCCCAGGCACCGGCTCGGCGGCAGGATGACATAACCGCCTTCCGCTCTGACATCGACATGCTGCGGCAGGTTGCTCTTTTTCGTGCCGACCCGGTTACGCAATCGCTCGCCGGCATCCTTCGGCTGCGTTAGATAGACGTGCACGCCCCCGGACGGCGTGCGCGCGGCCAGCGACGTCGGCAGCTCGCAGCCCATGATCGCTTCCAGCTCGGCCTTGAGCGATTCGAGCGTGAATTCCTCGCCGGTCTCTTCGTCGTAGCGCGGATCGAAATCGAGCACGAACAGCCCATCGCCGCCCATCGCCAGCCCGATCATCGCGTTCGGCCAGCGCCGCCACCAACCCTTGATCACCTCTTCATCGGTTGTCGCATCCTTGACACCGTGACCGACGAACGGCGATTTCGCCGACAGCAGGACGCGTTCATCCTTATTGTTGATGTAGCTGTCGTCCTCCGGCCGGCACGGAAACACCTTCCATCCGCGGCGCGCATATTGCAGCGCCGCCGTGCACATCGGCGACGGGAGATTGTGAACAGTCATTCTGGCAACTTTCCACCCCTAGACGATCATCAGGCTTTCCCGGCCTGCCAGCGGGTCATGAGGGGCGATCAGAACGGCACGTCGTCATCCGGATCGGTTTGCCCGCCGGCCGGCTCTTTCCCGAATTCGGGCGGGCGCTCGCCATAGCCATCATCAGGCCGCGGCTTGGGCCGGGGCAGCACGAGCAGCCGGTGGCCGGGGCCGCGCACGACGACTTCGGTCACGAAATGCCGGACACCGGTCTTCTCATAGGATCGCGTGGCCAGCTTCCCGTCGACCTCGATCCAGTCGCCCTTGCGCAGATCCTTCGCGCGGCGGACGTCGTTGGGCGTCAGGATCGATACCTTGTGCCAGTCGGTATGTTCCTTGCGCTCGCCGGTCGCCTTGTCGGTCCATCGATCGGTGGTGGCGACGTTGAGCGCCACCATCTCGCCGCCATGCTGGAAACTGCGCACGGTCGCGTCCTGGCCGAGGCATCCCATCAGGCGAACATGGTTGGTCAGCATGTCAGTCTCTCCCCTACATAGCCGTGCCCGCAGCCCGGCACCGCATCGCGCCGCACGCCGCAGCGCGGGCAGGGATCGCGGTTGACACGCGGCCGCCCATCGATGTCGGATGGCGGAGGCACATGGCGGTGAACCGGTGCGACGGATCGGCCGGGTGGCCATTTCCCGCCATCGGTCGACCAATGCGGCGTGCCCGCGATCGGCGCGGTGGACTTGCCGGTGGCGACGATCGTCACGACGCGGCTCGCCGAAAAACGCTGCAGCCGGATATAGCCGGCGTCGGCCAGGTCACCGACGATCTGCGATATACGCCTTGCCGTCGCGTGACCGCCAACGAGATCCGCCAGCTCGATGTTTGTCGGGCACGGCTTGGCCAGCGCCGCCGCCCATTCGAGCGCGCGCAGCACCCGCGCCTCGCGCTGCAGAAGTTCCCTCATGCCGCATCCTCCACCGCCAGGAGATCGAACAGGCTGCCCGTGGCGCGCCCCGCATCCGCTTCACGCAGAATGCGCACGCCGTCGGCGAAATAGCCGGGGTTCAGCTCGGCCGCGGCACCGCGCCGGCCGAGCTTCACGGCCCGCAACGGCACCGTCATCAGCCCGCCGAACGGATCATAGACCAGCTCGCCCGGCATGCTGCGATCCTCGATCAGCCGGTCGACGATGTCGAACTGGAGCGGGCACAGGTGCATCTCGCGTCCCTTGGCCGATTGCTCGCCGTTCAGCGTCCGCATGCGGGCGACGTCGGTCCATACCTGCGGGTGCCAGCTCTGCGCCGGCAATAGCGCGAAATCGGTCGGCAAGGCGGCCTTGGCCTCCATCTGCTCGCTGATCAGCACATGCGCGTCATAATCATAGACGGTGGCAAAGCTGTGCCCGCGAAACAGCCGGTAGATCGCATCGTGCGGCAGTCCGGCGAAATCGTCGATGGTCAGCAGACGATCGCCGGACGATCGCCAATAGCCCGATGCGTCGATCTGCCATTTCGCCCGGCTGAAGCCGCTGCCCGGGATCGGCCACAGATCGGGGCCGCCATCCTTTTCGGCCGCCATCGCCTCGTCCCACGGCACCGCCTCGCCATCCGGCGCCAGACACAAGGGCTTCGTCTTGGTCACCGGATCGTCGGCATAGCCGCGCGAGCGATCGGTCTGGGCCTTGCGGAACAGCAGCACATATTCGGGCATGCCCACGCCCATGCGGGTGCCATCCTTGGCCTTCTCGCTCCACCCGAGCCGATAGGTCTGGTTATTCTCGCGCACCACGTCGGTGACGACGGTGATCATGCCGAGATAGGCAAAGCCGTGCGCCCGGTAATGATCGATGCACTGGCTATGGAACGGATCGACCGTCTGGAAGCCGAGGCCGTCCATCCCCCCCGGCCGTATCCGATCCTTGACGTGGATCGCGGCGACCCGGCCGGGCTGCAGGACTCGCAACAGCTCGGGCGTCAGATAGTCCATCTGCGCGAAGAAATGCGCATTGTCGTCGGTATGGCCGAAATCGTTGTAGCTCGGCGTATATTCATACTGCGTGGAAAACGGGATGCTGGTCACGATCAGGCCGACGCTGTCGCTCGCCATCGATCGCGTCTCGATCACGGTGTCGCGGTTCGCCACGCGCCATGCCGGTACCGCCGATCCGGGAAGCGGCGTGCCCTGTTCGACCAAAGGATCCTCGCCGGCGCTGATCGTCCGCGCCAGCACGTCGCCGGCGCCGATCAGGCCCAGGCCGTAGGTCCGGATGATCTCGCTCATCCGCTCGGCCGTCTCGTCGTGCCGGCGCCATTTCTCCTCCAGGCGGGCGCGCACCGCGCGCTCGGCCTCGCTGTAGATCAGGTCGATGCGCACGGGATGCGGCTGCAGGAACCGCTGGATACGGTGGATCGCCTGGACGAAATCGTTGAACTTGAAACCGATGCCCAGGAATATCGCCCAGTGGCAATGCCGCTGGAAATTGCATCCCGATCCGGCGAGCACCGGCTTGGCCGCCAGCTCGCGCACCTCGCCATCCGAAAAGGCGATGATCGCCCGCTCGCGCGCGTCGAGATCCTGCGTGCCGTAGACCGACACGACATTCGGGATCGCCGCCTCGATCGCCGCCCGCTCGGCCTCCAGATCGTGCCACAGCAGCCGGTGCGCGTCCGGATCTTCGGCGCGCAGCTCCATCATCTTCGCCACGCGCGCGCTTAGGCTGTCGCGCTTCTCGCGGCTCGCGTCGACCACGCCGATCGCGTCGGCCTTCAGCAGCCGGCCCTGCCCGCTCTTTTCGAAACCGGCCTGCGCATGATCGGTGGCCACCTCGTGCCAGCGCACCTCGATCGGCGGCAGATCATAGCCTTCGTCGGAAAAACCCAGGTCGCTCGGCTTCTGCACGAACGCCGCCCAGCTATTCACCCAATGCCAGAATTCGGCTTCCTTGTGCGGATGGATGGTAAGCTGATCGGCCTTCTCGCTGTTGCGCTTGAAGAACCGCGTCTTCGCCTGGCCGACATCCATCACCTCGAGGAACGCGGCATAGGCCAGCAGCTCGATATATTCGTTCGGGCTCGGCGTGGCGGTGGCGACGAACTTGTACGGCACGCCATCGAACAGCCGCATGAATTCGCGGAACGTCTTCGTGCCGCCGAAGCCGCGCAGGCAGCTCGCCTCGTCGAGCGTCGCGATCGAAAACAGGCCGGCCACATCGATCTTGCCATCGCGGACCGATTCGTAATTGGTCAGCCAGATCCCGTCGAACCGCGCGCCCTCGCATCCGGCCTCGGCCGACAGCGCGCGTTCATGGTCGAGTATCGCGGCCGAGCTGCGGGCGAAGCGCGTCGCGATCCCCAGCATCGCCGCATCGCGCGCAAATTCCTGCCGCACGCCGAGCGGGCAGACGATCAAAGCGCGATCACCCGTCCACGTGCGCAGGATGCGGCAGATTTCGAGCTGCATCACGCTCTTGCCCAGCCCGAAACGCGCAAAGATCGCGCGCCGGCCACCCTCGATCGCCCATCGGACGATCGCCGCCTGATGCGGTTTCAGGATCGGATTGATCCGGTAATCGCCCCACGCGGCGACATCGGCACCGAAGGACGGCGCCGCCGCGATCTTGGCGCGCAGGAAGTCGAGATAATCGACGTTCTGGAGCGCGGTGCTTTGCAGCAGGGGCGCGAAGGCGTTCATGCCGCCACCTCGCGGTTCGCGATCTCAAGCAAGGTATCGCCGTGGCAGGGGCCATCGGCGCCACACCAGCAACCGATATCCTTGCCGCGTAGTTCGGCCACGATCTCAGCGATCGTCGGCGGGGCCGGGCACTCGATCGTGTTGCCGTTCAACAGGATCTGGATATTCGTCGCCACGCCCTGGACGGCACTGCGCATCGGGCCATCCTTGGGCGGCAGGCCCAGCCAGCGGCGGTGCAGCTCGACTGCGGCAGCCCGCCGGCCGGCGAGATCGCCCCTGAAGCCCATCGCGACCGCAAGCCAGACGATATCCTTAACCCGGAAAGGATTGCCCCATTTGGTCGAGCGATCCACCTTCACGGTGTTGCGCGGCATCCGCCATCCGGCGGCGCGGCGGAGCTGGATGCGCACGGGGGCGATCATGATAGTTGCGCCCGCACGGCTGCCGTCACTTCAGCATCGAGCGTCCAGAGCGACTGGCGGCCGATGCAGCCCACCGGCTCGCGCAATGGGCGGACATTCTCCAGCATCCATCCGTACCGGCCGGGCTCATAATTGCCGTACAGCCGCTCGATCGCCGAGACACTCAGCTTCAGTTCGTCGGTGGGCCGTATGTCGACCAAAGTAGCGACAGCGACGATCGCGCCGAGGGGCAGGGGCGCGGGCAATCGCCCAAGGGTGTGCTCGATGGAGGCAAAGGGGCGATTCTCACCATCCCATTTCCGGGCGGCATGGATCGCGATTTCGCCGCGATGCCGCGTCTTCCAATGGCGAGTCTCGATCGCCTTCAGGCCAAGCGGGATCGCCGACGCGTAAGGCTGCCACAGCGATATCGCCGTAAGGCGATCGGCATCTGCCTGGAAAAGGTCGGCAGTCATCCCGGCATCCCGTCATGCTGGACGCTATCGAGCAGCCGTCCGGCAGCTTTCTTGCCGACCCGTGCCATGCGGCAACCACCGACATCCTGAGGCGCGACATCGTGCGGTACCTGAGAACCGTCGACCTTGATGGCGACCATGGGCAATCGCAGATCAGGCGACCATTCGTCGCGCGGTTCCCACTCGCCCCATTGCTTGAAGAACATCGGCACATTGGCCGCCGAGCAATCGTCCCGGATCTTCCGCGCCCAATCTGGATGCATCGGGCGCGCGCCGGGACCACTTTCGCCGCCGACGATTATCCAGTCGAGCCCAGGCTGACAGCGGTCATCGTGATGGTGGTGGAGATGGCGCGGGCAATCTGGAGCACCCGTCCCGTGGTGCATCGCGCCGTTGCGCTCGGGTGAACCTGCGCATCCGCGCTGCCCGCCGATCCACCGCGTTCCGCCCAGAGAACTGTTCAGATCGACAGGCCCCAGCAACGGCTCCATCGACAGAAACCGCACGGCCGCCGGCGTCGCCAGCAGGTTGGGTATCCGTTCATCGGCGCGTCGCTGATCCTCGACCGAAACACCAAGCCAGACGTTGGGAAGCGGCCAGTGCATTGCATCGAGCGCTGCAATTCCCTCGTCTCGCGCCAGGCCCGCTGCCAGAACAATCTTCGCTAGCGCTTCTCCGAATTGTTCTGGTCGATCCTCGAAAGTCGTCAGATAATCCCGCATCCGCTCCGAACGCTTGGTCAGCACCTGATATGTATGGTGCGGAGTCATTGTCATCACAGCGAACACGCGGTCGATCTGTTCGTCGGTCACGTCGGGATGAAACAGGTCCGACATGCTGTTGACGAACCATGTCGTCGGCTTCCGCTTGCGCAGCGGGATGCTCAGCGCATCTTCGGAGAAGTTCAGCCGGCCGGTCCACACGATATGGCCGTTCACATTCGTCGCCACGCCCTCATATTTCGCGGCGATCTTCGCGTTCGGGTGGAACTGCTTTCGATAGGCGTCGCGCATCGCGTAGCAGAGCTTGCAGCCCGGAGATTCGAGCGAGCAGCCGACGATGGGGTTCCACGTCTCCCCCGTCCATTCAATCTTGGAGCCGGTCATTCGGACACCTCGCTCTTGGTGATGACGGGGTCGGGCAGATCGAGACCGGCCCGCAGGTTGCCGGCGATGGCGCGCAGCCGGTGGCGCGCGAAGTCGATCGCCTCGGGCGAGACGCCAAGCCCGGCGCCGCTGCGCACGGCATCCGCTTCGCTTTCGAGGTAGAGGGCAATGCCCTCACGCGAGACGCTCGCGGTCATGCCGCCTGCCTCTGACCAAACAGCATGTATCGGCCCCACTGATCGGCCATCGCTTCGGCCACACCTGAGAAGAAGCGCGACCGCTCGTGGCGCCGGTTGCGATTGCCCGCCATCCGGTGCACTCGTGCTTCGCGCCCGGCGACGACGTTCGTCGGCGTCAGCGAGGGCAGGTTTTTGAGCCAAAGGCAGGTGCGTTTGGTTTCGGGGTGGCCGAACTGCCAAGGCTGGATCGATTGCGCGAAGTGGCGGTAATCCCTGATCCGTTCCTTCGCGTGCCGGTGCATGACCGGATTTTCGATGGCGATCCGCTCGATCGGCGCCGACCAGAACGTCGAGAACAGATCGGCCGCTTCATCAAGCTCGCGCCACATCTCGGGGAGCGAACGCCCCGGCGGCGGGGTGCTCAGCCAGCGCACGCCGGAATTGCAGAGCCTCGTGCAGGGCGGATGGGCGACCATCAGAAGGTCCCACCCATCGTTCAGATGATCGCGCGCATCGCCCACGATATGCCGGTTGCTGCCATCCTCTGACGGCAACAGGTCACACGACCATGCATCATAGCCACGCGACAGAAAGGCGTTCCGAACCGTGCCTGAGAATTCGCAGGCGACGAGGACGCGCGGCGCGCTCATTTGCGCCCACCCATCCGGCTAACCACGGATCGCTCCCCCCCCATCGGTGCCGGTTTCGCGGCCGGTCGCGACGATCGTCACGATCCGGCCGGGCTCCCATTCGGAATGGCGGCGCCGGATCGAACCGGCATTGATCAGCACGTCGAACAGCCGCTTCACCCGATCGGGGCAGCAGCCGATCCGGCCGGCCAGCCATGCGTTGGACGGGCAGGGCGCATCGAGTGACGCCGCCGTGCCCAGCAGGCCGAGCAGCATCGCCGCCTCGGCGTCGCGCTGGCGGTCGCTGGCCATCCGATCGAAAGCGCCGGCCGAGCACGGCACCGGCCCGACATCGGCCACCCAGGGCAGCGCCGTGCGCCGCACAAGGAAATCGGTATCGAATTCCGCCTGGTGCACCTGCCGCAGGGTGACGAACCCGGCATCGCCCAGCGTGCGCACCCGCGCCGGCACCTTCGACCACTTCGGCAGGCCGCAGCCCTTCGCATAGAGGAATGTCTCGCCTTCGCGCGCCGCCGCCACCCACGCATCGAGCGCCGCGATCTGGCAGATCGCGATGCCGGTGCCCGACAGGCCCTGGACGAACGCCGAGGCAAAGCCCGGCTGCACCGGCGCGGGCGCCGGCGGCAAGATGGCAAGGCTTGCCATCACTGCACCGCCTTGCGGGCATCGAGCGCGCGGGTCAGCGCGTCGCGCGCCACCGTCGCCATGCCTTCATCGAGCGTGAGCGCAACGCCCATGCCGGCCAGCAGGATCGCACCGCCCGGGGTGCGATGCGCCTCGAACAATGGCCCATGCGTGCGTTCGCCCAGGCGGCAGACCGGACGGTCGATCGTCAAAAGGGTCGGCGATGATGCGGCGGGGGTGGCTATCATCTCCGCATCATCGCCTGCCCGCGCCGCTCGGATGCCGACGTCTCGGCCGGCGCGGGGTTCGTCTATCGTCAATCTTTGTTGCCAGTGGCCGATCATCACGGCGTTGGCGGTGATCATCTCGATGATCGCGGCCGTCATGTTGCCCGGCAGCAGCTCGCCCGCGATCAGCCGCTCGACATCGAAGCCGCGGCCATCGAACAGGATCTCGCGATCCGCCGGATATTCCATGATCCAGTTGGCGAGCAGCAATTGCCCGCGATTGTTCACGCCGCGCGACGTGCCATATCGATCCATCTGCACGACGCGGATCAGATCGTCGCCGGTGGCGCGGGCGATCCGATCGGTCAGCAGACGTTCGGCAACACGAAATCCCCCCATATCCCTCACTCCTCCAAGGTCGCTTCGATCGCGGCGAGCCGCGTGCGCAGCGCCGCGATCCCGCGCGCCGCATTGTCCAGCGCCGCCGATCCGATCCCGCGCAATTCGCCGTCGTCGACCTGCCCGTCATCGAGCAAGGCCAGGCTCAGCAGGTGCGCGAGGTGCAGCAGATGGCTGAGCCGCTCATTGTCGCTCATGTCGGCGCTGGAGAGCGGGCCGATCTGCTGGCCGATCATCGCCAGCACCCGCCCGCCGAACCGGCCGTTCCATTCGCGCAGGCCGAGCAGGAACGCCGAGACCGGCATTTCGCTGATCGCCTTGGCATAGTCCGCCGCGCGATCGTCCGACTTGCCGAGCACCCGGCCGACATCGGCCCAGGTCAGCCCGTCTTCCTCGCGGATCTTCGCCAGGTCGGCGCCCAGCGTGGAAAGCGCGTCAGAAACGGCAAATGATCGCCGCTTGCCGTGGATTTGCTGCACCGCACTCATGCAGAAGGCTCCGCATGGTCCACAACGGCACATATCGCATCAGCGCCGAAGCGCCGCCTGTCTTCGTCAGCCGGATGGGGGGGCTGCTCTTCGCGCCGCCGCTCCGCCTCCCACGGGCCGCCAACGCCGAACATCTGGTCGATCGCGATTCCGGTCTGCTCGCCGATCCAGACAATCGCGATCGTGGCGAAAGTCATCCCGGCGACGACGGTCACACCGCCGATCAGGAAGTCGATGATGGCCCCCCAGCCCATGGCTATGCGCCTTCGCCGGGGGCGATTGTCTCGCCCCCGGCATCGGCTACAGTCGTGGTGCGAACAGCGACCGAAGGGGAAAGACGATGTCGGAAACCGCGAGAATTTACGGCGAATTTGCTACCGGCGCGGCCGTCCGGCCGGTACGCGCGGATCATATACTGGGATGCCGGATCGAACTGGATGCGAAGCGGCGCCCCGATCAGCTCGCGGTTCAGTTTCGCAATCCGGACGGTTTTCATGAGGTCCGGATGGATTTCGTTCAGGCATTGTTCCTGCTCTCCACGCTCAAGGCGATCCAACTCGACACCGGAACATCCTTTCCGGACGATCCGCGCGCGATCCGCGACAACCCGCTTTGTTGACCCGGTGGCCATCTACGCGGCCTCCCTTGACAGCCCGCGGTCCATGCCCCGACATCCCGCCGGGCAGCATGAAAGGGGAACCCAATGGCCATCAACAAAGGTCAACCAATGGAGGTTACGGCCGATCGCGGGATCGTTGCCCTGCGCGTGCCGATCGACGGGCGACTGCGCACCGTCCGGATGGACGGCGCAACCGCTCTGGCCCTCGCCAACAAACTCGCGAGCGTCGCCGTCACCATGGAAGGTGGCGCGGATCGGATCGTTGACGGGATTTCCGAGATCCTGCTGCGGCCAGGCACCAATGGCGGCGCCGATATGCTGGTTGTCAGCGAGCAGGTCGGCCCGATGGGCTTCCGGCTGCCCGCCAACCTGTTGCTCGCTTTGTCCGAGGCAGCCAACGGCGTGCTCGAATTGCGTAAGGATACAGGCACAGCCTGAAGAGCGGGCAACGCGCCCCGCGTTTCCGAGATCGCCCATCTACGCGGCCTCCTCTGCGGAAGACGACGTGCCGATCCCGAAGAAATCGTTCGCTGTGACCTTGCCGCCCGTCTCAGCGACAATCAGCGGCATGGTTTCCCTGTCCGGGATCCTCTCACCGTTCACGTACCGCCGCACAGCCTGCGGAGATCGACCGATGCGCACGGCAAAGACGACGACCGGCACGTTCTCTTCATCCAGCCATTCACCCAGCGTCGCCATTCGATGACCTCCGTTAGACACCATAATGGTGTTGTTATAACACCGTTGTCAACACCAAATTGGCGCGTGGCAGAAACGCACCGAATTGGTGCAGAATGCGGCGTGGCCGAAAACAATCTCATGCAACTGCGAAAGAGCGCCGGCTGGTCGCGGCCCCAGCTTGCCGAACGCATGGGCACATCTGCGCAACAGATCGAGAAGCTAGAAAAAGGGATGCGACGCCTGACGCTCGATTGGATAGAGAGGTTCGCAGCGGCCTTCGAAATTTCTCCCGCAGCGATCATCTCAGGCGAGAGCCCGCCTCCGAACGCTAAACCGGTGCTCCTTGAAGGCCCGTCGGCAGAACGGATGCACGAAGATCTGCCGATCTACGGGACAGCGCTTGGCGCACCCAAGATGATCGATGGCGAAGCGGTGGAGCAAACCCATCTCAACCAGGGGGATGTCGTGGGGTATGCTAAGCGACCAGTGATCCTGAACGGTCGCGCCGACGCTTATGCGTTGTACGTCGTCGGTCAGTCGATGGCGCCGAAATATGATGAGGGCGAGATAATCCTCGCCGAGACGAAGCGTCCGGCGCGAATCGGAGACAACGTCGTGGTCTACCTTCGCGCCAGAGGCGATGATGACGATGGGCAACGTGCCCGCGCGGCCTTAGTGAAGCGTCTAGTGCGGAAGACGGCGGCCTATATCGAACTTGAACAATACACTCCGCCGATCACCTTCAGGATATCCATCGACGAAATCACGCGCATCGACCGGGTGATGAGCCTTTCGGACTTGCTTGGGTGAGGCGCGAGAGTCTCCGCATCGGGCTGACGGTCGCCCTCATCTGCGCCACGCCGTCGCTTGCCGCACCCAAAAAGCTTCCGGCAAAGCCGATGCCGTTTGCGCAAGCGTTTTTGAAGCAGCAGACCTTGCTATCGCCGATCAATAACTGTCAGTCGTTCGTCGAACATGTCGCCTCGCTAGTGCCGTCAAACGGGCTTCTTCACCGCCTTCTCGGCGACGCCACTTCCTCAAAGTCAGAGTTCGAAAGTTCGGCGGCCTATTCGGCACGCCTTGCGCAGGCCAAGCGGGCTGCGGTCGGCGATCTCGACAAGATCTATATTCGCACACCTGTTCCGAATGACGCGATCAGCTACGACGCCGACCACAACCTGCTGACGATTGACCTGACTGGCGTTAAGGCCATTCCGATTGGTTACTGGAATGTCAAAAAGCAAAAGATCCCCGCGTCTAACGCCTATGGGGTCAAACGCATTATCACGGTCACCACCGGACAAGAGATCGAGGCGGCGATATTCTGGCTACCGGGCGAGCCGCCCCAGTTCGAAGTTCCCTTGTCGCCAACCGACGCTCTGCTGCTCAAGGCCGGTTTCGGCGAACTCCACATTCTCGGCCGGCTCGGCGATCTGACGGACGAAGACGACGATAGCTCTCCCGCCACCGTGACTGACCCAACCGAATATCATTTCCGGCAGCTCAGAGCCGTGATCCACACACGATGCGTTGCCATAACCTTTGGGCACACTGTTTTTCCGAAGTCGAAGTTGGATCAGTGGGACGATCAGTAACACCATATTGGTGTTGACACGATAGCACCAATATGGTGTTTTAGCCGCCGTCACCACGACGGAGGCCACCATGCGACGTCCACCCAATCCCAAGCCTGCCCCTGCCCCTGAACCGGCCGAGACGCCCAAGGCGGCGCATGCGCCGCTGCCGGCGATCGTCTTCGAAGCCTGGTACCGCGCCCGTACCCGGATATCGCCCAACGCGCTGGGCTGGACGCCGGAAGCCGCGCTCCACCGCGATTGCCGCGCCTTCGCCCGCGCCTGCCGCGAACCCGGCATCCTGACCCCCGAAGCCTTCCACGCGCTGATGGCACGGACGCACAGCGTTCAGCGCCAGATGCTCGTGCGCAACGGCCTGGTCGAAACCTACGGCATCTGTTGGGACCGGCAATTGCTGCCGGCGCTGCGGGTGGCGGCATGATCATCGCCCGCATCGCCGGCTGCACCCGCGTGCTTGGCGCCCCCGCAGGCTGGACGCCGGAAACCAGCGGCCCATGCCTTGGCCTCCCGATCCGCGACGAAGTGAACGGCGACTTGCCGTGCATGGTCTCGGCCTGGGAGCCGACGCCAGCCGAACTCCGCGCGATCCTGTCCGGCGCGAAGATCATGCTGCGAATCGTCGGCACCGGCCATCCGCCCGTCATGCTCTATGTCGGAGATCCCGCATGATCATCGACACCAGCCTGTGGCATTGGCCGCAATGGACGATCATCATCCTGTACAGCGTGAGCCTTCTGGTCAGCTGCTCGATCCATGGCGATCCGATGGTCGAGCCGGGGACGAAGCTGCCGCGCAAATACAACGCGTTCCACGCGCTCCGCAATTTCGCGTTGATCTTCTTCATCCTCATCGCCGGCGGGTTCTTCAAATGAGCCCGCCGCTTCACGCCCACGAATGGCGCTCGCTGGCCGAGTGCGCCGAGCTGCTGCTCGCCGATCGCGTGGCCGGCTATCCCGAAGCCGTCGCCGCGAACAAGCTCACCCCCGAAGCTGCCGCCCGCGGCATCGCCGCGATGACGGCCGTCGTCGCCGTCTGGCGCGAAGCCGCCGCCTTTCGCCTGCCGGAGCATGACTTTGCCTTCGATCGCCACGCGATGATCGAAACCCTGCGCATCGCGCTGCGCCGCCTGCATGCCACGGCCGCCGCCGATCCGCACAACGATTTCCTCGCCAACCGCCGCGACTGCACCGCCGCCATGCTGTGGTGGCACGAGCGCTTCAGCGACGGCCCGTTCCACATGGTGCGCGGCACGCTGATCGCGCGCGAGCGGGCGGCGCGTGATGCCGAAAGGATCGCGGCATGATCGAGGGGCAACCAGTCGCAGATGACGCGGTCAAGCTAATCGCTGCAGAAATACGAGAGACACCCAGCAGCGTCGGTTATTCCGTCAGGGGCCTCAACCGCGAAATATGGGTTCACGAAGCCGCAATCGAAGCAATCCTTCGTCTTCTGAAAGACCGCGACACACCCGAAACCGCGAACTTCACCGAAGGCGTTACGCGAGAGGCGTTTCACCAGCGCGCTCGCTGGAGCGTCGATCACGATGCCGGAAAGACGCCATTCGATTGGTTCTGGTTGATTGGCTACCTCGCACAGAAGGCGGCAGACGCTGCCGTTCGTGGCGATATCGAAAAGGCCAAACACCACACGATCAGTACCGCTGCCGCACTATTCAACTGGCATCAACGCCTTACAGGCCGTGACAGCGGCATGAGACCGGGCATCATGCCTCCGCCCGAACCCGCGAAGGTGGATCGGTTGGCTGTGGCGCGCCTTCTGCACGATCGCCTTCGAGACCGCATGACGGGTGTTAGCGGGCGGCGTATCATGCCTGTTTGGGATGAGCAAACACCGGAATACCAGTCCATTGTCCTTTCCGACGCGGACGCCCTTCTAGCCCTTATCGGCCCTGCGGCATGACCCGCCACATCCGCCCGCTCACCCCGCTCGAAATCGAGGCCGTGCTCGGCGTTGCCGGCGACGCGCTGGCCGAGGAAACCCTGCAGGGTGACCGCCGCCTGATCGCCGCCTTCGAACGCGGCACCGCCAAGCTGCGCGGGGAGGATCCCGACATCGTCCCGAGCGATCCGCAATGGCTGGCGATCGCCGCCGCCCACGCCGCCACCGAAGCATCGACCGAGCTGCTGCGCTACGCCCGCGAGGGCGACCATGGCCACACGATGTTCGATCACATGGTCGAGCCGATCGAGAAGTTCGCTGATGCGCTTAAGATGGCGCTCGAAGCGCTGCCTGCGGCCGAGATCGACGGCGAGCGCAAACAGTTGCTCCGCGCGCTCAGCCGCTATCTCGAAGGGTGGGCATGATGAGCGGCGCGCCACACCTCTCTGCAGCCAACCCGAACGCTGACTGCGGTTGCCCCGAGGAAATCTGGATATACCGGAACATCGAGGTGACGATCCATTTCGAACCGGATGGAGCCATCGATGCGTTCTTCGACGCAGGCGACTGGCAAAACGATATGACTTTCCCGCCGGCTCCCGACCATGAGGCTGCAAGAGCGGCGGCCTTCGCGTGGATCGACGCGCTTCCTACGGAGGAAGAATACGCCGCGACGCTGGCTAAGAGCGCCTGAGCCGTGGACCACGCCCGCCCGGAAATCGCCGACGCTGAAAAGACCGCCCCTGCGCGGCCATTGCCAGCCTGTGCGGAGTGCATGGCGCCCTTCGCGCCCCGGCAGAACAGCCAGCTCTTTTGCTGCACCGATCACAAGAATGCGTTCCACGATCGCTGGCGCATCCGCGGCCGCCAGCTCGCGCCGCTTGAGATGGCCGTCAGCGTCACCCGCAACGGCCGCATCCGCGATACCGATATCGGCGTGCGCGCCGCCCGATCGGCCCAGCGCCTCAAGCGACAATGGGCCGCCGAGGATCGCGACGCCGGGCGCATGCCGATGGACCAATATATCCGCCGCCTGTCGCGGTGCCACGATCTGCCATGAGGGGCGCTGCCGCCAAATCCGCCTATCCCGGCAAGGTCGCGATCCGCCATGTGATCGAGACCGCGCGGGATTGCGGCCTTGACGTCGCCGGCATCGAGGTGTCGCCTGACGGCACGATTCGCGTCGTCGAAGCGCGGGCACTGCCCAAGCCGGCGGAGAGCGAATTCGACCGCTGCCAGCGCGAGGGACTGATTTGAGCGACCTGAAGCAATTTGCGCTGTTCGCATTTAACGACTGCTATCCGAGCGGGGGCTGGGGCGACTTCGTCGATAGCTTCGACACCATCGAAGAAGCAGCCGCCCACGGCAAAACGCTGCCACGCGACATTCGATCGATCATCGATCTTCGCACCGGCGAGGATGTGACTCCGGAGAGCATCTGGTGAGTGATATCGAAGGCGTCCACTTCGTTCGCATAGCGAAGCCGGGCAAGCCGATTCGCTGGTACGTCTACGCCTGGCGCGGCGGCCCCTGCGTCATGAAGGCCGAAGGCCCGAACAAGCCGAAGCTCGGCAAGGCGGAAGTGACCTCGATCGGCGAGAAGATGAAGGCCGCCACCGCGCCCGATGAAAGGATCCTGCGCGCCATGATCCGGGGCTGGCGCGGCAATGGTGTCGATCTCGCGACCGCCAGCCCGGAATGGCGGGCTCTTGCCCCATCGACCCGTGCGCTGTGGGGCGGATCGCTTGATTTGATCGATGCCAAATGGGGCCGGTCGACCCTCGCCGCGTGGGACGATCCGCGCATGGTCGCGATCGTCGTGGCGTGGCGCGACAGCCGCGCCTCCACCCCGCGTGCAGCCGATGTCGGCATCACTGTTCTGGCCGAGCTGCTCGAATGGGCCCGGCTCCGCGCGAAGGTGCGCATCAACGTCGCGAAGGATATTCCCCAACTTTATCATGGTTCCGATCGCGCCGAGATTATCTGGACCGATGACGACATGAAGAAGGCGAAGGCAGCGGCCGACGAACTGAAGCGCCCGAGAATCTATGACATCATCCGCCTCGCTACCTTGACCGGCATGCGCCGCGGCGATCTGGCCGCCGTCACGCTCGACGAAGTCTTCGACCATGCGATCATCCGCACCGCCGCGAAGAAAAGCCGGGGCCGCCGGCGCCGCGCGGTAATCCCGATGTTCCCCGCCCTCGCCGAACTGATCGACGAACTGCGCGCGCTGCCCCGCAAGGAAGGCGTCCGCAACCTGCTGGTCGGCGCGCGCGGCGCGCCGTGGAAGCCCGAGAGCCTGACCGAAGCTGTGAATGCGATCACCAAGAAAGGCGGCATCGAGCAGCCCGGCAACGCCGAGCTGGGCATCGCCCCCAAGCGCAAGCACCTCCACGATTGCCGCGGCACCTTCGTCACCCACCTTTGCCGCGCCGGCCTCTCGAACGAAGAAATCGCCCGCGCCGCCGCCTGGTCGGTTGAGAGCGTCGAGCGCATCCGGCAGGTGTACGTCGACGATGCTGCCGTCGTGATCTCGATGGCGAGGCGCATTGCGCGCCAGAAGGTTTGATTATGAAGCGCGACATCGGCCTATTGAGGGAAATCTTGCTCTGGGTCGACGACATCCCCACCACTCCCGTCTTGATGCGCGACTGCGAAATCAATGGCTTCAGCGCAGCCGAGATTTCTTACCATGCCGAGCTTATGATCGAAGGTGGTTTGCTGATCGGTACGGCCGAGCGCGCGGCATCCGGCGACGAAGATATTCGTGTTGAAGGCCTCACAATGCGAGCCCATGATTTTCTGACTGCGGTGCGTAACCCAAAGGTTTGGTTGGCGGCAAAGGAAGCTATCGACGCTTGCGGCGGCGTGCCGTTCGACGTCGCTCTGGAAGTTGCTAAAGGCTTCAGAAGGAAATCGGCATCTCGTTTGACGGACGCATCGAGAGGCCTTAAGGGAAGTGTCACAAGCAAGGGCTCGTAAAACGCTCTGTAAAACGAGGCGCCCAACCGGGCACTAAGTGCTTGAAAATGCGGGCGTAGCATAGTGGTAATGCTCTAGCCTTCCAAGCTAGCTAGGAGGGTTCGATTCCCTTCGCCCGCTCCAACAGCACAGTACATCAGTCCGCGGGCGCGCCGGTCCATCATAGCCGATAGTACGCCGATCGGCCGACTCACCGATAAGCCGAACCGGCTGCGACGAGGCGCGGAATGTCGCGTGTCAGCATCGGCTCCACCTCCGCGATGCGCCGGTCGCGCTCCGCCGGCTTGCTGTAGCCGCAGCGATCGCTCAGATGGCTTTTCAGCGCGGGAGAAAGCGCGCCACCCCTGATAAGCTGCTCGTATGTGGGCGCCGCGATACGCGCCGCAATGTCGGCCAGATGCGCGCGGTCGAGGCGAAGGAAGCGTATCAGATTTTCGCCGAGCATCGCCCGGACTTCGCTCTCCGGCACGCCTTGAAACATGTCCGAAAAATAGTCGTTGCTGTTGGGCCAGGTGCCTTCGATATGCGGATAGTCGCGCCCGAACGCCATCGTATCGACGCCGATCTCGTCGCGCATGTCCAGCTCGGCCTTGTTCATGAACGACAGTCCGGCGATGCAGTTTACCCCCCAATATTCGCTGGGGCGACGTTTGGCGGGCAAGCTGTCGCGATTCTGTTCCCAGACCCGGTCGAGCAACGCCAGCGTTGCCGGGATCCAGTCGGCGCGAACTTCGGTCACCATCATCCTGAGCGTCGGGTGGCGATCGAACACGCCGCTCAGCATGAACTGCCACATCCCCTGGCGCGCGCGCAGATCTCCGAAGACGCCGCCGTCGTTGAACACGGTGGTCACCAGCTTCCTGACCAGTTCCTGCGGCCCTCCGCCCTCCGCCTTGATCTCTGCGGCCGCGGTTTCGACTTCCGAGTGCATGAAGCCTTGCGGCATGCCGTATCCGGCGTGGGTGATGAGGGCCAGGTTGCGCTCGGCATAAGCGGCGAACACCGGATCCCAGTCGGATTCGAAAACCGGAATCTGGGTCGGCAATGCACAGTAGCAGGGGGTAAAAACGCCTGCGAAGCCATGATCGGCCATGTAGTCGGCCTCATCGAGCACGCTTTGCCGATCGATGCCCGACAGTGGCGCGCCAATCATCAGCAGGCGATCTTTCGCGCTCCCGAACGTGTCGGAACACCAGCGATTGTGCCCGCGCGCACCAGCATCGACAGCCGGCAGCGCATAGGTCCCGTTGACGGTGTTCCAGAACATGTCGACGGCGCGAAAATCGCCCGGGAAGACAAGCTCGGCGGCGATGCCTTCGCGGTCCATCTCCTGCAGGCGGACGTCAAGGTCCCAAAGGCCGCCCTGTCCGCGGTCGAAGCATCCGTCCTTGTCGAAGACCGGCCTCGCTTCGTCCGACATGCGCATGTTGCAGAGCAGCTGCATCGTGCCGGAGAACAGATCCTTTTCGTCGTGCAGACGCCGGAGATATTTGTGATATTTCCTGTCGAGATATTCCGGCCAGAGTTCGGACGGCATGCCCGCGTGACTGTCCGCGGACGCGATGATGAGCTCTTCCATTCTGCAACCTTTTCCCAAGGGATTTCACGGCACCGACAATGGCGTGAGCGCTGCAGCTCTGCCATTGCCTGCTCCAATGATAGGCCGCGGCAACGATGACGGGCCCTTGTCCGCCATCGTTGCCGCCGGGCCGCGCGCCGCGCGTCAGGCGAAGACCTTGGCGCGCCAGAGGTCTTCCTTCATCGCGCGGTCCATCTCCGGGACGCGCGTCTCGCGCTCGGGCTGGGCCAGATATTGTGCGCGGTTGTCGAAATGCGCGATCAGGTCGTCGGGCAGTGGCGGATGCTCACCGAAGATCGCATCCGTCGACGGGCCGATCCGCTGCGCGATCGCATCGAGCTTCGTCTTGTCGAGCCCCAGGAACCGCATGGCGTTGCCGCCCATGATGCCGATCGCTTCATCCCGCGGGATCCCGCCCAGCGCATCCCGCAGCCAGGGAATCGTGTTGGGCCATGTACCTTCGCCGTGCGGATAGTCGCGCCCGAACGCCAGGCGCTCGACACCGAGGTCATGCCGCAGGTCGACTTCGCAGCGGCGGATGAACGACAGGCCGTTCATGCAATGCGCCTTGTAATATTCGCTCGGCTTCAACTTGGCGGCGATGCTGTCCCGATGCTGTTCGAACTGCGCGTCGAGATATTTGAACGTCGGGCCGAGCCAGTCGCCATAGATCTCGCTGAGCATGAGCCGCAGCTTGGGGAAACGATCGAAGACACCGCCCATCATGATCTGCCAGGTCGCCCGGCGCGGCTTGATGCTTGAGAAGATCTTGCCCTTGAAGAACTCGTTGCGCAGCCGATCGATCGCCTTGCCGACATTCCCTTCTTCTTCGCCGACCTGCACGCCGATGCGCTGGAAGATGGCGCCGAGCTCGCCCTGGCCTTCACCCTGGCCGGCGTGCATCCACAAGGTGATGTCGCGTTCCTGGCACCGGGCCCAGAATGGATCCCAATATCGATCGAACAGCGGTGGCTGGCCGGGATAGGCGACGTAGCCGGGCACCGATGTTGCCTTGAAGCCGTTGTCGGCGATCCAGTCGAGTTCCGCGAGCAGTTCATCCATGTCGCGCCAGGGCGCCGAGCCGATATTAGCGATCAGGAACAAGCGATCCGAATCGGGGCCGAATTCATCGAGCAGCCAGCGATTATAGGCCTTCACGCCGGCCTGAGCGACGTCCATCGTGTGCGTCCAGTTCGAAGACTGGTAGAAAAGCCCGGCGGCGCGTGCATCGCCGCTATGGACGAATTCGCCGGCGATGCCCTCGCGGTCCATCTCCTGAATGCGGATCTTGCGATCCCATACGCCGTAGCCGCCGCCATTGCTCAGCGCCTTTTCCGTGTCGAATATGTCGAGGAGATGGGTGTTGTGCAGCCGCTGCGTGAAATGCGCGGTGATCTGCGTGTAGCTGCGGTTTTCCTCGATCAGGCCCGGCAGGGAATCGTGATAGCGCTTGTCGAGATATTTCGGCCAGGCTTCGGGTGGCATCTGGGCATGCCCGTCCACCGAGACGATTGTGAGTCTGTCCATGTCCATCGCTCTCCTTATGGCCCCTTCGGGCCCGGGGTCTTCGCTCCCCCTGAGGATAACATAAATTAAGCGTACGCCGATGTACATTTGCGATTTTGAAGGTGCCGCTTTCGCGCTCCGGAGTGCGAATGTCCTGAATAGATCAACGGATCATCTGCGGGCGTCGATCGTGCAGCATTTCGCGCAACGGAATATAGTCGCGCTCGAGATCGGCGGCGGACATCGGCCGGCCGGTCAGATAGCCCTGGATGAAGTTGACGCCGCGCATCAGCCGAAGCGCATCGAGCTGCTCGGCTGTCTCGACGCCCTCTGCGATCGCGTCGATCCCCAGCGATTCCGCCATCACCGATTGCGCGCGCACGATCGCGGCGTCGACACGCGACTCGTTCATAGTCGCGATAAAGCTGCGGTCGATCTTCACGACATCTGGCTGAAACTGCTTGAGATAGGTCATCGAATTATAGCCGGTGCCGAAATCGTCGATCGCGAACCGCACGCCGTGCCGCCGCAGCCGCGCGAACTCGCCTTCGATCAGCGCGCCATAGCGGAATGCCACTGTTTCGGTGAGTTCGATCGTCAGCGCCGACGGTGGAAGGTCGGCATGCGCGATCAGGCCAAGCAGCATGTCCGAGAAATGCTGGTCGATCAGCTGCGTTGCCGAAAGATTGACGTGCATCGAAAGCGGAGCCCCGGTGAGAGTTCGCCAGTTTCCCAACTGATCGAGTGCCCGTGCAAATAAGGTGCGGCTGATTCTGTCCATCAAGCCGAGCCGTTCGAGTGCGGGAAGAAATTCATCCGGTGCGACGATTTCGCCCGAAGCGCGCTCCCACCGCAGCAGGGCTTCGAATCCTTCGAGATGGCCGGTGTCGGTGCTGACCATTGGTTGATAGTAGAAGACGAATTCATCGGCCTCCACGCCGTCGAGCAAATCGCTGTCCAGTTGCAGGCTGCTCAGTAGCGCGCGGTCCATATCAGCGGTAAAAACGCTGTACTGATTTTTGCCCAGTCGTTTGGCGTCGTAAAGGGCAATGTCGGACGCCTGATGCGCCCAATCCGCATCAAGGTTGGGTTGGTCCGGGTCGAGAATGGCGATGCCGATGCTGACCGCGGCCTTCAGGCTCGCCCGTGCGAGCACCACCGGCTCGGCCACGGCGCGAATGATCTTGCGCGCCACGCGCAGGGCGGCCTCGGCGAAGGGCACATCTTCCAGCAGGATGGCAAATTCGTCGCCGCCGATGCGCGCCACGGTGTCGCGCGAACGAACGGTCGCGCGAATTCGGTGCCCGATTTCGATCAAAAAGGCGTCGCCGATATCGTGCCCCAGCACATCGTTCACCTGTTTGAAGTCGTCGATATCGATGACCATCATCGCCATCAGGCTGTTGTTGCGCCGACTGCGACGCAGCGCGTGCGAAAGCCGGTCCTGCCAGATCG
Organism: Sphingomonas sp. YR710; assembly: GCF_900101455.1. Classification (GTDB taxonomy): domain Bacteria; phylum Pseudomonadota; class Alphaproteobacteria; order Sphingomonadales; family Sphingomonadaceae; genus Rhizorhabdus. The sequence continues at coordinate 219,911 of NZ_FMZJ01000002.1, read as the reverse complement.
CCCGGGTGGGTAGCGCGGTCAGCTCGTCATGCCCGGCGCGGGCGTTTCGCAGTGACCGCGCGATCGCGAACATGATGGCGTTGGCAAGCGTTTCGGGGCGCAACCCGTCGCGAGGAACCAGATCCTGAATGCCAAAGCTTGCCCAGCGTACCGCGGATTCGGCGTTCGGAAATTCGGTGCTCAGCAGCAGCGGTATATGCGGTGCGGCAGAGGCGATGTGCCGCAGCGCTATTTCCTCCTCCGCTGAAGGCTGCGCGATCCACGCCAATATCGCATCGGCCCGCGCCGCGCGTTCAGACATCATCGTGTCCAGTGCGGTCAGATCTTCCACCCGTTGGCAATCGAACCGCACCTCGGTGGCTTCCATCAGCAGGTCTTTGATCAACAGCATTTCGTGGGCGCCGCGGCACAGAACTATCAGCCTGACGGGGCGACCGCGGAGCATGCTCTTAGCCGGCATTTAGAGCCCTCGCAGCTGATGGCGCCGGTGCGTGTCCGTGCAGCGTAAACCACAGGGTTGTACCACCATCCTCGGCCGACTCGGCCTGGATTTCGCCGCCATGGCGCTCGACGATACGGGCTACCACCGCGAGTCCCGCGCCCACGCCATGGCCCGCGGCGTGATCGCGAAGCCGCTTGAAAATACGGAATGCATTCTCGGCCTGGCCGCCGCCGATGCCGATCCCATTGTCCGACACTGCGATCCGCCACAGTCCATCACTGCGCCGTCCGGCCTGAATCCGCAGATGGGGTCTGCGGTCGGACCGGAATTTGAGGGCATTTTCGATCAGCTCGCGCAACACCCAGCGGAGTTGAGCCTCGTCGCCCCAGACCGATGGCAGGGGCGCGACCTCGAAGGAGGCGTCTTCCCGGGCGATCCGGTCGGACAGCGTCTCGCGCGCCGCGGCCAGAGCCCGATCCAGCGGGAAATCGGTCATCGGCGCGCCGCGCGTGTCGACCCGCGAATAACGCAGCAGACTGTCGAGCATGTCGCGCAGCCGGCGACCGCCCGATCGGATCTGCTCCAGGTAGGATTGCTGCGTCTCATCCTGCCCGTTTCCGTAGCGGCGCTCGATCAGTTCGGAGAAGCTGATGATCATTCGTGCCGGCTCCTGCAGATCGTGCGAGACCGCATAGGCAAAGCTTTGAAGGTCGGTGCTGCGCTTCTCGAGGCCGGCTTGGGCGATTTTCAAGGACTGGATATCGCGGAATATGATGATCGCGCCGCCACGCGCCCGCGGATCAGCAGATTCACAAGGGTGGACACGCATCGCGAGCCATCCTCCGTCGATCTGGAGCACGTCGCGTTCGAACGGGGTGCGGGAGGTGATGACCTGCCTGATAGAATCGTTGAATTGATCGAAGGCGATCCTGCAGCCCAGGCCCGAAACGGTCCGCCCGATATCGGCGTCATTCAGATCGAAAAGGCGCGCGGCGTTCGGCGTGAAATCCGATATCGCCAGATCGGCATCGACGAACACGGCCGCGACCGCCGCGGCTCGCACGAGATTGTCGAACTTTTCCGCAGAGGCCGCGATCCGGTCTTCCAGCGTCTGACAGGATCTTCGCAGGTCATATAGCTGCTCTGCTACGTCATTCAGCGCGGGATCGGATGCCGGCACGATCGTCATCCGTGCGTGATCGCCGAGAAGCGTGGCCGAGACAGCGCCCGAGACAAGAATACGCGCTTACCAGATGATCGCATTGCTACCCACCCTAGCCGGAAACGACGTTAAACCGACGACCGACCATAAGAGACGAAGCCTATACCCGCTCTATCGTAATATCCGCTCCGTATAATCCCCTAAAGTCCGATATTTTGAGTACTGAAATGGATTACTATGCTAGCAGGGAGAAGTGCTCGGGGACCAACAAAAAGATTTGAACAACCGATTAAGCTTTCACCCTGGCGCAGTTTGCTGCGTTGCAGCGGGAACGGCGCTAACAATCGTCGTTTTGGCCCTTCTCGGATGGGGCTTTGACATAGATATATTCCGCCGGATCGTGCCGGGCTGGCCAGCGGCGAGACCACTTGCCTTAACATCACTCTTTCTGTTGAGCGCGGCGCTTTTTGTCACAGCACGCCCGGGGCGAGGCCCGAGATGGGCGTTGTTTCTGTCGTGCTTTGTCGCAATAATGGTATTTTCCTCCCTAATATTCTTTCCCGATGCCCCACCCGACCGGTGGTTTTCGCCGCCGCCGCCGGCCGCGTCGCTGAGCCTCGTCGCGCTGGCGATAGCCGCTGCTTTGCTGCAGCGCGAACGCCCCGTGATGCCGTTGGTCGTGGCGGCGGCGATCTTCGCGCTCGGGATGCCGTTGCAGCGCATGTCGACGATTCCGTGGCTGGGCCCGGTCACGCCGGCGGGGGGGCTGGGGCTCATGCCGCTGCCGACAGCCTTGCTCCTGATCGTGCTGGACGTTGGCGCCGTCCTCCTGAATCCGAAACTGGCTCTGTTTGATCGGCTGATCGTGCGCTCGGCGGAGGGGCGATCGCTGCGGTTCCTGATCCTGGTGGCGGTGATCGGGCCGATCGCCGTAACCGGTGGCGGCCTTTTCATGCACTATCGGCACCATGTCGATATGATGGACTTGTCCACCTTGTTGCTGGTGGCGATGAGCGCTGCGGGGATAGGCGCGGCGCTGGCCGCGATCGAGGCGAAGGCACACAGTGCCGCTTATGCGCGCCAAAGCGCCGATCATTTTGTGCTTTTGCTGGATCAGGCACCGATCGCCTATCTGCTCGTCGAGCGCGACGGACGGATCAATTCGGCGAACCGTGCCGCTGCGGATCTATTCGGTTGGGCCCGGCGCGAGCTGGAAGCCATGAATGTTGACAAACTGGTGCCGCAAACGGTGCGCCAGGATCATGCCAGGTTGCGCGAAACGTTCGTTGCGGAGGGCGGCAGCCGGGAGATGGGGGCAGGGCGTGACGTGTACGGCACGCGCAGCAACGGCGATCTCGTGCCGCTCGAAATTGCGCTCACGCCGATCGACATGTCGGACCGGAAGCTGATTCTGGTGTCGCTCGTCGATATTTCGATCCGGCGGAGGATCGAGGGCCTGCAAGATCTGCAAAAGGCGATCGTTGCTTCAAGCATTGATGCCATCATCAGCGAGTCGCTCGACGGCACGATGCAATCGGTCAATGCCAGTGCGGAGAGGATCTTCGGTTTCACGGCCGACGAACTGATAGGGCGGAACAGCATGATGTTGGTGCCGCAGGACCGGCGGGCGGAGGAGGCGCTCATCTTCGGGCGTATCGAATCGGGCGAAACCATCCCGGCCTTCGAAACCAGCCGGTGCCGGCGCGACGGGACAACGATCGCCGTGTCGATGGCGGTTTCGCCGGTCCGCAACAGTACCGGCCGTGTGGTCGGCATCTCCAGAATTGCGCGCGATATCTCCGATCTGGTCGAGCTCGTCGGCGCGCTGGCAGCCAGCGAGTCGCGTATCCGGGAAGTCGCAAATTCGGTACCGCAGCTGATTTGGACCAGCGATCTTAACGGATATCCCGATTATCTCAGCGACAGATGGACGGAATATACCGGTCGCTCCATCGCTGAACTGTCGGGCGCTGGGTTGCTCGGCCTGCTGCATCCCGATGACCGGGAGACCGCCCGGGCGGGCTGGAGACAGTCGCTGGAAAATGGAACGCCATTGGCTTTCGAAATCCGGCTGCGGCGGTTCGACGGCGAATGGCGCTGGTTCGATACGCGGGCGCTGCCGCTTCGTGATCGGGATGGCCGCATTACCAAATGGTTCGGATCCAATACCGACGTTCAGGAACGCCGCGACATGCTGGCGGCGGCACAATCTTACGCGCGCGACCTTGAACGCTCGAATGCCGAACTCGAACAATTTGCTTATGCTGCGTCGCACGATCTGCAGGAGCCGCTGCGGATGATCACCAGCTACACGCAGCTGATCGAGCGCCGCTATGCGGTCCATCTCGATGATGATGGTCGGCTCATGTTCGGATATGTCGTCGATGGCGCGCGCCGGATGCAGCGCCTGATCGACGATCTTCTGGTCTATTCCCGCCTCCGGCAGCCGATGGCGGCCGATAGCCGCTGCGAGGTCGCCGCCGCGATCACGCATGTGCGACGGCTGCTGGTCGATCGTCTCGCCGCCACCGAAGCGGAACTGGTCGTCAGCCCCGATCTTCCTGTCATGCGGATCAGCCCCGTCGCCGCGAATCAGCTGTTCCAGAATCTGATCGGCAACGCGCTGCGCTATCGTTCGGATGCGCCGCCGCGGATCGAGATCGGCGTATCGGAAGTCGCGGACGGATTCGCGCGCTTCTTCGTGCGCGACAATGGCATCGGGATCGAGCCGCGCTTTCACGAAAAGGTTTTCCAGATCTTCCAGCGGCTGAAGCGCGGGGGCGAGGGGGATCCGGGTGGCACAGGTATCGGCCTCGCTTTGTGCCGCCGCATCGTCGAGAACGCGGGCGGGACGATTGGCATCGAATCCGATGGCCGGTCGGGGACCACCTTCCACTTCACCTTGCCGATCTTACAGGAGACTATCGATGGCGTCTGACGAATACGTCAACATATTGCTGGTCGAGGACAATCCGGGCGATGCGATGCTCGTCCGCGAATCGATGCGTGACATCAAATTGCACAATCGGCTGCACCATGTCAGCGACGGCGATGAAGCGATGCGATTCCTGCGGCGCACCGGCGAATATACCGATGCTGCCCGGCCCGATTTGATCCTGCTCGATCTCAACCTGCCCGGCATGTCGGGGCGGGAGGTGCTCAGCGCGATCAAGGGGGATGCCAATCTTGAGGTCATCCCGATCGTGGTGATGACGTCTTCGTCGGCCGAGCGCGATATCGTCGAGAGCTATGAGATCGGCGCGAACTGCTACGTCACCAAGCCGCTCGACCTCGATCAGTTCATGCACGTCGTGCAGTCGGTCGAAACATTCTGGCTGTCGATCGTCAAACTGCCCTGAGAGCAGCTACTTTCGTCGCACCAGCCAGCGTGCCGCTTCAGCCGGGGTGCTTTTGTCGGTGTCGCGATCGACCATCAGGTTCGCCTTCTGCATGCGATCGATCGGGATGGCGCCGATCAGCGGCCTCAGCGTGGCAATGAAGGCCCGGTCATGGGCGCGTTTCGGGGATAGCAGCAGCACCGCCTCATAGCTCGGCAGCGCGCCGCGCGGATCGGAGAGGATCGTCAGGCCGAGCGCCGGGATGCGGCCGTCCGATGAGAAAGCGGATATGACGTCGGCCGATCCGTCGGCCACGGCGCGATACATGAAGGTCGGGTTGTAGGATTTCTGGCCCGCGAACCGGATGCCATAGCTTGCCACCACCGATCGCCATTCGGGCCGGCTCAGAAATTCGATGTCGCTCGCCATGTGCAGCCGCGGCGCGGCCGCTGCGAGATCGTCGAGCGATCGAATGCCGAGCGTCGCCGCCTTGTCCTTGCGCATCGCCAGCACATAAGCGTTTTCGAAGCCAAGGCCGCCCAGCAGTTCGACGCCGTCGCGCCGGCGCAATTCAGTCGTGAGCGCGCGCCGCATCGTTGCGGCGGGCGGGATATCGGTGCGGCCGAGCACATTCGCCCACAAGGTGCCGCTATAATCGACATAGACATCGATATCGCCGGCCGCGAGCGCGCGATAGGCGACCGCCGATCCGAGGTCGTCGCGCCGCGTCGTCGCGAAGCCGGCGGCGCGCAGCTTCGTTTCGATCACGCTGGCGAGAATATATTGTTCGGAAAAATTCTTGGCGCCGATCATGATGGTGCCGCGGCTGCTCTGGCCCGCTGCCAGCGGCAGCAAAGCAAGCGCCATGCCCGCGCCCAACAGACCGATGCCCAGCCATGTCCGCCACCGCGATCGTCTCGCCACGCCGTGCTCGATCAGCGCGAGCAGCCCATCGGCGGTCAGCGCGAGCACCGCCGATGCCGTGCAACCCACCAGCACGCGGATCCAGTTTTCGGTCTGCAGGCCCGAAAAGATCAGATTGCCCAGGCTCGCCTGGCCGACCGTGGTCGCCAGCGTCGCCGCACCGATCGTCCAGACGCTCGCCGTGCGGATGCCGGCGAGGATGATTGGTGCCCCCAGCGGCAGCTCGATCAACCTCAGCCTTTGCCACCGTGTCATGCCGATCCCGTCCGCCGCCTCGATCACGTTCGGATCGAGCCCGATGATCGCCGCAAGCCCGTTCCGCACCACAGGCAGCAGCGCGTAGAGGCTGAGCGCGATCAGCGCCGGGAGGAAGCCGAGCGCGGGGATCGCGGTGCCGGTCAGCCGCCCCGTCGCGAGCAGCAGCGGATAGAATAAGGCGAGCAACGCCAGCGCCGGGATCGTCTGCACCAGGCCGGCCAATGCCAGCAGCGGAATTCTGACGCGCCGGCTGGCCGCCGCCCAGATTGCGAGCGGCAGCCCGATCGCAGTGCCGATCGCCACCGCGCAGCCGCTGAGCAGCAGATGCGCTGCGATCAGCGCCGGCAGCTCGCCGACGGCTTCGGTTAACGGGGCATTCATCGCAGCGCCGCCAGCCGTTCGGCCTGTCGGCGCGGTATCGCGATCAGTTCCGCGACGATCGGATCGGGATGGCCTGCGATCAGTTGTGCGGGCGTCGCATCGGCGCGGATGCGGCCTTCGTGCAGCACGACGATCCTGTCGGCGAGCAGCAGTGCTTCGGTCATATCGTGCGTCACCATGATCGTCGTCAGGCCGAGATCGTCATGCAGCCTGCGATAGGCCTGCCCCAGCTCGTCGCGCGTCACCGGATCGAGCGCGCCGAACGGCTCGTCCATCAGCATGATCGCTGGTCGCGCCGCCAGCGCGCGAGCGACGCCCACACGCTGCGCCTGTCCGCCCGACAATTGCCGCGGATAGCGCGACGCCATATCCTGCGGCAGCGCCACCAGCGCCAGCAACTCCGCTATCCGCGCCGAGCGCTCGGGGAGGGGCATGCCGATCAACCGGGGCACGATCGCGATATTCTCGGCGACGGTCATATGTGGGAACAGGCCGATGCCCTGGATCACATAGCCGATCCGGCGGCGCAGTTCGGCGGCGTGTGCATCGCGGACGTCGACACCATCGATTCGCACCGATCCGGCATCGGACAGGACCAGCCCGTTGATCATCTTGAGCAGGCTCGTCTTGCCCGAACCCGAAGGCCCGACCAGCGCAAGCAAGGTGCCGGGCGCGATCGACAGGCTGACATTGTCGACCGCGGCGCGGCCGCCATGCGCTTTGCGCAGCCCGACGAGGTCCAGGCTCATGGATAGCGGGAACGTGCAGGGGCTGACGACATGCATGCCTTGTCCGGCGCACAGCGGCCAATGGCAAGTGACGATGGTGAGACGGGGCTACCCGGCACTATGCTCGTTACTTGCCTCGCTCCACGTTGTCGCTTGTCGACAGAATTGCCGTCAGGATTGCCACAACAGCGATCGATATCGATCGAAGCAACGGGCGCCGCACCGCAAACGGATCAGTGCGCCCTCGGCGATGGCGGTCGCACGCGCTGGATCCTCGGCGATGGCAGGCAAGAGTGCCTCTCGGTTCCAGTCGGCGCTATGCTTGACGTCGAGCACGGCATGAAGGTCGAAATAGCGCCGTTCCCTATCGCTTAGGCCGATCCGGCGAAGCCCCTGCGCAACACAGGCTGACCGCCCAGGGGCGGTCAGTTCGATCACGCCAAGCGCGCCGACCGAATGCCACGCATAGCGCCGGGCGGTTGCCATCGCCGTCATAGCGTTTGCCAGCGCAAGGCTTTCCCACACCGTCGTATCGATCGAGGGTGTGACCTCCATCGTCTCGACGAGGGCATCGAGCATCGGACCATGCATGCCCTTGGCGTTGCCGCGTCCCATCTCATCCCAATAGTTGCGCGCAAGTTCGAGCTTGGGCCCCACCGGCATTTTGACCTGTGTATAGGCCACAAGATCGTCGAAGCCGGCTTCGCCCGCAGCCTCCTGCTCGAAGAACCAGCGCAGTTGTTCAGCGGTCGCCACCTCGGCCAGCCAGGGGAAGAGGGGATCGCCCTGGCCGGGGCCGACCTCCTTCAGCCGTTCGAACCATATGACAAAATCTGCCGGATCGGTCGGAATATCGGCAGCTTCGGCTTTCACCTCCGCGCGCAGCTCTTCCAGGAATCCCCCTTCGAGCCGCAGCATCCGCGCGTCGCGATCGAGATTTTGCTGCCAATCCTCGACAGGAAATCCCGGCCGCAGACGTTCGCGGTTCCAGCGCGCGAGCCCGCGCTGGAAACTGTCGGTCCGAAATTGCGAATCCGTTGCAGGCGTCGCGGAAATACGATGGGGTGGCATGGGAAGCCTCTCATATGCGGTGTTGGCATATAAACCCGCCATGGAGCGTTTGGGTGCGCGGCGACGTGCAAATTAACCTGCGGCAAGCCGAATGTGGCGAGGGTACGGATCAGGCGGGACCCGTCCGCGTTAGCCATTGCGAGAATTGATCGCGGCCGCCGGCCGCCGACAAGACGGACGTGCACGCGATGTTGACCGAAAAGTTTCTACGCGATCGCACGGTCTCCCTCGAACCCGCCGAACGGGCGACGATCGAAGGAGCGATCTCCGAAGTGCTGACCCTTGGCGCGCGCCACATCATCGTCCGCGAAGGCGAGCGTCTCGATCGAAGCCTGCTGCTCATTGACGGCCTCATGTGCCGCTATATCGACAACCGCCAGGGCCATCGCCAGCTCGTCGCGATGCAGGTACCGGGCGATTTTGTCGACCTGCATGGCTTTCCGCTGACGAAGCTCGATCATGACGTCGCAACGCTTACGGGCGCGACAGTGGCTGTGATTCCACACGTTGCTCTCGACCGGATTGTCGCGGAACAACCGCAGCTCTGCCGCAAGCTCTGGTTTTCGACGCTGCTGGATGCGGCGATGCACCGCGCATGGCTGTTTCGTGTCGGGCGGCTCGATGCCATGGGCCGGGTGGCCCATTTCCTTTGCGAAACCGAGGCGCGCCTGCGCGCCGTCGGGCTCAGCAACGGTCATCGCTTTGCGCTCGGCCTCACCCAGATCGATCTCGCTGAAATCTGCGGGCTGACCAACATTCATGTCAACCGCGTGCTGCGCCAGTTGCGTGAGAAGCGAATCTGCATTTTTCGATCATCGGTGGTTGAAATTCTCGATGCCGACGCGCTGGCCCGGCGGGGCGAGTTTTCATCCCATTATCTGTATCTGACCGGTGGCGACTGATTGCCCGAAACCGTGCCGAGACAAGGTTTCGACTTTCGATCTCAACCCACACCAACGCAGGTCGTTGCTCTTCGGCCATCTCATCAAGGCTCTACCCCGCGCAATAAGCTTTGGGGTGCGGCTGGTTGCGGATCATCGTGAGCAGGGGGACACAGAAGCGCCGACAGTCCCCGAAACGACGCCGACTTTACCCGCCATTGCTGCCTCCCAACCGTCAGTGGCAATATGGAACATATCGACCCCATCGCGACCGGTGTCGGCCATCAGCGCGGTAACGGTCACGCCTCTGGAGGGGGCGAGTTCGGCCCTCAATGCGGAGGCCAACATCGCGGCGCGAGAGCGCTCCGCATTGAACCCGCTTGCTGAGACAGCCACTGAAGCGGTTATCAGCACCTTGCCTGATTTGCGGACCGCCATGCCGCTGAGGATGCTTCGAAGCAATTCGACCATCGCCGCACTGGCGCCGGACCTTCTTGGGCCGGCAAAATCCGGCGGTTCCGGATGGCCGCTGGCATCGATGCACAGGATATCGATCGGCCTGCCATCTGCGGCGGCCAGCAGGCCGTCCACATATTCGGCTGGGGGAATATCTGCTGCGACCGCACGGACGTCGACACGATAGTTGCGCAGGTCGGCCGCGGCGCCATCGATGATGGCGTCCTCGCCCGCGATCACCAGATCATAATCGTTTTCCGCAGCGAGGCAGGCGAGATAATAGCCAACGCCGCGCGACGCGCCGGTAATCATCGCGAATTTGCTGGCCATCGGAGCCTCCTCTTACGGCATTTCGCAATGATTTCCGCGATGGCTCAGGCCAACTGAAGTTTCACGGTCGTGGCTTTAGCCGCCGGCAAACCCGAGGTTTCGGCCTGTTCCATCAGTTCGTCCTTCAACGACATCATGCGGTCGCGCAGAACGACCAGATCCACATCCGTCTCGCGGCATTGCGCAAACATGCCCTCGCGCGGCATTTCCTCCTCGTGGACATGGTGCTTGATCTCTTCGGATAGAACCCTGACCTTCGCATCGTAGTATTCGTCGCCGGGCGAGCCGGCCTCGATGTCGTTGACGAGAAGCTTGGCGCCATCATGCTCGACATAGGCCTCGTCGAGCGTGTCGTCTTCGATTTTCCCTCGGAACGCCGGATAGAAGATTTTTTCCTCAATCAGAGTATGGATTTTCAATTCGGTGCAGATCTGATGTGCGATCTTCTTCTTGGTGCCGTCACTGGCCGCTTTTTCATATTGTTCGAACAGACCTTCGACCTTTCGGTGATCGGCCTTGAGCAAAGCGATTGCATCGGTGAACGAAGTTGCTGGCATTATCTGTCCTTCCCGTTGGATCAGATGGAAGAACGCACGGCACATCTAAAGGCTGCTGTACGATAGCGCGCAATCCGCTTGATCCAGGTTAAGAAGGCGCAGAGAAACTGTCTTACCGTCGGATTGGCGTAATGGTTACGCCGCGATACTCATCCCTCAGCCGATGCACGGGACCTTGGTCCGTCAGGGTCGTTCGATCAATTCACGCACACGCTGCGACAACGAAAGAAAAGTGAATGGCTTCGAGAGAAGTTCAACGCCTTCGTCGAGTCGACCTGCCTGGGTGATCGCATCGCGCGGATAGCCCGATGCGTAAAGCACGCGCAAATCGGGCTGGAGCGCCCGTGCCGCCTCGACCAGTTCGCGTCCCGACATGCCCGGCATGACGACATCGGTGAACAGGAGCTTGATCGGCTCATCCTGCCGTTCGAGCAGGCGAAGCGCGGAGAGTGGATCATGCGCCTCGACCACGCGATAGCCGAGTTCCCGCAGCATCTCGACCGTGTAGGCGCGTACGTCGTCGTCATCCTCAACGACGAGAATCGTCTCCGTGGCGCTCCCCATCGCGGCAAACTCGTCGAGGATCACTGGCTCCTCTCCCGCTGCGTCCAAATGCGCCGGAAGGTATAGGCAAATCCGCGTGCCCTCTCCCAAAGTCGAGGCAATATCCACCTGACCGCCAGTTTGCTGGATAAAGCCATAGACCATTGAAAGCCCAAGACCCGTGCCCTTTCCGACATCCTTGGTTGTGAAGAAGGGATCGCAAGCCCGCGCCAGAGTTGCGGGGGACATGCCAGAACCCGTATCGGTGACGCTCACGACGACATAATGGCCTGCCGTCAATTGGAGCCGGCCCGCTTCGGCTCCACCGAGTAGCGCATTTTCCGCCTCGACCCGAAGCGCGCCACCATCGACCATGGCGTCGCGGGCGTTCACGACGAGATTGAGGATCGCATTCTCGAGTTGATTGGGGTCGACATTGACGCTCCACAAATCGGGGTCCGAAACGATCTCGGTGCTTATGACTTCGGTGATCGTCCGTTTCAGGAGGTCGGACATCCCGGCGATCAGACGCCCGACATGAATTTGCTTGGGGGCAAGCGGCTGCTGGCGTGAAAAGGCAAGCAGCCGCTGCGTGAGGGCGGCGGCGCGCTCCGCGCCCTTGAGCGCATTCTCGAGCGAGCGTTTGATGCGCGGATCGGCGGCGGCGCCAAACCGACGGGTGACGGTGTCTATATTCCCAATGATAATTGTCAGCAGATTGTTGAAGTCATGCGCGATGCCACCGGTCAATTGTCCTACCGCCTCCATCTTCTGTGCCTGCCGCAAGGCTTCCTCGGCCTGCTGGCGGACGGCGATCTCTTCGAGAACGCGGCTTTCGAGATTGTCGTTGAGCGCGCGCAGGGCGTGCTCGGCATCCTTGGCGGCCGTAACATCGTAAATGACGCCCACGAAACGGAAGCCCGTGCCGAGATCGCGGACGATTTCGCCTCTGCGCGCGATCCAGCGCGGCGCGCCGTCGTCCCTGCGCACGATCTCGAATTCCCCGTGCAGTGGCTCGATGGTCGAGGCAGCGCCTTGTTCGGCTTCGGGGATGATTGGATCGCTGCCCGATACAACAACACTGTTGATGGTGCGAACCGGCAGGACGCTCGTCGGATGCAAGCCGAGCAGGCGGCAGAACTGTTCAGAGACGGAGACAGTGGCGAACCCATCGACATATTCGAACGTTCCGACGCCGCCGGCGCTCTGCGCGATACGCAGTCGTTCCTCCGTGCGCTTGCGCTCGGTCACATCAACGAGGACACCCGAAAAATGCAGAGGCTGTTCGTCGTCGTCGCGCTGGCAATGGCCACGCGCATGCACCCACAGACTCGTCTCATCGGGAAGGACGATCCGGAACTCCTTTGAAAAGAGCTCCGCTCCCCCTAATATGCCCGCGACGGCAATACGCATGCGGGCCCTGTCATCCGGGTGGATCGCGCTGAAAAACGCCTTTACGGGAAGTCCTGCGCGCCCCTCACGCGGATCGAGCCCGTACAGTTCGGCAAACGCTTCGTCCACGAAGAGCCGGTTCCGAAGGATATCCCAGTCCCAGGTGCCGCTGGCCCCCGCCGCCGCGAACAGCGCGCGGTGCGGTTCTTCCCCGTCGCTCAACGGCATGAAGGCAGCCTGTCAATCAAGAATCATCGCCCGTGACACGTTCGATAAATTCGTCGAGCAAGCCCTTCAGGATCGTGAGTGCGGGCATGTCCATCAACATCGCGATATAGCCCCGTATATCGCGGCGCCGTACCGCAAAATCGATATAGAGGAACAGCACAAGACCGTCGGACGCCTTTCCTTCCTCGATATCAAACATCAGTGCGCCGTCGCCGCGCAATACCTCGGGAATCGTCATCACCAGCGAACGGCGCAGCATATTGGCCATGGTGGCCAGACAGGAATTGAGGATGATATTGCCGGTCTCGGCGAGCGCCTCATGCTCCATCTCGATCAGTTCCTGAGGCGATAGCTCATCGCCGGTTACCGCGCGGACCAGCTCGAGGCTGTTGGTTTCGGGGAAGATCAGCAGGGCGCGACCGGAAAAAGCCCCGTTGAAATCCTGCCGTATCGCGACGAGTTGGACGATTTCGCGCTCGCTGATCAGGCGAGCCGCGCGCCGCTGAGTGACAACCTCGATCGATGGCACCGACAGCGACACCTGATCCCCGACCATCTTCCGCAAGTTGGAAGCCGCGCGGCTCACGCCGATATTCACGATTTCGGTCAGCGCGTCCCGCTCAAGTTCGCCGAGCGCGACCTCGACGGGAATCATGACTTCGCGGCCCGCAGACGTAGCGCAGCACCCGAAACAAAGCCCCGCAGCCCGTCAGCATTTACGGGCTTCGGAACGAACGTCGTACTGATCGCGCGCGCGCCGGCTATGATCTCGTCCTGAATATTGGCGGTAATGATCGCCATCGGCATGACGGGAAACAGCTCGCGAAGCCTTCCGGCAAGCTGGAGCCCGTCCATTTCAACCATATTATAGTCGATCAAAGCAACATCGATGGTCTGTCCCGCGACGATGTCGAGTGCCTGCGCGGCGCTTCCCGCTTCGATTCGTACCCAGTCCGGCTGCAGTTCGGCGAGGGCTTTGCCTGCGACGATCCGCGCAAGTTTGCTATCATCGACAATCATCACGGTCACGGGCATTCTTATTCTCCAGAAGTGGTCCATAGACCACGCTTGTCGGTTTCATAAGTCATCGGCGCTTCTGCCGATAGAGGAGCGGGCATTTGATTGTCGCGCGAGCGAAGGCAATAGCCATTCGGCAAGAAATCCTGTCGATGTGCCCGTCGTCGTCGCGCCCGATACTAACAAGGCCTGCGCGACGGCAGCGTGCATATGTGTACACTCTGTGAGATTTACGATTGTGTCCGGCGCTTGCTGAAGCCGGGCAAGCATTGTTTCTGCATCCTCGACCGGACAGGCTCCGACAAGCCGGATCTGCTCACCGTCGTGCACAACACTCATGCCGCGAGCCCTGGCAAGTCGAGCACCAGCAGCACGCCACCATCGCCGAGCAACGTCGTCCCGGTGATTCCGCTGACATGTGCGAGCAATCCGCGCGGGGGGCGAACCATGGCGTCGATGCGATCCTTGAAGGCAGTGACGGTAATACCGACGGCGTCGGTTCCGGTTCCCATGACGATCAGCTTCGTTTCTCCGCGCTCGGCGGCCGTGTGGTCGAGCAAATGGGCGAGGCTGAGCAGCGGCAGCGTTCGGTTGCGATGAACGCAGGCGCGTCCGCGTCCGATCGGAAAAACAGCCGAGCGGTCGAGCGTGGCAGTCTCGATTATGTGCTCGAGCGGCACCCCGAAGCGGTCATCTCCGACTTCGACGATGAGCAATTTGGTGGTGATCGCGTGGAGTGGCAGCAGGAGCGCGATCGTCGTTCCTTCACCCACCACGCTGGTGAGTTCGATGCGTCCGCCAAGCCGTTCGATTGCGGCTTGAACGGCGTCCATTCCCACACCGCGCCCCGAAACGTCCGTCACGTTGGTAGTGGTCGAAAAACCGGGCGCAAAGATCAGTCGGCGGGCGGTATCATCGTCAAGCGCTTCCGCCGCCTCCGCCACGAGCAATCCCCGGGCGACCGCCACTTCTCGGATGCGGGCCGGATTGATTCCCCGACCGTCGTCGCGCAGCCGGATCTCGACCTGCCGGCCATGTACGGCGACCGAAAGTGTAATCATCCCCTGTGTCGGCTTCCCGGCCGCGGCGCGTTCCGCGGCGAGTTCGATGCCATGGTCGACGGCATTGCGCACGAGATGGAGCAGCGGCTCGAAGAGCTCATCGGCAATCGCTTTGTCGATCTCGGTGGTTTCACCTTGCATCGTCAGCGCGACATCACGACCGGTAGCGGTAGCCAGCTCCCGCACCATGCGCGGCAACCGTCGCAGCGTGGGGGCGATCGAGACCATGCGGACAGCCGTGACTGCGCCGCGCATCTCGCCGACGATCCGGTCCAGGGTGTCCTGCACCGAGCGGATGTCGGCGGCGATCGTGGGTTCGACCCGTTCGGCGCGCTGCGCGACCTGCCGGAGCGCATTCGTCGCGACCACCAGCTCGCCAACGCCGTCGGCAATGGCATCGATCCGCGCGGCATCGACCCTGAACGACCGCCCGACTGCGGCGGGATCGGAACGTGGCGGCGCGATTAGCGGGAATGTTGCCGGTACGCCGGCGATGCGAACCTGATCGGCGACAAGGCGAAATGCGGCCTGGACCGCTTCGCGCGACGCTGCCGAGATGCCGGTCAGTCGCATGTTGCAGCGAAACGGTTCAACCTCGCTCAGCGGCGGAAACGGCTCGCGGGCGGCGATATCGAATGCGGCGAGGTCGGGGACGGCCGCGACCACGGCTAGCGGATCGTCTCCGCGAAAAAAGCAGTCTGGGTCGGGTTCGTAGCAGAACGCCACCAAGGCACCGGCCGGACGCGTGTCGCCCAGTTCGCCTGCCAGCGCCAGCGCCCAATCCTCGACCATCGCGGGGCCTTCGGTTCGTGCGGCTACCTGCGCTCCGCCGAGCCTCGCGACAAGCACCGCCGAGTCCGTCGCTGCGGCCGCGGGGAGGGTACCGTCATGCTCGATCGCCTCGACCCAGCGATCGGATTGGTCGAGCGTGTCGATGAGTGCAGCAATTTGCGCGCCTCCCAGACGCGCCGCGCCACTTCTGACCTTGTCGAGCACGTCTTCGGCGGCATGAAGGGCGCGCAGCGCAGGCACCATATCGAAGATCGCGACGGATCCTTTGAGCGTGTGGACGGCGCGGAACGCGCCGTCGATCGCGGCGCGCTCGTCGGGCCTGCGCTCCAACACCGCAAGATGGACATGTCCCTCCGCGATTAGGTCGCGCGACTCGATCACGAATTGTTCGAGCAGGTCATCCATCAGGGCCGACGATAGACGATCGCGTCGTCAAAGCGAGCCATCGCGAAACGGTCGCTGATCCGCGCCATCGATTCGGTATGTCCCAGGCAGAGGTAGCCGCCCGGATTGAGGCTGTCGAAAAGATGGCCGGCAGCGGCCAGACGCGAGGCGTCGTCGAAATAGATGAGCAGGTTGCGACAGAATATCACGTCGAATCGCCCCATCCGGATCATCGCATCTTTCTCGACCAGATTGACCGGAACAAAGTGCACCGATTCGCGAATATCGTCGATGATCTTGCGCGTGTGGCCCTGTTTCGGTTCGAAATAGCGATCGACGATGTCGGCGGGCAGGCGCGACAGCGACCGTTCGCCGTAGATTCCGGCGCCGGCCTGCAGGATCGCGGCGGTGTCGATATCCGAACCGACGATCTCGATATGAAACGCGTCGACCAGCGGCCAGTTTTCGAGCAGCCAGATTGCGATCGAATACGGTTCTTCACCGCTCGAACATGGCATCGACCAGATGCGAATGAGGTCCCCGGGTTTCCGCCCCTGCGTCAGTGACGGAAGGATGTCGCGGCTCAGCGCCGCAAGCTGATGCTCTTCGCGATAAAAATAGGTCTCGTTGATCGTGAAGGCGTTGATCAGAGCCTCATGTTCGGCCGGCTCGGCCACCAGGTGCGGGAAATAGCTGCGGAAACCCGAGGCTCCTGTCTCGGCGATCCGCTGGTTGACGCGCCTTTCGATATAATATCGCTTGTTTTCGCCGAAAATCATTCCTGTTTTCTGGTACAGAAAGTCAGTCAGCCGGCGCAGTTCGTCACCGGACAACGCGGGCCAATCCGGCTGGGCCGGCGGCGACCGTACGTTCATGCGGTCAGGACCAGGTCGATGAGGCGCGCAGCAATGCGCCGCAGACTGACGACGAACCCGGCCCCGCCTGCCTTGACCAGAGCGCCGGGCATGCCCCAGACGACGGCGCTGTCTTCGGCCTCGGCGATCGTTTGGCCGCCGGCGCCGTAAAGTCTGGTCATTGCCTCTGCTCCGTCCGCGCCCATGCCGGTCATCAATACACCGATAAGGCTCTCCGGTTCCGCAACCGCCATCGCGCTGCTGACGAGGCGATCAACGCTTGGATGCCAGTGATAGGCGGCGTCGGCTGGTGCCGCCATTGCCATCACGCCGGTGGGACGGCTGACCAATATGAGGTCGGCGTCGCCGCGCCCGACATATACGGTCCCCGCATCAAGCAGAACCGGCGCGGACACCTCAACTACGCTTAGCGCGCAAAGGCGATCCAGCCGCGCGGCGAGCGCCTTGGTGAACGTCGCCGGCATGTGCTGCGCAACCACGATCGGCCATGGGAAATCCGCCGGTAGCGGCGCCAGAAGTGCGTCCAGCGCCGGCGGGCCGCCGGTCGAACTTCCCACCAGCACGATGCCCTTGCGGCTCGGCTGGTGGGGTTTGCGTCGGATACGCCCGGCCGGAGCGGAAATCCGCGCCAAAGGCGCAATGAACCGCTCGCCCCGTTTCCGCAACCGCTCGCTCAGCCGGTGCGTCCGCGAAAGGCGAGCGGTCGCGGCTGCGCGCACGGTTGCGACGAGATCCGCTGCTATCCGCTCGATCTCGATCGAAACGGGGCCGCTGGGCTTTTCCACGAAAGCGACGGCGCCCAGTGAAAGCGCCTCAAGCGTCTCCGCAGCGCCTTCGGCCGTCAACGAGGAAACCATCACCACCGGGCAGGGACGTTCGACCATGATCCGATCGAGGCAGGCGAGCCCATCCATTCCCGGCATGTGGATGTCGAGGGTTACGACATCGGGGCTGAAGGCCGTCAGCTTGTCGAGCGCTTCGGTGCCGTTGCGCGCGGTTTCGATTTCGAAATCGCCCTCGGCGGCGAAAATGCCGCCGAGCAGGCGCCGCATCAGCGGAGAATCGTCGACGATCAGCAATCGGGTCATGGGGCGGACGGCGCATCTCCGGCGTTCATCGCATCGAGAAGATCGCGTTCGGCGCGGTCGAGGAGTTCGCGAGGCTCCACCAGCAGGATCATGCGCTGCTCGGCGCCGATCATCGCCACCCGATCGAAGATGCGGACCGCGCCGTCGCCGAGATCGGGCGCCGGCTGCAATGAGTCGCGGCGGACACGAACGACGTCGGAGACGCCGTCGACCACGAATCCGGCCTGCATGTCAGCCAGGCTGACGATAATCACGCGGCGGCGTATGTTGGCATCGGCCGGCGCATCGAAGCGCCGCCGTTGGTCGATAACCGGGATCGCTTGGCCGCGCAGGTTCATGATCCCTTCGATGAAGGCCGGGGCGCGTGGCAGCGTTCCGAGGCTTTCCGGCATCCTGACGACTTCGCTCACCGCCGTCACCGGAAGGCCGAACATATCCTCGCCGATGCGGAAGATCAGAAATTGCTCGCTGTCGGCAGCGGCCTTGTCGGCCTCGACCATGATCTGTTCCTCGCTTTGCGCCTCTGCGAGTTGCGCGATGATATCGTCGCGCAACAACTGGCCCGCATCCAGAACGGAGATCAGGCGCCGCCCGCCATCGAGGCGGCAAATCGCTTTTATTCGCGCCTCGCCCGCCCCCCGTGCCAACACCGCCGGAATGAGGTCGACCGCGCCTTCATCGACCCGGGCGATCGTGTTGACCGCGTCGACAATGAGCCCGACCCGATGGCGACCGATGCGGGCGATCACGATCCTGGGCACGACATCCCTGTCGGTCCCGGGCAGCATCAGCAGATGGCGCAGCGACAATATCGGCAGCAGCGCGCCGCGGTGCCCCGCCGTCCCGACCACGGCGTCGTCGGACTGCGGCAGCAAGGCGATACTGTCCGGCAGGCGGATGACCTCGTCGATCTGGTCGACCGGAAGCGCGAACAGCTGCTCTCCGATCGTGAAGCCCAGCAATATGAGCTGGCTAACGGCACTGGCGGACGTGTCGACGACGGCTTGGCCCTGCGCCACACGGTGCGATCGGGCTTGCGGCGCGACGAAGTTCCTCGCGAGCAGCCCGGGAACATCGATCTTTCGGGCGATGCGACCGCTGCCGCGGGTCTGCTCGTCGCTGATCAACGCCGACACGTCATCGACGAGAAGCGCCACGCCGTCGGCACCACCAAGCACGATGACGCGCTGCCCATCGGCGCCGCCCTTGCGCTCCATCAAGGCCGCAAGCGATACCACCGACAGGATCGTGCCCCGCAGATTGCCAAGGCCTACCAACGGCGCCGGGGCATGCGGCACGCGAACCATTGCCGGCCGCCTGATGACCTCCTGCACAGCGCTCGCCGGGATAGCGAAACACTCCACCCCCACGCGGAAGCTCAGCAGCTGTTCGGACACGCTGGATGACATAAGTGGCGTGTCAGCTTTTCGCGGTCAGAAGAGCGCTGGCAAGCGAGGCTATTTCCTCGATCGCCGCCGCGAGATCCTCGGCGCTGTGTGCCTGCTGCCTTGCCGCGCTTGCCGCCTGCCCCGCTGCCGCCGACGCCTCTTCGGCGACGGTTGCAATCTGTTCGGTTCCGCTGCGTATCTCGCGCACTGCGTTCAGGATCGTATTGCTGCCCTCAAATATCGCGCTGCTTGAGGCCGAGGTCTGCGCCATGTCGGCGAGGATCGTGGCAAAGCGATCCAGTACGCCGCGGTTTCGCACCACTTCGAGTTCGGAAGCGCTCGCCAGCTGGTCCAGGTCGCGGCGGACGGTTGCGATCTCGTCCTGCATCGCACGAACGACGTCGCGGGCGCGCTCGCCATTGGCGGCGCTGTCGCGCGCGAGCTTCCGAATATCGGCCGACACCGTGGCAAATCCCCGCCCCGCCTCGCCAGCGCGGGTTGCCTCAACCGACCCGCTGACCGCAAGCATGTTGGTCTGCACCGCCACGAGCGCGAGCGCATCGATGATTTTTTCGATCTTGCGGGTGACGTCGTTCAGTCCCGCCACCGCACCCATCACCGCGCGGGTCTCTTCGAGCGCCGCGCCAACGCCATCGGCAAGCCGGGCGATTGTCGCCCGCCCTTCGGTAATATGCGTGGTCACCGAAGCCGCACCGGCAACGCCTTCACGCGCGCGCCCCTGGGCCACGTTTGCTGCCTTCTCGATCTGTGCCATTGCGGCGTTGGCCTCGGTGGTCGCCGACGCCTGAAGCTCGGCGCCGCGGCTGATCTGTTCGATCGCGACAAGGATCTGGCCTGCGGCACCGGACAGTTCCTGAACCGTTGCAGAGAGTTCCTCGGCCGCGGCGGCCACCTGTTCGGCGGACTCTTGGATATCGTCGCCCGACTGAAGTCGCTCGGTCAGCGCGGCGAGTTCGTCCGCAGTCTGCTGGCTTTGGTCGAGCGAAATGCTCTGCTGCTCGACGCCCTGCTGCGCTTCAGTCGCAGCCGCGGATTGCTCCTCGGCGGCGGCGGCGACCTGCTCCGATCCCTGGATCGCTTCGCGCGCCGCGATATCGGCCTCGATCGCCACCTGAAGAATAGCTTGGGCGCCTTCCGACAGTCGCGCCAGATCGGTACGGGCAGCATCGAGCGTCGTCACGACCGCCCGGCCGGAAGCGGCTTCGCCGCTGGCCAGGTCCGCCGCCGAGCGAATGCGGGCGGCGACGGCGCGAACCAGTTCGACCACTTCGAGTGAAAGCTGCTGAACGTCGCTTGCGCTCGCCTCGGACGTTTCGGCGAGCGCACGCACCTCGTCGGCAACGACGGCGAAGCCTTGCCCATGATCGCCCGCGCGTGCAGCCTCGATCGTAGCGTTGAGGGCGAGCAGGCTGGTCTGATCCGAGATATCGGCGACGATCCTGCTGATGTCGCCGATATCGCCGGCGCGCGCCTCAAGCGAGCTGATGACTTTGACCGAGGCAAGCTGGCGCGTGGCATTGATTTCGATCGCGGCGATCGAACCGTCGATCTGTCCGCTCGTTTCCAGAAAGGCGGATTGAAGCAACTCGGTCTGGCGCCGCGCGGCTTCGGCGCGTTCGCGTGCGGCGCCGAATTCGGCGGTCAGCGATCCGATTAATCCCAACGACTCCTGTGCCGCGCCGGCGGCCTCCTCCGCACCGCTCGAAATCTGGTCCATTGCGCGTTGCAATTCTGCAGCAGCCGAAGCCGCTTCGGTCAGGCCGCTGGCAAGCTCCTGTGAGGCGGCGGCGATGCGTTCGGCGAGCCCGTCCTGGCTCGTTGCAACCTGCGTCCGCATGCGCTCTGTTCGCGCCGCCGGTTTCGCCGGTTTCGCCGGGGTGGCGGCTGGCCGTGTAGCCGGGCGCGCGGCGAGCGTGGATTTCTTGACAAGAGCCATGGCGAACGCGCCTTCCGGGATTGAACCACTAACGGGTGCGCGAGAAAGACGCACTGGGGCTAACGTGCGGCAAAGACTTGAATGGTGCAAGGTGGCTACGCGGCACTGCGACGAAGGCCGGTGCCTGGTCAGGGCGCGGCGCAG
The DNA here is from genome assembly GCF_900101455.1 of Sphingomonas sp. YR710. Lineage (GTDB taxonomy): Bacteria > Pseudomonadota > Alphaproteobacteria > Sphingomonadales > Sphingomonadaceae > Rhizorhabdus. The sequence continues at coordinate 198,514 of NZ_FMZJ01000002.1, read as the reverse complement.
GCTCGCCGGTGTTCCGACGGCTCGAAACGGTGTCGAGCTATGAGGAGCCGCAGCGGGATCGGGGGGCGCCGATGCCAGGGTCGTCTCAGAAGAGACGGGATGGTAACAGGGGTGTTCTTTGGCTGTTGGCGTGCCGGACGTGGCGGTCGTTCTATCTGACGGGCGCGATGAAATCTGACCGCCGCCATCTCTTCCTGAGCTATTGAAAGAGTGGCGCGAGTGACGGGGCTCGAACCCGCGACCTCCGGCGTGACAGGCCGGCGCTCTAACCAACTGAGCTACACCCGCATTACTGCGTCGTGGGGGGCGAACTAGTGGAGGCCCCGTGGCGTGTCAACCGCCGGGCGACTCATTTTTCGGGCCAGGACTGCGCGAGCGGCTCCTCATCTCCATGTGCGTTCGTGAAAGTGCCCTCGGCGAACAGGAAGCCGGTGATATCCGGCCAGCCCGCGGCGTCGAGGATCGTCTTCAGGATGATCAGCAGCGGCACCGCGAGCAGCGCGCCTGCCGTCCCCCACACCCAGCTCCAGAAGCTCAGCGCCACCAGAATCAACAGCGGATTGATCGTCAGCCGGCGGCCGACCAGCATGGGCGTCAGCACATTCGCCTCCACCAGATGGACAGCGACGAACATTGCCGCCGGCACCAGCGCATAGCCGAGATCGGCGAAGGTCATCAGTCCCCCGATTGCCAGCAGCCCGGCCCCGAGGATGGGGCCGAAATAGGGGATATAATTGAGGATCGCGACCAGCCCGCCCCACATCATCGGCGTCGGCATGCCCACGAACCACAGCACCAGCGACACAAGCACGCCCATGCCGATGTTCACGGTGGTGATCGTCGCGAGATAGGCCGATGTGCGGTCGACCATCTCCTGGATCACGCGTGCCGTCGTCATCGCGCTCGAAAAGCTGCCCCGGCTGGTGATCGTGCGCCGGCGCATCCGCGTCCACCCGCTCAGGAAGAAATAGACGACCAGGGTGGAGAACAGCATCTGCACGATCGCGTGCGGCGCCGACGTCGCGACATAATCGAACAGCGAGTTCGGTGCCTCGACCGTCACAGTGCGCGCGCTGGTGGCCGAACTGCGCGCGAACGTTCCCATCGTCTGATCGACGAACCGCTCGAACGCGGCATAGATATCGATCAGTGGCGACAGATTGTGTCGGATCAATGCGATACGTGAGGGCAGCAGCGCGAACCAGTCGGTCGCTGGCACGATCACCGATGCGATCGCGGCATTGGCCAGGACAAGGAACAGCAGCACGCAGAACAGCGACGCGATCGCCGAAGGCATGCCCCTGCGCTCCAGCCATTCGAGCAACGGCACCAGCGCGACGGCGATCACCAGCGCGCACGTAACCGGCAGAAAAAATTCCGAACCCGCATGCAGGGCAAAGGGGATGGCCAAGATGATACCGGCGCCGGCGGTCAGCGCCAGCCAGGCGAGCAGGCGGTCGCGGCGGTAGGCCATTTCGGCCTGATTGACCATCGATGCCCTGACGGCATCGACGACGCTGACAGACCCGGATTCGGAAGCGGGCGTTTCCACCCCCGGCTCTTTGTGTTGCAGTTCGTCGCCGGCCGCGAGTCGCACGATATCTTCATCCTCGATCGGCCAGACCGTTGTGCGGCGATGATTCGTCGCAATGGACAAGGGCTGGAATCCCTACTGACCCGCCCCGCCGAATATTGCAATTTCACAACAGTTTCGTGGCGAAGATAAGGCGTTTTTCATGATTTCTGCGGCCTGAACGGCGTCCGCAGCCTCACTCGGGCTGTCCCGCTGGCGTAACGACTCGTCGTGGATAGGTTGACGGATTTACGCTTTGGCCATCAGAGGGGCGCAAATCCGGTCGTACGGGGGCACGACAACTCTTTCCGCCCCCCTCGCGACAAGTCGTGAATGAGCACGCCGCCCCTTGTTTTGGTGTTCGGGGCGGGCGTTGGCATTCGCGCATAGGTTGGAGTGCTGAATGTCCGCTAAGCTTGCTCAACATCCGCTCATGTTGGCCGCAATGTTGTTTGCCGCCGCCACAGGAGCCATGGGCTTTGCGGCTATTCCGACTTCCGAACCGACTCTCGCTTACGAAATGACCAGCCAGATCACCGCCGACGACCATGTCGTCGCGGACGGGATCGACAAGGTTCTCCTCAAGGAAACCCCTTCCGCCACCGCCAAGCTCGACGAACAGCTCGAGTGCATGGCAAAGGTGGTTCATCACGAAGCCGGCAATCAGCCGCGCTCGGGCCAGCTCGCGGTTGCGCAGCTCATCATGAACCGCGTGGGCAAGGATCGCTTCGCCGATACGGTCTGCGAGGTGACCAACCAGCATGGCCAGTTCTTCAACACGGCATCCTATCATCCCCGCCGCGACACCGATCGCTGGGCGACGGCGGTGGAAGTCTCGCGCGAGGCGATGGCTGGCGCGGCCGACCCGGTTGTGCCCGGCGCGATCTATTATCATGCGGCCTTCCAGCCGGCGAATGCCTTCTTCCGGACCCGTCAGCGTCTGACGACCGTCGGCGATCACGTCTTCTACCGCTGATTGCGGCTCTTAACGGCCGGATCCGGTCGTTATAAGAAGGCCGGCATGTCCAGAAGCACCCGCGCCACGATCGCGCTCGCCAAGGCGGGCGTGCCCTTCTCCGTCCAAAGCTATGAATATGCGCCCGGCGGCGAACGGGTCGGCCTGCAGGCGGCCGAGGCGCTCGGCGAATCGCCTTCCCGCGTGCTGAAAACCCTGATGATCGAGGTGGACGGCAAGCCGGCCTGCGCGATCATCCCATCGGATTGCGAACTTTCGCTGCGCAAGGCGGCAGCCGTGCTCGGCGGCAAGACGGCGCGCATGATGCCGCCCGCACGGGCCGAACGGCTGACCGCTTATCATGTTGGCGGGATCAGCCCGTTCGGCCAGAAGAAGCCTGTACCGACAATGATCGAGGCGGCCGCGCAGGCGGAACCCTATGTGTTCGTCAATGGCGGCCTGCGCGGGCTGCAGGTGCGACTGGCGCCGGCCGATGTCGTGCGCGCCACCAATGCGATCGTCACGCCGCTCATCGCCTGATCACGGCGTGGCGGTCGACGCCTCGTTGCCGAACCGCTTCGCCTGGCCTTGCTTCCAGAGGGCGTGGAGCTTCTGGCGCGGTGCCGTCATGCCGGCCTGATCCATCAGCGCGGTCCAGTGGTCGGCAAGCTCGGAGGCCTTTAATTGGATCGGGGTCGGATCGCGCTCGCCGATCCAGTCGGACAGCGCGCCCGGATTGGTGACAAGCAATGCGACTGTCGCGACGGCGATCGTCACCGCAGTCCATTGCAAGGGATGGCGTGCCGAGTGGGCGTCCCGCGGCAGGTCGACCGGCGATGGCAGATCGTGGATATGGGGATCATGCGCCATCCGTGCCCTCCTAGAACTGATAATAGATGAAGGGCGCGACGCCTTCATAGCGCATGCTGTCGATCACCAGGATGATCGCGGCGATCAGCACGCCGAGCGCCGGCGCCGGCAGCCGCCGCAGCCCCATCGCCACGCGCTGCGGCATCGATGGCGGCGTGAAATGATAGGCCATGCCCAGCACCATCAGCCCGGCGAGCAACGGCGTGGTGACGGTGTTGCGCCAGTCGCCCTGCATCATGCCGCCCAGATAGGCGATCGCCGCGCTGAAGCTTTCGGCGCGGAAGAAGATCCAGCCCAATGTCACAATGTGGAACGTGACGATGATCGCCAGCAGCCTGGGCAGGCCGGGCAGGCGCGCCTTGCGCCACAGGGTCTCGACCACCTGCACCGCGCCGTGGAGCCCGCCCCAGATCAGGAAGGTCCATTTGGCACCATGCCAGAAGCCGCCGAGCAGCATCGTCAGTGCGATGTTGCGGCACTGCATGAACAGGCCGCCGCGATTGCCGCCGAGGCCGATGTAGAGATAGTCGCGCAGCCAGCTCGACAGGCTGATATGCCAGCGCCGCCAGAAATCCTGGAGCGAGCTGGCGCGATAGGGCTGGTTGAAATTGCGCGGGAAACGATAGCCGAACAGCGCCGCGATCCCGATCGCCATGTCGCTATAGGCCGAAAAATCGCAATAGATCTGCACCGCATAGCCATAGGCTGCCATCAGCAGATCGAGGCTCGAATGCGCCGACGGATCGAAGAATACCGGATCGACGAGGTTGACCGACAGTTCGGACGCGACCACCGCCTTCTTGAACAGCCCCCACACGATCAGCAGCAGCGCCATCGCCACCATGCCGCGATCGAGCTTCGGCACCTTGCGAAATTGCGGCAGCAGGTCCGACGCACGCACGATCGGCCCGGCGACGAGATGCGGGAAGAAGGACATCAGCAACGTGATGTCGAGCAGCGAGCCGGCCTTCACCCGCCCGCGATAAACGTCGATCAGATAGGACATCGCCTGGAAGGTGAAGAAGGATACACCCACTGGCAGCACGATCTGCATCAGCGGCAGGTCGCGGCCGAACCCGATATGGGTCAGCAGGCCGCCAAGCTGTTCGAGGAAGAAATCATAATATTTGAAGAAGCCGAGTATGCCCAGATTGGCGATCACGCCGATCGTGACCACCGCCTTTTGCATGCCGCGCGTCTCGACGGCATCGACGATGCGCGCGGCCCCCCAGTTCAGGAAGGCCGACCCGATCAGCAGCGCCACGAACCGCCAGTCCCACGCGCCGTAGAAGACCCAGCTTCCGAGCAGCAGCAGGATCTTGCGCCATTCGTTGCTGCGCGATGCCGCCCACACCACCGCGAAGGCGAACAGGAAGAACAGCCCGAATTCCAGCGTCGGAAACAGCATCTAGCCGCGTTCCCTGCCATATTCACGAATACAAATTCCTCCCCGAGCTTGTCTCGGGGAGGGGGACCGCCCGGCGCAGCCGGGTGGTGGAGGGGTTTGCGCAACGGTCGGGATTGCCCCTCCGTCAGCGCTTCGCGCTGCCACCTCCCCGAGCAAGCTCGGGGAGGAATTTACGTCATCGCGAACAAAACCCGTATGCGCGAACGCCGCAGCCCCGCTCCGGCAAGATTTTGGGAAGGACGTCATCTCAGCGCCCCGCGATGGCATTGGCGGCGGCATCCAGATCGGCCTGCAACCGCGATCCGATGTCCTGCCCGCCCAGCGAGGTATAATGCACATAGTCGCCGCGCATCCGCTGCGGCGGCAGCTTGACCCAGCTCACCGCGGTGCAGCGCCCGCCCATCCGGGCTTCCCAATCCCAGAAGCCGAGCCGCAACTGTTGCGCGACGTTGCGCTGGACATCGCGGACAACCTTCAATCCAGCTGGCGGAAACAGCGGATGCACGGTCAGCGACCAGCCGATTGTCGTCGGGACTGGTGGCGCGACGATGGGCCCGGGCTGCGCCGCGGTCACGCGCTGACCGTCGCTGCTATGGGTTGCGCGGGCGTCGAGGGCTGCAAGAACGTCGTCGATTCCGCTCTGCGTCGTCGGCTGCTGTGGAGACGTCGTAACGGGCGGTGGCGGCAAGGGGGCGGGCTCGAGGCAGGGGGCCGGCGTCGCGGCGGGCGCATTGTTCATCAATTCGGAGCGGCGGGTGAGGGCATCGGGCGCGCCGAGCAGCAGGATCGGCACGCGGCCGGCCAGCCGCCGCAGCCGCCCGATCTGGCTGCGTAGGATGATCTCATATTCCTGCGGACTGACGCGCGGGGCGAAACCTTCATTGGTGCCGAAGGCGACGACGATCAGGTCCGGGTCATAGCTGCGCAATTCCTCCGCAATCACGGCATCGTCGTTGCGCGAGAAATGGACGAGCTGCGATCCGACGACGCCGAGGTTCGACAGCGCCACGCCGCCGGCATCGCGGAAGCTTGCCCAGCTCGTGATCGTCACGGGCCCGCCCTGCACTGCCACCGAAACTGCGACCTGCGGCGTATCGAAGGTCATCTCCTTGCATTCGGGGCGCGCCGTGAAGGAGTTCAGCTCCATCCGATCGTTCTGCCCACCGATGCTGATGATCAACGTGCCGGCACCCGGCCGCGACATTGCGCAGATCACGAAACGGGTGAAGGCTTCGTTCGCGGCGGCCGACATCCCGATCCGCGCGCCGTCGACCTGCGACGTCAGGCTGAAGCCGGCTAGCCCGATCGGTGGATGGGGCTGCTGCGATCCTGGTCCGAAGATCGAGGCGATCGACCATCCCGCCGACATGTCGACGCTCACGCCGTGCGGGTTATAGCCATTGAACGGCTTGCCCGGTGGCATCACCCCGCGCCCGCCGCTGCCATAGCGCGCCTGCAATATGTCACGCCAGGCGCCGGTGATTGCGTCGCCTGCGGTATGGCTGTCGCCGATCTGCAGGATGTGGACCGGCTTGCCCGATCCGCCGCGCGCCGCCGCCAGCTTCTCGAAATACGGACGCAGCAGCGAATAGCCGCATAGCGAGCCGGCACAATCGGACGTGACGACAGGCGCCCCCGCGGCCGCGATCAGGGCGAGCAGGCCGATCATCCGCTGATGTTGCCGTCGGCCGGCTCGCTCTGCATGCCGGGCGGCAGCAGATCGATCGGTGCACCTTTGCCGGCTGGCGCATGTTTTGGCGCGGATGGCGGCGTGTCCCGGGCGGGCCGTGGCTCGTCGGCCAGCGGATCCTCGAGCTTGAGGGTCGGTTTGGGGGGGCGGCTGGCAACCGGCGGTCTGGGCGGCTCGGGTTGCACGAAGGCCGGAGCCGGGGGCGGTGTTTCGCTGCCCTTGCCGGCCGCCTCGCGCGCGCGATCGACATAGGATCTGATACGGCCGGCCAGCCCGCGCGTGATCCGGATATAGCCGTTCACCGACATGTGGATGCCGTCATTGGCGCGCATCAGCACCGGCCTGGCAGTGACCGGATCGGGCAGGTAGGCGGCATATTGGCCGTCGGCATCGACGCTGTACGGCGCGGTTTCGATGAACGGTACGCCAAGCTGGCCCATCAATTGCCGGTAGAACGCATTCATCCGCACGACATCGGCATCATAGGCTGCATCGCGCATCTTGGGCAGCCCGACCCAATAGACGATTGCCCCCTGCGCGCGCAGCATCGCGACATAGGATGAAACGCGCCGGCCGATCTCGGCCTGCCAGTTGGGGGTCAGCAGCGCATAGACATGGCCGCCGCTGGCCACGCCCATCATGTCGTTCGCCCCGAACGAGATCACCGCAATGTCGACCGGTGTCGCGGCCAGCCGGCCGCGATCATGTTCTTCCAGATTGAGCGTGCGATAACGGGTGAAGCCGGTCGCCTGCTGGCTGAACTTGAGAATTTGATAGCCGGCCTTGCGATTGAGCTGGTTGTAAAGCGCGGTCCAGACGCCGTCGCCGAAGCTGTCGCCAAACACCCCCACCCGCACCGGACGGCCCGCTGCTATCGCGCCCAGGATGCCGGGCTGGATCGGGCGGGTTTCGGCAACGACCGGAGGGCCGGGGGGTGTCGCACCGGCGGTCGCCGGGTGCTGTGGCAAGGGGGCCGGCTTCCCGTTCAGCATCACCATGTCGGGCGGAGGGGCCGCGCCGGCCTCGGCCACGGGAAGCTGCGGCGGCGGCGCGATGCCAGACACTTCGATCTGTTGTTTGATCCCGAAGGCATAGCCGATCGCTACCCCGGCGGCGACGCCCAGAAACAGAACAGCCGTACGATCGAACAGCAAGCGAACCGCCTTCATCGGGCATTTTTCCGACAGGGAACCAACATCAGCCGGAAAACTCTACCCGTGCGCACCTGAACGACCCCGCACCAAAAAATGCCGCCCCGACGCGGGGATAGGCCGTCCTTAACGCGGGGTGGTTGAGCCTGTCGAGCGGGATCGGGTGAATTGTTCGCCCGCAGCGACCACCGGCCGTGCGGCGCTCACGCTCTGTCGATGATGCCGGGCATTTCGACGCATTCTACACCGTCTCGGCGACGGCATAGGCGCGGGCGGTGGCCGGCCGCGCCGCGATCGTATCGAACCAGCGGCGGATGTTCGGGAAATCGGCCAGATCCTGCTGCTGACGCTCGTATAGGACGATCCAAGGATAGATCGCCATGTCGGCGATGCTATAGTCATCGCCGGCCACAAACGGCCGATCGGCAAGCCTTTTGTCGAGCACGCCGTATAGTCGCGCGGTTTCCTTCACATAGCGGTTGATCGCATAAGGGATCTTCTCCGGCGCGGCGCCGGAGAAATGGTGGTTCTGCCCGGCCATCGGGCCAAGCCCGCCCATCTGCCAGAACAGCCATTGCGAAACCTCGGCCTTGCGGCGGGCATCGGCGGGTACGAACTGCCCGGTCTTTTCGGCGAGGTAGAGCAGGATCGCGCCCGATTCGAACAAGGCGATCGGCGCGCCGCCATCGGCCGGATCGGTATCGACGATCGCGGGAATGCGATTGTTCGGTGCGATTGCCAGGAAATCGGGGGCGAACTGCTCGTTCTTGGTAATGTCCACCGGATGGACCCGATAATCGACCCCGGCCTCCTCCAGAAAGAGCGTGATCTTGTGGCCGTTGGGCGTCTTCCAGTAGAACAGATCGATCATCGTGCGCGGGTTCCTGATGGGTGTACCGATCGGTAACATATCGTGGCTCGTGCGATGGGGGTCAACCGCCTCTGCATAAAATTATCGCTAAGAACCCTCGCGGTCGCGAAAATGCAGCGCCAGCCACACCGTCGGCGGCTCGGCCTGCGTCCACAGCACGCGGTGCCGCACCTGTGCCGGGATCAGCACATGGTCTCCCGGCGCCAGCGCGATCTCTTCCTGCCCCTCGATCCACAGCTGCGCGCCGCCCGACACCAGCAATACCCATTCGTCCCAGGCCTGCTGATAAGGCGTTTCGACCGGCGTGACCTGCCCCGTCGACACGATCCGTTCGATCACCACGCCAGGCCGCACGAGCAGTTCGTCGAACCGCTCCCGGTCGCCGGGCGTCGTCAGATCGTCGAGCAGGCCAGGCATCAGCCCTGCGGCGGCAATGGTGGATCGGCTTCGGCCTTTTCCGCCGACAGGCCATGCTTCATCAGCATCGGGATGTTAGCGATCGCGAACAGCAGGGTCGCCGGCATCGCACCCCATAATTTGTAGCCCAGCCAGAAATCCATGCTGGTCGATCGCCACACCGCTTCGTTGGCGATCGCCATCGCGACGAAGAACAGGGCCCAGTTGCGCGTCAGCTTGGCCCAGCCGATATCGCTCAGCCCCGGATAGGCCTGGCCCAGCACCATCTTCAGCATGGGTCGATCGGTGATCATACCAAAGGCCAGGATCGCCGAGACCATCAGATAATAGATGGTCGGCTTCATCTGAATGAAGCGCGGATCGTGGAACCAGACGGTGAGGCCGCCCAGCACCAGCACCATCACGCCCGAAAACCACAGCATCGCCGAAATGCGACCGTGCAGCAGCTTCGACGCGAGGATCGCAAGCGCAGTGGCCCCCATGAAGGCCGCAGTCGACAATATCACATGCTTGGTGAACCAATAGGCCAGCAGATAAACGAGCAGCGGCCCCAGATCGATCGCCAGCTTGACCAGAGGGCCGGGTTCCTTGGCAGTTTCGGTACGCATCACGCTTTCCTGATCCTCTCGACACCGGCGATCGCGCGGGCCACCTCTGCGGGATCGAACGGGCGCAGATCACCCACGCCTTCGCCAATCCCGATCGCATGCACCGGCATGCCATATTTCTCCGCCGCCGCGACCAGCACGCCGCCGCGCGCCGTGCCGTCCAGCTTGGTCATCACCAGGCCGGTCACGCCGGCGCTCTCCTTGAAGATCTCGATCTGGTTCAGCGCATTCTGCCCCGTCGTCGCATCGAGCACGAGCAGAACGTCGTGCGGCGCGGCCGGGTTCAGCCGACCGAGCACCCGGCGTATCTTCGATAGCTCGTCCATCAGGCCAGTCTTGTTCTGCAGGCGCCCGGCGGTATCGACAATCAGCACGTCGATGCCCTTGGCGGTGCCCTGCTTGACGCCTTCGAACACCAGCCCGGCCGCGTCGCCGCCTTCCTTGCCGGATATGATCGGCACGCCGATCCGGTCGGCCCACACCTTGAGCTGTCCGATCGCGGCTGCGCGGAACGTATCTCCGGCGACCAGCATTACCGCATAATCCTGTTCGGTCAGCAGATGGGCTAGCTTGGCGATCGTCGTCGTCTTGCCTGATCCGTTGACGCCGATCACCAGGATCACCTGCGGCCGCGGGAATGCCTCGATCTCGAGCGGCTTGGCGACGGGCGCCAGGATCTTCTCGATTTCCTCGGCGACGACCTGGCGGACGCCGGCTTCGTCGATGCCTTTGTCATAGCGCTCGTCCGATAGCCGCGCGCGGATCTTGGCGGCGGTCGCCGGGCCAAGATCGGATGCGATCAACGCTTCCTCGATTTCGTCGAGCGTCTCGCGATCGAGCGCGGCCTTGGTGAACAGGCCGGAGAGATTCTCGCCGAGTTTCTCCGACGTGCGCCTGAAGCCGCCGAAGATCTTTTCGGTCCAGGGGGTGTCGCTCATGCCACTATTCTCTCTGCCGTCATCCCCGCGTAGAAGCGTGTAAGGATATGAAAAAGCCCCTCCCCTTCAGGGGAGGGGTTGGGGTGGGGCCTCTTCTCCCAACCGACGCTGATCTCGGTGAGACGCGGGTGCCCCACCCCAACCCCTCCCCTGAAGGGGAGGGGCTTGCAGTCGTTCATTCTCGCCTTCGCGGGGGCGACGGTGGCAAGGGAGGCTTGCACCGTCATATCATCGTGCCTGTCAAAGTCCCGCTGCCGGCATCGATCTGTGCCCGGATCACCGTGCCAATCATATCCCCGGTCGCATCGGGCAGCTGCACCCGCGCGAAATTCTCCGCATGACCGGCCCCGCCACGCTCGACGAGGACGTTCTGAATCGTCCCGTCGAGGCTGCGTTCCCACGCCGCCTGCCGGCGTTCGGCCGCTTCGCGCAGCCGCTTCGCCCGCCCGCGAATCGTCGCGAGATCGACCTGCGGCATCCGCGCCGCCGGCGTCCCGGCACGCGGCGAGTAAGGAAAGACGTGCCCGAACACGATATCGCAATCGTCGATCAGGCGGAGGCTATTGTCGAACATCGCCTCGTCTTCGGTCGGGAAGCCCGCGATCAGGTCCGCGCCGATCGCGATATCGGGCCGCTTCGCCTTCAGCCGCTCGACGATCGCCACCGCCTCCGCCCGGCTGTGGCGGCGCTTCATCCGCTTGAGGATCATGTCGTCGCCGGCCTGCAGTGAAAGATGGAGATGCGGCATCACGCGGCGCTCGCCGGTCAGCAGGTCGAACAGCCGGTCGTCGATCTCGACCGAATCGAGTGACGACAGCCGCAGCCGCTTCAGCCCCGGCACATGCCGCAATATCCGCTCGACCAGACTGCCCAGCGATGGCGCGCCGGGCAGATCGGGGCCGTAACTGGTCAGGTCGACCCCGGTCAGCACGATCTCGGCATAGCCCAGATCGACGAGCGCGGCGATGCGATCGATCACGGCGCCGGCCGGCACCGACCGGCTGTTGCCGCGCCCATAGGGAATCACGCAGAAGGTGCAGCGATGATCGCAGCCATTCTGCACTTCGACGAAGGCGCGGGCATGATCGGTGAAGCCGGACACCAGATGCGGCGCCGTCTCGCGCAGCGCCATGATGTCGGAAACGCGGATATCGGCGGAGGGCTCGGGCACGAAACGGAACAAGGCCGCCTGCTGCTTGTCGGCGTTGCCGAGCACGCGGGCCACCTCGGGCATCGCGGCGAAGGTCTGCGGCTCGGTCTGGGCCGCGCAGCCGGTGACGACGATACGGGCATCGGGGCGTGCGCGCGCGGCCTTGCGAATTGCCTTGCGGGTCTGGCGGACCGCCTCGGCGGTGACGGCGCAGCTGTTGACGATGATCAGGTCATCCTGATCGTGTGCCAGCGTCCGTATCGTCTCGCTCTCGGCGATGTTGAGCCGGCAGCCGAGCGTGATCAGTTCGGGGCCCCGCCCCTTCCTCTCGCTATCTCTCTTTTCTTCGTCATTCCCGCGAAGGCGGGGACCCATATTCTCGGAACCGCAAGAGGTTCGCACGTGGGAGTTTATGGGTTCCCGCCTTCGCGGGAATGACGAAGGAGGGGAGGACGCGTCCCCTCCAATGGCGCTCGACTCGACGATATTCATCCGAAGGCGCTCAGATCGGCCTCGGCGGTGAAGACATGGGTGGCGGGGCCGGACATGGTGATCGGCCCGCCGGGCGCCCAATCGATGCGCAACGCACCGCCGGGCAGATGCACCGCCACCGGCCCGTCGACATGGCCGGCGCGGATCGCGGCGACCGCGGTGGCGCAGGCGCCGGTCCCGCAGGCGAGGGTCACCCCGACACCGCGTTCCCACACGCGCAGCCGCAGCGTCGACCGGTCGACGATCGTCGCGACGTTGACGTTGATGCGGGCGGGAAACAGCGGATCGGTTTCGATGATCGGGCCCAGCCGTTCGAGATCGACCGAATCGGTGTCGGGCACGAAGAAGATGACGTGCGGATTGCCGACATTCACGGCCATCGGCGACGCCAGTTCGTCCCACGCGACCGGCATAGCCATCGTGTCCATCGCGAAGGCGAGCGGAATCTCGTCCCAGCCGAAGCGCGGTTCGCCCATGTCGACCGATACCAGATCGCCGTCATTCGCGCCGCTCAGCACGCCGCCCAGCGTCTCGATCGAAGGGCTGCCGCCGAGCAAGCTGACGACGCAGCGGGTGGCATTGCCGCAGGCTTCGACCTCGCTGCCATCGGCATTGAAGATCCGCATCCTGGCATCGGCCACCGTCGACGGCTCGATCAGGATGAGCTGGTCGCAACCGATGCCGCGCCGGCGATCGGCGAGCGCACGGGCGCGCGCCGTGGGCATCGCCACGGGCGCCTCGCGCGCATCGATCACGACGAAATCATTGCCGAGACCATGCATCTTGTGAAAGCGAACCATCATCGCCCGCGCGATCTAGGGATTCCGGCCCCCGAAGTCCACCATTGGCCTATTCGTTGTCGAGGATGAAATCGCGCAGCGCGCGCGCGTCATGGAGCGCATTGTGCGGCACCTTGCTGTTGCGCGCGGTGCTGAAGCCCGGCGTGCGGCGGAATTCGAAGCAGATCGATTGCACGTCGACGATATCGGTCGCGCCGACCAGCAGCAATCGGCAGAACAAGGCGATATCCTCGGGCCAGTCGGCAACGATCACCGGATCGTCGTCGGTCGACAGAAAAGCGGCGATGTCATGCGCCGCTGCAACCCGATCGAGCCGGTTGAAGCTCAGCGGCGGCACGCGTTCGAGATAGGGCATCACATGCCGTTCGACCCAGGGCTCGGCCGGCGTTTCGAGCGGGATCACGACATAATATTCCTGGTCGCCATATTCGGGCACCAAAGCCAGGCTGATCAGCTCGCCGCCGAACCCGTTGAACTCGGTATCGAGGAAATAGCGCACCTAAATTCCTCCCCGGAACGGGGAGGGGGACCGCCGAAGGCGGTGGTGGGGTTTGCGCGTCGATCGGAGGGCGGAGGCCCCTCCACCATGCTGCGCATGGTCCCCCTCCCCGTTCCGGGGAGGAACTTGCGTGCATCCCATCACCCCAAAGCCTCGTCGAGCAACCGCGCCAGCCTGAGCCCGCCGCGCGCGACCTGGAGCCGCAACACCGGAATCAGCGTCTGCACCTTCGCCTCGTCCAACGTCGGCCGCGCATCCGGCTTCGGCCCGCACGCCTCGCCGATCAACGCGGCATAGGCATCATGCGCGACCTGCCAGCTTTCGCGGCTCCAGTCCTCGACTGTGCCGCTCGCCATCGCGGCGCGATCGGCAACCGGCACTTGGGACAATATGCCTTTCGCGCCGCCCGGCGGCGTTGAGATCGCCCGGTCGGCGAGCAGGCCGTCCCAGATGCTGTGCAAATTGGTATTCGGGATCGCGCCATAATTGGCTTTCACGTCGTTGCCGCCGCGATCATGCCGGTCGCCCGCATGCAAGGGCTGGTGCAGGTCGCCCATGAAATGGACGAGGAACACCAAAGCCTCGATCCGTACCCGCTCGGGCTGGCTGCGATCCTTGAGCAGCCGCACGTCGCGCTCGATCTGGCGCGATACGCAATTGCCGTCGGGGCAATTGGCCTTGATGTCGAACGGCTTGCAGATATCGATATTCTGATAATGCCAATTATAGGCGTAGCTGTAGCGATCCTTGAGGCCCTTGACGCAATCGGCCCAGACCGAGGCTTGCTCGACCGTGCGGGCCGGGCAGGTCGGCGTTTCCAGTAATCGATCATGCGCGAGCAGGCGGCGGATCGCGCGCTGGGTCGATGGCTTCGCCGATGCCATCGCGATCGTCGCGACGCTCTCATGGCCATATTCCCACCAGGCGGCGGCCGGGCTCGACACCGCGATCAAGGCAGTGAACGCAAGCAGGAGGCGGATCATCATTCGTCTCCGTAAAGGGCTACGCAAAGCACACCGCTGGCGGTGGCCAGCCCGCGATACATGCCGGGCGTGTTGAAGCACCAGCCCCCGGCGCCGCTGCCGTCGATGCTGATGACGCCGCCTGTCCCGCCCAACGAGCCGATATCGTCCATCACCGCATCGGCGGCGAGGCCGAGCGGCTCGTCGGCCAGCCGCACCCGGCTCGAAATCTCATGCGCCGCTCCCGCGCGGATGAAATGCTCGCCGGAGCCGGTGCAGGAGGTCGCCGCCCCGCGATCGTCGGCCCAGGTACCCGCGCCGATCACCGGCGAATCGCCGATCCGGTTCCAGCGCTTGCCGGTGAGGCCCCCGGTCGACGTCGCGGCGGCAAGATGGCCCTGCACGTCGCGCGCGACCGCGCCGACCGTGCCATATTTGAGGTCGACGTCGAACGTGCCGCTGTCGCGCATTTCCTCGAACTGGCGCCAGCGTTCCTCCACCCGGAACCAGGACGGATCGACCTGTTCGAGCCCCTGTTCGGCGGCGAAGCGATCGGCACCCGCGCCACTCAGCATCACATGGGGGCCCTTCGCCATCACCGCGCGGGCGAGCGACACCGGGTTGCGGGTGCGCGTGATCGCGCTGACCGCCCCGGCGCTGCGGGTGGCCCCGTCCATCATCGCGGCATCGAGTTCGTTGACGCCGTCGGCGGTGAAGACGGCGCCGCGACCCGCGTTGAAATAGGGATCGTCCTCGAGCAGCCGCACCGCCGCCTCGACGGCATCGAGCGCCGATTTGCCCTCGGCGAGCAGCGCCGATCCCGCCTCCAGCGCAAGGCGCAACGCGTCGCGCACCCCGGCATCGGTGGCTGCATCGGTCGCTTCGCGACGAATCTGGCCGGCGCCGCCGTGGATCAGCAGGGTCCAGCCATCGGGTGCGCTGATCCAGTGCGATATGATGATATGATCGCGCTTTGCCGTCATTTCGTGGGTTTTGGCCTTCCGTGGTGCAGCATCTTCATATCGACGCAAAGCCGGCCTATAAAGCGCTCAACTGTATCTGCAGAATGGAATCCGATGTCCCTTCGACCCTGGCGTGACATAGCACGGCGCGAATCGCGCCAGATCATGGTTGGCAACGTGCCGGTGGGTGGCGGCGCCCCTGTCACCGTCCAGACGATGACGAACACGCTGACCAGCGATGCGAAGGCGACGATCGACCAGATTCGCCGCTGCGAGGATGCCGGCGTCGACATCATCCGCGTTTCCTGCCCCGACGAGGAATCGACCGCCGCGCTCAAGCAGATCGTGCGCGCGTCGCGGGTGCCGATCGTCGCCGACATTCATTTCCACTATAAGCGCG
Organism: Sphingomonas sp. YR710; assembly: GCF_900101455.1. Lineage (GTDB taxonomy): Bacteria > Pseudomonadota > Alphaproteobacteria > Sphingomonadales > Sphingomonadaceae > Rhizorhabdus. Next base: position 182,768 of record NZ_FMZJ01000002.1, on the reverse strand, counting down.
CACTCGAAGCCGCCGATGCCGGCGCCGCCTGCCTGCGCATCAATCCCGGCAATATCGGATCGAGCGAGCGCGTTGCAGAGGTGGTGCGCGCCGCCAAGGCCAATGGCTGTTCGATCCGGATCGGCGTCAACGCGGGCAGCCTCGAAAAGGATCTGCTCGAAAAATATGGCGAGCCCTGCCCCGAGGCTTTGGTGGAAAGCGCGCTCGATCATATCAAGCTGCTGCAGGATCGCGATTTCCACGAATATAAGGTCGCGGTGAAGGCGTCGGATGTGTTCCTGGCCGTGGCAGCCTATATGGCGCTGGCCGATGCGGTCGATTGCCCGCTTCATCTTGGCATCACCGAGGCCGGCGGGCTGATCGGCGGCACCGTCAAGTCATCGATCGGCATGGGCAATCTGCTGTGGGCCGGGATCGGCGACACGATCCGCGTCTCGCTTTCGGCCGAACCCGAAGAGGAAGTGCGGGTCGGTTTCGAGATCCTCAAATCGCTCGGCATCCGCAATCGCGGCGTGCGTGTCGTGTCCTGCCCGTCCTGCGCGCGGCAGGGTTTCGACGTGATCCGCACGGTGCAGGCGCTCGAGGAGCGGCTCCAGCATATCCGCACGCCGATGTCGCTGTCGGTGCTCGGCTGCGTCGTCAACGGCCCCGGCGAGGCGCGCGAAACCGATATCGGGCTCACCGGCGGCGGGGCGGGCAAGCATATGGTCTATCTGTCGGGCGTCACCGATCACACGGTGCAGGATGCCGACATGATCGAGCATATCGTCAAGCTGGTCGAGGAAAAGGCCGCGGCGATCGAGGCAGCGGAATCGCAGGCGCAAGCAGCAGAGTGAGAATCCGTTTCGCTGCCATCGGGGCGCTGGCTGCCCTCGCTCTCTCTGTATCTTTGCCGGCTCAGGCCGGCGAAGTTGCGCTGACCTTCGATGATCTGCCGGTCTTCGGCAAGGCGTCGTCGACCAAACAGGGTGAGGAGACTACGAAGAAATTGCTCGGCAGCCTGCGCCGGCATCATTTCGTGGCGATCGGCTTCGTCAACGAGATCCAGCTCGCACGGGCCGATCGCCAGGCGCGCACCGATATGCTGAAGCAATGGCTCGATGCCGGCATGGAGCTTGGCAATCATAGTTATTCGCACGTGTCGCTCAACGATACGCCGCTCGCCGACTATATCGCCGACGTCGCCCGCGGCGACGATGTTACGGGAAAATTGCTGGCAGCCAGAGGTCGGGCCGAGCGTTGGTATCGCTATCCCTATCTCGAAACCGGCCCGACGCTCGCCGCCAAGCAGGGCTTCGAGCAATGGCTGTCGGCACATGGCTATCGGATCGCGCCGGTGACGATGGAAAATTCGGACTGGCAGTTCGATCCGCCTTATGCCGATGCGCTGAAGCGCGGCGATCGGCGCGGGGCGAAGCGCATCCGCCAGCAATATATCGATTATACCGCGGCGGCCGTCGACTGGTATCGCAAGGCTTCGGTCGCCCTGCTCGGCCGCGAGATCGATTTCGTCTTCCTGCTCCACGCCAGCCGGCTCAATGGTGACAGCATCGGCGCGCTCGCCCGCATCCTCGCGCGGAACGACCTGAAGGTGGTGTCGCTCGACAAGGCTATGCAGGATTCGGCCTATAAGATGCCCGACGATTATGTCGGGCCGGACGGCAATGAATGGCTCGAACGCTGGTCGCAGGCGATGCACAAGCCCTTGCCGTACGGGATCTTCCCGAACGTACCGCAGAGCATTGTGACGGCGTCCGACCGGCTCGATCACGATACGCCGCGGATGCCGACGAACTGATTTCAAAGCAAGCTGCGGAGTGCAGCGCTTGATGTAAGCCGCGATGTTCGGACTCTATCCAGGGAGAACGAACATGGCTTATCGCGTCCTGGGGCTCGACCCCGCCCCCTTCCGGCATCTCTACGGCCTGTCCGACTCAGTGCTCGCGGCGAAGGGTGTGCAACGCCATATCGCCGACGCCAAACCGGGCTTCCCGGACCGCATCGAGCTGCGGGACGCCGAGCCGGACGAGCGTTTGTTGCTGCTGAACTATGTCCATCAGCCGGCCGATACGCCTTACCGCGCGAGCCATGCGATCTTCGTCCGCGAAGGGGCGGAGCAGGCCGTGGAACTGATCGACGTTATTCCGGACGTTTTGCGGGTTCGCCCGATCTCGCTGCGGGCCTTCAACGCGCGCGGGGAGATGATCGATGCGGATCTTGTGGCGGGCACCGATCTGGAGCCTTTGATCGAAAGGTTCTTTGGCGATCTGACGGTGGACTATCTCCATGCCCATTTTGCCAGGCGCGGCTGCTATGCGGCGCGGATCGAGCGCAGCTGAGGCACTGCTCTTCCCTTCTCTCGTCATGCCAGCGTAGGATGGCATCCCTCCAACCGGCTCTCCTGAAACGGATGTGGGATGGACCCCTTCGCTGGGGTGACGGAAGGGAAACCGAACTCCCCCGTGACGATCGCCCGTCCCGTCGCTACGAGAGCGACCATGACGCGCGCGGCCCCTCCCTCCACCACAATCGTCGCGTTCGCGGTCGCCTTGCTCGGAATCGCCTTCTTCTCGACGATGGACGCGGTCGTGAAGAGCGTGAGTCTGGCGATCGGCACCTACGATACTCTGCTCTGGCGCAGCATCATCGGCGTGGTCCTTGTCGGCGTGCCGTGGCTGTTGCGCAGGCCGGGCCGGCCGACCCGCGCCGCGCTGAAGCTGCATGCCGAGCGCGGCATCGTATCGGCGGCGATGGCGTGGCTGTTCTTCTGGGGGCTCGCACGGGTGCCGATGGCGCAGGCGATCGCGCTGACCTTCATCGCGCCGCTGATCGCCTTGCTGCTCGCGGCACTGCTGCTCAAGGAACAGATCGGGCGCAATGCCAAGGTCGGATCGGTATGCGGGCTGGCCGGGGTGGGGATCATCCTGTCGGGCCAGTTGCAGGCGCCGCCGGGGCCGGAATCGGGGATCGGCGCGATCGCGATCCTGCTGTCCGCCTTATGCTATGCCTATAATATCATCCTGATGCGGCGGCAGGCGCAGGTTGCCGATCCGTTCGAGGTGGCCTTGTTCCAGAACATCACCGTCGCGCTCTGCCTCGCCTCGCTATCGCCCTGGTTCGGGCATGTGCCCGATGTCGTGCACTTCCCCGGAATCGCATTGGCGGCGGCGCTGGCCAGCATCTCGCTGCTGCTGCTGTCCTGGGCCTATGCGCGGGCGGAGGCCAATTATCTCTCCGCGGTCGAATATTCGGCAATCCTGTGGGCGAGCTTCTACGGCTATTGGCTGTTCGGCGAACATGTCCGCCTGACGACTGCGATCGGCGCGGCGCTGATCATCGGCGGCTGTATCGCGGCGTCGCGCCGCGGGCAGGTTCCCGTGCTGCCGGCCGAATATCAGGCGTGACGATCAGCCGCCGCCCAGCACGTTGATCGTGAAGGCCAGCACGCCGATGTTGAAGACGAACGCCGCGAAGCTGTGGACGGTGACGACCTTGCGGATGCGCGGGCTGGAAACCGCCGTATCGGAAGTCTGGAAGGTCATGCCCAGGGTGAAGGCGAAATAGATGAAGTCCCAATAATCGGGTTCGGGGCATTCTCCCGAAAAATCGATCCCGGCCGCATCGGCGGTGCCATCCGTGTTCCGGCTGTAGAACAGGTGCGCATAATGAAGGGCATAGATCATATTGGTGAATAGCCACGCCAGCAGCAGTGTGACGATGACCAGGATGATGATGGGCGGCTGGGCCCTGCCCTTCTGCGCCAGCTCGACCGCGATCGCGACAAGGACGACACTCGTCACGATGCCGGTAAGCGCCAGGAGCATGACGCGGTTGGCGTCGTTGCGCTTTGCGGCGTCGCGCATGCTGTCCGGGGGATTGTTGAGCAGCGGCACACAGGAGAGCAGGAAGACGATCGCGCCCGCATCGAATCCGATCAATGCGGCATGCGACCAGCCAGCCCAACGGATCGCGACGGCAAAGCCGATCGCGCTGATCAGCAGGAAAGCGATGAAGCGGGGCGGGGCGACGCGGCGGCCGAGATCGAGCCTGGGAAGGGAAGCCATGCTCGCTTCTAGCGCAGCGGCGACGGGCAGGCTATCACTTGTGAAAAGGCGGGAAAACCATCGATGGCATGGCTATTATTGATCATCGGCGGCTGTTTCGAAGTGGGGTTCACTACCTGTCTGCGCTTCGTCGATGGCTTCCGGAACCTGCCCTGGACCGGTGGCTTCCTGCTGTCGGTGACGCTGTCGATGGGGCTTCTCGAGGTTGCGAGCCGGTCGATCCCGATGGGCACGGCCTATGCGGTATGGGGGGCGATCGGCGCGATCGGTACGGTCATCGTCGGCATGTGCTGGTTTACGGAGCCGGTCTCGATGATCAGGATCGGCCTGATTTTCGGCGTGGTCCTGTGCGTGGTCGGGCTCAAGCTGGCGGGGGGCTGATATGGCCGATGACGGTCTCGCCGAGTGGGTGGTCGAGGCGCTGGAGCCGATCGGCATGGTCACGCACCGCGCGATGATGGGTGGCAGGACGCTCTATTGCGACGGCACGATTTTCGCCATCACAGCGCATGGCGAACTCTGGTTCAAATCCGATGCCGTCAGCGATGCGATGTGGGACGCGGAAGGCGCCGATCGCTTCGTATATGGTGAAAAGGATGGCATCCCGCAGACGATGAATTATCGCCGGGCGCCTGGCGACGTCTATGACGATGCCGATGCGATGCGCTTATGGGCCGAGCCGGCGATAGCGGCCGGCCGGCGTTCCAAGCCCAAGCCCAAACGCAAAAAATAACCCCTCCCGCGTGTCGGGAGGGGTTGGAACGGTCAGCCGGCGGCCTTGGCCTGCTTGGCGGCTTCGATCGCTTCGAGCACGACGCGGCGGGCCTCGTCGGCATCGCCCCAGGTACCGATCCGGACCCACTTCTTGGGCTCCAGATCCTTATAGTGGGTGAAGAAATGCTCAATCTGCTGCATCAGGATTTCGGGCAGATGCTCTTTTTCGCCGACATTCGTATAATAAGGGAAGGTCGCGTCGACCGGCACGGTCAGCAGCTTTTCGTCGCCGCCGGCCTCGTCTTCGAGCTTCAGCACCGCGATCGGGCGGACGCGCACGACGCAGCCCGGTACGAAGGGCGAGCGCGCGACGACCAACGCATCGAGCGGATCGCCATCGGGCGACAGCGTGTGCGGCACGAAGCCGTAATTGGCGGGATAACGCATCGGCGTGTGCAGGATGCGGTCGACGAACAGCGCGCCCGATTTCTTGTCGAATTCGTATTTTACGGGTTCGCCGCCCACCGGCACTTCGATGATGACGTTGAGGCTGTTGGGCGGATCGTCGCCCACGGGGATGAGTTCGATGTTCATGCGCGTCCCTTATGCTGCACCGCATTAGTTGCCAAGCGGGGATCACGCAAATCTGTCACAATTGCCGACGTTTCGCGTCCGATATCGCCGGGGCGGCGGCATCTTTCCCACAGGGCCGCAAATGCTCTAAGGGCTGCGACCCATGAGCAGGATAGAAACCCCCCGCCCGATCAGGGGCACACAGGATATGCTGGGCGAACAGGCGCAGCGTTTCGGCCATGTCGTCGATACGTTCGATCGCGTGCGCCGGCTCTATGGATTCGGGCGGGTCGAAGTGCCGGTGATCGAGCCGACCGCAGTGTTTGCGCGCTCGCTGGGCGAGACGACCGATGTGGTTTCGAAGGAAATGTATTCGTTCGAGGATCGCGGCGGCGAATCGGTGACCTTGCGGCCCGAATTCACCGCCGGCATCTCGCGTGCCTTCCTCACCGAAGGCTGGCAGCAGCACGCGCCGCTCAAGGTCGTCACGCATGGCCCCTTGTTCCGCTATGAGCGGCCGCAAAAGGGGCGCTATCGCCAGTTTCACCAGCTCGACGCCGAGGTGATCGGCGCAGCCGAGCCGCTCGCCGATATCGAGTTGCTGTGCTTTGCCGATCAGCTGCTCCGCGAACTGGGGATCGAGAACGGCGTCACGCTCACGCTCAACACGCTGGGCGATGCGGAGACGCGCGAGGCCTGGCGCGCCGCGCTGATCGCGCACTTCTCCGCCAATCGCGATCAATTGTCGCAGGAAAGCATCGATCGGCTCGAAAAGAATCCGCTGCGTATCCTCGATTCGAAGGATCCGCGCGATCGGCCCATCGCCGATGCCGCGCCGGAGATCGATGCCTTCCTGTCGGCCGATGCCGGGCGCTTTTTCGAGGCGGTGACGACGGGGCTCGATTCGGCGCATGTCCGCTGGACGCGTAACGCGCGGCTGGTGCGCGGGCTCGATTATTATCGCCACACCGCCTTCGAATTCGTCACCGATCGGCTGGGTGCGCAAGGGACCGTACTGGGCGGTGGCCGTTATGACGGGCTGATCGAGGCGCTGGGCGGCCCGGCCACCCCGGCGGTGGGCTGGGCGGCGGGGATCGAGCGGCTGGCGATGCTGATCGACCTGCCCGAGCCCGAATCGATCACCGCGATGATCATTCCGATGGGCGCCGCGGCCGAGCCGGCGGCGACCGATCTGCTGGCGCGGTTGCGCCGGGCCGGGGTTGCGGCCGACATGAGCTATAAGGGCAATATGAAGAAGCGCATGCACAAGGCCGATCAATCGGGTGCGCGCTTCGCCGTCATCATCGGCGATGACGAGATTGCGCGCGACGAATTCGCGTTGAAGGATCTCGCCAATCAGACGCAGCAATGGGTGTCGCGTGCGCGCCTGATCGAAATCCTCAGGGGCTGATCGCACGATGGTGAGCATCACATCGCAGCGGATCGCGGCGATCGAGGCGCGGCGCGACGAGCTGCAGGCGGCGATGTCGCGCGGCGATCTGGCCGCGGACCAGTTCGTCCGCCTGTCGAAGGACTATGCCGAGATCGAGCCGGTCGCGGTGGCGGCCGGCGAAGTGCGCCGGTTGCGCGCCGAACTTGGCGTGCTCGCCGAACTGGCCGATAGCGAGGCCGACGATCCCGAACTGCGCGCGATGGCGGTTCAGGAGGCCGATGATATCCGCGCCCGCTTGCCTGACGCCGAACGCGCGCTCGCGCTGAGTCTGTTGCCGCGCGATGCGGCCGATGAGCGCTCGGCGATGCTCGAAATCCGCGCCGGCACCGGTGGCGATGAGGCGGCCTTGTTCGCCGGCGACCTGTTTCGCATGTATCAGCGTTATGCCGAGGATCGCGGCTGGCGGGTCGAATTGATTTCCGCGAGCGCGGCCGATCTCGGCGGCTATAAGGAAGTGGTGGCCAGCGTCACCGGGGCCGGCGTGTTCGCGCGGTTGAAGTTCGAAAGCGGCGTCCACCGCGTCCAGCGCGTGCCGGTCACCGAAAGCGGCGGGCGCATCCACACCTCGGCGGCGACGGTCGCGGTCTTGCCCGAGGCCGAGGAGGTTGATGTCCAGATCGACGACAAGGATCTGCGGATCGATGTCTATCGCTCGTCTGGCCCGGGCGGTCAGTCGGTCAACACCACCGACAGCGCGGTTCGCATCACCCACCTTCCGAGCGGTCTCGTCGTGATCCAGCAGGACGAAAAATCGCAGCACAAGAACAAGGCCAAGGCGCTGAAGGTGCTGCGCACGCGCCTCTATGAGCTCGAACGCGAACGGCTGGCCAGTGCCCGCGCCGGCGCGCGCAAGTCGATGGTCGGGTCGGGTGATCGCTCCGAACGCATTCGCACCTATAATTTCCCGCAGGGCCGGGTGACCGATCACCGCATCAACCTGACTCTGCACCGGCTGTCCGAAATATTGGAGGGCCCCGGGCTCGACGAGCTGATCAGCGCGCTGATCGCCGAGGACGAAGCGGCGCGGCTTGCGCAGCTCGATGGATGATTGCGCGGAATGCCGGCGGTACTGCTCTTGCGCATAGTCGCCGACTTTGGACGAACATCCATGCTGCAAGCGATACTTAATTCCTCCCCGAGCAAGCTCGGGGAGGAATTGGTACCGCTCGCCACCGCGTCAGCGCTTATGTGCGGAAGCGGGATCCATTTGGCTGACTTCATGAATCCGCTGTGGCGACACCCGGACCCGTACCGTGGTTGACTCAGTCGCCTCGGCAATCCGTGACGCCGCCGCTCGTCTGGCATCGGCCAGCGATACGCCCCGGCTCGACGCTGAACTGCTGATGGCGCACGCGCTCGGCATATCGCGCGAGACGATGCTGCTGAGGCATATCGCCGACCCCGAACCCCCCGGTTTCGCGTCGCTCGTCGCTCGGCGCGCGCGCCATGAGCCGCTGGCTTATATTACGGGCCATCGCGATTTCTGGACGATCACGCTCGACGTCCGGCCCGGCGTACTCATTCCCCGGCCTGATAGCGAAACTCTGATCGAGGCGGCGGTGGCGCATTTCGGTGCTGCCGGCCCGCGCCGCATTCTCGATCTCGGCACCGGATCGGGTGCCTTGCTGCTCGCCGCGCTGGCCGAATGGCCGTCGGCGACCGGCGTGGGCGTCGATCGATCGGATGTCGCGCTGGCCGTGACGGGCGCCAATGCCGACCGGCTTGGTCTTGGCCAACGCACGGCATTGCGAAAGGGCGATTGGGGGGTGGGCATAGACGAGGCGTTCGATCTCGTTTTGTGCAACCCGCCCTATATCGAGCAGGCGGCGCCTTTGCCGCCCGACGTGGCGGATTTTGAGCCGGCCGAGGCGCTGTTTGCGGGGGCCGATGGGCTCGACGATTATCGGCGACTGGCGCCGCAGCTTCCCCGTCTGATCGCTCGCGGGGGAATGGCCGCGGTCGAAATCGGGGCAGATCAGGCCGAGGCGGTTCGAGATATCTTCGCTAATCATGCACTTATGATGAAAGTCGAAAAGGATCTGGCGGGTCGCGATCGCTGTATCGTTGCGACACACTGAATCTCGGCTATGCGCATATTCCGCTTGGAAAACGTCGCGCAACACCTTACATCGGGCCTATGGACACGGGCTTGGGATGCTGAACTGCATCGGCCCGATGCAGCCGACCCCCAATGCCATGGACGCCAGCGAAGGCGACCGGGACCTTTGGCGGATGCAGACCGGAAGGTCTGCGCCTGCTGTGGCGGCTTGCAATTCAAATGGATTCGGGGCGGTGCCCTGAAGAGCAGATCCGGGGCTGTCCCGGTGTTGGGAGTGGTGAACCGATACCACGAGTTGCGAGGACATCGGAAAGTTGATCAACAATCGTCAGAACGGCCGTCGTCGCGGTCGTGGCGGCGGCGCAGGTGGTGCGCCGCGGCCCAACAGTGGCAATGGCGCGGGCGCCGAACGCGGTAATCGCATCGACAATCGCGCGCGCGGCAATGCCGCCCAGCTCCATGAGAAATATAAGGCATTGGCCCGCGATGCGCAGATGCAGGGCGATCGCGTGTCGACCGAATATTATCTGCAATTCTCGGATCATTACTTTCGCGTACTGGCCGAAAGCCGCTCGCGTTTCGAGGAGCAGCAGCCGCGTCCGCGGCGTGACGATTTCATGTCGCCGAACGAGGGTGACGAGGAGTTTGGCGACGAAGGCGATCTGACCGGCACGGATCAGCGTGACGAACAGCCGTCGGCCGATCGCGGCTATGCTCCGCGCAACGACGGCAACCGCTATGGCAATGAAGGCGATGGTCGCCGCGATGAAGCGCGTGACGATGATCGTGGCCGTCGCCCGCCCCGTCGTGATCAGGCCCCCCGCGCCGACAATGGCGACGGCTATGGTCGTCCGCGCCGGGATCAGGGCATGCGCCAGGATGGTGATGCCTATAATGGCAACAACCAGTCTTCCAATGGCAACAGCCAGCCTTCGGAAGCCGCACGTCCGCCCCGCGACAGTGAATATCGCGGAGAGGATCGGTCACGTCGTCCGCGCCGCGAGCCGAACGAGCGGTCCGACGTGCGGGTCACGCAGGAGGCGTCCGCGCCGATATCGGCCCCGCCGGAGCCCGTCCGCGACGCAGCCCCGCGTGGTGAGGAGCGGATCCGTCGTCCGCGCCGCGAGCAGCCCGCGGTGGAAGCGGCCCCCGTCCCGCCCGTCGCCGAAGTGGCGCCTGCGGCCGAAGACAGCCCAATACGGGCGAAGCGCGGTCGCCGGCCTGCCGCGAGCTCGGTCGAGGAGGTCCCCGCCGAGGCCGAACGGATCCAGGCGGATCGCCTGCCGCCGGCTTTCGCACTGACGCCGCCGCCATCCGATCCCGCGAACGATGCCGATGAAAAGCCACGCCGCCGTGTTCGGCGCGCACGGACAGGCGACGGTACCGTTGCCGATGTCTGATTGAACGCGGCGAGCGGGGTCAGGCCCCTGCTTGCAGCATCGCGACTGCAAAGCGCCTGTGCGGGCTACCGCACAGGCGCTTTGCATTTCGGGAAACTATTGGCCGGCATGGGTCGCCTATAGGCGGAAGCCTTGCGCAATCGCATAGGTACAGGCCCCGGCAATAAGGACGCCGATCGCCGCTTTCCATGCCGAGGCGCCGAGATCGCCGACGGGAGTCGGCGTGTCGACGCGGCGGCGCCCGTGAATCATCGGCGTGATCAGATCGTGTCGCAGCCCGATCAGATAGAACAGGATCGCCAGCACGTGCAGCGCCACGAGTGCGAGCAGCAGGTTGAACATGATATGGTGGGTTGCCGCGGCGAGGCGGCCCTGATCGAAGCTCACATAATCGGCGAGCGGCCCGGATTCGAGCCCGTCGACATCGACCGAAAATAGCCCCGCGACGACCATAACCATCAGGCTGGCCAGCATCAGCACCACGCTCCACCCGCCGATTGGGTTATGCCCCGGCGTTGTGGCGTAGCTGCCGCTTGCGAACGAACGGATATAGCCGATCGTCGCGCGTGGCCCCCGCACGAATTGCACGAACCGTGCCGTCCGCCCGCCGAAAAAGCCCCAGTAGATGCGGAAGATCAGCAGCGCGAGGATCGCATAGCCGGAACGGCGATGCCAATCCATCGCGTGCTGCTCGCCGCTCCACCACGAGAAAGCGAGCAGCCCGACAAGCGACCAGTGGAACAGGCGGATTGGCACATCCCATATGAGCATGCGTGCTTTTTCTGTTGTGATGGTCTGGACGGGGGGCATAAGTCGGCTCCGTGTTCCCGGATCGATCAATTGTCGGCGCGGAACTGGCGATGGCAGCCTGCGCAGGTCGCGCCGGTCGCCTTGGCCTGCGCCCGGATCGCGGCCACGTCGCCGCCATTCACCACCGTCACAAGTTTGGCGGATTCGGTAAGCAGTTGCCTCATCTTCGAGTCGAAGGTGGCGCGATCGGTCCAGATGCTCGGGAGTGCATCGGTCTTCACCCCGGCCGAAGCACCGCTGCCGGCGGGAAAGAGTTTGGGCTGTTCGGGCGCCGTGGCGGCGATCGTCCGCGCCGCGTCGAGCATCACCGCCTTGGCCGGCGCATCGCTCTTCAGCTGGTCGTTCAACGCCTTCATTGCGGCGCCCATCTTCTTATAGCCTGCCTGCCGGGTCGCGATCGCGGCCTGCGGCGTGGGTGCGGCCGCAACTGGTGCGATCGTCAGCACCGGCACGATCATCGCCAGCATGGCGGCGGACAAGGCCTTGAGGAAACGTGAAGCGATCATGGGATCTCCCGCTTTGGGTGGGGGTGGATGGTCATGGTTGGGCCGTCGTCCGCGCAGTCGCCACCTGCCGATGGAGGGCCGGCGGATTGCCGGCCCCGTCAATGAGTTTCGCGCCGGCTGAGGCGGGAAAGCTTTGAAGGAAGAGCGCCTTCACCTCGGTCAGGCCATCGGCGGCCATCGCCGCGGCGGTGAGGCCATGTTTGCTCTTGATGTCGGCGCGCGCGCCATAAGCGGCCAGCACCCGCATCATCGCGCCGAGTTCGGGCTTCATGCCACCGCCGACCAGCATGTGAAGCGCGGTATAGCCACCGGCATTGGCGACATTGGCGTCGGGGGCAATGCGCAACGCCAGTTCAAGTGCCGCCGCGCTGCCGCCCTGTGCCGCGGCGAGCACCACATTGGTGCCGTCTTCGGCGACGAAGCGCGGATTGGCGCCGGCGGCGAGCAACAGCTTCATGACGGTCTCATGCCCGCCGGCGGCGGCCAGCAGCAGCGGCGGTGTCGGCGGGACGGGCGGTGGCGGGCGGCCGAAATTGGCCTCGGTCACCCATGTGATGCGCGAAGGGCCGGTCAGCGCATTGGGGTCCGCCCCCTTTGTCAGCAGCAGGCTGGCGAGTGCTGCATCGCCTCCCGCCGCCGCGGCATGGAGCAACTGGAGGCCGGTACGATCGCGCTCCGTGAGATCGGCGCCGCGCGCGACCATCAGCGCGGCGGCGGCATAATTGTGCTGATAGACGGCAAGCTGCGCAGCGCTGGTGTGCTCGGGGCCGCGATAATCGGCCTTTGCTCCGGCTGCGAGCAGTGCTTCCGTTGCCGGCACGACGCCGCTCTTGATAGCGAAGAACAAGGGGGTGAAGCCGCCCGCCGAAAGCCGGTTCACATCCGCACCGGCCTTGATCAGCAAAGCGATCGCTTCGGTCCGTCCCGATGCGGCGGCCCACATCAATGGCGTCTGGCCGCGACTGTCGGCACCGTCCGCCGTCGCGCCCGCCGCGAGCATCCGCGCGACGGCGTCGGCTGGGCCATAGCGCGCACAGATGTGGAGCGGCGTCGTGCCATCGGCACTGGCGGCGCGAACATCGGCGTGCGCGGCCAGCAACTGGGTGACAATGCCGGGATTCCCCAGCTCGCACGCGAGCGCCAGCGGGGTGACGCCGTCGGTGTCGGCGCTGTTCGGTTTAGCGCCTCGGGCGAGCAAGGCCGCGACCATGTCCGGATTTTGCGTGTTGACCGCCTGGCTGAGCGGGGTCGCGCCGAACGCCAGCCGCTGATCGGGGTCGGCATGCCGCGCGAGCGCCGCCTGTGCGGCGGCGACATCATTGGCGCGGATCGCGCGCGCCAATGCGCCGTCGTCCGGCACAGTGCGCGCGTGGGCGGCGCCACAACAGGCCAGGCCGGCGAGGAAGGCCCCGACGCGCTTAGGCACTGGCCAGTTCCTTAAGCGGCCCGGTGCTGTCGCCGAACGAGGCATCGGGCACGTCCAGCAGATGCAGCGAAGCGAGCAACAGGTTCGACATGGTGGTATGTTTCTCCACCACGATGTGGCGGTCGCCCTTCACCAGGCCGCCGGCGACGATCACGGGCAGATCCATATGGTCATGCTCGTTGGGATCGCCGAAGGCCGAGCCGCGCAGCACCAGCGTACGATCGAGCAGCGATCCCTCGCCATCCTTCACCGCCTTCATCCGCTCCAGATAATAAGCGAAATATTCCATATGGTGCCGGTTGATCCGGGCGAGCTTCACGATCTTCTCCGGATTGTGGCCATGATGGCTCAGCATATGGTGCGAATCCGGCACGCCGATCTCGGGATAGGTGCGGTTGCTGAGTTCGCGGCCGATCATGAAGCTGCCGATCCGCGTGATATCCGCCTGCATCGCGAGCACCTGCAGATCGATCATCATGCGGACATGCTCGTCGAACGAATCAGGGATGCCGGCGGGCCGTTCGAGGCTGGCCGCCTGCTGGCCGGCGCTGGAGGTCGCAGCCTTCTGGATGCGCTTTTCGATATCGCGCGTCGCCTCGAGATATTCCTCGAGCTTGCGGCGGTCCTCCGTGCCAAGCTGGCCGGACAGACGGGCGGTATCGTCCATCACGAAGTCGAGGATGCTCGACTGGCGCCGCAACTGCGCGCGCCGGCCCGCCTCATCCAACGCGTCGCCGTCGCCGAACAGCCGTTCGAACACGTCGCGCGGATTGGCGGTGACGGGCAATGGTACGGTCGGGCTGCGCCACGAAATGCCGTTGGTGTAGGCGCAGCTATAGCCGATATCGCAGCTGCCGAGCAGGCTCGCCTGATCGATGCCGAGCTCCATCGAACTGAGCTGGGTCGCGTCGCCGACATGCCTGGCATAGACCTGATCGACCGAAATCGCGCAGCGTATGTCGGTGCCCTCGGTCTGCCGGACATGCGTGCCGGTCAGGAAGGCCGGGCAAGATCGGCCATGGCCCGCCGGCCGATCGCCCATCGCCGCGGCCATCGGATGGCCGAGACCGCTGACGACGACGATCTGGTCTCGGTGCGGCGCGAGCGGTTCCAGCGTCGGCGGCAGCGCGATACCCTTGCCCTGCGTCGGGGGGCGGAAGCTCTCCATCATCATCCCGTTGGGTGAATAGAAGATCTGCAGCCGCTTTGGCCGCGCAGCGATGTCCGCCGCCTGCGCGGAGGGCATCATCGCTTCGAGGAACGGCAGGGCGATCGTCGTACCGAACCCGCGCAGCATCGTGCGGCGGCTGAGGGGCGTGCGGAGGATCCTCATATCGTGGGCCTCGAATGGTTGGAGAACGCGTCACGCGAAATTCCTCCCCGGAACGGAGATGGGGACCGCTCGAAGAGCGGTGGAGGGGCCGGCGCGACATGCGAAGCGCCCGCAAAGCCCTCCACCATCCTGCGGATGGTCCCCCTCCCCGAGACAATCTCGGGGAGGAATTGCTCACTGCGCCTCATTTCTCGGGTGTCTTTCGCAACGTGAAGGGATCGCTTGTCGCGATGCCCCGGATGATCGTCTGGATGCGGTAGCTGTCGGCTGCGGCGGCGTGCGAGATGGCGCGGACCGCGGGCATGTCGCGCGCGCCGATGCCGCGGGCGAGCGCATAGGTCAGCAGCCGTTCGGTAAAAGCGGCGGTGAATTCGTCCTTGCGCGCCATCAATATCTGCTGGAGCCCGCTCAGCCCGGCGAATTTCGTCCCGTCGGGCATCACCGCCGATACATCGATCGGCTGGCCGACGTCCTTCTGCCGGAATCCGCCGATCGCATCGAAATTCTCGAGCGAGAAACCGAGCGGGTCCATCTTCACATGGCATGACGCGCAAACCGGGTTCGTCCGGTGCAGCTCCAATTGCTCGCGGGCGGTCAGCAGCCGCCCGTCATGCGACGCCTGCAGCGCGGGCACGTCCGGCGGCGGCGGCGGCGGCGGGGCCGCCAGCATATTGTCGAGAATCCACTTGCCGCGCTTCACCACCGACGTGTGGTTGCCATAGGATGTCACGGTCAGGATGCTCGCCTGCCCCAGCAGCCCGCCGCGATGCGACGCCGGATCGAGGCTGACGCGGCGAAACGCGGTGCCGTTGACGCCTTCTATGCCATAATGTTCGGCGAGCCGCTGGTTGAGGAAAGTGTAGTTGGCGGCGATGAAATCCAGCACGCTGCGATTGGCCTGCAGCACATAATTGAAAAACATCTCGGTCTCTCGCGCCATCGCGGCACGCAGGCGCGCATCGAAATTCGGGAAAACCGCGATGTCGGGCCGCTGCTGGTCGAGGTTGCGCAGATAGAGCCATTGCCCGGCGAAATTCTTCGTCAGCGCATCGGCGCGCGGATCGGCGAGCATCCGGCCGATCTGCGCGTTCAGCACGGCCGGATCGTGCAGCCGGCCTTTTTCCGCGACCTTCAGCAGGGTCTCGTCGGGGATGCTGCTCCACAGGAAGAAGGACAGGCGGGTCGCCAGCTCGAGGTCGCTGACGCGGTGGACGCTGCCCGGCGCGCTGCCCTTCGGATCCTGCTCAATCATGAACAGGAAGTGCGGCGAGACCAGGATCGCCTCGACCGCGGCCTCGATACCATGATCGAAATCGGACGCGGCGCGCTCGGCGGCGTAGATCCGCATCAGCGGAGCCACGTCGGCATCGGTGACAGGGCGGCGATAGGCGCTGCGGGCCAGCGCGGCGACGATATGGGTCGCGCAGGCGGTTTCCGCGGAGGCGCGTGCCGGCTTGCACAGGAAGATGCGCTTGCGGCTGGGCGTATCGGTGATGCCGGACGGAGAGAAGGGCCCCGTCACGTCGACCTGGAGCACGTCGCGCGGGAAATTCTGCTGCGAGTAGCGCGGCGACATCCGGTAGGATGGAACGGCGAGCTGCTGCACGCGCACGCCATCGACCGATACGTCGAGCGGCAGCATCACCGGCGCCGCCGTTGGCAGCGGCACCTTGTCGAGATCGTTGCGAAGCGTCTGGATGCTTTCGTCGGGCGCGATCCGGCGTCGAAATGACAGGCCGATCACGTGCGCGCCGGCCTTGAGCGGCACCCGCACGCTGACCCGGTCCTCCTTGAGCCGGTCGGTCTCGTTATTGGTGTTGGCATTGAGCCAGCCGGCGATCTCATAGACGGCGTCGTAGCGGGCATAATAGGTAAACGCGCCGCCGCCGCGCGAGCCGAGCGGCAGATCGTCGCTTGCCCGCTCATTATAGGCCGGCCGGCCCGAATTCATCACCGATCCGTCCTTCGGCAGCTCATAGGAGGTCACGAATTCGCGCGGTGATGTCAGGCCGGTGGCCGTGCGCGCGATCTTGCCTGCCACCGCGACATAACGGTCCATCAGGGTTGGCGAAACGCTCAGCACGTCGGCGATATTATCGAAGCCGTAGCCCGAATTGTCCTGCGGCAGCTCCCGGCTGACATCGATCCTGAGCGCCAGCAGATCGCGGACCGCATTGGCATATTCAACCCGGTTCAACCGGCGGATCGTCGCGCGGCCGGGATCGGGATGCGCCTTTGCATAGCCATCGAGCGAGGTCCGGAGCCACTCGACGAAGGCGGCCCGCATCGCCGGATCGGGTTGCGGCTTGTTGCGCGGCGGCATCTCGACCTGCGTGGTGCGGCGGAGAATCTTCTCCCACGCGTCGGCATGCGCGCCGTGCAGCAGGTCGGCGCCGCGCAGATCCTCGATCGACAGATCCGCCACCTTGTCGTCGTCATTGTGGCAGCGCGAGCAAAATTCGTCGAGCATCGCCGGCGGACCGTTGGGGGAGGCCGGCCGCGCCGCGGCGGGAAGTTGTGTAACATCCTGCTCGGAACGGGCACCGACGGAGAAGACGGCGATAGCGGCGCTGAGCGCGAGGGCGCTGCTGCGAAAAACTGGACGCAAACTCACGTCATCGATTCCGATCCCCTTGCCGCCGTGTCCTCTCCACGCCGTAGTGACCGTCGTTCCGGGCAAGCGATGGGCGCTTTCCCGTCCGAACCGATTAAGTGTTTTACCGAGCCTAACGTCTCGTCACGCCCTCGTCCATGCCCGTTAACATTTCGGTCACAGTGGCTGTAAAGCGCGCGTTGGCTAGCTTAGGGGTCGGTCGGGGCCGGCCAACTGGGGCGATTGCGGAATGGAAACGGAAAAGGACTTTGTCGTAAATCGGCCGTTGCCGGTGCTTGCGCTTGTCGTGGTGGCGACCGTTCTCGGCCTGATGGGCACCGATCTCGTGCTGCCCGCCATCCCCACACTGCCCGAAGCGCTGGGCGGCGATCCGGCCGAGGCGCAGCTCGTGCTGGCGGCCTATGTCGGCGGCACCAGCATCGGGTTGCTCGCCTTCGGCGCGCTCGGCGACCGATTCGCGACCCGCCATCTGCTGATCGCCTCGCTGCTGCTCCACGCGGTGACGGCCTTCGCCTGCGTGCTGGCGCCGACGATCTGGAGCCTGATCGGGCTGCGCGCGCTGCAAGGGGCTGCCGCCGCCGGGCCGGCGGTGTTCGCCCCCGCGATCATCCGCGCGATGTTTGACGACGCGAAGGCCGTCCATGCGGTTGGCGCGCTCGGCAGCATCGAGGCGCTGGCGCCGGCGCTGGCACCGATCATGGGGGTGTGGCTGCTGTCGATCGGTGGCTGGCGGCTGTCGTTCGAACTGATCGGCGTGATCGCGCTGCTGCTCGCGATCGCGAATATCGCGATGCCGCTGATCCCGCAGACCAGTCGCCGCCGCAGCGGCAGCTATGGGGCGATCCTGCGCGATCCCGTCTTCCTGCGTTATGCGCTGAGCCAGGCATTCGTGCTGGGCGGGTTGCTGGTGTTCGTGTTCGGGGCGCCGGCGGTGTTCGTGCGGAGCCTCGGCGGAACCCTGTCCGATTTCATCATCATGCAGATCGCCGGCATCACCACGTTCATTGTGGCCGCGAACATAACCGGCTCGCTTGCGGCCCGGTTCGGGGCGGAGCGGCTGATCGGGTGGGGAACCGTGATCGCCACGTTCGGCGCCGCGGGGTTGCTGATCTATGCGCTGGCCGGCGGTAGGTCGCCGCTGGTGGTGGCAATGTTGTTCGTGCCGCTGAATACCGGTCTCGGCCTGCGCGGGCCGCCCGGCTTCTATCGCGCGGTGCTGGCGTCGCGGGGCGACGATGCGCGTGGCAGCGCGCTGGTCGTCCTCGCGATAATGGCGGTCACGGCCGCCGGCACGGCGACCGTTGCGGGCTTTATCGAACGGGGTCTGCTGCCGCTCGCGGCGGCGGCCCTCGCACTGAATCTCGCAGGCCTTCTGTGCCTGATCGTACTGCCGCCGCTTCGGGAGGCGTGATCGCGGCCGGCTGCGGCGCGCAAAGGAGGGGGCTGCTCCCATAGGCGCAGTATAGGGCCTTCTTAAGCCTTCTCCCGCTTTCGGGAGAAGGTTTGGATGAGGGCTTTTTTTACCTTCTCTTCGGCATTTTCACCGAACCGGTGGGCAAGCAGAAGAAAGAAGACCCTCACCCAACCCTCTCCCGCAAGCGGGAGAGGGCTTATGTTAGCGCATATGGGTGCCGGCCTCAGTTCTGCACCACCTTAATGCAGGACGGGGCCGGACATCTTCGGTTTGGGCTTCACCGCTGGCGCCTCGTCGAGGATCTTCAGTACGGCGGCACTGCGGGTATCTTCCGCGGCATAGTCATGCGCCGATTTGCCCGCGATGCGATCGGGCTTCTTGGGGTCGGCGCCGCCGGCGATCAATATTTTCACGATCGGGATATTGCGCTGCTGCGTGGCGATGATCAGCGGCGTTTCGCCGCGCGCATTCGGCTGGTCGACCGCCGCGTTCACGCGCAGCAACAGCTGAACGCCATCGGCAAAGCCCAATTGGGTGGCGAGGACCAGCGCGCTGTTGCCGTCATTGTCGCGAATGTCGGGATTGGCGCCCTTGGCGAGCAGGAAGGACAGCCACGTCATGTCGCGTCGCTTGACGACGATATGCAGGGCCGCTTCGCCGGTCGTATAATCGCGCGTGTTGATCATCGTCGATCCGGGATTCTGAAGCGACTTGGTGACGGCGGCGCCGTCGGCGTCGCGAACCCCTTTCAGAAACGTGTAGCTCTCCGAGAACTGCGCCGCGGCAGGGGCCGCTGCCACCATGAGGGTGAGGGCGATGATGGCTGGTCGGGCCATGGCGAAAAGATTCGTAACTTTAAGGCGTCGGCCCATATTGATCTTGCCCCTGATCCCAACTGCGCTTGCAAGGGCGCGCATAGCAAAGCATGGCTGGCCACACCATGAACAATCCCTTTCTTTCGTCGATAGCCGCGCTCGCTTTGTTGGTCGGTGCGTCGACATTGTCGGGCTGCAGCCGACCGACCGAGGAAGCGCCGCTGCAGGGCACGCGGATCGGCGGCCCGTTCACGCTCACCGATCAGGATGGCAAAAAGGTCAGCGACCGCGATTTCGCGGGCCGGTACCGGATGATCTATTTCGGCTACACATTTTGCCCCGATGCCTGCCCCACCGATGTCCAGCATCTGATGAAAGGCTTCAAACAGTTTGAGCAGAAGGCGCCGGCGCTCGCTGCGAAAGTCCAGCCGATCTTCATTTCGGTCGATCCCGCGCGCGATACGCCGGCGGCGCTCAAGCAATTCGTGCGGGCTTTTCATCCGCGGCTGATCGGCCTGACCGGCAGCGATGCCGAGATCGCGGCGGTCGCGAAGGAATATGCGATCTATTATAAGAAGCAGGACGCTCCGGCTGGGGCCGCCGGCTATCTGATGGATCATAGCCGCCAGACGGTCTTGTTCGGCCCCACCGGCGATCCGATCGCCTTGATCCCGCAGGACAAGGAAGCCGACGTGATCGCCGCCGAACTCGAACGCTGGGTGCGATGAGCGAGCTTATACCCTTCTGGGAGGTCAAGGGCCTCGACGAGATGACCCGCGCCGAGTGGGAATCGCTGTGCGATGGCTGCGGCAAATGCTGCCTCCACAAGCTGGAGGATGACGAGACGGGTGAACTCCATCCCACCAACGTCGCCTGCAAATTGCTCGATCGGCACAGCGGCCGGTGCGGCGATTATAAGCGTCGCAAGATCTTCGTGCCCGAATGCGTGCGCCTGACGCCAAGGGCGCTGCGCGAACTCGATTGGCTGCCGCAAACCTGCGCCTATCGGCTGCTCGATGAAGGCAAGCCGCTGGCCGACTGGCATCCGCTGGTCAGTGGCGATCCCGAATCGGTCCATCGCGCCGGTCAGTCGGTGCGGGGCTGGACGGTCTCGGAGAACGACGTCGGCGATCTCGAGCATCATCTTGTCGATCGCGATATTTAATAAGGCGCCGGAACCGGTCCTGACGTTCGAGGGCGGCGGCCGCAGCCGCGAGCTGGTCGTTCGGCGGATGGCCCAGGCGCGGCGCATGCGGCTGAGCGTCGATCCGCGTGACGGCGGCGTGCGCCTCATTCTGCCGAAACGCGCTTCGATCCGCGATGCCTTGCGCTGGGTCGAGGGCCAGCGCGCCTGGGTGGAAAAGGCGCTGTCGGCGCTGCCGAACCCGCAGCCGATCTGTGAAGGCGTGACCCTGGACGTGGCGGGTGAGACCCTGCGGGTCGAGATCGCTGCGGTGCGCGGCGTGCGGCGCGATGGTGAGCGCCTGCTCGTCGCGGGCCCGCCGGACATGATGGGCCACCGCATCGTGCGCTGGCTGAAGAAGCAGGCGATCGAGCGGCTGGAGGCCGAAACCCGCGAATTCGCGGCGCGCGCCAATGTCAGCGTCGGGCGGATATCGGTCGCCGATCCGCGGGCGCGCTGGGGTAGCTGCTCGTCGACCGGCGATATCCGCTACAGCTGGCGGCTGATCCTCGCGCCGCCGGCCGTTCTCGAATCCACCGTGGCGCATGAGGTCGCGCATCGCCTCCACATGGATCACAGCCCGGATTTCCATGCGGCCGTGCGCCGGCTGCTCGGGCGCGATCCTTTGGCCGAGCGGGCCTGGCTGCGCGCCCACGGCTCGGCGCTCTACTGGTTGGGCCGCGATCCCTGACGCGCGGGCGGCTTGGGCTTGCCGATCACTTCGTCGAGATAATTGGGCGCCAGTTCGGTCGCGGGCTTGCGCACGGGGGGCGCCGGGACCGGTGTCGTCGGGGCTGGCTGCGCCGCGGTTTCGGGCGGAACACCGGCCTCGTCGAGCACCTTGTCCATCGGCGATCCCTCGGGCGGGGTGGCCGCGCCTTCGTCCGGGGCACCGAAATAGGTCTCCTCGTCGGGCTCGAGCTGCCATTCGGGCAAGGTGACCTGGGTCTCGAACGGCTCGACCGGCCGCTTCGCTACCGCAACCTTCATATAATCGGCGAAAGCGCGCGCCGGAGCACGGCCGCCCTGCAGGCCGCCGATCGTCTTGGCATCGTCGCGGCCCATCCACACCCCGGTGGTGATCCCGCTCGAAAATCCGAGGAACCAGCCATCCTTGTTCGATGATGTCGTGCCGGTCTTGCCGGCGACCGGGCGACCGATCTGCGCGGCGCGTGCGGTGCCGGTGTTGACCGCGGTCTGCAGCAGGTCGGTCATTTCCGCTGCAACCCACGGTGCCACCAGCACGCGCGAATCGTCGTTGGGGTGGGTGTAGAGTACCTGGCCCTTGGCGGTCGTCACCTTGACGATGCCATAAGGCACCACCGCGACGCCCTTGCGCGATATCGCGGCGAAGGCGCGCGTCATGTCGATCAGGCGCACGTCGGACGTGCCGAGCACCATCGACGGATGCGTATTGAGCGGGCTGCTGATCCCGAAGCGGTGCGCCATGTCGGCAACCGCCGAGAAGCCGACCTGCGCGCCCAGCTTGGCGGCGACCGTGTTGATCGAGAAAGCGAAGGCGGTGCGCACGTCGATCGCGCCCGCAAATTTGCGGTTGCTGTTGCGCGGGCTCCAGCCTTCGATTTCGACGGGTTCGTCGACCACGGGCGAATCGGGCTTAACGCCTTGCTCAAGCGCGGTCAGATAGACGAACAGCTTGAATGCCGATCCGGGCTGCCGCTCGGCCTGGGTCGCGCGATTGTAGATCGACGATACATAATCGCGCCCGCCCACCATCGCGCGGACGGCGCCATCGCGATCGAGCGACACCAGCGCGCCTTGCGCGCCATCGGGCGCATTGGCCCGGATCGCCTGATCCGCGGCATGCTGCATCGCCGGGTCGATCGTCGTCCATACGTCGATCGGTTCGACGGTTTCGTCGATCAGGTCGTCGAGCTGCGCGAGCGCCCAGTCGGTGAAATAGCGGACGGCGTTCTGATCGGTTTCGGTCGCAAGATGGACGCCCTTGAGATCGGCCTCCTTCGCCTCTTTCTCGGTAATCGCCCCGGCATCCTGCATCACCTCGAGCACGACGGCGGCGCGATCGACCGCAGCCTGGGCGTCGGCGGTCGGCGAATAATGCGACGGCGCCTTCACCAGACCGGCGATGATCGCAGCCTCGCTGAGCTTCAGATTGTTGCCCGAATGGCCGAAAAATTTGCGGCTCGCTGCATCGATGCCGTAGGCGCCGCCGCCGAAATAGACGCGGTTCAGATAGAGTTCGAGTATCTGTTCCTTGCTGAACTTGCGTTCCATCGCGAGCGCCAGGATCACCTCGCGGAACTTGCGGCCGAAGCTGTAGGCGTTGGTCAGGAAGATGTTGCGCGCAAGCTGCTGGGTGATCGTTGAGGCGCCTTGCAGGCGCTTGCCGGTGCCGCGGTTGCGTGCGGCGACCCACACCGATCGTGCCATCCCGATCGGGTCGACACCGGGATGCATGTAGAAGCGCCGATCCTCGACCGCGACCATCGCCTTCTTCATCGTATCGGGGATCTGGTTGCCCGATAGCCAGTCGCCATAGCTCGGCCCGAGCGACACGATCACCGATCCGTCGGCGGCGCGCACGCGCACCATCTGGCCATTCGGGCTCGATTTCAGCTCGTTGAAGCCGGGCAGCGATGCCATCGCGATCATCACCGCGATGATCAGCGCGCCGAGCCCGGCGAGCCCGGCGAACAGCGAATATTTGGCAACGGCCTTCAGCCAGCCCATGAGCGTGTCGATCCTGCGGAAGATGAAGAGGCGGTCATCGCGTGGGCGCCGGAGTTACCGCTTAAGCCCGCTGCTGCCAAGCATCATTGCCACGCCCCCCTGATTGTCGCGCGATTCGTACAGGAGGGGACTTTTCGCTGCGATGAATAGGGGCCGGCCGCGACGCGAAGCAGCAATCGACATCGCGGACTGTGCTGGGATAGTATGTCGGCATGTCGTTCGCTATTTTCCTGCTGAGCGGAGTCGCTAGTTTGGCGCAGGAAAAGGTTGATCCCGATCGATTGGCCGCTGAGTTAGCTGCTGATGGCGACGTAATCCGCTCGCTACGCAACAACGGTGATGAACCGACGAACGTGCGCCCGGTGGACGTGCGCTTTGTCGGTGCCGCCGGCAGTATAGAAAGACTGAGGCAGGCTGCCCCTGGAATGGGCTGGCGGATAATCCAAACGATCGCGCAGGACGATGGCAGTACGGCGCTCGATCTCCAACGCGATCAAACTACTGAGTTGCCTGTGTTAACCGCCCTGACCAAAGAGGCGTTGCAATTAGAGTCGGCTTTTGGAGTCCGCTATGATGGCTGGGGAACGGCGGCCACACCGCGTCGCTAAACAGTTGACCGCAAGCCCGTTGGCATCACCCTCCTTGTCGGCGACGGACCTCGCTTCCTACTCTCCCTTGAAGTCGATCGATGCCGAATTGATGCAATAGCGCAGGCCATTGGGGCCAGGGCCGTCGGGAAAGACATGGCCCAGATGGCCGTCGCACTTCGCGCAGCGCACTTCGGTCCGTACCATGCCATAGCTCACATCGCGATGTTCGACGATCGTCTCGTCCTTGGCGGGCGCGGTGAAGCTCGGCCAGCCGCAGCCCGAATCGAACTTGGCATCGCTTTCGAACAGTTCGATGCCGCAGCCCGCGCAGCGATAGACGCCGTCGTCGTGATTGTTCCAATATTTGCCGGTGAAGGCGCGCTCTGTGCCCGCCTCGCGCAGCACATGATATTGCTCGGGCGTCAGCCGCTTGCGCCATTCCTGTTCGGGGAGATCGAGTTTGTCCATGCGCGCAATGTGTGGGCACCGGCGCGCCGGGTCAAGCACCCAGCCGTCCACATTAAATGCGGTTAGTGTGAGCTTAACCACATAGCGTGGCAAATTTTTCGCATATTTCTGCGCATTGTGATGTCCGTCACTTCGGACGTGGGGATGCGGCCGTATGACCTGTGCAGCGTTGCACAGCGTTAGTATTAGTTGCTTTGCGTATCAGTGCTTCGTGTTGCTCCGACAATTTCGCCAATGTCTCGCTGTTTCGTTTCCGCCGCGAGAACAAGGCCACACAGGCAGCAGAAGCTGTGCCACACGCCCGGCGCTCCGATCCCTTGGAGCGCCGGGCGTGACCATTTTGGGGATGTCTGGCATTTTTAGCATCGGGGGCGCTCAATCGAGCGCGGTGATTCCGATCATGAAATCGCGGGTCGCCCCCGGGGCGATCGGCACGACACCCGGCTTGTCGGCGATATCGCCTTCGAAGCCGGCCGGATCGGAATAGCCCTGCCACGGCTCGATGCAGAGATAGCCGGCCCCCGGCTTGGTCCACAGGCCCAGTGATGGCATGTCGGGATAGTCGACCGCGATCTGCCCGGCCCCCGGTACGCCATAGACGAGCCGCCGGCTGTCCATCGATTCGAAGATCAACGCGTCTTCCACGAACAGATCGTCCGACAGCGCGAGGCGATTCCCGTCGACCGGCGAGGGCCGCGGCGCGGGATCGAGCAGGCCAGCCGAATCGAGGCGACGCACGGGCCCCGGTTCGGGGTGATCGAACAGAATCACATGGTCCGCGCGTTCGCCGCCATCGGGCAGCGGCCAGCGCAACGCCGGATGAAAGCCGAACGAGGTCGGCATCGGCTGATCGCTGCGATTGGTCACCCGCCCCGTCATCATGAGCCTGTTTCCATCGATCGCGAAGATCATGTCGAGGCAGAATGCGAACGGCCAGAGCGCACGTGTCTCATCATCCGATTCGAGCCGCAACGTCACGCTGTCGCCACGCTGCTCGTTCAGCGTGAACGCGCGCCGGCGCGCAAAGCCGTGACGCGGCAGTGCGTAGCTGTGTCCGCCGCAGCGATAGTGGTCGTCGCGAACCGTGCCGACGATCGGAAACAGGATCGGCGCGCGGCCAGACCAGAAGGCCGGATCGCCATCCCACAACAGTTCGCGGCCGTCGCTGGTGGTCAGCCGCTGCAATTCGGCGCCGATCGCGGAAATTTCCGCCGACAGGCCCGCGGACGCGATGCGAAACGGCGTCGACATCGGTGTCAGGCGTCGCTGGCGTCAGCATCCGCCGCTATGTCGCGGAAATAGGCTTCGACCGGGCCGCTGAGCTTGATCGTCAGCGGATTGCCCTTGCGGTCGCGCGTATTGCCGGCGGCAACGCGCACCCAGCCTTCGCTCACGCAATATTCCTCGACATTGTTCTTTTCGATCCCCTTGAAGCGAATGCCGACCCCGCGCTCGAGCAGCGTGCCGTCGAAAAAGGGGCTGGAGGGGTTGATCGAGAGGCGGTCGGGAGGCGTGTCGGTCATAAGTATCGAAATCCGGTTGGGTATGATCGGTTCCCCTTAGAGGGATTTCGAGCAGGATGAAATCATCTGGCGACCCGGAAATCGCGACCGGCAAAAACGCGATGTTCCCGGGCCACTGGCACGGAGATTTTCAGCCCGTGGTTGACCAGGGCGGCTTCAGAAAGGCGGCGGCCAGAAAGTCGATCAGCACCCGCACGCGCGCCGGCCGCAGCGCCGTCGGCGGTGTTACCAGATGCAGCGCGTTGGATCGCGGTGCCCAGTCGCGCAGCACCTCCTCCAGCCGGCCGTCGGCCAGCGCCTGCCACGCCAGGAAATCCGGCAGCGGGCAGATACCGGTGCCGGCGATCAGCGCATCGAGCATCACGTCGCCATTGTTCGATCGGATCGGCCCGCTGACCTCAACGCTGAGATCGCCATGTTCGGTATGGTGGAAATGCCACCGGCCCGGCTGGCGAACATGCGAATAGGTGAGCGCCGGATATTGTTCGAGGTCGCGCGGATGGCTCGGTCGACCGAGCCGATCGAACAAAGCCGGCGCGCCGAGCAGCGGCAGCCGCACCGGAAACAACCGCCGCGCCTTCAGCGCCGAATCCTCGAGCGAACCGATCCGGAGCGCAATATCGAACCCCTGTTCGATCAGGTCGACGCGCGCGTCGCTCAGGTGGAGATCGATCGATATATGGGGGTAGGTGCTGCAGAACAGCGGCAACAAAGGGCGCAGATGCGCGATGCCGAAAGACATCGGCGCCGCCAGCCGCACCAGCCCGCGCGGCTCGGATCCGCGCTCCGAGATCGCTTCCTCGATCGCCTCGCCATCGGCCAGGATGCGGCCGGCGCGTTCCTGCGCCATTACCCCGCTTTCGGTGAGTGACAATTTCCGCGAACTGCGATGGAAGAGCGGCGTTGCCAGCCGTTGCTCGAGCCGCGATATCGCCTTGGACACAGTCGCCTTCGAAAGCGCCAGGTCGGTGGCGGCGGCCGAAAAGGATCCGCGCTCGGCGACCTTCGCGAAAATGGCCCAGGCCTCGAAATCGGGAAGATGCGCCATTGTGCCCCAATCGGAAACGATGAGTTTCGATCATCTCCATTTATTAGTCCGCCCGCAAGGGTAAACAGGCTCCGAAGCGCCCGAGCGGGTGCAACCCATTACGGAGGCCGACATGGCAAAGATCCTGGTGCTCTATTATTCCACCTACGGCCATATCGAAACGATGGCAGAAGCCATCGCCGAGGGCGCCCGCAGCACGGGCGCGATCGTCGACGTCAAGCGCGTTCCCGAGACGGTTCCCGAAGAAAGTGCCGTCCGCAACCATTTCAAGCTCGATCAGAAGGCGCCGATCGCCACGGTTGCCGATCTCGAAAATTATGATGCGATCATTGTCGGCACGGGCACCCGTTTCGGCCGGATGTCATCGCAGATGGCGGCATTTCTGGATCAGGCTGGCGCCCTGTGGGCGCGCGGTGCGCTGAACGGCAAGGTCGGCGCCGCTTTCACCTCCAGCGCCACCCAGCATGGCGGCCAGGAAGTGACGTTGTTCTCGATCATCACCAACTTGCTGCACTTCGGCATGACGATCGTCGGCCTGCCCTACAGCTTTCAGGGCCAGATGCGGAATGACGAGGTCGTCGGTGGCAGCCCTTATGGCGCAACCACGATCGCCAATGGCGATGGATCGCGCCAGCCGAGCGAAACCGAGATCGAAGGCGCAAAATTTCAAGGCCGACATGTGGCCGAAATCACAGCGAAGCTTTTCGGGTGAAGAGATAAGACCATCGAAATATGGAGGACGACGTGGCAAGCCTAGCCCAGACCAGCAGCCAGAACCGCAAAGCTGTACCGACGCTTTCGGCGCTCGAATGGAAGGTCGTATCGCTCGCGATGCGCGAGGCGGGCGAGCTCGGATGCACGGATGGCCTCAGCCGTTCATGGCTTGGCCGCTTCGTCCGCCGGGCGAGCGGCGCCGCCCCGAAGATGCCGCTGGCCGATCCGCAACTTGAAACGCTGCGCCGTTTCGTGTGCCGCGTGCGCGGTCGCGCCGATGTGTCGGATCTTTCCAATCGCCTGACCGAATTTGGCTATAGCCAGAACCAGATCTCCGCCGTGGCGATGCTCGCACGATAATTTCTTCAGTCAGGGTTGCGGAGCATCGCCCCCCCCCCCCCCCCCCCCCCCCCCCCCCCCCCCCCCCCCCCCCCCCCCCCCCCCCCCCCCCCCCGCTCCGCAACCTGCCCGCGGCCGGCCTTGCTCGCATGATCGAGCGCCGCCGCGGGCGCCCCCAAATCTGGGGCACCACCAAGCCTGTTCAACCGATTCGGATCTCTTTTTGCTCGCGATCGACCTCCGCCGCGTCGCAACCGGCCATGCTCCGTGCGTAGATGCGCGGCTTGAAGGCCTGATGATATGTGGCAACATGGCTGAGGCAATACAGGTCGTAAAATGCCTGCCGATCCGGGATCGGTGCCATCTTCTCCAACGCTTCCACCAGACCTTTGTCCATCCATGAGAAAGCGATGTCGAAGCTTCGCACATGGCCATCCTTGCCTGTGACCGATCCGCTTTTTCCCCAGGCGCCTGCTGCGTAGGCTGGCGGCTGGCGGGTATCGACCGCCGAGTTGGTTTCGGCCGGATGCGATTTTGGCGTGCGCCGCGGCGCCTTGCGAATCAGATCCTCGTATAAGGCGATGTAATTCTCGGCCATGCGCTCCACGCCGAACCGCGCGGTCGCCGCCTTGCGACACGCTGCCCGGTCGATTTCGCCGATACGGCCGATCGCGGCAATGGCTTCGTCAAAGCTGTCGACGAGAAATCCCGTGACGCCATCGTCGATCAGTTCGGCCATCGATCCGCGTCGATAGGCAATGACGGGTGTGCCGCAGGCCATCGCTTCGACGACCGACAGGCCGAATGGCTCGTCGAAGCCGATGAGATGCAGGAGCGCGCGCGACCTTCCGAGCAAGGCTGCGCGATGAGAGCCGCCGACGACGCCGACATGAACGATCCGATCGCCGTCGATGAAGGGCGCCACTTCGCGCTGATGATAGTCATGGTCCTGGATGATCCCGGCCATTTCTAGTCGATGGCCGGTCGCCATGGCTGCGCGGATCGCGTCGCTGGCCCCCTTGTCGGGATGGATGCGGCCGAAAAACAGCAAATTGGGGCCACCCACGGGATCGAACGGAAAGTCGTCGATATTGATGCCATGGTGAATCGTCGCCGCATAGGTCAGGTCGGGATGGCGATCGGCGTCGCTGATCGCGACATAGGCGACCCGATCGTCATAGCTTCGGAAGATCGGCAGAATTCGTTCCGACGAAAAGCCATGGATCGTCGTGACGACGGGGGTATCGACCAGCCGCGAGAAGGCGAGCGGGACGATATCGGCATGATTGTGGATGATGTCGAATTCATCGGCGCGTTCGAACAGATGCGCGACATGAAGCAGCTCCCATGTCTTCGCATCGATGTCGCGATCCTCCGAATATCCCCGCGCCACGGGCCCGGCGAGATGGCCGGAAGTCATCGAATCCTGTGTCGCGAACAGGGTCACATCGACGCCCTTGGCCACGAGCGCCTCGGTAAGATGGCTCGTTACCTGTTCCCAGGGCCCGTATCCGTGCGGCGGCGTGCGCCACGAGATAGAGCTCAGCATGGCTATACGCACTTCAATGTCCTCGGTCGGAGGGCAGTGCAAAGATTGCGCCCTCATTGGGTCGCATGCTTCGGCCATCGCCCCGCGCGGTCAGCGTGCACAGCAGCGGCGTGGCGCCGTGAACCTGGGCCGGCAGCGCCTGCTCGCGATCGCCGAGGTTGAGTATGATCAGCAGGCGCTCATCGTCATGACGGCGCTCATAAGCGAGGATGTCGCCGACCGCCTCGACCGCCACATATTGCCCGATCGACAGCGCCTCCGACGCGCGCCGCATCGTCAGTAGCCGATGATAGAAATTGACGAGCGATTGCGGATCGCCCTGTTCGGCGGCAACATTGCGCTGCCGCCAATCGCTGTGCAGCGGCAGCCAGGGCACGCCGGTCGTGAATCCGCCATTGTCCGATCGGTCCCAGGCCATCGGCGTTCGAGACGGATCGCGGCCCAGACCCAGGCCCGGCTCGCGCAATTCGCGCGGATCGACGAGCTGCCCGGCGGGGATGGCGACCTCGCCGATGCCGATCTCGTCGCCTTGATAGAGCGTGGGTGTCCCGCGCAGCGTCAGCAGCAGCATCGCCGCGACGCGCGCCTGCGCTTCGCCCAGCCGCGCGGCGACGCGGCGGGCATCATGGCTGCCCAGCACCCAGTTCGGCCAGCCGCCTGGCGGCAGTGCCGCTTCATAGGCATCGATGAATGTCGCCAGCGCGCGCGCCTGCCACGGCGCATCGATCAGGTGGAAATTGAAGGGCAGGTGTACGCCCGGCGCCCCCACGCCATAATAACGCACCAGTTTGTCGAGCGGCAGGCAGATCTCGCCGATCAGCACCCTTTCACCGCCGCGGCCATAGCTATCGGCAAGATCGCGCATTTCGGCGACGATCTCGTGCACTTCGGGCTGATCGGTCGAATGCAACTGCATAACGCTGTGCATCTCGCCCATGGCGGGGCGATAGGCGGGGTTGAGCGGGTTGTCCGGAAAATCTGCCGCCTTCAATATGTGCCACAGCACGTCGATCCGGAACCCATCGACCCCGCGGTCGAGCCAGAACTGAAGGACATCGATCATCGCCGCGCGCAGATCGGGGTTGCGCCAGTTGAGGTCCGGCTGCTCCTTCAGGAAGGCATGGTAATAATATTGCCCGGTGGCGGGATCATATTCCCACGCCGATCCGCCGAAGTCGCTGATCCAGTTGTTCGGCGGCCCGCCATCGGCTGCGGCATCGCGCCAGATATACCAATCGCGCTTCGGATTATCGCGGGACGACCGGCTTTCGGTGAACCAGCGGTGCCGGTCGGAACTGTGGTTGGGGACGAAATCGAGCAGCAGTTTGAGCCCGCGCGCGTGGGCGGCGGCGAGCAGCCGATCGAAATCGGCGAGCGTGCCGAACATGGGATCGATGTCGCAATAATCGGCAACATCATAGCCGAAGTCGGCCATCGGGGATGGAAAAATCGGGGAGAGCCAGATGGCATCAATGCCAAGGCCGACGAGATAATCGAGCCGGCTTTCAATCCCGCTAAGATCGCCGATGCCGTCGCCGTTGCTGTCCTGGAACGATCGCGGATAGACCTGATAGATGGTGCCCCGCTCCCACCAGCGGCGCGCGCCATCCGTGGCTTCGTGGCGGCCGATCGGCTCAATGGCGACATCATCTGCAAGGGTATCGATACGGCAATCTCCCGGTCAGCGGGAGCACGGCGGTCTCTCAGTCGCCGGGATGCTCAGTGAGTCCATCCGGCGATGACCGACCATAGCAGATTGTCGGCACCCTGGCGATGGAGCGCGCCCGATGGCAACCGCAATCGGGCGAATAAGGCAAAGCTCCTCCGGAAGAGATCCTCTGTAGTGGCGTTGCCCACAAAAGTTCGTCATCCCGGACTTGTTCTCTTGGCCGCTTAGATAAGAGCTATTCTATTGAGGTAGCGAATTTTATTAAGCTGAGATCTCCCCTGTATCGTCATCCCCGCGAAAGCGGGACCCATGGACGGCGGTACTAGGGAGCCATCGTGTTCATTCGATTGCCGTGCCCGACGGCAAGCGCAATTGGCTCTCAAAGCCTTGATCGTGCACCGATCGATCAGACGTCCAAATTCGCCACCGACAGCGCATTGTCCTGGATGAACTCGCGGCGCGGTTCGACGA
Organism: Sphingomonas sp. YR710; assembly: GCF_900101455.1. GTDB lineage: Bacteria > Pseudomonadota > Alphaproteobacteria > Sphingomonadales > Sphingomonadaceae > Rhizorhabdus. Next base: position 151,321 of record NZ_FMZJ01000002.1, on the reverse strand, counting down.
TGTCGCCCATCAATCGGGTGAAGATCTCGTCGGCGACATCGGCCTGCTGCACCTCGACCTGCAGCATCGCGCGATTGACCGGGTCGAGCGTGGTTTCCCACAATTGCTCGGCGTTCATTTCGCCAAGACCCTTGTAGCGCTGCACCGACATGCCCTTGCGGCCGGCGGCGAGGATCGCCTCCAGCAGGTCGAACGGCCCGTTGACGGCGGTGCCGCGCGTGTCGATCGCGGGCTCGTCGTCGCTCTCGGCTGCCGCCGCGGCCGACTGGCGGAGCGGAACGAGACGGGCGGTGCGCGCGAACGACTCGGCCTGTTCGCTCGCCAGGCTGTGCAGTTTGCGCGCCTCGGCGGAGCGGATGAAGGCCGGATCGATGATGTGGTGATCGGTCACGCCGCGCCACAGCCGCTTGAGGTGATAGCCGCCTTCCTCCGAGAGGTCGCCTGACCATATGGCCTCCGGATCGGTGCGGCCCAGCCATTCGGCAACGCGCGCCACCGATGCACGATGGCCTTCGTCGTCGGCCTCGGGATCGAGCGCGCCAGTCAGCGACAATGCCTCGATGATCATCGCATCGTAGCGCTTGGGCACGAACCGCATCAGCGATCGCATCCGTCGCGCATGTTCGACCAAAGTGCGCAGATCGTCGCCCGAACGCGCGCCACCGGGGGCCTCGAGGATCATCAGGCCGAGGCCTGCCGTCACCAGATATTCGTCGAGCGCGGCATCGTCCTTCAGATAGACTTCGGACCGGCCCTTCGCGACCTTATAGAGCGGCGGCTGCGCGATATAGAGATGGCCGGCATCGATGATCGGCTTCATGTGCCGATAGAAGAAGGTGAGGAGCAAGGTGCGGATATGCGCGCCGTCGACATCGGCGTCGGTCATGATCACGATCTTGTGATAACGCAGCTTTTCGAGGTTGAAATCGTCGCGGCCGATGCCGGTGCCCATCGCCTGGATCAAAGTGCCGACCTCCTTGGAGGAGAGCATCCGATCGAAGCGCGCGCGCTCGACGTTCAGGATCTTGCCCTTCAGCGGCAGGATCGCCTGATTGACCCGGTTGCGCCCCTGCTTGGCCGAGCCGCCGGCCGAATCACCCTCGACCAGGAACAGTTCGCACTTGCTGGGATCGCGCTCCTGGCAGTCGGCGAGCTTGCCGGGCAGCGAGGCGATGTCCATCACGCCCTTCCGCCGGGTCAGTTCGCGCGCCTTGCGGGCGGCCTCGCGCGCGGCGGCGGCGTCGATGATCTTGAGGACGATCGACTTGGCGTGGGCGGGATTCTCCTCAAGCCATTCCTGCAGCTTGTCGGCCATCAGGCTTTCGAGCGGCTGGCGGACCTCGGACGAGACGAGCTTGTCCTTGGTCTGGCTGCCGAACTTGGGATCGGGCAGCTTGACCGATACGATCGCGGTCAGCCCCTCGCGCATGTCGTCGCCGGTGAGGCTGACCTTTTCCTTCTTCAGCGCGCCCGATTTCTCGGCATAGTTATTGAGCGTGCGGGTCAGCGCGGCGCGGAACGCGGCGAGATGGGTGCCGCCGTCGCGTTGCGGGATATTGTTGGTGAAGCAGAGAACCTGCTCATAATAGCTGTCATTCCATTCGAGCGCGACGTCGATGCCGACATCGTCGCGCTGGCCATGGATCGCCACCGGCTCGGGCATCAACGGCACTTTGGTACGGTCGAGATATTTGACGAATGCCGCAATGCCGCCCTCGTAGAACAGTTCGATCTCGCGCGGCTCGGCATGGCGGCCATCGACCAGGAACAGCCGCACGCCCGAATTGAGGAAAGCGAGTTCGCGGAAGCGGTGCTCGAGCTTGTCGAAATCGAATTCGAGGATCTTGAACGTCTCGGCCGATGGCATGAAGGTCACCTTGGTACCCTTCTTGCCATTGGCGGGCCCGACGATCTTCAGCGGCGCAACGGCATCGCCGCGCTTGAAGCGCATATAATGCTCCTGATCATCGCGCCAGATCGTGAGATCGAGGAAGTCGCTGAGCGCGTTGACCACCGATACGCCCACGCCATGGAGGCCGCCGGAAACCTTATAGGCGTTGGTATCCGATGTGTTGTCGAATTTCCCGCCCGCGTGGAGCTGGGTCATGATCACTTCGGCGGCGGACACGCCCTCTTCGGTATGGATACCGGTCGGAATGCCGCGTCCATTATCCTCGACCGATACCGATCCGTCGGGGTTCAGGGTGATGGTGATGCGATCGCAATGGCCGGCCAGCGCCTCGTCGATGGCGTTGTCCGAAACTTCGAAGACCATGTGGTGGAGGCCTGATCCGTCGTCGGTATCGCCGATATACATTCCGGGGCGTTTGCGGACCGCGTCCAGCCCTTTGAGGACCTTGATGGAATCGGCGTCGTAGGCGTTGTTCTGGGGTTCGTCAGTCATGCCGATTCTATAGCGACGACAATCGGAAAACCCAAACAAAACCGGTTTGGGGCGGGCCCAACTCGCTATCTCACCACGTCATCCCAGCGAAAGCTGGGATCTCGCTCCTTTTTGGCAACGTAAAGAAGAAAGCGAGATCCCAGCCTTCGCTGGGATGACGGTCTTGCCTACCCCTCGATCTGTCCCGCGCGCACGTGCAGCCAGGTCGCGTCATGTCCCAACCCGTCGAACAAGGCCGGCTCGGTGCCCGTCAGCCAGATCTGCCCGCCGCTTCCTGCCAGCCGGTCGAACAAGGCGGCGCGGCGCACGGGATCGAGATGCGCGGCGACCTCGTCCATCAGCAGGATCGGCCGCCGTCCGCTGCGTGCCGCGACCAGGTCGGCATGCGCGAGCACGATCCCGACCAGCAGCGCCTTCTGTTCGCCGGTCGATGCGCGGGCGGCGGGTTGCTGTTTGGCTATATGGGTTACCACGAGATCCTGCCGATGGGGGCCGGCCAGCGTCCGGCCCGCCGCTGCATCGCGCGGGCGCGACTGGCGCAGGGCGGCGGCAAAGATCGCCGAATCGGTGGCGGCCCAACCCTCGATCGCCATGGCGGCGCGTGCGAACGGCCCGTCGCTCTGGCCCGCGATGCGTGCATTGAGCGCGTCGACCACGTCGGCCCGCGCGGCGGCCATGGCCGGGCCATGCTCGGCCATCCGCGCCTCGATCGCGGCGAGCCAGGCCGGATCGGGCCTTTCGTCCTCGCGCAGCAATTTGTTGCGCGCGCGCATGGCCGCCTCGTAGCGGCCGGCATGGACGGCATGCGCCGGGTCGATTGCCAGCACGAGCCTGTCGAGAAACGCCCGGCGCCCTTCGGTCCCCTCGACGAATAGCCGGTCCATCGCCGGCGTCAGCCATAATAGCGACAGCCATTCGCCCAGCGCCGATGCGCCGCTACCCGTGCCGTTGATCCGCACGATGCGGCGCTCGGGTGCGCCGGGGGTGGTGCCGGTGCCCAGGTCGACGTCCCCACCCGCGGCGGCTAGCCGGGCCGCAATCGAAAAGCCGCCCGGTCCGTCACTGCGCGCCATCTCCGTCAATGCCGCGCGGCGCAGGCCCCGCCCCGCGCTGAGCAGCGAGATTGCCTCGAGCACGTTGGTCTTGCCCGCGCCATTCTCGCCTGTCAGCACTACGAAGCCCGGCCCGGGCGCGATCAGCGCTGAGGCGTAGCACCGAAAATCGGTGAGCGAGAGGCGGGTGATGGCCATGGCCGTTTCCTTGGGGGATTTTCCGGTTGAGGGAAAGGACCGGCCGTGCTCCACAGGCGCGCTGTCGGCAGGAGAGGCGATCGATGCGCAGGATGATCAAGATCGGATTGGGGGCGCTGGCCGTTCTGGCTTTCGCCGGGCAAGCGGAGGCCGGCTTGCGCGCGGTCTATTTCGATGCGGCGAAATCGGGCCAGCTCGTGATCGAGGTCGCCGACAATGGTGATGCGCGGATCGGCGAGGCCGATAGCAGCGATTACGGGCTGTTGCTCGGCGGCCATTTCTACATCGTCGGCGGGCAGCAGGGCGTGCCGATGGTGGCACGGATCGAGGATGTCGGCGCGGCGGTCGATCGCGTGGTTCCGCCGATCTTTCACGATCTGCTCAAAAACCCTGTGGCGGCATCGGCATTGCCCGCGCACCTGCGTATCGAGGCCGGGGCCGAGCAGAATGTGGGCGGCTATGCGGGGCGCCTTTACCATGTCCGCGGGCTCGATAGCGCCGACCCCGACAAGGCCGCCGATTATGTGATAAGCAAGGATGCCGCGCTGGTGCCGGTGGGGCGGGTGCTCGAACAATTCATGAATGCCGCACTTGTGCCGGCCGCGGTGATGATGGGGCCGGCCATCCCCGAGCTGATCGGCGAGACGCGGGAAATCTTCGCGCTGGGCACGCCGATCGATGTCGGCGGCCGGTTCCGGCTCGATCATGTCGATATATTCGCTGTCGCGCCGGGCCGGCTGGCGCTGCCGGCCGAACCCGCGACCGTCGATGCGCTGGTGGCGGCGATGAAGGCCGATATTGCGGAAAATGCGCATCGCTGAAAGGATCAGGATGACGCAATTCACGGGAGCCTGCCTGTGCGGTGGTGTGCGGCTTGTCGCTTCGGGAGAGCCGGAGGGCGTCGCGGCCTGCCATTGTGCGAGCTGCCGCAGGCATAGCGGCGCGCCGTGCACGGTGTTCGCCGACTATCGGGCCGATCGGGTCGCGATCAGCGGCGAAGCCTTCACCCGTTACGCATCATCGCCGGGTGTCTGGCGCGGCTTCTGCGGCGTGTGCGGATCGACGATGTCCTATCAGGGCGCCAATCTGCCCGGCATGATCCATCTGCATATCGGCGTTTTCGACGATCCGGGGCGATTCCGGCCACAAGCCCATGAGCATGAAGAGATGCGGCTGCCGTGGATCCATGTCTCGATTGCGGACTGAAGGACTCAGCAGGCGATAACGCGCGCGTGGCCGGCCGAAGCATAGTCGATTATCTTCCGGTCGCGCGTAACCACCGGCATCTGATGATGACGCGCCGTGGCGAGAATCAGCCGGTCACCCGGATCCCCATGAATCGGTTCGGGCAGGAACGACGCGGCGATCATGATCTCCGGCAACAGCGGGGCGATTCTGATGCCCGGGCCGGCAACGAAGCGCGCGAACCAGCTTTGCGGATCGGGCAGGAATGATACGGCACCGGACCGGCCTTGCCGCGGCCGGCTGAGCATGCCGATTTCCCACGCCGAGGCGGGTGACACGAAGATGCCGTCGGCCGAGCCCGCCGAGATGATGGCCGACAAGGCTTGCGGCTGCAGGGCGTCGCCATTGGCGAGCCATATCAGCGCGCATGTGTCGAGCAGGACGGCCCGTGCGCCATCGACGGCGGTGCCTGCCGTCATTGGTGGAGGATGCCGCGCTCAGCCAGAACGGGTTCGTCAAGGACAGGCGCGGTCAGATCGAGGTCGTCCGGTATCGAGACCGAAGTCCGCATGAATCCATGGATATCGTTGACAGCCTGCGCGTCGCAGGGCGGCGGCGTCAGGATTGCGACGACCTTCCCGCGCTTGGTGATGGTCACCTTGTCGACATCGTTATGCGCGAGCCGATCGAGGATGCTGAGGCAGTTCGTCTTGAATTCGGTCGCGCCGTAGATTTCGATACGCATGGGGCACCATATGGTCATATTTAATGACTGGTCATATAACATGACCATATGGTGCTGTCCACGATTTCTCCGCGCGGGCGGTCGAGGGGGCCGGTCCGGCCCCCTCGCCATTACTTGGCGATGCCGCTCGCCGAAAGAACCGCCAGCGTCAGCAGTTCGGATGCGGTCGCCGACATCGTGGCAATCTGAATCGGCTTTTCGAGGCCGACCAGCATCGGTCCGATCATCGTGCCGCGGCCGAGCTCACGCAGCAGCTTGGCCGAGATGTTGGCCGATTGCAGGCCGGGCATGATCAGCACATTGGCCGGGCCGGAAAGGCGGCAGAACGGGTACATTGCCATGACCGACGGGTTGAGCGCGGCATCGGGCGCCATTTCGCCTTCATATTCGAAGCTGGCGCCGCGCTTGTCGAGAATCGCGACGGCCGCGCGGACCAGTTCGAGATAACTGCCCGGGGGGTTGCCGAACGTCGAATAGGACATGAACGCGACGCGTGGTTCATGCCCCATGCGGCGGGCGACGGCCGCGGTCTGCTCGGCAATGTCGGCCAGTTCCTCGGCGCTTGGGCGTTCGGTGACGGTGGTGTCGGCGATGAACGTCGTGTGGCTCTGGCCGACGAACAGGTGGATGCCGCACGGGCGATGCCCCTCGACCGGATCGATCACGCGGCGGATCTGGCGGAAGGTGTGGCTGTAGGTGCGGGTGACGCCGGTCACCATCACGTCGGCCTCGCCCAGCGCGAGCAGCAGCGCGCCGAAGATGTTGCGATCCTGGTTGACCATTACCTCGACTTCGCGGCGCAGATAGCCGCGGCGGCGGAGCCGCTCGTAGAGATAGTCGACCATCTTCGGCACCAGCGGCGAGACGCGGCTGTTGTGCAGCTCATATGTCTCGGGATCATCGACACCCAGTTCGCGCAATTTGTCGGGCACGTCATCGCGGCCAACCAGTAGCGGCGTACCATAGCCGCCATTCTTGAACTGGATGGCCGCGCGCAGCACTACCTCTTCCTCGGCCTCGGCGAACACAACGCGTTTGGGATGCGCGCGCGCCGTTTCATAGGCCATCGTCAGCACCGACGTCGTCGGATTGAGGCGGGCCTTCAGGCTGTCGCGATAGGCGCCCATGTCGAGCAGAGGCTTGCGGGCGACGCCGCTGTCCATCGCCGCCTGCGCGACGGCGGCGGGCACGATTTCCATCAGCCGCGGATCGAACGGTGCCGGGATGATATAATCGCGCCCGAAACGCGGTGCCTCACCGCCATAAGCGGCGGCGACTTCCTCGGGAACCTGCTCGCGGGCGAGTTCGGCCAGCGCACGGGCGGCGGCGATCTTCATCTCCTGGTTGATGCCGGTCGCGCGCACGTCGAGCGCACCGCGGAAGATGAACGGGAAGCCGAGCACATTGTTGACCTGGTTCGGATAGTCTGAACGGCCGGTCGCGACGATCGCGTCGGGGCGCACGGCCTTGGCTTCGGGCGGGGTGATCTCGGGATCGGGATTGGCCATCGCGAAGATGATCGGATGCGGGGCCATCGTCTTGACCATCTCCGGCGTCAGCGCGCCTTTGACCGAGAGGCCGAGGAACACGTCGGCACCCTTCATCGCATCGGCCAGCGTCCGTCTATCGGTTTTGGCGGCATGCGCCGACTTCCACTGGTTCATGCCCGCGGTGCGGCCCTGATAGACCACGCCCTTGGAATCGCACAGCAGCACATTGTCGTGCGGCACGCCAACCGCCTTGATCAATTCGGTGCAGGCAATCGCGGCCGCGCCGGCGCCGTTCACCACGACCGACATGTCCTTCAGGTCGCGATTGGTGAGAAAGGCGGCATTGATCAGGCCGGCGGCGGCGATGATCGCGGTGCCGTGCTGATCGTCATGCATCACCGGAATCTTCATCACTTCCTTGAGCGCCTGCTCGATGATGAAGCATTCGGGGGCCTTGATATCCTCCAGATTGATGCCGCCGAAGCTCGGCTCCATCAGCTTGACCGCGGCGATGAAGGCATCGGGATCCTCGGTGTCGAGTTCGATGTCGATCGAATCGACGTCGGCGAACCGCTTGAACAGGACGGCCTTGCCCTCCATCACCGGCTTCGCGGCCAGCGCGCCGAGGTTGCCGAGGCCGAGGATCGCGGTGCCGTTGGTGATGACGGCGACGAGATTGCCCTTGGCGGTATAATCATAAGCGGTTTCGGGATCTTCGGCGATCGCGCGCACCGGCACGGCGACACCCGGCGAATAAGCCAGGCTCAGGTCGCGCTGGGTCGCCATCGGCTTCGAAGCGATGATCTCGATCTTGCCGGGGCGCCCGGTGGAGTGGAAGAACAACGCCTCCCGATCGGAAAACTGCACCTTATTGTCGCTCATTGTGCTCTCCCCCGAGACGCCGTGTGCGGCGCGTCAATACGTGATGTGACTCGGTGTCTTTTGGGGCATGGCTGAGGCCGCGACAAGCCGCTATCAGCCCATTATGGTTCGAAGCGCAAAAAACGATACGGCTGCGAAAGAGGCTGCCCCCACGCCGATGATGGCGCAATATCTAGCGCTGAAGGCTGCGGCGGAGGATTGCCTGCTTTTCTACCGCATGGGCGACTTTTTCGAGATGTTCTTCGACGATGCGAAGATCGCCTCGGCGTCGCTAGATATCGCGCTCACGGCGCGGGGCGAACATGATGGTGCGCCGATTCCGATGTGCGGCGTGCCGGTGCACTCGGCCGAGGCTTATCTCGCCCGGCTGATCAAGGCGGGCCACAGGGTCGCGATCGCCGAACAGACCGAAAGCCCTGCCGAGGCGCGCAAGCGGATGGGGTCGAAGGCTTTGGTCGGCCGCGCGATCGTGCGGGTCGTGACCGCGGGCACGCTGACCGAGGAGGCTCTGCTCGATGCGCGGGCGGCCAACTGGCTGGTGGCGGTCGGCGCGACGGGGCAGGGCGTCGATCGCCGGCTCGGCCTCGCCGCAGCCGACATCTCCACCGGCCGGTTCGAGATCGTCGCGCTGGCGCCCTCCGCGTTCGACGCCGAGATCGCCCGGCTCGATCCGGCCGAACTGGTCTGTGCGGAGGATCTCGACGAGGCACCGGCTGGCGCCCAGCCCTGGCCGCGCGCGCATTTCGACAGCATCGCGGGTGAGATGCGGCTGAAAGCGTTGTTCGGCGTCTCGACGCTCGACGGCTTCGGCCATTTCGGCCGGGCCGAGCTGGCCGCGGCGGGCGCGCTGATCGCTTATCTCGATCGCGCCGGGCAGGGCAGCCTGCCCTTCCTGCAGCCGCCGCGTCGCCGCGAGGTCAGCGATCATATGATGATCGATGCAGCGACCCGCGAAAGCCTCGAGATCACCCAGGCGCAGGCGGGCGGCCGCAAGGGCAGCCTGCTCGATTCGGTCGATCGCACGGTGACGGGCGCGGGCGCGCGCCTGCTGGCGGCGGATCTTTCGGCGCCGCTCACCGATCGCACGGGCATCGAGCGGCGGCTCGATCTGGTCGGCCTGTTCGCGGAGGACGGTGCCCTGCGCGATCGCCTGCGAGGCACGCTCCGGGCTTTGCCGGACATCGGCCGCGCGCTCGGGCGGCTGGTGGCCGGCCGCGGCAGCCCGCGCGATCTCGGCCAATTGCGCGACGGGCTGGCACAGGCGCAGATGCTGCGCGATGTGCTGCAGCGGATCGATCCTGCGCCTACCTTGCTGCAATCCTTGCTCCCTGACTTTCTCGGCCATGAGCCGCTCGTCGATCTGCTCAGGCGAGCGATCGTCGCGGCACCGCCGATCGATACCGCGCAGGGCGGCTATATCGCCGAGGGCTATGATGCGGCGCTCGACGAATTGCGCGGGCAAGGAGGCGAAGGCCGGCGTGCTATCGCCGCGCTCGAGGCGCGCTATCGTGCGCAGACCGGCATCGCCTCGCTGCGCATCCGCCACAATGGCGTGCTCGGCTATCACATCGAGGTGCAGGCGAAACATGCCGATCCGCTGATGGCGGTCGATTCGGGCTTCACCCATCGCCAGACCTTGGCTGGTGTTGTCCGCTTCAACGCGCCCGATCTGCACGAACAGGCGATGATGGTCGGCCAGTCGGGCGCGCATGCGCTGGCAGCCGAATCCGCGCATCTCGAGGAATTGATCGCCGCGGCCCTCGCGCGGACTGCCCAGATTGCAGCGACCGCGGATGCGCTGGCCCGGCTCGATGTCGCCTCCGCTTTGGCCGAGCGCGCGGCCGAGGGTGGCTGGACCCGTCCGCACTTCGAAAGCCACAATTGCTTCGACGTGCGCGGCGGCCGTCATCCGGTGGTCGAGTCGGCTGTCGCCATGCAGGGTGGGCGCTTCGTCGCCAATGACTGCTGCCTGTCGGAGGATCGCCGGCTGTGGCTCGTGACGGGCCCCAATATGGGCGGCAAGTCGACCTTCCTGCGACAGAACGCGGCGATCGCGATCCTCGCGCAGGCCGGCAGCCCGGTGCCCGCCGAGAGCGCCCGGCTCGGCATCGTCGATCGGCTGTTCAGCCGGGTCGGCGCTTCCGACAATCTCGCGCGCGGGCGATCGACCTTCATGGTCGAAATGGTCGAAACCGCCGCGATCCTTGCGCAGGCCACCGAGCGCAGCTTCGTGATCCTCGACGAGGTCGGACGCGGCACGTCGACCTATGATGGCCTCGCCATCGCCTGGGCGGTGGTCGAGGCGGTCCACGACATGAACCGCTGCCGCTGCCTGTTCGCGACCCATTATCATGAGCTGACCCGGCTCGCCGAACGGCTCGACGCGCTCTCGCTCCACCATGTGCGGGCGAGAGAATATAAGGGCGAGCTGGTGCTGCTCCACGAGCTTGCCGATGGCCCCGCCGATCGCAGCTATGGTATCGCCGTCGCCAAGCTCGCCGGCCTGCCGCCACCCGTGCTAGCGCGCGCGCGCGACGTGCTCAAGCGGCTCGAGGCGGGGCGTGCGGCAACGGGTGGCCTCGCGGCGGGACTCGACGACCTGCCGCTTTTTGCTGCAGCCGCAGCAGCAGCACAGGAGGCGGCCGTCGATGCGCTGCGCAGCGAACTCGATGGCATCGACGCCGATGCGCTGAGCCCGCGCGAAGCGCTGGACATCGTCTATCGACTCAAGCGGCTGGCCGCGGAGAGCGGAGATAGCCCGATATGATGACATATCATAGGCTGCGTCGGCCTAGCGTTCAGCTCTCCTCATCGTCATCCCCGCGGAAGCGGGGACCCATGGACGGCGGCACCTTTCGCCTCCCGCCGCCCGTAACCGTGGGTTCCCGCTTACGCGGGAAGACGATTGGGGTGGGCGCATCGTGATGTCTTCACTCTTGGAGATCGACCGATGACCGCAACCCAATCCCTGCTCGCCTTCCTGATCGCAGCCGGATTGCTCACGGTCACGCCGGGTGCGGATACGGTGATGGTGCTGCGCACCGCGGCCGTCGAGGGGCCGCGCCGGGCAATGCTGGCGGCGATCGGGATCGGGGTGGGCTGTCTGGTCTGGGGCATAGGCGTGGCGCTCGGTCTCGGGGCGCTGATGGCCGCGTCGCCAGCCCTGTTCACGGTCGTTCGCTGGATGGGGGCCGCTTATCTGGCATGGATCGGGGCCCGTCTGATCCTGCGCCCGCGCAATCGCCTCGATATCGACGATACCCAAGGAGCGTCGACCGGGGGCCTCATATGGTTGCGGCGCGGGCTGGCCACCAATCTGCTCAACCCGAAGATCGGCATATTCTATATTGGCTTCCTGCCGCAATTCGTGCCGGCCGCTTATCCAGCTGCCGGGACGATGCTCTCGCTGGCCGGCCTGCATGTCGCCATGGGATTGCTCTGGTTCGCCCTGCTGATCGGCGCGACGCTGCCGCTGCGGCGGATCCTGACGCGGCGGGCGGTGGTGCGTACGATGGATCGCGTAACCGGCACGGTCTTCGTCGCTCTGGCGACGAAGCTGGCGATCTCCCGCTGATCAGAATTCAGCCGGCCGACGCGGCGGTGAATAGCGCCAGTTGCGCGTCGAACGCGCGCTGAAAAGCGGGCCGGGCTTCGCCGCGGGCGACATATAATGAGAGGTTCGGATATTCGTCGAGCAACGCCGAGCTTTTCAACCTGCGCAGCACCGATATCATCATCAGATCGCCAGCGCTGAACGCGCCATCGAGCCAGTCGGCACCCCCAAGCCGATGCGAAAGCTGGTCCAGCCGATCGCGGATGCGATTCTCGAGTGTAGGCAGGCGGTGCTCGTGCCAGCTCTCGTCGCGTTCGGTCAATATCGCGCTTTCGCGATGGACGATCGGCGGCTCCATCGTGCTGACCGCGGCGAACATCCATGTGATTGCACGCGCACGCGCTTTCGCATCGTCAGGCAGCAGGCCGCCATGGTGCTCGGCGATATGGAGGACGATCGCCCCCGATTCGAACAGCACGAGATCGCCTTCCGCATATGTCGGAATCTGCCCGAAAGGCTGGTGCGCCAGATGTGGAGGCTCCTTCATCGCGCCGAAAGACAGCAGGCGAACGTCATAATCCAGCCCCGCTTCCTCAAGCGCCCAGCGGACGCTCATGTCGCGCGCGAGCCCCCGACCGCGATCGGGGGATTTCTCAAAGGCTGTGATCGTAATCGTCATGGTCGGGCTCCCAAAGGGGTAAGGTGCTCCGCCCGGTCGTCATTTGGCAATAGGACGTCCGCGTCAGGGCTCCCGACCCGCCGTGTAATGCCTCTACCTAGCTCTTTAACCGATTCGCGCTTATGGCGCGCACATGGCCACCCGTTTCGAAGCACTGCCCCAGCGTCGGGCGATCATTGATCGGCGTGCGATCGCCGATGCGCTCGCGGCGTTGATGCCCGGCAATTATGATGCGGCACCGCTGCGCCAGGCTGCCACCTTAATTCTCAAAGCGGCGCTCGAAGAAGGACGGGCGGAGATCGCCCGGCGGCTTCAGGCGGCGCCATCGCGCGGGCATGAAACGGCCGCGGCTTATGCCTTCCTGACAGATCAGATCGTCCGCCTGATCTTCGATTTCACGGTCGAGCGGCTCTATCGCAACAGCAATCCCAGTGCCGGCGAACGGATGACGGTGATGGCCGTCGGCGGCTATGGCCGTGGCGAGATGGCGCTGTTTTCCGATGTCGACATCGCCTTCCTCACGCCCTGGCGGCAGACGAGCTGGAGCGAGCAGGTCATCGAATCGATGCTCTATTCGATGTGGGATCTCGGGCTGAAGGTCGGCCATTCGAGCCGCTCGCTCGACGAGATGGTGCGCATGGCGAAGAGCGACCTGACGATCCGCACCGCTTTGCTCGAAGGCCGCTTCGTCTGGGGTGACGAGGCGCTTTACGATCAGGCAGCGAAGCAGTTCGATCGCGACGTCGTCTCGGGCACGGCGCGCGCCTTCGTCACCGAAAAGCTCGCCGAGCGCAACGAGCGCCACCGGAAGATGGGCGACAGCCGCTATGTGGTCGAGCCCAATCTGAAGGAGGGCAAGGGCGGTTTGCGCGATCTCCACACGCTCTTCTGGATCGGCAAATATGCCTATCAGGTGCGATCGGTCGCCGAACTGGTCGAAAAGGGGCTGCTGACCAAAGCCGAATTGCGGCAGTTCCAGAAGGCCGAGAATTTCCTGTGGGCCGTGCGCTGCCACCTGCATATCGTCACCGGCCGGGCCGAGGAGCGGCTGACCTTCGACGTCCAGCCCGAGATTGCGCGCCGGATGCGCTATGCCGATCGGCCGGGCCGATCGTCGGTCGAGCGCTTCATGCAATTTTATTTCCTGACCGCGAAACAGGTCGGCGATCTGACCGCGATCTTCCTTGCCCATCTGGACGAGACGTTTGCCAGCAAGGGCCGCCGCTTCGGCCTGCCCACGCTGCGCCGTCGTAAGCCGACCAAGCTCGATGGTTTCATCCTCGATCGCGGGCGTCTGGCGATCCCGTCGGATAATTTCTTCGCCGAGGATCCGGTGCGGCTGGTCCAGATGTTTGCGCTCGCCGACAAGTATGCGCTCGAAATCCATCCGCTGGCGATGCGCGCGGCGGGGCGCGACGCGAAGTTGATCGACAATCAGGTGCGGCGCGATCCGCGTGCCAATACGCTGTTCATGGATGTGCTGACGTCGCGCAACAATCCCGAAACGGTGCTGCGCTGGATGAACGAAGCGGGCGTGTTCGGCCGTTTCGTACCCGATTTCGGCCGGGTCGTGGCGCAGATGCAGTTCGATATGTACCACCATTATACGGTGGATGAACATTCGATCCGCGCGATCGGGCTGATGTCGCGGATCGAACGGGGCGAGCTCCGGGACGATCATCCGGTCGCCACCCAGGTGATGGCGCTGATGGTGTCGCGCCGCGTGCTCTATGTGTCGATATTGCTGCACGATATCGCCAAGGGGCGCGGCGGCGATCATAGCGTGCTGGGCGCCGAGGTGGCCGAGAAGCTGTGCCCGCGCTTCGGGATGACCCCGGCCGAAACCGAAACCGTGGCATGGCTGGTGCGGTACCATCTCGTCATGTCCGATACGGCGTTCAAGCGCGACCTTTCCGATTTCAAGACAGTTCTCGATTTTGCCGAAAAGGTGCAGAGCCCGGAACGATTGCGCCTGCTGCTGTGCCTGACGATCGTCGATATCCGCGCAGTCGGCCCCGGCGTGTGGAACAGCTGGAAGCGCCAGTTGCTGATCAACCTGTACGAATCGGCCGAGGAAGTCTTGCGGCTGGGCCACAAACAGACCGGCCGCCGCGAAAAGGTCGCGGTCAAGCAGCGGATGCTGGCGGAGCGGTTGGGCTGGGACGAGGCGCGTTTCGCGGCCTATGCGGCGCGCCTGCCCGAAAGCTATTGGGTGGCCGAAGGGATCGATATCCTTGAGGCGAATGCGCGGCTGATCGCATCGGCGGACGAGGCATCGAAGTCGCTGTCGATCGTCGCGGCGCCCGATGCCGATCGCGGGGCGACGCTGATCACCATCTATGCTGGCGATCATCCGGGCCTGTTCTACCGGATAGCCGGCGCGATCCATCTGGCCGGCGGCAGCATCATCGATGCGCGCATCCACACCAGCCGCGACGGCATGGCGATCGACAATCTGCTGATCCAGGATCCATTCGGCCAACCGTTCGACGATGATGATCGGATGCGGCGGCTGGCGATCACGATCGAGGATGCGCTGGCGAATCGATCGCGCATGGCGGACAAGCTCGCGGCGCGACCGCTCTCGCGCCCGCGTGCCGATGCGTTCACGATCGAGCCGAACGTGCTGATCGATAACCGTGCCTCGAATCGCTACACGGTGGTGGAGGTCAACGCGCGCGACCGGCCGGCGCTGCTGCACGCTTTGGCCAATGCCCAGTTCCAGGCGCGGGTGACGATCCATTCGGCGCATATCGCGACCTATGGCGAGCGCGCTGTCGACGTCTTCTATGTCACCGATCTGACCGGCGATAAGATCAGCAGCCCGTCGCGCCTCAAGACGCTGGAACGCTTGCTGCTGGACGCCGCGGCTGGCACAATTACCAAGAAGGTCGCCGCCTGACGCGACCCCGGAGGTCGTTATCATGGGCGTTTTGGGAATCGGTGGGCTGTTCTTTCGGGCGCGAGATCCCGAAGCATTGAACGCGTGGTATCGCGATCGGCTCGGCGTCGGCGCGGGATGCAGCGCAGCGGGCGCGGGCGAGCCGGATGAATGGTCGTGGCAGACGCTTGGCGGCCCGGTGGTGTTCGCGCCGTTCAAGCACACGACCGATTATTTCCCGGCCGATCGCCAGTTCATGCTCAACTTGCGCGTGTCGAGCATCGACGATCTGATCGCGTCTTTGCAGGCAGCCGAGGTCGCCGTCGAAACCCGCGCCGAATGGGACGCGCCCGAAACCGGCCGATTCGCGCGGATTCAGGATCCCGAGGGCAACGTCATCGAACTGTGGGAGCCGCCTGTCGGCTAAATTCCTCCCCGGAACGGGGAGGGGGACCGCCCGCGCAGCGGGTGGTGGTGGGGCTTGCGGAACCCTTCGGTATGCCCCTCCGTCAGCGCTTCGCGCTGCCACCTCCCCGAGCAAGCTCGGGGAGGAATTAGAAGGTCACTTCGGCGCCAGCACCATCAGCATCTGGCGGCCTTCCATGCGCGGGAACTGCTCGACCTTGGCGGTTTCGGCCATGTCAGCCTGGACGCGCTGGAGCACCTGCATGCCGAGCTGGCCATGGGCGAGCTCGCGGCCGCGGAAACGCAGGGTGACCTTCACCTTGTCGCCGTCGTCGATGAACTCGTTGATCTTCTTCATCTTCGTATCATAATCATGATCGTCGATGTTCGGACGCATCTTGATCTCCTTGATCTCCTGCGTCTTCTGGCTCTTGCGGGCGAGGTTGGCCTTTTTCTGGGCCTCATATTTGAACTTGCCGACGTCGAGGAACTTCGCGACCGGCGGATCGGCATTCGGCGACACTTCGACCAGGTCGAGACCGACGGCAGCAGCCTGCTCCATCGCCTCGCGCGTATACAACACACCCAGATTTTCGCCATTCTCATCGATCACCCGAACCTTGGGCGAAACGATGAACTCATTATAGCGGGGACCATTGAGTGGCATTGGCGGCTGTCCCAGAGGACGCCGGATCATGGGCGGACGTATAGCGGTGGCTCCTGTAGTTTCTATTCCAGCGCGCGATATAAGCGTTCACGCATCAATTTGAAAGATAGGGGAAGGGCTGTTTTTCAAGCGGTCGAGTCTGCTTAATTCCCCCCCGAGCAAGCTCGGGGGGGAATTAGAAGCGCTTCCTCACATCAGATCCGGCGGCGTGGCCTCGGCCACCAGCGCCGCAATCGCCTCGTCGATGCTCATCACCTTCTGCTGCTGCTCGCCGAGCCGCCGGATCGCGACAGTGCCTTCCTCGGCCTCGCGCTTGCCGACCACCAGCAATGCCGGCACCTTGGCCAGCGAATGTTCGCGGACCTTGTAGTTGATCTTCTCGTTGCGGGTGTCGCTTTCGACGCGCAGCCCGGCCGCCGCCAGCTTCGCGACCACGTCCGCAGCGTAATCGTCGGCATCGGATACGATCGTCGCCACCACCGCCTGCACCGGCGCGAGCCAGAGCGGGAAGCGGCCGGCATGATGCTCGATCAATATGCCGATGAAGCGTTCGAATGTGCCGAGGATCGCGCGGTGGAGCATCACCGGCCGGTGCCGCTCGCCATCCTCGCCGACATAGCTCGCGTCGAGCCGTTCGGGCAGGACGTAGTCGAGTTGGATCGTCCCGCACTGCCACGTCCGCCCGATCGCGTCGGTCAGATGGAATTCGAGCTTGGGCGAATAGAAGGCGCCTTCGCCGGGCAGTTCCTCCCAGCCATAATCCGCGGTCGCCCGGCCCGTGGCAATCACGGCGTTGCGCAGGTCGGCTTCGGCCTTGTCCCACATCTCGTCGGTGCCGAACCGCTTCTCGGGGCGCAGTGCGAGTTTGATCGCATAATGTTCGAAGCCGAGATGCCGGTACACGGTATCGAGCAATTCGCAGAAGATGCGCACTTCCTCGACGATCTGGTCCTCGCGGCAGAAGATATGGCCGTCGTCCTGCGTGAACTGGCGCACCCGCATGATGCCGTGCAGCGCGCCGTGCGGCTCGTTGCGGTGGCAGCAGCCCATTTCGGCCATGCGCATCGGCAGGTCGCGATAGCTCTTGATGCCCTGGCGGAAGATCAGCACATGCGCCGGGCAGTTCATCGGCTTGAGCGCCATCATGTCGGCATCGGCCGAGATCACCGCGCCCTCATCCTCGGTGTTCGGGATCTCGTCGGGCACCACGAACATATTTTCGCGATATTTGCCCCAGTGGCCCGATGCCTCCCACTGCTTCGCGTCCATGATCTGCGGCGTCTTGACCTCGACATAGCCGCCGCGATCGATCTGGCGGCGCATATAGGCCTCGAGCTGGCGCCAGATCATGTAGCCGTTGGGATGCCAGAACACCGAACCATGCGCTTCGGACTGGAGGTGGAACAGGTCCATCTCCTGGCCGATCTTGCGGTGATCGCGCTTGGCGGCTTCCTCGAGCCGGGTCAGATGCGCGTCGAGCTGCTTCTTGTTGAGCCAGCCGGTGCCATAGATGCGGCTGAGCATCGCCTTGCTCTGGTCGCCGCGCCAATAGGCGCCCGATACGCGCGTGAGCTTGAATGCCTGCGGATCGAGCTTGCCCGTCGACGGCAGATGCGGGCCGCGGCACATATCGAACCAGTCATTGCCGGAACGATAGACCGTAAGATCCTCGTCGCCGGGCAGTTCGGCGGCCCATTCGGCCTTGAACGTCTCGCCCTGCTCGCGCCAGCGCGCGATCAGATCCTCGCGCGCCCACACTTCGCGCGTGAGCGGCTTGTTGGCGGCGATGATCCGGCGCATCTCGGCCTCGATCGCGGGCAGATCCTCCTCGGTGAACGGGCGGTCCTTCGGCGCGAAGTCGTAATAGAAGCCGTCGTCGGTCGACGGGCCAAAAGTGATCTGCGTCCCCGGAAACAGGCTCTGCACCGCCTCGGCCAGCACGTGCGCGAAATCGTGCCGCGCGAGATCGAGCGCATCGGCCTCATCGCGCGCCGTGACCAGCGCGAGATGCGCACTCGCCTCGATCGGCCGATCGAGATCGCGCAACTCGCCATCGACCCGCGCCGCGATCGCCGCCTTGGCCAGCCCCGGCCCGATCGCCGCGGCGATCTGCATGGGCGTAGTCCCCGTCACGACATCGCGAACCGAGCCATCGGGAAGCGTGATCGTGATAAGGTCAGCGTCGGACACGGGAAAAGCCTGTTCTGTCGGGTGGATTGAGGGTGGCGAGCCTTGGTGGCGTGGGCAGATCGAGTCAAGCCAGATTGGTCGGCTCAACAGGGCAATCGGGGTGAGTGCATGCGATAGCTCCCCACCTCGTCTTCCCGGCGAAGGCCGGAACCCATAGCCGCAACGCAGACGGATATATCCCCGCCGCTCAGCATTCAGCCTCCTGGACAGGGCCTATGGGTCCCGGCTTTCGCGGGGAAGGCGACCTTTTGCAGGCAATGCCTGCCATAGGGGCTGCCTTATTCACCCGCCTGCCTTGGTCCGTCAGGCTGATCTGATGGCGAACTCGCCCGGCGTCTCCACGCGCAGGTTCGGAAATAGCCCGCGCATATGCGTAACGTTCCAGGTGACGATGACGTCGCAGCCCTGCGCTACCGCAGCCTCGCCGATCAGCCGGTCATAGAGCCGCGGGCCAATACCGCTGTCTCGGGCGTAGCTGCGGATCGTCTCGATAGTCTGCTGCGGCGTCAGGCCGGCGAGCTCGGTCATCGCACGGACGCCGGCGATCGCTGCCCACGCTTCCTCGGCCGTGAAGCCGAACGGCATCGGCCCGCCTTTGCGCGTCAAGGTACTGTACGTCTCTGCCCAACTGTGCGCTGCGACGGCAAAGCGCGGCGGTCCATCGATTTCCAACAGGCCCAGCGAGGGAGCGTGATGGGCATGGTCCTCGACGAGCATGGCGATCAGCACGTTGCTGTCGAGCAGCGCGTTAATCCTCGCCATCGCGGTTCCGCACCGCCTCCAGCGCTGCATTTGCCCCCTCGAGAGTGATCGTTCGTCCACTGCCTGGCAGTACGAGGATCGATCCCCGTCGTACCAACCGCCCTACGGGCGCCGTCTTCGGCGGAACATAAGCTCGCAACGCCTCCTCGACGATCTGGGTGGCGGTCATTCCGGTCTGGCGTGCGAGTTCGTGTGCGCGCTGCCGCGCAAAGCTGGATCGGACGTTGAACTGGGTCGAGATGGTGCGTGACATGGGACGTTCCTCGCGGCGATATATAGCTGAAAAGGGACGCGAGGGCTAGCCACTCAAGAGTATTGTATAGCCACGCGACGCGATCCTCGATCGCCCCCTTCCGTCCACATCCGCTTCGGCGCTATCACACGTCCTATGACCGCCTTCCTCACCCGCCCCGACAAGCCCGCGCTCGCGTACCGATACCGTCCCGGCCGTGGGCCGGCGATCGTCTTCCTATCCGGCTACAATTCGGACATGACCGGCGGCAAGGCGACCGCGCTCGATGCGTGGGCGGCGCGCGAGGGCCGGCCGATGTTGCGGCTCGATTATACCGGCTGCGGCGCCAGCGAGGGCGCGTTCGACGATGGCACGATCGATATGTGGCTGGATGACGTGCTCGACGCGATCGATGCGTTCGTGCCCGTGGGGCCGCTGATCCTCGTCGGCTCGTCGATGGGCGGGTGGCTGGCCGTTCTGGCGGCGCTCCGGCTCGGCGATCGGGTGAAGGCGATCCTCGGGATCGCGGCGGCGCCTGATTTCACGTCCTGGGGCTTTTCGGACGACGTCATCGACTTTCTCAAAGCGAATGGCCGGATCGATGAGCCGTCCGACTATGGCGACGATCCCTATGTGACGACATTGGGCTTCTGGCTGTCGGGGCAGGCCAATCTGCTGCTCGATGGCGAGATCGCGCTCGATTGCCCGGTGCGGCTGCTGCAGGGGCAATTGGACGAAACGGTGCCGGTTTCGGTTGCGCTGCGGCTGTCGCGGGCGCTTCGTTCAGCCGATGTGCAGACGATCCTTGTCAAGGATGGCGATCATCGATTGTCGCGTGACGCGGATATCGCCTTGCTGATCGCGACGGTCGGCCAATTGCTGGAGCCATGATGCTTATTCTCCTAGCGGCCCTGCTCAGCGATGCCACCCCGGCGGGCCACGAAGCCGATGTCGTCGCCCACCGCACCAGCAAACCCTATGTCCCCGACATGGCCGTGGATCACGAGGCCACCTGCGCAAAGCTCGTCAAGACCGATCCGGCCAAAGCCGAGGCCGAGGCCAATGTCTGGCGGACGGCCGGCGGCGGCGTATTGGCGCGGCAGTGCCTTGGCCTCGCGCTCGCAGGCCAGGCGAAATGGGCGCCGGCCACCGAGGCATTCGAGCAGGCGGCGCGCGATGCCGAACTGCAGAAGCTGACGATCGCACCGATATTGTGGATGCAGGGCGGCAATGCCGCGCTCGCCGGTGACGAGCCGATTCGGGCGCGCAATGCCTTCGATCGCGCGCTGGCGCTTCCGGGACTGTCGACGGAGATGCAGGGCGAGGTGCATCTCGATCGCGCGCGCGCGGGTGTCGCCGCCAATGATCTGCCCGGCGCGCGCGTCGATCTGACCGCGGCGACCAAACTCGTGCCCCGCGATCCGCTGGGGTGGCTGCTGACCGCCAATCTGGCGCGCAAGCAAAAGGATATGCCCGCGGCCTTCGCGGCGATTCGCGAGGCGACCCGGCTCGCGCCGAACGATCCCGCCGTTGCTTATGAAGCTGGCAATCTCGCGGCGGCCACCGGCCAGATGGCGGATGCGAAGGCTGCCTGGACCCGCGCCGCGCAGAGCGATCCCGATGGGGATGCCGGGCGGGCGGCGGCGCTCGCGCTGAAGGGCGGGGAGGAAGCGGGCAAACCCTGAACCGCTTTTATTGCCACCCGCGGCACACTACATTGGCGATCATGAAATATCTGCACACGATGATCCGCGTCTCCGATCCGGAGGCAACCATCCGCTTCTTCGAGCTGTTGGGCCTGCGCGAAACGCGCCGGCAGACCAATGAGAAGGGTCGTTACACCCTGATCTTCCTGGCGGCGCCGGGCGATGAGGATGCGCAGGTCGAACTTACCCATAATTGGGGCGAGGCCGGCTATGACGGTGGCCGCAATTTCGGCCATCTCGCTTATCGGGTCGAAAATATCTACGAAACCTGCCAGCGGCTGATGGACGCCGGCGTCACGATCAATCGCCCGCCCCGCGACGGCCACATGGCCTTTGTGCGTACTCCGGACAATATCTCGATCGAGCTGCTGCAGGAGGGGCATCTTGATCCGGCCGAGCCCTGGGTTTCGATGCCCAATACGGGCGTCTGGTAAATGGCTGTCGAAATCCTCCGGGTGCCGGTGCTCAGCGACAATTATGTGTGGCTGATGCACGATCCGGAATCGGGTGAAACGGTGGTTGTCGATCCGGCGGTGGCCGATCCGGTGCTGGCCGCGGCGGATGCGAAAGGCTGGACGATCAGCCAGATCTGGAACACCCATTGGCATGGCGATCATATCGGCGGCAATGCCGCGATCAAGGCGGCCACCGGCTGCACGATCACCGGCCCGGCCGCCGAGGCGGGCAAGATCCCCACGCTCGACCGGACGGTGCGCGAGGGCGATGTCGTCCATATCGGCGGCGTTGCGGCGACCGTGATCGACGTGCCGGCCCATACCGCCGGCCATATCGCTTTTCATCTGCCGTCCGAGGATGTGGTGTTCGTGGGCGACACCTTGTTCGCGATGGGCTGCGGCCGGTTGTTCGAGGGGACGGCGGCGCAGATGTTCGATAATATGCGGCGGCTGGCACAGCTTCCGCCCGAAACCCGCGTCTATTGCGCGCATGAATATACCCAGAGCAACGGCCGTTACGCTTTGGTGGCCGAGCCCGGCAACGATGCGCTTGTCGCGCGTATGCGCGACGTCGACGCTGCACGGGCGGCCGGCATGGCGACGGTGCCAACCACGATCGCGCTCGAACGCGCGACCAATCCCTTCATGCGCGCAACCGATGTCGCCGAACTTGCCGCGCGCCGCGCGGTCAAGGATTCGTTCCGGGGCTGATCAGGGCGTCGCGATCGTGTATGATCGCATTCATAAAGAAATCGGGGAGAGCGAGGATGTCGGCCGTGCGACTCGGATTCTGCGCGATTGGGTTGGCGCTTGCTGCGGTTCCTGCGGGCGCCGCTGACAAGGCGGACACACCATTATCCGCCAAAGCGCAAAAGGCGCTTGAAGGCCGTACGGCCGGAGCGCCGGTTTCCTGTTTGCGGCTCGGCAACATCCGGTCGAGCACGATCGTCGACGCGACGGCGGTCATCTACAAGGAATCGAGCAAACGCTGGTACGTCAACCGGCTCGATCATGGCCAATGCACGGCCTTGCGGCCCGATCGGACGCTGGTGACCCGCCTTTCGATCGACCAATTGTGCGATCTCGATATCGTCCGCGTCGTCGATATGACGACGCCGATGGAATTCGGCGCGTGCGGGCTGGGGAAATTCGTACCTTATACGAAGTGACGAGATGCGAAGTGACGGGCGGTTCCGATCACACCCGCATCGGCATCAGCACGTAAAGCGCGGCCGCCTTGTCATTCTCGCGAATCAGCGTCGGTGCCGCCGCATCGGCGAGATGGACCTCGACCGTGTCGCCATCGATCTGGCCAAGAATGTCCATCAGATAGCGGGCGTTGAAGCCGATTTCGAAACCCGGCGACGTATATTCACCGGAGACTTCTTCGGCGGCCGTGCCGTTTTCGGGGCTCGTGACCGACAAGGTGATCTTGTCGCGTTCGAGCGCCATCTTCACCGCGCGGGTCTTTTCGGATGCGATCGTCGCGACGCGGTCGACGCCTTGCATGAACGCCTTCGGATCGAGCTTCAGCAGCTTGTCGTTGCCGGTCGGGATCACGCGGCTGTAATCGGGGAAGGTGCCGTCGATCAGCTTCGATGTCAGGATCGCGGTGCCGAGCCCGAAGCGGACCTTGGTCGATGAAAGCGAGACTTCCACGCTGCCGTCGACCTCGTCGAGCAGCTTGCGCAATTCGCCCACGCATTTGCGCGGGATGATGATGTCGGGCATGCCTTCGGCGCCGTCCGGGCGCGCCACGGTGACGCGCGCGAGGCGATGGCCGTCGGTGGCCGCGGCTTTCAGCACCGGCTGGCCGTCATCCTGCACGTGCAGGAAGATGCCATTCAGATAATAGCGCGTTTCCTCGGTCGAGATCGCGAAGCGCGTTTTGTCGATGATCTGCTTGAGCGTTTCGGCCGGCAGTTCGAACTTCGTCGGCAGATCGCCCTCGGCGATCATCGGGAAGTCGTCCTTCGGCAGGGTCTGCAGGTTGAAGCGGGCACGCCCGGCTACGACCAGCATCTTGCCGTCGGCGGCCGACAACTGGACCTGGCTGCCCTCGGGCAATTTGCGGGCGATATCGAACAATGTGTGCGCGGACACGGTGATCGCGCCCGGCTGGTCGATCGCGGCCGCCACCACTTCCACGATCTGCAGATCGAGGTCGGTCGCCATCAGCTTCAGCGTACCGTCCTCGGTGGCTTCGAGGAGCACATTCGAGAGAATCGGTATCGTGTTCCGGCGCTCGACCACCGATTGTACGTGGCTCAGGCTCTTCAGCAGTGTCGCCCGTTCGATGGTTGCCTTCATTGCGTGCCCCGAAACCCTCGTCCAAAAATGGTAAAGCGTTATAGCGCGGCTTTATCGGCTCGCCAGTACCAAAGCGCAAAAGACTGGGGATAAAAGAAGGGCCGGCGTTGCGGCCGACCCTTCTCGCGATAGTTTTTGAAAAATGCGCGGAAGAGCGCATTTTCAGGCGGTGCCGGCCCGCTCCCCCACCAGACCACCCATAAGATACTGCCGTTGGGTGGCCGGGTGGGGGAGCGGGCCGGCACCGGATGCGCCGAAAGGCGCATTACTGGGCTTTTAGAAGCGCATACCGAAGCCCGCGACCACCTGGTTGCGGCTCACGCCGTCCTGATAATTGGAATAGCGATATTCGGTCTTGATGTAGCTGTTCGATGCCAGCGCATATTCGGCGCCGACGCCGACGCGCGCTCCGTTGAGATCCTTATGGTCGAGCGTGGTCTGGCCCGTCCCGGCATCCTCGGTCAGCTTGGCGCGGGCATTGGTATAGCCCGCCTTCGCATAGAGCATGGCCTTGCCGCCACCGACGACGGTGCCGACCCGGCCACCGATATATAGATCGCGGTCGGTCTTCACGCACAGGCGCGGATTGGCGACGGTGGTCGATCCGACGCAATCCCTGGTGTTCGAATCGGCGACTTCGCCCTCGATGCCGAAGCGGGTATTCCCGCTGCCGGCAAAGTCGTAACCTCCGGCGACGCCATAATTGACGCCATCGTCATGGCTGTTGTTCGCCTGGACGCGATCCCAGCCGGCGAGGCCTTCGACATGGGCGCCGCTGAACGGTGCCTTGTCTTGCGCGAGGGCCGGGGACGCTGCGGTAGCTGCCAACAAGGCGGCGACAACGATGCTACGCATAAATATACTCCATCATGATATCGTCTCCCGAAAACATGGGGGGGTGGAGACGGGAAAGGCCTAGTGCCCGATAAGCGGATCACTTGCATGAACCTCACATAAACAGAGGAAATTGTTGTATTTTTGCCACGGTAAGGGCATCGGGGGGCATGGCTGGAAGACCCCATATTTGCTGGTCGCTTTGCGCGTTCGCCCTCATTGCGGCGGCCCCGGCCGATCGCGTCAGTCTCGGAATTTTTTCCGATTGGGGCGCGTTTCGCGATCCCGCCCCGCTCCATTGTTATGCGATCACCACCCCCGAAGGCGGCCGGCGCGGCAGCCGCTGGC
This sequence comes from Sphingomonas sp. YR710, assembly GCF_900101455.1. GTDB lineage: Bacteria > Pseudomonadota > Alphaproteobacteria > Sphingomonadales > Sphingomonadaceae > Rhizorhabdus. The sequence continues at coordinate 126,343 of NZ_FMZJ01000002.1, read as the reverse complement.
AGAGTTTCGCCGCGATCGCCATCTGGCCCGCGCAGCATATCAACGGCCAGGTCCATTTCCGCCTGCGCGAACCGAGAACCCGCAACACGCCGATCCGGCTGATCTTCGGCGATCGCAGCTTTCCGCTAGCGGCCGCCAGCGTCGATGCCTGGGCGCCCAACCCGCAGGCTGACGCCGCGATCATCGCCGCGATGCGCGGCGGGGCGTCGTTCCGCGTCGCCTGGGTGTCGGCGGACGGCCGCGATCGATCGGACGGCTATCTGCTGAAGGGTGCGGCTACGGCGATCGACGCGGCCGCGCTCGGCTGCGCGCGGCGGTAACGACGCCAGCCGGGGCGTCGATCGCCAGCAGGACGAATGCGATGCCGGCGAGGATGGCGTCGATCACGGTCAGCGCCGGCGGCGCGTCGATATGGCGGACGACATGCAGCAGCGCGGCCGCGAACAGCATGATCGCCAGCCACCGCCGCAGGGCATGGGACGCGAACCGGCCCGGAAAGGCCGCCGCGGCGATCATGGCGATCGCCAGGCCCGTCCAGAAGGTGCCGGCCATCATCGCGGGCGGCAGCCCCGCGCCGCCCGCCCATGCCATAGCGACGGTCAGCATTGGCGCCCCCCACAACAGCATCGTCCACATCGCTTCGAGGCGCGGGCCGGGCCGCCCGCGGTTGCGGCGCTTTTCCAGCCAGAGCGCGATCCCGGTCCCGGTGATCGCGCACAGCGCCAGCCCGCCCGCGATATAAGCCAGGCGGATCGGGATGCCGCCATAATCGCCGAAATGAATGCCATAGACCGACGCCGCCATTTGCTGGCCCGCCTTGCCGTCGGACAGCCCGACCACGCCGGTCAGCCGTCCGCGCGCGTCGAAATCGTGATTCTCGCCATAGATCAGCCGCCGCTCCGGCCGCGCCAGGATTTGTATGCGCTGGCCGGCGGTGCCCGGATCATGGAGCAGCACATAGGTGGGCGTACGATCGGGGAAGGCGGCTGCCAGGGTCCGGAGCGCGGCGGCGACATCGGGCAGCGGCGCGGCCCTTTTGTCGGGCGGCGTCTCTCTGCCGAAAATCGGCGCATAGACCCGCGCCACGTCACCGCCATAGGCGCTCCTCGCGATCAGGCCGGCGCCGACCGTCGCGAGGCCGATGAACGCCCCGGTCAGCGCGATCGCGACCCCGAACGGCAAGGTCCAGACGCCGAGCCGGTTATGCCAGTCGGCCCGGGCAAGCTGACGGCCGGCGCGGGCGCGGAGTCGGAAGGCATCGCGGAGGATTCGCGGATGCGCGATCACGCCGCTGACCAGCAGGCTGGCGAGCATCGCGCCCAGCATGCCGACCAGCACCAACCCGATCGTCGAGGGCAGGTGCAGATAGATGTGGAGATTGGCGACGAAATCGGTCCAGCGATGTGCGGCCGGCGCGATGATCCGGCCGTCAGGGCCGATATAGACCTCGCCATGATCGGTGGCGACGATCGTGCGCGGGAAGGTGGCGCCGGGCAGGCGCACGCTGAGATGCGATGTCGGTGGCCGGCCGGCATCGCGCGCCATCACGGCGCCGATCGCGCGCTGTACGGCGTCGGGCGCGATCGCCTGCATTTCCGCGACATCGGGCTGCTCCCAGCGCGTCCAATGGTCGCGGACGACGAGCAAGGCGCCGGACAGCGAGACGAGATAGAGCAGCCCGCCGGCAATCAGGCCGATCGCGGCATGGCCGCCCAGCGCGCGCCGGACGATCGTGTGCGGCGCTTCGATCATGCCCACTTTCATGCGAGCCCCCATAAAAGGCCGCCCGCTGCCGCCGTCACCGCTGCGACTGTGATCATCGTGCGGCGCCGCGCGCACAGCAATTGCACGGTCATCAGCACCGCCCATATGGCCGGCTGGAGCAGCAGCGCCAGCGCGGTCGCGTCGGCTTCGGCCTGGCCCGCGCCGCGGGCGGCTGCGTGGAGCCCGAGCGCGAGGATCTGCGCCGCGGCGAAACCGGCCGGCCCGACGATGACGAAGGTGGCGAGGCGGCCGGCGAACCGCCGCCTCGGGCCGACCACAACCATCCGGGACGCTCGCTCCGTCCGCGCCGGCCGGACCGGTGTCGTCCACGCGGCCCAGCCCAGCAACGCCGCCGCGGCGGCCATCGCGAGCACCGATCCGATCGCGATGCCCCAGGCGCCGTTCGCACGCCCGAGCAGACCGATCCCGGCCAGGATCGCGATCCAGCCGGCGCCGATGATCGCACGACGCCCGCCCCAGCCGAGGCGCAGCAGCATCACGCCGATCGGCGGTAACAGCCCTGCAGCCATCATCATCAGTAACGCCAGCCCAGCGTGACCGTCGCGGCGCGGGGCGGGCCATAATAGGCCTGATCCCAATAGAGGCTGGTCAGATATGTATGGTTCGTCACGTTGCGCAGGTTGAGCGCGACCGACCATGCCCGCGCGAGCTGGTAGGACGCCATCAGGTCGACGAGCGCATAAGCCGGCTGGCGGCTGATCACCGTCGCGCCGCTGTTCTGCACGCGGCGGATACCGCTTTGATATTGCACGGCCGCGCCAAGCTTCAGCTTCGGGATCGCCGCCGGGCTGTAGGTCGCGTTCAGCCGCGCCGTATTACGGGGCACATAGGTGCGCACCTTCTCGCCGTCCGGCCCCTCGATCCGCAACAAGGTGTAGCCGCCGCTGAGCTGAAGTCCCGGCGCGATCGTGCCGGCGATGTCGAATTCGATGCCTTTCGATGTCGCATCGACGGTCGTGTAGATCGTTTTCCCGGCGGAGAGGTCGAAGCCGGCGGCTTCGGCGGTGTTGCGCTGGCGGACGCGGAAGATGGCGGCGCTGGCGTTGAGCCGCCCGCCGAACCATTCGCCCTTCAGCCCACCTTCGATCGAATCGCCCTCGATCGGCGGCAGCACCTTCAGGCTGGCGTCGATTTCGGATTGCGGATTGAAGATGGTCGCGAAGCTCGCATAGGCGCTGATCGTCGGGCCCAGATCGGCGGTGACGCCGACGAACGGCAGCGCGCGGGTCAGCGCATAATCCCGGGCGACGCCGTACGATATGCCTTCGCCTTTCACATGGGTGACGTTGGCGCCGACCATCAGCTTGATCCCATCCGCCGGATTGATGCGGGCGAGGCCATAGGCCGAATCCTGGCGCGTCCGGAAATCGGCGCTGAGCGTGAAATCGGGGAAGGCGGGAAAGGCGTAATTGCCGTCGAACGCGCTGGTGCCGGGCAGCGGCGTGCCGATCCCGGCCGGATAGCTCGAATATTGCTTGAGGTGGGAGGTGCCGCGGTTGAGCCCGAACACCAGTTCGTGGGTGCGGCCGAACAGCGAGACCGGGCCCGATACATAAGCATCGAGCGTCAGCTCGCGGGTCGGGCCGCGAAAGGCGCCCGGGTAGCTGAACAGGCCGTCCCCGGTTGCGGGATCGGGATTGCCATAGACGTAGAACAGCCGGTCCTGCTCGTCGATCATGTGGCGCAGCACGCTTGCCTTGCCGCTCCAGCCGCCGCCGAAATCATGGCTCAGATCGCCGAAGATCTGCTGGTCCTCGATGGCCCAGCGGCTCCACGCTGCCGACGTGCTCGTCGATCGCGCATAATGGGTCGGATTGCCGTTCGCGTCATAGAGCGGCAGCGCACCCCATAGCCCGCCGGTCGTCAGGTGCTTCTGATATTGATAGCCGGCCGAAACCGTCGTGGCGGGGCCGATATCCGCCTCGACGATGCCGTACAGGATGCCGCGGCGGCCATGATAGCGATCGAGGTAGGAATCGCTGTCCTGATAGGCGCCGACGACCCGCGCCCGCACCGAACCGTTCCGGGTCAGCGGTGCCGAGACGTCGCCATCGAGCCTTACCTGATCGAACGAACCGTAGAGCAGGCTGGCCGATGCGGCGAGTTGCTTGCCCGGCCGCTTGCGCACGAAATTGATCGTGGCGGATGGGTTGCCGGTTGCCGAAAGCAGCCCGTTGGCGCCGCGCAGCACCTCCACCCGCTCATAGGTCGCGGTGTCGAGCGATCCGTTCTGCAAGCCATAGACGAAAGGCTGGCCGATGCCGTCGATCTGGAAATTGGTGATGTCGAAGCCGCGCGCCGAATAATAAGTACGATCGGTCTCCACCTGCTGGACGTTGATCCCGGTCGCCGTGGCCAGCACGGCATTGACGTCGCGCAACGCGAAATCGTCGATCTGCGCGCGGGTGACGATGCTCACCGATTGGGGGGTCTCGCGCGGGCTGAGCGCCAGCCGCGTCGCCGCGCGGCTGGCGCGCGCGGCATAGTCGCCCGGCGCGCTACTATCGTCCACGGTGCCGGTGACGACGATTTCGTCGCGCGCCGTACTATCGGCGGCCTCGCTGTCGGTGGCGGTGAGGGCAAGCAGAAGCAGGGGCAATTCAAGCATCAATGGTGACTCCATGGGTTTGGAGCCGAATTACACAGCCTCTTTGCTAATGCAAATGATTCTCATTAACGGAATGAATCGAGCCCATGCGCTGGGGCGGATCGGATACCCCTCACTGTCCGCTGCTCGCACGGCTGCGCATGGCGCCTGGCGGGCACCTGCATTCTTTCCGAATTCCCGATTGCCTTATCTGTCAGCCGGCGATCGCGGCGGCATTAAGGCCTTGCGCCCAATACGATATCAATCGGCAAAGGCCAACCGGCGCCGACGATCGCCGCCGCCAGTTGGCCTTCCGATACGTCGTCACGCGCGATCGCAGGTCACGATCGCGTCGCGCAATTCATATCCCTGGGTCGACATGCTCCAGCCGATCTTCGGCGGCCTTGCCAGCTTGAAGCCGGGCACGCGCAGCAGCCGATCGAGGAAGATCCGGCTTTCATGCAGCGCGACCTGCGAACCGGGGCAGCGATGCGGCCCATCCCCAAAGCTCAGCCACGAACCCGCAACCTTGCTGCGCTTCGCGCGGTCGGGGTCGATCTGGTACGGACATTCGCCGACCACGCTTTCATCGGAATTGACCCCGCGGATATCGACCGCCAGCAACTGTCCTTTCGGGATCGGGCCTTCCGCGCTTTCGGGGATGTCGCTCACCGGGCGGCGGTACAGATATCCGGCGATGGGATCGAGCCGCAGGATTTCCTCGATGATCGCGAACTGCTCTTCCTCGGTGCCGGCCAGGAAGCGTTCCTTCAACTCCGGGTGATCGCACAGCTGCCACGTCGCCAGCACCATGAACTCCCGCGTGGTCGAAACGCCCGCGCCGGCATAGGTCATCACTTCGACGAGCATGCCCTTTCGCGAATAATTGTTCTGGACCATGTAGGACATGACATCGTCGCCCGGATGCGCGCGACGGGCTTCGGCGGCCGGCAGGATGTCCGTGTTGTACAGTTCCAACATCCGCCGCGCCCTGACGGCATGGTGATACCAGCCCAGCAGCTTGTCGTGGAGGAAGCGGTACCAGCGGCGCTTGTCGAAGCTGTCATTGGCCCCCATGATCGTCTTGATACGCCGGGTCAGCGCCTGGCGATCGCTGTTGGTCAGCCCTACGATTTCCATCGTGACGTCGGATGCCAGTTGCAGGCTCATCTCGTCGAGAACGGCCGATCCCTTGGCCTGGAAATCGGCAATGATCCGATCCATCGTGGCGTGCATCAGCGGATGATATCGATTGACGATCGCCTTGGGCGCGAAATAGCCGGCCACCGAGGCGCGTCTTTTCTTATGCTCCTCCCCATGCAGGAAGAAGAACGAGATTTCGGAAGGATTGCTCATATCCTGTTCGTCGGAACTGCTGGATGCCTGTCGCATCTCCGGCGAACGCAGCACCTCACGGCCGAACTGGAAGCTGTTGGAGACTTTCGCTCCGGGAAAGACCGTCAGGCCCGTCTCCATGGATTTGGCGGTCTTGCGATCGTCGCGCCCGGCTTGCGCGGGGCAGGCACCTTTCGATACTGCGTGAATGTTCATAAACCTTCCTCTCGATCGGGCCACACTCCCTGCCGATCGCGGCCGCGAAGCATTGATCTGGCGCAAGTTCGGCAGGCATCCGGAAATTAGAACACCCGCGCATTGATTTCCATCAAAGATGCGCCCGGACTGCCATGGCAGGATGCGTGCATGATGGAGAGATGCATGTCGTTGAAAATTGCGCCCAGGACGGTTGAGATACGAAACCTCCCCGGGCCTTTCGGTGCGGAGATCGGCGATTTCGATCCTTCGGCCGATTGGAGCGGGGACGATCGCCTTGCCCTCAGAAAGGCCTTTGACGAACGCGGGGCCCTGCTTTTCCGGGGCCTCGATCTCGATTTCGCCCGGCAGGATCGCATCTGCCGGATGCTGATCGGCGATGGCAGCCCGGGCGCGACCGAAAACCGCAAGGAACGGCATATCTCGAACAAGGAGGAAGATGGACTCGCGCCCAGCGGCCGGCTGATGTTCCATGCCGACATGATGTGGTTCGAACAGCCGTTCCAGGTGCTGTCGCTCTATGCGCTCGATGTCGCGCCGGGATCGGCCACGACATCGCTGACGAGCAGCGAATATGGCTGGCGGGTGCTCCCGGACGATCTGCGCCGACAGGTCGAGGGCAAGCATGCGCGCCACCAGACAGGCCAGGTCTATCATCGGGGCGGCGACGATCTGCTCAGGCCGCAGCGCTCGGTCGAACAGTCGACGATCACGCCGATCCCGAAAATCCACCCGCGCACGGGAAAGCCCCTGCTCTACGTCAGCGAGCAAATGACCCACAACATCGTCGAACTGCCTGACGATCAAAGCGAGGCGCTTCTGCTCAGGCTATTCGATCACCTCTACGCGCCGGAGATGGTTTACGAACATCGGTGGCAGAAGGGCGACCTTCTGGTTTTCGACAACCTCACGATGCAGCATGCCCGCGGCAATGTTGAACGCGATGGCCCCGAGCGGACCCTGCGCAAGGTTATTGCCCCGCTGCCGACCATCAACGCCGAAGCGCCAAGATTCGCCAAGGCTTGAAGAGGCGCCAAGGTAAGAGAACGCGTTTCAGCAGGAAAGCGAGACTATCACGGCCCGGTTGCTCGCGGGATTGGCGCCGAGCCGCCGGGTCACGCCCTCGGCCGCCTCGATGTCCACGGCGATGCCGGCCGCCAGCAGCCCCCGGCCGACTTGGGCCGCGCGATTGCGGGCCAGTATCAGATTGGCAGCTTCATTTCCGCTTCCGTCAGCAAAGCCGACGATCGCGATCCGAGCCTGAGGAGATAAAGACAGCGCTGTCCTAACCTCGCTCGTGACCGCAGCTAAACGGTCCGGATTGGCGACAGGCGATCCCTTGTCGAACAGCAGGGTCCATCGCTTGTGGGCACGACAACGATCTCCCGGCGCGTTGGCGGCCAGAAGCTTCTCCACATTTGCGACACGTTCGTCGACCCGGTCGAACCGCGCATCGAACGCCTGGAATGTGTCGGTCCAGTTCGAGGGATCAACCGGTGGCCGGTCGAGCGCGCTGCGAATTTCGGTCAAGCGTTTTGTGACCTCGTCCTGGCTGGCATCGCGCCCTTGTTTCGCTTCCTCGAATGCGTTGGCGATATCGCGCAGCAATTGTTGTGCGGCGGCATCTTTCAGCGGGCCTTGCGCCGCGCGCGCCAACTCGGCCTGCGCGGCCCGAAATTCCTGCGGCGAGACCTGGTAACGCTGCCATTCCCTGCAAGAAAGCAGCATACGATTCAGTGCGAAGAGATAGTCATCGGTAGCGCTGTTGCGGTTTTCGGTCGCGGACCGTCCGCCGATCGAGACGCCGAACAGGTCGATATGCCCTTCCCGGTCGCGGCTGGGTCTAAACGAAGCTTCCAGCGTGTCGCATTGCCGCTTGCGCAGACGTTTTTCCGCCTCGGGGGCAGTCGAAGCAACCCTGCTGCCAGTCGTGCAGCCTGCCAGCAGGATCGAGATCAGGCCGAGAGCAGCCGTCGCGGTTCGCATCACGACTTGACGGACGAGGGCTGAAGCGTGAGCACCGCATGAGCGGAGCCGTCGGCCTTTTTTTCCTCCATTTTTTGCTCGGCCGCCTGCGCCGCGTTATCGATGCAACTGATCAGAGGTTTATCGATGGTCAGCTTTTCGATATTTGAAGCGGTGGTAAGCTGCTTGCTCATTTGGGAACTCACGAAGGTCCACATGTCGAGCTTGGCGCTGGCGCGATCGCCGGCGAGCCATTTGGAAATAACGACCGGGACCAGCTGGAGGTCGGCAAGAACACTGGGATCGATCTGGCGGATCGATCGATAGACCAACCCCCCGCAGGCACCCACGCCAACAAGGTCGCCGACCTTCACGCCGCCGAAAATCTCGCTGATTTTCAACGTATCGAAATTATAATCCGGCAGCGCCGCATCGATCTCAGCCATATTGAACAGGGGCGGAGCGGAAGTTTCCGCAATCAAGGCGTCGGTGATCTTGTCGCGTGCCTCGGTGTTTTCGGGTTGCCAGCGGCCTGCATCGAAATATTTGAGCAACGTAGCTCGCATGGCCAGCCGCTCCTTGTTGAGCAGAGCCTTTTTGGTGGCATCCGCTCCCAGCTTTTCGCCCAGAACGCAAAAATAGTCATCGAGCGTTTCAGAATAAGCGGAAGACGCCAGCCCGCCCGCCGCGGCGATTGCATAGCGCCCGCCAATCGAGGCTTTGGCAACCGAATTGTCATCCCCCAGTGCTGAGCGTAGCGAATTGGCCAGGCCCCGCAACAGGGTGGATTGTGCTTCGAGCCTCAACTCCCCGGCAGCTTCTGCCAATTGGGTGGCGTACCGAGGGGGCGTGCAAGCCGCGAACCCTGGGCCCGAAGATATGATCGCTACCACGAACATAGCGAAGCCGTTGCCTGGCCGCATCAGAAGCCCTCCCTTTTCTTCATCGGAATATATGCCCGGCGAGAGGACAGCGGTTCTCGCGTCAGCCGTCAAGGAATCTAAGGAAGAAGCAACCAAAATAGATCAAATTTCGAGCCACTTGCCGAGCAGTGGATACCGGTCGGCCGTTTCTCTCGTTGAGACAACGAAGACATGGCACAAATAGTCTGATTCCGAATTCGGACCGCTTGTGAGCCTCCGGCTAGGTTGAACCAATCCGATCTTGGCGGGCGCCAGGCGCCAGAGCGATTTTCCTGACGAACGTGTGCCCGCGGGCGGCTCAGCCCGCTAATGCGTCGTCATCATCCCGATCGTCGCCGTCTATCAAATCGAGCCGGCTGCCGCGATCCGTTCGATGGCCTCCACCAGCGCCGGCGGTTGGGACAGGAATGGCGAGTGATCGGTATCGAGCGTCTGCACGGAATGAAATTTTTGATTGGCGTTCGCCAGTGCGTAGTCGATTGGCATCATCCGGTCTTGGCTGCACAGGATCGAATGTTTCTCGACGGTGCCGAGGTTCGCGGCGGTAGATCTCACCTTGCCCAGTAGCGGCAGGATTGGTTGCGGCGAAAGCATTGCCGCGGCCTCTTCCTGAACATCCTTCGTGCAGCAATTATAGAACTCGGCTTTGGCGACCTCCGGCGGGATCGATGCAGTAAGGCGAATCTTCATGTCCGAAGGGCTTTTGTCGGGCGGCGCCGCATCCCGCAGAGACGAGCTGCCGAGCTTTGGTACCGCCGCGGTCAGATAGATTAGTCGGGTAAAAAGTGTCTGCTGCTTCTCTGCCGCCAGTGATATGGCGAATCCCGCGAGCGAATGGCCAAGCAGTAGCGAAGGCCCGTCCATTTCGCGCGCGCAGGCGACGATATCGCGGGCATAACCGCCCATGGTCACGAGAAGCGGGTGGCAGGGATTGCCCTGCTGTCCACGCAGCGTGGGCGTGCGGACCGTGAAGCCGCGCTCCTCCAACAGGGGCTTGAGCATGAACCAGCAGTCGCCCGTGTGGAACGCGCCATGTACGAGAATGATATTCTTGTTCATTATCGATTATATTTCGCACTACTTTCCGCGTTGCAACCCATCCGATGTCCGACTGCGGATTGCAGCCGGACGCGTGCAAGATCAGCTTGCCATTTGAATGCCGCTACAATCGCGTGCTGGTGGTCGCATTCGTTGAGAATGGCTCGGGGGAGCGGTGATCATCGCATCCGGCGGCGGTCACCGCCGCGCCATGCGTCTCCACAACGGCAACAAGCTCCACACCACGAACACCGACAGCGCGGCTACGCTATACAGGTTCAGCCGCCGAAACGGTGCATATTGCTCCGGCGTAAACGCCCCCAGCGGCGCGCCATAATGGCCATGCAGCAACGCCGTCAGCGCGATCGCCCCCAGCAGCGCGATCATCAGGCGCGGGGCGTCGCGGAAGGCGAGCAGGGTGATCAGCGCGCAGACGATCAGGAACAGTTCGACGCCGGAGGCCTCGCCGAACGCCTTTGCGCTGACGATGCCGTTGAACAGCCCGGCGATCGGCAGCAGCGCCCGGCCGGCCAGCTTATGGCGCCGCGCCATCGCCGGTACGCCCGCGAACAACGGCGTGGAGAGGAAAGTCCAGCACGAAACCGGCCAGTCCCCGCCCACGATCCACCACAGATAGAGTGGATAAAGCGGCTGATTGCCGGCCACCAGCAACGCGATGCGGTTGCACGCGGCGGTCGTCGGCTCGGGGTGTGATCCATAACTTCGCAGGAGGTCGATCGGGCGCATCGGCCGGATATTGGCGGCAGAAGGGGCGTAACGTCCAGATCGAAAAGCGCAAAGGCGCGCTGCAGTAGAAAAAGTGGCGAACAATCGCTATGGGGCGGCGATGAATCATCCGCAGCCCATGTCCATGCCGATTCCCGGCCACATCGATCCTGTGCCCGTGCCGCGCAGCTTCGTGCCGCGCGCCGACGGCCGGATCGATCTGCTCGGCCTGTCCCGGAACGATCTGCGCATGGCGCTGGAGACCGCGCAGCTCGAGCCGAAGCAGGCGAAGCTGCGCGCGAAGCAGCTGTTTCACTGGATCTACAATCGCGGCGCGACCGATTTCGCGTTGATGACCGATATCGCCAAGGACATGCGGCTCTGGCTCGCCCAGCGCTTTGTCGTATCGCGGCCGGAGATCGTCGAGGCGCAGGTATCGAGCGACGGCACCCGCAAATGGCTGCTGCGCACCGATGACGGCCAGGATTATGAGATGGTGTTCATCCCGGACGCCGATCGCGGAACCCTGTGCGTATCGAGCCAGGTCGGCTGCACGCTCAACTGCCGCTTCTGTTACACCGGCACGATGCGGCTGGTGCGCAATCTCGTGCCCGCGGAAATCGTCGGCCAGGTGATGCTGGCGCGCGATTCGCTCGGCGAATGGCCGTCGCAGCCCGAAGGCCGGATGCTCACCAACATCGTGCTGATGGGCATGGGCGAGCCGCTCTACAATTTCGACAATGTCCGCGATGCGCTGAAGCTGGTGATGGATGGTGACGGCCTTGCGCTCTCGAAGCGCCGGATCACGCTCAGCACCTCGGGCGTGGTGCCGATGATGGCGCGCGCGGGCGAGGAGATCGGCGTCAACCTCGCGGTGTCGCTCCACGCGGTGACCAAGGACGTGCGCGACGAGATCGTCCCGCTCAACCGCAAATATGGCATCGAGGAATTGCTGCAGGCCTGCGCCGATTATCCCGGTGCCAACAATGCCCGCCGCATCACCTTCGAATATGTGATGCTCAAGGACAAGAACGATACCGATGAGCAGGCGCACGAGCTCGTCCGGCTGATCCGCAAGTATAAATTGCCGGCCAAGGTCAATTTGATCCCGTTCAATCCGTGGCCGGGCGCCGATTACGACACGTCCGATCCCGATCGGATCGCGCGCTTTTCGGATATCATCTTCAAGGCCGGCATCTCGGCGCCGGTGCGCACCCCGCGCGGCCGCGACATCATGGCCGCCTGCGGCCAGCTCAAGTCGGCGGCCGAGAAGAAAAGCCGCGCCGAACTCGATCGGCTGGCCGAGGAAAAACAGGCCGCGCTGGGCTGAAACCATTTCGGCCCCGGCGCATTCTGCTTGCGGTGGGAGCCTTTTCCATTCTTATGCGCTCTCACAACGGAGCGGATGAGAATGTGGTTATTCAATAAGTTCGCCGGCCGGTTGATGCGCCGCGGCGAGATGACGATCACCTACGCCAATGGCCAGACCCGGACCTACGGCACGCCTGATCCCGCCATCAACCCGGTCGCGATCCGCTTCACCGACAAAAGCGCGCCGAACTTCATCGCGCGCAATCCCCACCTTCACGCTGCCGAAGCCTATATCGACGGCCGGCTGCTGATCGAACAAGGCGATATACGCGATGTCATCAACCTGATCCGGGCCAATGGGCGGTGGGAGGATGGTGCGTCCAAGCTGCGCGGCACCTTCGCCAATCACGCGATGAACCTGATCCGCTCGACCGGCAGCAGCCTCAACTGGGAGCGCCAGTCGAAGCGCAACGTCGCCCATCATTATGATCTGAACGACCGGCTCTACGATCTCTTCCTCGATACCGATCGCCAATATAGCTGCGCCTATTTCAGCGGCCCTGACGTCGGGCTCGAGCAGGCGCAGGCCGACAAGAAGGCGCATATCGCCGCCAAGCTCCATCTGAAGCCGGGGCAGCGCGTGCTCGATATCGGCTGCGGCTGGGGCGGCATGGCGCTCTATCTGAACCGGGTCGCCGATGTCGACGTGCTCGGCATCACCTTGTCCGAAGAACAGCTGAAAGTCGCGCGGCGGCGCGCGCAGGAGGCCGGCGTCGCCGATCGCGTGACGTTCGAACTGATCGATTATCGCGCGGTCACCGGCGTCTATGACCGGATCGTCTCGGTCGGCATGTTCGAACATGTCGGCCCGCCGCATTATGCGACCTTCTTTGCGCGGTGCCGCGAATTGCTCGCCGATGATGGCGTGATGCTGCTCCACACGATCGGCCGGATGGGCGTGCCGGGCCGCACCGACGCCTTCACGCTCAAATATATCTTTCCGGGCGGCTATAATCCGGCGCTGTCCGAAATCATCACCGCCAGCGAGAAATCGAGGATGATCGCGGCCGATATTGAAACGCTCCGGCTGCATTACGCGAAGACGCTCGATATCTGGTACGATCGCACGGTCGCCGCGCATGATGCGCTGGTCGAACTCTATGACGAGCGCTTCTTCCGGCTGTGGACTTTCTACCTGGCCGGCGCCCGCGCGGCGTTCGTCCACGGCAATCTGTGCAACTATCAGATCCAGTATATCCGCCGCCGCGATACGCTCCCGATCACCCGGGACTATATGGCGGCGGCGGAGGCGGGATTGCCGCGCTGATCACGTCTGCCCCGGGTCAGGCCCGGGGCGGATGTCCGCTCAGTCGTGCTTGTCCTTCATATCCTTCATCATCCCGCGCATCTTTTCCATCGCGGCCTTATGCTCGTCGGGGCTGATCGTGCCGTCATGATTGGTGTCGGCACGGTCGAACATGGCGAGCGGACCGGCGGACGCCTCGGCGAGGGTCAGCTTGCCGTCGTGGTTGGCATCGGCGCGATCGAACCATTTGTCGCCCCTGCCCATGCCGTCCATGCCGCCCATTCGATGCATCATCATCATGCGCTGGCCGTGCATCGGCCCACCGTCGTGATCGCCGTCATGATCGCCATCGGGGCCGCCGGGGGGAGGCGGCGGCATGTCGTGCCCGTCCGGGCCATGCTCCTTCATGTCGTGGCCCATCATGCCGTCATGCGGCGGCGGTGCCATATACTCGTCCTTCGACAGCGAGCCGTCGTGATTCTTGTCGAGCATCGCGAACATTTCGGCGCGATGCTCCTCGCGCTTCGCTTCCATCTTCTTGCGCATCGCCTCGCGGGCCGCGTCGAATTCGGCCTTGGTGACGAAGCCGTCGCCATTGGCATCCATCGCCTTGAAATGCTGCGCGATCATATCCTGCAGGCCGGCGCGCGTTGTCGGCATCTCCATGCCCATCCCCATGCCATGCTCGGGCGGCGCGGGCTGGGCGAAGGCGGCGATCGTCAGCGTGGCGGCCAGTGCCGCGCCGCCGAACAACAGGCTTTTGGTTCGGGTCATTGATTCTCTCCATGAGGATGTCGATGGGCCGGCGTTGAAGGGGGGAGCCGGCCCATCTCGACGTTCTTGTTAACGCGTCATTCTTGCCGATTTAGTTCGGGACTGTATCGATGTGTCTGCTTTGAAACAGACGCCGTCAATGCGCGCCGTTCAGGCTTTGCTGGAGCAGTGACAATTGGCCGCGAGCCGCATTCAGTTCGGCGGGGCTGAGCGTTCCGTCCCGGTTGCGATCGGCCATGTCGAATTGCGCACGGGCGGCGGTTTGCACCTCGGCCAGTGAGAGGCGGTCGTCGCCATTCGTGTCGATCTGCGCGAACACTGTGTCGAACATGCCGCGCGGGCCCAGCGGACCGTCCTCGCTGAAGCTGAGTCGCGGGCGGCCGTCGGGGCCGGCCTCGACGTCGAACAGCGTAGTACCGGAGCGCCGCGATACGCCCTGCGCGGCCAGCCCGATCGCGGCTGCGGCCTCGCGCCGGTCGATCTGGCCGTCACGATTAGCGTCGGCGGCCGCGAAGCGCGCGGCGATGGCGGTATCGAGCCCCGCCCGCGTCGTCGGCAGCTCGCCGGCCGCCTGCGCGAGCAGCGGCGATGCCATGGTGATCAGCAGCAGGAATCCCGCCGGCTTGGCGATCATGATCTCTCTCTCCACATAAACCCGCCCTTATTGGCCGCCATTGTCTGTATCCTGCTTGAACGGTTGGCACCCGCTGTGGCAAGGGCCGCCCGCGCGCCCCCCCAAGGAGATCGAGATGGCGAATGACGTAAAGCGTGTCGTGCTGGCTTATTCGGGCGGGCTCGATACCAGCGTGATCCTCAAATGGCTGAAGGAAACCTACGCCTGCGAAGTCGTCACCTTCACCGCCGATCTGGGGCAGGGCGAGGAACTGGAGCCCGCGCGCGCCAAGGCGCTGCTGATGGGGATCAAGCCCGAGCATATCTTCATCGACGATCTGCGCGAAGAGTTCGTGAAGGACTATGTCTATCCGATGATGCGCGCCAACGCGCTGTACGAGGGGTTGTATCTGCTCGGTACCTCGATCGCGCGGCCGTTGATCGCCAAGCGCCAGATCGAGATCGCCAAGATGGTCGGCGCCGACGCCGTCAGCCATGGCGCCACCGGCAAGGGCAATGATCAGGTCCGTTTCGAACTCGGCTATTATGCGCTCGCACCCGACATCAAGGTGATCGCGCCGTGGCGCGAATGGGATCTGACGAGCCGCACCCGCCTGATCGAATATGCCGAGCAGCACCAGATCCCGGTGCCGAAGGACAAGCGCGGCGAATCGCCTTTCTCGACCGACGCGAATCTTCTCCACACCTCGTCCGAGGGCAAGGTGCTCGAGGATCCGTGGGAGGAAGTGCCCGACTATGTCTATTCGCGCACCAACAACCCCGAGGACGCGCCGAACAAGCCCGAAATCATCACGGTCGATTTCGAGCGTGGCGATGCGGTGGCGATCAACGGCGAGGGCATGTCGCCCGCGACGATCCTGACGAAGCTCAACGATCTCGGCCGCACCCATGGCATCGGCCGGCTCGATCTCGTCGAGAATCGCTATGTCGGGATGAAGTCGCGCGGGATGTACGAGACGCCGGGCGGCACGATCCTGCATATGGCACATCGCGGCATCGAGCAGATCACACTCGATCGCGGCGCCGCGCATCTCAAGGACGAGCTCGCGCCGCGCTATGCCGAGCTGATCTACAACGGCTTCTGGTTCTCGCCCGAGCGCGAGATGCTGCAGGCCGCGATCGATCACAGCCAGCAGAAGGTCACCGGCACCGTGCGGCTCAAGCTGTACAAGGGCGGCGTTCATGTGATCGGCCGCAAATCTCCCTACAGCCTCTATTCCGAAAAGGTCGTCACCTTCGAGGACGACGCCGGCGCCTATGACCAGCGCGACGCGGAAGGCTTCATCAAGCTCAACGCGCTGCGGCTGCGGCTGCTGGGGCGGCGCGACGGGCGGTAACATAACACCCCTCCCGGCAAGGGAAGGGGTATGGGTATTTCTCACCCCTCCCCCGCCAGGGGGAGCGAATGGCTCTCACCGGCTCAATGCGTCTCGTCGACGGGATGCATGCCCCGCGTCACCAGATCGTCGCGGCGCAGGCCGTCGATGATGATCGGGCCGTCCTCATAGGATCCGATGCTCGTGCGGCCTTCGGAGAGGTCGTCGAGCAGGACGTCGCCCTTGTCATAGGCCCATGGGCCGAGCCGGAGCAGCCAGATCGTCGGGATCACGCGGGTCCGCGGGGCGTCGGCGATGGCCTGCAGATGCGCCTTGTCGAGCGAAGCGACTCCGCGCGATCCGGTGGGATACCAGCTGCCCGGCGGCGGGTTCAGGGTCGGCACCGCGCTCGGGATCGGCACGCTGGGCATGTCGAGCTTGAGGTCGCGGACCGCCCGGTCGAACGGCAGCGCACCTTCATTCGGGTACGCCAGCACCACGTCGCCGGGCCGATATTGCCGCTTGATCCACGCGATCGCGCGATACCAGTCCTGCATCGGCGGCGCGCGGCGCATCTGGACGCCGAGATCGGCTTGCTGCGCGACCAGCCAGACAAACGCTGCGAAGCTTGCCCAACGGGCGGGGCCGATCAGCCCGACCGTGCCGATACCCATCAGGATCGTTGCCGGAACCGCCAGCGGGGTCATCGTGCGCACGATGAAGACAGGCGCGATCGTCGCGGAAATCAGGATCGACAGCAAAGCCGGCAGCAGGCCGAGAATCAGCAGCATGGCGGCAATTCTCCGCCCGATCGCCGATCGCCCGAGCGTCGCCAGTCCGGCCACCACCAGCACCAGCGCGCCGATCCGCATCTCGTCGCCGGGGCCGGCGTGGATGCTGGTCACGGTGCGCCACAGATCCTCGGTGCCGAACTTGAGCCATGTCGAGCTGATCCAGGTCGGCGCCTGATCGAACAAAATGTACAAAGCGGGCGCATATAGCAGGCCGACGGCCAGATGGCCGCCGATCAGCCAGAACCAGTCGGCGCGCGTCATGCCGCGCCGGAGCAGCACTGTCAGCAAGGCGAGGCCGAGCGAGGCGCCGTAAAGCGGACCCAGGCTGTGCAGCCATAGCATCACGCCGGTCATGGCCAGATACAGCATGTAGGCCCGGCTCGCGAGCGGATGGCCTTCGTTCGTACGGCGCGCGATCGCGATCAGCGCGAGGATCGCGATCGCGTAGATCAGGATCATCACCGGATAGGGGCGCACCTCGCGCGTCATGCGGATCAGCATCGGCGCCACCGCGGTCAGGGTCAGCGCGGCGAGAGCGCCCAGATGGGCGCGCGACGCCGACAGGCCGGTAAGCTTCGCCGCGGACCATGTCGCCCAGGCGGCCAGCGGCATCGTTGCGATCCCGCAGACCAGCCCGAGCATGCGATGCGCGAGCAGGCCGTTGCCCGCGATCAGAGTCCACAGGCGCAGCAACGAATAATAAAAGGGTGGGTGGGTCTCGTAGCGCGGCACCACGGACCAGAGGAAATGCCATCCCCCGGCGGCGGCGTAGGCGCTATAGGCCTCGTCGAGCCACATCGGATCACTGCCGATCCGCCACGCCCGCAAACCGATGCCGGCGGCGATGATGATCGAAACCAGGCTGGTCCAGGCGAGTGGAGATATGCGGAATAATCGCGGTTGTGCGTCGGTCATGCGCTTCGGGGCTTAGAAGACGCGGCACCAAACGACAATCGCCGATGTCCTTCGGCTGCGTGGGACGGCACCGTGTGAACCCAAATAGCCGCACGCTGATGCGCGCCACCCCTTGCGGGCGAAAGCGTGGCGAAATAAGGCCCGACTATATGTTTCGCGCCACGCCGCATGAACTGCCACCGGAGGGCTGGTGGACCAGCCCCTGGTATATCGGTGTGCTGGCCCTCATCTGCGTGATTCCGCTCTGGCAACCGCATATCCCGCCGCTGGTCGATCTGCTCGGCCACATGGGGCGCTATTCGGTCGAACTGGCCGATCCGCAATCGCCGCTCCGCACGCGCTATTTCGATTTCAAATGGGCGCTGATGGGCAATCTCGGCGTCGACCTGCTCGTCATCCCCTTGTCGAAGATCTTCGGTCTCGAGCTGGCGGTGAAGCTGATCGTGATGATGGTGCCGCCGCTCACGCTCACGGGCATGATGCTGATCGCCCGCGAAGTGCATGGCCGGCTGCCCGCTACGGCGGTGTTTGCCGCGCCTTTCGCGTATTGCTGGCCCTTCCAGTGGGGCTTCATCAACTATGTGCTGGCGATGGCGCTGGCGCTCAATGCGTTCGCGCTCTGGCTCTATCTTGGCCGCACCGAGCGTATCCGGCTGCGTGCGATCCTGTTCGTTCCGATCGGTGCGCTGATCTGGCTCGCGCATGGCTTCGCCTGGGGCGTGCTCGGGCTGCTCGCCTTTGCCGCGGAGATCGTGCGCGTGCGCGATGCAGGCCAGTCGCACCGCATGTCGATCCTGCTCGGCGCCGTGCACTGCCTGCCCTTGGCTCCGCCTTTGGTGCTGATGGCGATGTGGCGCAGTGGTGCCGTTTCTGGCGCAACCACCGACTGGTTCAACTGGGTAGCCAAATATGTCTATCTGGTATCCTCGCTGCGCAATCACTGGATGGTGTTCGATATCCGGCTCGTCGCCGGGCTGATCGTGATGACGGTGTTCGGATTGTTCGGCCTCGGCTTCCGGATGCGTCGCACGCTGGGCGTGGCGACGTTGGTGCTGATCATCGCTTATGTGCTGATGCCGCGGATCGTGATCGGGTCGGCTTATGCCGATATGCGGCTGGCGCCGTATGTCGTGGCGATCGGGGTGCTGGCGGTCGCGCCGCGCTTCACCAACCGCTATGCATTGCAGGGCGTGGCGTTGCTCGCGCTCGCGATCTTCGGCTTTCGCCTCTATCTGTCGACGGTCCGCTACGAGGCGTTTTCATCGCATCAGGAAGCGCAGCTGCAGGCGGTCGAGCATATCGAAACCGGCTCACGTGTGTTCGTGCTGGTCGATCTGCCCTGCCTGAGCCGCTGGGAATCGCCGCGCATGGAGCATCTCGGCGCGATGGCGATCGTGCGCAAGCAGGCGTTCGTCAACGGGCAGTGGACGATGGCGGGCGCCCAGTTGCTCAGCATCAAATATGCGCCGGCCAAGGGCTATGCCGAGGATCCGACGCAGGTGATGCGGCCGAAACATTGCCGGGCGTGGAATGCGCGCAGCATCGAAAGCTCGATCGCCCTGTTCCCGCGGCAGGCCTTCGACTATCTCTGGCTGATCGATGCGACGCCGGACCATTGGCCGGGCAATGATCCGACCCTGAAGATGGTCTGGAACGGGGGGACGCGCGGCGCGCTCTACCGCGTCGTCGGTTCCGCCACCATGGCCATGGACACTCCGAAGGGAATGGACAAGGTCGTCACCCAGTGACGCTCGGTTCCGAACAGGGCGGCGAGCACGGCATTGACCGGCCGCGACGGCATCTCATCATCCCCGCCTTCGCGGCCGGTGAGCTTGTGCAGCGCGCGCACCGCGACGATCAGCGGGAATAAAAGGCTGTTGAAATGGGTCTGGTGGATCGGCTTCAGCCCGGCGTCGTGGAACACCTTGTTCAGGCTCGCGGGCGTATAGCGGCGCTGGTGATGGTGCGCGACATCGTGCGCGCTCCATAGCCAAGGCATGGCCGGCACGGTGACCAGGATCCGGCCGCCGGGTGCCAGCTTGCTGCGCAATGCGGCGAGCGCGGGTACGTCCTCCGGAATATGTTCGAGCACGTCGAGCAGCACGATCAAATCGTAATAGCCATCCTCCAGCGGTACGCCATGCGGCAGATAGCCACCCTTGATCGCGAGGCCGCTGCGCTGTTCGGCGAGCGCGCGGGCGCCGTCGTCGGGCTCGATAGCATCGACATCGCCATAGCGGCGCAGGAGCGGCAGGTTCGATCCGGTGCCGCAGCCGACCTCGAGGATCTTGAGCGGCGATGGCCGGGGCTGAAAGCGTTCGATCAGCCGGGCGATGATTTTTCGGCGCGCGGTGAACCACCAATGATCGGCATCGATCTCCGCCATCCGGTCATAAACGGCGCGATCCATCAGTGCCCTTCCTCGCAGCCGATCCGCTGCCTTACGATGTAGATCGGGCGATGCTTGGTCTCGACCAGGATGCGGCCGACATATTCGCCCAATATGCCGAGCGACAGCAATTGCACGCCGCCCAGGAACAGGATCGCGACCATCATCGATGGATAGCCTGCGACGTCGACCCCGAACAGCAGCGTGCGCACCATCAGGAACACCGCATAAAAAAGCGCGAACAAGGCGATCAGCCCGCCGAGGTAGCTCCAGACGCGCAAGGGCACGGTCGATGCCGACGTGATCCCATCGATCGCGAGCGTCCACAATTTCCAGTAATTGAACTTGGTGGTGCCGACTTCCCGTTCGGCGCGATCATATTCGACCGCCGTCTGGCGGAAGCCGGACCAGGCGAACAGGCCTTTCATGAAGCGATTGCGCTCGGGCATGCGCTTGATCACCTCGACCACCTTGCGATCGAGCAGGCGGAAGTCACCGGCATGTTCGGGGATCTTGTCCATCGATAGCCAGTTGTGCGCGCGATAATAGAGGTCCGCGGTCAGCCTTTTCGGCAGGCTGTCGGTCATGCGGTTGCGGCGCACGCCATAGACGACCTCATGGCCCTCGCGCCACCGGTCCAGCATCTCGCCGATCACCTCTGGCGGATCCTGCAGATCGACGTCGATCGGGATCACCGTGCGGCCGCGGGCGTTGTCGAGCCCGGCCGAAAGCGCCGCCTCCTTGCCGAAATTGCGCGACAGCGAGAGCCCCTGGATGCGCGGATCGGCTGCGTTGGCGCTCAGGATGGCTGCAAGCGTCGCATCGCTGCTGCCATCATCGATGAAGATGATCTCCCAGGCCGCGGCGCTGCCATCGGCTTCGCGCAGCATGTCGAGAATCGCGGAGACGCGCGCCACGAAGGGAAGGATCGCATCCTCCTCGTCCTTGACGGGCACGATGACCGAAATGAGGGGAGACGGGGACGGGGGAATTTCCATCGTCATGCCCTAGCCGAAAACCCATTGACGGTTCAGCCAGAAAACGAGCAGCGGGGTGACGCCGAGCGCCAGCGGGTAAGGCGACCAGATCGGCAGCGCGAAATGCCGCACCAGCAGCCACACCCAGAAGCTGTTCAGCGCAAAGCTGATCAGCGACACGACCATGAATTTCGCGGTGTTGCGCCAGACATTGTCGCGGCTGCCATGCCCCTTGAAGCTCCATTTGCTGTGGATCAGGTAGCCGCTCGCCGCCGCGCCGAGAAAGCCGATCGTCCAGGCCAGGTTCGGATCGAGGCCGAACAGCTTCACTCCGGCATGATAGATGCCGATATTGACCAGGCTCGCAAAGCCGCCGGTGATCGCATAGCGCACCAGTTGGCCGAACAAAGCGAGACGATCCTGTGTGAAGACTGTAGCGGTGCGCATCGGGGACGCGCTCTTCCATAAAAGCGGCGCGGCCTCAAGCGCTCGAATATCGGCGCGCTTGCTCCGTCGCCGTGATCGGCTATGGCTCCGCGCACAACGCCGACGAGAGGGCCGCGTGGAAGACAGGATCATCGCCTATATCGATCGGCACTGGCGCCGTGTCTTCTGGCTGCTGTTCGCCGGCGCGGCGATCTACATGCTCGCCTATAAGTGGAACGCGATACGCTGGCTGTCGCTCAGCGATACCGACGACAATATCCGCTTCGCGCAGGTTCAGGCGCTGCTGAACGGGCAAAGCTGGTACGATCTGCGGCAATATAAGCTCGATCCGCCGCTGGGTGCGAACATCCATTGGACGCGCATCGTCGATCTGCCGATCGCGGCGATGATCCTGGTCGTGCAGCCGATCGCGGGCAGTTTCGTAGCGCAGCAGGTCGCTTGCGCGGTGGCGCCGATGCTGGCGTTCGGCGCGACGCTGTGGGCATTGATCCTCGCCGTGCGGCGGTTGATCGCGCCGACGGCTTACCCGCTGGCGTTTGCGATGCTGATGTCGGCGCAGGCCGCGCTCTTCATGTGGATGCCGACGCGGATCGATCATCATGGCTGGCAGCTCGCGATGCTGATGCTGGCGGTCGCCGGCCTTGCCGATCCGCAGCAGCGGCGCGGCGGCGTCACCGTCGCGGTGGCGACAGCGATTTCGACGGGCATCGGGCTTGAATTGCTGCCATCTATGGCAATGGCGGGGGCGGCGATCGTGCTGCGCTGGATATGGGATCGCGACGAGGCGCAGCGGCTTGCCACTTATGCGATTGCCTTGGGCGGCAGCACCGCGATCGCATTCGCCGGTTTCGCAAGTTACGACAATCGCCAGATGGTCTGCGATGCGCTGTCGCCGGTCTATCTCGGCCCGATCCTGATCGCCTCGGCCCTGCTCTATGTCGTGGCGATGCTGCGGATCGAAAGTCGCGCCGCGCGACTTCTGCTGGCACTGGCCGCCGCCGGGATCGTGGCGGCCGCATTCGCGGGCTTCTCGCCGCAATGCCTGGGCCGGCCCGAACATATCTCACCCGAGCTCGACAGGCTGTGGTTTCGCAATATTCGCGAGGTCAAGCCGCTTTATACCAAGCCGTGGGCCGATGCGTTGAGCATCGCCGCGCTGCCGGTGGTCGGGGTGATCGGCGCGGCTGTGGCATGCTGGCGGGCACGGGGTACGGCGCTCGGCGCGCCCTGGGCGACGATCACGCTCCTCGCGGCGTTCTCGACCGTGCTGATGCTGTGGCAGAGCCGCTATGGGCCGCAGGCGCAATTGCTCGGCGTGCCGGGCGCGACGATGCTCGCCTGGCTGGCGTTGCGTTTCACGCTCGATCATCCCAACGCGATCATCCGCATGGGCGGTTCGACGCTGGCGTTCCTCGCCTGCTCGGGTCTGCTCGTCGAATATGGCGTGGGGTATCTCCCGAAAACACCGGTGCCGAAGAGCCGCAAGGCGGTGGAGACTGCCAACCGGCGCTGCCCGACGCTCCCGGCACTGCACATGCTCTCGAAAATCCCGCCGGCCACGATGCTGACCCTGGTCGACCTCAGCCCACGCCTGATCGCGATGACCGGTCACCGTGCGATCGCCGGACCCTATCATCGCAACGCTGCCGCGATCCTCGACGTACATCATGCTTTTCGCAGCCTCGATCCCGAAGTCGCGCATGACGTGATGGTTCGACATGCGGCAACGATGCTGTTGTTGTGCCCCGGCATGTCGGAGACGACACTCTATGCCGCGCAGAATCCGAAAGGCTTTTACGAGCAGTTGATCCACGGCCAGGTGCCTGCCTGGCTGCAGCCGGTGGAACTCCCCGCGAACGCGCCTTTCAAGCTGTGGCGGCGGGTCGGATAAGGGTCAGAGCCCAAAGCTCGCCTTGATCCCGTCGATCACGAACTGCGCGGCGAGCGCGGCGAGCAGGACGCCCAGGATGCGGGTGATCATCGCTTCCAGCTTCGGCCCCAGCACGCGCATGATCGGGCCCGCGGCCATCAGGGCAGCCAGCGTCAGCACCAAGACCGATATCAGCGCCATGATCACGATCGCGGTCTGCTCGATCCCGCGGCTGCGCGAGACGAGCAGCATGGTGGTTGCAATCGATCCCGGGCCGGCAATCATCGGGATCGCCATCGGGAAGACCGAAATATCCTCGGCCTCGACCCCGCGATGCTGCTGCGCCGCCTTCTTGCTGATCTCCTCGGCGCGGTCCTCGCGGCGCTGGGTGCGCTTCTCGAACACCATTTCCAGCGCGATCAGGAATACCATGATCCCGCCGGCGATTCGGAACGCGTCGAGGCTGATGCCGAGCGTATCGAGCAATTTCTCGCCGATCAAGGCGAAGACCAGCAGCAGCACCGACGCGATCATCGTCGATCGCAGGGCCATCGCCCGCCGGTGCGCATTCGATGCGCCGCTGGTGAGGCTGGCGAAGATCGGCGCGCAACCCGGCGGATCGATCACCACGAACAAAGTGACGAAGGCCGAGAGGAAGGCCGCGATCATGCGATCAGATCGCTCCCTTGGCGAGCGGCACGCCGGCGCGGCGGTGTGCGGCAACGACCGTATTGCGCAGCAGGACAGCGATCGTCATCGGCCCGACCCCGCCCGGCACGGGCGTGATCGCGCCCGCGACCTCGGCCGCTTCGGCAAAGGCGACATCGCCGACCAGCTTTGTCTTGCCCGGTTCGGCACCCGGCACGCGGTTGATGCCGACGTCGATCACGGTGGCGCCGGGCTTGATCCAGTCGCCCCGGATCATTTCGGGTCGGCCGACCGCCGCCACCACGATATCGGCGCGGCGCACGACATCGCGCAAGTTCTTCGTGCGGCTGTGCGCCACCGTCACCGTGCAATTCTCGGCCAGCAGCAATTGCGCCATCGGCTTGCCGACGATGTTGGAGCGGCCGACGATCACCGCGTCGAGCCCGCTCAGATCGCCAAGCCGATCGCGGAGCAGCATGATGCAGCCGAGCGGCGTGCACGGCACATAGCCATGAAGCCCGGTCGAGAGGCGGCCGACATTGACGACATGGAAGCCGTCGACATCCTTGTCGGGGTCGATCGTCGCGATGATCAGATCTTCGTTCACATGCGCGGGCAAGGGCAGCTGCACGAGAATGCCGTCGACCGCATCGTCGGCGTTGAGTTTCTTCACCAGCGCCACGATCTCGTCCTGCGTCGCAGTGGCGGGCAGCCTATATTCGAAGCTTTCCATGCCCGCCTCGCGGGTCGCCTTGCCCTTGGAACGGACATAGACCTGGCTCGCCGGATCCTCGCCGACGAGCACGACCGCTAGCCCCGGAGCACGCCCGGCCTTGGCGCGAAAATCCGCGACGATCGCGGCCAGCCGGGTGCGCAGTCCTTCAGCGAAGGCCTTGCCGTCGATGATGTCCGCGCTCATTCCCGTTCCCCGTCATAGCTGGCGATGGCGCCGATCAGCTTCGCCGGATCGCCCTTGATCTGCATGCGCTTCATCCGTGAGGTCGCGCCGTTCGTCAGTGTGATGTCGTTCTTCCGCACTGCCAGCGCGCCGGACAGCAAAGTCACCAGCGCGACATTGGCGGCGCCATCGTTCGGCGCGGCCATCAGCCGGACGGCGAGCCATTCACGGCCATCGTCTGCGGTCCTGACACCCTCGATCGCGTTGCGCGACGCGCGTGGCGTGACCCGTACCGACAGCGAAATGCCGTCGCTTTCCAGCGCCCAGCAGGTCAGACGATCACCGCGCGCGCGGCCGCCGGCAAAAGGATGTTGCGTGCGATATAGAGCAGCAGCAGGACCACCATCGGCGACAGATCCAATGCACCGAAATCGGGCATGATCCGACGGATCGGGCGATAGAGCGGCTCGGTGATCCGATCCAGCGCATAGAGGAACTGGCGGACGAAATCATTGTAGGTGTTGATCACGTTGAACGCGACCAGCCACGACATCACCGCCTGGATCACGATGATCCAGGTCAGGACGCCCAGTAACAGATCGATGATCTGGAAAAGAACAATCATCGCAATTCCTTCACGAGAGCCGTTCGGTATCTAGCCGAAATTCGCCGTTGTGGCCAAGCGCCGTGTCAATCTGCGTGGACCAAAGTGCCCGCACCACGTTTCGTGAAGGCCTCGATCAGCATCGCATGCGGCACCTGGCCATCAAGGATGACGGCGGCGTCGACTCCACCCTCGACTGCATGGACGCAGGTTTCGAGCTTCGGGATCATGCCGCCGCTGATCGTGCCATCGGTGCGCAACTCGCCAATCTGGCGCGGTGTCAGATCGCGGATCAGTTCCTTGTTCTTGTTGAGGACGCCGGCAACATCGGTCAGCAGAAACAGGCGCGCCGCGCCCAATGCGATCGCGATCGCGCCGGCCATGGTATCGGCGTTGATATTGTAGGTGTGCCCGTCGGTACCGATGCCGATCGGGGCAATGACGGGAATCATGCCCGCCTTCGAGATCGTGTCGATCACGCGGCGATCGATATCGGCGGGTTCGCCGACAAAGCCCAGATCGACGATGCGTTCGATCGCGCTGCCGGGATCGCGGGTCGTGCGCTGAACCTTTTCCGCCACGACGAGCCGGCCGTCCTTGCCCGAAATGCCGACGGCACGGCCGCCGGCCTGGCTGATCCAGGAGACGATCTCCTTGTTGATCGATCCGCACAGCACCATTTCGGCGATCCGTGCGGTCTCGGCGTCGGTCACGCGCAGCCCGTCGATGAAGCTGCTCTCGACGCCGAGCGTTTTCAACATCTGGCCGATCTGCGGCCCGCCGCCATGGACGACCACGGGATTGATGCCCACGGCCTTGAGCAGCACGACATCCTCGGCGAAGTCGCGCGCCGCCTCGGGATCGCCCATCGCATGGCCGCCATATTTCACGACGAAGATCTCGCCGGCATAACGCTGCATATAGGGCAGCGCCTCGACGAGCGTTTCGGCTTTGGCCAGCAGGCCGGGATCGGGGGCGTTGTTGGTCGACATGGGGGAGCCCTTAGCGAAGCAGGAGCGGCAGCGAAAGGATTCGGTTCACCTTTGGCGTGCTGTTTGATCGCCGCCGTTCAGGCGCGCGCGTCGAGCTTTCGACCGATGGCGACGAAGGCTGTGATCAGGGGTGGCACCAGGATGATTGATAGCACCACCTTGGTCGCCATCTGCCCGGCCATCAGGGCCATGATCGGCCGCTCGCCGTAGAAGGAGATCGAGATGAACAGCACGGTATCGATCACCTGGCTGATGACGCTGGCGATCATGCCGCGGAACCACACCAGCCGACCCCGCCCCTCGCCGGACTTCAGCTTCGAAAAGATCAGCACGTTGAGCGTCTGCGAGGTGCCGTAGGAAATCAGCCCGGCAATCATCATTCGAGCGCCCTGGCCGACGACGATCGGGAAGGCGGCGATCGCGGGCGGATACATGCCGCTGTCAGTCGGCAGCGCCAGGACGAGCTGGATCAAGGCGGCCGAAATGATCAGCGGCAGGAAGCCCCAGCGCACCAGTGCATCGGCGGCGTTCCGGCCATGCAATTCAGTGACGGCGCTTCCCATCACGACCAGCAGCAGAAAGCCGAAGATGCCCGCCTCCACAGCGAGCGGCCCAAGCGCGACCTGCTTCACCCCCAGCACGCCGGATATGCAGACCATGCCGCCATAGAAGAGCGCGAACACGAATAATGAGCGGGGAATGGCGGGGGCAGGAGATGTCGTCATCCTATGGTGCTAGATTATTTTTCCGCGCGGGGGAAATGGAGGATTTGGCGGCGTTGCCAGAAGGTTGCCGTGGGAAGGCGACCATCGTTGCCTGTGCAGGCGCTTTCCGCAACCCGGACGCGAAATCGGGTCACTCTCTGCTTGACCCGAGCCACCGGCCGCGCAAGCTGTGTCCGTCGATCGCCCCACATGGTGATGGCGTTCATTTTCCCCGGGGGCTCTTTCCGCAATGACCAAAATCCTGATCGGCCTGTGTGGGATAGCGTTGATTCTCGCCATCGCGCTGGCGTTGTCTTCCGATCGGCGGGCGATTCGGTTGCGGGTGGTCGGGGCGGCGTTCGCGCTGCAGGCCGGAATAGCCCTGCTTGTGCTGTATGTGCCGGCCGGTCGTGCGGCGATCGAGTGGCTTTCGGGAGGGGTTTCGGCGCTGCTGTCCTACGCGAACAAGGGCACGGCCTTCCTGTTCGGCGCACTGGCCGCTGATAAGCTCGGGCAGAATTTCGCGCTGCAGGCACTGCCGGTAATCATCTTCTTCGCAGCTTTGGTGTCGATCCTGTATTATTTGCGGATCATGCCGGCGGTGATCCGCTGGATTGGCGGCGCGCTCGAATGGATCATCGGCGTATCGAAGGTCGAGGCGCTGTGCGCCGCCGCCAACATCTTTGTCGGGCAGAGCGAATCGCCTCTGGTGATCCGGCCCTACATCCCTTCGCTGACCCCGCCGCAGCTGTTCATGGTGATGACCTCAGGCATGGCCGGCGTCGCGGGGACGATCCTTGCCGCTTATGCATCGATGGGGATCAGCATCGATCATCTGCTGGCGGCCAGCTTCATGGGTGCGCCCGGCGCGATCCTGATGGCGAAGATCATCATGCCCGACGCACGTAACCTGGCGCGGCCGGGCGAATTGCCCTTGGGTGACGATACCGAGGAGCAGGTGCTCGCAGCCGTGGAGGCGCATGAGGTCGACGTGCGGCCGGCGAGCATCATCGAGGCCGCTGCGACCGGCGCGCAGACCGGCGTCAAGCTGGCCGTGGCGGTTGGCGCGATGGTGCTGGCGTTCGTCGCGCTGGTGGCACTCGCCAATGGTCTGCTCGGCGGCATTGGCGGCTGGTTCGGCTATCCCGATTTGAGCTTCCAGCAATTGCTCGGCTATCTGTTCGCGCCGGTGATGTTCCTGCTCAACGTGCCGTGGAACGAGGCGGGCATCGCCGGCGGCATGTTCGGCGAGAAGATCGTGCTCAACGAATTCGTCGCCTATATCCATCTCGGCGCGGTGCAGAAGACCTTGTCGCCGCATACCGTATCGGTGGTGACCTTCGCGTTGTGCGGCTTCGCCAATTTCAGCTCGATCGCGATCCAGATGGCGGTGACCGGTAGCCTCGCGCCGAATCAACGGCCGCTAATTGCGAAGCTGGGGCTGAAAGCGCTGGCAGCGGGCTCGCTCGCCAACCTGATGAGCGCGGCGCTGGCGGGGATATTGCTGCCGGGGTGAATGGAAAGGCGATCTTGCTATCTTACCAAGATGTTTCGAAGGCGTAATATCGATGTGTGTCATGTGGCGACGCCTTCTGCCAGTCGCTTTGGGATTGGGGCTCGTATGGCTCGTAGGGACATATGTCCTTGACGGGTTGGCCGCTCCCGACTGGGCATATTGGGCCTGGGTGATGCTCTACTTGGGTAGTTGGCTTGCTATCGGGAATTCCAAGCGGTTTCGCTCGCTCCGCTAGACTCCGCTCGCAGAGATTCTAATAGCAAAAACCGCTTGCAGTTGACGTAACGTAAACCGCTACGAGGGTGTTCATGGAGAACATTCTCGATATCAGCGATGTCGTCCGACAGACCGGCCTTACAGCGCGGGCGCTGCGCTTCTACGAGGCGCGCGGGCTCGTGCGGCCGCTTCGGACCGGCAGCGGGCGGCGGGTTTACGGTGCGGGCGAGCTCGCGCGGCTCAATGCGATCGTCGCGCTCAAGCGGGCGGGGTTCAGCCTGGCCGCAATCGGCCGGATGCTCGGCGCGCGTCACACCGATCTCGGCCGGCTGGTGGCAGCGCAACTCGCCGAAATCAATGCGCGTGCTGCCGAACTGGCGGAATCGCGCACGCTTCTCCTCTCTGTCCAGTCCCGCATCGATCGTGGCGAGCCGATCGACGTCGCGACCCTGTGCTCGTTGATACGATGTGGAGAATCGGTGATGGAATCCGAAAATTGGAAAGCGGTGACCGACCGCTATTTTACGCCCAAAGAAAAAGCGCATTGGGCGGATCGGGCGGGCGATGTGCCCGCCGATTTCGATCAGGAGGCTTATGGCCACCGGTGGAGCGATCTCTCCGCCCGGGTCGAGGCGGCGCTGCCGCTCGATCCGGCATCGGAGCGGGCGCAGGCGTTTCTCGAGGAGTGGCGGGCGCTGCTGGAGCCGTTCACGAAGGCAGCGACCCCTCAAATGATGCGGGGCGCGGCGAAGCTCTACGACAATATGGGTGAGTGGCAGGCCGAGCAGACGCCACCGTTCGCGATGGCGGTGTGGGACTTTATCAAGGCGGCAGGGGCGGCGAGAGCTGCGGATTGACCTTCCACATTTTCGTCGTTCCAGCGAAGGCTTACCCCTCCAGGCTCGTCTTTTGAACAGGCTTTGGAGGGACCCCAGCCTTCGCTGGGGTGACGAATGAAGGAACGGTTCACATCGTCGGAACCGGCACAGGCCCCGAATAATCGTAAAAGCCGCGTCCGGTCTTGCGGCCCAGCCAGCCGGCCTCGACATATTTGACCAGGATCGGTGCCGGGCGATATTTGGGATCACCGAAATCATTCTGCACGATGCGGCAGATTTCGAGGATGGTATCGAGGCCGATCATGTCGGCCAGGGTCAGCGGGCCCATTGGATGGCCGAGGCCGAGTTTCACGCCCTTGTCGATATCCTCGACCGATCCGATTCCTTCGCCCAAAGCGAAAAAGGCTTCGTTGAGCAGGGGCAGCAGGATGCGGTTGACCAGGAAGCCGGGGCTGTCCTTCGCCAATATGGTCTGCTTGCCCGTCACCTTGCCGAATTGCTGCGCGATCTCGACGGCTGCGTCGCTGGTGGCGAGCCCGCGGATCAGTTCGAGCAAGGGCATCAGGGGCACGGGATTGAAGAAGTGCATCCCGATGAAGCGGCTCGGATCGGGCGTGGTCTGCGCGAGCCGGGTGATCGAGATCGAGGACGTGTTGGTGGCGAGGATCGCATCGGGACGCAGCACTTTGCAGATGTCGGCGAAGATCGCGCGCTTGATGGCCTCGCGCTCGGTCGCTGCTTCGATGATGATGTCGGCGGCGGCCATCGGGGCGAGATCGCCGATCGGCTCGATCAGAGCGGCGGCGGTGTCACGCGCAGTCGCGTCCAGCTTGCCGCGATCGACGGCCTTGTCGAGCATCTTGATGATCCCGTCGCGTCCCTTGGCAGCGACCTCGAGCGACACATCGGACAGGAAAACCTTCATGCCCGATTGGGCCGCGATCTGGGCAATGCCCGCGCCCATCTGCCCCGCGCCCACGATGCCGATCGTCTGCATGACATTCCCCATGATAATAAAGTGACGCCGTGCTGTTATCGGCGGTTCCCGGCGTCCGCAAGCCGCCACTCGGCAGCCACGTCCTCGTCTTTTTCACAGGGGAGCCGCCGCGCGCGTTCGGCAAGCCATTGATCGCGATCGAGTTCGGCCAGCGCCCAGATCGCGGCTCCGCGCACGATCGCTGCGGGATCGTCGAGCAATGCCAGCAATTTCGGTACGATACCGCGCTCCCCGCTGTTGCCGGCGGCGATCGCGACGTTGCGGATCATCCGGTCGCGGCCGATGCGCTTTATCGGCGATCCCGCGAAGGTCGCGCGGAAGCCGGCATCGTCGAGCTCGATAAGGTCACCGAGTTCGGGTGCTGCCAGTTCGGCGCGCGGCGCGAAGGCGCGATTGGCGGCGGCGCTGCGCGCAAAGCGGTTCCACGGGCATACGGCGAGACAATCGTCGCAGCCATAGATGCGATTGCCGATCGCCTTGCGGAATTCGCGCGCGATGGGCCCCTTATGCTCGATCGTGAGATAGGAAATGCAGCGCCGGGCGTCGACCTGATAGGGCGCCGGGAAGGCATCGGTGGGGCAGGCGCGCTGGCAGGCGTCACACGTCCCGCAACGATCGGGATGCGGGGCGTCGGCTGGCAGATCGAGCGAGGTCATGATTGCGCCCAAAAACAGCCAGCTGCCATGATCGCGCGATACCAGATTGCTGTGCTTGCCCTGCCAGCCGATGCCGGCCGCGGCGCTCAGCGGCTTCTCCATCACCGGCGCCGTATCGACGAACACTTTAAGGTCGCCGCCGGCCGCATCGACGATCCAGCGGGCGAGCGCCTTCAGCGCCTTCTTCACCACGTCATGGTAGTCGCTGCCCTGCGCATAAACCGAGATCCGGCCGATCCGGGGGGCGGCCTCCAGCCGCATCGGATCCTCGCGCGGCGCATAGTTCATGCCAAGCATGATCAATGATCGCGCATCCGGCCAAAGTGTCGTTGGCCGCGCGCGCTGGTCGCGCCGGTCCGCCATCCAGCCCATCTCGCCATGAGCGCCCGTGTCGATCCATTCGCGAAGACGGTCGGCGCTTTCCGGCGCAGCATCGGCCGCGGCAAAGCCGCAGGAGGCAAAGCCAATCGCGAGCGCCTGCGCGCGGATTGCGTCGCGGAGCTGCGATTTGGCGTCTGCATCGGTCATCGGCTGACCATGAAAGCCCGTCCGTTTTGGTGCAAGTCTATGTAACTTTATTGATGGCTGCCGCGTATAGTGTGCGGAACAATGTTGCTCGAACCGGGAATGAGGATGGGAGCGATGATCGATCGCCGGACATTGATTGGCGCTGCGGGTGTTGCGACGGCGCTGGGTGTCGTGCTGGGCAGCCGGGCCTTCGGTGCCGATTCCGAAAAATTCGAAGTCACGCGGACCGACGCCGAATGGCGCCGGAAGCTTTCGCCGGACGCGTATGAAACCTTGCGGCATGAGGCTACCGAGCGGCCATTTACGAGTCCCTTGCTCAAGGAGCACCGCGTCGGCACCTTCCTTTGCGCGGGCTGCGATTTGCCCAATTTCGCGTCGAACACCAAGTTCGATAGTGGCACGGGCTGGCCCAGTTTCTGGCAACCCTTGCCCAAAGCGGTGGTCACGAAGACCGATTACGCGCTCGGCTACCCGCGGACCGAGGTCCATTGCCGGCGCTGCGGCGGCCATCTTGGCCATGTCTTCGACGACGGCCCTGCACCGACCGGCAAGCGCTATTGCATGAACGGCGTCGCGCTGAAGTTCGTGCCGAAAGCCTGATCGACGTTATCGTGCTTCTTTGCGCCGGCTGAGCGCGGCGATGCATGAGGCGCGGTCGATGTCTTCGCCATTCGGCAGCCGCGCATCGACATGCGTGACGATTGGCTCGGCACCGGACGACGGCGGATAGAGATAGGCGTCGAGAACGCAGAGTTTGCTCGCATATTGCAGCTTGCGCGCCGGCTCCTCGCGAACATCTTGATCGGGCGTGCCGAACAGCACGATCAGCGCGCGGGCATCGTGGCCGAGCACGCGATCGAGGCCAGCCTCCGGGCGGCTTGAGGCCGCTACCGTGGACATGGTCGCGGGGTGCGGGGAGGTTGACGGGCCGCAAGCGGCGAGCAGGGTGAGGGCCGCGAGCGGCACGATACGCAGCGAGTTCATTGCGGCGAGGGACCATCATCGTGCATCCGAAGCAAGCATGAATCGCACCCAATGAGCTGCAATCGCGGTGGATTGCCTCCTTTGCGGTCCGATTGGCGATCGTCTAGACGATGCCGATTCCCAATGCTTCTCGAGGATATCGCCGTTTTGACATCTCCTCTTTATGATATCGTCGCCATCGGCAATGCGATCGTCGATGTGATTTGCAGCAGGGATGACGAATTCGTTGCTGCACAGGGGCTGGAAAAGGGGCTGATGCGCCCGATTGCGCCCGATCGCGGTGTCGCCCTGCATGAGGCAATGGGTGCCTGTGAGGAGGTCAGCGGCGGATCGGCGGCGAATACGCTGGCGGGGCTTACGGGATTCGGCGTGCGCGCCGCGTTTGTCGGGCAGGTCGGCGACGATCGGCTGGGCCGGCTGTTCCGCCAGGACATGGCGGATCGTGGGATCGTCTTCGATACGCCGCCGCTGACCGACGGCACGCCGACCGGCCGCTGCCTGATCATCGTCACGCCCGATGGCCATCGCACGATGAACACCGCGATCGGTGCGTCGGAGTTTCTACCACAGATCGATCGCCAGCTGATCGCCGATTCGGCGGTCCTGTTCGTCGAAGGCTATATGTGGGCGACCGAGCAGCCGCGCGTAGCGGTGTGTGAGGCGATCACGATTGCGCGACACGCGGGCCGCAAGGTGGCGTTCACCTTGTCGGCGGAATGGTGCATCCGTCAGCACAGGGCCGATTTTCGCGCGCTGATCGAGAGCGGCCAGGTGGACATATTGTTCGCCAATGAGGGCGAACTGGCCGAACTGACCGGTTCCGCCGATTTCGATGCGGCGGTCGATTGGGCGGCGGCGCATGTCGGGCTGCTGATCGCGACCCGAGGCGCTGATGGCGCGATCGCGGTAGAGGGTGGCATGCGCCACACGACGCCGGCCGAACCGATCGGTCCGGTGGTCGATACGACCGGCGCCGGCGATCTGTTTGCCACCGGTGTGTTGATCGGCCTGGTGCAGGGCCGCCCGCTGCCTACCGTCCTGCGCATGGGATCGATCGCGGCGGGCAAGATCATCACGCAGATCGGTCCTCGGCTGGCGACCGGCGAAGATCTGGCTGCGCTGATGGCGGCGCGGCTCGGCTGACATCCCGGCCGTGGCCGGCCGGGATGTCTCGGACTTCACAGCAAAGGATCGATCGGGGAGTGCGGTGCGTCCTCGTCCAGCTCATGGGTTTCGACAATGCCGCGCGCGACATTGCTCATCCGGTAGCCATAGAGGAAATAGACGACGAGCCCGATCGCGGCCCAGCTGAAGAACAAGGTGATCGTGTAGTTCGACAGGCTGAAGAACAGATAGATACAGCCGAGCACCGCGAGGCTAGCCACCGGCACGACCGCAGGGGTACGGAACGGGCGACGGCGATCCGGATCCGTCTTGCGCAGCACCATCACCGCGATCGCCACCAGCATGAAGGCGAATAAGGTTCCGGAATTCGAGATATCGGCCAGCGCGCCGACCGGGAACAGGGCAGCGAAGATCGCGACGAAGATGCCGGTGATGATCGTGATCACATGCGGCGTGCGATATTTCGGATGGACCTTGGACAGGCCGGTCGGCAGCAGGCCGTCACGGCTCATCACGAAGAAGATGCGGGTCTGGCCGAACATCATCATCAGGATGACCGAGGGGAGCGCGAGCCCGGCGGCAAGGCCGAGCAGATTGCCGATCTGCGGCCATCCGATCTGGCGTAGTGTCCAGGCCAAGGCTTCCTTCGAGCAGACCACGGCATTGTCATGAATCGCCGAGCAACTCTGGGCCAGTTCGGTCGAACCCGTGGCGATGGCATGACCCGATCCGTCCAGCATCGGCTGCGCACCGACGCCGCCAATCACCCCCATCGCGACAAGGATGTAGAAAACCGTGCACACGCCGAGCGATCCGATCAGCCCGATCGGCATGTTGCGCTGAGGATTCTTGGTTTCCTCTGCGGCGGTCGAGACCGCGTCGAAGCCGACATAAGCGAAAAAGATCGAGGCGGCGGCTGCGGAAATCCCGCCGAAACCGGTTGGCGCGAATGGGTGGAAATTCTGGAGGTGCATCACCGGCAATGCCAGCACGACGAACAGCGCGAGTGCCGCGATCTTGATACCGACCAGCACCGCGTTGACCGTGGCACTTTCCTTGGTGCCCAGCACCAGCAGCCAGGTGACCAGGCCCGCAATGATTGCCGCCGGTACGTTGACGATGCCGCCATCGATTGGCCCGAGGATGAAATCCTTCGGGATGGTTATCCCGGTCATCGCCTGGAACAGTCCGACCACATAGCCGGACCAGCCGACCGAAACGGCGCCCGCCGCCACGGCATATTCGAGGACCAAAGCCCAGCCGACCATCCAGGCGACCAGTTCGCCCATGACGGCATAGCTATAGGTGTAGGCCGATCCCGATACCGGTACCATCGCCGCCATCTCGGCGTAACAGAGCGCTGCTACCGCGCAGACGAAGCCGGCGATGATGAAAGCGAGGATCATCCCGGGGCCTGCTTTTTGCGCGGCCTCGGCGGTGAGAACGAAGATACCGGTTCCGATGATCCCGCCGATGCCGAGCATTGTGAGCTGAACGGGACCGAGCGAGCGGTGGAGCGATTTCTTAGCGGCAGTGGCTAAAATGGCGTCGAGTGATTTTACGCGCCCAAAAATCATGCGGATTTCCCCTTGGAGGCCGATGTCCAAAGCATCGGCCAGTCATGGGGTTGGGAGCCTAACCGCTTATTCGCCCCGCGCAATAGGCTTGAGAGCCGGTTTGGAAATCCGCCAAAGCCGCGCTTCAAACCAGACCCTCAAGCCGGCGGGATCATCGCGCGGAACTGGCGGCCGCCGAAGATGTGAACGTGGAGGTGGGGGACTTCCTGATGTCCGTGTCCGCCCATATTGGCCAACAGCCGGTAACCGGGTTCCGAAAGCCCCGCTTGCCGGGCCACTTCGCCGACCGCGCGAACAAAGCCGGCAATTTCGCTATCCGATGCCTTGGCGCTGAAATCATCCCACGACACATAACGTCCCTTGGGGATCACCAGCAGATGAACCGGCGCCTGCGGATTGATGTCATGAAAGGCGAAGGCATATTCATCTTCATAGACTTTGCGGGACGGAATCTCGCCCCGCAGGATCCGCGCAAAGATGTTATTGTCATCATAGGGCAGGGAGGGGTCGATCGGCATCTTGGCTTTCCGGTCATGGTACGACGACGCGGATTTTGAACCCGCGAATGTTCGATGTCTATTCCGGTTTTCGGGCCGCATACTCCGCGAGGCCTGACACGCCTTCGCGCCGTTCGAGCTCGGCCATGACCGCGCTCAGCGGGATATCGGCGGCTGCGAGCAGCACGGTCAGGTGGAAGAGCAGGTCCGCAGCCTCGCCGATCACGCCTTCGCGATCGCCCGCGACCGCGGCGATCACTGTCTCGACGGCTTCCTCGCCCAGCTTCTGGGCGATCTTCGGCATGCCTTTGGAAAATAGCTTCGCGACATAGGAGGTCGCCGGATCGGCCGCGCGGCGGCCGACGATGGTCGATTCGAGCTGTTCGAGCGTATGGGTCATGACGGCGTTAAGCGCAGGCGCCACCGAAAGGTCAATCGTGCTGTTGCCCGCCTTATGGATCGCGGCGCTTGCGACTGGCGAAGCGGCCCACCAGCACGCCGAGCACGGCCAGCACCAGAATGCCGAGGCCGCCGGGCTGAGGCGTCGCTTTCGGTAGCCAGGCCGAAATGTCTTCCCAACCGGCCCACGCCGGCGACGTGATCGCAATTGCGGCCAGCAGCGCACCGCCGCGAAGCATATATTTGGCTATCATATCGCTATCCCCCATGGCGTCAGATGCCGGAACTGGTTCGGGGATAGCACAGCAAGTTGCGGGCCAAATCTGGGATTGTACGTATTTTCAATAATTTATGAAGATCGGCCTCGGGCCGATTCGCGGCCGATGTAAGATTTTCCGACTCAGGTTCGGACCGGAAGGCCCGCCTGGCGCAACGCTGCGCGGGCTTCGGCGATGCTGTGCTGGCCGAAGTGGAAGATCGATGCGGCGAGCACCGCGCTGGCCCCGCCGATCGCGACACCATCGACCAGATCGGAAAGCTTGCCGACTCCGCCGCTGGCGATGACGGGCACCGATACGGCATCGGCGACGGCGCGGGTCAGGGCCAGGTCATAGCCGTCGCGCGTGCCATCGCGGTCCATCGAGGTCAGCAATATCTCGCCAGCGCCCAGTTCGGCGAGACGCCTGGCATGGGCCACGGCATCAATGCCAGTCGGCTTGCGGCCGCCGTGGGTGTAGATTTCCCATCTGCCGGGGCCGACATTGCGCGCGTCGATCGCGCCGACCACGCATTGCGCGCCGAATCGCTCGGCCATATCGGCGCACAGTTCCGGGCGGGCGACTGCGGCGGAGTTGACGGCCACCTTGTCGGCGCCAGCCAGCAGCAGCGCCCGTGCATCCTCGGCCGTGCGCACGCCGCCGCCGACGGTCAACGGCATGAAGCAGACCGCCGCGGTGCGCGCGACGACGTCGAGAAAGGTGCCGCGGCCTTCATGACTGGCGGTAATATCGAGGAAGCAGATTTCATCGGCACCGGCCGCATCATAGACCTTGGCCTGCGCCACCGGATCGCCGGCATCGGCGAGATCGACGAAGTTGACGCCTTTGACGACGCGGCCGCCAGCGACATCGAGGCAGGGGATGATGCGAACGCGGACGGTCATGCCCGCGCGACCTTCAGCGCCTCGGCGAGATCGAGACGGCCGTCATAGAGCGCGCGGCCGGTAATCACGCCTTCGATACCGTCGCCCGCATAGGCCGCAAGCGCGTGAATATCGTCGATATCCTTGACGCCGCCGCTGGCGATCACCGGGATCGTAGCATGGCGGGCGAGCGCGACGGTCGCCTCGACATTGCAGCCCTTGAGCAGCCCGTCGCGGCCGACATCGGTGAACAGCAGGGCCGCGACGCCGGCATCGGCGAATCGGTCGGCGAGGTCGTTGATGCTGACAGTGGACACGTCGGCCCAGCCGTGGGTTGCGACGAATCCGTCGCGTGCATCGACGCCGACGACGATACGGCCTGCCAGTTCCTTCGCGGCGGCCTTGACCAGATCGGGATTTTCGAGCGCGGCGGTGCCGATGATCACGCGGTGGACGCCGAGGCCGAGCCAGCGATCGATGCCGGCGCGATCGCGGATGCCGCCGCCAAGCTGGACCTTGCCAGGAAAGGCCTTAAGGATCGATTCGACGGCCCCGGCATTGACTGCCCGGCCGGCAAAGGCGCCGTCGAGATCGACGACATGCAGCCAGTCGGCGCCCTGTTCGGCAAATCGGCGTGCCTGATCGGCTGGGTCGTCGCCATAGATGGTTGCACGATCCATATCGCCCTCGGCGAGTCGCACGACCTGCCCGTTTTTGAGATCGATCGCGGGGAAAACGGTGATTGTCATGAGTCGATCCTTATCGTCAGCCTTCGCTGGGATGACGAAAAATATTGGGAGTCACGGCCGCCACGCCAGGAACTTCTCCAGAAACGCCAGCCCGTAAGCCTGGCTCTTCTCCGGATGAAATTGCACGCCGACGACATTGTCGCGCCCCACCGCCGCCGTCACCGGCGCACCATGCTCGGTTAAGGCCAGCACGTCGGCCGGATCTGACACCTCAAATGCATAGCTGTGAAGATAATAGGCCTCGCCGGGCACGATCAGTGGGTGCGGCCGGGATGGACGGACGTCGTTCCAGCCCATGTGTGGGATCTTCAGCGCCGGATCGTGGGGCCGCATCAACCGGACGTCGCCCCCTATCCAGCCCAGTCCCGCATGGCGGCCATATTCGTGGCCCGCGTCGGCCAGCAATTGCATGCCGACGCAAATGCCGAGGAACGGCATGCCGCGACCATGGACCGCTTCATCCATCGCTGCGATCATGCCGTCGATTGCCGAAAGCGCGCCCATGCAGGCGGCAAACGCACCGACGCCCGGCAATACGACGCGATCGGCGGTGCGCACGGCATTCGGATCGGCGGTTACGTCGATCGCGCCAGCGCCGGCCGCGCGCAGCGCATTTTCCACCGATCGCAAATTGCCCGCGCCATAATCGATAAGCGCAATTCGATCACGCACCGCCAAGCGTTCCTTTGGTCGACGGCACCGAATCGGCCTTGCGCGGATCGATCGTCACCGCGGTGCGCAGCGCGCGCGCGGTTGCCTTGAAGGCGCTTTCGATGATGTGATGGTTGTTGCGGCCATAGAGCGTTTCGACATGCAGGGTGATGCCGGCCGCATCCGCAAAGGCGTGAAACCATTCGCGGAACAGTTCGGTGTCGAAATCGCCGAGTTTGGGCTGACTGAACTCGACCTTCCATACAAGATAGGGGCGCCCCGAGATGTCGATTGCACTGCGGGTCAGAGTCTCGTCCATCGGTGCATAGGCGTGGCCATAGCGAGTGATGCCCCGCCGGTCGCCCAGGGCCTTCGCCACAGCCGTA
Organism: Sphingomonas sp. YR710; assembly: GCF_900101455.1. Lineage (GTDB taxonomy): Bacteria > Pseudomonadota > Alphaproteobacteria > Sphingomonadales > Sphingomonadaceae > Rhizorhabdus. Next base: position 86,929 of record NZ_FMZJ01000002.1, on the reverse strand, counting down.
CCGAGGGCGATCCCGCTATCCTCGGTGGTGTGGTGCTGATCGATGTGGAGATCGCCAACCGCCTTGACGCTGATGTCGATCAGCGAATGGCGCGACAATTGCTCGAGCATGTGATCGAGAAACCCGATGCCCGTCGCAACCTCATATATGCCCGTTCCATCAAGGTTGATCGAAACCGCGATGTCGGTTTCGTTGGTTTTGCGCGTGATCGATGCCGTCCGCATGGTCTGTTCGCTTCGCTGGCCTGAAGGTGTGGCTTTGACGCCGCACCGGAACGCCGTCGCTATAACGCGGTTCGCGCATGTGGCAACGCACGTCTTGACCCGCGCGGCCCACGCGTCCACGAAGTGGCGCATGAGCGACACAGCGCCAGATAGCCTGATTCCCTACGATGAGATCGTCCAGGAGGCGTTGCGCGCCGTGGTTGGCCGTGTGCTGGGTGAGGTCGAGAAGGGTGGCGGCCTGCCGGGGGACCATCATTTCTACATCACCTTCAAGACGCAGGCGAGCGGAGTCGAAATCCCGCGCCACTTGATGGAGCGCTTCCCTGACGAAATGACGATCGTCATCCAGAACCGCTTTTGGGATCTGAAGGTGAAGCCCGACGGTTTTGAGGTCGGTCTGTCGTTCAACCAGACGCCCTCTAAGCTCATCATTCCGTTCGCTGCGATCACCGGGTTCGTCGATCCGGCGGTCAATTTCGCGCTGCAATTCCAGGCGCAGGTCGATGATGACGGTCAGCCTGAGGTCAGCTCCGCGGGCAATGATGCCCCGACCGCGACCCCGATCGAGGACGGTTCGAACGTCGTTTCGATCGATTTCACCCGGAAGAAATAAGGAAATCTCCCCTCCCTTCGAGGGAGGGGTAAGGGGGTGGGTGCGAGCGCAGCGACCATCCGACCGCCCCGCAAATGCGCCCTCCGCGGCATAGAGCCGCGTCGGTCGCTACCCACCCCTTACCCCTCCCTTGCAGGGAGGGGAGATTGGACGGCCATGCCCGACACCCGCACCGAATCCGATTCGTTCGGACCCATCGACGTCCCGGCAAACGCCTATTGGGGCGCGCAGACCCAGCGATCGATCGAAAACTTCCCCTTCGGAACGGCTGAGCGCATGCCAATCGGTATCATCCATGCGCTGGCACTGGTAAAACAGGCGGCTGCCCGCGTGAATCGCCACCATGGGCTCGATTCGAAACTGGCCGCAGCGATCGAATCGACGGCGGCCGAGGTGGCGACGGGCGCGCTCGATGATCATTTCCCGCTGGTCATCTGGCAGACGGGTTCGGGCACCCAATCGAATATGAACGTCAACGAGGTGATCGCTGGCCGCGCGAACGAGGTGATCGCCGGCACGCGCGGGGGCAAGAGCCCCGTTCATCCCAACGACCATGTCAACATGGGCCAGTCATCGAATGACAGCTTTCCCACCGCGTTGCATGTCGCGGCTGCGCGGGCGATCGATCGCGATCTGCTGCCCGCGCTGCGGACGATGCATCTCGCGCTTGTCGGGCAGGTGGTCGCGTGGGACGATATCGTCAAGATCGGCCGCACCCATTTGCAGGACGCGACGCCGCTGACGCTGGGCCAGGAATTTTCGGGTTATGCCGCGATGGTCGAAGGCGGCATCGCCCGCACCGAGGCGGTGCTACCGCGTCTTTATCGGTTGGCGCAGGGCGGAACGGCGGTGGGCACCGGCCTTAACGCGGCACCGGGGTTCGCAGAGGATGTGGCCGCCGAACTGGCGCGGCTGACCGGCCTGCCATTCGTCACCGCGCCGAACAAGTTCGAGGCTTTGGCCACGCATGATACGTTGGTCGAGCTATCGGGCGCGCTCAACGTACTGGCCGTGTCGCTCAGCAAGATTGCCAACGACATTCGCCTACTGGGCAGCGGCCCGCGATCCGGGTTGGGTGAACTGATCCTGCCCGAAAATGAGCCCGGCAGTTCGATCATGCCCGGCAAGGTCAATCCTACCCAGTGCGAAATGCTAACGATGGTCGCGGCCCAGGTGATCGGCAATCATCAGGCGGTAACGATTGGCGGATTGCAGGGGCATCTCGAACTCAACGTGTTCAAGCCGCTGATCGGCGCGAACGTGTTGCGGTCGATCGATCTGCTCGCCACGGGCATGACGAGCTTCACCACGCGCGCGCTTGAGGGACTGGCGCCAGATCGGGCGCGAATCGCCGATCTGGTCGGCCGTTCGCTGATGCTGGTGACCGCGCTGGCCCCCGAAATTGGCTATGACAATGCCGCGAAGATCGCAAAGCACGCTCATGCGCACGGCCTGACATTGAAGGAGGCCGGGTTGGCATTGGGGCTGATCGATGAGCAAACCTTCGATCGGGTGGTGCGGCCTGAAAATATGGTCGGTCGCTGAGGTTCAGCCCTTTTTGGCCAGCACCTTCGCGAATTGGCCGACCGCCGCACCGGGGCCGGCGGGATCGTTCCACACCGCACCCGACACAGCGATGAAATCGGCGCCGGCCTCGACCAGTGGCGGTGCATTTTCGGCAGTGATACCGCCGATCGCGACGCAGGGGATTTCAAACACCGTCGACCACCAGCCGAGAATCGACGGATCGGGGTGATGCTTCACCTCCTTGGTCGTGGTCGGATAGAAGGCGCCGAACGCCACATAATCCGCGCCGGCCTCGCCGGCCTCCATCGCGAGGTGGCGACTGTCATGGCACGTGACGCCGATCTGCGCCTGCGGGCCGAGCTGCGCCCGGGCATCGCGCGGATCACCATCGTCCTGGCCGAGATGGACGCCGTCGGCGCCGAGCCGCTTCGCAAGCCCGATATTGTCGTTGATGATGAAGGCGACATCGCGATCGGCGCAGATTTTCTGGAGCGGCGGCGCGAGTTCGGCGATCGCATGATCGTCGAGCCCTTTGAGCCGCAACTGGAACGCCGCGACCGGTCCGCCATCGAGCGCGGCCGCGAGCGATTCGGCAAAGCGCGAATCGATCGAGGGCGGCGAGATCAGATAGAGCTGGCAAGCCGGACGGCGCGCATCGCGCTCGAAACGATCGGCGAAGCCGGGATCAAGCGCGATGCTGTCGTCATCTTCCTCTGGAAGATCGATCATCTACCCTCTCCCGCGTGCGGGAGAGGGAGGGGCCCGTCGCAGACGGGAGGGAGAGGGGCGCGGGCCGAAGGCTCGCGCTACGCGCTCGCCCCCTCTCCCCGGCCCTCTCCCGCAAGCAGGAGAGGGAGCAGGGGTCATTCGCCGCCCTTATAGATGTAGATGATGCGGTTGAGCATCGCCAACGCCTCTTCGCGCGGACGCTGGAAGGTATTGCGGCCGATGATCGAACCGTTGCCGCCGCCGTCGCGAATGTCGCGCGCATCCTGGTAGACCGCATCGGCGCCCTTGGCCGCGCCGCCCGAGAAGACGACGATGCGGCGTCCGGCGAAGCAGCTCTGCACGACATGTGCGACGCGCTTCGCCTGGGTCGACCAGTCGCCGCCCTCATAGGCCTTGATGGCGTCCTTCTGCTCGATGTGATCGGTCGGCAGCTTCACCTTGATGATATGCGCGCCACACAAAGCCGCGATGTGCGCGGCATAAGCGCCGACATCGAGCGCGAGCTCGCCGGCCTTCGAAAGCTCGCCGCCGCGCGGATAGGACCAGATCACCGTGGCGATACCGACGGCCTTGGCCTGCGCCGAAAGCTCTCGGATTTCCTCGATCATCTCGAAAACATTGTCCGAGCCCGGGTAGATGGTGAAGCCGATCGCCGAGCAGCCGAGCCGAAGCGCATCGTCAACGGTGCCGGTCACCGCCTGATCGATCGCGGTCGCCCAGCTGTTCGAGCTGTTGACCTTCAGGATCGTCGGGATCTGGCCGGCGAACGTGTCGGCGCCGGCTTCGAGCATACCGAGCGGCGCGGCATAAGCCGACAGGCCGGCTTCGATCGCGAGGCTGTAATGATAATGGGGATCATAAGCGTCGGGGTTGATCGCGAAACTGCGCGCGGGACCATGTTCGAAGCCCTGGTCGACCGGGAGGATTACCAGCTTGCCGGTGCCGCCGAGCTTTCCGTGCATCAGGATACGGGCGATGTTCGTCTTAGTCCCCGGATTGTCGCTTTCATAGCCGGCGAGGATCTTCTTGACCGTCGGTGTAAACGTCATTTCTGTTACGCTCCCAAAACGTGAATTGTTCGAACCAAAACCGATCCCTATCCGTCCGTCGGCCATGCCGGGCCCTTGAGCTCCAGCATATTCCCCTCCGGGTCGGTCAGATAGATGCTCGGACCCTCTCCCTCTGCGCCGTAGCGCGAAACCACCTCAACTGGCGATATGCCATGCTCCATCAGATGTCGCCTGATGGCATCTTCATCCCAAGGTGCAACCCGAAAACAGACATGATCGACGTTGCGGCCATCCTTACCCGGTGCGCCGCCACCCCTTCTGCCCAGTTCGCCGTCGACCGGTACCAGATCGATCAGCGAGGATCCCACGCGCAGCTGATATAGCCCGATCGTTTCCTGAACCTTCTCTACGACGGCACCGAGAACCTCGGTGTAGAAGCGGAGCATGGCCTGACGATCGACGATACGGAAAACGACATGGTCGATATCCCGTATCCTGATCATCTCAGGCCTCCAGCGCCTTTACGCCGGGCAGTTCGCGCCCTTCCATCCATTCGAGGAAGGCGCCGCCCGCGGTCGAGACGAATGTGAAGTCGTCCGCCACGCCGGCATGGTTGAGTGCCGCGACGGTGTCACCGCCGCCGGCGACGGAGACCAGCGATCCGCTCTTGGTGAGCGCGGCTGCGGTTTTCGCCAGCGCGACCGTCGCGGCATCGAAAGGCGGGATCTCGAACGCACCGAGCGGGCCGTTCCACACGAGCGTCCGGCAATTCTTGAGAGCATCACCGAGCGCCTCGACCGCCGCAGGGCCGACGTCGAGGATCATCTCGTCAGCGGCAACTTCATGGACGTTGACGGTGCGGACCGGCGGATTGGCGCGAAACTCCTTGGCCACCACCACGTCATAAGGCAGGTGGACGGTGCAATCGGCCTTGTCGGCGGCATCGAGGATCGCGAGTGCCGTGTCCTTCAGGTCGTGCTCGCACAGCGACTTGCCGACATCGACCCCGCGTGCGGCCAGAAAGGTGTTGGCCATGCCGCCGCCGATGATCAGATGATCGACCTTGCTGACGAGGTGGCGCAGAACGTCGAGCTTGCTCGAAACCTTGGCGCCGCCGACGACCGCAGCGACAGGATGTTCCGGCTTGCCGAGCGCCTTTTCGAGCGCTTCCAGCTCGGCCTGCATCGAACGACCCGCGAAGGCGGGCAGGATGTGGGCGAGGCCTTCGGTCGAGACATGCGCGCGGTGGGCGGCCGAAAAGGCATCGTTGACGTAAAGGTCGCCGAGCCGGGCGATCGCTCTGGCGAGTTCGGGGTCATTCTTCTCCTCGCCTTTGTGGAAGCGGGTATTTTCGAGCACGGCGATGTCGCCGGCCTTAAGCTGCGCAACGGCGGCTTCGGCCTGTTCGCCGCAGCAATCGCCGATGAAGCGAACGTCGCGGCCGAGGACGCCTTCCAGCGCGCCCGTCACCTGAGCGAGCGACATGTCCGGCTTGCGCTCTCCCTTCGGGCGTCCGAAATGGGCAAGGACGAGCACGATCGCGCCCTTGTCGGCGAGTTCGGCGATCGTGGGCGCAGCGGCCCGCAGCCGCATGTCATCCGTCACGCGCGTGCCATCCATCGGCACGTTAAGGTCCTCGCGTACGAGCACGCGCTTGCCCCGTACATCGCCGATATCGTCAAGACTCTTGAAGCTGCTCATACACGGTCCTCGATGGAGACGTTCCTCCCCGAGCTTGCGCGGGGAGGGGGACCATCCGCAGGATGGTGGAGGGGTGTGCGCGACCTTCGAATGTTCCGCAGACCTCTCCACCGCTCTTCGAGCGGTCCCCCGCCCGAGACAAGCTCGGGGAGGGGTTTGGAGTTACAGGAACTTGGCGATCGCCCCTGCGGTGTCGACCATGCGGTTCGAGAAACCCCATTCATTGTCGTACCAGCTCAGCACCCGGACCAGCTTGCCTTCGATTACGGCGGTCTCGAGACTGTCGACCGAAGAGCTGTGCGCGTCACCGTTGAAATCGATCGATACCAAAGGCTCGGTCACGAACTGGAGGATGCCCTTCAGCGGGCCGCTCTCGCTCGCCGCCTTCAGCACGGCGTTGACTTCATCGATCGAGGTGTCGCGCTTCGGCGTGAAGGTGAGGTCCACCACCGAGACGTTGGGGGTGGGTACGCGGATCGACGAGCCATCGAGCTTGCCCTTGAGTTCCGGCAGAACTTCGCCGACCGCGCGGGCGGCGCCCGTCGTCGTCGGGATCATCGACATGGCGGCAGCGCGGGCGCGGCGCATGTCGCTGTGGATCTGATCCAGGATGCGCTGGTCGTTGGTGTAGCTGTGAATCGTCGTCATCAGGCCGCGCTCGATGCCGATCGTATCGTTCAGCACCTTGGCGATCGGTGCCAGGCAGTTTGTCGTGCACGATGCATTCGACACGATCGTGTGATCGCCGGTCAGCTTGTCATGGTTGACACCGAACACGACGGTCAGGTCGACGCCCTTGGCGGGGGCCGAGATCAGCACGCGCTTGGCGCCAGCGGCGATATGCTTTTCAGCCGACGCGCGATCGGTGAAGAAGCCGGTGCACTCGAGCGCGATGTCGACGCCATTGGCGGCATGCGGCAGGTTGGCTGGATCACGCTCGGCCGAAACCTTCACGCGCTTGCCGTCGATGATCAGATCGTTGCCGTCGACTTCGACATTGCCCTTGTAGGCGCCATGAACCGAATCGCGTTTGAACAGCAGGGCGTTCGACTTGGCATCGGCAAGGTCGTTGATCGCCACCAGCTCGAGTCCGCTCTCCGGACGCGCGAGAATGGCCCGTGCCACCAGACGCCCGATACGCCCGAAACCGTTGATCGCAACTTTCACTGCCATGCCGAAATACTCCTCAGTTCGTTAATGCACCCATGATCCGGGGTGCGAGTTTGTCCGCGGTCAATCCGAAATGATCGTACAGCGCCTTAACCGGCGCCGAGGCACCGAAACTGTCGAGCCCGAAGCGCAGGCCCTTGCGGCCGACATAGCGCTCCCAGCCAATCGTCGTACCCGCTTCGATCGATACCAACAGGGCGTCGGCTGGCAGAATCGAGTCGCGATAGGCATCGGTCTGCGCGTCGAAGCGCTCCCAGCATGGCATCGAGACGACGTCGGCACCGATACCTGCCTCCTCGAGCTTCGCGGCCGTGGCCATCGCAATCTCAACCTCCGAGCCGGTGGCGATCAGAACGACCCGGCGCACCGCGGTGGCGGGCTTAAGGCGATAGGCACCCTTGGCCGAATAATTCTCCGAAATATCGGTGCGCAGCTGCGGCAGGCCTTCACGCGACAGCGCGAGCAACGACGGGCCATCGCCCTTTTCGAGCGCCAGCGCCCAGCATTCGGCGGTCTCGATCACATCGCACGGACGATAGACATCGAGGTTTGGCATGACACGCAGGCTCATCAAGTGCTCGACGGGCTGATGGGTCGGGCCGTCCTCGCCAAGGCCGATCGAATCATGGGTCATCACATAGATGACGCGCTGCTCCTGGATCGCGGACAGTCGGATCGCGGCGCGGCAATAGTCGGAGAACACCAGGAAGGTGCCGCCATAGGGAATGATGCCGCCGTGCAGCGCCATCCCGTTCATTGCGCAGCCCATCCCGAACTCGCGAATGCCATAATAAATGTAGCGGCCGCTATAATCGTCGGCGGTGAAGGGCGCCTGGCTCTTGGTCTTGGTGTTGTTCGATCCGGTGAGATCGGCCGATCCGCCCAAGGTCTCGGGCAGCTGGTCGTTGATCGGACCGAGCACCATTTCGGATGCCTTGCGGGTGGCGACCTTCTGCGGGTTGGCGATCAGATCGGCAAGATAGGCATCGAGCGAGAAATTCGTCGGCAGCTTGCCGGCCATGCGGCGCTCGAATTCGGCTCTGTCGGCGGATGCCACCAGCCGGCCTTCCCAACCGCTGCGTACGGCCGCGCCACGGGCGCCGGCTTTCGCCCAGGCTGCAGCGATATCTGCCGGAATCTCGAAAGGTTCGGATGTCCAGCCCAGCGTTTCGCGCGCCGCCGCCACCTCGGCGGCGCCAAGCGCGGAACCATGGGTGGCCGAGGTTCCCTGCTTGTTGGGCGCGCCAAAGCCGATGATGGTGCGACAGGCAATCAGCGACGGGCGCGGATCGGCCTTCGCAGCCTCGATCGCACGATTGATGTCGTCGGCATCATGGCCGTCGCATGAAACCGTATGCCAGCCGGTCGCGGCATAGCGCGCAAGCACGTCCTCGCTCGACGAGAGCGAGACGGCACCGTCGATCGTGATCTTGTTATCGTCCCACAGGACGTTGAGCCGACCGAGCTTGAGATGCCCGGCCAGGCCGATCGCTTCGTGATTGATGCCCTCCATCAGGCAGCCGTCGCCTGCGATCACCCAGGTATGATGATCGACCAGGTCGTCGCTGAAGCGAGCGTTGAGATGCCGTTCGGCGATCGCCATGCCAACCGCGGTGGCGAGTCCAGAGCCGAGCGGCCCGGTGGTCGCCTCGACGCCCGCGAGCTCGAAATTCTCCGGATGGCCGGCGCACGGGCTGGTCAGCTGGCGGAAATTGCGGATGTCGTCGATCGTCGGGCGGGCATAGCCGGTCAGATGCAGCAATGCGTAGATCAGCATCGATCCGTGGCCGGCCGACAGGACGAAGCGATCGCGATCGGCCCATTTGGGCTGCGACGGATCATATTTGAGATGGCGGGTGAATAATTCGGTCGCGACGTCGGCCATGCCCATCGGCATGCCGGGATGACCCGAATTGGCGGCCTGAACGGCATCCATGGACAGCGCTCGAACCGCATTGGCGAGCTGTCTCGGGGTGATCGTCATTCAGAAGGCCTTTTGTAATGTCGGACAGATATAGGATTTGATGGGCGATATGCGCATCGCCCGCGTCCCTTTGTCGCGCTATTACCGTATCGTCAACCGCGCGCGCCGCTTGCCGCGCTCGATCAGCCTGCTATTTGCAGTATCAGATGACTGATCGACGCCTGATATTAGCGCTGGGAAGACTGGAGCGTGCCTTGGCCCGGGTCGAGGCCGGAATCGAGACTGCGCCTCAGCCGATGACGCATGACGAGAGTGAGGCGCTGTTTCGGCTGGCCGAGCGCCACCGCACATTGCGCGAGACGACCGAATCGGCGATCGAGCGGATCGATCGCTTGTTGGGTATGGATTGATGGCAGACGTCGAAGTCTCGGTAGGCGGGCGCCGCTACAAATTGTCCTGTCGTGATGGTGAGGAAGATCAATTGCGCGCGCTTGCTCGCGTCGTAGATCAAAAGGCGGCCGACATCAGCAAGGCGCTCGGCGAAATGACCGAGGCGCGCACGTTGCTGTTGAGCGCGCTGTTGATCGCTGACGAGCTGAATGATGTGCGAGGGGCCGCCGCAGTGATTCGTAACGAATCGCCTGCGGACGTTGCGCCCGATCCGGCCTATGCCGTCGCGATCGAGCGAATCGCCGAACGGGTGGAGCGCCTGGCGGTGCGGCTGGAAGGCGTTGCCGAATAGCGGGGACGACCAAATTACGGTGGGCCTTGAGCAATGGGCGCAGCCGTCCTATCTAGTCCTTGGCGGGTACTGCCCGGCACGAGCTTAGCGAAAATCCCTGAGGCGATTCTTCATCCATGGGAGCTGTCCCTGATCGGATCCTGGTCTGATACACATGGCCCCCACCTGACGTACCTGGCGTCAGTGGATATTCCGGAAAACGACCATGGCGGTCCCGCCACCCCGCCAGGCCTCTTATGACTTCTTCTCGTGAGACAAAGGCAGCCCTGCGCATTGCGCTGCGCGCGCGCCGGGATGGCTATGTGCGGAATCTGGCGGACGGAGAACGCGTGCGCCTGGAGGAACGGGCCGCAACGTCCTTCGTCCGATGGCTGGAGCAATCATGCTGCGTTTCTGGATATCTGGCGATTGGCAGCGAGTTCTGTTGCCTGCCGGTGCTCCGCGCCGCCGCCGCCGCCGGATTGGAAACAGCTTTGCCGCATGTCACGCGGCGTGACGTGCCGATGCGGTTTCTCGCATGGTCGCCCGGTGATTTGCTCGAGCCGGGCCCCGCGGGCTTGCTTCAACCGGCAACCGATGCCCGCGAAGTCTTGCCTGATCTGATCGTCACGCCGCTGCTCGGCTTCGATGCCGGGCTCTGGCGAATCGGCCAGGGCGCGGGTTTCTATGATCGCGGCTTTGCGGCTATGCCGCACGCCAGGCGGATCGGTGTCGGCTGGTCGATCCAGCAGGTCGCGGAGATTCCGCGCGATCCATGGGATGAACGGCTCCACGCGATCGTAACCGAGGGCGCCGTGTTCGAAGGCGAAAACGTGTGACAAACCCCAGTTGGCGCAAGCCGTTCGGAATGTTCCTGATCCTGTTGATCATTGCCGTCTGGGCGGCCCTGGTTCTGCAGATCGCGCCTCTTATTGCGGTATTGCCGCAGCTGGTGCAGGCCATCGTCTATCTCGTTTTGGGGATGGCGTGGATCCTGCCCCTCAAGCCGCTGCTCGCCTGGATGGAAACCGGGCATTGGCGTCCTTAAGGACAGCGCGAGCGGATTTCGGCCTGCGTTAACCTGATGTAATCGAACCCTGACCTAAGTAGGAACCCTGGTCAGGGATGTATCGCCGTGCGCGCAGAGCGAATTATCGAGTCACATGCCGAACGCGAAGAATGGCGCCGTCTCTTTGACAAGATCGGCAAGCTGCTGTTCGATAATGGTTTGCAACCGAACCCCATCAATTTCGAACTTTGCCACCGCTATCTGACAGGCCGTGACCGCGATCTTATCGCGATGGTCGATCGCGCGATTCGCGAGGGAGGCGGGCTGACGGGCAAGGCAGTCGAAACGATCATGGCGCAACGCGATTCGCGTATGTCCGCCGATGACCTCGAACGGATGACAGTCGATTTCAGCGGCGTCATCGATCATGCCAGCGCCATTGTGTCGCGATCGGGCCAGGACGCCCGAAATTACGGGGCTGCGCTTGCGAGCACGGCTGCCGTTCTCGAAGATGGGGCGCACCTGACGCCGACGGTCGACGCGTTGATGGGGCTCACCCGCTCGATGATCGACAAGGCCCGAGCTGCCGAAGGCGAGCTGCAGCGCACCGAGATCCAGATGAAGGCGTTGCGGGACGATCTGGCCGTCGCGCAGCGAACGGCGAACAGCGATCCCCTGACAGGGTTGCCGAACCGCAGGGCGTTCGATCAGCATTTGCGCGCGGCACTTGAGCGGGCACGCCGGACCCGGTCGTCATTGTCGCTGGCGATCTGCGACATCGATCATTTCAAGATCTTCAATGATACGCACGGGCACCAGATCGGTGACGAAGTGATCAAATTTGTCGGCACGTCGCTGGCGCGATCGGGCCATGCCGATATGTTCGTGGCCCGCTATGGCGGCGAAGAATTTGTTGCCGTCTTCGAAAAGCTGGCCCCAACCGAGGCTGGCACCTTGCTCGACAAGGTACGCGCGGCGATCGCTTCGCGTGAACTGAAGGTCACCAACACGGGCCAATCGCTTGGCAAGCTCACATTTTCGGCCGGGATCGCAGCGTTCGAAAGCCATGATTCGCCAGGTTCGATCCTGAAGCGCGCTGACGAAGCGCTCTACCGCGCGAAGGAAGCAGGCCGAAATCGCGTGCTTATTGCGGATTGAGCGATTTGCCGTAACTGCTCCCTCTCCTGTAAGGGCAACGACATAGCCTCGCTCGTCGTTCCGCATATGGATGGTGCAAGATGAAACGCCCCGGCAATTTTCGCTCCATTCATCGACACGGATTCGTGCGTGTGGCGGCGGGAACGCCGGCCGCCAGCGCGGGCGATGTCGGCACCAATGCCGATGCGCTGATCACGCTCGCACGACGGGCAGGGGCGGAGGCGGTCGATCTGCTCGTCCTGCCGGAACTTGCACTGTCCTCCTACGCGATCGACGATCTCCACCTGCAGGATGCCCTGCTCGATCGGGTTGAAGCCGAGCTGGGCCGGATCGTCACGGCGTGCAAGGATCTGCCTACCATATTGCTGGTTGGTGCTCCGATCCGGCGTGTGGGTCGACTCTATAATTGTGCGGTGGTAATCGCGCGGGGTCGTATTTTAGGCGTGGTGCCGAAGAGCTTCCTCCCAAATTACCGCGAATATTATGAAAAGCGCTGGTTTGCTCCTGGTGCCGGGCTGTCCGGACTCGACATGCTGTTGTGCGGCCAGACGGTGCCGTTTGGCCCCGATCTGATCTTTGCTGCGGATGATCTTGTCGATTTCACTTTCCACGTCGAAATCTGCGAAGATTATTGGGCGCCAATTCCGCCATCGTCGCTTGGAGCGCTGGCCGGTGCGCTGATCCTGTGCAACCTTTCGGCATCGAACATCATCATCGGGAAGGCGCGCGAGCGCGCACTGTTGGCGGCGGCCCAGTCGGTGCGGTCGATCGCCGCTTATGCCTATTCGGCCAGCGGTCCGGGCGAAAGCACCACCGATCTGGCTTGGGACGGCCAGGCGATGATCCACGAACTGGGTACCGTCGTCGCCGAGTCGCGGCGATTCGCAACGGCATCCGATTTGATCGTCGCCGATATCGATGTCGAACGGCTGCGGCTCGAACGGATGCGCAACGGTACATTTAACGATGCGGCGGCGGCGGCGGGGCATCCCGAAAGGCACTTCAGGCGGATCGTCTTCGGCCATCGGCCCGATTTCGCCGATGTCGGACTGCGCCGGCTGGTAGCGCGTTTCCCGTTTGTGCCCGACGATATCGAACGGCTCGACGCCGATTGCTATGAGGCGTTCAACATTCAGGTGGCGGGCCTTGCCACGCGGATGGCCGCCAGCCGCAGCGAAACTCTGGTGATCGGCGTGTCGGGCGGGCTCGATTCGACGCATGCGCTGATCGTTGCCGCCAAGGCGTGCGACCGGCTCGGCCTGCCGCGGACCGCCATTCTGGGCTATACCATGCCCGGTTTCGCCACTGGCGAGGCGAGCAAGGGCTATGCGTGGGCGCTGATGACGGCGCTCGGCATCACTGCCGCCGAACTCGATATCCGGCCGGCGGCGCGGCAGATGCTTGCCGACATGGACCACCCGTTCGCGCGCGGCGAACCGCGTTATGACGTGACGTTCGAAAATGTGCAGGCCGGGTTGCGCACCGATTATTTGTTCCGGCTCGCCAATCAGAAGCGCGGTATCGTTGTTGGCACCGGCGATCTGTCCGAGCTTGCTCTGGGCTGGTGTACTTATGGCGTCGGCGATCAGATGAGCCATTATGCCGTCAATTGCGGCGTACCCAAGACGCTGATCCAGTTCCTTATTCGCTGGTCCGTACGCACCAGTCAGTTCAACGCTGAAACCGATGCTGTCCTGACCGGCATCCTTGGCGCCGAGATTTCGCCCGAACTCGTACCGGCGGGTGACGATGGCAAGATCCAGAGCACCGAATCGAAGATCGGGCCTTACGAACTGTGCGATTTCTTCCTGCACCATGTCGCACGTCTGGGGCTCAGGCCATCGAAGATCGCCTTCCTGGCGTGGCATGCGTGGCAGAATGCCGATGCCGGACTCTGGCCGATCGAGTTTCCTGCGAATCTGCGCAACAGTTATGATCTGCCGACGATTCGGCGCTGGCTGGAAAGCTTCCTGTTTCGCTTCTTCGAAATCAGCCAGTTCAAGCGGTCGGCGATCCCCAACGGCCCCAAGGTGTCCGGAGGTGGTAGTCTCTCGCCGCGTGGCGATTGGCGGGCGCCTTCGGACGGAACGGCGCGCGTGTGGCTTGAGGAACTGGCTGAGGCACTGGAAGGCGAAGCGTAGAGCCCGCCGGGGCCTTTTTATTGGCATCCGGAAAATGAAAGGCCCGGTCTCCTCGCGGAGACCGGGCCTTCAATTGATACCGCGCCGAGGCGCGATGATCAGGAAAGCGGCGTCAAGTTGACCGCAGCATATTTGCCACGACGATCGACCTCAAGCTCGAATTCCAGGCGATCGCCTTCGTTCAGATTGGTCATGCCGGCGCGTTCGACGGCCGAGATGTGAACGAAGGCATCGGGCTGTCCATCATCGCGCTGAATGAAGCCGAAGCCTTTCATCGCATTGAAGAACTTGACCGTGCCGGTTGCCTTTTCGCCGGTAAGCTGGCGCGTCGGCGCACCGCCGCGCGGAGCGCCGTCACGGGGGCCACGATCTTCGCGTTCACGCGGAGGACCGCGATCCTCGACCGCCATCGGTTCGCCATCGATCTTGAGATCGGTAGCCGACACGCGGCCGCCGCGATCAACCAACGTGAATTCCAACGGCTGGCCTTCCGCGAGACCGGTCAGACCGGCCTGCTCGACCGCGGAGATGTGAACGAAAACGTCCTCGCCGCCATCATCGCGCACGACGAAGCCGAAGCCCTTTTGCGAGTTGAAGAATTTGACGACGCCTTTGCCTTCGCCGATCACCTGGGCGGGCATGCCGCCGCGGGGACCACCGCCACCGCCGCCGCCGCCGCGGAAACCGCCACCGCCGCCGCCGCCGAAGCGATCACCGCCCCCGCCGCCACCGCCGAAGCGATCACCGCCGCCGCCGAAACGATCGCCGCCGCCACCGCCGAAGCGATCACCGCCCCCGCCGAAACGATCACCGCCGCCGAAGCCGCCACCGCCATAGCCACCGAAGCTTTCGTCACCGAAGCTATCGCGCTTGTCCCTGCCGCCGCGCTGGCCGCGCCGCCCTCTATCGAAACTCATGCCGTCAAAGTCTTCCCGAATGTCGCCCCGTTACGTCGAAAGGCGAATGCGCCGGGCCAGCGCACGAACCTTTCGGCGCGCAAAATCAGTCACGCCAAACACTTGCCATAAAGCAAAAGTCCCGATCCTGCGAGCAGTTTTGCTCGAAGGCGCGCGGCAATATGGTGCAAACTGTAGCTGGAACGATTGTGTTACCGTTATTTCGGGCAATTTTGCGCGAATATCCAACGATATTGCCACGCGGCGAGATTCAAAACGCGCGCCGATTCGGTCCCCTGCCGGCATGAAGCGTAAAGGAAGACTGGCAAGGCGGTTGAGCCCCGCGGGGTTGCGGCCTATGCGTGCGCAATGACCATATATCTCCACCAGGAAGACCTGCCGCCGGATGTCCTCGCCCCGGGATCCATTGCTATCGATACAGAAACAATGGGGCTCCAGACGCCCCGGGATCGGCTGTGCCTCGTCCAGATTTCGGATGGGCGGGGTGACGAGCATCTGGTGCGCTTTGCCGCCGGCAGCGATTATGCGGCGCCCAATCTGCGGGCAGTGCTCGCGGATCCGGCGCGGCTCAAGCTCTACCATTTCGCCCGTTTCGATCTGGCGGCGATCCGCCATTATCTGGGCGTCGTGGCAGCGCCCGTCTATTGCACGAAGATCGCTTCGCGACTGATTCGGACCTACACTGACCGTCACGGATTGAAGGAACTCGTCCGCGAACTGCTGGGCCAGGAAATCTCGAAGCAGCAGCAGACATCGGATTGGGGCGCCCCCGAGCTTTCGGATGCCCAGAAGGAATATGCGGCTTCGGACGTGCGCTATCTGCACGCCATGAAGGTGAAGCTTGACGATCGGCTGATTCGCGAAGGGCGAATGGCGCTGGCGCAATCCTGCTTCGATTTCCTGCCCGCCCGCGCCGAGCTCGATCTGGCCGGCTGGCCGGAGATCGATATTTTCGCGCATGTCTGAACTTGCCGACCGCGTCCGCACGCAGCGGCAGGTTTGGGCCGTTCCCGGCAGCAGCCACGATCGGTTGATGGCGATCATGCGGCTGGCGCTGCCGGCGGCGATCCTGATCCTGATCATGTTGCTGGCATTGGCGCCGTTGACGGTGGGCAGCGATATCAGCTTCGTTCTGTCCAAAGATCGCGTGGAGTTGGCCCGCGAGCGGATGCGTGTGACGCGCGCCACCTATCGTGGCGAGGATTCGAAGGGGCAGCCGTTTCAGCTGACGGCGGGTTCGGCGGTGCAGGTGACATCGCGCGATCCGGTGGTGAAGTTGACCAGCCTCGCCGCGCAGATACAACTGCCGGACGGTCCGGCAACGATCAATGCTGGCCGCGGCCGATATGACATGGACAGCGAAAAGGTGAATATCGACGGACCGGTGCTGTTTCGCGCCGCCGACGGCTATCAGATGCAGACCCGCGACGTCGGCATCGACCTCGTGACGCGCATGGTAGCGAGCGAGGGCGCGGTCGATGGGACGATGCCGTTGGGCACGTTTACCAGCGATCATTTCACTGCGGACCTGACCAACCGTATCGTTGTGCTCAAGGGGCGCGCGCGCTTGCATATCGTGCAGGGCCAGTCCAAGGCAGCGCGATGATCAGCGGGGTTTGGAAGGCAGTTTCGATGGTGCGCGCTCTGTTCGCGATGGCTTTGTTCGGCATGGCCATGGGCGCGCATGCCCAAGGCGTATCTGCCCTGAAAGGGCACGACAGTAATGCGCCGGTCGATTTTTCGGCCGATCGCATCGAATTGCAGGACCGCGCCGATCGCGCCATTCTTTCGGGCAATGTCGACGTTCGTCAGGGCGACATGACGCTGACGTCGGATCGGATGACGATTGCATATACGTCCGCCGGGCACACGCAGGTCAATCGCATGGATGCGAGCGGCGATGTCGTTCTCAAGAGCCGGACCGAAACCGCGCGGGCTCAATTCGCCATCTACGATCTGCAAAAACGGTTGATCACGATGATCGGGGGCGTTGTTCTAACCCGTCCAGGACAAGGTGACACGCATGGTGGGCGCCTGATTTTCAACCTGAATACGGGGATGGCGACGATGGACGGCGGTGTCGTTGCCGGTGGCGCCAATGGCCGGGTGACGGGGCGCTTCACCCCGCCGGCCCGCACCGGAAACTGATATTCGGACGACTCTGGCGATAATCGCGGCATGCATGAAGCTTGCCAGTTTCCACGCGTCGCGGCTTTCGCTAATTGAGGGGCGCGCGATGACGTTGCCCGGGACAATGGCTGATGAATGACAGTGCAACGATTGAACGGCTCGCCAGGCCCCCGCACGAGGATGCGATCATCCGCGGCCTGTCTGTCGTGTCGATCGCGAAATCATACGATAAACGGCAGGTATTGTCGGATATTTCGCTGGATGTCGCGCGGGGCGAGGTGGTGGGGCTCCTGGGACCGAATGGTGCCGGCAAGACCACCTGTTTCTATTCGGTGATGGGTCTCGTGAAGCCCGATGCCGGGCGCATATTGCTCGATGGCGACGATATCACGACCTTGCCGATGTATCGGCGTGCGATCCTGGGTCTCGGCTATCTGCCGCAGGAGACTTCGATCTTTCGCGGGATGACGGTCGGCCAGAATATCATGGCCGTGCTCGAACTGATTGAGCCCGATGCAACGGTTCGGCAGAATCGGCTCGAGGAGTTGCTCAGCGAGTTCCATCTCGCGCATTTGCGCGATTCGGCCGCGATGGCGCTGTCGGGCGGCGAGCGGCGGCGGTGCGAGATAGCGCGCGCGCTGGCGGCGGAACCGTCCATCATGCTGCTCGACGAGCCTTTCGCCGGCATCGATCCGCTCTCGATCGCCGACATTCGCGATCTGGTGAAGGACCTCAAGCGGCGCGACATCGGGGTGCTAATCACCGATCACAATGTCCGCGAGACCCTGGATATCGTCGATCGTGCTTGTATCATCTATGATGGCAAAGTGCTGTTTCAGGGCAGTCCCGAAGCGCTGGTCGCGGATGAAAATGTCCGCCGGCTCTATTTGGGTGAAGGTTTCTCGCTTTGAGATGATGCGGACAGCCTGTTTTGAAATGCGTCTCCGGCGCATTTGCGGCACCGGCCCGCTCCCCCACCCGACCTCCCATATGATACTGCCG
The DNA here is from genome assembly GCF_900101455.1 of Sphingomonas sp. YR710. GTDB lineage: Bacteria > Pseudomonadota > Alphaproteobacteria > Sphingomonadales > Sphingomonadaceae > Rhizorhabdus. The sequence goes on along the minus strand of NZ_FMZJ01000002.1, from coordinate 68,953 downwards.
TTGGGAGGTCGGGTGGGGGAGCGGGCCGGCGCCGCCTTGAAATGCGCTCTTTCGCGCAATTCAAAACGGACCGCATAATGGCCATCGGGCCCCGCCTCGATTTGCGTCAGAGCCAGTCGCTGGTGATGACGCCGCAATTGCAGCAGGCGATCCGGCTGCTGGCTTTGTCCAATCTCGAAATCGAAGCGTTCCTCGCCGAGGAGATCGAAAAGAACCCCCTGCTCGAAAGCGGCAGTACCGAAGCCGCCGATGATCGCGATGTCGTCGAAGAGGGCGGCGAGCGCGAAGATGGTTTCGACGATGATGGCCCGACGGCGGACCTGTTGATCGAGGCGGGCGATGCGATCGCCGATCAACCGCTCGATGCCGACTATGAAGCCGAAACCTTCCATCATGACAGCGCCAGCGACATGGGAAGCGCCTCCGATCGATCGGGAAGCGAGGATGCGCCGGATCTCGATTCGTTCGCCGCGGCGCGGATATCGCTTCAAGACCATCTGGTTGGGCAGGCCGGTGAACAACTGGCTGGCAATGATCTGGCGATCGCGATCGCGTTGATCGACCTGATCGACGATGCGGGATATTTCATTGGCCAGACCTTCGATGTCGCCCAGCAGCTCGATCAGGCCCTGTTTCATGTCGAGCGTGTTCTTGCGGTGATCCAGACTTTTGATCCCAGCGGTGTCGGCGCGCGATCGCTTGCCGAATGTCTGATGCTCCAGGCGAAGGAGGCGGACAGGTATGACCCCTGCATGGCCAAATTGATTGCCAATCTCGATCTGCTCGCGCGTGGAGCCTTGCCGCAGCTACGCCGGATGTGCGGGGTGGATGAAGAGGACATGGCGGACATGATCCGCGAATTGCGCAACTATGATCCCAAGCCCGGCCTGCGTTTCGGTGGCGAGCCGGCCTCCCCGGTATCGCCCGACGTGTTCATTCGCCGGACGCAAGGTGGCTGGGCGATCGAACTCAATAGCGGGACGCTGCCACGCGTGCTCGTCAACCGTTCTTATTACACCGAATTGAGCCATGGTCCGCAGGACAAGGACAGCAAGGCCTGGCTTTCCGAATGTCTGGCGAGCGCCAACTGGCTGGTGAAGGCGCTCGATCAGCGCGCCCGCACGATTTTGAAGGTCGCGCATGAGATTGTGAAACAACAGGAAGGCTTTTTCCTGAAGGGCGTCGATCATCTGCGGCCGCTGACGTTGAAGGCGGTGGCCGATGCGATCGGCATGCACGAATCGACCGTCAGCCGGGTGACATCGAACAAATATCTGATGTGTGAGCGCGGGCTCCACGAGCTCAAATATTTCTTCACCAGCGGCGTTCAGGCGGCGGATGGCGGCGAAAATGTCTCGGCGGAGGCGGTGAAAAGCCAAATCGGAAGGCTCATCGGTGCCGAGGGTGACGATATCCTGTCCGATGACAAGTTGGTCGAACTGCTCAACGCCAAGGGGTTCGAGGTCGCGCGGCGGACAGTAGCCAAATATCGCGAGGCGATAGGATTGGGGTCGTCGGTTCAGCGGCGCCGGCAACGGACATTGAGCGGAAAGGGCGGGTAGCGGCAATCAACCTTTCCGCAATATCCGACCGACAACCAATCCCATCGACAACCCTACACATAATACGTGCGAGATCAGGGCGTTAGTGACTTGCCATGCGCCGGTCTGCGGGAAAGCCGCCGGATAGCGCAGCGGTAGCACGATCCAGTACATCACCAGATAGATGCCGAATCCGTAGGTGATGCCGGTAATGGCAGGCCGTCTGAGCAACGCCGGAAGCCGGGTCACGGCCAGGACGAAGACCGAGACCATGATCGTCATCAGTCCATAGTGGACAAGCAGCCCCGCGAGTGCGCCACGCGCCCCCCGATCGAACATCGTGCTGCCGAACGGTCCGCTGGCGACGCTTTGGAGGACGCGCGCCGGGCTGTTGCCCTTCATGCCCGCGAACAGGAAAGCGCTCAACAGGTCGAGCGTGCCGGAAATGGCGGTGGCGGTGACGATTGCGCGTTCGGCGGCCGATCTGAACATGCAGGCTCTCCCTTGATGCGCATGCTTTCATACCCGTATCAGTGATGCAAGACGCTGCTACAGCACCCGATACGGCACCACATTCCGCACATCGGCATCGACCGCGATCGATCGGTCCGCGGGCGGAAAGGCGCGCTGGTCGCAGGCCTCGCGGGGGCATAGCCGGCAGGAGATGCCGATCGGGGTTGCCGCGGCAGCGTTCCCCATGTCGAGCGCGTCGGCGTAGATGAATTCGCGGGCGTGTTCGGCCTCGCAGCCCAGGGCGACCGCGAAGCGGCGCGGTGCGCGTTTGAAGCTGCCGCTGGGTTTGACCAGCCCCTTCGCCATCGAAACATAGCGCACGCCATCGGGCATTTCGGCGAGCTGGACGAGGATGCGGTCCGGAATCGCAACTGCCTCATGGACGATCCACAAGGGACAGGCACCGCCGAAGCGCGCGAACTGCAGCCGGGTCGCCGAATGACGCTTGGTGATGTTACCGGCCATGTCGACGCGACAGAAGAAGAAGGGCACGCCGCGCTGGCCCGGCCGCTGCAGCGTCGAGAGGCGGTGGCACGCTTGCTCGAAGCTGACTCCGAAGCGCTGGCAGAGCCGGTCGATATCGTGTCGCATCGCCCGTGCGGTCCGCCGAAACGCGCCGTAAGGCATCAGCAGTGCGCCTGCCGCATAATTGGCGAGGCCCACCGACAGCAAGGTGTGGGCCTCGGCTGACCGCAAATTGGCGCCGGCGGCAACCACGCCGATATGCCATTTGAACTCGAGCAAGGCGAGTTGATGCGCGAGCATGAAGCGACGCGTTTCCGCCGGTAGAGAGCTGCTGACCGTCAGTAGGCCGCGCGCCTTGTCGAAGCGGCGCATCGTCCCGCCATCGTCGGTGGATGTGACCAGATCGACGCCATGGCGGTCCTTGAGGAAGAAGGCGATCAGCGCTTCCGGCAGCGGCTCGGCATCGAGCTGTTGCGCAAGTTCCTCGGCGGCGCGGTCGAGGCTGTCGACATAATTGCCGGCCTCGTGGAACCAGTCGCGAACCTCTTCCCATGGCAGGCGATCATCGCCGGGAACGCCGCTCCCGATCCGATCGTCGACGACCTGGAGCTTTTCCTCGCTGCGGCGATAGGCACTGTGGAGGCGCACGAAGCGATCCGCCAGCTGCGGTTGCTGTTCCACCGCGCGGTGAAGCACTTCGGGCGTGAACAGCTCGTCGCCGAACAGCGGATCGGCGATCGCCTCGCGCATCGCCATCAGCCGGCGTTCGGCATCGCCGGCCTGATCGACGTTCCAATCAATCGGGAAAGCCCGCGCCAGCGCCTCCGTGACCGCGGGCGTGACCGGCCGATCGTCATTTTCGAGTTGCGAAAGGTAGCTCACGGAAAGCCCCAGTCGCGTTGCCATCGCCGATTGTCCCAGCCCCGCCCGCACGCGAAGGGCGCGCAATTCGTGGCCGGCAAACAATCGATGCTTGAGCTTGCGTGCCAAAATCGCGACCTTTCAGCAATTTGCAAAATGGAACTTCGCAAATTTACAAGTTTACATTTGCACTATGGCGCAAATCTTGAAAAGGGGGCGATCATCCCTGAATCGTGGAGTATCGTGGCCCATGCTGGCTACCCTGCAAAAACTCGAAGAAAAGCGCGCGGCAGCCCGTCTCGGCGGTGGTCAGCGACGTATCGATGCCCAGCACAAGAAGGGCAAGCTCACGGCGCGCGAACGGCTCGACGTGCTGCTTGATCAGGGATCGTTCGAAGAAGTCGACATGTATGTCGAGCATAATTGCACCGACTTCGGCATGGATCAGGAGCATATTCCGGGCGACGGCGTCGTCACCGGGTCCGGTACGATCAACGGCCGGCTGGTCTTCGTGTTCAGCCAGGATTTCACCGTTTACGGTGGTGCGCTGTCCGAACGGCATGCGCAGAAGATCTGCAAGATCATGGATATGGCGCTGAAGGTCGGCGCCCCTGTGATCGGCCTCAACGATTCGGGCGGCGCGCGCATCCAGGAAGGTGTGGCTTCGCTCGGCGGCTATGCCGAGGTGTTCCAGCGCAACATTCTGGCCAGCGGCGTCGTGCCGCAGATCAGCCTGATCATGGGCCCGTGCGCGGGCGGCGCGGTCTATTCGCCGGCGATGACTGACTTCATCTTCATGGTGAAGGATTCGAGCTTCATGTTCGTGACCGGCCCCGACGTGGTGAAGACCGTCACCAACGAAGTGGTCACTCAGGAGGAACTGGGCGGCGCCGTCACCCATACCACCAAATCGTCGGTCGCTGACAATGCGTTCGAAAATGATATCGAGGTGCTGCTCGCCACGCGCGATTTCTTCGATTTCCTGCCTTTGTCGAATCGCGAGCCGTTGCCGGTCCGCCCGACCGACGATCCGTGGGATCGGCTCGAGGAGAGTCTCGACACGCTGATACCGGACAGCGCGAACAAGCCCTATGACATGAAGGAACTGATCACGAAGGTCGTCGACGAGGGCGATTTCTTCGAGGTCCAGCCTAATCATGCCGCGAACATCGTCATCGGTTTCGGCCGGATCGAAGGTCGTCCGGTCGGTATCGTCGCCAACCAGCCCAGCGTGCTGGCGGGCTGCCTCGACATCAATTCGTCGAAGAAGGCGGCGCGGTTCGTGCGCTTCTGCGATGCGTTCGATATTCCGATCATCACCTTCGTCGACGTGCCGGGTTTCCTGCCGGGCACCGCGCAGGAGCATAATGGCATCATCAAGCATGGCGCCAAATTGCTGTTCGCTTATGGCGAGGCGACCGTGCCGAAGATCACCGTGATCACCCGCAAGGCCTATGGCGGCGCCTATGACGTGATGAGCTCGAAGCATCTGCGCGGCGATTTCAATTACGCCTGGCCGACCGCCGAGATCGCAGTGATGGGCGCCAAGGGCGCGGTGGAGATCATCTTCCGCCAGGACCTGGGCGATACCGACAAGATCGCCGCACGCACCAAGGAATATGAAGAGCGCTTCGCCAATCCGTTCGTCGCGGCCTCGAAGGGCTTCATCGATGAAGTGATCATGCCGCATTCGACGCGGCGGCGGATCGCGCTGGGCCTGCGCAAGCTTCGGAACAAGAGCCTCGAAAACCCCTGGAAGAAGCACGACAATATTCCGCTCTGAGGCGCCCCCGATATTTCGGCCCCTGACGCCGACAGCAGGACAGTGACATGGTTGATTTGCAGGACGTTCTGATCGTTGGCGCCGCGCGGACAGCGATCGGCGATTTCGGCGGAGCGTTGAAGGATGTTCCGCCGGCCGAACTGGCGGCGACGGTGATCGCAGAGTCGCTGCGCCGTGCGGGCGTCGCGGCATCCGATGTCGAGCATGTCGTGATCGGCCAGGTGATCCCGACGAACCCGAAGGATGCCTATCTGGCGCGTGTCGCTTCGGTCAACGCGGGTGTGCCGATTTCCGCGCCGGCGCTGACGGTCAACCGGCTGTGCGGATCGGGCGCGCAGGCGATTATCTCCTGCGCGCAGATGATGCGGTTGGGCGAGGCAGGTATCACCGTCGCTGGTGGCGCCGAGAGCATGAGCCAGGCGCCCTATATCGTGAAGGACGCGCGCTGGGGCCAGAAGATGGGCAATGTCAGCATGCTCGACGTGCTGCTGGAGACGCTCAACGACCCATGGGGCGGGTTCCACATGGGCATCACCGCCGAAAATATCGCGAAGAAGTACGGCATCGGTCGCGAGGCGCAGGATGCTCTTGCGGTCGAAGGCCATCGCCGCGCTGCCCTGGCGATCGCCGAAGGTCGCTTCAAGGACCAGATCGTCCCGGTAGAACTCAAGACCCGCAAGGGCGTGACCCTTTTCGATACCGACGAGCATCCGCGCGCCGAAACCAGCATGGAAAGCCTGGCGAAGCTGCGCCCGGCCTTCGACAAGGAAGGCTCGGTCACCGCCGGCAACGCCTCGGGCATCAACGATGGCGCCGCCGCCTTGGTGCTGGCAACCCGCGCCGTCGCCGACGCCAAGGGCCTGACCCCGCTTGCGCGCATCGTTGCTTGGGGTCATGCCGGCGTCGAGCCCGACCTGATGGGCATCGGGCCGATCAAGGCCGTGCCGATCGCGCTTGAGCGCGCGGGCCTGACGATCGACCAGATGGACGTGATCGAGGCCAATGAGGCGTTCGCGGCGCAGGCCTGCGCGGTCGCCAACGCGCTGGGTTTCGATCCTGAAAAGGTCAATCCCAACGGCAGCGGCATCGCTCTGGGTCACCCGATCGGGGCGACCGGCGCGATCCTTACGGTCAAGGCCGTTTACGAATTGCAGCGTAGCGGCGGCCGCTACGCGCTGATCACCATGTGCATCGGTGGCGGACAGGGCATTGCTCTTATCGTGGAGAGAATCTGATGGCGCTCGGGCGTTTGAACCATGTTGGCGTTGCGACGCCGTCGATCGAAAAGTCGATCGCGCTCTATCGCGACGTGCTCGGCGCGACGAAGATCCACGAGCCGTTCGATCTGCCGCCGCAGGGCGTGCGCGTCTGCTTCGTCGATACACCGAGCAGCCAGATCGAACTGATCGAACCGCTGGGTGAGAATAGCCCGATCCACGGCTTCCTCGCCAAGAATCCGGCGGGCGGGCAGCATCATGTGTGCTTCGAGGTGCCCGAGATTCATGCCGCCAAGGCCGATTTCGAGGCGAAGGGCATCCGCGTGCTGGGCGAACCGCGCATCGGCGCGCATGGTACGCCGGTCTTCTTCCTGCATCCCAAGGATATGGGTGGCGTGCTGACCGAGATCATGGAAACGCCGAAGCAAGGGGCCGCGCATTGAGCGACTATCGCACGATCCTGTTCGAACTGTCCGACAATGTCGCGACGATCACGTTCAATCGTGCGGACCGCATGAACGCGCTGATCCCGACGGTTTTCGCCGAGATGGTCGATGCGATGGACAAGGCGGTTGGGGACGGGGCCCGCGCGCTGATCATCACGGCCGCGGGCCGGGCCTTCTGTTCGGGGGCCGATCTGATCGACGAGGACGGCAATTTCGGTCTTCCCGAGGATGTCGGCGGCTTGCTCGACGAATCCTATAATCCTGGTCTTCGCAAGATGGCCGATTATCCGCTGCCGATCATCACCGCGCTGAACGGGCCGGCGGTCGGCGCTGGCGTCGGCGTGGCCCTGTCGGGCGATATCGTGATCGCGGCGCGATCGGCCTTTCTGCTGATGGCATTCGTCAATGTCGGGCTGGTGCCCGATGCCGGATCGAGCTGGTTCGTCGCCAGGGGTGTCGGCCGGGCCAAGGCGCTGGAGATGGCGCTGCTCGGCGAGAAATTGAGCGCCGACGATGCGAAGGCCGCCGGCCTGATCGCCCGGGTCGTCGACGATGCCGATCTGATGGCAGAGGCGCGCAAGATCGCGATTCGCCTTGCCAACGGGCCGACGATGGCGATCCGCATGATGCGCAAGCAGGTGGCAAGCGCACTTACCCTGACACTCTCCGAAACGCTCGATCTCGAAGCCGCCAATCAGACCGTCGCGGGCCGCACCCGCGATTGTGCCGAAGGGGTCGCGGCCTTCATCGAGAAGCGCAAGCCGATATTTGAGGGCCATTGAGATGACCGAGAAGACGATCGCAGACTGGCAGGCCGCCGCCGCCAAGGAAGTCAAAGGCAAGGATCTGACCTGGCAGACGCCGGAGGGCATCGCCGTCAAGCCGCTCTACACCGCCGATGATGTCGCAGGCATCGATCCGGGCCTGCCGGGGTTCGCGCCGTTCACGCGCGGCGTGCGTGCGTCGATGTATGCCGGCCGGCCGTGGACGATCCGCCAATATGCCGGTTTCTCGACGGCGGAGGAATCGAACGCCTTCTATCATCGCAATCTTAAGGCGGGGCAGAAGGGCCTCTCGGTCGCCTTCGATCTGGCGACCCACCGCGGCTATGACAGCGATCATCCGCGCGTGACCGGCGATGTCGGCAAGGCGGGCGTGGCGATCGACACGATCGACGATATGAAGATCCTGTTCGACGGCATCCCGCTCGATCAGATGTCGGTGTCGATGACGATGAACGGTGCGGTGATCCCGATCCTCGCTTTCTTCATCGTCGCCGGTGAGGAACAGGGCGTGCCGCGCGCGCAGCTCGACGGGACCATCCAGAACGACATCCTCAAGGAGTTCATGGTCCGCAACACCTATATCTACCCGCCCGAACCCTCGATGCGGATCATCTCCGACATCTTCGGTTATACGTCGCGCGAAATGCCGAAGTTCAACAGCATCTCGATCTCCGGTTATCATATGCAGGAGGCCGGCGCGACGCAGGTGCAGGAACTCGCCTTCACCATCGCCGACGGCCAGGAATATGTGAAATATGGCGTCGCCTCGGGCCTCGACATCGACAAGTTTGCGGGACGGCTGAGCTTCTTCTTCGCGATCGGCATGAACTTCTTCATGGAGATCGCCAAGCTGCGCGCCGCCCGCGTGCTGTGGCACCGGGTGATGACCAATCTCGGCGCGAAGGACGAGCGTTCGAAGATGCTGCGCACCCATTGCCAGACATCGGGCGTGTCGCTGACCGAGCAGGATCCGTACAACAACGTGATGCGCACCACGATCGAGGCGATGGCGGCGATGCTGGGCGGCACCCAGTCGCTCCACACCAACGCACTCGACGAGGCGATCGCGCTGCCGACCGACTTCTCCGCCCGGATCGCGCGCAACACGCAGATCGTGATCCAGGAAGAGACCGGGATGACCAAGGTCGTCGATCCGCTCGGCGGCTCTTATTATATCGAGGCGCTGACCCAGGAACTCGTCGACAAGGCGTGGGCGATCATCGAGAAGGTCGAGGCCGATGGCGGCATGGCGAAGGCCGTGGCGGCGGGCTGGCCCAAGGCGATGATCGAGGAAGCCGCCGCCGGCCGCGCCGCGCGGGTCGATCGCGGCCAGGACGTGATCGTCGGCGTCAACAAATATAAGCTCGCCAATGAAGCGCCGATCGACATTCTCGACGTCGATAACGTCGCGGTGCGCGAGGCGCAGATCGCACGGATCAACAAGGTGAAGGCCGGCCGCGACGAAGCGAAGTGCCGGGCGGCGCTCGATGCGCTGCGCGAAGGCGCGAAAGGTAGCGAGAATTTGCTTGCTCTTGCCGTCGAATGCGCGCGCGCGCGCGCCACGCTCGGCGAGATATCGGCGGCGATGGAGGATGTGTTTGGGCGCTACGGCACCACGCCGACACCGGTCTCGGGCATCTATGGCGGCGCGTTCGACGATGATGCGCGCTGGACCGGGCTGATGGAGGGCGTCGCCGCGATCGAACGGCGCAAGGGCCGCAAGCCCAAGATGTTTGTCGCAAAGATGGGCCAGGACGGCCATGACCGCGGCGCCAATCTGGTATCGTCGGCGTTCGGCGATCTCGGCTTCGATATCGTTGCGGGGCCCTTGTTCCAGACGCCGCGCGAAGTCGCCGAGCTGGCGGTGAAGGCCGATGTCGACGTGGTCGGCGCGTCGAGCCTGGCGGCGGGCCACAAGACGTTGATTCCGGAGCTCATCGGGCATCTGCGTGATGCCGGCCGCGGCGATATCAAGGTGATCGCCGGCGGTGTGATACCGGCGCAGGATTATCAATTCCTCCGCGACGCCGGTGTGCAGGGCATCTTCGGCCCGGGCACGAACCTGGTTGCCGCGGCGGCCGAAGTGCTCCAGTTGCTGGGCCACAACGTCCCGCCCGAGGGCATCGATGAGGCCGCAGAATGAATGAGGTCACAAAAATCTCTCCCCTCCCTGCCAAGGGAGGGGCCGGGGGTGGGTTCCTCCCCTCCTCGATCGAGGCGCATGGGGCACCCACCCACCCCCAGCCCCTCCCTGCAGGCAGGGAGGGGAGCCCGGTCAGGAACGACTGGACCCGTGAGGAAATCGCGGCGCTGTTCGATCTGCCGTTCAACGATCTGCTGTGGCAGGCGCAGACCGTGCATCGTCGCCATCACGACGCCAACGCCGTTCAGCTATCGACTTTGCTGTCGATCAAGACCGGCGGCTGCGCCGAAAATTGCGGCTATTGCAGCCAGGCGGCCGGCAACGACACCGATCTCAAGGCCTCCAAGCTGATGCAGGTCGAAGAGGTGCTGACTGCTGCGCGCGAGGCCAAGGCCAGCGGCTCCGAGCGCTTCTGCATGGGCGCGGCATGGCGGAGCCCCAAGGATCGCGACATGGACGCGATCGTGGCGATGGTCGAAGGCGTCAAGGCGATGGGGCTCGAAACCTGCATGACCCTGGGCATGCTCAGCGACGAGCAGACCGAGCGGCTTGCCGACGCCGGGCTCGATTATTACAACCATAATCTCGACAGTTCGCCCGAATATTACGGCCATGTCGTCACCACCCGCAGCTATGACGACCGGCTGCAGACCCTGGAGCGTGTCCGTAATGCGGGGATCAACGTGTGCTGCGGCGGCATCATGGGGATGGGCGAAGCGCGCTCCGACCGGGTCGGCTTCATCCATGCGCTCGCCACATTGCCCGAACATCCAGGCAGCGTGCCCATCAACGAGCTGGTGCCGATCGACGGCACCCCGCTCGGCGACATGCTGAAGGGCGTGCCCTCGGCGCGGATCGACGATATCGAATTCGTCCGGACGGTTGCGGTGGCGCGGATCACGATGCCCGATTCGGTCGTCCGCCTGTCGGCCGGGCGCGAGTCGATGTCGGATGCGACCCAGGCCTTGTGCTTCATGGCTGGCGCCAATTCGATCTTCACCGGCGACCGATTGCTCACCACGGGCAATGCCGGCGGCGATTCGGATGCGAAACTATTTGCGAAGCTTGGGCTGAAACCATCCCTGGCGAAATGATGATCTCTCCCGGTCCGGCCCAACAGGGCCGGGTGACGGTATTTGCGTGTTGAAGGGGCTCGAATGTTCAAGAAGATCCTGATCGCCAATCGCGGCGAAATCGCCTGCCGCGTGATCAAGACCGCCCGGAAGATGGGCATCAAGACCGTGGCCGTCTATTCGGACGCCGATGCGCGCAGCCCGCACGTCCAGATGGCCGACGAGGCCGTCCACATCGGGCCGCCGCCGGCCAACCAGTCCTATCTGATCGCCGAGAAGATCATCCAGGCGTGCAAGGATACCGGTGCCGAGGCTGTCCATCCGGGCTACGGTTTCCTGTCCGAGCGGACCAGCTTCGCGCAGGCGCTGGAAGACGCCGGCATTGCCTTCATCGGCCCGCCGATCGGTGCGATCGCGGCGATGGGCGACAAGATCGAATCGAAGAAGCTCGCCAAGGCCGCGAACGTCAACGTCGTCCCCGGCTTCGTCGGTGAGATCGACAGCACCGATCATGCGGTCGAAATCGCCAACGGCATCGGCTATCCGGTGATGATGAAGGCCTCGGCCGGCGGCGGCGGCAAAGGTATGCGGCTGGCTTATTCCGAGAAGGACGTCCGCGAAGGCTTCGAGGCCACCAAGCGCGAGGGCCTCGCCAGCTTCGGCGACGACCGCGTGTTCATCGAGAAGTTCATCGAGAGCCCGCGCCACATCGAGATCCAGATCCTCGGCGATAAGCATGGCAACATCCTTTACCTGAACGAGCGCGAATGTTCGATCCAGCGCCGCCACCAGAAGGTGGTCGAGGAAGCGCCGTCGCCGTTCGTCACCCCGGAAATGCGGAAAGCAATGGGCGAACAGTGCGTCGCGCTCGCGCGGGCCGTCGGCTATTATAGCGCGGGTACGGTCGAACTGATCGTCAGCGGCGCCGACACCACCGGCCAGGGCTTCTACTTCCTCGAAATGAACACCCGCCTGCAGGTCGAGCATCCGGTCACCGAATGCATCACCGGGCTCGATCTGGTCGAGCAGATGATTCGCGTCGCTTATGGCGAGAAGCTGGCTTTCACCCAGGACGAGGTGAAGCGCGAGGGCTGGGCGGTCGAGAATCGCGTCTATGCCGAGGATCCCTATCGCGGCTTCCTGCCGTCGACCGGCCGCCTCGTGCGCTATCGGCCGCCGGCCGAGGGCGAAGGCGTGCGTGTCGATGACGGCGTCTATGAAGGCTCCGAAATCTCGATGTTCTACGATCCGATGATCGCGAAGCTGATCACCTACGGCAAGACCCGCGAAGAGGCGATCGACAAGCAGATCCTCGCGCTCGACCGGTTCGAGATTGACGGCATCGGCCACAATATCGATTTCCTGTCGGCGATCATGCAGCATGATCGCTTCCGTAGCGGCAACATCACCACCGGCTTCATTGCCGAGGAATATCCCGAAGGCTTCGTTGGTGCGCCAGCGGGTCTGCGGCTGACGGCCAAGATGGCGGCCGTTGCCGGTGTGATCGCCACCGTCGATGCCGGACGCTCCGCATTGATCGAAGGCCAGTTGAACGGCCCTGCCGATCAGTCGACCGATTGGGTCGTCACGCTCGACGGGGCCGAGCACCGCGTCGTCATCGAGGGCGATGTCGTTACCGTCGATGGCGAGACGATCGTTGTAGATGCGCCATTCGTCCCAGGGCAGCGGCTGATCGAGGCGGTGGTCGATGGCAAGCCGCTGTCGATCCGGGTCGAGCGCCGCCGGACAGGCTGGAAGTTCACCACGCATGGCGCGAGCCATGTGCTGCGAGTGCTGCCGCCGCATGTCGCGGAACTCTCGCATCATATGATCGAGAAGATCCCGCCGGACATGTCACGTTTTCTGTTGTGCCCGATGCCGGGCCTGGTGACGGCGATCCATGTCGGCGAAGGCGCCAAGGTCGAGGCGGGGCAGCCATTGGCGGTCGTCGAGGCGATGAAGATGGAGAATATTCTGCGCGCCGAAAAGGCGGGGACGGTAAAGATGATCGCCGCCATGGCCGGTGATAGTCTGGCGGTCGATGCAGTCATTCTTGAGTTCGAGTGATTGCCGCGGCGCGGCGCGAATCGGATTTCGCGCCGGCATGGCGAGTCGAGGATTCGGTTTCGGTCGGCCGATGCTGCCGATTGTACCGATGAATTGGCTTGCCGCGCGGGCATGCCGCACGAATATTAACAGTCGTCGATGGTATCGGTATTTTTCAGCGAAAAACTGCCGAAGAGCTCGGTTAACGATCGCCTAGTCGATTTGCTGTGCATGATCAGTAATATCACGAGGATCGCGTAAAAACAGGCATTTGGCTTGCTTTTTGAGGTCGTATCCGCCCGCTGTTAACACCCTTTTGACAAATTTTCCGTAGTTCCAAACCTGTAGATTCGGGGGTCGGGCGACCCTCAACAACAGGAGCAGAACATGCCAGCACTTCGGATGCGCAACTTGGCGATCGCCTTGGCCGGGATCGCACTGGCCACCGGCCCGGCTTTTGCCGCCGCAACGCCCGAATGGACCGCCAAGGTTCGTCAGTTGCTTGCTGCAAAGCAGGAATATCCGCGCGCCGCGCAGATGCGCGGCGACGAAGGCACCGCCAAGGTAAAGCTTGATGTTGCTGCCGACGGATCGGTCGCGGGTGTCGAACTGGTTCAGCCGAGCGGATCGAGCGCGCTCGATCGTGAAGCGCTGGCCGTGCCGAAGAAGGTCGGCGCTTTCCCGGCCCCTCCCGGCGGTGCGGCTTCGCTGGTCGTGCCGCTGACCTGGAAGATGATGTAATATTGCCTGCCCAATGCCGATTCGATGCGGGTGCTCCCATCGGATCGGTATTTGTAGGGTGAATGAGCGCTTCGAATCAGGTGCCCAAAGCGGCCGCCTGACTTGCACGTTTCTGAATTTCGGCGACGTCAGGCGGCCCGGCGGGGACCATCCAGGATCCCCCGACGCACAGGATCGGATCGACGGCCAACCAGTCGGGGGCAGTCGTTTGCGTGATACCGCCGGTGGGGCAAAATTTTGCCATATGGAATGGCGCTGCGAGCGCCTTCAGCGCCGGAATTCCGCCGCTGGCCATCGCCGGGAAAAATTTGAAATGGGTCAGGCCGAGATCGAGCCCGCGCATGATATCGCCGGCATTGGCTGTGCCGGGCAGAAACGGAATCCCGCTGGCGATGGCGGCCTCCCCAAGCGGGGCGGTCAACCCCGGTGACACGATAAAGCGCGCGCCGGCGTCGATGCTGGCCGCCAAATCGCGTTCGTTGAGCACCGTGCCCGCGCCGACAACGGCACCCTCCACCTTGGCCATTTCGCGAATCGCGTCGAGCGCGGCAGGCGTCCGCAACGTAACTTCGAGCGCGTATAGCCCGCCGGCAACCAGGGCTTCGGCTATCGATCGCGCATGCGCGGCATCCTCGATCACCAGCACCGGGATCACCGGAGCGAGGCGCATCACCTGTTCTACGTCCATGGATATTTCTCCTCCTGGAAGGCTGCCGCGGCACCCAGCAGGCCGGGATCGGAATGAACCGCGAGCCGGATCGGGAAATTCGCCATGCGGCTTGCATGGCGGCCCTTGGCGCAAAACCGGTCGCGAAACAGCGGCCCGGCCAGCCGTTCGCGGATGCGATTGGCGAGGCCGCCGGTGATCACCACGGCGTTCGATCCATGGCCGAGCGCAAGGTCGCCGACGATCGATCCGAATGCCATGACGAAACGGTCGAGTGCGCTCGCCGCGAGCCGATTGCTGCCGTCGATCGCCGCCTGCCACAAAGCGGGATCATCGAGCGGCACGATCGCTTCCCCGGTGCTTGCAGCCATCGCTTCATAAATATTGTGCAGGCCCGGGCCGGAAGCAATGCGTTCGGTCGATACGCGGACGTGGCGCTGTCGCAGCCGCTGCAGCATATGTTCCTCGAAGCCGTCGAGCGGTGCGAAATCGAGGTGCCCGCCCTCGGTCGGCAGCACGATATTGCGGCCCCGATAGCGCAGCAGCTGGGCCACGCCGAGCCCGGTGCCCGGTCCGGCTATCGTCACGACTCCGCTTTCGGGCATGGCCCCCTCGGGGCCCCCGAGATGGATCAGTTCATCCTCGTGAAGCCGGCCGACAGCTGCCGCCATTGCCGCGAAATCGTTGATCAGCACCAGTTGTTCGACGCCAAGTTCGGCTGCCAGCGTCTTTGGCCGGATCACCCACGGATTGTTGGTGAAGTGGATCAGCTCTCCCTCGACGGGGCCGGCAATGGCAATGCTTGCCGCGGACGGCAGCTTCACGCCGCTGTCGTGTGCGAAGGCTGCCCAGGCGCTGGGGAAGTCGGGAAAGTCGGCGGTCTTGTATTTTCGTGCCTCGCCCAGCGCGGGCCGCCGATCATGATGCAGATCGGCAATCGAGAAGCGGGCGTGGGTTCCGCCGAGATCTACCGCAACGATTTGCATCATGTCACAAGCCGGCGGCGGCGAGCATGGCGGACCCGCCCTGTTCGGCGCCATCGGCGCCAAGCCGCATGATGGCAAAAAGTTCGCGGCCCGTGCCGATCGTCGGCGGGGGCGGCAGTGCGGGGCTCCGGCTTGCCCATTCGGCGGCGTCGACCAGCGCCGCAAGTTCGCCATGCGCCGCATCAAGCCGGACGATATCGCCATCGCGCAACAGGCCCAGCGGACCACCGGCCAGCGCTTCGGGCGTGAAGTGAATGGCGGCCGGCACTTTGCCCGAAGCGCCCGACATCCGCCCGTCGGTCACCAGCGCGACCTTATAGCCCTTATCTTGCAGGACGCCGAGCCAGGGCGTCAGCTTGTGCAATTCGGGCATTCCGTTGGCGCGGGGCCCCTGGAAGCGCACCACCACGATCACGTCGCGATCGAGTTCACCGGCCTTGAATGCCTTGCCGACATCGTCCTGATCGTCGAAGATCCGGCACGGCGCCTCGACGGTCCAGCGGCCCTCGTCGACGGCGCTCGTCTTGATCACGCCGCGGCCGAGATTGCCTTGCAGCAGGCGCATGCCGCCATCGGGCAGGAATGGATTGGTCGCCGGGCGCAGCATATTTTCGTCGAGCGGCGCGGGCGGCGCATCTTCCCATATCAAAGTTTCGCCGTCGAGTTTGGGATCGCGGGCATAATCGCCGAGATCGGTACCCCCGACCGTCAGGATATCGCGATGGATCAATCCGTTTTCGATCAAAGTGCGGATCACATAGGCCATGCCGCCTGCCGCCTGGAAATGATTCACGTCGCCCGATCCGTTCGGATAGACACGGGCTATCAGCGGCACTGCGGCCGATAGCCGGTCGATATCCTCCCAATCGATGATGATGCCGGCCGCGCGCGCGATGGCGGGCAGGTGGATCGCATGGTTGGTCGATCCGCCCGTGGCGAGCAGGCCGACCGCGGCGTTGACGATCGCTTTCTCGTCGATGCACAGGCCCAGCGGGCGATAGTCGTCCCCGTCCCACCCGATCGCGGCAAGCCGATGGACGGCGGCGCGGGTCAGTTCCTGGCGCAATTTCGTGCCCGGATTGACGAAGGCGCTGCCCGGCACATGCAGGCCCATCACCTCCATCATCATCTGGTTCGAATTGGCGGTGCCATAGAAGGTGCAGGTTCCGGCGCCATGATAAGAGGCCGCCTCGGCCTCCAGCAGTTCCTCGCGGCCGACCTTGCCCTCGGCGTAAAGCTGCCGGACGCGGACCTTTTCCTTATTGGCGAGGCCCGACGGCATCGGCCCGGCGGGGATCAGGATCGTCGGCAGATGGCCGAAGCGCAGCGCGCCGATCAGCAGCCCAGGCACGATCTTGTCGCAAATGCCGAGCAAGGCCGCGCCTTCGAACATGCCATGGCTGAGCGCCACCGCCGTCGACAGTGCGATCGTATCGCGGCTGAACAGCGACAATTCCATGCCGCGCTGGCCCTGGGTCACGCCATCGCACATTGCCGGCACGCCGCCTGCCACCTGTGCGGTCGCGCCGACTTCGCGCGCGAACAGCTTCATCTGTTCGGGGTAGCGGCCATAAGGCTGATGCGCGGAGAGCATGTCATTATAGGCGGTGACGATGCCGATGTTCATCGCCGTGCCGCCGCGGATCGCGGGCTTGTCATCGCCCGCCGCGGCGAAGCCATGTGCCAGGTTGCCGCACGACAGGTTCGGCCGGTCGACCCCCGAATCGCGTTCGCGGGCGATAAGGTCCAGATAGGCGCGCCGTCCCGCCTTTGATCGTTCGATGATCCTTGCGGTAACCGATTCGAGGGCGGGGTGCAGGGCCATCATGCGCTCCAGTGAATATCGATCGCCTGATCGGCTTCGGCGAGGACGCGGCCGATCGGGGTTGTCGAGGATGCGCCATCGCTGATCGCCTGTTCGAGCATATCGCGCTTGGGCTGTCCGGTCAGCACCATCATGATCGCACGCGCCGAAACGATCGCGGCGCGGCTGAGCGTGACGCGGGCAACGGGTGCTTCGGGCGGCAGCGGATCGGGCATGACGCCCAGTGCCCGACGCGCCTTGGGGCCGTTCAGCGCTTCATCCAGATCGGGGCCGGGGAAGATCGAGGCGGTGTGGCCATCGGCGCCGACGCCGAGCACGACCAGATCGATCGGCCAGTGCAGTTCCTGCAGCCGGGCATCGGCGGCCTTGCCGGCCATGCGATAATCCGCTGCCTTTTCGGTGGTGATCGGCAACACCCTTGCGCCCTTCGGCAGGAAGATCTTGGCAATCATCGCGGCGTTGGATAGCGGATCGGTGATGGGCACCAGACGATCGTCGGTGGGGATGATCGTCACATTCTTCCAGTTGAGCTTCGTGCGTGCGAGTTTGGCATAGACCGGCTCCGGGGTCTTGCCGCCGGGCAATGCGATCAGCGCCTGGCCGCGCGCGTCGAGTGCGCTTTCGATGATGAAGCCGATATCGCCTGCCGCAGCTTCGGCCAGTTCCTCGACATCGTCATATTCCCACCATTCGGCTTCAATCATGTTCTTCTCTCATTTTAATTTTTTCCGTCACCCAACGAAAACCTAGGCCGCTCCCAACCCTCCATGCGCGGAGAGGCGGGAGCGATTCCAGCTTTCACTGGCGTGGCGATCTTCATTAGTCGTGCCAGGTCACGCCGTCACGTTCGGTCAATCCGATCGCCGCGGATGGGCCCCAGGTGCCGGCGGTATAAGCGCGCGGCTTCATGGCATTGGCCGCCCACCCGTCGCGAATCGCGTCGACCCATTCCCATTGCGCCTCCACTTCATCGCGGCGGACGAACAATGTCTGGTCGCCTTCGATCAGATCGAGCAGCAACCGCTCATAGGCGATGCGACGGCGACTGTCGGCGAAGGCGTTGTCCATCGCGATATCCAGCGGCACCTCGCGCAGGCGTATGCCATCGCGATCGAGTCCTGGCTCCTTCGACATCAGCAGCAGCCGCACATTTTCATCGGGCTGCAAACGGATGATCAGCTTGTTCGGTTGCAGCACCGCCCCCCGGCTTTCGAAGATCGAATGCGGCACACCTTTGAACTGGATAAAAATTTCGGATTGGCGACTTGGCAGGCGCTTGCCGGTCCGCAGATAAAACGGCACGCCCTGCCAGCGCCAATTGTCGATATGGGCCTTGATGGCGACGAACGTCTCGGTTCCGGACGGTTTGCCGAGTTCATCGCTATAGCCGGGCACGGGCCCGCCTGCCATCGCGCCTGGGCCATATTGGCCGATCACGCTGTGGCTGGCGGCGGTGGCGCGATCGATCTTGCGCAGCGATCGCAGCACCTTGACCTTCTCGTCGCGGATCGCGGTTGAATTGAATTGGGCGGGCGGTTCCATCGCAACGAGCGCGAGGAGCTGCAACATGTGGTTCTGAACCATGTCGCGGATAGCGCCGGCGCCGTCGTAGAAGCCGACACGGCCTTCGAGGCCGACTGTCTCCGACACCGTGATCTGCACATGATCGATGCCGCCTGCCTTCCACAGCGGCTCGAACAGGCTGTTGGCGAAGCGCAGCGCCAGCAGGTTCTGAACGGTTTCCTTGCCGAGATAATGGTCGATCCGGAAGATCCGCTCCTCGGGGAAGACCTTCGCCACGGCATCGTTGATGGTGCGGCTGGAAACGAGATCGTAACCGAGTGGCTTTTCGAGACCGATCCGGACATTGCAGCCCGCAAGACCCGCCCCGTTCAGTCCGTCGATCGTCGCGCCGAACAGCGAAGGCGCGGTCGACAGGAAGATTGACAGGCCTTTTTCGGTCGAGCCGACAACATCGGCCAGTGCCGAAAATTGGGTTGGATCGGACGCATCGACAGCGACATAGTTCAGTCGATTGAGGAAGCCCGCCAAGGCTTCATCCGACATGCGCTCGGCGGGCACGTAGCGCTTGAGCGCGGTTGCGGCCACCTCGCGAAAGCGTGCCTCGTTCATTTCGCTGCGTGCGGTGGCAATGATGGCGAGGGCGGGCGGCAACAGGCCGTCGACGTCCAGGCCGAACAGTGATGGCAACAACATGCGCTGCGACAGATCGCCCGTCGCCCCGAACAACAGGAGCTTCTCGCTGGCGGTGCTCATTCATTTCCCCTTTTCGTTCGGCACCGATCATCCGCTTCGCGCGTGACGTACCGATGTCGGATTCCCCGATTGCGGCGAAATCTATCGGTCTTTTAGCAAAAGCGTCGCATTGCGGTAGCCGTGGCGTAGCATAAACTTCCTATCGGGATCCGATCGATATTGTTTCGGGGGCCCGATGATGATCGAACTGGAACAATTGCCGCGCGAGCGCATGCTGACGGTTCGCCTGGCGCAGGATGCGCGGGATATCGCCGCTGCGCAGCGGCTACGCTATCGCATCTTCTGCGAAGCGATGGGAGCGTCGCTGCACAGCGAGCAGGCCGGCCTCGATATCGATCGATACGATGCATATTGCGACCATCTGCTGGTCGAGGATCTGGCGGCGCGCGGCAGCCCCGTGGTCGGTACCTATCGCCTGCTTCGGCAAGGCGTCGCCGAACGGCATTTCGGCTTTTACTCAGCCGATGAGTTCGATCTGGATCCGATCATCGCGCATGCGCGGCGCGAGCGGATGGAACTGCTCGAACTCGGTCGGTCTTGCGTCGATCCGGCTTATCGCGATGCCGGCACGATCCAGATGCTCTGGCGCGGTATCGCAGATTATCTGCGCCGGCACCGGATCGGCTTCATGTTCGGATGTGCGAGCTTCCACGGAACCGACCCCGAGGCGCACGCGGCGGGTCTTTCATTGCTGGCGCATGATCATCTGGCGCCAGTGGAGCTGCGCGCGCGCGCCATCGGCGCCCATCGTGTCGACATGGCGCGCGTGCCAATCGGCGGATATGATGCCCGTCTCGCACAGCGGCAGCTGCCACCATTGATCAAGGCCTATTTGCGCGTCGGTGCGCAGGTCGGTGAGGGCGCCTTCGTCGATGGCGACTTCAACAGCATCGATGTCTTCATGCTGATGCCGGTTGCGCGCATTGCTGCGCGATACGCCGAACGGTTTGTCGCTGCGGCCTGACGCATCCCCAGCCAGCGCTATCATTTAAGCAACATTAACCCTTTTGGTCCATTGGCTGTAAATTAAGGTCAATAGGGCAGCTTTAGGATGGGATATGTCGCACGCTTAAGCCTGAAGCATATGCTGCTTCTGTTGTGCGCTACATTCATCGTTCCTGTGCTCACAATCACCGGGATGGTGGTTCACCATGCCCGACGGGATATCATCATTGCCGGGCAGGAGCGGGTCGGCGGCGACTATGTATTGGCGATGCTGCCGGTGATGCGTCGTGAAGCGCAAGGTGCACTCCCCGATCCCGCCCTGATTGCGGCCTTCCGCGCCAAGACGGACGTGCTGGACCAGGGGTTCTCTACGCGCTCGCTTCGAAATGCCTGGCTGCAGGTGACGGGCGACGCGCCTGCGTTTACGCAGGCTGCGGCCGATCTGATCGCCGAGATCGGCAACCGGTCGGGGCTGGTCCTCGATGGAAGGCTCGATACGTTCTACCTGGTGGCGATCGGCATAATGAAGGCGCCCCCGCTTGCGGAAGATCTTGCATCGCTGGACGATCTCATTGACCGATTCCGTATCGGCAGGAGCGACGCCAAGGACCAGCGTCAACTTACCTTGATCCGAGGCGTGATAGAGTCGCAGCGGCTGGCGATGGAGGCAAGTTTCTCGCAGGCATCTGCCGCGGGTCTGGCACGGAAGGATGATCGTATCAGCCTGAGCCTCGCAAAGCCGGCGGCAAACATGGGAAGGGCGCTTTCGATCGTTCTCAAGGATGTCGAGCGGCTGGAGGCTGTCTGCGGCGGAATCGTCGGGTGCGCGGCAATGGCTGACAAGGCGAGTCGGGATGTGGCCCGTACGCGTATGCTGGTTCTCGACGTGCAGGCGGTCAGTCTGGCGACATTCGGCACCCTAATCCGTGAGCAGGAAAGCGAAGCGAAGGACCGCCTCTATGTGCTGATGGTGATCGTATCTGGCACCACGTTGCTCGCGGCGGCGCTCGGCTGGTACGCAACGCGTCTGATCGAGCGAGCCGTTGCCAAGGTGACCAGCCGGATGCGCGATATGGCGGCCGGTGACGTCGACTCGGCGATCCCATATGTGGGTTTGTCGAACGAACTGGGTGAGATCGCCGCGGGAATCGAGTTCTTCCAGCAGAGCCTAATCGAACGCGCGGCACTCTCCTCCGAATTGCAGAAGGCCGGCGAGCGGCTCGAGGGCACAGTGAAGCAGATCAGCTTGCGCAACGCCGCGCTTGAGGCCGAAGCAGAGCTGCAGCGGCGTCGGGCCGCGGCTGATGAACGTCGTGCGCGCAATGCATTGGTGTGCGATCTTGAGCAGACAATCGGCCAGATTCTGAATGGTCTGCTGTCGCGTGCCAATGCACTGGGCTATGAGGCCGATGCGATGTCGAGCAATGCGGCTGCCGCGCGAGCCGAAGCGGTCGCTGCCGAGCGTTCCACCCGGAGCGCGTTCGATGGTGTCACAATCGTGGCAACCGCGATCGATCAGCTGGCAAGGGCCAATCGGCAAATTCGTCTGCTGATGGAAGACGTCAGTGTCAGCGTCGATCACACGATGTGCTCGGTAAGCGGTGCGCAGAGCCGTATCGAAGGTCTTGACGCTGCCTCGTCGCGGATCGGGGAGGTGATCGAACTTATCGCGAGGATCGCATCGCAGACGCGGCTGCTCGCGCTTAATGCATCGATCGAAGCCGCGCGGGCAGGGGATGCCGGCGCCGGGTTCGCCGTTGTGGCGAGCGAGGTGAAGGCACTTGCCGGACGCGCCGCGTCGGCAACCCGCGAGGTGGAGGATCATATAAAGCAGATCCGGACCGAAGCCGAACTGACGATTGCCTCGATTCACGATATCGGAACGCACATCGACAAGGTGGCGGGGCACGCCGTCGCCGTGGCGAAGGCGGTGCAGCAGCAGAGCATTGCCGCTACCGAAATTGCCGCGAGCGCGGCATCGGCGGCTTCGGCGACGAGTGCGACGTCGGACGCGGTTGCGGTCATGGCGACGGCAGCAAGCCAGGCTTATGAAAGCGCGGAAACGATGCGCATGGTGGCCAATGACGTGACAACCGAGGCCGATCGACTGAAGGGCGACGTCGATCATTTCGTGGCGAGAGTCGCCTGAATCCCCATATGTCGGCGCTTTATCATTGACGCGATCGCCGGGCTAAGCCCATCGGCGCCAAAGTGATCCGGGCCGGGTGGTGATAGTGCGATCTCGACGATTCCTTCTTCTGGCGCCACTGCTCGCAAGCGGATCGGTTGCGGCATATGCCGGTGAAGGCGATATCGTCGTCACCGGACGTGGCCTGGGCGGGACAGCGGGCGATGCCGCATTTGATCTGATAGCGATAGATCGCGATCGCCTGACCATGGCGGCCAGCGGCCGAATGGAAGATGTCCTGCGCGACGCCGCCGGCTTTCAGCAGTTTCGCAGGTCCGATGCGCGATCGGCCCACCCGACGAGTCAGGGCGCCACGCTGCGCGGGCTCGGCGGCAATGCATCGAGCCGTGCGCTGATCCTGCTCGACGGCGTGTCGATGGCCGATCCGTTCGGCGGTTGGGTGAACTGGGCGGCGCTCGATCCGGCGCGCATCGGCCATATCCGCGTCACCCGCGGCGGCGGCAGTGGCGTCTATGGCGCCGGCGCGTTGGGTGGGACCATCGAGATGTCGAGCATCGGCCCCGATGATGCCGGGCCTTTGACCGCCGGTGTCAGCTATGGCAGCCGCAATGCTGTCGACGCTGACGGGCTGCTGTCGGCACGATTGGGTGGCGGATTTGCGATGCTGTCGGCGGGCTATGCGCGCGGCGACGGCTTCGTGCCGATCGTGGCCAGCCAGCGCGGCCCGATCGACGAGCCGGCCCGATACGAGCAGGCCCATGGTGCGGCCCGCGCGGTCGTGCCCGTCGCGGCCGACACCGAATTGCAGGCCAACGGTCTGTTCCTGCTCGATCGCCGCAATCGCGGGCTTCCGTTCACCGGGAACAGCAACCGCAGCGTGGATTCGAGCCTGAGGCTGGTCGGTCATGGCCGCTGGGGATGGGAGGCGACCGGATGGCTGCAGATCCGTCAGTTCTCGAGCGGCTTTGCCAGCGCCAACGCCGCGCGCACGATCGCGACCGAATCGCTCGATCAATATAATGTGCCGGCGACGGGAACAGGCGGTCGGGTCGAGGTCCGCCCGCCGTTGGGGCAGAAAATCACCCTGAGGATCGGTGCGGACGCGCGACACGTCGACGGCCGCACCGAGGAGCTGGCATTCAGCGGAAACGGGACGGTCCGTAAGGCAGGCGGCCAGCAGACGATCTATGGCGGATTCGCGGATCTCAGCCTCGTTCCGGTCGAGACACTGACTCTAACAGCAGGAGCCCGTATTGATCGCTGGTCGCTCGATCGTGGCTTTTTGCAGGAAGTGGACCGGAAAACGGGCCTGCTGAGTGCAAGAAGTCAGGATTTTCCGGATCGCAGCGGTCGCGAGACGACCGCGCGGATCGGCTTCGCATGGAGGCCTGCCGGTACGATCACGCTGCGGGGCGCAGCCTATACGGGATGGCGCCTGCCGACGTTAAACGAGTTGTACCGTCCCTTCCGGGTCGGTTCGGACAGTACGCTTGCCAATCCGATGTTGAATCCGGAGCGGGTAAAGGGCGTCGATCTGGGCGGCGACTATAGGCCGCTGCCGGGGTGGCATCTGGGTTTCACCTTGTTCTGGAACAGGCTTGACGATGCGATCACGAATGTCAGCGATCCAAAGATAGCCAATACAAAAATGCGCCAGAATATCGATGCCATCCGCAGCCGCGGGGTCGAGGTCGATGCCGGCGCCTGGCTTGGCGAATGGCGGTTCGATCTGAGCTACGCGCATGCCGATGCCTATGTACGCGCATCAGGTACGGCGAGCGCTCTGAACGGATTGCGGCCTGCGCAGACGCCACGCGATCAGGCAAGTGCTTCGGCCGAATGGAACCGGCCCGGCCTGTTCCGGCTCGGCACGACAGTGCGTTATGTCGCCCGGCAATATGAGGACGATCAGAATCTCCGCGCGTTGCGCAATGCGCTGACCATCGATGCCGTCGCGGTGGTGCCGGTCGGCCAGGGCTTCTCTATCGAACTGCGCGGCGAAAATCTCGGCAATATCCAGGTCGATGCCGGTATTTCGGCCGACAATGTCGTCGAAAGGGCCACCCCGCGCAGTTTGACGATCGGGTTACGCTACGCCTTGCGCTGAGCGGCTCGCGAACGCATCGTCCGCCCTTATCCTCGCCCTGGCGGGTGAAGATCGAGGCAGCCTGCATGGATGGTGGGGAGAGACGGCGATGATGGTCGAGAATGAGGGAGCCCCGGCAGAGCGGCCGCCCTTCTGGCGATCGCTCTACGCGCAAGTGTTGCTGGCGATCGGGCTGGGCATTGTGCTCGGCTATTTCGAACCGGCCTTTGCCGCGCAGCTCAAGCCGCTTGGCGACGCCTTCATCAAGCTGGTGAAAATGGTGATCGCGCCGGTGATCTTCCTCACTGTGGTGACGGGGATCGCCGGGCTGCGGGAACTTGGCGATCTCGGGCGGGTCGCGATCAAGACCTTCGCTTATTTCCTGACATTGTCGACATTGGCGCTGATCATCGGCCTGGTCGTTGCCAATGTCGTGCAACCGGGGGCCGGGATGCACATCGCGCCGGCCGCGCTCGATGTCTCGCACATCACCGAATATGCGGCCAAGGCCCATGATCAGACGATCACGGCCTTCCTGACCAACATCATTCCGTCGACGCTCGTGTCCGCGCTGGCCGAAGGAGAGATCCTGCAGGTGCTGTTCGTGGCGATCCTGTTCGGCATTGCGCTGTCGCTCAGCGGCGATCGGGCGCGGCCGGTGACCGACCTGCTCGAGCGGCTGACGGCGGTGGTCTTCCGGCTGGTCGGCATATTGATGCGGGCGGCGCCGATCGGTGCTTTCGGGGCCATGGCGTTCACGATCGGCAAGTTCGGCGTGGGAACGCTCGCAAATCTCGCGGGATTGATGGCGTGTTTCTATCTGACGTCGCTGGCGTTCGTGCTGATCATCCTGGGGGCGGTCGGCGCGGCCTCGGGCTTCTCGATCCTGCGGCTGATCGCCTATCTCAAGGATGAGTTGCTGCTGGTGCTCGGCACATCATCGTCTGAATCGGCACTTCCGAACCTGATCGCCAAGATGGAGAATGCCGGCTGCGACAAATCTGTCGTCGGGCTGGTCGTACCAACGGGTTACTCATTCAATCTCGACGGCACCAATATCTATATGACGCTGGCGGCGTTGTTTATCGCGCAGGCATGCGACGTATCTCTGTCGATCGGGCAGCAGATCAGCCTGCTGCTTGTCGCCATGATCAGTTCGAAGGGGGCCGCGGGGGTTACCGGCGCCGGGTTCATCACTCTGGCGGCGACCCTGTCGATCGTCCCCAGCGTGCCGGTGGCCGGTATGGCGCTGATCCTGGGTATCGATCGCTTCATGTCCGAGTGCCGGTCTCTCACCAATTTCATTGGCAATGCCGTGGCAACGGTGGTGATTTCGCGCTGGGAAGGCGCGCTCGATCGCGTTCGGCTACGGGCGGCGCTCGGTGGCCGATAGTGCGCAGGCTTCATCGATCCTTCGCTTTCGGCTAGGCTGATCCCATGAGCGTTTTCAAGCTCCGCTCGGAGCCCTTTTTCGAAGACAAGAATCGCGCATTCTGGATTCTCCAGTCGGCGGGCTGGAGCGGTTATTTCGTACTGCGAACGCTGGGCGGCCTCGCTAATGCAATGGGGCTGCTGTTCGTCGTGCCGACCGCGCTGACGACGGCGACCGGCTATTCGCTGACATTGCTGATGGCATCGGCCTATCGGCGGCTGATCCGGCAGCAGCCGATCATCACCTGGGGCGTTTCGATTGTCATCCTGGTGCTGGCGGCGGCCTGCTTTTCATCGATCGAAACCTGGGCGCACGCCACCTTTTACCAGCCGCGCAAGATGCCCGAAGGCATCGAGTTCTTCGGCGCGATCCTCCTCGATTTCTCGCTGCTGGCGGCCTGGTCCGCGCTTTATTATGGCATCAACTTCTTCCTGCTGCTCGAGGAGCAGAGCAGCAGGGTCGAGCGGCTCGAGAGCCAGGCCTCCTCGGCGCAACTCGCGATGCTGCGCTACCAGCTCAATCCGCATTTCCTGTTCAACACGCTCAATTCGATTTCAACGCTGGTGCTGCTGAAGGAAACCCAGCGTGCGAATGCGATGTTGTCGCGGCTGTCCTCCTTTCTTCGTTACACGCTGGCGAATGAGCCGAGCGGCTATGTCTCGCTGGCGCAGGAGGTGGAAACGCTCAAACTTTATCTCGATATCGAGAAGATGCGGTTCGAAGATCGGCTGCGCGCCCATTTCGATATCGATCCGGCGGCCGCATCGGCACGGTTGCCGTCATTGCTGCTGCAGCCGTTGGTG
Source organism: Sphingomonas sp. YR710 (assembly GCF_900101455.1). GTDB lineage: Bacteria > Pseudomonadota > Alphaproteobacteria > Sphingomonadales > Sphingomonadaceae > Rhizorhabdus. The sequence goes on along the minus strand of NZ_FMZJ01000002.1, from coordinate 42,169 downwards.
GAAAATGCGATCAAATATGCGGTGACGCCGCTTGAAGAGGGGGCGGATATCTCGGTCGAGGCACGGCTTATCGGGGTCGATGGTGATCGGCGCGTGCTTATCACGGTGACGGATACGGGGCCGGGGTTGAACGATGGTCCTGTGCGTCCCACCTACTCCACTGGCGTCGGTCTGGCGAATATTCGCGACAGGCTGGCGCAGGCCTATGGCGCGGACCAGCGATTTGAGGTCCAAACCGAGCGGGACGAGGGTTTCGGCGTTATGATCGAAATTCCCTTCCAGACCGAACAGCCCAAGGAAGTTGCATGACGATTAGAACCATTCTCGTAGATGACGAGCCGTTGGCCATTCAGGGCCTGCAGCTCAGGCTCGCCGCATATGAGGATGTAGAAATCATCGAAACCTGCCTCAACGGCCGGGAAGCCATCCGCGCGATCAAGACCGACAAGCCCGATCTCGTCTTTCTCGACATCCAGATGCCGGGTTTCGACGGATTTTCGGTGATCCAGGGCCTCATGGAGGTCGAGCCGCCCTTATTCGTGTTTGTGACCGCCTATCAGGATCATGCGATTCGCGCATTTGAGGCGCAGGCGATGGACTATCTGATGAAGCCTGTCGATGAGCAGCGACTTGCGGATACATTGGATCGCGTCCGCCAGAGGCTTGCGGAAAAGCGCGGTCACGAAGAAGCCGGGCGGCTGAAGGAAGTGCTGGCCGAGGTTGCACCTGAAGCGGCCGAAACTCTCGCCGCGAACACCGATAGCGAGGATGCTCCGGCATCGAACCGGTTCGAAAAACTGATCAACATCAAGGATCGCGGTCAGATCTTTCGGGTCGATGTCGACACGATCGAGCGGATTGACGCCGCCGGCGACTATATGTGCATCTATACCGGCGACAATACGCTGATCCTGCGCGAAACGATGAAGGATCTCGAAAAGCGCCTAGATCCACGCCGATTCCAGCGGGTTCATCGCTCAACGATCGTGAACCTCGATCTGGTAAAGCAGGTCAAGCCGCACACCAACGGCGAATGCTTCCTTGTGCTCGATTCCGGCGCGCAGGTGAAGGTTAGCCGGAGCTACCGTGAGGTCGTGGCACGCTTCGTTCATTGACTATCCTGTAGATCGCCACTCGAAGTCACCGGCATTTTCCTATCCTTGTGCTGTCACGCGGGCATCGGCCGTGTTAGCGTGATTGAAAAGATGGGATGAATCCGGAAAGGGCGCGGTACGGGTCGATCGTCATTCAGTGTCATGCGCGGCTCGCTGAGATCGCGAGCCGTGCTGCTTTGCGCCGTGACGGGTTTCGTCATTGCGATCATCACGCTTGCCGTGCTGCTGGCATCCCCTTCGGCGCGTGCGGTTGCGGTTTCCTTCCAGCCCCTTCTGGTTGCGGCGATCGTGGCGGTCCTCTTCATCGTCCAATTGATCGTGCTGCCGATCATCGTCGACAGGCGCGTTCGCATGCGGTCTTCGCGCTTTCGCGAGCGCGATGTTATGGTCGATGCGGTCGGCCTCGGCGCCGTGATGGTGATCGATTCGCACGATGTGATCCGGCATTGGTCGCGCGGCTGCCAGGAATTGTACGGATGGCCGCCGGAACTGGCGGTCGGCAGATGCCGTCGGGAATTGCTGCGAACGCGTCTTACCGATGTTCCGGTGGACGCGGATAGCGATACTTCGCCGCGCAACCTCGTCTCGCAATGTGAATATTCCGAACGGCATCGCGACGGCCGGCCGCTGATAACCTACAATCAGATCAGCCAGTTCGGGCGTTCGCAGGACCGCCCTTCGACGGTGGTCACCGTTATTGACGTGACCGCGCGAAGAGCCGCCGAATCGGTTCTGCGCGCGAATGAAGGGAGGTTGCGGGTGGCGGCCGATGGCCAGGGACTGACGATCTTCCAGTGGGATCATGTCGCCAGATGCGTCGATTGGGATCTCAATCTCCAGGCCCTCGTCGGACGGGCCTCGCACTGGACCGAAGCAGAGGTTGGTGCCTGGATGGAGCTCATGCTGGGCGAGGATGAGCGGAATGCGTTGAGATCCGAATTCGAAACGGCATTTGCCAATGGCGGCCAGTTGGTTCAGCGCACGGTTGCCGTCGGGCAGTCGCCGCACGACGTGCGCCTGATCCATTTCTCTGCGCAGATCGGCTATGCTGACGGCCAGCCCGTCAACGCGATCGTGGCGTGCAAGGATGTGACCGAACATTATCGGCATGAGGAAGCGATCCGGATCAGCGAGGCACGGCTGGCGACGGCGGTCGCGGCGCAAGGCATCTTCATCTACGAATATGATCTGATGGCCGATGAGCCGATCTGGACGACGCGGGGCGAAAATTTCCTCGGTCTGCACGCGGACAATAACGCTGCGGACATATCCGGCACGTCGTGGAACATGGTGCCGGAAATTGCCGAGCAGGTGAAGGTCGCGTTGCGCGATGCGATCGTCCGTGAAGACGACAAGGTTCATTTCTCGTTCGATTTCCGCCGGCTCGATGGCGTTCAGCGCCGGGCCGATAGCTGGGCCCGGATCATCTATGGTGCGGATGGCCGCCCGCTGCGCGCGATCGGCACGCATCTCGATATTACCGAGCGTTACGAACGCGAGGCCGCTCTGCGGGCCAGTGAGGCCGAAATGCGTGCGATTTTGGCGACTGTGCCCGACGCTATGGTGGTGTGCGACGAATTCGGTATCATCCGGGAATTCAGCAGTACGGCCGCAAGCTTGTTCGGCTATAGTGAGGCCGATATGGTCGGCCGCAACGTGCGGGTGCTGATCGGCGCCGGCGGGTCGGATCGTCGGCCGGATCGTCGCGATTTACAGCAGATGTTTCGCAACGTCCGCGAAGCCAAGTGGCCTATTCCGGTCGTCGCGAGCGCGGCCGATGGTGGGTCGATCCCGATATCGTTCGTCATCGGTGATGCCATCGTCGAAGGGCAGCGCAGATACGTCATCTTTGGCCGCGACATGCGCCCGCACATCGAGAGCGAAGAGAAGTTTCGCAAACTCCAGACCGAACTCGCCCAGGTGTCGAGGCTGGGCATGATGGGTGAGATGGCGGCGGCGCTGGCGCATGAACTTAGCCAGCCACTGGCCGCGATCGTGAATTTCATCGGCGCCGCCGAACTGATGATCGAAGGCGGGCGCGAAACCGATCGGGTATTGCATGCCACGCGAAGCGCGCGCGAACAGGCTTCGCGCGCCGGTGAGATCATCCGGCGTTTAAGGGCGTTCATCGCGCGCGGCGAGACGGACATGCGCGCCGAGCCGATCGCCCACCTGATTCGTGAGGCCGCTGCGCTTGCGCTGTTCAATGTGTCGTCGCTGGGTGTACGGGTAAGCTACGTATTCGAAAACGAGGATCGTATGGTTCTCGGAGATCGCATCCAGATCCAGCAGGTGCTCGTCAACTTGATCCGAAATGGCGTGGATGCGATGACGTCCAGTGGCTCGGCACGTAAGGAGATGATAATCTCGACCTCGATCGCGGAGGGCAATCTAATGGTCGAGGTAAAAGATAGCGGACCGGGCATCTCATCGGAGATCCTGGATCGGTTGTTTAAGCCTTTTGCAACGACCAAGGATGAGGGGCTGGGATTTGGCTTGTCGATAAGCCGCCGCATCATAGAAGCGCATGGCGGATATCTTGCCGCCGATACGAAGGTGGGTGAGGGCGCGGTATTTCGTTTCACATTGCCGATCTCGGAACAGGGGGCGCAACGAGAATGTTAAGGCCTCACATCTATGTCGTCGATGACGACGATGCTTTGCGCCAGTCGGTCGAGCTTTTGCTGGAAGCCGCCGGTGATTTTCGGGTTAGCGCGTTCGCATCCGGGGACGCGTTTCTGGAAGCCGCCGCCGAGCTCGAATCGGGCTGCGTACTGCTGGATATCAACATGCCCGGTGCCAACGGTCTTGACGTTCTGCGCAAATTGACCAGTGTGACCGAGCGCTTCGAAACCTTGTTGCTCACGGGCCAGGGCGATATCAGTCTGGCCGTCGAGGCGATGAAGGCCGGAGCCGGGGACTTTATCGAAAAGCCTTATGACGATCGCGCGTTGCTCGATGCGATCGGCGCTGCGTTCGACCGGCTCGAAGATCGCGTGAGGCAGGCGGGTGCCGTGCAGGAAGCCCGCGAACTGATCGAGCGGCTGACGCCGCGCGAGCGCGATGTGCTGCTGGGCTTGATCGACGGCAAGGCTAATAAGATTATCGCCTATGAACTGGATATCAGCCCCCGCACCGTCGAGATCTATCGCGCCAATCTGATGGACAAGCTGGAAGTGCGCAGCGTTGCGGAGAGCGTGCGTATCGCCTTTGCGGCGGGACTGGTGCCGGTCTATCGGGTTTGACCGTTTGCCGCCTTGAGTCTAACCATCTTCTGCGCTGCAATATGGCGGATATCGGGGAAAGAAACGCGTGGCGATTGCAATGGACAAGCCCTTTTCGGTTCTGGTGACGGGCGGCGCGGGCTATATCGGCAGTCATGCCGTGCTGGCCCTGCTCGACGCGGGGTGGCGCGTTGCCGTGATCGATAATCTCGTGACCGGCTTTCGTTGGGCGGTGCCGGCGGCTGCGCGCTTTTATGAAGGCGATATCTGCGACGAGGCGCTGGTCGCATCGATTATCGCGGACGAAGGTATCGGCGCGATCATGCATTTTGCCGGTTCGGTGGTCGTTCCCGAATCGGTGACCAACCCGCTCAAATATTATCATAACAACACGGCCAAGACGCGATCGCTGCTCGCTTCGGCGGTGCAGGGCGGCGTGAAGCACGTCATCTTTTCGTCGACCGCGGCGACCTATGGCATCCCGGACGAGACGCCCGTGCGCGAAGATATGCCGACCGTCCCGATCAACCCTTACGGCATGTCGAAGCTGATGACCGAGGCAATGCTCAAGGACGTCGCCTTCGCGCATCCGCTCAATTATTGCGCGCTACGCTATTTCAACGTCGCAGGTGCGGATCCCCAGGGGCGTTCGGGCCAGTCGACTGCCGGGGCCACCCATCTCATCAAGGTGGCCGGAGAGGCCGCGCTCGGCAAGCGCCCGGAAGTCGCCGTGTTCGGCACCGATTATGCGACGCCGGATGGCACCGGCGTGCGCGATTATATCCATGTTTCGGATCTTGCCGATGCCCATCTCCACGCGCTCGATACGCTGATCGCGGACCCTGCGACCAGCCACGTGATGAATTGCGGTTATGGCCGGGGCTTTTCGGTGCTCGAAGTTCTAGACTCGGTCGATCGCGTCTCGGGACAGACGATCGTGCGTCGGATGGAGCCGCGCCGGCCAGGCGATCCCGATGCCCTGATCGCCGACAATCGCCGCATCCTGGCGACAACGCCGTGGCGCCCGAAATATGAGGATCTGGACCTGATCGTGGCGCACGCGCTGGCGTGGGAGCGCCACCTGAGCGAGAAAGCCTGACGCGCGATCAGAACTCCGCGTCCAGTTCTTCCATCTCTTCGGGTTCGGCGATGGCGGCTGCGATCCATTCCTGCATCAGCGGCCAGTTCATGATCGTGGTGCAATAGGCCCGGCAATCCGCCTTGAGCGGGATCGCATAGGTGACGAAGCGCGTCGCGACAGGCGCGAACATCGCATCGGCGACGGTTGGCCGCGATCCGAACAGCCAAGGGCCGCCATAAGCGCTCAGGCATTCGTGCCAGATCGCCTGCACCCGATCGATGTCGGGCTTGGCGCCGGCGAACAGCCGAAAGCTGTCATTGCGCGCCTTGAGGTTCATCGGCAGGGCGGAGCGCAGATTCTGGAAGCCCGAATGGATCTCCCCCGAGATCGATCGGCAATGGGCGCGCTGCAGCTTGTCCTGTGGATAGAGCATCGCTTCCGGGAACGTCTCGTTCAGATATTCGGCGATGGCGAGCGTGTCCCAGATGCTGGCGCCCTCATGCGTCAGCCGCGGCACCAGCACCGAGGGCGAGAGCAACAGCAGTTCGGCGCGTTGGCCGGGATCGTCGATCCCCACACGTTCTTCGACGACGTCGAGTCCAGCCAACTTGCACAGCAGCCAGCCGCGCAATGACCAGGAGGAATAATTCTTGCTGGAAATCGTCAATATGGGCTTCGACATGCTTCGCCTCCCCTGCGTCGGATGATGCATTGCATCATTCTTGGCAAACCGCAAAATTTATGGCGCAGTGCAATATAAAATGCACTAAATGATCTTGAGAGACGGAGCATCGTTGCGGCAGCCGTCCTCTCTGGGGAAATGGGCTGCTTGATGCTTTATAAGATGTACCAGGGGTTTAACGACATGCTGGAGCCGCTGCGCTGGTTCGCGGCGGCGGGTCTCAAGCTCCGCGACAGTCTGGGCGACTATGCCGAAGACCCCTTGATGCGCAGCGTTTTCGCGGCGCTGGATATGACGGCCAATACCAAAGTCACCCATGTTCGGACCGACTTCGCCATCAAAAGCGTGATTTCGGGAAACATGGAAGTCGATGTCCACGAAGAGGTGATTCGGTCGACGCCCTTCGCGGACCTGTTGCGCTTTGCCAAGCCCGAAGGTGGGGCGATCCAACCGAAGATCCTGGTGGTCGCACCGTTGTCCGGCCATTTCGCGACGCTGCTCCGCAACACCGTTGCGACGCTGCTGCGCGATCATGACGTCTATATCACCGACTGGAAGAATGCGCGTGACGTGCCGCTGTCGGCCGGCGTGTTCGGTTTCGACGACTATGTCGACCATGTCATCGCTTTCCTTGAGGAACTCGGGCCGCCGGTGCATCTGTTGGCGGTGTGTCAGCCTTGCGTTCAGGCGCTGGCAGCGACTGCGTTGATGTCCGAGGACGGCAATCCTGCCACGCCGCGAAGTCTGACGCTGATGGGGGGGCCTGTCGACGTCGACGCCAATCCGACCGGGGTGAACGAACTGGCCAATTCGCACGATTTTGAATGGTTCGAATCGAACCTGATTTCCACCGTGCCCTGGCGTTACCCGGGGGCGGGCCGGCGCGTTTATCCGGGGTTCCTGCAGCTGACGGCGTTTGTATCGATGAATATGTCGCGGCACAGTCAACAGCATCGCGCGCTCTATCAGCATCTCGCCGATGGTGAGCTTGAACAGGCCGCCACGATCCGCGAATTTTACGAGGAATATTTCGCGGTGCTCGACATGACCGCGGATTTCTATCTCGAGACGATCGATCGGGTATTCCAGCGTGCGCTGCTGGCAAAGGGCAAGCTCGACTATCGCGGGCGCCGTGTCGATTGTTCGAAAATCCGGCGGACGGCGCTGCTGACGATCGAGGGCGAGCGCGACGATATCTGTGCGGTCGGGCAAACCTCGGCCGCGCATGATCTCTGCAGCAGCCTGCGCCCGCATATGAAGCGCCATTATCTTCAGGCCGGTGTCGGCCATTATGGCGTATTTTCGGGAAGCCGGTGGGAGAATCAGGTGTATCCGCAGGTGCGCAATTTCGTGCTGGGCGCGAGCTGAGCGGTCCTGCCGCCGTCGGGGGCCGTTGGCACGATCGATCATGCCGACGGCCCCAAGAAGCGAATATTCGTCCTTTCCCCGGCAATCCGGGGAGCAGTTCAGAAATTACCCGAAAATCTCGGCAAAGAAGTCGGTCATAGCCTTCCACGAGCGGCTGTCGGCCGCTGCGCTGTACATCATGCCCGGCATGTTGGCGCCAGGGGCGGTAAAGGCGTGCCCGGTATGGCCGTAAGCGTGGATCTGCCAGTCGACGCCGGCCGTGGTCAGTTCTCTTGCCAGCCCCACCATTGCTTCGGGCGGGCAGAGCGGATCGTCCCAGCCATGGCAGACGAGCACCCTGGCTTTCATCGGCGCGTTGGGAAAGGGCGGGGCATCGTAAATGCCGTGGAAGCTGACGACACCGCCAACCTCGACGCCCGAGCGGGCGAGATCGAGGACGCATTTTCCGCCGAAGCAAAAGCCGATGGCGCCGGTCTTCGACGAATCGACCTCACCTTGTGCCTTGAGCAGCGTCAGCGCCGCGCCAATTCGGGCCTGCAGCACGCTGCGGTCGGCGGTGGTTTCGTTCATCAGCGCCATCGCGGAATCGGCGTCGGTCGCGCGTCGACCCTTGCCATACATGTCGATCGCGAAGCCGACATAGCCCATCGCGGCGAAGCGCTTCGCGCGTTCGACGTCGAAATCGCCCTGCCCCATGAAGTTGGGTGCGATCAGGATGCCGGGCCGTGCGCCGCTGATGGCGGTGTCGAGCGCGATCACGCCTTCAAAGGTGCCCCCGGGGGCATCATATTCGATCACGCGGGTTTCAATGGCCATGTTCATGCTCCCATGCTGCTTTTGTCGCTCTTTGCACGGCGCTTTTCGTGCTCGCAAGTTGCGCTGTGGCGACAGGACGATATGAGGGCGCAACTTTCCCGACGGAGACTTTGATGCCGACGCTCGTTCTGATCCGCCACGGTCAATCTGCATGGAATCTGGAAAATCGCTTCACCGGCTGGTGGGATGTCAACCTGACGGAGAAGGGCATTGCCGAGGCGATCGCCGCCGGCGAGCTGATGAAGGCCAAGGGCCTCGATTTCGATCAGTGCTATACGAGCTTCCAGACGCGCGCGATCAAGACGCTCAATCTCGCGCTCGAAGCGATGGGCCGGCTGTGGTTGCCGGTGGAAAAGGACTGGCGCCTCAACGAGCGCCATTATGGCGGGCTGACCGGCCTCGACAAGGCGCAGACGGCCGCGATTCATGGCGATGCGCAGGTCAAGATCTGGCGTCGCAGCTTCGATATCCCGCCGCCGGTGCTGGAGGCCGGCAGCGAGTTCGATCTCGGCAAGGATCGCCGTTATGCGGGTATTCCGATTCCGAACACCGAGAGCCTGAAGGACACGATCGCGCGGGTGCTGCCTTATTGGGAGACCAGGATCGCGCCGGACCTCAAGGCCGGCAAAAGGGTGGTGATCTCGGCGCATGGCAATTCGTTGCGCGCGCTCGTCAAGCATCTCTCGAACATTCCCGATGACGAGATCACCGAACTGGAAATTCCGACCGGCCAGCCGATCGTCTATGAACTGGCCGACGATCTGAGCGCTAAGGATCGTTATTATCTGTCCGAACGCTGATCGGACGCTATGATCGGCTTTTGAGGATAGGGGAATACGACAGACATGGCCAAAGCGCCGCTGATCGGAATCATCATGGGGAGTCGTTCCGATTGGGAAACGATGCGTCATGCTGCGGAAACGCTCGAAGCGCTTGGAGTGCCGCATGAGACGCGCGTGGTCTCCGCGCATCGCACACCCCAACGGCTCTATGATTATGCGACGGGCGCGGTCGGGCGCGGGCTGCAGGCGATCATCGCCGGCGCCGGCGGTGCCGCGCACCTGCCCGGCATGACGGCCGCGATGACGCGGTTGCCGGTGCTCGGCGTGCCGGTCGAAAGCAAGTCGCTCAAGGGCATGGATAGCCTGTTGTCGATCGTCCAGATGCCCGGCGGCATCCCGGTCGGCACGCTTGCGATCGGCAAGCCCGGCGCGATCAACGCGGCACTGCTGGCGGCGGCGATGCTGGCCAATAACGATCCCGCGCTCGCTGCACGGCTCGATGCCTGGCGCGCGCAGCAGACCGCCGATGTCGCAGTCGAACCCTTTGACTGATCGAGGTCCGGTGCCGCCGCTGCCGCCAGGAAGCACGATCGGCATTATTGGCGGGGGGCAGCTCGGCCGGATGCTGGCAATGGCGGCGGCCAATCTCGGCTATCGCTGCGCGGTCTATGCGCCGGAGCCGAGCGGCCCGGCGGCAGATGTCTGCTCGCGCTGGGTGCAGGGCGCTTATGCCGATGCCGTGGCGCTGTCCGTTTTTGCCGAGACGGTCGACGTGCTCACCTATGAGTTCGAAAATGTGCCGGTCGAGCCGCTGGTGACCTTGAGCGTGCCGGTGCTGCCCAACTGCCGGGCGCTGGCGATCGCGCAGGACCGTGCCCTCGAAAAGCAGTTCGTCGAGGATCTCGGCGGTCGTCCGGCGCCATGGCGTGCGGTATCGGACCGTGCCGAGCTGGATGCGGCGCTGGCCGAGATCGGCGCACCGGCGATCCTCAAGACGCGCCGCTTCGGCTATGACGGCAAGGGACAGGCGCGGCTGAAAACGGTTGCCGATGCCGATGCGGCGTGGGCCGCGATCGGCGGGAGCCCGGCGGTGCTTGAGGGGTTCGTGGGCTTCGAGCACGAATTCTCCCTGTTGGTCGTGCGCGGCCCGGATGGCAGCCACCGGTTGTGGGATACGGTGCTCAACGTCCACGATCATGGCATTCTGGCCCTGTCGACGGCGCCGGCCGAAGGCGTCTGCGAAGACGCGCGGCGCGAAGCGGGCGATCTGGCGCTGAGGATCGTCGATGCGCTCGATTATGTCGGCGTGCTGGCGATCGAGTTTTTCGACAGCGCGGATGGCCCGGTATTCAACGAAATGGCGCCGCGCGTCCACAATAGCGGTCATTGGACGATCGAGGGCGCGGTGATCTCGCAGTTCGAAAACCATATCCGCGCGATTGCCGGCCTGCCGCTCGGCAGCACCGCACTGGCGGCGCCGCGCGTCGAGATGCGAAACCTGATCGGCGAACAGGCCGATGACTGGGCGATGATCCTCTCGGATCCGAATGCGCACCTCCACCTTTACGGAAAAGGGCAGGCGCGGCCGGGCCGCAAGATGGGCCATGTGACGCGGCTGTTCTTCGATTGATCCGCGCGCTAACCTTCGGCGAGCATCTCGGCCAATTTGCAGACGGTGCGCCAGTTGCGCATCGTGACGGTCGATCCCGCCGCCTTGTCGAGCGCCGCCGGCGATAGCTTCGAATCGGCGACCCCGTTCACGAAGTCGATCCAGATCGCATCGCCGATAACGATGATCTGCTCGCCATGTTTTGCGCGTTCGCGCAGCTTTTCGGCGATATCGTCGGCGGGCCTTTGCTTCGAAATGCCGAGGTGAAGCAGATTCGGGCGATCCTTCTCGGCGTCCGGAAAGGGCGATCCGGATGCATAAGCGCTCCACTGGCGTGCTGTCCGGGCAATGGCTTCGATCGCCATATCGAAATCCGCCTTCGCCAGCGCCTCGATCTTCGTTTCGGCGTCGGCGGCGCTGGCCGCCGAAAATAGCAGGTTGCCGCTCTGGATGTAGGTCTGGAAGTCGGCGATTCCGGCCGATATCGCCGCCTTGCGCAACTCCGCCATCGCCAGCTTGCGTTTGCCGCCGACATTGATTCCGCGCAGCAGGACGATCGTCTTTTCCACCAGAACTCTCCAATCGTCTCGAACAGTAGCGAGCGGATGTTGCGTTTCGGCGCGACGGCACCGGGGCATGTGGGAGATTGACGCAAAGCCCGTCCCCGGCGCAATAGCCGCCATGGCTCACAAGATTTTGAAGCGTCGCGGCGTTCTGTTCGTGCTTTCGTCTCCCTCCGGTGCGGGGAAGTCCACCATCGCCAGGCGATTATTGGCCAGCGACGACCAGATCCGCATGTCGGTGTCCGCGACCACCCGGCCGATTCGCCCCGGCGAGGTCGATGGCAAGGACTATCACTTCGTCGATCTCGAGCGTTTCCGCGCCATGGTGGCGGCGGGCGATTTCCTCGAATGGGCGCATGTGTTCGGCCACCGTTATGGTTCGCCGCGCGGTCCCGTCGAGAAGATGCTCAATTCCGGCCTCGACGTGCTGTTCGACATCGACTGGCAGGGCGCCCAGCAACTCTATCAGAATTGGGGCGGCGATGTCGTGCGCGTCTTCATCCTGCCGCCATCGCTTGAGGAACTGGATCGCCGGTTGCGCGCGCGGGGAACCGATAGCCACGAAGTGATACAGGGCCGGATGGATCGGGCCGCGGCCGAGATCAGTCACTGGGATGGCTATGATTATGTGCTCGTCAACGACGATGTCGATGCCTGTTTCGAAGAGGTTCGCCAGATCCTCGATGCCGAGCGTTTGAAGCGCAGTCGGCAGACCGGGTTGATCGGTTTCGTCCGCAAGTTGATGCCGCAGGGCTGATCGATTGCGGCTGTTCGTTTCCGGCTTACGGGTCTAGCCTCGTCTCGCGGGGTTGCGAGAAACGGGAGAGCCGGGATGGCGAAGACTCTGTTGGGCGGACTGCTGGGCGGTTTCGCGATGTATTTCGTGGGCTTCGTCTTCTGGGGTACGCCGCTGAGCGCGCTGGCGTTCAAGTCGATCGACGATAGCCAGGCGGCGGCGGTGCAGGCGGCGTTGGCGCAAAACCTCACATTGTCGGGCACCGGTACCTACCTGATCCCGTCGCCTGGGACGGGTCAGGGAACCGTCTTGTTCGGCAAGGGGCCGATCGCGACCGTGCATTTCAACACCGCCGGCTTCCCGGTGATGGATTCGGCATCGCTGCTGGTGGGGCTCGGCATGGCGCTGCTCACCGGGCTGGCGGTCGCGGTGGCGATGGGCGTGATTGCCGGCAGGGTGACGGACTTCGCGAGCCGGGCAAAGGTGGCGATCCTTTTCGCGCTGGCGGCGACCTTCTATCTCGATCTCGGCCAGCCCGTGTTCAACCATTATGGCTGGGGCTATTTCATCTATCTGTTCCTGGGGGATTTCATCGGTCTCGCGGTGGCCGGTCTGGTGGTTTGCCGCTGGTTCCTGCCCAAAGGGCCGGCGCAGTAATTTCAGACCAGCAGTGCGATGAACCGCGCTGCGGCCTCGAAATCGCGGCGGCGGGCGTCGCGGGCGTCGGTGGCCATCCAGTCCTCGCCCCATAATTCGGCCTGCCACAATTCGTCGAGATGGGCGGCATCGAAGCCTTCGCGCGCGTCGATCGCCCCCTCGGCGAGCGCAAGCGCGATCACCAGCGATCCGCTAATCGTGACCAGCGGCTGCAGCGCGACGAGGCGGAAGGCATCATAAGCCGCGACTGCGGCGTGCAATCGTTCGAGTGTCCGGGGCGGCTGGGGGCGATGGACGATTCCGGTGGCCAGCACGAAAGTGACGTCGTAGCGCGCCTGCGCCCAGGCGAGCAGCTTGTCCCATTGCTCGGCCTGCCGTTCGACCAGCGGGTCGGGACCGTCGGCGCGATAGCAGAGCAGATCGGTTTCGCCGAAAGCGGCGGTGCTGTTCACGAAGGTGTCACGGTCGATGGCGACCTTGTCGATCGCCGCATTGGCGAGCCCGGTCAGCGGCATCGACCAGGGATCGATCTTTTCGCTCTGCGCTTCCCATTCGGTGGCGATCGCCTGCGCGAGCGCGAGCGTCGGCACCGCCAGCGGCGCGCGTGCCGGTGTTTTCACGCCGCGACCGTCAAGCCGGATCGCATGGCCGCCCTCGACCGATTCGATCGCCACGTCCGTGTAGAAACGCTTCACTGTGTGAGCCCGATAGCGGATGAAAGGATAGCAGGGAGCTGATCGGGACGATCGGCGACGAAATGCGCGCCTTCCGCGAGCAGCTCGTCGGCCTCATGATAGCCCCAGGCGACCCCGATTGCGGTGCAGCGGGCGGCCCGCGCCATGCCGACATCGAAGCTCGTGTCACCGATCATCACCGTCGTTGCGGGGCTGGCGCCGGCATCGCCCATGGCCTCATGAATCATTGAGGGGTGCGGCTTGGAGGGGTGGCGATCGGCGGTCTGCAAGGTGACGAAGGCGCCGCGCAACCCATGGTATTCGAGGCAGTGGATCAAGCCGCGATCCGATTTTCCGGTGGCGACGCCGAGCAGCCAGCCATCGGCCTCGAGTGCGGCGAGGCACTCTGCAATGCCGGCGAACAAAGGCTCGTCGACAAGGCCATGGCCCCGCAGCTTTTGAAAAGCGAGCTTATAGTCGGCGCCGAGCTGTGCATGGAGCGAGGGCGCCGCGTCGGGCAGCAACGCCTGCATCGCCTCGACCAGGCTGAGGCCGACCACCCGGCGGATCGCGCGATCATCGGGCAGAGCGAGGCCGTGCAGCGCGAACGCCTCGGTCATCGCGCGGCAGATGTTGGCCTGGCTGTCGACCAGAGTGCCGTCGCAATCGAAGATGGCGAGGCGGTTCATGGCCGCGTCTCGACGAGCGTAGCGAGATCGAGCCGGCCGGCGGCGCGCAATGCGGCGACAACGCCTGCGCGATCTTCGGCCGTGCGATTTTGGCTGAGCTTGCGCGTGCCGCGCCACGCGGGCGCGTCGATCGCGAAGCCGCATATCGCTGGCAGCATTGCCGCAAACCGGCCTTCGGCCATCTTGGTGCGGGTCCAGGGCTTTTTGGGGGTGAGGCGGGCTTCATGCTCGGCGCTGAGATCGTCGAGCAGGGCGATTAATTCCGCTTCGCCGAGCGCGCGGGCACTGCCTTCGATCTCCACCGCGATATAATCCCAGGTCGGCACACTATCTGTATCGGCATACCAGTCGGGACTGACATAGAAATCGCTGTCGGTGATGCTTGCGAGGACGTTCGCTCCACGGAGATGCGGCGTAATGCGATTGCCGCGCGATAGATGGAAGCGGATCGAGCCGTCCTCATCAACCCGTAACGGCGCATGTCCCACCATTATCGCGCCGTCAGCTGTGGAGGTGAAGACATGGGCGAACGCCACCCGTCGAGCAAATGCCCGCATCGCCGGAAGGTCGTCCCAGTCAAAGGCTTTCGCTGGGTGCGTCACGCGCGGCTGCGTCCTCGCCGTTCGCCCTTGCGGGCGCGGCGGGCGTCCTTCGCCTTGTTGGCGATCAGGCGGCGCTTGCCTTCGGGCGTGTCGATCGCCTTGACCTCATCGACCGGCAGCAGATCGCCCAATTTCTCGTCGAAGCCGAGATTTTTCAAACTTTCCGCAAAATGCGGGGGCAATTCGGCGACGATGTCGATGACGCCGCCATCGGGATGGTCGACCTTCAGGCGGCGGGCATGGAGATGCATCTTGCGGCTGATATCGCCGGTCAGGAAGCATTCGATGCCGCCATATTTGCCGTCGCCGACGATCGGATGGCCGATCGCCGCCATGTGGACGCGCAACTGGTGGGTACGGCCGGTATAAGGTTGCAGCTCGACCCAGCAAGCGCGGTTGCCCGCCACCTCGATCACCCGGTAGCGCGTGCGCGCCGGGCTGCCCTCCTTCGTGTCGACGTGCATCTTCTCGCCACCACTTCCGGGCTGTTTGCCGATCGGCAACTCGATCATGCCGTCTTCGATCGAGGGAACGCCGGCGACGAGCGCCCAGTACACCTTGCGCGCGGTGCGGCTGCTGAAGGCCTTGGCGAAATGGGCAGCGGCACGCGACGTCCGCGCGAGGAGCAACACGCCCGACGTATCCTTGTCGAGCCGGTGGACGAGCTTGGGACGGTTTTCCGAATCAAATTGCAGCCCGTCGAGCAGCCCGTCGACATGTTTGTCGGTCTTGGTCCCGCCCTGCGTCGCGAGGCCGGGCGGCTTGTTGATCACGAACGCCTGCTTGTCCTGATGAATGATCAGGCTGCGGATGAAATCGGTCTCGTCATCGGACAGAGGCGCACGATCGCGCTTCACCTTCGGCGCCTGTACCGGGACCGGAACCGATTCGGCGGGTGGCACGCGCAGGATCTGGCCGGCTTCGATCCGGTCGCCGGGCGTGGCGCGGCGGCCATCGATCCGCAGCTGGCCGGTGCGCGCCCAGCGCGAGACGATGTTGAAGCTGGTATCAGGAAGATGCCGTTTGAACCAGCGGTCGAGCCTTATGCCGTCATCGTCGAACCCGACGGTGAACTGGCGAATCTCGCCCAGAGGCGGCGTGGAAGGTGTGTCGGTCATGCGAATATCCGTGAAAGAGACAGCCCGAGGATCAGCAACAGCACCGATCCGACGACCGACGACACGGCATAAGCGGCGGCCATCACATGCTGGCCGCGCGAAATCATGTTGAACGTCTCAAGACTGAAGGAGGAAAATGTGGTGAAGCCGCCGAGTATGCCGACGCCGAGCAGCAGGCGCAGCTGCTCGCCGCTTATGTCCAGACGCGCGAGTACGCCGGCGAGCAACCCCATCAGAAAGCCGCCGAGCAGGTTGATCGCCCATGTGCCATAGGGAAAGCCGGGGCCGAGGTGACGCAGCGCGACCGAGCTGATCTGATATCGGAAGCCTGCGCCGATGGCGCCGCCGATCATGACGAGGAACAAGGGGGGCATGCGCGCCCTTTAGCCGCTGTAGCGAAAATGCGCCAGTGCAGGCGCTATTGCGAATCGATCACGGTAATCCGGCCCGACGAGCCCTCTCCCGCCGGCGCCAGTGCGATTGTCAGCCGGTCGCCATCGGGTTTGGTGGCGGTGAGGGTCGATTTTGCGTTGTCGTTGTTCACCGAAATATCGGTGAAGTCGTGCTGCCTGGCGGCATCGGCATAATATTGGGCGATCTGGGCTGGAGCGCCGGGGCTGGTAAAGGCCATGACTACGCCTCCGCCTTCACCTTCCTTGCCATTCACGTTGACACTGGTGACCCTGGTGCCGGGATAGAGCTTCATCCCGTCGATATCCATATGGTCGCTGCCTAGCTCGAGGCCGGGAATATTCACCTTCGCCTGGAATCCGGGCACCGACACCGATACGCCCTGCGCGCCGCCACTGGCAGATACGGCCACATTGCCTTCGCCGTCGACGGACACCGAACTGATATTGTCGTCGGCGCTGTCCTTGCCGACCTTCACCTGACATGCGGCGAGCAGGAGTGGCAGTGTCGCTACAAGATATTTCGCCCGCATCGCAGCCTCCGCCGGTTACGTTTCGATCATCATATGACGTGAGCTGGGAGAGGCAAGCAAAAGGGCGATTGTGCAAGGACCCCGCCGTTTCCGGCAGGGCCCTTGTTTACGCAGCGCGACAGTTACTAAGGATAGAACAAGTGAAACGTCGCGGCGTTGCGTGAACCGAAAACAACAAGCCGTTCATCTTTGATAGGGGTTCACCATGTCCGAAGAGGCCCGCAGGATCGTCGATTTGCTGGGCTTGGCCCCCCATCCGGAAGGCGGCTGGTATCGCGAGACATGGCGGGCGCCGGGCGAGGGGCGGGGCAGGGCGACCGCGATCTACTTCCTGCTGGAGGCCGGGCAACGCTCGCACTGGCACCGGGTCGATGCCGAGGAGCTATGGCTGTTTCATGCCGGCCATCCGTTGACGCTCAGCCTTGCCGCCGACGCGGCCGGGCCGGTCGAACCGATCCGCGTCGGGCCGGATCCGCTCGCCGGGCATCGTCCGCAGGCGATCGTGCCGACCGGCTGGTGGCAGGCGGCCGAGGCCGGGTCCGGCTGGTGTCTCGTGTCATGCGTCGTCTCGCCGGGTTTCCGCTTCGACGGGTTCGAGCTGGCCCCGCCTGATTGGCGGCCCGGCATATGATTTCCGCGCGGTTGGCCTTGCATTTCGCCTGCGCGGTCGTCACATTTCGGGACACGGAGCAGGCGGGGCTTCGGGGTGCCTTGCTCGCTGATACAGGGGGATCAGGCCGTTTCCATGACACCAGAGCAGCTTGCCACACTCCTGCCCCAAAAAAGCGTCTTTGCCGCCTGCACGCTGGACGAGCTGGCCGATCTTCTGTCGGTCGGCAAGGGCCATGTCACCAAGGCGAACGACACGATCCTGCGTCAGGGCGACGAAGGCGATTCGCTGGTGATCATCCTCGAGGGCGTTGCGCGGGTCAGCATGGTGACGCCGAACGGACGCGAGATCATTCTCGATTATGCCGAGCCCGGCGCGGTGCTGGGTGAAATCGCGGTGCTCGATGGCGAGCCACGCACCGCATCGGTGACCGCGATGTGGGAAGGGCGTTTCCTGCGCCTGAGCCGTGGGGCTTTCGAAGGGTTCATCGAACGCCATCCCAAGGTGGCCATCCGGCTGTTGCGTGAGATGGCGCGGCGGCTGCGGCAGACCGATACGACGATCGAGAGCGACCGGGCGTTCACGACGGCGCCGCGCCTCGCCCGTTATCTCAAGCGCCTGACCGATCAGAAGATCCATGGCGCCAAGCTGACCCGCGACCTCAGCCAGAGCGAATTGGGCAATTTCGTCGGGATCAGTCGCGAGAATATCAACCGTCAGCTCTCGATCTGGGCGACCGAGGGCGTGATCGAGCTGTCGCAGGGAAAGATCCGCATCATTGATGCCGAATATCTGACGCAGATCGCCGAAGCGGTTTACTGATCGCGGACAGCCTTCGGCTTGACGCAGCCGCCTCGCGGGCCGAAACGCGGCCTCATGCAACGCGTGACCGCCAAGATCTGCGGGCTTTCGACGCCCGAAACCGTGGGTGCCGCCGTGCGGCACGGGGCGAGCCATGTCGGTTTCGTCTTTTTCCCGAAGAGCCCGCGTCATATCGAGCCCGATCGCGCCGGCGCGCTGGCGGCGATAGTGCCCGACCATGTCCGCAAGGTCGGGGTGTTCGTTGATCCAGACGATGCGCTGCTGGCGCACGCAATCGCGCGTGGCGGGATTGATACCATCCAGCTGCATGGCAATGAAACGCCGGATCGGATCGCGGCGATTCGTGCTGCGCATGGCGTGCCGGTGTGGAAGGCGGTTTCGGTGCGGACACGCAGCGATCTCGACGGCGCGAAGCCCTATGCCGGCCTCGTCGATCTGATCCTCTACGATGCCAAGACGCCGAAGGGCGCGGCCTTGCCCGGCGGCATGGGGCTGCGCTTCGACTGGATGCTGCTTGAAGGCGTGATCCACGCGCAGCCCTGGGCGCTGTCGGGCGGGATCGGCGTCGACAATGTCGAGCGCGCGGTCGGCATTACCGGCGCGCGCCTGATCGATACATCGTCCGGTGTCGAAAGCGCACCGGGCATCAAGGATGTGGACAAGATCGCCGCCTTCCTCCAACGGATCGCTTCATTATGACCATCGCCAATTCCCTCCGCACCGGGCCCGACGCCCGGGGACAGTTCGGCCAGTTCGGCGGGCGCTACGTCTCCGAGACGCTGATGCCGCTGATCCTCGATCTCGAACGCGAATATCGCGCGGCGCAGGCCGATCCGGCGTTCAAGGCCGAGTTCGACGATCTGATGAAGCATTATGTCGGCCGGCCGAGCCCGCTTTATTATGCCGAGCGGTTGACCGAATGGCTGCGGGAGGGCGCCGCTGACGGCAAGGGCGCCAAGATCTATCTGAAGCGCGAGGAACTGAATCACACCGGCGCGCACAAGATCAACAATTGCATCGGCCAGATCCTGCTCGCCCGCCGCATGGGCAAGACCCGGATCATCGCCGAGACCGGCGCCGGCCAGCACGGCGTTGCCACCGCGACGGTCGCGGCGCGTTTCGGCCTGCCCTGCACCATCTTCATGGGCGCACGCGATATCGAGCGGCAGCAGCCGAACGTGTTCCGCATGCGGCTGCTGGGCGCCGAAGTCCGCGCCTGCACGTCCGGCTCGCAGACGCTGAAGGATGCGATGAACGATGCGCTGCGCGACTGGGTCGCGAATGTGCATGATACGTTCTACATCATCGGCACCGCCGCCGGTCCGCACCCCTATCCGGAGCTGGTGCGCGATTTCCAGTCGATCATAGGCCATGAAACCCGCGTGCAGATCCTCGAAGCCGAGGGCCGGCTTCCCGACATGCTGATCGCGCCGGTTGGCGGTGGCTCCAATGCGATCGGCCTGTTCCATCCGTTTCTCGACGATCCCGAGGTCGAGATGATCGGCGTCGAGGCGGCTGGCGAGGGGGTCGAGACCGGCAAACATGCCGCGAGCATCGCCGGCGGCGAGCCCGGTGTGCTTCATGGCAACCGCACCTTCCTGCTGCAGGACGAGGACGGCCAGATCACCGAGGCACATTCGATCTCGGCCGGGCTCGATTATCCGGGTATCGGCCCCGAGCATAGCTGGCTCCATGATATTGGCCGGGTCCGCTATCATCCGGTGACCGATTCCGAGGCGCTGGCAAGCTTCCAGACGCTCTCGAAGCTCGAGGGCATCATTCCGGCGCTCGAATCGGCGCATGCGCTTGCAGCGGCCGAGCAGATCGCGCCGACGATGGATCGCGACAAGCTGATCGTTGTCAATCTCAGCGGGCGCGGGGACAAGGATATCTTCACCGTCGCGAAGACGCTGGGAGTCGAAATATGAGTGCTTCTTCTTCTCCCCTCCCTGCCAAGGGAGGGGCCGGGGGTGGGTCAGTCCGGCTTGGGACGGCAAACCCGTTTGCCATCTCGACCGGCGTAACCCACCCCAACCCCTCCCTATGCAGGGAGGGGCTTTTACGATGACCCGCCTCGCGGAAACCTTCGCCCGCACGCGTGCCGAGGGCCGGGCCGCGCTGGTGGCATTTGTCACCGGTGGTGATCCGACGCCGGCGGCGATGCCGGCGATCCTCGATGCGCTCGTCGAGGGCGGAGCCGACGTGATCGAACTCGGCATGCCGTTCACCGATCCTATGGCCGATGGCCCGGCGATCCAGCGCGCCAATTTGCGCGCGCTGGCGGCTGGCACGACGACCGACGATCTGCTGCGGATCGCGACCGACTTCCGGGGGCGGCACCCGCATGTTCCGCTGGTGCTGATGGGCTATGCCAATCCGATGGTGCGTCGGGGGGCGGCCTGGTTCGCGGAGGTTGCTGCGAAGGCCGGGGTCGACGGTGTGATCTGTGTCGATCTGCCGCCCGAACAGGATCTGGAGCTTGGGCCGCAATTGCGCGCAGCGGGCGTCGATCTCGTCCGGCTGGCGACGCCGACGACGGATGCGGCCCGGCTGCCGGCGGTGCTCGATCAGGCGTCGGGCTTTCTCTATTATGTGTCGGTCGCGGGGATCACCGGATCGCAGCAGGCCGGGCAGGCGAGCATCGACGAAGCTGTTGCGCGGCTGAAGGCCAGCACCGATCTGCCGATCGCCGTGGGCTTCGGCGTTCGCGGGCCGGAACAGGCGGCGGCGATCGGACGGGTGGCGGACGGCGTCGTCGTGGGATCGGCGATCGTCGAGCTGATCGGGGAACATGGTGCGCAGGCCGCCGCGCCGGTCCGCGCGTTCATTTCCACGCTGAGCGCCGCGGTCCGCGGCGCCGTCCGGGAGAAGGCTGCATGAGCTGGCTCGATCGCGTCCGTAAGAAGATCCCGTTCATTGCCAAGCGCGAGGGGCCGGACAATTTATGGTATAAATGCCCGGCCTGCGCGCAGATGATCTTCATGAAGGAATATGAAGAGAATCTTTCGGTCTGCCCGAAATGCGGCCATCATGGCCGGATCGGCCCCGATGCGCGGTTCGATCAGCTGTTCGATGGCGGAGTCTATACGCCGCTGCCGACGCCACAGGTTCGCGAGGATCCGCTGAAGTTCCGCGACACCAAGCGCTACACCGATCGGATCAAGGCCGCGCGCACCAATACCGGCGAGCAGGACGCCCTGATCAACGCGCGGGGGACGATCGAGGGTTTCAAGGCCGTTGTCGGCGTGCAGGATTTCGCCTTCATGGGCGGATCGATGGGGCTTGCCGTCGGCGCGGCGTTCGTGGCCGGTGCCATGGCGGCAATCGAGGACAAATGTCCCTATATCATCTTCACGGCGGCCGGCGGCGCACGGATGCAGGAAGGCATATTGTCGCTGATGCAGATGCCGCGCACGACCGTGGCGATCGCAAAGCTGCGCGAGGCCGGGCTGCCGTACATCGTGGTGATGACCGATCCGACGACGGGCGGCGTGACCGCGTCCTATGCGATGCTCGGCGACGTGCAGCTTGCCGAGCCAGGGGCGTTGATCGGTTTCGCCGGCCAGCGTGTGATCGAAACGACGATTCGCGAAAAATTGCCCGAGGGATTCCAGCGGGCCGAATATCTGCTCGATCATGGCATGCTCGACATGGTGGTGGAACGGCGGAATCTGCGCGGGGAACTGGCGCGACTGATTGATTATTTGTGCCCGGGGAAGAAGGCGGCGTGAGTTCAGGGGAGGGGGCGTAATGGCCGACTTCGCTACCTCCGACTCCCCCGCCGTCCAGGTGCAACTCGACCGCCTGACCTTGCTCTCGCCGGGTGCCGATATCCTCGGGCTCGAACGCATCACCCGCCTGCTCGATCGGCTCGGCAACCCCGAACATGATCTGCCGCCCGTTTTCCATGTCGCCGGAACCAACGGCAAGGGATCGACCTGTGCCTATCTGCGCGCAGCGGTCGAGGCATCGGGGCAGGTCGCGCATGTCTTTACCAGCCCGCATCTCGTGCGCTTCAACGAGCGGATCCGGATCGCCGGGCGGCTGATTTCCGATGAGATGCTGGCGGCGTTGCTGGCCGAGGTGCTCGACGTCGCCGACGGTATCGGCCCCAGTTTCTTCGAGGTGACGACGGCGGCGGCATTGCTCGCCTTTGCGCGGACCCCGGCGGATGTGTGCATCGTGGAGGTCGGCCTCGGCGGGCGGCTCGATGCGACCAACGTGATCGCGCGGCCCGTAATCTGCGGGATTGCGCAGCTCGGCGTCGACCATCAGGCGTTTCTGGGCGACACGATCGAGGATATCGCGGCCGAAAAAGCGGGGATCGCCAAGCCGGGCGTGCCGATCGCGACGCTCCATTATCCTGCAGGGGTTGCCAACCGCATCGGATCGGTCATCCAAGATGTCGGCGCGCTTTGGCTGGTGAAGGGTGGGGCGTGGGACGCGGCGGCCTACCAGAATCGCCTTCATTATCGCGACGCGGCGGGGAAGCTCGATCTGCCATTGCCGGGGCTGGCGGGTGGCCATCAGGCGATGAATGCCGGCCTGGCGGTGGCGATGCTACGCCACCAACAAGCGATTTCTGTCCCTGCGTCCGCTTTGCGCGCGGCGATGGGGTGGGCCGAATGGCCAGCGCGCCTTCAGCATCTGCACGAAGGCGAACTGACGGCGCTGCTGCCGCCGGGCGCCGAGCTGTGGCTGGACGGCGGACATAATCCCGCGGCTGCGCGTGCGATCGGCGAATTTTTTCGGACCCGTCTGACCGCCGATCGGCCGTTCCACATCATCCTCGGCCTGCTTGAAAACAAGGATGCGAGCGGCTTTTTGCAGGCGCTCGGCGAAATGCGCGCGCATATCCATGCGGTGCCGGTGCCGGGCCATGCGCACCATGCACCCGACCGGCTGGCGGGGTTGGCGATGGCAAGCGGTTTCGCCGGAACGGCGGCGGCCGATCCTCGAGCGGCGCTGAGCGCGATCGCGGCAGATTCGGGCAACGGACCGCCCCCGATGATATTGATCGCCGGTTCGCTCTATCTCGCCGGTCGCGTGCTGGCCGAGAATGGAACGATCCCGGACTGAGTTATACGGTCATTATTGAGATTGACTCGCAATAGCGTTTAATGTTTCCTGTCATCCTGTGATGAAGGAGCGAACGCATGCGGAATCAGGACGGGTCGATCGGCGACCTTCTCTCATATGATGTGCCCGACAGTGACGGCGCCAGGCTGGTGCTGTTCGCGATCCGGCGCATGGGCGTCGCTGGGCTTCAGGATGCACATGCCACCCATGCGCTGATCGGTACATTCGGGCTGTCCTATCGGCGCCCGCTGGTGCTGGTTCGCGCGTTGGTGGCGGAATTGTCGCGGGTGTCGATACGCTCGATTCTGATCGCGCCATTGTGCTGCGTGCGGATGACGGCAGGCGAATCGGCACTGATCGGGGCGATCGGCCTCGCCGCCGTCGCCCCCCATGCCGCGCATGATATGCTGTCAGGGTTGTGCGGCGTTCCGACCTGTCTTGGGCTTTTGTCGAGCGCTCAGGCGGTTGAGCAGGCCTTTGCCGATCTCGGGCGACCGATCGTGCCGAACTGAGCGTCCGTTTCGGGCCGTTCGAGCCCTTCCCCTTCGCTTTTCTGCTCGCTATAGCCGCGGCAATATTCGCGTTTGCAGCATAGGGGGCAGGACATGACGGCCGTCGGACAGGACACTCTCAAAACCCGTGACACTCTGAATGTCGATGGCAAGCATTATGCCTATTATTCGCTGCCAAAAGCGGCCGAGAAGCTCGGTGATATTTCCCGTTTGCCTTTCTCGATGAAGGTGTTGCTCGAAAACCTTCTCCGCTTCGAAGATGGTGTCACCGTTACCACCGAGGACGTTCAGGCGCTGGTCGACTGGCAGAAGGAACGGAAGTCCGATCGTGAGATCCAGTATCGCCCCGCGCGTGTGCTGATGCAGGATTTCACCGGGGTTCCCTGTGTCGTCGATCTGGCTGCGATGCGCGATGCGATGACCGCGCTCGGCGGCGATGCGCACAAGATCAATCCGCTCGTTCCGGTCCATCTCGTCATCGATCACTCGGTGATGGTCGATAATTTCGGTACGCCCAAGGCGTTCGACGAGAACGTTGCGCTCGAATATGATCGCAATGGCGAGCGGTATGAATTCCTGCGCTGGGGCTCGAAGGCGCTCAATAATTTCAAGGTCGTGCCGCCCGGCACCGGCATCTGCCACCAGGTAAATCTCGAAAATCTGGCGCAGACGATCTGGAGCTCCGCCGATGGCTCGGGAGCGCTGGTCGCTTATCCCGATACCTGCGTAGGCACCGACAGTCACACCACGATGGTCAACGGCCTCGGTGTGCTGGGTTGGGGCGTGGGCGGCATCGAGGCGGAGGCGGCGATGCTGGGCCAGCCCGTGTCGATGCTGATTCCCGAAGTGGTCGGCTTCAAGCTCGATGGCACATTGTCCGAGGGCATTACGGCCACCGATCTGGTCCTGACCGTTACGCAGCTGTTGCGCGCCAAGGGCGTGGTCGGCCGCTTCGTCGAATTTTATGGCCCGGGCCTCGACGCGCTCAGCCTCGCCGATCGCGCGACGATCGCCAATATGGCGCCCGAATATGGCGCGACCTGCGGCTTCTTCCCGGTCGACGACGCCACGCT
Organism: Sphingomonas sp. YR710; assembly: GCF_900101455.1. Classification (GTDB taxonomy): domain Bacteria; phylum Pseudomonadota; class Alphaproteobacteria; order Sphingomonadales; family Sphingomonadaceae; genus Rhizorhabdus. Next base: position 17,414 of record NZ_FMZJ01000002.1, on the reverse strand, counting down.
CACCTATATGCGCCTGACCGGCCGCTCGGCGGAGAATATCGCGCTGGTCGAGGCTTATGCCAAGGCGCAGGGTTTCTGGCGCGATGCCTCGGCGCCTGATCCGGTGTTCACCGACACGCTTCATCTCGACATGAGCACGGTCCAGCCGTCGCTCGCCGGCCCGAAGCGTCCGCAGGACAAGGTTCTGCTCTCGCTGGTCGATGAAGGGTTCAACACCGAACTCGCCGTCGGCTACAAGAAGGGCGATGAAGGCGACAAGCGCGTTACCGTCGAGGGTGCCGATTTCGATCTGGGCCATGGCGACGTCGTGATCGCCGCGATCACCAGCTGCACCAATACGTCAAATCCGTCGGTGCTCGTCGCCGCCGGCCTTGTCGCGCGCAAGGCCAACGCGCTGGGCCTCACCGCCAAGCCGTGGGTCAAGACCTCGCTCGCCCCGGGCAGCCAGGTCGTCACCGACTATCTCGATCGCGCTGGCCTGACCAAGGATCTCGATGCGCTCGGCTTCAACCTGGTCGGCTATGGCTGCACGACCTGCATCGGCAATTCGGGTCCGCTCGCCGATCCGATCAGCAAGGCAATCAATTCAAACGACCTCGTCGCTTCGGCGGTCCTTTCGGGCAACCGCAACTTCGAAGGCCGCGTTTCCCCGGACGTGCGCGCCAACTACCTTGCGTCGCCGCCGCTGGTGGTTGCCTATTCGATCTTCGGCACGACCGCCAAGGACATCACCAAGGAAGCGATCGGCACCAGCAAGGATGGCGCTCCGGTCTATCTGAAGGACATCTGGCCGACGACGTCGGAAGTGGCCTCGACGGTCGCCTCGTGCATCGATTCGGGCATGTTCTCGGCGCGCTATGCCAACGTCTTCCTGGGCGACAAGAACTGGCAGGCGATCGAGGTCGAAGGGTCCGATACCTATGCGTGGCGTGCCGGATCGACCTACGTCGCCAACCCGCCCTATTTCGAAGGCATGTCGATGACCCCGGCTGCCGTCGGTGATATCATCGAGGCACGCCCACTCGCGATCTTCGCCGATTCGATCACCACCGATCACATCAGCCCGGCCGGCTCGATCAAGGCCGACAGCCCGGCGGGCCGCTTCCTGATGGAACATCAGGTGACCAAGGCCGATTTCAACAGCTATGGCGCGCGCCGCGGCAATCACGAAATCATGATGCGGGGCACCTTTGCCAACATCCGCATCAAGAACCAGATGATCCCCGGTATCGAAGGCGGCATGACCAAGCATATCCCGACGGGTGAGGTCATGGCGATCTACGACGCGGCGATGAAGTATAAGGATGAGGGCACTCCGCTCGTCGTCGTTGCCGGCAAGGAATATGGCACCGGATCGTCGCGCGACTGGGCGGCGAAGGGCACCAACCTGCTCGGCGTTCGCGCGGTGATCACCGAGAGCTTCGAGCGGATTCACCGTTCGAACCTGGTCGGCATGGGCGTGCTGCCGCTGCAGTTCGCCGATGGCATCGACCGCAGCACGCTGAAGCTGGACGGCACCGAGCTGTTCACGATCGAAGGCGTTGCCGATCTGCGGCCGCGCCAGGAGGTCATCGTCAAGCTGACCCGCGCCGATGGTTCGACAGAGACCTTCCTCACCAAGTGCCGGATCGATACGATCAACGAACTGGAATATTTCCTGAACGGCGGCATCCTGCAATATGTGCTGCGCAAACTCGCAGCATAAATTCGGGCGACCGAGCTGAAACGGCCGGGTGCACGCAGGTGCGCCGGGCCTTTTCGTTTCTGGTCCTTACTCCTCGCCGAACGAGTCGATCGCCTCGAACATGGTGGTCAGGGCGCCGCGTTCGTCGACCGTCAATTCCGGCCGCCAGATTTCAAATAACAGGATGAATCGGTTTTCCTGGCTGCGATTCCACGCCTCATGCTGGATCGAATCGTCGAAGATCAGGAGCCTCCCCGGCTCCCAGCTTCGCGTTTCATTACCCACGCGAAACGCGCAGCCGGGCGGGACGATCAACGGCAGGTGACAGATCAGCCTGGTGTTGAAGAGGCCGTTATGCGGCTCGATATGAGTGTCCGGGCGGAGCAGCGAAAACAGGATCATCGGCGACCGGCCGACGATCTGCGGCAGCGGTGCGTTGGAGACGGCGGCGAGCGTTGTCGGAAAATGCTGCGCATGTTCGGTGGGCTTCCCGCCCTTCGACAGGTGCAGCGCGCTCCACTTCGGATCGTCATACAAGCTATGGTGTTTGCGCGGGCGATTGGGCTCCGCTTCGACATAGGGACGGAACGCGTCGTCGCTGACGGTGAGAAAACGGCGCAGTTCCTCTTCGATCTGCGGGGCTGCCGCCTCGATCTTCGCGACCCAGTCGAACGCCTCGGGTTCGTAGAACTGGATGTGCGGCAGGCGTGGAAAAAAGAAGGTGCTGGGCTGCTGGAGGAAGACGTCAGCTTTGCCCGAGAGGATATCGAGCGCTTCGCTCATCCGCGGCCCCATCGCGTTTCCGTCGAAACCGGCGTTCGCGAGCGTTTCTTTCAGATGGTCGTCATATTGGCCGGCGGCCTCGCTCAGATAGCGCTCGATACGGCGCAATTCGCCGGCAATTCCCGCGGCGACCGGCGCTGGTGATACCGATGCCGCACCGAGCGCCATGCGATAATAAGTGCTCGCCGCGCGCCGATCGTTTGCAAGGGCGCGCGCATCGCCCTTAACGATGAGTGCACCGATATGGCGGGGCTCTGCCGCCAGCAATCGATCAAGCGCCATGTTCTCCGCCGATAGGTCGCCGAGCATTCGGCATGCCTGCGCCAGGAGAAACCATGGTGGTGAGGTTATGCCCGCCGCGATTGCCTGCTCGAAATTCTGCCTGGCGGTTCGCGCGTCGCCACCGCGCAGGGCGTCTCTGCCAATACGGAGAAGTTGTTCGGCTTGACTGTGATCGAGGGGGCGGGACTCGGATGTCATTTCAATGCAATCGCCTGGTCATAAGCGCAGAGTAGGAAGCTGACGGGAAAAAGGAAAGCCGAAGCAGCGAGATGAAATTGCGCGCTCGGACAAGGGAGCGTGACTTTTCAGGCAGATAGGCAATGTCATGCTTTTCCGCGGAAATCCGGGCGATCGCTTGTATCGGTCGAGCCGCAAGCCTAATATATTTGCTGCGTCGATATGGCGCAGCATAATCGTACGGCGAAGATCTGCATAAGGGTCGCGCCTCGCAGGAGAGAACGATATGACAGTCCCCCCAACGGCATTTTTGCCGCATGCACGCAAGGCCGGTTCGCTGGTAGCGATCGTGCTTGCTGCAACTCTGTCGGCCGCAGCAATCGCTGCCCACGACGATCTGATCAGCGTTTCGGCCAGCCCGGTCGATTCCAACAGCAAAATCGCGAATGTGAAGATCGCCGACCTTGATCTGCGCAGTGCGGTGGGGCGGAAGTCCCTCCATGCCCGGCTCGCTATGGCCGTTCGCGAAGTCTGCACCTTCGGCGGAGATCGCGGTCCCCGCTTGCCGGCTGATAGCGGCTGTACCGGCGATGCCGCGGCGAGTGCGGAGAAGCAGGCCCGAAGCGTCATTGCTATGGCAACGAATGGGAATCAATCGGCATCGACGATGCCGGCAACCGTCGCCCTCCACGGCGTCAAATAGGCCGATCGGGCGCGGCCATTTATCGGTCGCGCCCCTCAGGCGGCACGTGTCGCCGCGCCGGCATGATGGCTCAATGCGTGGCTTTCCAGCTCTTCACGGCTTTCATCGTGCCCGAGACATGCCCGGCCGGGCTGAGCGCCGAATACGCAAAGACGATCTTGCCATCGGGCGCGATCACGTAAGATGTGCGATCGCTCCAGCCCGGCTTCACCGCAAGCGCGACATCATAGCTTTTGATCGTGGCCGGCGTCGCGATGCCAACCGCAAATTTGTTGCGGCACTCGACCGACGAAAATTCGTTGATCCTGTCGATATTGCCAGCGGTCAGGCCAATCACGGTTGCGCCCATTTTGGCGAAGTCGTCGGTCGCTTCGGCAAATTCATGCGCCTCGACCGTGCAGCCCGACGTAAAGGCCGCCGGGAAGAAATAGAGCACGACCGGTCCCTTCTTCAGCGCATCGGCGAGCGAAAAGCTAAAGGATTTGCCGGCAAGTGCTGCCTGCGTCGTGATGGCGGGCGCGATGGCGCCGGGGGCGAGGGCGGCTTGCGCCGCTAGTGGCATCGCGAGAGCCGCCATTGCTGCCATGGTCCTAAGCGTCGGCGTGTTGATCATCGGTTCAGTCCTCTCGGGAATTCCGGTCGATAGTAAGCGTGTCGTGCGATGCGTCCAGCGGCTATTTCAGCCTGCTGAACGACGATCGGCGCTGGCCAGCCGCGGCGGCGGACCCCAGGCCTCCCCGGGAAGGATGAAGCGAACTGAGCGGTTGGCATAATCCACCGATACCCGATCGAACCCGCGGAGCACGTCCATGCCGAGCAGGATCGCCGGCTTTTGCGACAGCCCGAGTCGATGGAAGATCTCCGCATCGGCAAAGGCGACCGGCATGGTATCGACGGAAATTGTGCCGAGTCTGACATGGGCGATCGACGTATAATCAGCCGGTGTACGTCCGCCAGTGACGCTGAGGATCGAGATTGGCGTTACCACGCCGAGCTGCCCGCGTTTTTCGAGCTTCGCCCTGAGCGCGGGATTACCGATCGACACTTGCGATCCGGTATCGATGACGACGTTGACCTTCATTCCGTTGGCGGAGGCATCGACAAGGATCAACTGCCCGAACTTGCTGCGCGCGGTGACCACGATTTCGTCGCTGTCATGCCCACCATTGACCGAATCGACAATTGTCATCCGTCGCGCTTTGAAGTCCATTACGACGCGCTTCGACTTAAGGCTGTCGATGCCGAGCAGCCCCGACGCCCCGAGATCGGCTTCTTCCATCATCGGCGCCTCAAGACCTGACAGCCGGTTCCTGCCGGCCGTCAGCTGGAGCAACTGCACGACGGCAGTATCGATTTGATTGTAGCCCGACACGCTGAGCACAGTCACGCTCTTGCCCCGGCCAAGCGCGAGGCGACCGGCCAGCTGGCGTGAGATGACGGTACGCTCTGCGGCGGTATCGACAACGAAATTATAGGGGCCGGCCCCGTTGATCGTTACGGGTACGGTGAGTCGAGTGCTCAGGTCGTTGGCGCCCTGAATGAGTTCGGGTGCTTCGGGTTCGGCTGTGGTCGCAATCGACGGCACGGCCATCGCCAATACGAGCAAGGCTGCCAGCCTATATGCTTTGATCGCTGCCACCTCGTCTCTCCGGCCAAGGATTGTCGGGCGATCCTACGCTCACTGCCGGCCGCGAACAAGCGAGCGGATTTGAAGTCGGCGCCTATTCAGCATGGCGCAATGATATGTCGTGCAACGCAGCGATCGTGTCGACATGATGGGATTCGTAAGGGTGTATTCGGGCGAAAAAACGATGATCACGCGGCGCGGGTGTATGGCGATGTTGAGCGCAGCGTGGATTGTGGCCGCCCGATCGGCGAAGGTCCAGGCCGCTACGGGAGCGGGCCAGCCATTTTCGTGGGACTGGCTGATCGCGCATGCGCGGACATTGGCGCATGGTCCGGCTCAGCCTCTGCCTGGCGCGGATCCGGCCGCCGCCGCGATCGATTATGATGATGCGAACCGGATCACGTTCCGCCCGGAACGAACGATCGGCCCGGACGATGGCTATGCGGTGCGGCTGTTTCCGTTGATCAAGCACGCCCCGGTGCCCGTCGAGATCAACATCGTCGATCGGGGAGTCGCGCGGCGCATCATGCATGCCGCCGATATGTTTGCGGTTACGCCGGGCAGCGGGCCGGCCCCACATATACCGGCGGGTATCGCCGGACTGCGGATCATGGCGCGCGGTGGCAAGAGTGACTGGCTGGCCTTTCAGGGCGCATCCTATTTCCGTTCGGCCGGTGCGCTCGATCAATATGGCCTGTCGGCGCGGGGGCTCGCGATCGACGCCGGGATCGACGGTCGCGAGGAGTTTCCGGTCTTTACCCGTTTCTGGATCGAGCGCGGCGCGGACAAGGCGCTGACGCTCTACGCGCTGCTGGAGGGTACGAGCGTCATGGGTGTGTACCGTTTCGTCAATCGAAATGGGCCGGGTGGAGTGACGCAGGATGTTAGCATGCGGCTCTGGCTCCGCAAGGATATCGAACGATTGGGCATTGCTCCGCTCACCAGCATGTTCTGGTATGACGAAGGCAATCGCGCGCAGGGTATCGACTGGCGCCCGGAAATTCATGATTCGGATCGGCTGGTGATCCATAACCATGCGGGCGAGCGGATTTGCCGGCCGCTCGGCAATCCGCCGCATCCCACGATCAACAGCTTCATCGACACCGGCACTCCGGAGGGTTTCGGGTTGCTGCAGCGCGACCGGAATTTCGATCATTATCAGGATGACGGCGTCTTTTACGAAAAGCGACCGAGCCTGTGGGTCGAACCGATCGGCGATTGGGGTGCAGGTGCCGTCACCTTGTACGAGATTCCGACGACCCGTGAATATGAAGACAATGTGGTCGCTTTCTGGACCCCCGCGGCACCCGCGCGAAAAGGTGCGGAGTTGACCTTCGACTATCGGCTGCGCTGGATCGCGACCGAGCCCGACTCTGGGCCGTTGGCGCGGGTGGTCGATCGCTGGACGGGCACCGCGGGCCGCCCTGGCACCGATCCGATACAAGGCGCGCGGAGGCTCGTTGTCGACTTCGAAGGCGCCGCGCTGCAGGGGTTGACGCGGGATTCCGATGTGGTGCCGGACGTCGCAATCGATAGCGGGCGGGTATTGGCCGTCCACACCTATCCCGTTGTGGGGCGCAAGGCGCGTTGGCGGTTGATCGTCGACCTGACCAAAAGCGATGCCGCGGTGAACGTGCGTGCAACGCTGCGAATGAAAAGATTAGCGATTTCGGAAACGCTGATAAGCCAGTTCTATTGATGTACGACGCGCGTTGGCTGGGAACCGACCATTGGACACAGGGTTGTCTCATCCTGCCTCATGTAGGGCTGACTCGCGGCGAACATTGTGGATGAAGGCGTGAGGGGCCGGCACCGACAATTTTGCATGGGAATTTGCGTTTGTATCTGACCAAAAAGGATCATCCCGCCCATTCCGGCCATTTATCGGATTGCGAAGCCGATCTGCCGCCAGAAGCGCCGCTGTCGATGCCGGTGCAGGATTTTGCCAGGCGTCCGGCGGATCGACAGGATGCGCCGCTCGATTATTTCGGACCGGTGTTTCAACGCCGGATGTATCTGATCACAGGCAGTTTCCTGCTCGGTCTGCTGGCGGCGCATGAACTCTTCGCGTTGTGGGGAGCGGACGGCATAGATATCGTTGATGTCGCCTTCTTCCTGCTGTTCTTCGGCCTGTTCGCCTGGATTTCCTTCGGCTTTCTTAACGCGCTCGCTGGCTTTTTCGTCCTGCTGGCGCGAGGGCGCGTGGTGGAAGAGCCCGCGGTACCGCTGACGCTGCCCAGGGCGCGGACGGCGGTGCTGCTTCCCATCTATAATGAGGATATCACAGCGGTATCGCGCCGGCTGGAATCGATGATCGAGTCGGTGCACGCGGTTGGCGCCCACGCCTTGTTCGATTTCTTCATCCTGAGTGATTCGCACGAAAATGCCTTCGCGGGCGAATATCTGGCCTTCCGCCGGTTGCGCGCTCATGCCGAGGCGAAGGTCTATTATCGCCGCCGCCCGCACAATATTGCCCGCAAACCAGGCAATATCGCCGATTGGGTGCGGCGTTTCGGCGCGGCCTATGAGCATATGATCGTTCTCGACGCCGATAGCCTGATGAGCGGTCCGGCGATGGTGAGGTTGGCGACGGCGATGGAGGCGCGGCCGACGATCGGGCTGCTCCAGACCGTGCCGGCCTTGCTCAACGGGCAGACTATGTTCGCCCGCTGGCACCAGTTCGCAGCGGCATTGTACGGCCCCATAGGCTCGGTCGGATTAAGATGGTGGTCGGGCACCGAGGCGACGTTCTGGGGCCACAACGCGATATTGCGCGTCCGCGCCTTCGCCGAAAGCTGCGGCCTGCCGGAGCTCGAATCTGGCCTGCTCGGCGGCCATATTCTGAGCCATGACATGGTCGAGGCGGCGCTGCTGCGGCGGTGTGGCTGGGCCGTCCATATGGTGACATTGTCCGACGGCAGCTATGAGGAGTTTCCACCGACGTTGATCGATTATGCCGTGCGAGATCGCCGATGGTGCCAGGGGAATCTCCAGCACCTGCAGTTGCTGCGTGCGGCGGGCTTTCACTGGGTGAGCCGGCTCCAGCTGCTGATGGGAGCTTCGGCCTATCTTACATCGCCATTATGGCTCCTGCTGCTGATTCTGGGGATGGTCGAGCAGCTTCGCGGCAATATCGAAGGCACTGTGCTGCTGTCATCGGGCTGGTTGCTGGGCCTGACCGCCATATTGTTATTCGGGCCAAAGCTGCTCGCCTTGCTGACCCTGAGTTTTGACCAAAGGCAGCTCGCGGTAATGGGCGGCTGGGGGCGGGTGCTGGGCAGCACGGTGCTGGAGGTCGTGGTGTCTGTTGCCGCGGCGCCTGTGACGATGCTGAGCCAGACGATGGCGATCATCGATATATTGCGCGGCACCAGGAGCGGCTGGATGCCGCAGCGGCGATCCGCGGATGGGCTCGATATCCGCGAGGTCGTCGGTCGATATCGCTGGCATGTCGGTTTGGGTGCCACGATGCTTGCGGCTGTCCTGCTTGGTGTCCCCGGCACCATATGGAGCTTGCCCGTGGCGCTCGGCCTCGCGATCGCGCCGATCACGGTGTGGGTGACGGCGCGCGCCGACCTCGGGCGATGGCTGATCAGCCGGGGTCTCTTTCTGTCGCCAGCCGAACAGCGGCCATTTGAACGCGCGCGCTTCGGCATTGATCCCATCGGGGGTCTGGCTCCGGCGCAATTGGCGATTGTGAATAGCTGACGTCGGCCATGCTCGAAATTGAGGATAGGCATGCGTCGCCTGAACGGCCATAGGGCGGGCAAATCGGGAGAAGCGCGACGTGCAATTACTAGGTCATGAGGTCGGACTGAACGCTCCGCTGTTCGTCATTGCCGGACCGTGCGTGATCGAATCCGAAGATCTGGTGATGCGTACGGCAACGCGGTTGCGGGCGATCGCCGATCGCCTGGACCTGTTCGTGATCTTCAAGAGCTCGTTCGACAAGGCCAATCGCAGTTCCGGGCAATCGTTCCGGGGACCGGGAATCGATGAGGGTCTCCGCATTCTGGAAAAGGTTCGCGCGGAAACCGGCTTGCCCGTGCTGACCGACGTTCATGATGTCGAGCAGGTGCGCGCGGCGGCGCAGGTGGTCGATATCCTCCAGACGCCCGCCTTCCTGGCTCGGCAGACCGACCTGATCGAGGCGATCGGCGCCAGCGGGCGGCCTGCGAATATCAAGAAGGCCCAGTTCATGGCGCCGCACGACATGGTGCATGTCGTCGACAAGGCGCGCGGCGCGGCGCGGGCGGCAGGCCATGCCGATGCGGCGATCATGGTGACCGAGCGGGGAACGTCGTTCGGTTACAACAATCTGGTCGTCGATATGCGCAGCCTTGCGATCATGCGCGAAACTGGCTGCCCGGTGATATTCGACGCCACCCATTCGGTGCAGTTGCCGGGTGGGCAGGGGGCGACATCGGGCGGGCAGCGCGAGTTCGTGCCCGTATTGGCACGCGCGGCGGTGGCGGTGGGCGTGGCGGGGCTCTTCATGGAGACACATCCGGAACCGGAGCGGGCACGGTCGGACGGACCGAATGCATGGCCGCTGGATCAGGTGGAGGAGTTGCTGGGAGAGTTGGCGGCGTTATCCGCTCATGGCATGGAAGCACGGAAGCGTTGGCCCGGGCGGTAGCCCTCACTTCTGCTGCTTGGCGCAGGTGGGCTCCGGGTTATGCTACAAGGCGCGGCCCCTTGCGTACGACCATTCCGAATGAGGTCGATACCCACCGCAACAGTGCGAGCTTCAGGTGTGAGTCTGCAGAATAGGGCGGTATGTCGATCACATGATCGAGTTCGCTGTCGCCGCTGTCGAAGGTGATCGGTATCACGTCATGGCCGGCGGCGATCAGCCGCCGCGCCAGTGTTTCGAAATCTCGGCGGCGGAAAAGAACCGTAGTGCCGGTATCCATGGTATTCCTGTTCGAGCTCAAATTGAGTTCGGTCGTGTGAACGGCTATTCCACCGGGTTTCAGGCAAGCCAGCGAGTTTTCAAAGAAGGCGAGCCCGGCCTCGATAGAGCCGAGATGTTCGTATGCGCAACTGGACCAGGTAAAATCGAAATCCCGAAGATCGGCCGGAATGGCATTCATATCAACGGGACGGAAAGACACGCGCTCGTAAAATTCGGCCTGATTGCACAAATGGGGCTGGAAAATATGATCCAAGTTGGCGCCGAGTTGGTGGGTATTGTCCCACACCAGCGAGCGCTCGTCATGCTGCGCCAGATCGGTCGCTACGATTTTGCATCCCGCCGCTGCGAACAATGATGAGAGTGGTTCAATGCCGACACCGAAACCGAGACCGCGCGCGCCTTCGCGCAACGCCCCATAATATTCGAGGGAGCGCAGGATGAACACGAATTCCCACTGTTTGCGATGAAGGCTGGGGCTGGCGCCCATGCGTTGGCACCATTCGGCGTAAATGGGTTCGCCCATCTGATATGCGGTACACATCTGCGATCGCGGCTGCTCGAGCGTGGCCCGTTCAGAAGAGATATAATGTTCTAAAATCCCCGTTCCGGGGGTCGAAAGAAATGCTGTACGCGCCGCATCGAGCCGCGTGGCGAAGGCCTCATTATTATCGATGCCGGTACCCGAGATCTCGATCCGTTCGGCTCGCGCATCCGAATCCTCGGTAAGAACCCCCATGATCGCATAATAATGCGAGCGCAGCCCCAGTTGCGAGATCTCGATGCTATTGCCGTTGGCGGCCAGTGTAGCCAGCGCAATCTCCTTGACCTTCGGCGGCGTCCGGCTTGGTACACCTTGCTCGTCAAGCCGATTGATGCTGAGCAGAAGCTTCCCCTTGGTTGCGCTCAGTCCGGCGAGGCTGATGCTAAAGCGGATCGTGCCGCCGGTGGAGAGCACATATTTGGTGTGGAACGCATAGCCTGGCACGAGGCTTGGCTCTGTTCCACCTGCATCGCAGATTGCGCTCGCATGTGTTGGCCAGAACGCGAAAGGCTGCAGGGGGATGCTTGGCTCATCGGATCTGCGACCATTTTTGAGGTCCTTCCACCACGCATAGGCGAACCTACGCAAATCTTTAAGCATCGATTACCCTCAATGTATCTGCAGTCGATTTTGTTATGGTATCCACGAACATGAACGGCGCCTCGTAACCGAAAGGATCGTCAGATGCGACCGCCGTTGGCGTTCCGACGCACGATTAGTCCGAATGGCGCCGTTTCGATCGCGGGTGATAAAGGCGAGAGGCCGAAATAGGGGGCATCGTCACCGGTTCCGTAGCCAAAATTGAGCTGGGCGATTTCGTGATTGCGGGCGATCAGCGTAAGCGCCAGTCGTTCCATCGCTTTTCGGGAAATCGGCTGGAGGCCATCCGCCTCGTATTTCCCCTCTGCGGTCACGATGCCAAAGACATGAACGGCGAGGCCGCCCGGTCTGAGCACACGCATGGAATCATGAATGAACGCGCTGAACTCGTTCATAATCGGGGCTCGATCGACAATGCTTATGGACCATAGGAAGTCGAAACCACGGAGGTCGGGAGGCAGCTCTGTCAACGGTAATGACCGCATCGAAGATTGAACGCGCAAAATGTCTTCGGGCGTCAGATTGGGATCGAATGAAGTTAAGTCATGTTCGGTCGCGGGAGTGGCTGTCACGACCGAACACCCCTGGCGCATGATTGCGGCTGCTAGAATGCCGTCGGCGTCGCCCAGCGCCAGCCCTTGAGCACCGGCTTCGAGCATACCGTATCGCTTGAGCGCCTGGAGAATGAACGCCCGGCTCCATAGATTGGCCGTTCCCATACTGCTGCTGAGGGCCTTAATCGAATCCAAATAGCAGGGCTCTTCCAGTTGTCGCAAGGTCATCACCTGCGAAACCGGATCCTCGAAGCTGGCAGGACCATTATCCACCAGCGCGCTGGGGCGCTCGACCGCGGCGCCGAAGCGGCTGGCTTCCAACGCTTCTGGTGGGACGATTTCGACGTCCTCGGTGCCCAATTCCTCTATTGTTATCGTGATCGCCGAGGCTTCAGCGTCGGTATAATCGGGACAATAGCCGAAAACCGCGTAGGTCACACCAGCGACGGCGTTGATGCGCAGGCTCACCTCACTCCCGCCTTCGGCAATTTCGGTCATCTGTCGCCGGAGCGCGCCCACCAGGGTGGCATGGTTGCCGCTGGCCGGGACATAGGCGTTGAGGTGGATGCCCAATTCTCCCGTCGTCACTTTGAAATCGTGGAAGCGGATTGTGAAGACAATCGGCCCCGGGCGAAATTCGGAATAAAGGGTGTGGAAGCCATATTTTGGGTCTGGACCACGATCGGGGCCACCCAGCGGCCTGATCGCACTTGCATGCCCGGAGAAGAAGGCAAACGGGTCGAGCTCGCGAATACCGTCGGTTTTGGCATTCGCAATTCCGATCGACGTCATCGGGCACTTCCCATGACGACGTCATACATTGCCGCTAACCGGGCACGATAGGCTTCGGACGTGAATTTCGCGCTCTGCCTCTGGCCGGCTTTGCGGAGCCGTTCGCCCAGTTCCGCATCCGAATCCACTGCGGCCATGGCATTGGCGATCGCTTGGACGTCATAAGGGTCGACCAGCAGGCCGGCTTCGCCGACGACTTCAGGTAGAGAACTGATGTTCGAACTGATCACCGGGGTGCCCAGTTGAATCGCCTCGAGCGCCGGCAGGCCGAAACCTTCGAACAGCGATGGGAACAACACCGCCTTGGCACCGCGAATCAGACGGAACAGCAGATCACGCGGCAAATAGTCGAGCTGGACGATCCGATTGCTGACATTGTGGCCGTACACGGAAACATTTCCGCCGCCCAACATCCGCGATTCCTGTTCGGTACCCCAATTGCGTGCGCCGACGATAACCAATGGCGTCTGCGTTCGTGTGGTAAGATAGGCCTCGATGATCCTTCCGATATTCTTCTTGGGATCGAGCGCGCCGAAAAACAGAAAATAGCCGCGCTCGGAAAGATCGAACATGCCTTCGATCATCCTGGCATCCTCGCCCGCATCGCGCGTCAGCGCCTCGGGCGGCATCGGTGCGGTTTGATAGGTGTTCGAGACCTTTTCCGGCGCGATAGGAAAGCGCGACAGGATATCATTCCGGCTCGATTCGGAAACTGTGCAGATATGGTCGGCATCGAGAACGCAGCGCTCGATCAGCCGGTAATAGAGGTGCTTGTAGTCGAGCGTGGCATAAGGCAGCCGCAGCGGAACGAGATCGTGCAGCGTGTAGATGTTCTTAGCGCCGGCCAGCTTGACCGCCACAGGGTAGGTCCAGTGCATGATATCCGGTGGATTATCCATCCGCAGGGTCAGAAACCGATTGAAGAATTGGAGGTGCCAATGGGCGACCTCGAACAGGCGCGGACTGCTGACGACGCGATCGAAGCTCGGCAGGCTATAAGAAAAGCTCTGCTTCTCGACCGCTTCCGTCATGGGAACATCGTCTGCGTTTGCGGTGAAGAAAGACTGCCAGATTTCACGGGCTAGCCTGCGCTGCTTCTGCTTGCGTGTTTCTTTCTGTGGCGTGCGACCGAACTTGTCGAAGAACAGGAGTTCACGGGTTTCGGGCTTAGATCCGACATCCAATCCGAATATGGCGTTGGTGCGATGGCCCATGCCAGCGATCGCCTGCGTCAGCGCGAATCCATATGTGGCGACGCCGGTCCCCCGGGGCATGGCGAGGTTGTAGCCGTCGATGCCGATGGTCAGGCGCGTCATTGGTCGGATATTCTCTGCTTCATGAAATTGCGCTTAGGGTTGTTCGGCGATTTATCCAACCTTCATCCTCCAGCAACCGTGCGTGAAATGATTTCAGACGAGCGCCGAATGCCTCAACGGTGAATGCTCGGGCGCGTTCCCGCCCTGCCGTGGCGAGCTCTGAGCGAAGACGGTCGTCGACGCTGAGCCTGCGAATTGCAGCTTGGATATCGGCGGCGGATTCCGGATTCACCAATAGCGCTGCACCCCCGGCGATCTCCGATGTGGCGGCTATTCGAGATGTCAGAACCGGCGTTCCCAATGTCATTGCCTCGGCGATCGGCAGGCCAAATCCTTCGGCGAGCGACGGAAATAACAATGCCCTGGCGGCAGTCAGCAGTGTTAGCAATTGATCGCGCGACACTGAAGAAAGTCGAACAACCCCCGGGGTCTTGGCGATGAACGCCTCGATCGCTTCGCATTGCCATCCTCGCGGCCCTGCGATCACAAGGGGGTGCGGCACCCCGCTGGCCTGGTAGGCTTCGACGAGCCGTGACAGGTTCTTGCGGGGTTCGACGCTTCCAACGGCGAGGAAAAAGGTGCCGGGCAGGAGACCCGCAGGCAGCATGGTCGGATGATCGACCGAGGCAGACAGGCCTGACAAGCATGTCGACACGCTGGTTTCGGAGCAGCCGAGAGCGTCCACGATATCGCGTCGTGCAGCCTCCGAGACGGTCATGACCCGGCCGTTGCTTGCAATGATAGCCTTCAGCAACGCTCGATGCCGGCGGCCATCAATCGGAGTCAGCTCGGGTGCATTCAGCGGGATCGCGTCATGCACCGTATAGACATTGATCCATCCCGCCAGACGCACGGGCAAAGGGTAAGTCCAGTGGACGATCCCGGGTGGATTCTTCACCTCCAGATCAAGCAGCGAACCGTGGCGATCGAAATATACCTGGCCAAGGCGAAAAATGTCTCTGCCCCAAAATGTTTGGGCCCGGGGTGTGAGGGTGCGTGGCCGATCGCTCCACGCACTGCACCAGCGATACCAGCGCTCGATATGGCCACTGCTTCGAAGTCCATGGCTACAGGTTCGATCGACCACATGGAACGGCTCAGCCGCACATGCATTGATGGCGTCACGCAAGGCTTGGGCGTAAGTGGCGACGCCTGTGCCGTGTGAGCCGAGCATCCTGGCGTCGATCGCGACGGGAATATTTTGCGTTTCGAATGTCATGGTCTATGATTTTGCATCGCAGTGCGGTCATCGATCGTCCAGCGATTAATGGTCGGTGGTGGTTCAGTTTTGGTTTCGGTAAGGCAGAGTTGATGATTTCGTTCGAGGACGTCTCCAAAACCTACCATATACGGAAGTTCCACAAGCAGGTTTTCAGTAACCTGACATTTCAGATCCGCCGTGGCGAGAGTATCGGCATTTGTGGCGCCAATGGTGCCGGGAAGTCGACGCTGATGCGGTTGATTTCGGGTGTGGAGCAGCCGACCACCGGCAAGATTACCCGGACCATGACGACCAGCTGGCCGATTGGTTACGCAAGCTGTTTTCAATCCGTGCTGACGGGCGCGGACAATGCGCGCTTCATAGCACGAATTTATCGCCAGCCTGAGGAGGAGCTACTCGCCTACGTCGAGGAGTTCGCGCAGTTGGGCCCCTATCTTTATCATCCGGTGCACACCTATTCCGCCGGCATGAGCGCGAGGCTCGCTTTCGGCATCTCCCTGGCGATCAATTTCGATTGCTATCTTGTTGACGAAATCACCGGCGCAGGCGACGAGCGGTTTCGGGCCAAGAGTGAGCAGGCGCTTCAGCAAAGGCGCGAGACTGGCACGTTGGTGATGATTTCACATGACCCGCATACGCTGCAGCAATATTGCCAGCGCGGCGCAGTGCTTTATGCCGGCAATCTGACATTTTACGACACGGTTGCTGAAGCATGCGAAGTGCACCACGGTCTCCAAATGCGGGCAGCCTGATGCGGTTGGCCGTGCCGAATGGCCCGGTGCCGACATTCGCCCGTTTTCGCGCACACCATTCCATAGGGTTTTTTAATGCCGCTTGATGCTCCTTTTCGTTCGATGATGCCCGTTGGGCTAGCCACAATGGCGCTATTGCTTTCGGGCTGTACGACCTTGCCATCGAGCGGCCCTACAGCCCGGCAGGTCGAAAGGGGCGCGCGTCACGCGCAGGCACCGTTGACCTTCCAGGTCGTCAACCTCGATGCAGCGGCGTTTCAGCGACTCGTGGCAGGCGGTGATGATGTTGTGGCCGGGGCTGGGCGGTTGGCGGTGCTGGCGAGGGAAGGGCGCGTCGATACGATAGCGCCGGGCGATGAACTGCAGATCAATATCTATGAAGTTGGGATGACTTTGTTTGGGGGGGCGACCAACTTTGGCGGCGCCTCCGCCGTGATCGGTTCCGATGCGCTGGATTCCAGCGCGCGAACGCAGCGTCTGGGGACGATTGTCGTGGCGCCTGACGGCACGATTCGTCTGCCGTATGTTGGCCGGCTTTCGGTTGCGGGTAGTACACCTTATGACGTCCAGCGGATGATCGAACAGGCGCTGCATGGGAAGTCGCAGAGTCCGCAAGCGCTCGTGACGGTCGTGAACAGTCCCGGCAACAGTGCCTATGTGTTCGGCGACGTCAGTCGCTCGGGTCGGATTCCGCTCAGTGCAGCCCGCGAAAGATTGCTCGATGCCGTCGCGACGTCGGGCGGTGCCAAGGCGGTGAGCGCTGACACGCTGATAAGGGTTACGCGTGGCGGGCAGATGGCAGAGATGCGGCTTGGAGATATTCGATCGGGCAGTCCCGACGATCTTACACTGCTGCCTGGCGACAGGATCGAACTCGTCCGTCAGCCGCGCAGCTTCAGTGTGTTCGGGGCAACGTCCAAGGTGTCGCAGGTTCCGTTTGATGCGCCGACGGTTTCGCTGGCCGAAGCCGTTGCGCGCGTGGGCGGACCCAACGATGCGCAGGCCGATGCCAGTGCGGTATTTCTGTTCCGCTATAATGCAGCGGAGATTGCGGCGGGCCACCCGCCCGTAATCTATCGTCTCAACATGATGCGGCCCGAAAGCTATTTCATCGCGCAGAGTTTCCGGATGCAGGACAAGGACGTCATCTACATCGCCAACGCCGCGTCCAATCCGGTCAGCAAGTTTGTCGGCATTATCAACCAGCTGTTCTCGCCGGTGCTTTCGGCGCGATTCCTGACGACCGGCAACTGATCATCGAATCGCGGAGGGTGGGGGCGGACGATCCTACTCGCTTTCTTGATAAAAGGGCCCGGTTTTCCGGGCCTTTTTTTTATTGTTACATTTTTGCTTGACGACTCAGCGGACCCCGCCTAGAGCCCTTTTCACCGGCGGCGGTGAGTTGGATTTCCCGGTTCGCTTCCGCGCCTCTGCAGATCGTTAGAGCGATCAGCCCTTGAACG